>NZ_JSYG01000032.1 GCF_000784735.1 Dickeya undicola
ACGACTGTGCGATATTGAAACAACAATGAGCGAATTAAAGAGGAGTGATTTATTTAGCGGTGGTGGGTCGTGCAGGATGACTCGGCCTGCGGCCTCGCCCTTCGGGCCAGCGCGATGCGCTGTTGTCTCGCTTCGCTCGGCTCGAGCCTGAACGCAGCTTCTCACCTGCACGACTGTGCGATATTGAAATAATGGTGAGCGAATTAAAGAGGAGTGATTTATTTAGCGGTGGTGGGTCGTGCAGGATTCGAACCTGCGACCAATTGATTAAAAGTCAACTGCTCTACCGACTGAGCTAACGACCCGCTACGGGATATGCTACACAGAGATTCTTGTTTTGGTGGGTCGTGCAGGATTCGAACCTGCGACCAATTGATTAAAAGTCAACTGCTCTACCGACTGAGCTAACGACCCAAAACATCTTGCTGCTTTCAGCGATTCAGCATCGCCCTGGCAACGGCGGCATATATTACTAATATAATTTTTCTGTGCAACCTATTTTCCGAAAAAAAAATTCAATTGCTTATCCCTTGAACGTTCTGGCGCAAAAACCACGCATATCGCGCAATTTTTGCACCAGAAAGGGAATTACAAACCGGCTAAACGCTTCTGAGCTTGCTTGGCACCATCGGTATTCGGGTAGTTTTTTACTACCTGCTGGTAGACTGCTTTGGCCTTATCAGTCTGACCTTTTTCCTGCATGATGACGCCAACCTTGAACATTGCTTCCGAAGCTTTAGGAGATTTGGGGTAACTTTTGACGACATTGGCGAAATAATAAGCCGCATCATCTTTTTTACCCTTATTGTAGAACAATTGCCCTAACCAGTAGTTGGCATTCGGCTGGTAGGTTGAATCAGGGTATTTCTTGACGAAATTTTGAAACGCCACGATGGCCTGATCATACTGCTTTTTTTCCAATACCAGCGACGCCGCCGTGTTGTAATCGGTATTGGCATCACCAGTCATGGCGGGTGCCGCAGCCGAATCAGCGCTGGGGCTATTTGCCGCACCAGTATTGCTGGTTGCCGCCGCTGCAGGCGCTGCGTTGCCCGCTCCAGCAGCCGATGACGCAGCAGCAGAAGACTGACTGCCGCTTTGAGAACCCAGACTGTCAATCTGCTGATAGATCTGTTTCTGACGTTCAACGACCTGATTCAGCTGATATTGGTTTTCCTGGATCTGGCCGCGCAAGCCATCGATATCGCGCTGAGTGTCGGCGAGTTGTTGCTGAAGTTGGGTTAATAACTGACTGTGAGCGTTAGAAATACGCTCCAGCTGAGTGACTCGATCTTCTACCGAGCCAGAGCCGACATTACTGATTGGCGCCTGGGCAGTAGCGGCCCAGGGGGCCGCTACGCCAACCAGTAACGACAGACTCAACATGTGATGTCTGAAGTTACTGCTCATGCGATTCTCTTAGTATACCAGAACGGCACGACGGTTTTTGGACCATGCAGCTTCGTCATGACCCAGAACAGCAGGTTTCTCTTTACCGTAAGAAACCACGGAGATCTGATCAGCAGACACGCCTTTACCCTGCAGGTACATCTGCACAGCGTTGGCACGACGTTCGCCCAGCGCGATGTTGTATTCCGGTGTACCGCGTTCGTCCGCATGACCTTCAACAGTCACTTTGTAGGACGGGTTGCTGCGCAGGAAAGCAGCGTGTGCATCCAGCATCTGAGCGAAATCAGGACGAATATCGTATTTGTCCAGATCGAAGTAAACGATATTGTTGCGCTGCAGTTCCTGCATCTGCAGACGAGCCTGCTCAGCAGAAGACATGTTGCCGCCATTTTCCATGCCAGCGCCGCCATTCAGGGAAGACTGGTCGTTATTAGCGTGTTTGTTGGAGCTACATGCGGCAATAGCCAGCACCGGCAGAGCCAACATCAGGCCTTTCAGCACTTTATTGAATTGCATTTCTATGTCCTTTAAATAGGTTATTGTACATATTTTGATTACATATACGGCGACCAGGCAGGGAATCTCACCTGACCATCGGTTGCCGGAAGACGCGCTTTAAAACGCCCGTCGGTCGAAACCAGTTGCAGCACGGAACCCAGCCCTTGTTTGGAACTGTAGATTACCATGGTGCCATTGGGTGCGATACTCGGCGTTTCATCCAGGAACGTGTCCGTTAACACTTGAACGCCACCCGTTACCAGATCCTGTTTGGCGATGTGCTGAGCGCCACCGTTGGAGCTGACCATCACCAGGAATTTACCATCGCTGCTGATCTCAGCATCCTGATTCTGGGCACCTTCCCAGGTCAGACGCTGAGGAGCACCGCCGTTGATACCAATTTTATAAATCTGCGGACGACCAGCCTGGTCAGAAGTATAGGCCAGCGTCTGGCTATCGGGGAACCAGGTCGGCTCAGTGTTGTTGCTACGACCATCGGTCACCTGAGAAATCTGACCAGAGCCCAGATTCATTACATACAGATTCAGGCTGCCGCTCTTGGAGAGTGCAAACGCCAGTTTGGAGCCGTCCGGAGAGAACGCCGGAGCACCGTTATGACGCGGGAAAGATGCGACTTGTTTGATATCACCATTAGCCAACGTCTGAACAACCAGCGCAGAACGGCCGCTTTCGAATGTCACGTACGCCAGTTTGCTGCCATCTGACGACCACGCCGGAGACATCAGCGGTTCCGGAGAGCGATGTACCACAAACTGGTTGTAACCGTCGTAGTCTGCTACACGCAATTCATACGGATACTGCCCGCCATTGGTCTGTACCACATAAGCAATGCGAGTACGGAAAGCGCCCTTGATGCCGGTCAGTTTTTCAAACACTTCATCACTGGCTGTGTGGGCGGCATAACGCAGCCACTGTTTGGTCACTTTGAACTGGTTCTGAGCCAGCACACTACCTGCACTGCCAGAGGTATCCACCAGTTGATAGGACACCAGGTAACCATCCGCAGTCGGTTGAACCTGGCCGACCACGACCGCATCAATACCCAGAGCGGTCCAGGCGGCTGGAGTCACTTCAGCGGCACTACCCGGCTGTTGTGGCATACGGCTCGGATCGATCGGGTTGAATTTACCACTATTGCGCAAATCCGCAGCGACAATACTGCCGATTTCTTCCGGAACAGCGCCGCCCGTCGACTTGAACGGAACCACACCGATTGGGCGCGCGGAATCGACCCCCTGGGTAATTTCAATGCGGACTTCTGCATGTAACACAGCCGTCCACAGCATCAGAAAACTCAATGCAATTTTTAATGCCTGCTTCATCTCATCTCCCTTATCCAGGCTCCAGAGCCTACGATAACCTGGCAGCGTTTTAACAAACCCATATCAACAAACACGATGTGCACGGTGACCAGATATAGTCATAGTCTTAAACTCCGCCAACTGGCCACCGGGTCACTGCGGTTTAAAGTCTATCGGTGCGTTCTTGAAAGCTTCATATACATCAGAGCTGGGTGGCTTTGGTATCCGCGCCTGTTTGGCCGCTGCAATCGCCGCCTGACACAGCGCAG
The DNA here is from genome assembly GCF_000784735.1 of Dickeya undicola. GTDB lineage: Bacteria > Pseudomonadota > Gammaproteobacteria > Enterobacterales > Enterobacteriaceae > Dickeya > Dickeya undicola. The sequence goes on from NZ_JSYG01000032.1 coordinate 3,500, forward strand.
GATCGCCCCCCTCGCTCTTCACATCAACCAGCAGACCATCCGGTGCCAGTCTGATACGTAACGTACAGGTACGCCCTTTGTAGGACTCCCAGTCATAAAACTTGCTCTGAATCGCGGTACGAACCTGGCTGCCATAGCTGTCCAGCGCCGCGCCGGATGCCCCGCTCTTCTTATTATTGCCCACCCCGGCCGGTGCTCCACCACCAGCAGCATTGCCGCCACCTTTCGGCGCATTCTTCGATGCAGCCAGCCCACCCAGCAGGTCGTCTACTTCACCGGCCTGCTTGGCCGCCGCGGCAGCCGCTTTTTTCTTATCATCAGCCGCTTTCTTAGCAGCAGCGGCCGCTTCTGCCTTCTTGGCAGCGTCTGCAGCTGCCTTTTCCTTGGCTGCTTCTGCTGCGGCAGCCTTAGCCTCTTCCTCAGCTTTCTGCTTCGCATCAGCCGCCGCCTTAGCTTTGGCTTCCTCTTCTGCTTTCTTCTTGGCTTCTGCTGCGGCGGCAGCTTTGGCTTTAGCCTCTTCTTCCGCCTTTTTCTTCGCATCGGCAGCAGCCTGTTTTTTCGCTTCGTCTTCGGCCTGCTTCTTCGCTGCAGCGGCGGCTTTCGCTTGCTGCTCCGCCTCCGCTTTGGCTTTAGCGGCCGCAGCTTCTGCCTGCTTCTGCTGTTCTTTCGCTTTTTGAGCGGCTTCTTCTGCCTGCTTACGTTGCTCGGCCTGTTCCTGCGCCTGCTGTTTCGCCTCTTCTTGTGCCTGCAGACGCTCTTTTTCCAATTCCTTCAGGCGTTGCTGCTCCGCCGCCTGCTTCGCCTGCAGCTCTTCAGCCTGCTGTTCCGCCTGCTTTTGACGCAACTGTTCAGCACGACGGGCATCACTCTGCTGTTGCTGCTGCCGGTTGTACTGATCGACCACCGCACTGGGATCGACCATTACCGCGTCAATGGATGACCCGCCGCCACCGCCGCTGGCATCATCCATCTTCTGGTTGAGCGAACTCAGAATCAGCAACGTAATCAGAATAACGTGCAAAACGACCGATATAATGACGGCACGCTTTAGCTTATCGTTTCGTTCGTTTGCCTTTAACACAAGGGGTTCCCAAAAACAGTTTTGCCAGAAAAATGACTACTCATCATGTGACAACATCATCGTGTACAAACGTTATCATCCACAAACTTCATCATTCACGGACTCGCCGGTCAAATCGGCTGTGTCATTAACCCGACAGATTTGACACCAGCCTGATGCAACAAATTCAGCGCCTTGATGATCTCATCATAAGGAACATCCTTGGCACCCCCGATCAAAAAGACCGTTTTCGGGTTCGCGGTCAGACGAGACTGGGCTTCAGCCACCACCTGCTCCGCAGGCAGTTGATTCATACGATTATGATCAACCACCAAACTGTATTGCCCTACACCGGATACCTCGACAATCACGGGTGGATTATCGTTACTGGATACGGTTTTGGATTCAGTTGCATCCGGCAGATCCACTTCCACACTCTGGGTAATGATCGGTGCGGTCGCCATGAAGATCAGCAGCAGCACCAGCAACACGTCCAGCAGGGGAACAATATTAATCTCGGATTTCAGCGACCGGCGGCCACCACGCGCACGAGCCATATCACCTCCCGATTAACGGTTGCCTTCACTGGAGAAAGCCTGACGATGCAGGATAGCAATGAACTCTTCCATGAAGTTATCGTAATTCTGCTCAAGCTTGTTGACGCGCTGATTCAGGCGGTTATAGGCCATAACGGCAGGAATCGCAGCGAACAGACCGATGGCGGTGGCGATCAGCGCTTCCGCAATACCAGGAGCAACCATCTGTAATGTCGCCTGCTTCACAGCACCTAACGCGATGAATGCGTGCATAATCCCCCATACGGTGCCAAAAAGGCCGATATAAGGGCTGATGGAGCCGACGGTGCCAAGGAAAGGAATGTGGGTTTCCAGCGTTTCCAGCTCGCGGTTCATAGAAATACGCATGGCGCGAGATGCGCCTTCCACCACCGCTTCAGGCGCATGGCTGTTGGCGCGATGTAAACGGGCAAACTCTTTGAAGCCCGCATAGAAGATTTGCTCGGTTCCGCCCAGGCTTTCGCGGCGAGTCTGGCTTTCCTGATACAAACGGGACAGTTCAATCCCCGACCAGAACTTGTCTTCAAACGCTTCGGCGTCACGCGTCGCAGAATTCAGAATACGGGTACGCTGAATGATAATCGCCCAGGAGGCGATGGAAAAACCGATTAAAATTAACATGATAAGTTTAACCAGAAGGCTAGCCTTCAGGAACAAATCAAGAATATTCATGTCAGTCACTGCTTAAACTCCGCGACAATAGACTTAGGAAGCGCAATTGGCTTCATTTGAAATGGATCGATACATGCGACTAAAACCTCGGCATGGCTTAGCAGGGTGCCATGTGAGTCAAGGATTCGCTGTGCGAATGTCAGGGAAGCGCCGCGCATGACAACGATTTCGGTTTGCACTTCCAGTAAGTCATCAAGACGCGCTGGGGCAAGATACTCAAGCGTTATTTTACGAACAGCAAAGACAACATGTTCATTCATGAGTACACGCTGATGAAAATCGTGTGCGCGCAACATTTCGGTTCTGGCCCGTTCATAGAAGGCCACATAACGCGCGTGATAAACCACACCACCTGCATCTGTATCTTCATAGTAGACACGCACTGGCCAGCGGAACACTTTATTACTCACTCTACATCCCGGTAACGCGATAAACCCCGCTACTATACGCAAGAGGGATAAGGTTTGGAATGGGTTCTATGTACAGGAAGGTAAATAATTATGGGTTGCGGACAACCCATAACCAAAAGGAATGAGAGATTATTTTACAGGAAGTAGTAATACAATCCTGCGGCCAGGATCACAAAGGCCGGAAGAGGGGAAAAGAAGGCGCGCCAGCGTATCCGTCGAGGGCGAAAACCCACACCGTGGACAACACCGGTACAAACCGCCCAAATCAGTGCCATCCCCTGCCAGACCGCGAGTGAACTGGTGCGTGCGGCAAAACGCGCCGGTTCCCAAAATACACAACCGGCCAGCAATAGCGCCATAATCAGGGAAAGGGCCCGTAGCGGGCCCTTATCCATACAGCGGTACAGACGATCAATGACAGCAATCATTGCGGTTTATCTTGATTCGTCTTGGTTGCTTCGCTCTGTTCCAGTGCCAGAGCAGTAATCACGCCCAGCGAACAAGCAAGAAGCGTTCCCAATATCCAGGCAAAATACCACATAAGTCAGGCTCCTTACTTAGTACAACGAATGAGAGTTCTGCTCAACATGCTCTTTGGTGATGCGTCCAAACATCTTGTAGTAACACCAGATGGTGTAGGACAGCACGATGGGAACGAAAATAATCGCTACCACGGTCATCACTCTAAGCGTAAGCAGGCTGGAGGTGGCATCCCACATAGTCAGACTGACATTCGGCACCGTTACCGACGGCATAATGAACGGGAACATGGCAATCCCAGCCGTCAGAATCACACAGGCGATACTGAGCGAGGAGAACAGGAACGCCATCGCGCCTTTTTCAGCCCGAGCCATGACAGCCGTCATCAGCGGCAGTACAACGCCCAACAGCGGGATAGCCCACAGGATCGGGTGCTGATTGAAGTTGACCAGCCAGGCACCAGCCTGACGCACCACTTCTTTATGCAACGGGTTAGATTCACCAGCGGTATTGATGACCGAAGTCACCGCATAGCCGTCGATGCCATAAACCACCCAGACCCCAGCCAGAGCAAAGGTAACTGTCAGCGCCAGCGAAGAAAACTGCGCAACCTTTTTGGCACGGAAGTGCAGATCACCAGAGGTACGCATCACCAGATAAGTAGCACCCTGAGCCACGATCATGCTCAGGCTGACAACGCCCGCCAGCAACCCAAACGGGTTAAGCAACTGGAAGAAATTACCGGTGTAGTACAGACGCAGGTACTCATCCACATGGAACGGCACACCCTGCAACAGGTTACCGAAGGCCACCCCGATGACCACCGGCGGTACGAAACTGCCGATGAAAATGCCCCAGTCCCACATGTTGCGCCAACGTGGATCTTCGATTTTCGACCGGTAGTCAAAGCCGACCGGGCGGAAATACAGTGACGCCAGCACCAGAATCATGGCGATGTAGAAACCGGAAAACGCGGCGGCGTACACCATCGGCCAGGCAGCGAACAGTGCGCCACCCGCCGTGATCAACCAAACCTGGTTGCCGTCCCAGTGCGGCGCGATGCTGTTAATCATCACGCGGCGCTCTACATCGTTGCGACCCATCAGGCGAACCAGCACACCAACGCCCATGTCGAAACCATCAGTGACCGCAAAACCGATCAGCAGCACACCAATCAGCAGCCACCAGACAAAACGCAATACTTCATAATCAAACATAGTGGACTCCTGTTACCGTGCTTCCTGAGCCGCGATCGGCTGTTCGAAGTGATAGGCCCCCGTTTTCAGGCTGCTTGGACCCAGACGCGCATACTTGAACATCAGGTACATTTCAGCCACCAGGAACAGTGTGTACAAACCACAAATCAGTCCCATGGAGAACAGGATGTCTCCCGCAGTGAGCGAGGAGTTAGCGACAGCCGTCGGCAACACTTCACCAATCGCCCACGGCTGACGGCCGTATTCAGCTACAAACCAGCCAGCTTCAACAGCAATCCACGGTAACGGGATGCCGTACAGCGCGATACGGTGCAGCCAGCGTTTTTGACCAATCTTGTTGCGCAGCACTGTCCAGAACGACAGACCGATGATCAGCAGCATCAGCACGCCACAGGCCACCATGATGCGGAAGGAGAAATACAACGGCGCCACACGCGGGATAGAATCTTTGACTGCCTGTTTGATCTGCGCCTCGCTGGCATCAGACACATTGGTGGTGTAGCGCTTGAGCAACAGGCCATAACCGAGATCCTGCTTGTTCTTGACGAATTCATCACGAACCGCTGGATCGGTGTTGCCGGAACGCAGTTGCTGCAGCAGGTGATAGGCTTTCATCCCGTTACGGACACGCACTTCATGCTGCTCCATCAGCTCTTTCAGACCGGTAACCGTCTTGTCGGTAGAACGGGTGGCGATCAGGCCTAACATGTAAGGAACCTGAATCGCGTACTTGTTCTCCATCGTCTCCTGATTCGGAATACCGAACAGAGTGAACGCTGCCGGTGCAGGCTGGGTTTCCCATTCAGCTTCGATGGCCGCCAGCTTGGTTTTCTGCACGTCGCCCATTTCATAACCGGACTCATCGCCCAGCACGATAACAGACAGCACCGCCGCCATACCGAAGCTGGCTGCGATCGCAAAGGAACGTTTGGCAAAAGCAACATCACGCCCTTTCAGCAGATAGTAGGAGCTAATGCCCAGAATGAACATTGCACCGGTGCAATAACCCGCAGCAACAGTGTGAACGAATTTCACCTGTGCAACCGGGTTCAGTACCAGATCAGCAAAGCTCACCATCTCCATACGCATGGTTTCGAAGTTGAAATCCGACGCGACCGGGTTCTGCATCCAGCCGTTGGCCACCAGGATCCACAGCGCAGACAGGTTGGAACCCAATGCCACTAGCCAGGTTACCGCCATGTGCTGCACCTTGCCCAGGCGATCCCAACCAAAGAAGAACAACCCGACAAACGTGGATTCCAGGAAGAACGCCATCAATCCTTCGATTGCCAGAGGTGCACCGAAGATATCGCCGACATAGTGAGAGTAATATGACCAGTTAGTACCGAACTGGAATTCCATGGTCAGACCGGTGGAAACGCCAAGAGCAAAGTTGATTGCAAACAACTTGCCCCAGAACTTGGTCATATCTTTGTAAATTTGTTTGCCGGACAGGACATACACGGTTTCCATGATCGCCAGCAAAAACGCCATCCCCAGCGTTAAAGGCACGAACAGGAAATGATACATCGCGGTCAAGGCAAACTGTAAACGTGACAGTTCGACTACATCAAACATCTTAACTCCTTGCTCCTCGCAGGAGGGTCTTTAGCTCGCTGTACGGACAAGCCACTAAATACCCGGCAGTTAGTAACCTAAAGAACACAACAATTGCTTTAGCACAGGCCTCAATATGCGCTACCACGTCACCACGGCGCATTTGAAAAGTAAGCCAAAAAGAAATCACAGAATAACAAATAGCATACTCATATAAGAGTATCGGTATATTACGCCTCTACATCCCTACAATAAATAGGTTTTTACGTGATGCGGATTGAGTTTTTTGATTCCACACCAATCCACGCACCTCACACCCTCAAGAGCGCGATTGACCTGACGCAATTTAATCTTATTTTCAAATGGATATCCAGCCTGGATTTTTGATCTAAAACAAATTAGCGCCTCAATGTTAATGAAGTTCGCCTTTTATTTTACATCTCATCAAATGTTAAAATAATGTGATTTAGTGGTTTCTGATGCGTATCGTTAATAATATATTTTTTATATTAATTAAAAATAGCGCGAGTTGATCGCAAATATGGAATTTTTTAATTTATGCTTTCATTGTTACTTTATTGTTACCGCATTGATTAAATATCTTTTCTTTTAAGATATATTTTTGCGACAAGCTTCAAATATAAAAAAGGCCACCCGAGGTGGCCAAACATGTCGAACTTTAAAAATATTACACACTATTCTTCCAGTACGCTGAGCCTGCGGCTTAACGTCCCAGTACAGCTTTTACCGCATCGCCGATATCAGCCAGGCTACGTACAGTCTTGACACCTGCCGCTTCCAGCGCAGCAAATTTGTCATCCGCCGTGCCTTTACCGCCCGCGATAATCGCACCGGCATGGCCCATGCGTTTACCTTTCGGCGCCGTCACCCCAGCGATGTAACCCACTACCGGTTTGGTAACGTGCTCTTTGATGTAAGCGGCTGCTTCTTCTTCCGCGGTGCCGCCGATTTCACCGATCATCACGATGGCTTCGGTTTGCGGATCCTGCTCAAACAACTTGAGAATGTCGATAAAGTTGGAACCCGGAATCGGGTCACCACCAATACCTACGCAAGTCGACTGACCCAGGCCAGCATCCGTGGTCTGCTTCACGGCTTCATAAGTCAGCGTACCAGAGCGAGATACGATACCGACCTTGCCCGGCAGATGAATATGGCCAGGCATGATGCCAATCTTACAAGCACCCGGTGTGATCACACCTGGGCAGTTCGGCCCGATCATACGCACACCGCTTTGTTCAAGCTTCACTTTCACTGTCAGCATATCCAGCGTCGGGATACCTTCAGTGATACAGATGATCAGTTGGATACCCGCATCAATGGCTTCCAGAATGGAGTCTTTACAGAACGGAGCCGGTACATAGATAACCGACGCTGTCGCACCAGTGGCTTCCACCGCTTCGCGCACGGTATTAAATACTGGCAGACCCAGATGTTCAGTACCACCCTTACCTGGTGTTACACCACCCACCATCTGCGTACCGTAGGCAATCGCCTGCTCAGAATGGAACGACCCTTGACTACCGGTAAAACCCTGACAGATGACTTTGGTGTTTTTATCGATCAGAATGGACATTATTTACCCTCCACTGCAGCAACCACTTGCTGAGCCGCATCCGTCAGGCTGGTCGCAGCAATGATATTCAGACCACTATCCGCCAGTTTTTGCGCCCCCAGTTCGGCATTGTTGCCTTCCAGACGCACCACTACCGGAACATTTACACCGACTTCAGCTACCGCGCCGATAATACCGTCGGCAATCAGGTCGCAACGCACGATACCGCCGAAAATATTCACCAGCACGGCTTTCACCTTGTCATCGGACAGGATGATCTTGAAGGCTTCGGTAACACGCTCTTTAGTCGCACCGCCGCCCACATCAAGGAAGTTGGCCGGAGAACCACCGTGCAATTTCACGATGTCCATGGTGCCCATCGCCAGACCGGCACCGTTCACCATGCAGCCGATATTGCCATCCAGCGCCACATAGTTCAGTTCCCACTGAGCGGCATGTGCTTCACGCGCGTCTTCCTGAGAAGGGTCACGCATTTCGCGCAGTTCCGACTGACGGAACAGAGCATTACCGTCTGCACCTAACTTACCGTCCAGACAGATCAAATCGCCTTGTTTGGTGATTACCAGCGGGTTGATTTCAACCAGCGCCAGATCACGCTCCAGGAACAGCGTCGCCAGACCCATGAAAATTTTGGTGAACTGTGCGACCTGCTTACCGCTGAGGCCCAGTTTGAACGCCAGCTCGCGCCCCTGATACGGCTGCGGCCCCGTCAACGGATCCAACGCGACTTTATGGATCAGGTGCGGTGTTTCTTCCGCTACTTTCTCAATCTCTACCCCACCCTCGGTGGATGCCATGAACACCACACGACGAGTGCCGCGATCGACGACCGCACCCAGATAAAGTTCTTTATCAATGTCTGTCGCGCCTTCCACCAGAATTTGGTGAACCGGCTGACCGTTGGCGTCAGTCTGATAGGTCACCAAACGCTTACCCAGCCAATTTTCGGCAAAGGTGCGAATCTCTTCTTTACTATTCACCAGCTTCACGCCACCAGCCTTACCCCGGCCACCTGCATGTACCTGGCACTTCACGACCCACGGACCTGCGCCAATCTTGGATGCAGCTTCTTCCGCTTCACGCGGTGTTGTGCAGGCGTAACCGGTAGGTGCAGGTAAACCATACCGAGCAAAGAGCTGTTTTGCCTGATACTCATGTAAATTCATGATGTTCTATCCATTTAAGTTTGAAGATAAGTCCAAAGACTCTCTGTCGTGGATAACGCCGCTGCGCATTCGCAACGGCCTGCATAGCACATAATAAAGGCGGCAGGGCGCAGGCCAGCCGCCTTTCACTGCAAGGCGTCAGACATCCAGCAGCAAGCGGGCCGGGTCTTCCAGCATCTCTTTAACGGTAACCAGGAAACCGACCGATTCGCGGCCGTCGACCAGGCGATGATCGTAGGACAATGCCAGATACATCATCGGCAAAATCACAACCTGACCATCCACCGCCATCGGGCGATCTTTGATGGCGTGCATCCCCAGAATCGCGCTCTGCGGCGGGTTGATGATCGGCGTTGACATCAGAGAACCGAATACGCCACCGTTGGTGATGGTGAAGTTACCGCCGGTCAGCTCTTCAACGGTCAGTTTGCCGTCACGGCCTTTCACCGCCAGTTCTTTGATTTTCTTCTCAATCTCGGCCATACCCAGCAGATCGACATCTTTCAGTACCGGCGTCACCAGACCGCGCGGGGTCGATACCGCGATGCTGACGTCAAAGTAGTTGTGGTAAACCACATCTTCGCCATCAATGGACGCATTCACTTCCGGGAAACGCTTCAAGGCTTCTACAACTGCCTTGATATAGAAGGACATAAAGCCCAGGCGAATGCCGTGGCGTTTCTCGAACGCCTCGCCATACTGCTTACGCAGATCCATAATCGGCTTCATGTTGACTTCGTTAAACGTAGTCAGCATAGCGGTGCTGTTTTTAGCTTCTAGCAGACGTTCTGCCACACGCTTGCGCAGACGAGTCATGGGAACGCGTTTCTCGCTGCGATTGCCCAGAACAGGTGTTGATGAAGCCGGTGCGGCGGCAGGTGCAGCCACCTTTTTATCAGCCGATTTCTGACCAGCCAGATGTTTTTCCACGTCTTCACGGGTAATACGTCCACCCACGCCGCTGCCCTTAATCGCAGCCGCATCCAGATCGTGTTCGGCAATCAGACGACGGATAGCCGGACTCAGGGCATCATTATTTTCATCTTCCAGCCCGGCAGTGTGACGCTGTGCAGGCGTCGACTCTTTACTCTGTGCTTTTTCGCTGGTTTCTTTGCCAGAATTGTCACCGGGACGCAAACGCCCCAAAATCTGGCGAGATGTCACCGTAGCACCTTCATCTTCCAGTATGACTTCCAGCACACCAGCTTCAATTGCCGGTACTTCCAGCACGACTTTGTCGGTTTCAATTTCTACCAGCACTTCATCACGCTGGACGCTGTCGCCCGGTTTCTTGTGCCAGGTAGCCACAGTCGCGTCAGCTACCGATTCCGGCAGGTCAGGGACAAGAATATCTACGCTACTCATTATCTATCCTTATTCATTTAATTAACGTTCAGCGCGTCATCAACCAGAGCTTGTTGTTGTTTCTGGTGTACGGACATATAGCCGACGGCGGGTGAAGCAGAGGCCGGACGACCGGCATACCGCAACGAGGCACCAAAAGGAATCACCTCACGGAAGTGGTGCTGACTGCAGTACCACGCGCCCTGGTTCAGCGGCTCTTCCTGGCACCAGACAAAATCATGTACGTGGGCGAACGGTTCCAACGCGGCCTGCACGGCCTGATGCGGGAACGGATACAGCTGTTCAACACGCACTATCGCCACATCTTTCTGTTCATTCTTGCGACGTTGTTCCAGTAAATCATAGTAGACCTTGCCAGAACACAGCACGACACGCTTCACTGCTTTCGGATCCAGCTCATCAATTTCCCCAATTGCAGGCTGGAATTGACCGTTCGCCAGTTCATCCAGTGTGGAGGTAGCCAGCGGATGACGCAGCAGTGATTTCGGTGACATCACCACCAGAGGGCGACGCATACCACGCAGCGCCTGTCGGCGTAGCATGTGGTAGACCTGCGCTGGCGTGGACGGAATACACACCTGCATATTCTGTTCTGCGCACAGTTGCAGGTAACGCTCCAGACGTGCAGAGGAGTGCTCCGGTCCCTGACCTTCGTAGCCGTGTGGTAGCAACATCACCAGGCCACACATACGGCCCCATTTCTGCTCACCGGAACTGATGAATTGGTCAATCACCACCTGCGCGCCGTTGGCGAAATCACCGAACTGGGCTTCCCAGATAGTCAATGTGCGTGGTTCGGCAGTGGCATAACCGTATTCGAATGCCAGTACCGCCTCTTCAGACAGCACCGAGTCCCAGACATTGAACACACCTTGCCCATTATGTACATGCGCCAACGGGGTGTAAGTAGAGCCGCCTTTCTGGTTATGCACCACCGCATGACGATGGAAGAACGTACCGCGCCCGGCGTCTTCACCGGACAAACGCACCGGGATGCCCTCATCCACCAATGTGGCGTAAGCCAGCGTTTCCGCACCACCCCAGTCGAACAGCTTTTCGCCCGCTGCCATCTCACTGCGGTCGTTATAAATCTTGGCGACACGCGGTTGCATTTCCAGCGCTTCCGGCACTTCACTGATCCGGTGCGCCAGTTCCTGCAGGCGTTTGGTTTCAACCTTGTGCGGATAAGGCTCATCCCATTCATGGTTGAGATAAGACATCCAGGTGAAGGAATGCATATCCATCGGACGCCACTCGTCTACCACGCACTCACCGGCATCCAGCGCATCGCGGTAAAGATTGACCAGCTCGGTGGCGTCTTCCAACGTCGCCAATTGCTGTTGCTCCAGGCGATCAGCGTAGATTTTACGCGGTGTCGGGTGTTTCTTGATCTTCTGGTACATCACCGGCTGGGTGGCACTCGGCTCATCAGCTTCGTTATGGCCGTGACGGCGGTAGCACACCAGATCGATGAAAACATCACGCTGGAAGGTGTTGCGGAAATCCAGCGCCAGGCGGGTGACAAATGCCACCGCTTCCGGGTCGTCAGCGTTGACGTGGAAAATCGGTGCCTGCACCATCTTGCCGATATCGGTACAGTATTCGGTGGAACGGGCATCTCGCGGATTGGATGTGGTGAAACCAATCTGGTTGTTGATGACGATACGGATAGTACCGCCCACTTCGTAGCCGCGGGCCTTGGACATGTTCAGGGTTTCCTGCACCACGCCCTGACCGGCAATCGCGGCATCACCGTGAATGGTGATCGGCAGTACTAGCGCACTGCTGGGGTTGTCCAGACGATCAATACGTGCGCGTACCGACCCAATGACTACCGGGCTGACGATTTCCAGATGCGACGGGTTAAACGCCAGCGCCAGATGCACTTTGCCACCTTCGGTTTCCATATCAGACGAGAAACCCTGATGGTATTTCACGTCACCGGTGCCGAGGTGATCTTTGTGCTTGCCGGAGAACTCATCGAACAGATCCTGGGGTTTTTTACCCATCACGTTCACCAGCACGTTGAGACGTCCACGGTGGGCCATCCCCATTACTACTTCGCGTGTACCGTTTTTACCCGCGTGACGGATGATTTCCTTCAGCATCGGCACCAGCGCATCGCCCCCTTCGAGCGAGAAGCGCTTAGCGCCAGGGAACTTGGCACCCAGATAGCGTTCCAGCCCTTCGGCAGCGGTCAACTCTTTCAGGAAACGTTTTCTTTCTTCGACAGTAAAACTCGGTTGCCCCACCACCGACTCGATGCGCTGTTGGATCCAGCGTTTTTCTTCGGTATTGGTGATGTGCATGTACTCCGCACCAATCGAACCGCAGTAGGTCTGCTTGAGCGCGGCGTACAGCTCGCCAAGCTGCATGGTTTCCTTGCCGATGGCGAACGAACCGACATTAAAACTCTCTTTCAGATCGTCTTCTGTCAGGTTGTGATAGGTAAGATCCAGATCCGCTACGTGCTCCTGTTTCCACAAGCCCAGCGGATCAAGATTGGCATGCTGATGACCACGGAAACGAAAAGCGTTAATCAGCTGCAATACCTTAACCTGCTTGGCATCGCTATCAGGATCGGTAATGGAAGAGGTATAACGCGAAGCATCTTTCGCCAAACGGCGGAAATAGTCGCGAGTTTTGGAGTGAAGTTGATCCGGTTTAACCCCAGTGGTAGGAAGTTGTTGAAAAATCGAACGCCAGCTGTGATCGATAGAGTCCGGGTCGGTTAAAAAATCTTCATAGAGCTGCTCTATGTAGGACTGGTTCGCGCCCGCCAGATAGGAGGAATCCAGCCAGGCCTTCATTGCGCCGTTCTGCATTGTGATCCCTTAAGCTAATAAGCTTCAGTTTTCGCCGTGGTTAACATGTCTTATATTGCCGTTATAAAACGGGTTGCCGTAAAACGGTTCACTTGCTGTGCCTGATTACGCACGCTGTGGATATTCCTATCCTGAAGGAACCTTTAAAAAACGGTTTAGGCGCATAAGCCGGTTTTTAAAGGTTTCCTGCAGTTCCCCCGCCTATTGCGGGGGAACCGGTTTGTTACATGCGTCTGAAACTCAGGCGCTACGCTGCAACAACATCGACTTGATATGGCCGATGGCGCGCGTTGGGTTTAATCCTTTCGGGCAAACGCTGACGCAATTCATGATGCTGTGACAGCGGAATACACTGAAAGCGTCATTCAGGTCATCCAGACGCGCTTTGGTTTCCGTATCACGGCTATCGATCAGGAAACGGTACGCAGCCAGCAGACCAGCAGGCCCGATAAACTTATCCGGGTTCCACCAGAACGATGGGCAGGATGTGGAGCAGCAAGCACACATGATGCACTCGTACAGCCCATCCAATTTTTCCCGCTGTTCCGGCGCTTGCAAATGCTCACGCGTTGGCGGATTTTTCCCATTATTCAACAGGTAAGGTTTGATTTTCTCATATTGGGCATAGAACTGTCCCATGTCCACCACCAAATCACGCACAACTGGCAGTCCCGGCAGGGGACGGATCACAATTTTGCTATTACCGTTGCGCAGGGTGGACACCGGCGTAATGCACGCCAGCCCATTCTTGCCATTCATGTTCAGACCGTCAGAACCACACACCCCTTCACGACAGGAGCGGCGAAACGCCAGCGTCGGATCCTGTTCTTTCAGAAGAATCAACGCGTCCAGCAACATCATGTCGCGGCCTTCTTCCGCTTCCAGCGTATAGTCCTGCATACGCGGTGCGCTATCGACATCCGGGTTATAACGATAAACGGAAAATTCAACTTTCATCGCTTTCTCTCCGCGCAATTAATAAGTACGCACTTTCGGCGGGAATGCCGGGCGCAATTTGGGTTGCATGTTCACCTCACGGCGCGTCATGCTTTCGGTTTGCGGTTGATACAGCGAATGACACAACCAATTCTCGTCATCACGATCAGGATAGTCGAAGCGGCTGTGAGCACCACGGCTTTCAGTGCGGAAGTTTGCTGATACTGCAGTGGCGTAAGCGGTTTCCATCAGGTTATCCAGCTCCAGGCATTCGATGCGCTGGGTGTTGAATTCACTGGAAGTATCATCCAAACGGGCGTTGTTGAGACGCTCGCGAATGACTTTCAGCTCTTCCAGCCCTTTCGCCATCGCATCACCTTCACGGAATACCGAGAAGTTATTCTGCATACAAGCTTGCAGTGCTTTGCGGATCTCCACCGGATCCTCACCGGAACGGGTGTTGTTCCAGCGATTGAGGCGCGTCAGTGAGGCGTCGACGTCGGAATCACTGGCATCACGGGTATCGCCCTGCTCGGCCAGCGACTCTTGCAAGTGCATACCGGCGGAACGACCGAATACCACCAGGTCAAGCAGCGAGTTGCCCCCCAGACGGTTAGCACCGTGTACAGAGACGCAGGCGATTTCGCCCACAGCGAACAGACCCGGAATGACCACGTCTTCGCCCTTCTCGTTCACGGTCAGCGCCTGGCCGGTAACCTTGGTCGGAATCCCCCCCATCATGTAGTGGCAGGTTGGGATAACCGGAATCGGCTCTTTCACCGGGTCTACGTGCGCAAAGGTACGGGACAGTTCCAGAATACCCGGCAGACGTGACTCAAGTACGTCTTTGCCCAGATGATCCAGCTTCAGTTTAGCGTGCGGACCCCACGGGCCATCGCAGCCACGACCTTCACGAATTTCGATCATGATCGAACGCGCTACTACGTCGCGTCCCGCCAGGTCTTTGGCGTTCGGCGCATAGCGTTCCATGAAACGCTCGCCATGTTTGTTCAGCAGGTAACCACCTTCGCCGCGACACCCCTCGGTCACCAACACACCAGCACCGGCGATCCCCGTCGGGTGGAACTGCCACATTTCCATATCCTGCACCGGCACACCGGCACGCAGCGCCATACCAACACCATCGCCTGTATTAATGTGGGCGTTAGTGGTGGATTGATAGATACGACCAGCCCCGCCGGTCGCCAGCACGGTGGCGCGGGCTTTAAAATAAACAACTTCACCGGTTTCGATACAGATGGCGGTACATCCCACCACCGCACCATCCTGGTTTTTCACCAGATCCAGTGCATACCATTCGGAAAAGATGGTGGTGTGGTTTTTCAGGTTCTGCTGATACAGCGTGTGCAACAACGCGTGACCAGTACGGTCCGCCGCCGCTGCGGTGCGGGCAGCCTGCTCACCACCAAAATTCTTGGACTGACCGCCGAACGGGCGCTGATAAATGCGACCATCATCCAGACGTGAGAACGGCAGCCCCATGTGCTCCAGTTCCAGAATCGCTTCCGGACCGGTTTTACACATATATTCAATCGCATCCTGGTCACCGATATAGTCGGAACCTTTCACGGTGTCATACATGTGCCATTCCCAGTTATCCTCGTGGGAATTCCCCAGCGCCACGGTAATTCCGCCCTGAGCGGAGACAGTGTGGGAACGGGTCGGGAATACTTTCGACAACAGGGCACAGGACAGGCCCATTTGGGAAATCTGCAGCGCGGCGCGCATACCTGCACCACCCGCGCCGACAACAACGGCATCAAACTCTCTGACTGGCAAATTCATTACGCACCCCACACCACAACAGTTCCATAAATGACATACACCAATAACGCGACCACGATAGCCAGCTGCAACGTCAGCCGGACAGCCAGCGGTTTGATGTAATCAGTCAGCACCTGCCACATCCCGATCCAGGCATGGACCAAAATGGCGAACAACGTCAGCAGGGTGAACACCTTGGTGAGATGCATGGCGAAGAAACCACGCCAGATTTCATACGTGATGTTACCGGCGCTGGCCACAAAACCAACGATATACAGGACATACAGCACGATGACGATGGCAGAAGCGCGAAGTAATAACCAATCGTGTACGCCATTACGCCCCAATGCGGAGGCATTGCTTACCATACGAGGACTCCAGCCAAAAATGAAAGCACGACAGTAATAATGAAAGAGAATTTTGCAGAACGTGATCCCGCCGCGAAGTTTTCTTCGATATAGCCAAAATCCATCAGCAGATGGCGCAGACCACCTACAATATGATAGGCCAGCGCGGTCAGAATGCCCCAGACAATGAATTTCACGATGAAGCTGTCCATGATGGCTGCCGCCTGGACAAACCCTTCCTGTGAAGAGAGGGAGAGGCCGAGCAGCCACAATAGAATACCCACAGCAACAAACGTAATAACGCCGGAGACACGGTGAAGAATAGATGCTATCGCGGTAACGGGGAACCGGATCGTCTGCAGATCCAGATTGACAGGTCTTTGTTTTTTCACGGGTTTGCCCACACAGCTTTTATTATTTTCTTCCTCCGGACCTGTTGTGGGGTCAGACAGTGTGGACGGTGAGATGATGTTTGTCTCTGTCAATGCGCGCCTGAATCATGATCCTTTTCTTCAGCCACACAAACCGATCACACTGGGTGCTCCTACTGCAGGGTATTCCGGAGACCTGGCGGCAGTATAGGCACTTCACATTCTTATTACAATTACCCTACAAACTGTTTGGGCACATTTGCCCTGAACAGTGATTAAGATCACGAATTTCACAATTTATATAAAATTAATTATCTGATTTGACAAATCTTAAACATTTAAATTACAACTAGGACCCAAGAAACCCATTGCCTTGTTAAAGCTCATCGGTAGCGCTTTCCCATTCATCAAAGTTATGTAACAGTGGGAAACAAAGTCCCCGGAAAAGTGATAGGTACTAGCTACAATTAGAGCAGGACAGGGGTAATACCCCAGCTGGGAGAGCAACGTGTTCACCCTGACTGTGACCGCCTGACATCGGGTCAACTCTGTACCCCGGTCTTCTTGCAGACCGCAGAGTGACGTCTGGTCTGTTTACTTTGTCCAGCGTGCGGGCATGACGGTATTTCTGCAGTGACGAATTTTTAAAATTAAAGATTAAAGCGCTAAGGAGACTGTAAATGGCTGATAAAAAAGCAACGCTTACTATAGACGGTAAAGAGTCTATTGAGCTAAATGTCCTATCTGGTACGCTTGGCAACGACGAAATTGATATTCGTAGCCTCGGTTCTAAAGGTTATTTCACGTTTGACCCCGGTTTTACCTCTACCGCATCTTGTGAATCCAAAATCACTTATATTGACGGCGATGTGGGCGTACTGCTGCACCGTGGCTACCCTATCGCGCAGCTGGCGGAAAAATCCAACTATCTGGAAGTCTGTTATATCCTGCTGTTTGGCGAAGCGCCGACGCAGGAACAATACGACACTTTCAAGACTACCGTTACCCGCCACACCATGATTCACGAGCAGATCACCCGCCTGTTCCACGGTTTTCGCCGTGATTCCCACCCCATGGCGGTGTTGTGCGGCGTGACGGGTGCGCTGGCGGCGTTCTACCATGACTCGCTGGACATCAGTAACGAGCGTCACCGCGAAATCGCGGCCTACCGCCTGCTGTCGAAAATGCCGACTGTGGCGGCCATGTGCTACAAATACTCCATCGGCCAGCCGTTCGTGTATCCGCGTAACGACCTGTCCTATGCGGGTAACTTCCTGCACATGATGTTCGCTACGCCGTGCGAAGAATATGTCGTCAATCCGGTGCTGGAACGCGCCATGGACCGCATCCTGATCCTTCATGCTGATCATGAGCAGAACGCGTCTACGTCCACCGTGCGTACTGCTGGCTCTTCCGGTGCAAACCCGTTCGCCTGTATCGCCGCGGGCATCGCTTCGCTGTGGGGACCGGCACACGGCGGTGCCAACGAAGCCTGTCTGCGTATGCTGGAAGAAATCAGCTCCGTCGAGCATATTCCGGCCTTCATCAAACGCGCCAAGGACAAGAACGATTCGTTCCGCCTGATGGGCTTTGGTCACCGCGTATACAAGAATTACGACCCGCGCGCCACCGTGATGCGCCAGACTTGTCATGAAGTGCTGAAAGAACTGGGCACCAAGGATGACCTGCTGGAAGTGGCGATGGAGCTGGAAAACATCGCGCTGAACGACCCGTACTTCATTGAGCGCAAACTCTATCCGAACGTGGACTTTTACTCTGGCATCATCCTGAAAGCCATGGGCATTCCATCTACCATGTTCACAGTGATTTTCGCGATGGCCCGTACCGTCGGCTGGATCGCTCACTGGAGCGAAATGCACGGCGAAGGTCTGAAGATCGCCCGTCCGCGCCAGCTGTACACCGGCCACGACGAACGTGATTTCGAACCGTTAATCACCAAACGCTAATACCATTACGGTGAGTCAATCAAGGTCGGGCATCTAGCCCGGCCTTTTCTATTTTAGGGTATAACGATATTCAGGTTTTGGCTCTCGCTACCGGGCCGTAACCTGTATGCCATACTGGGTGAAGCTTTCTCGCAACCGACGCGCAAAGATCAGCGCGTGGGCATTGTCGCCATGCAGACAGACCGTTTCCGCCTGCACCGCGACCCAACTGCCATTGCTGGCGCGAACTCGCTGACGCTGCACCATTTCCAGCGTCTGGGCCAATGCCAGCTCATCGCTGCTGATCACAGCAGAAGGCTGATCGCGCGGCACCAGCGAGCCATCGGCCTGATAGCTGCGATCGGCAAACACCTCCTGACGCGTCTTCAATCCAGCCCGCTTACCGGCCCGAATCAGTTCGCTGTTTGCCAACCCGACCAGACACAACGATGGCTCCACCGCCGCTATTGCACGAGCGATGGCATCCGCCAGCGCGGGATCGCGTGCGGCCTGATTGTAGAGCATACCGTGGGGTTTAACGTGAAACAGGCGAGCCCCTTCAGCCTTAACGATCGCCGCCAGCGCGCCAATCTGATACACCACCTGCGCATAAACCGTTTCCGGCGGCAGATTCATGACCGAGCGGCCAAAGTTTTCGCGGTCGGGAAAGCTCGGATGCGCACCAATCGCTACACCATACTGGATAGCCCAGCGCACTGACTGACGCATCAGGTCAGCATCACCGGCATGAAAGCCGCAGGCGATATTGGCGGAACTGATCAACTGTAATAGTGCCTCATCGTGCTGACCGCCTTCTCCCAGGTCAGCATTCAAATCAATTACCATGCAGCCTCCAGGCCAACTGCTCCAGATAACGATGTTGCTCCTGCCATGCCCGCAACGCGTCATCCGGCGAGCAGCGAATAAAATGGACCGGTTCGCCCAGACGCAACTGCGCCATGTTGTATAGGTCAGCGTCAATCACACAACCGATGCGCGGGTAACCCCCGGTCGTTTGAGCATCCGCCATCAATACAATCGGCTTGCCGTTGTGAGGCACCTGAATCACCCCCGGTAGCAGGCCGTGGGACAGCATTTCCCGATGATTTTCACGTATCAGCGTCGGCCCCAGCAGGCGATAGCCCATACGGTTACTTTGCGGGCTGAGATGCCAGCCGGTACGCCAAAAATTGTCGCGCGCCGCTTCGCTGAACTCCTGATACTCCGGTCCTGGCAACACACGCACCCGATTGCTGAACAGCAGTTGTTTAACCCCGATAGAACGGCTGGGCAAACGCCGCGCCTTTCCCAGCGGCAAAACATTGCCGTCCGCCAACGGGCGTCCTTCCAGCCCACCGATTCCCGCCTTCAGGTCGGTACTGCGAGATCCCAGCACCTCCGGCACATCAATTCCGCCGGAAATCGCCAGATAACTACGCATACCGTTACGTGGCGAACGCAGTCGCAACGTCTGCCCCGGTTTCACCGCAAAACACCAGCCGGTCCATAACGTTTTGCCGTCCAGAGTGGCGTGGCAATCAGCCCCGGTCAGCGCAACCCAGCACGGTGTGGTGAAGGTAGCAACCAGTTGCCCCAGCGTGATTTCCAGCGCCGCGGTGTTCATGTCATTTGCCACCAGCAAATTGGCAAGTTTCAACGCTGGGTTATCCAACGCACCGCACTGGCTGATGCCCAATTGCCGCCACCCCGGACGCCCGAGATCCTGCACCGTGGTTTGCAACCCTGCCCGGATAATCTTCAGCATATTCCCTCCCGCTGCGGAACAAAGCGTACCTGATCACCCGGCCGCAACAGCGTAGGTGGCGTCTGCGTTGGCTGGAACAGCGCCAGCGAAGTGCGGCCAATCAACTGCCAGCCGCCCGGTGTACTGAGCGGGTAAACACCGGTCTGGCTGCCGCCAATCCCGACCGAACCGCCGGGCACCAACACCCGAGGTTCAGCGCGTCGCGGTGTGGACAACGCCTCATCCAACCCGCCGAGATACGGAAAACCGGGTTGGAAACCGAGGAAGTAGACCACATAACGCCCGGCGGCATGACGCTCCACCACCTGTTGCGCGGTCATGCCGCAATGCTCCGCCACCACGTTCAGATCTGGCCCTTGTTCGCCGCCGTAGATCACCGGAATCACCACCTCGCGCTGTGGCACATCGGTCAGCGACTCGCTCTCTTCCCACCAGCGTTGCAGCCGTTCAATAGCATCCAGCGCCTGCTGACGAGGATGACGGAGCACCACCGTCAGGTTATTCATACCGGGGATGACTTCACTCACGTCGTCGTGCCCGGCCAGACGCTCCGCCAGCCCCCAGATTCGTTGCTGGCTTTCCAGTCGCAGCGGTGGCTCCAGTTCCAACACTACCGCTTTCTCACCCAACAGATAACAGCGTGCACGTTGCATCTTTCCTCCAGCCCGATGTCGGCTTCCTCATCCCACCGCCGTCATGATCGACGGCCTCTAACAGCTCAATTACGCCGGGTTAGGGATATCAATGAATGTCACGTCAAAGCCATGTTGTGACGCCAGCCATTCGCCCAGTGCGCGGATCCCAGCCCGCTCGGTAGCGTGATGACCCGCAGCATAGAAATGCAGCCCCATTTCACGGGCGGTGTGGATGGTTTTCTCCGATACCTCGCCGGTGATGAAGGCATCGACGCCAAAGTCAGCCGCCTGATCGATAAAGCTCTGCCCGCCGCCGGTACACCAGGCGATACGCCGGATCTGCGCAGGCGCGTTGTCGCCACTATGCAGCACCGGCCGCTCCAGTACCGCTTCCAGCCGCTGGCGCAAATCGTCGCCGCTGCAAGGTTCGGGCAGTTCGCCGTATGGCAGCAGCGATTCAATCTCGCCCAGCCCCCGGATCCCCAGCATCGCCGCCAGACGGGCGTTATTACCGACTTCCGGATGCGCGTCCAACGGCAGGTGGTAGCCGTACAGGTTGAGGTCATTTGCCAACAAGGTCTTCAGACGCTGGCGTTTCATGCCGCGCACTACCGCCGGTTCGTTACGCCAGAAATAGCCGTGATGCACCAGCACCGCGTCAGCCTGCTGCGCCACGGCAGCATCCAGCAATGCCTGGCAAGCGGTGACGCCGGTGACGATACGCCGCACTTCGCTGCGCCCTTCCACCTGCAACCCGTTGGGCCCGTAGTCCTGAAACGCCGCCACATTGAGGAAACCGTTGATCAGGCTTTCCAGTTCGGTATTACGCATAGCTTGTGCTCCTTTCTGTCTTGAGTGGCGATCATGCCGTTTCGCCGCTTTTCGCGGCTTCAAATGCCGCCAGCGTGCGTGCGCGTGCCTGTTTGTGATCAACCATCGGCAAGGGATAGTCGATACGCTGCTGCTGGCGTACAGCCCAATCGTGGGGCTGATGAACGGCCTTGCCCGGAACCTGCGCCAGCTCCGGCACCCAGCGCCGGATAAACACGCCTTCCGGGTCGAAGCGCTCGCCCTGCGTCGTCGGGTTGAAAATACGAAAATAAGGCGCGGCGTCGGTGCCGGTGGATGCCGCCCACTGCCAACCGCCGTTATTGGCGGCCAAATCGCCGTCCAGCAGTTGGCTCATGAAGTAACGCTCGCCTTCACGCCAGTCGATCAGCAGATCTTTCACCAAAAAACTGGCGCAAATCATCCGTAACCGGTTGTGCATCCAGCCAGTCTGGTTCAACTGACGCATCGCCGCATCAACGATAGGATAACCGGTCATCCCCCGTTGCCACGCTGCCAGTTCGTCTGGCGCGTGGCGCCATGCCACCCGCCGCGTCCAACCGATAAACGGCTGGTGTTTGCACAACGCCGGGCTGAACACCAGCAGATGGCGGTAAAACTCGCGCCACACCAGCTCATTGAACCAGGTAAATGCACCACTTTCTGGCCGGACCAGCCAGTCCGGATGTTCCATCGTTAAACGATTGAAACACTGACGCGGCGACAGTACCCCCAACGCCAGATACGGCGATAGCTTGCTGGTAGCGGCCAGCGCCGGTAGATCGCGCTGCTCATGATAAAACATCACTTGCTCACGGCAAAACTGGCGCAGGCGCTGCAAGGCCGCCGACTCGCCAGCCGGAAAATCGGCATCAACGTCGGTTTGCGGATAGTCGAACGGTGCCAGCGACGCCAGAACGATGTCGCCCTGTTGGCGCGCAGTCGGCGCAGGCACCGAACCGACATCGCCTTGTTGCAGCCGTTTGAGAAAAGCAGTGCGAAATGGCGTAAACACCTTGTACATATCGCCAGCGCCAGTGACTACGCTACCGGGCGGCAATAGCAGGCTGTCGTCAAATCCCCGGCATTCAGTGACACCGGTTAGCGCCAGTTCCAGTTGCTGATCACGTTGACGCTCATTCCATTCATATTCGCGGTTGTAAAACAGACGCGTCACCTGACGCTCGCGGCAGAAATCAGCCAGCCAGCGAACACTGGCGGCAAAATCATCGCACTGCTGGTAGTGCAGCGGGATGCCTTTCTCCCGCAGTGCCTGTTGCACACTACGCAGATTGTTTAACAAAAACGCCGCCTGACAGGGAGCCATCTCATGGCTGGCCCACTGTTGTGGCGTGGCGATAAATACCGCCTCAACCCGTGCGTCGGGATCCTGGCAGGCGGCGTGCAACGCCAAATTATCGGTAAGGCGTAAATCGTGACGAAACCAGACCAGATGTGTGGTCATGAACCATCCTTAACGTACGGCGAAAAAATTAGTGTCCATAACGTAACCGCAGCGCCTCCGGGTAAGGGTCAAAATAGCGCTGTTGCGCCAGCCAGGCATCCGGGTACTCCGTCATGTAATGACGCAGTAGGGTGAGCGGTGCCAGCAAGGGCTGCATCCCCTGACGATAACGATCGATCAACTGAGTCAGTTCCTGCCGCTGTCCCGCGGTCAACTGGCGACGAAAATACCCCTGCACATGCATCAGCACATTGGTGTGATTGCGTCGGCTTGCCGGGCGCGACAGCAGCGTCATAAACCGCAGCCGGTACTCTGCCGCAAACGCTTCCAGCGAATCCCACTGATCCATCGCTGCAACGAATGGTCCCAGTTTTCGGTATTCCGGCTGCGAATGCGCTAACAGCAGCAGCTTGTAGCGGCTATGGAAGCTCATCAACGCACCGCGACTCAACCCGTTCTTCCATAACTGGTTGAATTCATGCAATGCATAAACCCGTGCGATGAAGTTTTCACGCAGCGCCGGATCATGCAGGCGGCCATCTTCTTCCACCGGCAACCACGGCAGCGTTTCCCTTATTTGTTGGGTAAACAGCCCCACCCCGCTTTTACGCGCGTTGTTCTGAGCGGCATCATAAATTTTAACCCGCTCCATGCCACAGCTCGGCGATTTGGCGCAGACGATATAACCACATAGGTGCGCCAGTTCCGCCGCCTTTTCAGTGGAAAACGCGGCCATGTTATCCGTCACATCCAGCCCGGAGCCATTGCTAGCCAGCAGGTGCAGACGCCCGTCGTCCGACTTGACCAGCCGCAACGCCGGACGCGGCACCGGCAAACCGATCGCCATCTCTGGGCATACCGGTTCAAAATGGAAATAGGGAGCAAGCTGCTCAACCGCAAAGGTCAGTCGTTTATGGCCGCCATCAAAGCGTACCGGATTGCCAAGCAGGCAGGCACTGATACCAACGGGAATCAGATCGGCTGTCATGGTGTCCCCTTTATTAAAAGAGAGTGCTATCTCAATAGCATAGCGGAATTATCCGGCTTTCCCGGCGTATAAACGCCAAAGTCAGCGCATTCGCACCGCGATGACTGGCAAAATCATAGCAGAGCGCGCTACAGCTACGCAGAGGGAAGCGGTCAGATATTCAGCAAAAGAAACGGAAAAAGAAGACACGAGCAATAACAACGGCATAGGAAGCGTAGAAAGGAAGAACAGCCGCCCTGCGGCTTTCCTGAATGAACGGGTTTAATCAGTAAAAGTAGCCAGCGGCATGTTCCGACTGTTCCAGCCACACCGGTTTCTCACTGGTCTTTAGCCAAACGCGATGCAGATAGCTGTAAAAACGGGAACGGCCACGCCAGCACAGCATCACCGGTAGTGCCAGAATCCCGACCAGCACCACACCGATGCGGCGCAGAACCACCCGATACCAAGGATAAACAACATAGGACATGATTAACGCCTCCTGATAAAACGGTTGACCTCTGATTAAATCCTACACTCATCGGACCAGATAACAACACGAGAATTAACTATTTTTCCACCAACATCAATAAGTTAAATCATTGTTAATTTTTTGATTCCCAATCGTTACCGCCAACAAGGCTAAACAACCCCCTGCTGAAATGGGCCGACACGAGCCTTTTTATCCAACACAGCGGTAGCCTAACCGCCGAATATTTCATCATTTTTATACTTTTTTTACGCCTGCTTCATGGAAATTTGCACCTTCTTTTTTCCGCTCTGCGTAGCCTGAGCGTCGTAGGAAGAATCCCATTTCCCAGGCGTACCTGAGAAGGGAAACAACCGGATGATAGCGAGTTAACACCGTTGGAGGTGACCTGTGAATATTGGCCTGATGGCAGGCGGTATGCTGGTGGTTCTACTGCTGGTTTATCTTTTTTATGCATTGCTCAACGCGGAGGAATTCTGATGTCCAGCGATGCTTTTTTATTGATCGTCAGCCTGTTTGCGATCCTGCTGGTGCTGGCACAGCCGCTCGGCCAGTTTATGGCACGGCTGGTGGAAGGTGAAACCGGTTGTATGCGCCGTTACGAACAGGGCGTGGCCCGGCTGTGTGGTTTTTCAACCCGTGAAATGGGATGGCAACACTACACTGGCGCGATTTTGGTGTTCAACCTGCTGGGTATCGTGCTGCTGTTCCTGATACTGGCGTATCAGGATCATCTGCCACTGAACCCGCAGCAGATGCCGGGCCTGTCCTGGCATCTGGCGCTCAACACCGCGATAAGCTTTGTGACCAACACCAACTGGCAGGCTTACAGCGGGGAAAATACCCTGAGCTATTTCAGCCAGATGGTCGGGCTGACGGTACAGAACTTCCTGTCTGCCGCCACCGGCATCGCCGTGGCTTTTGTGCTGATGCGCGCCTTCGCCCGCCGTACCACCCACGACCTGGGCAACGCCTGGCTGGATCTGCTGCGTATCACTCTGTATCTGCTGCTGCCGATTTCTCTGTTGCTCAGCCTGTTCTTTATTAGCCAAGGCAGTATTCAGAACCTCCTGCCCTATCAGCATGTGACTACGCTGGAAGGCGCATCACAAGTGCTGCCGATGGGGCCACTGGCCTCGCAGGAAGCCATTAAAATGCTGGGCACCAACGGCGGCGGCTTTTTCGGTGCCAACTCGGCTCATCCGTTCGAAAACCCGAATGCGCTGACCAACTTCGTGCAGTTGCTGTCCATCCTGCTGATTCCAGCTGCGCTGTGCTTTGCCTTTGGCCGGGTGGTGAATGACCGTCATCAGGGCCATACCCTGCTGTGGGCGATGTCGCTGATGCTGATCGCCGCCACCGCAGTAGTGATGTACGCCGAAGTCAGTGGCAACCCGCATCTGTTGTCGCTGGGCGCGGACAGCGCACAAAACATGGAAGGCAAGGAATCCCGTTTCGGCATTCTGACATCAGCCTTTTTTGCCGCCATCACCACCGCCACCTCCTGCGGCGCGGTCAACGCCATGCATGACTCGTTTACCGCGTTGGGCGGTTTGATCCCCATGTGGCTGATACAGATAGGCGAAGTGATCTTCGGCGGCGTAGGTTCCGGTTTCTACGGCATGATGGTGTTCGTGATGCTGACCGTGTTTATTGCCGGGCTGATGATCGGCCGAACCCCGGAATACCTCGGTAAGAAAATCGAAGCCTGGGAAATGAAAATGGCGGCGCTGGCGATTCTGATCACCCCGGCGTTGGTACTGCTGGGCACCGCGCTGGCGCTCGGTACCGAAGCCGGCCGTGCTGGCATCCTGAACCCCGGCGCGCATGGCTTTAGCGAGGTGTTGTACGCCTATTCTTCTGCCGCTAACAACAATGGCAGCGCCTTTGGCGGCCTTAGCGTCAACACCCCGTTTTACAACCCGACGCTGGGTATCGCGATGCTGCTGGGCCGCTTCTCGTCGCTGATTCCGGTGCTGGCGATCGCCGGTTCACTGGTGGCGAAAAAACGCCAGCCGGAAACCAAAGGATCGTTGTCCACCCGAGGCCCGCTGTTCATCGGTCTGCTGATCACCATTATTTTGCTGATTAGCGCGCTGAACTTTATTCCTGCCCTGGCACTGGGTCCAGTTGCCGAGCATTTACAGTCAAGTCTGGTTCACTGAGCCGGAGAAAGAAGATGATTCGTAAACAGCAAACGCTTTTTGATTCCGCTCTGTTGCGTAACGCGCTGGTGGATTCGGTAAAAAAATTCGATCCGCGCGTCCAATGGCGCAATCCAGTCATGTTCGTGGTGTATATCGGCAGCCTGCTGACCGCCGGTATCTGGCTGGCGATAGTCAGCGGACAAACCACGGGCCACGCGGGGTTCACCGGTGCCGTTTCACTGTGGCTGTGGGTGACAGTACTGTTCGCCAACTTCGCTGAAGCGCTGGCAGAAGGGCGCAGTAAGGCGCAGGCAGAAACCCTCAAAGGCGTGAAAAAAACCAGTTGGGCGAACAAGCTGGCCGCGCCGCACCATGACGCCGCCACCCAGAAAGTCCCAGCCGACAGCCTGCGCAAAGGCGATGTGGTCCTGGTGTCCGCGGGCGAAATGATCCCCTGCGACGGCGAAGTACTGGAGGGCGGTGCCTCGGTGGACGAAAGCGCCATCACCGGTGAGTCCGCCCCGGTGATCCGCGAATCCGGCGGCGATTTTGCCTCGGTGACCGGCGGCACCCGCGTGCTGTCTGACTGGCTGGTGATTCAGTGCAGCGTCAACCCTGGCGAAACCTTTATCGACCGGATGATCGCCATGGTGGAGAGCGCCAAACGCCGCAAAACCCCGAACGAGGTGGCACTCACCATTTTGCTGGTGGAACTGACTATCATTTTCCTGCTGGTGGTTGCCACGCTGTCGCCGTTTTCCTGGTTTAGCGTCACGGCCAACAATAGCGGCTCGGTGATTAGCATTACCGTACTGGTGGCGTTGCTGGTGTGCCTGATTCCCACCACCATCGGTGGCTTGCTGTCGGCCATCGGCATTGCCGGTATGAGCCGGATGCTAGGTGCCAACGTCATCGCCACCAGTGGTCGAGCTGTCGAGGCCGCTGGCGATATCGACGTGTTACTGCTGGACAAGACCGGCACTATCACGCTGGGCAATCGTCAGGCTTCCGCGTTTCTCCCTGCGCCGGGCGTGAGCGAACAGGCACTGGCCGACGCCGCGCAATTGGCCTCGCTGGCGGATGAAACCCCGGAAGGGCGCAGCATCGTGGTGCTGGCCAAACAGCGTTTCGGCCTGCGTGAGCGCGCCTTGCGGGACCTGGATGCCACCTTCGTCCCCTTCTCGGCGCAAACCCGCATGAGCGGCGTCAATATTCAGGGGCGCACCATCCGCAAAGGCGCGGTAGACGCGCTACGCCGCTATATCGAAGCCAATCAGGGCCAGTTCCCGGTGGAAGTGGAAGATGCTGTCGCCAATGTAGCGCGTCAGGGCAGCACCCCGCTGGTGGTCGCCGAAGGCAAGCGTGTGCTGGGTGTGGTCGCACTCAAGGATATCGTCAAAGGCGGTATCAAGGAGCGTTTCGCCGAACTGCGCAGCATGGGTATCAAGACGGTGATGATCACCGGTGATAACCCGCTGACCGCCGCCGCCATTGCTGCCGAAGCGGGCGTGGACGATTTTCTGTCAGAAGCCACACCGGAAGCCAAACTGGCGCTGATTCGCCAGTATCAGGCAGAAGGCCGCATGGTAGCCATGACCGGCGACGGCACCAACGACGCCCCGGCGCTGGCGCAGGCTGACGTGGCCGTTGCCATGAACTCCGGCACCCAGGCGGCCAAAGAGGCTGGCAACATGGTGGATCTGGATTCCAACCCCACCAAGCTTATCGAGGTAGTGCATATCGGCAAACAGATGCTGATGACTCGTGGCTCACTGACCACATTCAGCATCGCCAACGACGTAGCCAAATACTTCGCCATTATTCCGGCCGCGTTCGCCGCTACCTATCCGCAGTTGAACGCACTCAACGTGATGCAACTGCACTCCCCCGCCTCGGCGATGCTGTCGGCGGTGATCTTCAACGCACTGATTATCGTGTTTCTGATCCCGCTGGCACTGAAAGGGATCAGTTATAAACCGATGAGCGCCGCAGCGCTGCTGAGCCGCAACCTGTGGATTTATGGACTGGGCGGTCTGCTGGTGCCGTTCGTCGGCATCAAACTGATCGACGTGCTGCTGACTGTCGCCGGGCTGGCGTAATTAAAGGTAATTATCATGAGTTATGTCCGTTCTTCCCTGGTTTTATTACTGTTGATGACCCTGATCACCGGCGTCGGCTACCCGTTGCTGGTTACCGCACTGGGGCAATGGCTGTTCCCAGTGCAGGCCAACGGTTCTCTGCTGTACCGGCAAGACGACGTGGTCGGCTCGTCGCTGATTGGGCAAGCCTTCAGCCGTGACGGCTACTTCCTGAGCCGCCCGTCCGCCACCTCGGACAGCGCCTACAATGCGATGGCGTCCGGCGGCAGCAACCTTGCCGTCAGCAACCCTGCGCTGGACAAGGCCATCAGTCAGAACGTGGCGGCCTGGCACCAGCGCCGGGGCGACAATGCCCCTGTACCGGTGGAGCTGGTCACCGCCTCGGCCAGCGGCCTGGACCCGCACATTTCGGTGTCGGCTGCCGATTATCAGGCTGGGCTGGTCGCCAAAGCACGCGGTCTGACGCAGGATCAGGTCGAGCAGTTGATCAATCGCTATACGCGCACGCCGTGGCCTGCATTTATCGGAACACCGGTGGTGAATGTCGTAGAATTGAATATGGCGTTAGACCAGCTAAAACCACTACCTTGATTAACGCGTCACCCGACGAGGAACAGAAATGACCGACGAGGAACAGCGTCGCCCCGACCCGGACAGCCTGCTGAGCCAGATTGAAGAACAGCCGCGCGGCAAACTGAAAATCTTCTTCGGTGCCTGCGCCGGGGTTGGGAAGACCTACGCCATGTTGCAGGAAGCACAGCGACTGAAAGCCCAGGGGCTGGATGTGCTGGTCGGGGTGGTGGAAACCCACGGGCGCAGTGAAACCGCTGCGCTGGTGGAGGGGTTACCACATTTGCCGATGAAGAAAATCAGCCATTACGGCCGACATCATCATGAATTTGATCTGGACGCAGCGCTGGCGCGCTGCCCTGCGCTGATTCTGATCGATGAACTGGCGCACAGCAACATCCGGGGTTCCCGTCATCCCAAACGCTGGCAGGACGTACAGGAACTGCTGGACGCGGGCATCGACGTGTTCACTACCGTCAATGTGCAGCATCTGGAAAGCCTGAACGATATCGTCGGCGGCGTGACCGGCATCCGGGTGCGGGAAACCGTCCCAGATCCGATTTTTGACGACGCCACAGAAGTGGTGCTGGTGGACCTGCCACCTGATGACCTGCGCCAGCGTCTCAATGAAGGCAAGGTTTACCTGCCGATGCAGGCAGAACGCGCCATCGAAAACTTCTTTCGCAAAGGCAACCTGCTTGCTCTGCGCGAACTGGCGCTCCGGCGAATGGCCGACCGGGTGGACGACCAGATGCGGGCGATGCGTGCCAGTCAAGGGCGCGAACGGGTCTGGCATACCCGCGACGCCATCCTGCTGTGCATCGGCCGTGGCGTGGGTAACGAAAAGCTGGTGCGTACCGCCGCCCGTCTGGCTGCCCGTCTGGGCAGCATCTGGCACGCGGTTTACGTCGAAACACCACGCCTGCACCGTCTGCCGGAAGGCGAGCGACGGGCGATCCTGCGTGCGCTGAAACTGGCACAGGATCTGGGGGCGGAAACCGCCACCCTTTCTGACCCATCGGTGGAACGCGCGGTGCTGCGCTATGCCCGCGAACACAATCTGGGCAAGATCGTGATTGGTCGTCACACCGAGCAGAAACTCGGCTGGTGGCGTCGCACTCGTTTTGCTGAGAAGCTCGGCAAGCTAGGGCCGGACCTCGATTTGGTCGTGGTGTCGGTGCAGGATGATAGCACACCGCCTCCGCCCAAGACCCCGGATGTCAGGGGAATTACCGACAAATGGCGCTTGCAGTTTTACGGCTGCGGTGTTGCTGCTCTGCTCTGCGCATTGATTACGCTGCTGGCGTTGTGGTCGCCGTTCTCGATGCTGGAACCGGTCAACCTGGTGATGCTCTATCTGCTGGCGGTAGTCATCATCGCGCTGTTTTATGGCCGCTGGCCATCGGTGTTCGCCGCGGTCATCAATGTCGCCAGTTTCGATTTGTTTTTTGTGGTGCCTAAAGGAACATTCGCGGTAGCAGATGCGCAATATCTGGTCACGTTTGCCGTGATGCTGACCATCGGTATTCTGGTGGGAAACCTGACCGCCGGGGTACGTTATCAGGCTCGCGTCGCCCGCTACCGCGAGCAGCGAGTGCGGCATCTGTACGAAATGTCCAAAGCGCTTAACCGCAGCCTATCAGTGCAGGATATCGCCAAGGCCAGTCATCATTTCCTGCGTTCTACCTTTCAGGCCAAAATAGCCATTCTGCTGGCTGATCACGTAGCCTCCCCCAGCGCCTATCTACAACAGGCCGCGCTCGACGAGCCAGATCAGTTGATCATCGATCAAGCCATCGCTCGCTGGAGCTACGACCACGCGGCCCCCGCCGGGGCGGGCACCAGCACCCTGCCGGGTGTTCCCTACCAGATTCTGCCGCTGGCAACACCACAACTGACCTTCGGCGTCATCGCCGTCGAGCCAAATAATGTTCGCCAGTTGATGATTCCGGAACAGCAACGAATGCTGGAAACCTTCACCGTCCTGATAGCCAACGCTCTGGAGCGTTTGCATCTGGTCAAAAGCACGGAAAACGCCCGGCTGGACGCCGAGCGTGAGCAACTGCGCAATTCGCTGTTGGCCGCGCTGTCCCATGATTTACGCACCCCGTTGACGGTGCTGTTTGGTCAGGCGGAGATTCTGACGCTTAACCTGGCTTCTGAAGGCTCGCCCTATGCGCCGCAGGCCAGCCAGATCCGCCAGCACATTCTCAGCACCACCCGGCTGGTCAACAACCTGCTGGATATGGCACGCATCCAGTCCGATGGCTTTAATTTGCGCAAAGAGTGGCAAACACTGGAAGAACTCGCCGGAAGTGCGTTACGGCAGTTGGAAAATTCACTGGCAAACAATACTATTCATTTACGGTTGCCGCAGGACATGACCCTGGTGTACTGCGATGCCAGCCTGATCGAACGGGTGTTGATCAACCTGCTGGAAAACGCCATCAAATACGCTGGCGAGCAGGCGACGATCACCCTCTCTGCCAGCCAGATTTCGACTCCGACCTCCGGCGATATGCTGGAAGTACAGGTACGGGATAACGGCCCCGGCATCCCTGAAGGTCAGGAAAAAGTGATTTTTGACAAGTTCGCCCGCGGGCACAAAGAGTCGTCCATTCCCGGTGTTGGGTTGGGTCTGGCAATTTGCCGAGCCATTGTGGAGATTCACGGCGGACGAATCTGGGCCACCAACGCGGATGACGGCGGTGCGGTGTTCCACTTTACTCTACCGCTGGCGCCACCACCGGTTCTCGAACCTGAAGAGATGGAGTCCTGACCCTGTTACAGACCAACATCCTGATCGTAGAAGATGAAAAAGAGATCCGGCGTTTTGTCCGCAACGCGCTGGAGGGTGCAGGTTGCCGCGTATTCGACGCTGATACACTACAACGGGGATTGATCGAAGCGGCGACCCGCAAGCCTGACCTGATTATTCTCGATCTGGGTCTGCCCGACGGCGACGGTATCGATTACATCCGGGATCTACGTCAGTGGAGCACGATTCCGATTATCGTGCTTTCTGCTCGTACCGATGAGCAAGACAAGATAGACGCGCTGGACGTGGGTGCTGATGATTACCTCACCAAACCGTTCGGCATCGGCGAGTTACTCGCACGAGTGCGGGTAGCGTTACGCCGCTTCAGCACGCCTCAGCAGGAAAGCCCGCTCATCACGTTTTCCAACATTAGCGTGGATTTGGTCAATCGCCAGGTGACCCGTGACCAGCAGGAATTGCATCTGACACCGATTGAATTCCGGCTACTGGCGACGCTGCTCGCCAACCCCGGCAAGGTGCTGACGCAGCGCCAACTGCTCAATCAGGTCTGGGGCCCAAATGCGGTAGAGCACAGCCATTATCTGCGTATCTACATGGGGCATTTGCGCCAGAAACTGGAAAACGACCCGGCCCGGCCGCGCCACTTTCTGACCGAGACGGCCATCGGCTACCGGTTTATGCCCTAGCTTTCCCCTTTAATGATGGATACGCCTGGCCCCTCGCCTGCGTCAGGCGTAGCATCCTGATTTTTATCCGCGAGAAAAATATCAATGAGTAGCTGGTTACTTTACGCCTTGCTGTCGGCGTTGTGCGCCTCGCTGGTAGCACTGTTTGGAAAAATCGGCCTGCAACAGCTGGACGCCAATACCGCCACCGCCATTCGTGCGGTGATCATGGCGCTATTTCTGGTCGGCGTGGTAGTGGCTCAGGGCAAAACCTCGCTGTTCGCTGACGTACTGTCCAACCACAAGGCGATGCTGTTCATCGTACTGAGCGGCTTAGCGGGCGCACTGTCCTGGCTGTTTTATTTTATGGCGCTAAAAAGCGGGAACGTCGCCCAAGTAGCCCCTATCGATAAACTTAGCGTGGTGTTCGCGGTGATTCTGGCGGCATTGCTGCTGGGAGAAAAAGTGTCGCTGTTGGCCGGGGTTGGCGTTGCGCTGATTTCCGCCGGTGCGCTACTGGTGGCGTTAGGATAATACAACGGGTTGGCGATAAAAAAGGCGCTGTTGACACAGCGCCCTGATTTCAAACCGGTTGTTTCGTTACTTCGCGCTGCTCAGCACCGCGCTGACGATCTCAACCGCTTCTTTCTCGATTTTCTCGCGGTGCTCCGCACCGAGGAAACTTTCGCAGTAAATTTTGTAGGCTTCTTCCGTACCGGACGGACGCGCAGCAAA
Organism: Dickeya undicola; assembly: GCF_000784735.1. GTDB lineage: Bacteria > Pseudomonadota > Gammaproteobacteria > Enterobacterales > Enterobacteriaceae > Dickeya > Dickeya undicola. The sequence continues at coordinate 36,954 of NZ_JSYG01000032.1, forward strand.
CCAACCGTTGTCAGTCATCACCTTCAGGCCACCAATCGACGCGCCATTGCCAGGTGCAGCAGTCAGGCGAGCAGTGATTGGGTCACCTGCCAGCGTACTGGCGGACACCATTTCTGGCGACAGTTTGGATAACGCGGCTTTCTGCGCATGAGTCGCCGATGCCTGCAAGCGATTGTAGCTCGGCGCTCCGAAACGCTCAGCCAGCGCATCATAGTGCTGTTGCGGGTTTTTACCGGTCACCGCGGTAATTTCCGCTGCCAGCAGACACAGAATGATGCCATCTTTGTCGGTCGACCACGGCTTGCCGTCAAAACGCAGGAACGACGCACCAGCGCTCTCTTCACCACCGAAGCCTAATGTCCCGTCAAACAGACCATCCACAAACCATTTAAAACCAACCGGCACTTCCACCAGTTTACGGCCGAGGTCCGCCACTACCCGGTCGATCATGGCGCTGGACACCAGCGTCTTACCAACCGCTACCGACTCGCTCCACTGCGGACGATGACGGAACAGATAGTTGATAGCCACCGCCAGATAGTGGTTCGGGTTCATCAACCCGGCCGGGGTAACAATGCCGTGACGGTCATAATCCGGATCGTTGGCAAAAGCCAAGTCAAACTTGTCGCGCAGCGCCAGCAAACCCGACATCGCCGAGACGGACGAGCAATCCATACGGATCACACCATCATGGTCCAGCGTCATGAAACGGAAGGTCTGATCGATGGCATCATTGACCAGCGTCAGGTCCAGCTGGTAGCGCTCGGCGATGCGTTGCCAGTAAGCAATGCCGGAGCCGCCAAGCGGATCGACACCCAGTTTCAGACCGGCTCGCTGAATCGCCGCCATGTCCACCACCTCGCCCAGCGCCTCGACATACGGCTCAACCAGGTCGCGCTCGTGCAGATGACCGCTCTGACGCGCTTTATCCAACGACTGACGCTTCACTTCACGCAGATTATCCGCCAACAGCGCGTTGGCACGTTTTTCAATCACGCTCGTCAGGTTGGTGTCTGCCGGGCCGCCATTGGGTGGATTGTATTTAATGCCACCGTCTTCTGGTGGATTATGAGAAGGGGTAATCACGATGCCATCCGCCAGCGCGCCGCCCTGACGGTTGTGGACCAGAATCGCGTTTGACACCGCAGGTGTCGGGGTAAAACCGTTATCCTGCTGAACAATGACGTCAACGCCGTTGGCCGTCAGTACTTCCAACACCGAGATAAACGCCGGTTCGGACAACGCATGGGTATCTTTCCCCACGTAGCACGGCCCCGTGATGCCCTGACGGCTACGCTCTTCGGCAATCGCCTGAGCAATCGCCAGAATATGGGCTTCATTGAAGCTGTGGCGGGCAGCGCAACCACGATGCCCGGAGGTGCCGAATTTAACCGACTGTGCCGGATTAGTGACATCCGGGCGCAACACATAATACTGGGACGTCAACTGTGCGACATTAATCAGGTCGCTTTGCCGGGTAGGTTGTCCGGCTCTTGGGTGATTAGCCATTGGCGTTTCTTCCTGACGCAGTGATTTAAATAGTGCCGCAAACTTTCTCAGTCAGTTCCGGCGGGAACTGCATCGCCAGCATGATGTACTCGACCATGCTGCGCTTGCGACCGGTATTGGTATTGGTGATAACCCAGTAAGGCGTGTCGTCAATGTGCCGGGGTTTGGTCTGAGCGCCGTGCAGCAACAAAGTCTGCTCGTCGGCAGCGAAATAGACGCGGGTGCGGCCATGCAATGAGTCGGTCGCCGCTGCAAACGCTTCTGGCGACAGGCGATACAGGGTGGACAGTACCATCAGAAAACGATTGACCGCCTTGTTCTGCTCGGCATATTCGTCCGACAGCAACAACTCGCGCACGGTTCTTACCCGGTCACGAGACGGCTGCACCGTGGCTGGCTGGGCGATTGTCGACACCGCTGGCAACGGCGTTACCGCTGCTGCCGCTGGCTGCTGCGCGCTACTGAATTTCAGCATACGCCGTAAAATATCCGATGCACTCTCGCCGATATGCTGAGTGTGGCTGGCGATATAACGGTAAAGCTCGTCGTCGACCTCAATAGTTTTCATTTTTATCCAGTACTGTTTTATGTCTTTAATCAATCATCAGGAATTATACAGGCTATGCGCAACCCGCGAACAGCGACAGAGGCCAGTGACGCCAAATTCAGGATTATCCTGAATTTGTGCACGCATTCCTGTTATATGAATGCGGCTTTCTATCCCCTGCCCCAACGAGCGCCGCCTGACAGAGTTTACCCTGCGGCGAAGCGTCATGGTAAAGTCATGATACCCTAAGCCACTGTCTCTCTGAATGAACTTCACCATGAAATTGAATTATCGCTGGCAAAACGCACAACACCCGCAGGACCGGTTACCGGTTATTCTCATTCACGGTTTATTTGGCAACCTGGACAATCTTGGCGTACTCGCCCGTGACCTGCAAAAACACCACGATACGTTGCAGATTGATCTGCGTAATCATGGGTTGTCACCCCGCGCACCGGAGATGAACTACCCCGCAATGGCGCAGGATGTACGTGAATTGCTTGATGAGCTAGGACTGGAACGTGTCATCCTGATCGGTCACTCCATGGGGGGAAAGGTGTCAATGGCGCTCACCGGAGTGCTTGTCGGGCGTATCGAGCGCATTGTGGCGATTGATATCGCGCCGGTGGACTATCAGGTGCGTCGTCATGACAACGTATTCGCTGCCATTCACGCCGTTAACGATGCTGGTGTAACGCAACGTTCCAACGCGGCGGAAATCATGCGCGATTACCTGCCGGGCGAAGAAGGCGTCATCCAGTTTTTGTTGAAGTCTTTCCAGCAGGGAGAATGGCGCTTTAACGTCCCCGTCTTGTGGGACCAATACGAGCACCTCGTGGGCTGGCAGGACGTGCCTGCCTGGCCCGGTCCAATCCTGTTTATTCGTGGTAGCGAGTCACCTTATCTTGATGATCGCTATCGTGATACGCTGCTGCGCCAGTTCCCTGCGGCCAAGGCATACGTGGTGAGTGGTGCCAGCCACTGGGTGCACGCAGAAAAACCGGAAGCGGTGTTGCGCGCCATCCACCGTTTTCTGGACGCTGACTAACAACAAAGCAAGCGATGCGGGAACCACAACGACCAGACACATCCGCGCCAGCCTGCGTCAATCACGGTTTAATTGCGCGCTACGCCTCAGTAAACCGTTGTCGCCACCGCAACGGCTGGGGTATTATGGCGCGCTCAGTATTGAGGGGCGGCTGTCTGGCCACTTGCATCGTTAACCACATTTCATCAAAACGCAGCCTGAGTTGTCGCAAGCGACGGCTCACCCGGTACTCGACTCCCGGTGATCAAACGCAGCGTTTTGGCCGAATTTCTTGCAGCACCATTATTTATGGCAAAAGAACAAACGGATCGCACCACGCTGGATCTGTTCGCGAACGAGCGTCGTCCGGGGCGGCCCAAAACCAACCCGCTCTCCCGCGACGAGCAGTTACGAATCAATAAACGCAATCAGTTACGGCGTGACCGGGTGCGAGGTCTGCGTCGTGTTGAGCTGAAAATCAATAGCGAAGCGGTAGACATTTTGAATGCATTGGCTGAGCAGAAAAACATCAGCCGCAGTGAACTGATCGAACAAATACTGCTGGCGCAGTTGGCAGAACAAGAAGAGTGACCCTCACTGGCGTCGTCCATGACGCCGGTCGTCCTTATTACATCAGAACGTTTCCACGATTATCAGAATGTTTCCCAGTTATCGCTGCTCTTTTTACTGCTGCCAGTCGTAGCGGCTGGCAGGGCTTTAGCGGGAGCCGCCACGGCTTTCGGCGGTGCCTGGCGCTCGCGTCTCGGCGACAAACCACCCGACTGTTCTTCCGACAGCCGGAATACCGATACCGCTTCGGTCAACACCATCGCCTGCTCTTCCAGCGAACGCGTTGCCGCCGACGCTTCCTGCACCAGTGCAGCATTCTGCTGGGTCACGCCATCCATTTCCGTGATCGCTTGTCCGGCCTGGGCGATCCCCTTGCTCTGCTCATCCGATGCTGTGGCTATTTCCGACATGATATCGGTGACGTTGGTTACCGCAGTCACAATTTCGCTCATGGTGCTGCCCGCATCGGCCACCAACGCTGAACCGTTATCTACACAGCGTACCGACTCGGCAATCAGGTTTTCGATCTCTTTTGCTGCCTGCGCACTACGCTGCGCCAGGCTTCTCACCTCACCGGCCACCACGGCAAAGCCACGCCCTTGTTCACCAGCACGGGCGGCTTCCACCGCTGCGTTCAGCGCCAGAATGTTGGTCTGGAAAGCAATACCGTTGATTACGCTAGTAATCTCGGCGATTTTCTTCGAGCTGCCGGAGATTTCCGCCATGGTTTTCACCACATTATCAACCAACTCCCCCCCCTTACTGGCGGTGGTGGAAGCTTGACGGGCCAGCTGACTGGCGTGGCTGGCGTTTTCAGCGTTCTGTTTCACTGTTGATGTCAGTTGTTCCATACTGGCGGCGCTTTCTTCCAGCGCTGCCGCCTGTGACTCGGTACGCGCTGCCAGGTCATTGTTACCGGAAGCGATCTCCGACACGCCCTGATAAATAGAGTCAGCACTGGTGCGAATGGTGCTGACCGTATTCGCCAGGCTGCTCTGCATATCACGCAACAGCGGGAACAAACGCCCCACACAGTTGTTACCAAAATCCAGAATCGGTTTACCCAGGCGGCCATTGGCAATCACCAGGAAATGATCACGCAGGTCATTTAGTGGGCGTACCAGACAAGCCACCAGATAACGGTCGGTCAGGAACAACATCACCAGGCCCGCGATCAACCCGGCTAGCAGAATGTTCTGACCGATACCCGTGATACTCTCCAGTCGATTGCCCGTATCGACGAACATCGTCGACCCCGCTTTATTAAAGTTGGTGAAGGAGGCGTTAAACTGGCGGCTGAAGGACGGTACGATGTCTTTGGCAAACTTGTCATAGTCATCGAACTTTTTGTCCGCCGCACGCTGGAACATCGGCTCAACGCCTTGGGTAACCAAATTTCCCCAATCGCGGATTACCGCGTCAACCAGCTCCGGCGACATGCCAGCATGATCAATCTTCTTGAATGCTTCCAGGTTAGATTTCAGTAAATCCAGTGCGGCCTGTGATGATTTTTGCTGTTCGTCCGCTTTCTGATCATCACCGCTCTGACGATAGTCAACCGCACGTGCCAGTCGGGTCACCATACGAAAGTACTGATCGTTACCGGTATTAACCAAATTCATATTGTTAACCAGCAATGCACTGGTTTTAGACGTTTCGTTCATTGTGCGGAACGAATACATGGTGTAGACCGAGACAGCAATCCATAACGCACAGAAGATGCCAAGCACCCACAACATGGCGGTGCGAATGGCAATATTTTTTAGGAATTGCATAGTTGACTCCATAACTGGGCTATTGGTCGAAGAGGTAAGTCTTGGTTTGATTTATGCGATGAGAAAGTCTCTCGCTTTGTAAGAAACATTGCTGCACATTTACATTCAATGAAAGCACCATGCTCTGTCATCGTCAAAAATATAGGAATGTTTAGTGTTTTGTGTCGTTAAAAAGCTAATAAAAATTAGATAGTTAACAAATTACCCATATTTTCAGTTATCTGTACGAATATCGTATTTTAAAAAAATTAAAAAAACATTAAGGAAGTGACGCAAAAACAATCAACTCATCGCTTCCATGCCATTTCACGATATGGCAAAAAGATACACGTTTATCCATTAGACAGTGTCTGCTATCATTAGCGGATCTCGGGTGATACAAGCACCATACCCTTAAGAATCAAGAGGTTATTTTATCCATGGCTCTCATAGGCATTTTTTTTGGCAGTGACACCGGCAATACCGAAAACATTGCCAAGACGATCCAGCAGCAATTGGGCAACGACGTCGCCGAACTGCATGACATTGCCAAAAGCAGCAAAGAAGACCTTGAGCGTTTTGACATCCTGCTGCTGGGTATTCCAACCTGGTATTACGGCGAAGCGCAGTGTGACTGGGATGACTTCTTTCCGACGCTGGAAGAGATTGATTTTGATAGCAAACTGGTCGCTATCTTCGGTTGCGGTGATCAGGAAGACTATGCTGAATACTTCTGTGATGCCATGGGGACCATCCGCGATATTATCGAACCACGTGGTGCAGTCATCGTTGGTCATTGGCCAACCGAAGGCTATTACTTTGAAGCATCAAAAGGTCTGGCGGACGACACCCACTTTATCGGTTTGGCCATTGATGAAGATCGCCAGCCAGAACTGACCAGCGAGCGCGTCTCCACCTGGGTCAAGCAAATCAGTGAAGAAATGAACCTGAAAGCACTGCTGGCCTGATTCACCTGTGTGGCTCTGATACCGATGTATGCAGAGCCACATCCATTTAGATAGATAAAACCTATCACAATCAGTGATACATTTTTTTAACTTTTCACCCCAACAGGGTACAATGCCCACACGGTCAACTGGGTTGCAGGTAATGACCGGCTCCGATATACACTATGTCTATTGCAGGGAATGGCTCTGAATACAGAGAGTTAGCAAGAATCATATTGTAAAATTTCTATGGTTTTCATTTCGACGGCGCGGTTCTATAATTGAGACACAGTGACCTTTTTTAAGCCGACCGATGATACTAGGCTAATAGCCTCCCAGATAAAGCAAGTAACAGGACTAAATCCGCATGACTGACAACAATACCGCATTAAAGAAGGCTGGCCTGAAAGTCACACTTCCACGACTGAAAATTCTGGAAGTACTTCAGGATCCTCAATGCCACCACGTCAGCGCGGAAGACTTATATAAAAAGCTGATTGATATGGGGGAAGAGATTGGCCTGGCTACCGTTTATCGTGTGCTTAACCAATTCGACGATGCTGGCATCGTTACCCGCCATAACTTCGAAGGCGGTAAATCGGTTTTCGAACTCACGCAGCAGCACCACCATGACCATCTGATCTGTCTGGATTGCGGCAGAGTGATTGAATTCAGCGACGAGTCTATCGAAGCGCGTCAGCGTGAGATTTCCGAGAAACACGGCATCAAGCTGACCAACCACAGCCTGTATTTGTACGGTCATTGCAGTAGTGGTGATTGCCGTGAAGATGACAGCGCGCACAACGAGCGCTAATCACTCAGATAAGCTGAGAAAAAATAAAACCGCCGCGGCGGTTTTATTTTTGTCGTTTTCCTGGTAGCCGGGCGGCTGTTACCCCGCCCAACTGTCCCGCAAACCGACCGTCCGGTTAAACACCAGATTATCCGCGCTGGAATAAACGCGATCAGCGCAGAAATACCCTTCACGTTCGAACTGATAGGCTTTTTCAACTTCAGCCTGACCCAGACTGGCTTCAACAAAGCCCTGGGCGATAGTCAGCGAATCCGGGTTAATGGTGGAGAGAAAGTCCTCCGCCGCGCCAGGGTTAGCGACGCTGAACAGCCGATCATATAAGCGGAACTGCGCCGACAGTGCATGAGCCGCCGATACCCAGTGGATCACGCCTTTCACTTTACGACCGTCAGCCGGATCCTTGCTCAGGGTTTCCGTATCACAGCTGCAGTAAATCGTGGTGATCACGCCCTGTTCGTCTTTATCAATGTGCTCGGCCTTAATAACATAAGCGTTACGCAGGCGCACTTCTTTGCCCAGCACCAAACGTTTGTACTGCTTGTTGGCCTCTTCGCGGAAATCAGCGCGATCGATATACACCTCGCGGCTGAACGCCACCTGGCGCGAACCCATTTCCGGTTTATTGGGATGATTAGGCATAGTGAGCCACTCTTCATGCCCTTCCGGCAGGTTCTCAATCACGACCTTCACCGGGTCCAGCACCGCCATCGCCCGTGGCGCGTTCTCGTTCAGATCGTCGCGGATACAGGATTCCAACGCCGCCATCTCCACGGTGTTGTCCTGCTTGGTAATACCGATACGGCGGCAGAACTCACGAATAGATGCCGCAGTATACCCACGACGACGCAAGCCGGAGATCGTCGGCATACGCGGATCGTTCCAGCCTTCCACCACGTTCTCGTTCACCAACTGGTTCAGTTTACGCTTGGACATCACCGCGTATTCCAGATTCAAGCGGGAAAACTCATACTGCCGCGGGTGGGCAGGAATGGAGATATTATCCAACACCCAATCATACAGGCGGCGGTTGTCCTGGAATTCCAGCGTACACAGCGAATGGGTAATACCTTCCAGCGCATCGGAAATGCAGTGGGTGAAATCGTACATCGGGTAGATGCACCATTTTTTGCCGGTCTGATGGTGCTCGGCAAATTTGATACGGTACAGCACCGGATCACGCATAACGATGAACGGTGAGGCCATATCGATTTTGGCACGCAGGCACGCGGTGCCTTCGGCGAAACCGCCACTGCGCATTTTCTCAAACAGCGTCAGGTTTTCTTCAACGCTACGGTCGCGGTACGGGCTGTTCTTGCCCGGAGAGGTCAGGGTGCCACGGTATTCGCGGATCTGCTCCGGCGTCAACTCATCGACATACGCCAACCCTTTATTAATCAGTTCAATCGCGTAAAAGTGCAACTGATCAAAATAGTCAGAGGAGTAGCGAACGTTGCCGCTCCAGGAAAAACCCAGCCACTGAACGTCATGCTTGATGGACTCAACGTACTCGATATCTTCTTTTACCGGGTTGGTATCATCAAAACGCAAGTTACACTTGCCGCTGTAATCTTCGGCAATACCAAAGTTCAGGCAGATGGACTTGGCGTGACCAATGTGCAGGTAGCCGTTCGGTTCTGGCGGAAAACGCGTCTGGATATGATCGTGTTTGCCAGTAGCCAAATCTTCATCAATGATCTGGCGAATAAAGTTGGTTGGGCGGGCTTCAGCCTCACTCATGCTTGGTTCCTCAAATGCGAAAAAACAACCCATAACCACTAATGATCCAACAAGCCACGCCGGGAAACAACCGTTTGTTTCACGAAAGTTTAAGATAAAAAAACGGAGCATACGTCTCCGTATGCTCCGTTTCCCGGCATCTGACGGTAATGGGTCGATGTCGAATTATTCCTGCGACACTTCGCGTAATGCCGCCGCAATGTTTTCCGCCTGAGTCCCCACCACAATCTGCACGCTTTGCTTGTTGAGACGAATGACCCCGGCCGCCCCCAGGTTGCGTGCGGCAGGTTCATCCACCAGGCCGGAATCCTTCACGCTAAGGCGCAAACGGGTAATGCAAGCGTCGATGCCTGTCAGATTATCCTTGCCGCCGATAGCCTGCAGGTAGCCTCGTGCCACCGACTGGCTGTTGCCCGCAGGAGCAGCAGTTCCTTCGGATGAAGGTTGCCCCGCCGCAGCTTCACGCCCCGGCGTCATCAGGTTAAAACGGGTGATGGTGAAGCGGAACACCACGTAATAAATGACAAAGAATGCAGCACCTTGCAGCAGCAACATGTACCAGTTCGTCGCCAGCGGGTTGCGCGAAGACAGCACCATATCCACCAGACCGGCACTGAAACCAAAACCGGCAATCCAGTGCATACTGGCCGCGATGAATACCGAAATCCCGGTCAGTACAGCGTGCAACACATACAGCACCGGTGCCACAAACATGAAGGAGAACTCCAGCGGCTCGGTAATACCGGTGAAGAAAGCAGCAAATGCCGCTGCTACCATGATCCCTGCCACCCGGCTACGATTTTCCGGACGCGCACAGTGATAAATCGCCAGCGCCGCCCCCGGCAAACCAAACATCATGATCGGGAAGAAACCTGCCTGATAGCGCCCGGTAATACCGGGTACGGCTTTGCCTGCGTCAATCGCCTGCTGACCACTCAGGAAGTTAGGAATATCGTTAATGCCAGCCACATCAAACCAGAACACCGAGTTCAATGCATGGTGCAACCCCACCGGAATCAGCAGACGGTTGAAGAAGGCGTAGATACCCGCACCGACCGATCCCAGTTGCTGGATATGCTCCCCAAAGGAAACCAGCGCGTTGTAGATAACTGGCCAGACATACATCAGCACAAACGCCACCACGATCATCAGCATCGAAACCAGAATCGGCACTAATCGGCGACCACTGAAAAAGGACAGTGCCTTAGGTAATTCGACCTGGCTGTAACGGTTGTACAGCTCGGCGGAAATGACCCCAACCAGAATACCAATGAACTGGTTCTCAATCTTACCGAACGCCTTTGGCACTTCCGCCAGTGGGATGTGTTGAATCATCGACACTGCCGCAGGCGAACACAATGTCGTCAGCACCAGGTAACCGACAAATCCGGACAACGCCGCGGCACCGTCTTTATCTTTCGACATACCATAAGCAACGCCGACCGCAAACAACACCGCCATGTGCTCGATAATGGCGGAGCCAGACTTGATCAACAGCGCGGCCAGTGCGCTTTCACTGCCCCAACCGACCGGATCAATCCAGTACCCCACCCCCATCAGGATGGCAGCGGCGGGCAACGTGGCAACCGGCACCATCAGGGCACGGCCTACTTTTTGTAAATAACCGAGTGTACTCACCTTCCCCTCTCTTTCCCTTACGGGCAAAAATTGTCTGTCAGCCTTGTTATAGAATCACCCGTCAGCAATATAGGCCTGACAAGAGTGCCAAAATAATAATTCGTTTCGCAAATTAATAACGGTGATTATGTGATAATTATCACCAGAAAATCACATACAAAAAGTTTATGGCGCGACGCCGATGCAACTTATTTCAAGACTAAAAAAAACGCGTTACACTAGCCCCAGATGAACACCGAAACGTAGTGCGGGCATATTACCTGACGGCCATGCTATCTGACTGCGTTTACCCGATGAAGAATTGCTTTCACTAACCGATTTTCTGAGGAGAGCCCCATGAGACTGATTCCGCTAACGACCCCTGCCGAGGTTGGCAAATGGGCCGCCCGCTATATCGTCGAGCGCATCAATGCCTTCAAACCGACGGCCGATCGCCCATTCGTGCTCGGCCTGCCGACGGGCAGTTCGCCGCTGGAAGCTTATAAAGCCCTGATTGCACTGTATGAAGCCGGATTGGTCAGCTTTAAACACGTCATCACCTTCAATATGGATGAATACGTCGGGTTACCGGCGAACCATCCGGAAAGCTACCGTACCTTCATGTACCAGAATTTTTTCAATCACGTTGATATTCCGGAGGGAAACATTAACCTGTTGAACGGCAACGCGGAAGATATCGCCGCCGAGTGTCAGCGTTATGAAGAAAAAATCAAGTCTTACGGCAAGATTCACCTGTTCATGGGCGGCGTTGGCAACGATGGTCACATCGCGTTCAACGAACCGGCGTCTTCTCTGGTGTCCCGTACACGGATCAAGACGTTGACGGAAGAAACTCGCATCGCCAATTCCCGTTTCTTTGGCGGCGACGTCAATCAAGTGCCGAAATATGCCTTGACGGTGGGGGTAGGTACGCTGCTGGATGCAGAAGAAGTGATGATTCTGGTCAGCGGCCGCCACAAGGCACAGGCACTTCAGGCCGCCGTGGAAGGCAACGTTAACCACATGTGGACCATCAGTTGCCTGCAGTTGCACGCCAAAGCGTTAATGGTATGCGACGAACCTTCCACGATGGAATTGAAAGTGAAAACCGTGAAATATTTCCGCGAGCTGGAAGCTGAAAATATCAAAAATCTGTAATCGGTGAGCCAGGAGCTTAGAGATGTACGCTTTAACCAACAGCCGTATTTTTACCGGCCATCAGATCCTTGACGACTACGCAGTCGTTGTCGCCGATGGTTTGATCGAGGCAGTCTGCCACACACACGAACTGCCTGATAACCTGCCCCGACGTGACCTCGCCGGTGCGCTACTGGCCCCTGGCTTTATCGACCTGCAATTAAATGGCTGCGGCGGCGTCCAATTCAACGACGCGCTGGATAACATCACCGTCAAAACGCTAGACACCATGCAGCGGGCCAACGAAAAATCCGGCTGTACCAGCTTTCTGCCGACGCTCATCACCTCCGCTGACGAATTTATGCGTCACGGCATCGGTGTGATGCGTGCCTGGCTCGCCCAACATCGTCATCAGGCGCTGGGGCTGCATCTGGAAGGCCCCTGGCTCAATCCGCTAAAAAAAGGCACCCATGATGCCGCCTTTATTCGCCAGCCGGACGAGTCATTACTCAGTTATCTGTGCGATAACGCCGATGTGATCAGTAAAATTACGCTGGCACCAGAAATGGTATCAACAGCGGTTATTCGGCAACTGACCGCTGCGGGTATCGTGGTGTCCGCCGGTCACTCCAACGCCAGTTGGGAACAAGCCAAACAAGGCTTTGCGGCCGGTATTCGCTTCGCCACTCATCTGTTCAACGCCATGCCGCCCCTTGCCGGGCGAGAACCTGGCCTGGTTGGTGCCGTCTATGACGCGCCGGAAGTCTACTGCGGCATCATCGCCGACGGCCGCCATGTCAGTTGGGCCAACATTCGCAACAGCAAACGCATCAAGGGTGACAAACTGGTACTGGTCACCGACGCTACCGCACCGGCGGGCTCGGCTATCGACCGGTTCACATTTGCCGGTAAAACCATATACTACCGCGACGGCATTTGCGTGGACGAGCACGGCACCCTGAGCGGTTCAGCGCTTACCATGATAGAAGCCGTGCGCAATTGCGTAGAACATGCGGGTATCGCGCTGGACGAGGCGCTAAGAATGGCGACACTCTACCCGGCAAGAGCCATCGGAGAAGACCACCGACTGGGAAGTATTGAGACGGGCCACGTGGCTAATCTGACGGTATTGACCCGCGATTTTGACATCCTCAATACGTTTGTGAATGGTGAAGAAGTTTTTCATAAACAGTAAAACGTATTGCATCGACACGAGTAACGCGTCATGACCACAGGCGGACAACCCCAGATAGGGAACATTGATCTGGTCAAGCAACTTAACAGTGCGGTCGTGTACCGCCTGATCGATCAACAGGGCCCTATTTCCCGGATTCAGATTTCAGAGCAGAGCCAGCTTGCTCCCGCCAGTGTCACCAAAATTACCCGCCAGTTACTGGAACGCGGCCTGATCAAAGAAGTGGATCAGCAGGCGTCGACTGGCGGGCGTCGCGCCATTTCCATCATTTCCGAAACGCGTCCGTTCCATACCGTCGCGGTGCGGCTTGGCCGCCACGACGCCACCCTCGCCCTATACGATTTGCAGGGAAAACGGCTGGAAGAAGAACACTGTAACCTGCCGGAAACCACTCAGGACACGCTGGAAAGCGCGCTGTTCGCGGTTATCGATCAGTTCATTGCCCGTCACCAACGTCGTATCCGCGAGCTGATCGCCATTTCAGTGGTGCTACCGGGGTTGGTCGACCCTATCGCTGGTGTCGTGCGTTATATGCCGCACATCAGCGTAGACAACTGGCCGCTGGTGAATAACCTTCAACAGCACTTTAACGTGCACAGCTTTGTCGGCCACGATATTCGCAGCCTGGCGCTGGCCGAGCATTACTTCGGCGCGACACGTGACTGTCAGGACTCTTTGCTGGTGCGGGTTCACCGCGGCGTGGGGGCTGGCATTCTGGTCAACGGAAAAATCTTTCTCGGCAGCAACAGTAATGTCGGGGAAATCGGCCATATCCAGATTGGCCCACTGGGTGACCGCTGCCACTGCGGTAACTTCGGTTGTCTGGAAACGGTGGTGTCGAACGGCGCGCTGGAGCAGCGGGCACATCATCTGCTGGAACAGGGGTTTCCCAGCAAACTGACGCAGGATGACTGCCAAATCGCCGCTATCTGCAAAGCCGCTAACCGGGGTGACCTTCTGGCCCGTGAACTGATCGAGTCAGCCGGGCAGCATCTGGGCAAAGCCATTTCGATTGCGGTCAACCTGTTCAATCCGCAGCGAGTGGTCATCGCCGGTGAAATTACCGGCGCAGATAAAATTCTGCTGCCTGCCATTCAACGCTGTATCAATGCTCAGGTGTTGAAAGACTTTCGGCAAAACCTGCCGGTCGTCGTCTCCGAATTGCAGCACTTATCCGCTATTGGTGCTTTTGCGCTGGTAAAACGCGCGATGCTGAATGGTGTATTACTGCAACGTCTGCTTGAAAATCAGTAAGTTTAGTTTTCTGCTATAAGGCCGGATTATGAGATCGCTAAAAATCCGGCGCCATCTCTCCACCATTTTAAATAAAAACCAATAAATCAAACTAGAAATTACACATTCACCAGCACAATGGCTTTTTTCATTAAATGATATTGAACTGCCATCCCCTTTTGATGCTAAATCAGTGTTACCGATACGGCGGCAAGTCACCCTCAGGGGTGAGATACGGCAAGGAAAAGCGCCTGATTACCGCCATACACTTTGACTGTTTCACGTTGTGATGCGTGGATAAAGGGAGCCTCTTGTATGTGTTCTATTTTTGGTGTGCTTGATCTGAAAACCGATCCGGTTGAATTGCGCAAAAAAGCGCTGGAACTGTCCCGTCTGATGCGTCACCGTGGCCCGGACTGGTCTGGTGTTTACGCTAGCGACAAAGCCATTCTGGCGCATGAGCGTCTGTCTATCGTCGACGTCAACACCGGCGCGCAACCACTCTACAACCAGGCACACACCCACGTACTGGCCGTGAACGGCGAAATTTACAACCATCAGGCTCTGCGTCAGCAATATGGCGATCGCTATCAGTTCCAGACCGGTTCCGACTGCGAAGTGATTCTGGCGCTGTATCAGGAAAAAGGTCCAGAATTCCTGGACGAACTGCGCGGCATGTTCGCCTTTGCCCTGTATGACAGCGAAAAAGACGCCTATCTGATCGGCCGCGATCACCTGGGCATCATCCCGCTTTATATGGGTTATGACGAACACGGCAACTTCTACGTAGCCTCTGAGATGAAAGCGCTGGTGCCGGTATGCCGCACCATCAAAGAGTTCCCGGCAGGCAGCTACCTGTGGAGTCAGGACGGCGAGATTCGCGAATACTATCGTCGCGACTGGTTCGATTACGACAATGTTAAAGATAACGTGACCGACGCCAACGAACTGCGCGAAGCGCTGGAAGAATCGGTGAAAAGCCACCTGATGTCCGACGTGCCTTACGGCGTGCTGTTGTCCGGCGGGCTGGACTCTTCCATCATTTCCGCCGTCACCAAGAAGTTCGCCGCCCGTCGCGTGGAAGACGACGAGCGCAGCGAAGCCTGGTGGCCGCAGCTTCACTCGTTCGCGGTCGGCCTGGAAGGCGCACCTGACCTGAAAGCCGCGCGCGATGTTGCGGATCATCTGGGCACGGTGCACCACGAAATTCATTTCACGGTACAGGAAGGTCTGGACGCCATCCGCGACGTGATTTACCACATCGAAACCTATGACGTCACCACCATCCGCGCGTCAACGCCGATGTACCTGATGTCCCGTAAAATCAAGGCGATGGGTATCAAGATGGTACTGTCCGGCGAAGGTTCGGACGAAGTATTCGGCGGTTATCTCTACTTCCACAAAGCGCCGAACGCGAAAGAATTCCATGAAGAAACCGTGCGTAAATTGCTGGCGCTGCACCAGTATGACTGTGCCCGCGCTAACAAGGCGATGTCCGCCTGGGGCGTCGAAGCCCGCGTACCGTTCCTGGACAAGAAATTCCTGGACGTAGCGATGCGCATCAACCCGAAAGACAAAATGTGCGGCAACGGCAAGATGGAAAAACACATTCTGCGCGAGTGCTTCGAATCCTATCTGCCGCACAGCGTAGCCTGGCGTCAGAAAGAGCAGTTCTCTGACGGCGTGGGTTACAGCTGGATCGACTCGTTGAAAGAGGTTGCGGCCAAACAAATTTCTGACCAGCAACTGGAAACCGCGCACTTCCGTTTCCCGTACAACACGCCAACTACCAAAGAAGGCTACCTGTACCGCGAAATTTTTGAAGAACTGTTCCCAGTCCCGAGCGCAGCTGAATGTGTCCCTGGCGGCCCGTCTGTAGCTTGTTCATCCGCCAAGGCCATTGAGTGGGATGAATCTTTCAAAAAGATGGATGACCCGTCAGGTCGCGCCGTCGGCGTGCATCAATCCGCCTATCAGTAATCGGTTTTATTTTACTGTTTCAAACGGGCCTTTAGCGGCCCGTTTTTCTTATGGAATACAGTCAAAAGTCTGCTTTCTGACGCTTTTCTCACCAGACTGTTCATAACCCAAACAAACAGCGCGAATACGCCGTTTTTAGGGAAAAAATGTGTTGACGCCAAAAGGCCAACTCCGCATAATGCGCCCCGCAACGCCGATGAAGGTGACGCGGAAAAGATGGCTACGTAGCTCAGCTGGTTAGAGCACAGCACTCATAATGCTGGGGTCACAGGTTCGATTCCCGTCGTAGCCACCATTTTTTCCTGCGGGAGTGGCGAAATTGGTAGACGCACCAGATTTAGGTTCTGGCGCCGCAAGGTGTGCGAGTTCAAGTCTCGCCTCCCGCACCATTACCTTTGTCAGTGCAGAAAACCAAAGCGTCAGCCTAGGTATGCAACGGTTTTATTGGGGTATCGCCAAGCGGTAAGGCAGCGGGTTTTGATCCCGCCACTCCCAGGTTCGAATCCTGGTACCCCAGCCATAAATGAAGTGAGACACATCATGCGATGTGCACCCTGTTGGGGTATCGCCAAGCGGTAAGGCAGCGGATTCTGATTCCGCCATCCCGAGGTTCGAATCCTCGTACCCCAGCCATTTTCAGTCACAAAGCTTCAGGCTTTTGACAGTGCAGTATTTGGCTACGTAGCTCAGCTGGTTAGAGCACAGCACTCATAATGCTGGGGTCACAGGTTCGATTCCCGTCGTAGCCACCACATTAAATTGGGGTATCGCCAAGCGGTAAGGCAGCGGATTCTGATTCCGCCATCCCGAGGTTCGAATCCTCGTACCCCAGCCATATAGAAAAGCCCGTGCAAGCGGGCTTTTTCTTTTTTACGCTTTTATCGTTTTATTGTTTATCGCTCATCGACTTTTCGTCTGCATCACGATAACCGGCACCGGCTTAACGCCAGTACCGGCCCGTTCATTAATGCGCCACCGAATTGGAAAACAGGTTAATCACCGCCACACCGGCAATAATTAGCGCCATTCCCAATACCGCAGGCCAGTCCAACCGCTGATCATAAAAAATCCAGCTTATTGCCGCGATCAGCACAATACCTGCGCCCGACCAGATGGCGTAAATGATACCGGTTGGCAATACCCGCATAGAAACAGTCAGACAGTAAAAAGCAATGGCGTAGAACACCACCGTTACCACACTCGGCACCAGCCGGGTAAAACTCTCCGACAGTTTCAGCGCCGTTGTCGCCACCACTTCTGACACAATCGCCAGACAAAGAAATAAATAGGTCATCAGGTTCACTACTCAGAATTAAGGAATTCGCCGCATGTCGTCAGGATAACGCGTTATATTGGTCGTCTCTTGGCAGAGATCACGGCATTCAATGTAACGACGCTACATGAAGACGGCATGACGGCGAAAAAATCATAAAAACAGCCTAACAGTTACGCTATTTACAACCCTAATGCGTAACGCAACGCCTGCTGTTTCACTTTTCCAGCGCGCTGTGCTGCCATCAATGCCAGATTACGGGCAAACTCAAGCGGCGGTAGCCGATTACTGAACACGCCGTAAAACAGGTCCATCCCGCTTTGCATCAACAGATTGTCCGGTTTGCGCTGTCGCTGATAGCGCTGCAACACCGACTCATCGAACCAAACAGCGCCTTCATCACGCGCCCGAATCACCACATCGAGCAGCGTGGAAACGTCCCGATACCCCAGGTTCACGCCCTGCCCCGCCAGCGGGTTGATGGTATGCGCCGCATCACCAATTAGAGCCAGCCCCGGCAGCACATACTGCTGCGCATGACGACGCACCAGCGGAAACGCGCCGACGGCGACCGCATTGACTTCACCCAGCCGTGCGGGAAACGTCTCGGCGATAGCCTTGTTCAATTGAGGAAGTGGCATTGCCTGTAACTGGCGGATACGCTGCGGGCTGTCATACCACACTAGCGAGCACCAGCCGTCAAACAACGGCAGAAACGCACGTGGCCCAGACGGTGTAAATCGCTGCCAGGTCACATCCTGCTGCGAGCCAGCCATTTCAGCGCTGATCAACATGCAGGACTGGCGATATTGCCACCCCGTGATACCAATGCCCGCCCAGTGGCGGATTTTCGAATTGGCACCATCAGCGCCAATCACCAGAGACGCAGACAGGCTATCGTCTTGTTCGCTCGTCAGCACCCATTGCCGCTCTTCACGGTGCATATGCTGTAATCGCCACGGGCACAATAATGTCACACCCGGTGTTTTCTCCAGCACCTGCCACTGCGCCAATTGCAGAATACGGTTCTCGACCATAAACCCCAGTTCGGATAACCCGAGGTCAGCCGCATCAAACACCACATGCGCATTGTCCCATTCCCAGGTTTCGAGCCGCCGGTAAGGTGCGCTGCGCATCTGCCCCACGCCCTGCCAGACACCGAGTTGCTCCAGTAACCGGACCGATGCCTGACCAATCGCCGATACCCGCACATCCGGCGCACTCCCTATCACAAACGGCGACGGCGTTTCCTGCTCCAGCACCGCCACCTGAAAACCGTTTTGCGCCAGTCCCAACGCGGCGGCGGCACCCACCATGCCTCCACCGACAATCACCGCATCATAGTGCATAGCTGCCCCACTGTTTCTACTGCACCGATAAAAGAAGACACCGGTGCCAGAAAGACAAAAGATAGCGATAGTTTACTGGATTTCGGCAACGTTTTTCAGAAAAGCGACGTGCCGCTCACTCTGGTCACAACGACGGCAAAAGATTACAATACGCGCCCGCATGTATGCGCCCCGTTGAAGGTAAGCGTGTTTACCCGCACTGAGTAATGGCTAGTCGATGACGATGACAAAGAAACTGCATATCAAAACCTGGGGCTGTCAGATGAACGAATACGATTCATCGAAGATAGCCGACCTCCTGGAAAGTACGCACGGTTACCAGCTGACCGACGTCGCGGAAGAAGCCGACATTCTGCTGCTGAATACCTGTTCGATCCGTGAAAAGGCGCAGGAAAAAGTGTTTCATCAGCTCGGCCGTTGGAAAACGCTCAAAGACGTCAACCCGAATCTGATTATCGGCGTAGGCGGCTGCGTAGCTTCGCAGGAAGGTGAACACATTCGTGACCGTGCGCATTACGTAGACGTGATTTTCGGGCCACAGACCCTGCATCGTCTGCCGGAAATGATTAACCATGTGCAGGGCACCCGCAGCCCCATCGTGGACATCAGCTTCCCGGAAGTAGAAAAATTTGACCGGCTGCCGGAACCTCGCGCCGAAGGGCCGACCGCCTTCGTCTCCATCATGGAAGGCTGCAATAAATACTGCACCTTCTGTGTGGTGCCTTATACCCGTGGCGAAGAAGTCAGCCGCCCGGTTGACGACGTTCTGTTTGAAATCGCCCAATTAGCGGCTCAGGGCGTGCGTGAAGTCAACCTGCTGGGCCAGAACGTGAATGCTTACCGTGGCACAACGCACGATGACAACATCTGCAGTTTTGCCGAACTGCTACGTCTGGTGGCAACCATTGACGGTATCGACCGCATCCGCTTTATTACCAGCCACCCGATCGAGTTCACCGACGATATCATCAGCGTGTACGAAGATACGCCGGAGTTGGTAAGCTTCCTGCACCTGCCGGTTCAGAGCGGCTCCGACCGCGTACTGACCATGATGAAGCGCCGCCACACCGCGCTGGAATACAAAGCTATCATCCGCAAACTGCGCAAAGCCCGCCCGGATATCCAGATCAGTTCCGACTTTATCGTCGGTTTCCCGGGTGAAACGCAGGAAGATTTCGAGCAGACCATGAAACTGATCGCCGATGTCGATTTCGACATAAGCTTCAGCTTTATCTACTCACCTCGCCCTGGCACCCCGGCCGCCGACATGGTGGACGACGTAACTGAAGACGAGAAAAAGCAGCGGCTGTACATTCTGCAGGAACGCATCAACCAGCAAGCGATGCAATACAGCCGCCGGATGATGGGCACAGTACAACGCATTCTGGTAGAAGGCACCTCACGCAAGAGCGTGATGGAATTGTCAGGCCGTACTGAAAACAACCGCGTAGTGAACTTTGAAGGCGCGCCCGACATGATCGGCAAATTCGTCGACGTGGAAATTGTCGATGTTTACCCGAACTCGTTGCGTGGCGTGGTTGTCCGTACTGAAGATCAAATGGAGTTGCGTGTTAGCGAATCGCCGACGTCGGTTATCGCACGTACCCGTAAAGAGAACGAGCTTGGCGTTGGCCTCTATCAACCGTAATACAGAGTTCGGATGATTGTTCTCAGGCGGGCCGTCAAGCGGCCCGCTTTTTCTTTACGGCAACATCCAGACTAGATTCATCTCCCCCGCTGCCTTTATACCGAATGTGACTTGCACCCTACGGGGTTCACGATAAATAATCAGGGTAATCTCTGCGCCACATCCGGGCAGACATCACTGCCTGTGGCACAGCGTCATTGCTCATTCTGCTTAAACCCAAGAGGAATAGTTTGAACGTAACGATAAAAGAAATTGCCCTCGAACCCGCGGACAACAAACGCCTGCTCAGTCTGTGCGGCCCGTTTGACGACAACATCAAACAGCTGGAACGCCGTCTCGGCATAGAGATCAATCATCGCGACAACAACTTCAAGCTGGTAGGGAAAGACCTCTGCATCGACGCCGCTGCCGATATCCTGCGTCATCTTTATGTGGATACCGCGCCGGTACGCGGCGTCATCCCGGATATAGAGCCGGAACAAATTCATCTGGCGATTAAAGAATCCAGGGTACTGGAGCAAACCGCCGACAGCGTGCCGGAATACGGCAAAGCGGTGAATATCCGCACCAAGCGCGGGGTTATAAAACCACGGACCCCGAATCAGGCGCAGTACATCGCCCATATTCTCGATCATGACATCACCTTCGGTATCGGCCCTGCTGGCACCGGGAAAACCTATCTGGCGGTGGCGGCGGCGGTAGATGCGTTGGAACGTCAGGACATTCGCCGTATTCTGCTGACGCGTCCGGCGGTGGAAGCCGGTGAAAAGCTGGGCTTCCTGCCGGGCGACCTGAGCCAGAAAGTCGACCCATACCTGCGCCCACTTTATGACGCGCTATTTGAAATGCTGGGTTTCGAGCGGGTGGAAAAACTTATCGAGCGCAACGTGATTGAAGTCGCGCCGTTGGCCTACATGCGCGGCCGCACACTGAACGATGCCTTCATCATTCTGGATGAAAGCCAGAACACCACCATTGAACAGATGAAGATGTTCCTGACTCGTATCGGGTTTAACTCGAAAGCGGTCATCACCGGCGACGTCACCCAGATAGACCTGCCGCGCAATCAAAAATCCGGTTTGCGTCACGCCATTGAAGTGCTGTCGGAAGTCGAAGAAATCAGTTTTAACTTCTTCCACAGCGAAGACGTGGTGCGCCACCCAGTGGTCGCTCGCATCGTCAATGCCTATGAAGCGTGGGAAACCGCCGATCAAAAACGCCGGGACGAACTGGCGGAACAGCGTAAGCGCGAAGCACAGGCTGGCGCGCAGGAGCAGAAATGAGTCAGGTTATTCTTGATTTGCAAATCGCCAGTGAAAATACCAACGGGCTGCCGTCGGAAGCCAACTTTCAGCGCTGGCTGGAAGCGGTGTTGCCGCAATTTCAGGAGGTGGCGGAAGTCACCATCCGGGTGGTAGATGAAGAGGAAAGCCATCACCTGAATCTGACCTATCGTGGCAAAGACAAACCGACCAACGTGCTGTCGTTCCCGTTCGAAGCGCCGCCGGAAGTGGAGCTACCGCTGCTGGGCGACCTCATCATCTGTCGGCAGGTGGTCGAGCAGGAGGCGGTTGAACAAGGGAAAAGTGCGGATGAACATTGGGCGCACATGGTTGTCCATGGCAGCCTGCATCTGTTAGGTTATGATCATATCGAAGACAGTGAAGCCGAAGAAATGGAGGCACTGGAAACGGAAATCATGCAAAGTATGGGTTATGCCGACCCGTATCTGGCAGAAAAAGAAGATTTTACTGACAAGCCTTAAATCCGATATTTTAAGGATCAGACGCCAGCGGCGATATGCCACCGACGATATTCACCGCTGGTCATCATTTCTTAACAAGAGTGATATTAACTGACGCCATGAGCGACGACCATTCTCCCAACAGCGATACCCCCAGTCCCAAAAAGGGATTTTTCTCTCTTTTTCTCAATCAAATTTTCCACGGCGAATCCAAAGATCACGATGATCTGCTGGCTTTAATCCGTGATTCGGAACAGATTGATCCGGAAATCCGCGACATGCTGGAAGGGGTGATGGATATCGCCGAACAGCGGGTACGCGACATCATGATCCCGCGTTCGCAGATGATTACCCTCAAGCATAACCAGACGCTGGAAGAGTGCCTGGACGTGATCATCGAATCGGCTCACTCGCGCTTCCCGGTGATCAGCGAAGACAAGGACCACATCGAAGGCATCCTGATGGCTAAGGATTTGCTGCCGTTCATGCGCAGCAACTCCGAACCATTCAGCATGGATAAAGTGCTACGGCCTGCCGTCGTGGTGCCGGAAAGCAAGCGTGTAGACCGAATGCTCAACGAATTCCGTTCCCTGCGCTACCACATGGCGATCGTCATCGATGAATTTGGTGGCGTCTCTGGGTTGGTAACGATTGAAGACATTCTGGAATTGATCGTCGGCGAAATCGAAGACGAATACGATGACGAAGAAGACCGCGATATCCGCCAGTTAAATCGGCAGACCTACACGGTGCGCGCACTTACGCCGATCGAGGACTTCAACGAAACCTTCTCAACCCGGTTCAGCGACGAAGAAGTAGACACCATCGGCGGCCTGGTCATGCAGGCTTTTGGTCACTTACCTGCACGCGGGGAAACCATCGACATCGACGGTTACCTGTTCAAAGTTGCCATGGCTGACAGTCGCCGTATTATTCAGGTTCATGTCAGAATTCCTGACGACGTTCCGCAACCGCAACTGGAAGACTAATTCATTCATGGCAGTCGCTTTATTATTGCAACGCCAGCAGGTTCGCCTCCTGCTGGCGCTTTTATTCGGTGCCTGCGGCACACTGGCGTTCTCCCCTTATGATTTCTGGCCAGCAGCCATTATTTCATTGATGGGGCTACAAGGTTTAACGCTAAACCGCCGGGCTCGTCAGGCGGCAGCGATCGGTTTCAGCTGGGGCTTCGGCCTGTTCGGCATCGGCATTCACTGGGTCTACTACAGTATCGCCGACTTTGGCGGTATGCCCGGCCCGGTCAATGTCGGCCTGGTGGTGCTGCTGGCGCTCTACCTGTCACTCTATCCGATGCTGTTCGCTGGGGTGCTTGCACGCTTGTGGCCACAGACAAACGTATGGCGTGTGGCGCTGGCCGCACCGGTGCTGTGGCAAGTCACCGAGTTGCTGCGCGGTTGGGTGCTGACCGGCTTTCCCTGGCTGCAGTTCGGCTACAGTCAGCTTAATGGCCCGTTGAAAGGTATTGCGCCGATCGCCGGGGTCGATACTCTTACCTTCCTGTTGATGATAGTCAGCGGGTTGCTGGTTCTGGGGCTAACGCTGCGGCGCTGGCAGCCAGCGCTGGTAGCCGCTGCATTGTTGGTGCTGCCGTGGCCGTTGCGCTCGCTTGAATGGTACAAATTGCAGCCGGAACGTGCGGTCAACGTGGCAATGGTACAAGGCAATATTCCTCAGGCGTTGAAATGGGACCCGAACGAGCTGCTCAGCACACTGAAAGTCTATTTCGATAACACGCTGCCTGTGATGGGTAAAGCGCCACTGGTGATTTGGCCGGAATCCGCCATTCCTGATGTCGAAACCCGCCAACAGGACTACCTGACGCAACTGGATGCGATTCTGCGCGAGCACCACAGCAGCCTAATCACCGGCATTATCGATGCACGACGGGAAAACAACCGCACTGATTTCTATAACAGTATCATCGTGCTGGGCGATCAACAGCCCTATCGTTACCCAACCACTAATCGCTACAACAAACATCATTTGGTGCCGTTTGGCGAGTTCGTGCCACTGGAAACACTGCTGCGCCCACTGGCACCGTTCTTCGACCTCCCGATGTCTGCATTCAGCCGCGGCGGCTACCTGCAGCCACAGTTGGTGGTTAACGGTTACCGCCTCACCGCCGCCATCTGTTATGAGATCATTTTGGGGCAGCAAGTGCGTGACAATTTCCACGCCGACACTGATATGCTGCTGACCATTTCTAATGATGCCTGGTTCGGCAACTCCATTGGTCCCTGGCAACACTTCCAGATGGCCCGGATGCGAGCGCTGGAATTGGGCCGCCCACTGCTGCGTGCCACCAACAACGGCGTAACGGCCGTTATCACGCCAGATGGCGGCATCAGCGCCAGTCTCCCGCAGTTCACCCGCGGTGTACTGGAAACCCGCGTCACACCGGCAACCGGCATCACGCCTTACGCCCGCTTCGGTTCCTGGCCGTTGTGGCTGTTGGAAGCCTTGCTGGGCTTCGCGGCGCTGGTTTATCGCTTCCGCTCCCGCTGATTTCTTTCCCCTTCTCAACGACAAGACATGCCTGGACATGTCTTGTTTCATTTCTGGCATACAACTTGCTAACCATTGATATGAAACGTTTAACGTTGCACGTTTGTAGCCATCCCCAGCCCTGAGGCAGCACAACATTAGGGCACGAACTGCACCAAACTAGTGCCATAAGTTTTTATTGCAGTAATTTGGTGCGGGATGTCTCGCAAAAAACAAACATTCTCGTTTCAATATATTTACAATCCGCTATTTTTAAACATGACAGCGTTTTATTCGCTCTTTAGCGGTGCACGACGTGACATAGCCTGAATCCCAGAGGCTACATCACTAATAACTAGCATCGATCACAACAGCAAAGGAGTTAGAACATGCAATTGCGCAAACTGGCACTGTCATTACTGCTGATTTCAGCAACCGGAAGTTTGGCCCATGCAGAAGAGCTAACTGGCACCCTTAAAAAAGTCAAAGACAATGGTGTTATTGTTATCGGCCATCGCGAATCGTCAGTGCCATTCTCCTACTACGACAACCAGCAAAAAGTGGTAGGTTACTCTCAGGCATACTCCGACAAAATTATTGAAGCGGTCCGGAAAAAGCTTGATGCGCCGAACCTGCAGGTAAAATTAATTCCCATCACCTCACAGAACCGTATTCCGCTGTTACAAAACGGAACCTATGACCTGGAGTGTGGCTCAACCACCAACAACCTGGAACGTCAGCAACAAGTCGCATTTTCCGACACCATTTTTATCATCGGTACACGTCTGCTGACCAAGAAAGACTCTGGCATCAAAGATTTCAGCGATCTGGCAGGTAAAGCCGTCGTTGTGACATCCGGCACCACGTCTGAAGTGTTGCTGAACAAGATGAACGAAGAGAAAAAACTGAATATGCGCATCATCAGCGCCAAGGATCACGGTGACTCCTTCCGCACACTGGAAAGTGGCCGTGCGGTAGCCTTCATGATGGATGACGCTTTGCTGGCTGGTGAACGCGCCAAAGCTAAAAACCCGGATGAATGGGTAATCACCGGCACTCCGCAATCTCGCGAGGCCTACGGCTGCATGTTGCGTAAAGATGACCCTCAATTCAAACAACTGGTTGATGCAACCATAAGCCAGGTGCAGACCTCCGGCGAAGCCGAAAAATGGTTCGATACCTGGTTCAAACAACCGATTCCGCCGAAAAACCTGAATATGAGTTTTGCACTGTCCGATGACATGAAAGCCTTGTTCAAGGCACCGAACGATAAGGCGCTGTAACCGTATTAATAATGACAATAAAGGGCAGTCATTCTGCCTTTCGATTGCTGACTCGTGGCAAGACAGACAGGCGCAGGGTGGCCGTTCCCCACCCTGCGAATCCACAAGCCACTCATCAATCTTCGGGGTAGCGAACGCTACCCTTTTTTTACCGGAGTTTGTTATGTCAATAGATTGGAACTGGGGCATCTTCCTGCAATCCGCTCCGTTCGGAAATACGACCTATTTGGGGTGGATTATTTCCGGCCTGCAGGTCACCGTGTTACTTTCCTTGTGCGCCTGGGTTATCGCCTTCTTGCTCGGTTCACTGCTGGGTATTCTGCGTACTGTTCCTAACCGTCTGCTGGCAGGCATCGGCACCTGCTATGTGGAAATGTTTCGTAATGTGCCGCTGATTGTCCAATTCTTCAGCTGGTATCTGGTCGTGCCGGAATTATTACCGACTAAAATCGGCATGTGGTTTAAGGCCGAGCTGGACCCCAATATTCAGTTCTTCCTGTCGTCCATGTTTTGTCTGGGCATGTTCACCGCCGCCCGCGTCTGCGAACAGGTGCGTGCAGGCATTCAATCGCTACCGCGAGGCCAGAAGGCTGCCGGTCTGGCAATCGGTCTGACGCTTCCCCAAACCTACCGTTATGTCTTGCTACCCAATGCCTACCGGGTGGTAGTGCCGCCGCTGACCTCGGAAATGCTCAACCTGGTAAAAAACTCCGCTATCGCCTCCACCATCGGACTGGTCGACATGGCAGCTCAGGCCGGTAAGCTGTTGGATTACTCCGCCCACGCCTACGAGTCGTTCAGCGCTATCACGCTGGCTTATATCGGCATCAACGCCATCATCATGCTGATCATGCAGATTGTGGAGCGTAAAATCCGTCTGCCGGGCAACCTGGGGAGTAAATAAATGTACAACTTTGACTGGAGTTCGATTCCACCCAGCCTGCCCTACCTGCTCAAGGGGATGAGCGTCACGCTGGAAATCACCCTGATCGCAGTCGTGGTAGGTATTGTCTGGGGCACCGTACTGGCGGTGATGCGCCTGTCTCCCATCAAGCCCATCAGTTGGTTTGCGAAACTGTACGTTAACCTGTTTCGCTCAGTACCACTGGTGATGGTGTTGCTGTGGTTCTATCTGATCGTACCTAGCCTATTACAAAATGTGCTTGGCCTTTCTCCGAAAACCGATATTCGGCTGGTATCAGCTATGGTAGCCTTCTCGCTGTTTGAGGCGGCCTATTATTCCGAGATTATCCGCGCTGGCATACAGAGTATTTCCCGCGGGCAGTCCTCCGCCGCACTGGCGCTGGGGATGACCCACTGGCAATCCATGCAGTTGGTGATTCTGCCTCAGGCATTCCGGGCCATGATCCCCTTGCTGCTGACTCAAGGTATCGTGCTGTTTCAGGATACCTCCTTGGTGTATGTGCTTAGTCTGGCGGACTTCTTCCGTACCGCATCCACTATCGGCGAACGCGACGGCACCCAGGTGGAAATGATCCTGTTTGCCGGGTTTGTGTATTTTATTATCAGCCTCTCGGCGTCGATGCTGGTCAATTATTTGAAGAGAAGGACGGTTTGATGATTTTCCTGAAAAATGTTTCTAAATGGTATGGTCAATTTCAGGTGCTGACCGACTGCTCCACTGAAGTGAAAAAAGGTGAAGTAGTGGTGGTTTGCGGACCTTCCGGTTCCGGGAAATCGACCTTAATCAAAACCGTTAACGGCCTGGAGCCGATCCAGCAAGGTCAGATCGAGGTTAACGGCATCACGGTTAACGACAAGCGTACCAATCTGGCACAATTGCGATCCAAAGTCGGGATGGTGTTTCAGCATTTTGAACTGTTTCCCCATTTATCCATCGTCGACAACCTGACGCTGGCTCAGGTCAAAGTGCTCAAACGCGACAAAGAAGCCGCCCGTGAGAAAGGTCTGAAGCTGCTGACGCGCGTCGGTCTGTCAGCCCATGCCAACAAATTCCCTGGGCAGTTGTCCGGCGGTCAGCAACAGCGTGTAGCCATTGCCCGCGCCCTGT
Source organism: Dickeya undicola (assembly GCF_000784735.1). Taxonomy (GTDB): domain Bacteria; phylum Pseudomonadota; class Gammaproteobacteria; order Enterobacterales; family Enterobacteriaceae; genus Dickeya; species Dickeya undicola. Next base: position 64,855 of record NZ_JSYG01000032.1, read on the forward strand.
GTATGGACCCGGTAGCCATGCTATTTGACGAACCGACCTCTGCACTCGACCCGGAAATGATTAACGAAGTGCTGGACGTCATGGTGGAACTGGCGCAGGAAGGTATGACCATGATGGTGGTGACCCACGAGATGGGGTTTGCCCGCAAAGTGGCACACCGCGTCATCTTTATGGATGAAGGCAAGATCATTGAAGACACCCGCAAAGAGGACTTCTTCAGTAATCCGCAGTCTGACCGCGCTAAAGATTTTCTGGCGAAAATCCTGCATTAATCTGCACGTATAGGCATATCGCAAGGGTGCTTCGGCACCCTTGTTTTTTTCTCGTGCGCGCCCAGTCAGGGTGAAAACGGCTGACGATGGAATTGGTCATGTCCGCATTTCGGGCATAAAGGCAGGACTTCCGGCGTATAAAATGCCAGGTGATGATGGCACTGTTCACACACCAGGTTGCCCAGCCCGACCACCTCCCCGCTGTGATACACACCGTGATGACTGACATCTTTGAACACTTCGCGCCATTCCAGTTGCGTCCTGTCGGTGATATCCGCCAGGTTCTGCCACAAGCTTTCGCGAATCACCCGCACGAACACGCTATCGGCAAAGGCATTCTGGCTCTCTTCGTAACTGAGGGAGAAGGCTTCCAGATCACGCTGGAGCGCCAGTATTACCTGCTCAATCTCCTTTTGCGTCAGCGCATTGGTTTCCTGTAGCTGCTGCCGGGCATCCGACATCAGCTTATCCATGTCTCGTTCGCCACGGCTTAGCCACTCGGTAACGGCGGTCATCAATTCCCGGTAATACTGCACCACTTTGCTCATCGTGACTCCTTAGCGTGAAAGCGCTTATCGACGGGCCTGCACTGCCTAGTGTAGATGATTTTTCCGACACAACCGGGAGCGGCTTCCCAATCCGCGGGTTTAACCTCCATCTTCGCTACCCGTGCCGCATAAATCAGCCCCAGACCGCCTCAAGCGGTTGTTGAGCCAGTCGCTTATCAGCTATGCTATGCGGATCTTTTGAAATGAAACAGAACATGCTACTGAGGTAGCAATTTTCACTAAGGACCACTGGCAGCCATGCAAGAGCAATACCGCCCAGAAGAGATCGAAGCGCACGTCCAGCTTCACTGGCAAGAAAAACAGACTTTCAAAGTGACCGAAGAACCCGGCAAGGAAAAATACTATTGCCTTTCCATGCTGCCTTATCCTTCTGGCCGTCTACACATGGGGCATGTCCGCAACTACACCATCGGCGATGTGATCTCCCGTTATCAGCGTATGCTGGGTAAAAACGTGCTGCAACCGATTGGCTGGGATGCCTTTGGCCTGCCAGCTGAAGGGGCGGCGGTGAAAAACAATACCGCACCAGCGCCCTGGACCTACGCCAATATCGAATACATGAAAAACCAGCTGAAACTGCTGGGCTTCGGTTACGACTGGGATCGCGAAGTCGCGACCTGCAAACCGGATTACTACCGTTGGGAACAGTGGTTCTTCACTAAGCTGTATGAGAAAGGCCTGGTTTACAAAAAAACCTCAGCAGTGAACTGGTGCCCGAACGACCAGACTGTACTGGCTAACGAGCAGGTGATCGACGGGTGCTGCTGGCGTTGCGACACCAAGGTGGAACGCAAGGAAATCCCACAGTGGTTTATCAAAATTACCGCCTACGCCGACGAACTGCTTAACGACCTGGATACGCTGGAAAGCTGGCCAGAACAGGTCAAAACCATGCAACGTAACTGGATCGGCCGTTCCGAAGGGGTGGAAATCACCTTCAATGTGGCCGACGGTGCAGATACCCTGACCGTCTACACCACTCGCCCAGATACCTTCATGGGTGTGACCTATGTTGCCGTGGCGGCGGGCCATCCTCTGGCGTTGAAAGCGGCAGAAAACAACCCCGCCCTGCAAGACTTTATCGTCGAATGCCGCAACACCAAAGTGGCGGAAGCCGACATGGCGACGATGGAGAAAAAAGGCGTCGCTACCGGTCTGTACGCCATCCACCCACTGACCGGCGAGAAAGTGCCAGTGTGGGCCGCCAACTTCGTGCTGATGGAATACGGCACCGGTGCGGTCATGGCGGTGCCGGGCCACGACCAGCGCGACTGGGAGTTTGCCCACAAATACAGCCTGCCGGTGAAACCGGTTATTCTGTTGGCCGACGGTAACGAGCCGGACCTGTCTGCTCAGGCACAAACAGAAAAAGGCCGTTTGTTCAACTCCGGCGAATTCGACGGACTGGATTTTGACGCTGCCTTTAACGCCATTGCCGACAAACTGGTGTCACAGGGCGTCGGTCAGCGTAAAGTGAATTACCGCCTGCGTGACTGGGGTGTGTCCCGTCAGCGCTACTGGGGCGCGCCGATCCCGATGGTAACGCTGGAAGATGGCACCGTCATCCCGACACCGGAAGATCAATTGCCGGTAATTCTGCCTGAAGACGTGGTGATGGACGGCATTACCAGCCCGATCAAAGCCGACCCGGAATGGGCTAAAACTACCGTCAACGGCCAGCCAGCACTGCGTGAAACCGATACCTTCGATACCTTTATGGAGTCGTCCTGGTATTACGCGCGTTACACCTGCCCGCAGTACGATCAGGGCATGTTGGACCCGGCTGCGGCCAACTACTGGCTGCCAGTGGATCAGTATGTCGGCGGTATCGAACACGCTATCATGCACCTGATGTACTTCCGCTTCTTCCATAAACTGATGCGTGACGCCGGTCTGGTTAACTCCAACGAACCAGCCAAACGTCTGCTGTGTCAGGGGATGGTGCTGGCGGATGCGTTCTACCATCTTGGCAACAACGGTGAACGTATCTGGGTATCGCCGACCGACGTCACGTTAGAGCGCGACGACAAGGGCCGCATCACCAAGGCGTTCGATAAAGAAGGCCGTGAACTGGTGTACGCTGGCATGAGCAAGATGTCGAAATCGAAAAATAACGGTATCGACCCGCAGGTCATGGTAGAACGCTACGGTGCCGACACAGTGCGTCTGTTCATGATGTTTGCCTCCCCGGCAGAAATGACGTTGGAGTGGCAGGAATCCGGCGTGGAAGGGGCGAATCGATTCCTGAAACGCGTGTGGAAACAGGTTTACGACCACACGGGGAAAGGGGCATCTCAACCGCTGGATGCCGCCGCACTGACGGAAGACCAAAAAGCACTGCGCCGTGACTTGCACAAAACCATCGCCAAAGTAACGGATGATATCGGCCGTCGTCAGACCTTCAACACCGCTATCGCCGCGATCATGGAGCTGATGAACAAGCTGGCTAAAGCGCCGCAGGAATCAGAACAGGACCGCGCGCTGACGCAGGAAACGCTGCTGGCCGTCGTGCGGATGCTTTACCCGTTCACTCCGCACGCCTGCTTCGTATTGTGGCGCGAGCTGAAAGGCGAAGGCGACATTGATCAGGCACCGTGGCCGGTAGCGGACGAACAGGCAATGGTGGAAGACTCCCGCCTGGTCGTGGTACAGGTCAACGGTAAAGTTCGCGGCAAAATCACCGTAGCAGCCGATGCCACCGAGCAGCAGGTTCGCGATCGGGCGGCACAGGAGCCTCTGGTAGCCAAATATCTGGATGGCGTAACCGTTCGTAAGGTGATTTTCGTTCCAGGCAAACTGCTTAACCTGGTTGTGGGTTAAGGCAAGGAGGTACTGTGCGACACCCGTTTTTAACGCTGGTGCTGGGGCTGGTGGTCTTGATGACCGCCGGCTGCGGCTTTCATCTGCGCGGCACCACTCAGATGCCGGAGCAGTTGCATAATCTGATTCTGGACAGTGGTGACCCCTACGGTCCGATGACGCGGGCCATCCGTGAACAGTTGCGTCTCAACAACGTTAACATTATGGAAAATACCGCACGTAAGGATCTGCCATCTTTCCGTTTTATGGGGGACCATCTGACACGTAACACCGTATCTATTTTCCAGGATGGGAAAACAGCAGAGTATCAGTTGGTTCTGGAAGTCAAAGCACAGGTGCTGATTCCGGGTGATGACATCTATCCGCTCAACGTAACGATTTTCCGTTCCTTCTTCGATAACCCGCTTGCTGCGTTGGCTAAAGACGCGGAGCAGGATATCGTGCTGCGTGAAATGCGTGTTCAGGCGGCCCAGCAGTTGGTACGAAAACTACTGACAATCAAAGGAAGCCAGAACGCGAAGATCAATCAGAAGGCGCAGGCCGCTACATCCGCACCGGCACACCCATGATTCGGATCTATCCCGAGCAATTGACCGCGCAGCTCCATGAGGGGCTGCGCGGTTGTTATCTGTTGTTCGGCAATGAACCTCTATTGCTGCAGGAAAGTCAGGACAAAATCCGGACGGTCGCCCATCAGCAAGACTTTCTGGAACACTTCAGTTTCACGGTGGATAACAACACCGACTGGGATGCTATTTTTTCCACCTGTCAGGCGCTCAGCCTGTTCGCCTCCCGCCAGACTCTGTTGCTGACTCTGCCGGACGCGGGTCCCGGTGCCCCCGTTGGCGAGCAACTGGTCAAGCTGTCCACCTTGCTGCATCCCGACATTCTGTTGATGGTCAGGGGCAACAAACTCACCAAAGCGCAGGAGAACAGCGCCTGGTTCAAGGCGTTGTCGCAACAGGGTGTGTACGTCCCCTGTATGACGCCAGAGCAGGAACAACTCCCCCGCTGGGTGGCGCACCGAGCTAAAAGCATGAAACTGGAACTGGATGACGCAGCCAGCCAGTTGATTTGCTATTGCTACGAGGGGAATCTGCTGGCGTTGGTGCAAGCGCTGGAGCGACTGTCGTTGCTGTATCCGGACGGTAAGTTGACGCTGCCGCGGGTCGAACAGGCGGTCAACGATGCCGCACACTTCACCCCATTCCACTGGCTGGATGCGCTACTGGGCGGTAAAAACAAACGCGCCTGGCACATTTTGCAGCAGTTGCGGCTGGAAGAATGTGAGCCCGTTATCCTGCTACGTACCGTGCAGCGGGAATTGCTGTTGCTGCTACAGTTGAAGCGACGGATGGCAACAACACCGCTGCGCACACTGCTAGACCAGCACAAAGTGTGGCAAAACCGACGTCCGCTGTTGACGCAAGCACTGCAACGTCTGTCACTGCCCCAGCTCCAGCAGGCGATTACTCTGCTGAGTCAGCTGGAGATCACCCTGAAACAGAATTATGGGCAGCCGGTCTGGGCTGAGCTGGAAACGCTGTCGATGATTCTATGCGGTAAAGCGCTGCCCGACGGCCTGCTTGAGGTATAGCGATTTGTCGACGCTCCCGGTTACCCCACCGCTGACTGCCTACTTTGGCGGCACGTTTGACCCGATTCATTACGGGCATCTGCGCCCGGTCACCGCGCTGGCGCAAGAAATTGGTCTGCAACGCGTTATTCTGCTGCCCAACAACGTGCCACCACACCGTGAGCAGCCAGAAGCCAGTGCCAGCCAACGTAAGACCATGGTTGAGCTGGCGATACAAGACAACCCGCTGCTTCAGATTGACGATCGTGAACTGCAACGCGCCACGCCGTCCTATACCATTGAAACGCTGGAGGCGTTACGTGCCGAGAAAGGTGCCGCCGCGCCGCTGGCGTTTATTATCGGGCAAGACTCACTGTTGACGCTGCATCGCTGGCACCGCTGGCAGGAAATCCTGAATTACTGTCATTTGCTGGTCTGCGCCCGCCCCGGTTACCACCAGCAGTTGGACACCGCCGAGCTGGAAGCCTGGCTAACCGCGCACCAGACTCACGATGTCGACTTGTTGCACCGTCACTGTCACGGGCTGATTTACCTCGCCCATACCCCACTCCTGCCGATCTCCGCTACCGACATCCGTCAGCGGCGGCAGCAAGGCCTCGATTGCCATGATCTGCTGCCCGAAAGTGTGCTGAAGTATATTGACACACACAGACTCTATCGATAGCCATGCGTTGATACCACTCACTATAAGGCCGTGATATACTCCGCCGCTGGTTTCGGCTATAGAAAAATCGCCAACCGTCACGGTGAAACGGCTAGTTTACCAAACCCAGCCAACCCACATAACCGGCAGATTTACCACTCATTAAAGGGGGAACCTTTGCAAGGCCAAGCACTCCAAGATTTCGTTATTGATAAACTTGACGATTTGAAAGGTCAGAATATCGTTGCCCTTAATGTAAAAGGGAAATCCAGTATCACTGACTGCATGATTATTTGTACTGGCACCTCCAGCCGTCATGTCACCTCCATCGCCGATCACGTTGTGCAGGAATCCCGCGCTGCCGGGCTGATGCCGTTAGGTGTTGAAGGGAAAAACGACGCCGACTGGGTCGTGGTCGATCTCGGTGATGTGATCGTCCACGTGATGCAAGAAGAGAGCCGCCACCTGTACGAACTGGAAAAACTCTGGGGCTGATATGAAGCTGCAACTGGTCGCCGTTGGCACCAAAATGCCCGACTGGGTGCAGACCGGCTTTACCGATTATCTCCGCCGTTTTCCTAAAGACATGCCGTTTGAACTGGTAGAGATTCCGGCAGGTAAGCGCGGCAAGAACGCTGATATCAAACGGATTCTGGAACGAGAAGGCGAACTGATGTTGGCCGCCGTCGGTAAAGGCAACCGCATCGTAACGCTGGATATTCCCGGCTCACGTTGGGAAACGCCGCAGTTGGCGCAACAACTGGAACGCTGGAAACAGGACGGGCGCGATATCAGCCTGCTGATTGGCGGCCCTGAAGGACTAGCACCACAGTGCAAAGCCGCCGCGGAGCAAAGCTGGTCGTTGTCGCCGCTGACGCTGCCGCATCCACTGGTGCGCGTGCTGGTCGCAGAAAGTCTGTACCGTGCCTGGAGCATTACCACCAATCATCCTTACCATCGGGAGTAAGGCGAACGATGAACCCTGTGAAGTAGCAATCGCTGGATGAATATAGAACGCAAACCCTTTCGTGACTATACGGCAGAGGCAGCCCTGTTTGTACGCCGGGCGCTGGTCGCGTTCCTGGGTATTTTGCTGCTGAGCGGTATTCTTGTCGCCAATCTCTACCACCTGCAGGTTTTACGTTTTGACGATTATCGTACCCGTTCGAATGAAAACCGCATCAAGCTGGTGCCAATCGCCCCGAGTCGCGGCATCATCTATGACCGCAACGGCACCCCGCTGGCGCTCAACCGCACGATTTATCAGCTGGAGCTGATTCCGGAAAAGGTCAACAACCTGGAGGAAACGCTTCAGGCACTCAAGTCGGTCATTGACCTGACCGACGAAGACATCGATAACTTCAGAAAAGAGCGTAAACGTTCGCGTCGCTTCACCTCCATCCCAGTCAAAACCGGATTAAATGAAGTGCAGGTTGCGAGCTTCGCGGTCAATCAGTACCGCTTTCCCGGCGTAGAGGTCAAAGGCTACCAGCGTCGCTACTATCCTTATGGCTCAGCGTTGACCCATGTCATCGGTTACGTTTCCAAAATCAACGATAAGGATCTGGAACGGCTGGATAAGGAAGGCAAACTGGCGGACTATGCCGCAACCCACGATATCGGCAAGCTCGGTATTGAACGCTATTACGAAGATGTACTGCACGGTAAACCGGGCTACGAGGAAGTGGAAGTCAATAACCGCGGCCGGGTGATTCGCCAGTTGCATGAACAACCACCGCAAGCCGGTAAAGATATCACCCTGACACTGGACCTCAATCTCCAGCTCTATATCGAAAAACTGCTGACAGGCAGCCGAGCCGCCGTGGTGGTCACCGACCCTCGGGACGCAGGTATTCTGGCGATGGTATCCACCCCCAGCTACGACCCGAACCCGTTCGTCGACGGCATTTCCGGCAAAGCTTACCGGGAACTACTCAACGATCAGAATCGGCCACTGATTAACCGCGCGACACAAGGGGTGTACCCACCCGCCTCTACTGTCAAACCCTACATCGCGGTATCCGCTCTTAGCGCTGGAGTTATCACGCCTTACACCTCGTTGTTTGACCCCGGCTGGTGGCAGTTGCCCGGCTCGGAAAAACGCTTCCGCGACTGGAAAAAATGGGGGCATGGGCGTTTGAATCTCACCAAGTCGCTGGAAGAATCCGCCGATACCTTCTTCTATCAAGTCGCCTATGACATGGGTATTGACCGCTTATCTGAGTGGATGGGCAAATTCGGTTACGGTCATCTCACTGGTATCGATCTGTCTGAAGAACGGGCCGGGATTATGCCGACCCGTGACTGGAAGATGAAACGCTACAAGAAACCCTGGTATCAGGGTGATACTATCCCGGTCGGCATCGGCCAGGGCTACTGGACCGCCACGCCTATCCAGATGATCAAAGCGCTTACCACGCTGATTAACGACGGCCAGGTCAAGGCACCACATCTGCTTAGCAGTACGCAGGAAAACAACACTCAGGTGCCTTACCGTCAGGCGGAACACCAGCAGATCGGCGATATTCGCTCCGGCTACTGGGAAATCGCCAAAGACGGGATGTACGGCGTCGCTAACCGGCCAAACGGCACTGCCCACAAATTCTTTGCCGATGCACCGTATAAAATTGCAGCCAAGTCAGGGACGGCGCAGGTATTTGGCCTGAAGGAAAATGAAACCTATAACGCCAACCGGATTGCCGAGCGGCTGCGCGACCATAAACTGATGGTCGCTTTCGCCCCTTACAGCAACCCGAAAGTCGCCATGTCCATCATTCTGGAAAACGGCGGTGCAGGGCCAGCTGTCGGGACCATCGTGCGTCAAATCCTCGACCATATTATGTTGGGCGATAACAATACCAACCTGCCAGACGCGCCACCGTCGCCGCCAGGCAGTGAAACCGAGTAGAGGCACCATGACAGACAGTCAACAAAAAGGCTCAATCTGGACCAAAATGCACATTGATCTGCCTTTCCTTCTGTGTGTAATGGCGTTACTGGGCTACAGCCTGTTCGTCATGTGGAGCGCCAGTGGGCAAGACACCGGAATGATGGAGCGTAAGATAGCCCAATGCGTGCTGGGGCTAGTCGTCATGATCGGTATGGCGCAAATTCCGCCACGAGTCTATGAAGGTTGGGCCCCGTATCTGTACATCTTCTGTTTTATCCTGCTGGTCATGGTGGATGTATTCGGCCAGATCAGTAAAGGCGCACAACGCTGGCTGGATTTAGGCGTGGTGCGTTTTCAGCCGTCGGAAATCGCCAAAATTGCAGTACCACTGATGGTCGCTCGCTATATCAACCGCGATATGTGCCCACCATCGTTAAAAAATACCGGCATCGCGCTGGCACTGACGTTCGTCCCGACGCTGCTGGTTGCGGCCCAGCCAGACCTTGGCACGGCTATCCTGATTTGTGCGTCCGGCCTGTTTGTACTGTTCCTCGCCGGTATGAGTTGGCGACTGATCGCTATCGCAGCCATTTTGCTGGCAGCGTTCATCCCCGTTTTGTGGTTTTTCCTGATGCATGATTACCAGCGTGACAGGGTAATGATGCTGCTGGACCCAGAAACCGACCCGCTCGGTGCCGGTTATCATATTATTCAATCAAAAATCGCCATCGGTTCCGGCGGTTTGACCGGTAAAGGCTGGTTGCATGGCACCCAGTCTCAGTTGGAGTTCCTGCCAGAACGCCATACCGATTTCATCTTTGCAGTACTGGCCGAAGAACTGGGACTTATCGGTGTACTCATCCTGCTGGCGTTATACCTGTTCCTGATCATGCGCGGCCTGGTGATCGCCGCCAATGCGCAAACCTCGTTCGGCCGGGTGATGGTCGGTGGCTTGATGCTAATCTTTTTCGTGTATGTGTTTGTTAACATCGGCATGGTGAGTGGTATCCTGCCGGTGGTCGGGGTGCCGCTGCCGTTGGTCAGCTATGGCGGCTCGGCGCTGGTCGTCTTGATGGCGGGATTCGGTATCGTCATGTCGATACACACTCACCGCAAAATGTTATCCAAGAATTTATAGGGGTGAGCAATGCGTAAGGATTGGGTTTGGATTGGCGCGATCAGCCTGGCTCTGGCAGGCTGTGCGGTGACGGAACAGCCTCAGTCGCCCTCACCGCAGGCCACGACATACAATGGCCCGGTGGAAGAAATTAGCGGTGCAGAACCGCGCTACGAACCGTACAACCCCGCCAACATGCAGGATTACAGCATGAACGGCAAAACCTACCGTATTGTCAAAAATCCGGAGAATTTCAGTGAAAGCGGTTTTGCCACCTGGCACGATCGAGAATCCGTCGGTAATCGCACCGCGACCGGCGAAGAATTCGACGTTAACGCCATGGCCGCAGCCCATCCCACATTACCGATTCCCAGCTATGTGCGCGTCACTAACCTCAGCAACGGCCGTCGTCTGGTGGTACGCGTCAACGACCGCGGACCTTATACGCCAGGCAGAATCATCGATCTGACCAAAGGTGCGGCTGACCGCCTTAATCTGTCCAACAATACCAAAGTGAAGGTAGATTTCATCAGCGTAGCACAGGACGGCTCACTTTCTGGTCCCGGTACTATCGGCACTCGTGTTGCCAAACAGAGTTTTGCCCTGCCGTCACGTCCAACGCTAGGCTCCAGCGGTCTGGGGACTCCGGTCATGGAAAGTGCACCGGCTACTGCCGCTGCGGTGCGGCCGATCAGCAACGCCACATTAACGCCGACAACAACAGGTAATAGCAGCAACACGATCGTCAGTGGCAACGCATCAGTCAGCAATACCGGTGCATCAAGCGGAGGCAGTTTCCTCGGTGCGCCTAAGCCACTGCCCAGCGGAGTACTGGAAAGCCCAGAGCCGACATCTGCCGCTACGCCGCTCAGAGCAACGACGATGGCGACAGCACCGGTTGCCGTTCAGCCGTCACGCACACCGTCACAACCGACAGTGCCAGCGGGTTCCGGCAATATCGTGGTGCAGGTCGGCGCGTTGAGCGATCAACAGCGGGCGCAAACCTGGCTGAAAAGCCTGAATGAGCGCTTCCGTGTGCCAGGAAAAGTCACCCTGAATAACGGCTTATATCGTATCCAGTTAGGGCCGTTCCAGAGCCGTCAGCAAGCTGCCGACCTGCAACAACGCCTGTCCAGCGAAGCACAACAGCCGTCATTTATCACCACGGTATCTGGCGCGCAGTAACGCACATACTCTCGAAAGAGGGATAAATTCCCTCTTTCTTTATCTGTACGAGCGATAACGATATCATCCTGAAAATTGGCAAAATCGCGTAACGTATTGTCTGGTGCCGCCCCGATTTTCATCTGTTATAGTGTGGCTCGTTTTTTAACTCATACCCACGGATGTTGTTGTTCCAATCATGAAAACAGTAATCACGTCTTGTTTTACCAAACGTATTGCGCTCGGCACGTTGCTCGCCATCAGTGCATCCACTTTCGCCTACGCAGACGACATTAATCTGAAAACCATGATTCCTGCCGTCCCGGATATTGATGCCGAAGCGTATATCCTGATTGATTACAACTCGGGTAAAGTGCTGGCGGAAAAGAACGCCGACACCCGTCGCAACCCCGCCAGCCTGACAAAAATGATGACCAGCTACGTCATTGGCCAGGCGATTAAAGCCGGGAAGATAAGCCCAAATGATGTCGTGACTATTGGCAAAGACGCCTGGGCTACCGGTAACCCCGATTTCCAGGGCTCCTCGCTGATGTTCCTCAAACCGGGCGATCGCGTACCCGTTTATTTGTTGAACAAAGGGATTATTCTGCAATCCGGTAATGATGCCTGCGTCGCAATGGCTGACTACGTAGCGGGTAGCCAGGATTCGTTCGTTAATCTGATGAACGGTTACGTCAAAGCCCTGGGTTTACAGAACACCAACTTCAAAACAGTCCACGGCCTGGATGCTGAAGGTCAGTACAGCTCAGCCCGCGACATGGCACTGATTGGTCAGGCATTGATCCGCGATGTCCCGGATGAGTACGCGACCTATAAAGAGAAAGAGTTTACTTTCAACAATATCCGCCAGATGAACCGTAACGGCCTGTTGTGGGACAGCAGCCTGACCGTTGATGGCATCAAAACCGGTCATACTGCCTCCGCTGGTTACAACCTGGTAGCCTCCGCAACCGAAGGCCAGATGCGCCTGATCTCCGCCGTAATGGGTGGGCGGACGTTCAAAGGCCGTGAAACAGAGAGCAAGAAACTACTGACCTGGGGCTTCCGCTTCTTTGAAACCGTAGCACCGCTGAAAACCGGCAAAGAGTTCGCTTCTGAACCAGTGTGGTTCGGCGATAGCGACCGGGTATCGCTGGGCGTGGATAAAGATGCCTATATCACTATTCCTCGTGGCCGCATGAAAGACCTGAAAGCCAGCTATGTGCTGACCAATGCGGAATTGCACGCACCACTGGCCAAAAACCAGGTGGTGGGCACCATCAACTTCCAGTTAGACGGCAAAGTGATCGAGCAGCGTCCGCTGGTGGTGATGAACGAAGTCAAAGAAGGCGGAATTTTCGGACGACTGTTCGACTACATAAAACTGATGTTCCACCGCTGGTTCAGTTGATCCCCCTTGAATCTTGAGCAACAGCCCTTATGTTGCTCACTTAAGGATCGAACAACAGGATTTCGGTCATACTTAACACTCCCGCTTCGGCGGGAGTGATAATTTTGTACTAATGAATGACTCTGGAGTCGCCATGAAAACCAAACTCAACGAATTGCTTGAATTCCCTTGTTCATTTACCTACAAAGTCATGGGGCTGGCAAAACCAGAGCTGGTGGATCGGGTTGTGGAAGTGGTTCAACGCCATGCTCCCGGCGACTATAACCCGCAAATCAAACCCAGCACCAAAGGCAACTACCATTCGGTGTCGATTACTATCATCGCCACCCATATCGAACAGGTAGAAACGCTATACGAAGAATTGGGTAACATCGATATTGTACGTGTGGTGCTGTAACGCCGACGCTCTCTGACCTTGTCTCCTGAATACGGAGACAAGTGAGGAAACCGCTATTCGCTGTAGCATCACCCCGCTATAATTGCGCTCATTCCCTCTTCACCCGACGATGACACTCTTGCAACAGGATACGATCATAGCTAGTGATACGGTCATGAACAGTGGCACACTGGTCAGCGATACCCTCATCGTGCGCCAGTTGGGCGTACAGCCTTACGAACCAGTGTCGCAGGCTATGCATACCTTCACCGAACAGCGGGACAGCCACAGCGTTGACGAATTGTGGCTGGTACAACACCTACCGGTCTTTACCCAGGGGCAGGCGGGCAAAGCCGAGCATGTTCTGATGCCCGGCGACATCCCGGTGATTCAAAGTGACCGCGGCGGTCAGGTGACCTACCACGGCCCCGGCCAGCAAGTGATGTATGTGCTTATCGATATCAAACGCCGCAAAGTTGGCGTGCGTCAGCTGGTAACCGCAATCGAAAATACCGTCGTCAATACGCTGGCGCATTATGCCGTTGACGCACACGCCCGTCCTGACGCCCCTGGCGTTTACGTCGGCGAACGGAAAATCTGCTCACTGGGCCTGCGTATCCGTCACGGCTGCTCGTTTCACGGCTTGGCGCTGAACATTGCGATGGACTTGTCCCCTTTCCTGCGTATTAACCCTTGCGGTTACGCTGGGATGGCAATGACTCAACTCAGCGAGCTGGTTCCCGGTGTAACGGTAGCTGATGCCGCGCCAGTGATGGTGAACGCGTTTATGGAACTGCTGGATTACCGTCAGCAGGAATGGCTGGAGTGGAACTGGACGCAGCAAGGGGCTCCACGCCCACAGAGCACGCCTGACGCAGCCCGACGCTGTTAAGTTACATTTTATTTACATTATTTCTGTATTTTGTCCCTCAATGGCTGCTCGTGGGCAGCCATTGATGATATAATTTTGTGAGCTTTTTAAAAAAAAGTTTAACAACACACGTAATCCAATGAGTTTTATATAAACTCATAACAGCGATTCAGAACTGGAAATTACGCAAACATGAGTAAACCGATTCAGATCGAACGTGGCGTCAAATACCGCGATGCAGACAAAATGGCCCTGATCCCGGTACGTACTGTCGTCACCGAGCGTCAGGAGATGCTCCGCAAGCCGGAATGGATGAAAATCAAATTACCCGCGGACTCCAGCCGAATTCAGGGCATCAAGGACGCCATGCGCCGTAATGGTCTGCACTCGGTTTGCGAAGAAGCATCCTGCCCTAATCTGGCGGAGTGCTTCAACCACGGCACCGCCACGTTTATGATCCTCGGTGCCATCTGTACCCGTCGCTGCCCGTTCTGCGATGTCGCCCACGGACGCCCACTGACCCCGGATGCCAACGAGCCAGAAAAACTGGCCCAGACCATTCACGATATGGGACTGCGCTATGTGGTGATCACCTCGGTTGACCGCGATGACCTGCGTGACGGCGGTGCTCAGCATTTTGCCGACTGCATCAGTGCTATTCGCCGTAAAAGTCCGAGTATCAGAATTGAAACGCTGGTGCCAGATTTCCGCGGCCGTATGGATCGGGCTTTGGATATTTTGACCGCCACGCCGCCAGACGTATTTAACCACAACCTGGAAAACGTACCGCGCCTCTATCGTCAGGTACGTCCAGGTGCCGATTACGATTGGTCGCTGAAGCTGCTGGAAAAATTCAAAGCGGCTCATCCCGATATCCCAACAAAATCAGGTCTGATGGTTGGCCTGGGCGAAACCAACGATGAAATTCTGGATGTAATGCGCGACCTGCGCCGCCACGGGGTAACCATGCTGACGTTAGGTCAGTACCTGCAACCCAGCCGTCACCACCTGCCGGTACAACGTTATGTGCCGCCGGAAGAGTTTGAGGAAATGAAGGCGGAAGCGCTGGCAATGGGCTTTACCCATGCGGCCTGCGGTCCGTTCGTTCGTTCGTCTTACCACGCCGATTTGCAGGCCAAAGGAATGGAAGTCAAATAACGGGTGACAACCCGTAACATTCCATTACAAAAAATACAGGAACGACAAAAAGCGGACGGTTAACCCCTCCGCTTTTTTTATTGTGATGCCTGTCAGCGCTGATAATTATTCTTTAGAACGCTTTTCGCTGATAGCAGTCGGATGTTCATCCTGAGTGGAAGCCGTTGGCTGTTCATCACTCATGGATTTCTTGAAACCTTTGATAGCGGCACCCAGATCACTGCCCAGAGTGCGCAGTTTATTGGTGCCAAACAGCAGAACAATCAAGGCGCCAATCACTAAGAGCTTGGTAATACTGATACCTTCCATACATACCTACCTGATAATGTGAGCTGGAAAAGCCAGCGCGCTTTACATAGCTCTTTTTTAAGTCGACACACCGGATAAGGCAATGGTTATCTGTAACAAAGTACGACGTTCATCACCCGTCGCTGTGTTTTATCCGGGACGTAATATACCTTGCTGTTATCGTAGTACAGGCGGCTTAAAGCGGTTGTGATGTAGCACAGGTAACTGGCGACGAACGGCCTGAATACGCTCCAGCGTCAGCTCCGTCAACAACAATTCAGGCTGTTCAGCGGCCTGAGCGATAACCACACCCAGCGGATCCACCACCATGCTATTGCCGATGTTCCTGTCGCTACACTCCCCTGTCGCGACCAAATAACACGTGTTCTCCAATGCCCGTGTTCTCGCTAGCAACTCCCAGTGCGCTTCTTTCTGCGGGCCTTTTACCCAGGCAGCGGGCACCACCAGCACATCAGCGCCATTGACCGCCAATTGGCGCGCCATCTCAGCAAAGCGGATGTCGTAGCACACCATCAACCCGACGCGCATTCCGGCCACCTCCACCACCGGTGGCAGAGTTGTTCCTGGCGTCACCCGTCGGGACTCCTGTACCGAAAATGCGTCATACAAATGCAGCTTATGATAGTGAACCAACACTTCGCCCCGTCGGATAACCAACAGCGTATTATGCACACGTCCATCCGCCGCAGGCGTATGTAGAGTCAATACCACACTGATATCCAGCGACTGGCTGGCAGTCAGCAGTTGGCTGACAAACGGGCCGGTGATCGGCTGGGCACAACCGACACCCCATTCTGGGTCTGTATTATCTCTCGCCAGAACCGCCTCCGGCAGCACCAGCAGGTCAGCGCCAGCAGACTCGGCCTGTACCATTAATGTTATGCACGTCTGGGCATTGTCTTGCCATAGACGTTGTACGGCAAACTGACCAAGCGCCACTTTCATATCTGGCTCCTTCATACATGGCAAGCGGATACATTTGGTAAAACTACCACGGCTACAAAAAACATCACCATACAGGTAAACTTTTATAGCCAGTAATGGAGATGACATTCCTCCATAACCGCCCTTCCGGCTGATGATGTCTGCGAGTCCCTCAATCGGGCGTGCCCTTTCGAGATTAGCCCAACTTACCCTTGAATGAAAAGGTGACTATGTATAGTACGTTACTTGCTGTTTTTATTGGTGGCGGGATTGGCAGTGTCGCACGCTGGCAACTCAGTGTACGCTTTAATACCCTGTTTCCTCAGATTCCTGCTGGTACTCTGCTGGCCAACCTGCTCGGTGCTTTCGTTATCGGT
Organism: Dickeya undicola; assembly: GCF_000784735.1. Classification (GTDB taxonomy): domain Bacteria; phylum Pseudomonadota; class Gammaproteobacteria; order Enterobacterales; family Enterobacteriaceae; genus Dickeya; species Dickeya undicola. The sequence continues at coordinate 81,353 of NZ_JSYG01000032.1, forward strand.
GCGGCTATGAGCTATTTCATACGCCAGCCCGACCTTCCGCCACAATGGAAAATGTTGCTCACCACCGGTTTTTGCGGCGGTCTGACGACATTCTCTACTTTTTCCTACGAAACGGTGACCTTGCTACAGAGTGGTGAATGGACCGCAGCACTGTTTAATTTACTGCTCAACCTGCTAGGTTCGCTGATCATGACAGCGCTAGCATTCGCGCTGGTAGGCTGGCTAAGCGCCCACTGAGAGATAAGACAGGAAAAACACAAAATAAAAACCCGCCATCAGGCGGGTTTTTCAGGAAATCGGTATAATTAAATAGCGATAACGTTAGCAGCAGAAGGTCCTTTAGCGCCGCTGGTGATTTCAAACTCTACGCGCTGACCTTCAGCCAGGGTTTTGAAACCGTTGCTCTGGATAGCAGAGAAGTGAACGAATACGTCCTTGCTGCCATCTTCCGGAGTAATGAAACCGAATCCTTTGGACTCATTAAACCACTTAACGCTACCTTTAATCTTAGACATCAAACTTACCTTTACATGAATGAACGACACAAAATCTGTGTCAAACACAGTACAGCAAGTAGCGGCGCATTTGTCCAGCCGAACATCACCAAAAAGTGACAAAACATGATAAAAAAGCGAACTGACTCCATTCACCCAGCATTTTTATAACCCACAACCACATTCCTTGGCATCTTACACGCTGTTAGCTACCACACCATGCGATGCACGTGCTGATAGCGGCATGTTTTGCTTAGGTCATGAGCCAGGCTAGCACTGGGAAAGCAAAGGCAAATAATAGCCTCTTTTATTTACTCAGGCTTCCTCATTTCACCACTTTATCCCCGGCAGCAAATCGAAAAACATGAGAGAAAAAGTGAGATACTCATCACAAAAATGAGAAGAAAAAAACGGAATAAAATGGGGGAGTTTAGGAATAACACACACACCTTAAGCGAAAATTAATTTTTAAAAATCAGTCGATTAAAACCATCCTCTGTCACATAAAAAAAGCAGCAATCCGAGGATTGCTGCTTTGGTGAGACTAAATTAGGGACCTGGTGACTAATGACAGTAAATAAATTTGTACTAGTCTAAATACATCAGCAATTACTTACGCAGCATTGCGTCGATGAAGCTTTTCCAGTTGTTGAGTTCGACTTCGATCATGATGGTAGCTCCTTAGAGATTTGTTGTCTTACGGGGTTATTATACGCTTCTTTTTTAGCCAAGATAAAGACTTTGGGGCGCAAAAATGTGCTCTCTTTCGCATTTCCGAAACATACCCAGCAAACTCAACCCCATGATTTCTTAAGATAATTTTAATCTCCTGCCCCATCTGACGTTTATACTGTATGCTTTTTTGCCCTTGAGACATGAAAAGTAACGGATTTTACCCATGACCATCATCCTGTACGGTATTAAAAACTGCGATACCATAAAAAAAGCCCGTCGCTGGCTGGAAGACCATCAGATTGACTACCGTTTTCATGACTATCGAGTTGACGGACTGGAAGCGGAACGCCTGCAGTCTTTTATCGATCGCACAGGCTGGCAACCGTTGCTGAATACCCGAGGCACCACCTGGCGTAAACTGGAAGAGGCGTACCGTAACACCATCAATAATGAAGCGGCAGCAAAAACTGTTATGCTGGAGCAGCCCGCGTTGATCAAACGCCCGTTGCTGGAAAGCGATGATGGGAAAACCCTGCTCGGTTTCAGTGACGACAGCTATCAGCAATTTTTTACGGAGAACACCTCACATGTCTTGCCCGGTAATTGAACTGGCCCAGCAGCTCATCAAACGCCCGTCTCTCAGTCCGGATGATGCCGGTTGTCAGGCTCTCATGATTGAACGCCTGCAAGCCATCGGCTTCATCGTCGAAAAGCTGGATTTCGGTGATACCCAAAATTTCTGGGCCTGCCGTGGTCAGGGAAAAACACTGGCGTTCGCCGGTCATACCGATGTCGTGCCTGTGGGTGATAATAGCCACTGGCAGACGCCACCGTTTGAACCCGCAATTCGTGACGGCATGTTGTACGGTCGTGGTGCAGCAGACATGAAAGGCTCACTGGCAGCGATGGTTGTGGCGGCAGAACGTTTTGTCGCTGCACACCCTAATCATCAGGGTCGACTGGCGTTTCTTATCACTTCCGACGAAGAAGCCAGTGCTGTCAACGGCACCGTCAAGGTCGTGGAAACGCTGATGGCGCGTCAGGAGCGGTTGGACTACTGTCTGGTCGGCGAGCCGTCCAGTACCGATCGGGTTGGTGACGTAGTGAAAAACGGTCGACGCGGCTCTATCACCGCTAATCTGCGAGTTCATGGCGTTCAGGGCCATGTTGCCTACCCGCATCTGGCGGATAACCCGGTACATCGGGCCATGTCGGCACTGAATGAACTGGTGGCGACCGTCTGGGACCAGGGCAACGAATTCTTCCCCCCCACCAGTATGCAGATAGCCAACATTAACGCCGGCACCGGTAGCAATAACGTCATTCCCGGCGAGCTATACGTGCAATTCAATTTCCGCTTCAGTACTGAGCTGACCGATGAACTCATTAAACAGCAGGTCAAAGCGCTGCTTGATCGTCACCAGCTTCACTACACGCTGGAATGGCAACTGTCCGGTCATCCGTTCCTGACAGGCCGTGGTGAACTGGTGGATGCGGTGGTCAACGCCGTTGAACACTACAGTGAAATCACCCCGCAACTTCTTACTACTGGTGGCACCTCAGATGGTCGCTTTATTGCCCGCATGGGCGCACAGGTGGTGGAGCTGGGGCCAGTCAACGCCACGATTCATAAAGTGAACGAGTGCGTCAGCGCCGCCGATCTGCAACTGCTGAGTCGCATGTATCAGCGCGTTATGGAGCAATTGGTCGCATGATGTCTTCCGCCTGCCTGACCGGCAAAAGTGACCGTCATCTGGTGGCGCTAAGCGGGTCGCATCGTCTGCAACCCGACGCAGTCACCGCATTTACGGCCATGCAGCAGGCAGCGCGACAAGATGGATTCAACCTGCAACCTGCCAGTACATTTCGGGATTTTGAGCGCCAGCGGCAAATCTGGAACGGCAAGTTTACCGGCCAACGCCCGTTGCTGGATCAACACAGCCGACCGCTAGACGCGCTCTCGCTAGACGAAGGCGCGCGTTGCGAGGCTATCCTACGCTGGTCTGCGCTACCAGGCGGCAGCCGTCACCACTGGGGAAGCGATCTGGATATTTATGACCCTGACCGCTTGCCCACCGGCCAAAAACTGCAATTGGAACCATGGGAATACCAGCCGGGCGGTTACTTTGCCGAACTCAGCGACTGGCTGACCGAACACATGGCCGCATTCGGCTTTTACCGGCCATTCGCGCAGGACACCGGTGGCATCGCCATTGAACCCTGGCATCTCAGCTATGCACCGCTGGCCCGCCTCGCCATGGTTCAGCTGATGCCGGAACACATTCTGCAAGCCTGGCAAGGCGAAGACATTGCCGGTCGGCACTGGCTGGAACCAAATCTACCGATGTTGTTCCAACGCTTTATACTGTCTGTTGAGGCACAATAACCCCGTTAACACGGGATATCTGTCTATGAGGAACAACCATGGGATGGCTGGCTGATTACTGGTGGGTAATATTGCTGGTGTTACTGGGAATGCTGGTCAATGGTATCAAGGAACTGAGCCGTCTTGATCATAAACGTTTTCTGCATGACAAACCGCCGTTGCCGCCGCACCGCGACAATAATGCACAGTGGGACGACGAAGACGATTGGCCGCAGAAAAAACCCTGACCCTGCACACTGAAAACCACGAGGCCGGACCGCATAATAGCGACCCGGCCTCATTTTTATACTGACTTTCTTGCTTATGACGGTAAGCGTCTGGTTAACCGGCTAACAAAATATCAGTCGGTCAGCGAAATGCCACCAGTTCACCGCGCGCGCCCATCACCGCTTCATCCCAGAAGCGTTTCGGGATGTAATGATGCAGCCGATCCAGCGCGTTCTCCATCATACGACCATCAATGGCATGTCCCAGCTGCGGCACCAGATCCAACGTGAAATCCGACCCTTGGGCGCGCAGACTCTGTGCAGCCTGACGAGCATGATCCGCCACAATCACCGGGTCCTCCTCGCCATGAATCAGGTGAACCACAACATCATACAGCGGCTGCTCCGGCAATGTGGCAAAGCGACCGCTAAACGCCACCGCCCGCCCGGCCAGATTTTTCTCCGCTTTTAATGCTTCAAGGATCATGATCGACCCTTGAGAAAAACCGATCAACGCAGTGTGGGAATAATCGATTCCCGTGGTTTCCTGCCAGTAGCGAACGGTTTCGATAAACCGTGGCATAATAGCGTTGACGCGACGAGCGCGATTCTCCTCGGTGACACCTTGTACCGAAAACCATTGGCGCCCTTCGCCCAGACCAATCGCTTCTGGACCGCCAACACTGATAACCTGAGCCATCGGGAACGATTCGGCAAAATAACGGCCGATCTGCCCCATGGAAGCCGGATTGTCGCCTACGCCATGAAATAGCAAAAATAACTGCTTAGGTGAAGATGGATTTTGCACCACAAAATAGTCATGCTTCATATCGCCTCTCCTGCGGTTACCTTCAGGGGAAACCGTCTGTTCAAAAAATTTCAGTTGTCACTATACGCCCCTCGATAGCGGGTCAATATTGAGGTTTATTGAACAAGTCATTCCATTATCCTGTATCAGGATCAGTGTATATGAACGCAGGAAATCGGCTGGCTGAATCACAGTCCAAGTTACAAAATTGTGATCGCTACCACTTGAAATGAATTTTGAAAAGGGAACCACTTTTTTCGCTATGACACGATTCTCGTTATAAAACGATTCGTGCTATCAAACCACTCTCGCGATAATGCAGTTTTCTTTATAAAACAATGTCATGCCAATGCTGCCACTCAGCGTCATCCAACTGACGCAACGCTTGGGCCGCTTCCGCCCGCCAGCGCTGAACCAGTGCCTTTCTCCCTGACAGTTGAAGCTGCTGAACGCACTCCGCCACACTTCGACCTTGCTCAAGCCATAGCCTCAGGGCAATTAATGCCAGCGGCGATCGCATCATCAGGCGCGACAACGCCCCCTGACAAGCTTCAGGTGGACGATGAGCCATAGCAAACCCCATCAGATTACGCCAGTCATCCGCCGTGAGCACTTGCTCCTCCACCCGTGGTAGCGCCAGTGTTAATGGGATATCTCGCCGCAGCCAAAACCAGTCCCGCGTTAACTCACGGTACGCTGACGCGGCCAGCGCGCTACCCGCCTCGCTGAGCGGAAGCAACGCCATTGCACTGTAACACCCGCTACTGGCGTCAATATGGCTGCCGATACGCGCCAATTGAAACCCACAGCGCTGCCAGAATTGCCACAATGTCGGCTGAAAACCGAAGCTAACCGACAGAAAATCCAACTGTTCCTGCTGCGCCTGTTGCTGCTGTTCACGAACCAGAGCCTGGCCGATACCCTGACCACGCAGTGCCGCCAGCACGGCTATCCGGCTGATGCGACGTGACCGCAAGACCGGTGCCTGCCACTGGTTACCGTGCGCCGCCAGAGACTGTGCCACCAGATTTCCTCTCGGCCGACGTCGCCCGGCCCAAACGTCTTGCGCCAGTGTCTCCGGCAATCCACCTTCATCAACCAACCAGATAACACCGCCGACCTGCCCTTCGACACCAGCGCTGGCGATATGCATACCAGGAGCATCCAGCAAGCGGCGTAAATCCAACGGCGAGGTACGGTAATGGGCGCTGCATAACAATCCATAACACCCGGCAAGGCGTTCAGGCTGATGCAGCCAGTCGTCTCGCTGCTCCTGCCGAATCGTCGGCACCCCGGCTAGCCGTTCCGGCACCTGCTTTTCGGCGTCAAATAACATGACCCGATCGACGATATTCTCCAGCGGATCCTGCACTGCCCAGCGCAGTGGCTCCGTCAGTTCAATCGATTGCCAATCCGGCAGCGACGCACAGAATTTCAGCAGAAAACCACGCCCCGTCCCCTCATACCCTTGTACCGTGGTTGTCATCACCACACGATGGAAAAACGGCAACAACGCCTGCAATAACGGCGCAGGAATCGCCGCGGCCTCATCGATCAACAACCACGCGACCGGTGGTACACCATGCTGCCGACAAAACGCCAGCAGCGCGTCTGGAGCCAGGAACGTAGCCCTGTCTCCAGCCTGACGCAACAGGATCTCGCTGGCAGCACGCGATGGCGCGGTTACCCAGCAATCCCCTTGACACTGACGCGCCAGCATACCTGCCAGTGTAGACTTGCCGCGCCCACGCGGCGCGGTGATCACTGACACCGCACAGGGGCTGTGCAGTAACTGCTGCAATATAGCCTGCTGACTGGGGGTAGCCTCACCGGTAGCGGACTGCCAGTCCAAACGGTCATGGGGAGGAGCGATCACCGGCTCGGTATCCTGCTGGTGCCACAGCACAACCTCGTCATCGCTCAACAGCTGATACTGAGCCTGACGGATAAATCGAGGGGTGGCTATCGGCTCCGGTTGCTCACTCCAACGCAGGCTGTCAGCATCCTGACTATCGGGCCAGTTGTCCCACTCCGGAACTAACAGAAGCAGCCAGCTACCCGCGCTGAGAGCACCAGCCAGCATCGCCAGCGCTTCTGCATCCAGACCGCTGCGGGCATCAAATACAGCATGTCGAAACTCCTGGCCCAGCACACCACGTACATTCCGGGGTGGGATCGCCGTGGTTCCTTCCGGCGCGGAGGCACTGACCCACAGCCAATCGCCGGGTAACAAAGCACTCAGGCGCTGTGCCTGAGCGCAGCACCAATCAGGTCGGCCGCTCAGCACCAGCAGACGACGAATGCCGTAACGTTGCTGATATTGCTGGCTGACAACAAAAGACTCCATGAGCGCCCCGAAGAAAACTTAGCCTTTGCCGATCAACAGTGACAACAACCCTGCGGCAATCAATGGCCCCACCGGCACACCTCGGAATAACGCTACGCCCATCACAGTACCGACCAGCAGACCGGCTACCACCGACGGCTGATTACTCATCAGCGTTACCCCTCGCCCCCCCAGCCAGGAGACAGCGACACCGATCGCTACAGCCAACAACGATTTCCAGTGCAGAAACGAGTGGAGTACATCACCAGCGGAAATCTTGCCGCTGGCAATCGGTGCCATCACCCCGATAGTCAGCACCAGCACCCCGAATGACAGACCATATTTTTCCACCCACGGAAAATAGTGATTCAGCGGCGTGATGCGCACTACCACTAAAAACAGAATGGCCAGCGTCACGGTCATGTTCTGGCTGATAATGCCGAGAGCGGCCAGCGCCAGTAAAATAAGCAGAGTTGGGTCAAAAAAAGCCATGAAACATCCTTGCCGGAATCAGTCAATGCGTAGGCGGGAGATAATAACACTCATTGGACAGGGACAGCAGAGCGGCTGCAACGCCGCTGGGATAAACCGGCGGCAAACTCGGGGAGAAATGCATCGACTGCCCTCATCAGATGACAGACTCGTTCTGGCAACCGGAAACGAAGGCCGCCTGCCAGAACGTAAACGATTGCGCTGTTAGTCTAATTTAACGCCCAGACGGTGTGCGACTTCCTCGTAGGCTTCAATCAGGCCGCCCAGGCTCTGACGGAAACGGTCTTTATCCATCTTGTTCAGGGTTTCTTTGTCCCACAGACGGCTGCCATCCGGCGAGAACTCATCACCCAGCACCACTTCGCCTTTGAATAAACCGAATTCCAGCTTGAAGTCCACCAGAATCAGACCTGCATCGCCAAACAGCTTGCTCAGTACCTCGTTGGCTTTGTAGCTGAGCTCTTTCATCCGCGCCAGATTCTCTTCGCTTACCCAGCCGAAGGTCTTGCAGTAGGACTCATTCACCATCGGGTCGTGCATGGCGTCGTTTTTCAGGAACAAATCGAACAATGGCGGATTAAGGATTTCACCTTCCGTGATGCCCAGACGTTTAACCAGCGAACCTGCCGCACGGTTACGCACCACACACTCGACCGGCACCATTTCCAGTTTCTTCACCAGCACTTCGGTGTCAGACAACAGGCTCACCATCTGGGTCGGGATCCCGGCCTCTTCCAGCTTGGTCATGATGAAGTGGTTGAACTTGTTGTTCACCATCCCTTTGCGATCAAACTGCTCAATGCGAGCGCCATCCCCTGCTGACGTATCATTGCGGAACTCCAGCACCAGCAGATCCGGATCTTCCGTGGTGTAGACCGTTTTCGCTTTTCCGCGATACAACTCAGCTAGCTTTTGCATCTTTCATTACTCCACACAAGTAAGGGCCACCCGCACCGGGCCCGTTAATTGAACGTGTTGATAAATCCATCACGTTGATGACAAATGAAGAAGGGCCGGAGAACCCGACCCTTATACCCGTCATACTTCAAGTTGCATGTGCGTTGGCTTTCCTCGCTCACCCCAGTCACTTACTTAAGTAAGCTCCTGGGGATTCGCTGCGTCGCCGCCTGCCTGCAACTCGAATTATTTAGGATATATATTCTTGCGTTTTACGACTTGCTAAACGCGGCCTGCAACACTGCGACCAGCGCGTCGTTTTGCGACTGGCTTAGCGTATGTCCTTTCGAGTCGATAAATTGCAGCGTGCTGCGGTTACCCAAATCGCCGACCTGCAGCTTATAGTCACCGTTCGACAATTCAGGGTCACGCGCCCCCAGTTCATTCCAGGTACTGCTGCCCGGTGCCTTATAGCTGACAGACACAGAACCTTGCGGACGGCTGCGATCGCTGATGGTCATACCGACCTTCTCCAGCGTCTTCGGCAGACGATCCCATACCTGATTGTAGGAACCACGCACCACCAGCAACGGCAGGCCGGAATCATCGGCACCGCTCTGGACATTCAACTGCTGGCTGTTACGGCTGGCCTGTGCGCTGTCGTTATCATTCAGACGTTTGTCCAGCTCGTCGGACAGCGTATTGAGCATCAGCGCGGTATAACGCTGAATTTCGCTGCTTTCCGTCACCGGGCTGGTGTTCTGCTGCAAATCCAGCAGTTTCACCGTCAACGCCAGCTGATACCCCTGCGTCTGCAGGCTTATCTGATAACGCGCCTGATGCGCCACATCTTCGTCTTCACGCTTCCAGTTGACCCAATCGGTCGTCAGCGTCCGGCTGGCATCCTGACGGCTGGCGATCGTATAGCCTTTTGACTGGAGAACCTGCGTCAGCACCGCCCACAGGCTGCTGTTACGCGCATTATTTTCCAGCAGCAGCGTAGCGCTATTGCCGGAAACCTGACCGCGGGAACCATTCAACAAAGCCAATGGCTGCATCGGCGGACGAATATCCAGCGCCTTGCCTACCAACCCATTCTGGTTGACCGGCGGAACCTCATAATCCCCATTTTGCAAAGGCAGAATCAAGCCGGACGGCACATTCAGCGCCCGATGCTCGGGGGTTTTCAGATAGGATTCATCGCCGTTGACCTGACGCTTGTAGCGTTGATCGCTGGTACAGGCGGCCAGCAACATGATCAGCGAAACACCGACAACTTTTGCCACCATCGACTTTTGCAATGAAGAACTCATCAAATCTCCCTAACGGTTACAGCAGACCCGCCTGCTTCATAGCCTGCTCCATCACATCACGACCGGCATCGGTCAGCGGTGTCATCGGCAGACGAAGCGTGTCGGTCGCCATCAATCCCAATGCCTTACAGGCCCATTTCACCGGAATCGGATTGGGTTCAACAAACAGTTTCTGATGCAACGGCATCAGACGCTGATTCAGACGGCGGGCTTCAACGAAATTCCCTTGCGCCGCCAACTCGCACAACGCCGCCATTTCGCGGGCTGCGATGTTGGCAGTCACGGAAATCACGCCGTCGCCACCCAGTTGCATGAAGTCCAGCGAGCTGGCGTCGTCGCCGCTCAGCAGGATGAAATCTTCATGAACCAGCTCTTGGATCTGACTGACCCGGCTTAAGTTCCCGGTTGCTTCCTTAATGGCGACAATATTTTTGATTTCTGACAACCGGGCGACGGTTTCCGGCAACATGTCACAACCGGTACGGGACGGCACGTTGTAGAGGATCTGCGGCAGGTCGGTATGCTCGGCAATCGCCTTGAAGTGCAGGAACAGGCCGTTCTGCGTCGGCTTGTTGTAATACGGCGTCACGGTCAGGCACCCGGCCACGCCCGTGTCGTTGAAACGCTGGGTGAGGGAAATCGCCTCAGCGGTCGAATTAGCGCCAGTACCGGCAATAACCGGGATACGGCCATCGCTCAATTCCAGCGTCAGCATCACCACGTCGCCATGCTCATCGTGGCTCAAGGTGGCGGACTCGCCGGTGGTTCCCACCGACACAATCGCGGAAGTTCCGCTAGCGACATGATAATCAATCAGTTTTTTCAGGCTTGCACGATCAACGGCACCTTTGTCGTCCATCGGCGTAACCAGAGCAACAATACTACCCGTAAACATTGGCCATCCCCTCCACAAACAAGTGCTTCATGGTACTTTTGACTTCTATGCAAAAGCAAGCTTGCAACCGCGGTTGTCAGCGCTTGGCAGGTGGTTTTTTTTATGTTTACCATGTTACTCCCAACATTTTGTACAGGAAGCACTATTTTGCCGCGCCCACAAGAACACTATCTGGTCATTACCGCGTTGGGGACCGACCGTCCCGGTATCGTCAACACGATTACCCGCCACGTCAGCAGTTGTGGCTGCAACATTGAAGATAGCCGACTTGCGATGCTGGGCACGGAGTTCACCTTTATCATGTTGCTGTCCGGCAGTTGGAACGCGATTACGCTCATCGAATCCACCCTGCCGCTCAAGGGTGCCGAGCTGGATTTGCTGATCGTGATGAAACGCACCGAATCGCAGTCCCGCCCGCCGATGCCCGCCACCGTCTGGGTCAAGGTGGATGTGGCTGATTCACCACACATCATTGAACGCTTTACCGATCTGTTCGATTCGCATCAAATGAATATCGCTGAGCTGGTGTCCAAAACCCGCCCCGCCGATGGCGATATGCCGCCGCAACTGTACATCCAGATTACGGCGCACAGCCCGGCCATGCTGGCAGACTCAATTATTGAGCCAGCCTTTCATCAGCTATGTACAGAACTGCACGCGCAAGGCAGTATTAGCGTTGTGAACTATCCACACGTTGTGAACTATCCACAGCACGAAGAGAAAGATGGAGAGTAGTGATGACCACACTGAAAGCCGGTGATACTGCACCGAAATTTAGCTTGCCCGACCAGGATGGCGAACAAGTTAATTTGGCCGACTTCCAGGGACAGCGGGTGTTGGTGTATTTCTATCCCAAGGCCATGACACCAGGTTGCACCGTGCAAGCCTGTGGGCTTCGCGATAACATGGACGAACTGAAAACGCTCGGCGTTGAGGTTCTTGGCATCAGCACCGATAAACCGGAAAAATTGTCCCGCTTTACTGAAAAAGAGCTGCTGAACTTTACCCTGCTGGCTGACGAAGACCACCAGGTGGCAGAACAGTTCGGCGTCTGGGGTGAAAAAACCTTCATGGGGAAAACCTATGACGGTATTCATCGGGTCAGTTTCCTGATCAACGCAGAAGGTAACATCGAACATGTGTTCGATGATTTCAAAACCAGTAACCACCACGACATCGTGCTGAATTACCTGAAAGGTGCCTGAACCCTTTCCTTCTCTATTGTTGCCGGTGCAGCGTCTGATGCACCGGCAAACTGGCTTTCGCACCGTATTTTCCATTTTTTACGTCGTCTTTTCCCCTACTTGTGTTTCATTGTGTGCCGCCGCTGGCTAAGATGATGGCAATTCTTTCAGGCTGTACAGAAGGTTGCATCCGTTATGTCCTATCGGCTCAAACAGACGGTTATCGCCATGCTGGCAGGTGTGTTGCTGAGCGCAAGCCCGCAAGGTTTTCCAGCCAGCACACAGGAAAATCTGCCGGACATCGGCACCACCGCGGGTGGAACACTCAGCATCAACCAGGAACTGGTGATGGGGGATTTCTACCTGCGCCAGCTACGCGCCGGTGCGCCGCTGATTAACGACCCACTCCTGTTGCAGTACATCAACCAGTTGGGCGGGCGGCTGGTCAAGTCGGCCGACTCCGTGCGAACGCCGTTCCATTTCTTTTTGGTCAATAACGACGAAATCAACGCCTTTGCCTTTTTTGGCGGCAATGTGGTGCTGCATTCCGGACTGTTCCGCTACGTAGAGAGTGAAAGCGAGCTGGCCTCGGTACTGGCGCACGAAATCTCCCACGTGACCCAGCGCCATCTGGCGCGCGCGATGGAAGCACAGAAAACCAACGCGCCACTGGCCTGGGCCGGTGCTTTCGGCTCGCTACTACTGGCGATGGCAAACCCACAAGCCGGTTTCGCCGCGCTGAGCGGCACGCTGGCCGGTGCTCAGCAAAGCGTTATCAGCTTTACCCAATCCAATGAACAGGAAGCAGACCGTATCGGGATTCAGGTGCTGCAACGTGCCGGATTCGACCCGCAGGCCATGCCCAACTTCCTGCAACGGCTGGCAGATGCATCCCGTTACGCCACCAAACCGCCAGAAATGCTGCTGACTCACCCGTTACCAGAAAGCCGCCTGTCAGACGCTCGTAACCGTGCCAACCAGATGAAGTCTAGCCCGGTACATTCCTCGCAGGATTTTCTGTTCGCCAAAGCCCGCGTACTGGGCATGTACGGCTCGCAGGACAACCCCTATGGTGCCGCCTTGCTGGATAACTGGGCCAAAGGCAACGCACGCGAGCAACTGGCTGCCCAATATGGCCGGGCCATCCGCGCCTATCAGGCCAAGAAATACGATGACGCGCGCACCACATTACAACCGCTGCTGGACAAGTCACCGTCTAACCCCTGGTTTCTTGACCTGATGACCGATATTGATATCGGCCAACAGCGTGCCGATAAGGCGGTCGCTCGCCTACAGAAAGTACCGGATGTACAAGACAACCCGGTGTTGCAGCTCAACCTGGCCAACGCGATGGTGGAAAGTCACAAGTCTGCCGATGCCATCCGCATTCTGCGCAAATACACGTACACCCACCCGGATGATACAAACGGTTGGGACTTACTGGCGCAGGCTTGTGCCGCGCAAAACATGCGTAGCGAAGAACTGGCGTCCCGGGCAGAGAGTTTGTCGCTGAACGGCAAACTGGATCAGGCAATCCGCCTGTTAAGCAACGCCAGTTCGCAAAGTAAACTCGGCAGCATGGATCAGGCGCGCTACGACGCCCGCATCGATCAACTGCGAGCGTTGCAGCAGCGCTTCCGCCCTTATGAGAAATCCTGAAAAAGGTGAGTTGAATGACTAAACCGGTGACCATTTATCATAATCCCCGCTGCTCCAAGAGCCGCGAAACCCTGGCATTACTTCAGCAGCAAGGCATCGAACCGGAAGTGGTGCTGTATCTGGACACACCGCCAGATGCCGCCACGCTCGGTAACCTGCTCAAACAACTGGGTTTTGCCAGCGCGCGTGAACTGATGCGCCGTAAAGAAGAGCTATACCGCGAGTTGAATCTGGCCGACGAGAGCCTGACGGAAACACAGCTGATTCAGGCGCTGGTGGACCATCCCAAACTGATTGAACGCCCGATCGTTGTCGCCAACGGCAAGGCTAAACTGGGTCGACCGCCGGAGCAGGTGCTGGATATTCTGTGACGAGAGGCACTATAGACCGAGGATCTCTTTGACGAAAGGAATCGTCAGCTTACGCTGAGCGGTAATGGAAGCATGGTCCAGTTGATCCAACGTCATGAACAGCGTGCGCATCTCCCGATCCAGTCGTTTCAGCAGAAAACGGCTGACATCTTCCGGCAGTTCAAAACCACGTAGCCGGGCGCGTAACTGTAACGCTTCGCCTTTCTCTTCATCCGACAGCGGCTGTAAACGGTAGATCTGCCCCCAATCGAGACGGGACGCCAGGTCTGCCAGTTGCAGATTGATCTGACGAGGTGGACGATCACCGGTAATCAACAGCCGGGTGCGCCCGCCTTCCTGAATGCGGTTATACAGATTGAACATCGCCATTTCCCACACCTCGTCGCCAGCGATCGACTCGATATTGTCGATGCAGACCAACGCCAACTGTTCCATTCCTTCCAGCACGTCTGGAACAAAATAGGCGCGTTTATCCAGCGGCACATAACCGACCGCACGACCGAGGCGGGATAATTCTGCGCAGGCAGCATGTAATAGGTGGCTACGCCCGCCGCCTTCACGCGACCAGAAATAGATGTAGCTGCCATGTTCCTGATCCAGCGTCGTGTGGATAGCAGCCAGCAGAGACGTGTTTTCTCCCGGATAGAAACTGGCAAAAGTTTCGTCATCGGGTAAATAGAGTGGCAATGATAACTGTGCCGGAGTGTTCAGAAGCACCTCAAACCAAACAGGCAGGAAAACGAATCAAGTTTAGCATAGAAACCTTTTGCGATTGAACCGTCAACCGGCCGCTTCGCCGTCTGGCCCGCCAGCGCACCGGCGGGCCACGACATTACTGCGCAGAAGCCTTGTCGTCCGTCTCGTCAATCACCTCTTCTTCCTTACGGAATACGCTGATGACGCGAAACAGCAGACTCAGGAACACGCCCACTACGGTTGCCAGTGCCATGCCTTTTAACTCGACAGCACCCAGATGGATCTTCGCACCGCTAACACCGATGATCAGGATCACTGAGGTCAGAATCAGATTCTGCGCCTTGTTGTAATCCACTTTAGATTCGATCAGTACCCGGATACCGGACGCGCCGATAACCCCGTACAGCAGCAACGACACGCCACCCATCACCGGCACAGGGACGGCCTGAATCGCAGCGGCCAGTTTACCTACACAGGAAAGCAGGACAGCAAGCACCGCCGCACCGCCAATCACCCAGGTACTGTAAACCTTGGTGATCGCCAGCACGCCGATATTCTCGCCATAGGTGGTATTCGGCGTTGAGCCAAAGAAACCGGACAACATGGTGGACACGCCGTTGGCAAACAGGGAACGGTGCAGGCCTGGGTCGCGCACCAGATCTTTTTTCACGATATTGGCGGTCACGACCAGATGACCAATATGTTCGGCAATCACCACCAGCGCGGCGGGCAGCACCGTCAGCATCGCTACCCACTCAAAACGCGGCGTGTAGAATGTTGGCAGCGCAAACCAGTGAGCCTGAGCGATCGGTGCCAGATCCACCACCCCCATAAAGAAGGAGAGTGCATACCCCACCAATACCCCGATCAGAATCGGGATGATGGCCAGAAAACCGCGAAACAGCACGGACCCGAGTATGGTTACCCCCAGCGTCACCAGCGAAATGATGACGGTTTTGCTATCCATATCGGCACCCGCGGCAGGCAACAGCCCCGCCATGTTGGCAGCCACACCCGCCAGTTCCAGACCAATCACCGCGACAATCGCGCCCATCGCTGCAGGCGGGAAAATCACATTCAACCAACCCGTCCCGGCTTTTTTCACCAGCAATGCCACCAAACAAAACAGCGCACCACACAGGATGAAACCACCTAACGCCACTTCATAGCCCAGCGGTAACAGCAGCAATACCGGCGAAATAAAGGCAAAGCTGGAACCGAGATAAGCCGGAATCTTGCCTCTACAGATAAACAGATAAAGCAATGTGCCGATGCCGTTGAACAGCAGCACCGTCGCCGGGTTAACCTTGAACAGAATCGGCACCAGCACGGTGGCACCAAACATGGCGAACAGATGCTGGAAACTCAGCGGTATAGTTTGCAGCAGCGGGGGGCGTTCACTGACGCCGATGGCGCGACGAGTCATCGTGTTTTCCTCTGTACCTCAGACTGAAAAATACCGGGGAACCCGGCAGAAAGTTCAGCACCAACGCACTGGTGCTGAAAAAATGTCGCCATCCGTGGTATGCGTAAGCCACTCCGTCACACCAGCCGCGGCCGTGGCGTACGCAAAAAAAAGCCGACTCTACAGTCGGCTAAATATCATTTAGTACCAAACAGCTTGTCGCCTGCATCACCCAGGCCCGGCATGATGTAGCCGTGTTCATTAAGCCCCTTGTCAATCGAGGCGGTGTACAGTTCCACATCTGGGTGCGCTTTCTCCAGCGCGGCGATCCCTTCCGGTGCCGCAACCAGCACCAGCACCTTGATACTACGGCAACCCGCTTTTTTCAGCAGATCAATCGTCGCGATCATCGAGCCGCCGGTCGCCAGCATCGGGTCCACCACCAGCGCCATACGCTCATCAATATTGGAAGCCAGTTTCTGAAAATAAGGCACCGGCTCCAGCGTCTGTTCGTCACGGTACATCCCGACCACACTGATACGCGCGCTGGGCACGTTTTCCAGCACCCCTTCCATCATGCCAAGACCGGCACGCAGAATCGGCACCACAGTAATTTTCTTACCTTTGATCTGGTCTACTTCGACCGGGCCGCACCAGCCTTCGATGGTTACCTTTTCCGTTGCCAGGTCAGCGGTGGCTTCGTAGGTCAGCAAACTGCCGACTTCAGACGCCAGTTCACGGAAACGCTTGGTACTGACATCGTGTTCGCGCATCAGACCCAGTTTATGTTTGACGAGCGGGTGTTTCACCTCGACGATTTTCATTACTCTTTCTCCCCATCGGCAGTGGACGGCCAAAAAAATCGCGGGATTATACCGCTTTTTCGAAGGTACGCCATAGATTCAAGTCTGATCCAAATCAAGCCGAAACGGAAATTATTGCGAGCCAGTCCGCACACCGATGTGCAACGACTGTCAACCCGGCCAGCCGAAACCACCACAGGGTAAAGACACCGCTCGCAAACGTTTGCTTACGCTGTTAGAATTAGCGCGCTCCATTTTTTAAACCAATCGTAACCTCCGTGGGGACTCCGCAGTGACCGATAAAACCTCTCTCAGCTATAAAGACGCAGGCGTGGATATTGATGCTGGCAATGCATTGGTAGACCGTATCAAAGGTGTAGTGAAACAGACCCGTCGCCCGGAAGTCATGGGTGGATTGGGCGGTTTCGGTGCCCTGTGCGCCTTACCGCAAAAATACCGTGAACCGGTGCTGGTTTCCGGTACAGACGGTGTCGGCACCAAGCTGCGTCTGGCGATGGACCTGCAGCGTCACGATACGATTGGTATCGACCTGGTGGCGATGTGCGTCAACGACCTGGTGGTACAGGGTGCCGAACCGCTGTTCTTCCTGGACTATTACGCCACCGGCAAGCTGGATGTAGACACCGCAGCCCGCGTTATCACCGGTATTGCCGAAGGCTGTAAACAGTCTGGCTGCGCGCTGGTTGGTGGTGAAACCGCCGAAATGCCCGGTATGTACCACGGCGACGATTATGATGTCGCAGGCTTCTGTGTCGGCGTAGTGGAAAAAGCCGAGATTATCGATGGCAGCAAAGTACGTGAAGGCGACGCGTTGATCGCACTGGCCTCTAGCGGCCCGCATTCCAACGGCTACTCGCTGATCCGCAAGATCCTCGAAGTGAGCGGTGCTAACCCGGAACAGGTTCAACTGGATGGCAAACCGCTGGCTGACCATCTGCTGGCTCCGACCAAAATCTACGTCAAATCGGTACTGTCACTGATCGAAAACGTGGACGTTCATGCCATTTCTCACCTGACCGGTGGCGGCTTCTGGGAAAACATCCCACGCGTACTGCCGGAAGGTATGCAGGCAACCATCAACGAATCCAGTTGGCAATGGCCCGCAGTGTTCGAGTGGCTGCAGCAAAGCGGCAACGTCAGCCGCCATGAAATGTACCGTACCTTTAACTGCGGTGTCGGCATGATTATCGCCCTACCAGCGGATCAGGCGGAGAAAGCCATCGCCCACCTCAATGCCAACGGTGAAACCGCCTGGAATATCGGCGTCATTACCCGTACCAATGGCGGAGAGACAGTGGTTATTCAGTGATGAAAAACATCGTTGTCCTGATTTCAGGTCAGGGAAGCAATCTGCAGGCGTTGATCGACGCCTGTCAGAGCGGCCGCATCGCAGGGCGAATTACCGCCGTATTCAGTAACAATCCAGAAGCTTTCGGTCTGGAGCGTGCGCGCGACGCAGGTATTGCTGCTCACGCGTTGTTACCCGGCAATTACGCCAGTCGTAGCGATTTCGATGACGCGCTGGCTGCCGAAGTCGAGAAATATCAGCCCGACGTCGTGGTGCTGGCTGGATACATGCGTATCCTCAGTGCCGGATTTGTGGCGCGTTTCCCTGGCAAAATGCTGAATATCCATCCCTCGCTGCTGCCGAAATACCCTGGTCTGCACACCCATCGTAAAGCGTTGGAAAACGGCGACAGCGAGCACGGCACCTCGGTGCATTTCGTGACCGAAGAGCTGGACGGCGGCCCGGTGATCCTACAGGCCAGAGTGCCGGTTTTCTCCGATGACAGCGAACAGGACGTACTGGAACGGGTGCAAACACAGGAGCACAGCATCTACCCGCTGGTAGTGGGTTGGTTTTTGGCTGGGCGACTGGTGCTACGCGACAATCAAGCCTGGCTGGACGGTAACGTCATCCCAGCCAGCGGTTACGCCGCCGAGTAAACCGTTCCCACCCTACCCGCCCTGGCACTTTGCCGGGGCGTTTCTCTCAGTGATACTCTCCAGCACGCGTCGTCACGCTCGTTCGCCATCTGTCTTTCCAGATAATGACCTTCGTCACAAAGGTTACAGAATTGTATGTAACCGCTTTCATTGCTGTGACCTGACTCACGCAGTCTTTCCATAACGCCTGACAGAATAGGCTCGGACAGCTTGAGTGTCGGGGTCGCCCTCATGAACTTTTTCCTCTGTGGTGAGTATTGATGATTACCATCCGTGATGTCGCGCGCCAGGCAGGCGTTTCCATCGCCACCGTTTCCCGCGTGCTCAATAACAGCAGCTCGGTTACCCAGCAGACGCGCGACCTGGTTCTGCAGACGGTCGAGCAGTTAGGCTACCGCCCCAACGCCAATGCACAGGCGTTGGCCACCCAGGTCAGCGATACTATCGGCGTGGTGGTGATGGACGTGTCGGACCCGTTTTTCGGCGCGATGGTGAAAGCGGTAGATACCGTAGCGCAACGCTGGCAAAAACATGTACTGATTAACAACTCCTATCATCAGGAAGAAAAGGAGCGGCACGCCATCGAAGTGCTGATCCGTCAGCGTTGTAACGCTCTGATCGTACATGCTAAAGCGCTATCTGACGCAGAACTGACAGGTTTTATGGATCAGGTGCCAGGCATGGTGCTGATCAACCGATTGTTGCCGAATTATCCCCATCGCTGCGTGAGTCTTGATAATGTCAGCGGCGCAATGATGGCAACCCGAATGCTGTTACAACAAGGGCATCAGCGCATCGGCTATCTCCGCTCCAGTCACCCGATAGAGGACGTGACAGAACGCCTTACCGGCTGGCGACAGGCGTTGCAGGAACAAGGCATCGAGCCACCCGATGAGTGGATTGCCAATGGCGAACCAGACTTGCAGGGGGGCGAAGCGGCCATGGTGGAACTGCTGGGACGCAACCAACAACTGACGGCGGTATTTGCCTACAACGATGGTATGGCGGCGGGAGCACTGATGTCGTTGAAAGATAATGGTATTCCTGTGCCGGAGCGGTTTTCGGTCATCGGTTTCGATGATATTCCGATTTCCCGCTACACCGACCCACGCCTGACAACCATTCGCTACCCTATTGTTTCTATGGCAAAAATCGCTACAGAACTGGCACTAAAAGGCGCGGCCGGGCTGCTGGACCCCACCGCCAGGCACTGCTTCATGCCAACGCTGGTACGGCGGCATTCGGTGGCTCCCCGGTAAAATGTGGAGACGGTCACTAATTCATTCAAATCATCCATGTAACCGCTTTCAATTTGTGAGTAAATTCACAGTTAATTAACATTGTGCTCTCTATGATGAGGGCGTACTGCGGAAGACAGATGCCTTGTAACACGGCCATCCGGTCTGTTGAACCGTTCACCACCATCACGGCGGAAACGTTCACACTGTTGTTTAAGAATACATCGGTTTCAGGACGCATCGGTTTCAGGACAGATTGCCAGACGGTCGCCAGCCAACAGAGCCGGTACTATCTGCAAACAGGGAAGTCAGGCTTTAAGCGGGCCATGCCTGCAAAATCGTCAGCCCGGCATGATCATGCCACGCCGACGCTTACTAACTGACAGCCGCGCTACGTCTACCCCGAGTCGTGCGGCCGGACTGAGAACTACCCTGCATAAACCCGGAGATATCATGAATAAGAAGGTTTTCACTCTCACCGCCCTGGTTGCCAGCATGATGTTCGGGGCCGCCGCCCATGCCGCGGATACCCGTATTGGCGTCACCATCTACAAATACGATGACAACTTCATGTCGATGGTACGTAAGGACATCGAAAAAGAAGCCAAAGCTATCGGCGGTGTCGACCTGCTGATGAATGACTCGCAGAACGACCAATCCAAACAGAATGATCAGGTAGACGTACTGCTGGCTAAAGGCGTAAAAGCGCTGGCGATCAACCTGGTAGACCCAGCTGCGGCGGCGATTGTTGTGCAGAAAGCAAAAGCTGCCGACGTACCGGTGGTGTTCTTTAACAAAGAGCCGAACGCCAAAGTACTGGCTAGCTATGACAAAGCCTACTATGTCGGCACCGATTCCAAAGAGTCCGGTATCATTCAGGGCCAGTTGATCGCTAAACACTGGAAAGCCAACTCGTCATGGGACCTGAACAAAGACGGCACCATCCAGTACGCCCTGTTGAAAGGCGAGCCGGGCCACCCGGATGCGGAAGCCCGCACCAAATATGTGGTAGACACCCTGACCAAAGAAGGGCTGAAAGTCCAGCAGTTGCAGATGGATACCGCCATGTGGGATACCGCAATGGCTAAAGACAAGGTTGACGCCTGGATGTCTGGTCCTAACGCCGACAAGATCGAAGTGCTGATTGCTAACAACGACGCAATGGCAATGGGAGCTGTCGAAGCCCTGAAAGCCCACAACAAGAGCAGCATCCCGGTATTCGGCGTTGACGCCCTGCCTGAAGCGCTGTCGCTGATCAAATCCGGCGCCCTGGCGGGCACCGTGCTGAATGATGCGGAAAACCAGGCCAAAGCCACGCTGGATCTGGCGAAAAACCTGGCGCTGGGTAAACCGGCTGGCGAAGGCACCAACTTCAAGATTGAAAACAAAGTGGTACGCGTACCGTATGTGCCGGTTGATAAAGACAACCTGGCGCAGTTCATGAAGTAATCTCGTCGGGGCGCAGCAACCGTTGCGCCCCTACTGTTTGGACGAATGATTTTCTCAGCCAGGCAGTCATGTTCAGCCCGGCAACGTTTCAGCCAGGTAATTATTTCGACCAGGTAAAATATGACCAGTGACACTCTAACCACTCAGCGCGAATTCCTGCTGGAGATGACCGATATCAGTAAGTCATTTCCCGGTGTAAAGGCATTGGATAATGTCAACCTGAAGGTGCGCCCCCATTCCATCCATGCTCTGATGGGCGAAAACGGCGCAGGAAAATCGACGCTACTGAAATGTCTGTTCGGCATTTATCAGAAAGATTCAGGCAGCATTCAATTCCAGGGGCAGGAAGTCGATTTCAAAAGCGCCAAAGAAGCGCTGGAGAATGGTGTATCCATGGTGCACCAGGAATTGAACCTGGTTTTACAACGTTCGGTCATGGATAACATGTGGCTTGGCCGCTATCCGAAAAAAGGCTTGTTCGTCGATCAGGACAAAATGTATCGCGACACCAAGGCGATTTTCGATGAACTGGATATCGATATCGATCCGCGCGACAAAGTGGCCTCGCTGTCCGTGTCGCAAATGCAGATGATCGAGATTGCCAAAGCCTTCTCCTATAACGCCAAAATCGTCATCATGGACGAACCCACCTCGTCGCTGACGGAAAAAGAGGTGAACCACCTGTTCACCATCATCCGCAAGCTGAAGGAACGGGGCTGCGGCATCGTCTATATCTCCCACAAAATGGAAGAAATCTTCCAGCTGTGCGATGAAATCACCATACTGCGCGACGGTCAGTGGGTGGCAACCCAGCCGCTGGAAGGTCTGAACATGGACCAGATCATCGCCATGATGGTGGGCCGCTCGCTGACCCAGCGTTTCCCGGAGAAAACCAATACACCCGGCGAGGTGATGCTGGAAGTACGGGGCCTGACCTCGATGCGCCAGCCGTCAATCCGAGACGTGTCGTTCGACCTGCGTCAGGGCGAAATTTTGGGGATTGCCGGTCTGGTCGGTGCCAAACGTACCGACATCGTCGAAACGCTGTTCGGTATCCGCGAAAAACTCAGCGGCACCATCAAACTGCACGGCAAAGACATCAACAACCACACCGCTAACGAAGCCATCAACAACGGTTTCGCACTGGTAACTGAAGAGCGCCGCTCTACCGGTATTTATGCCTATCTGGATGTCGGCTTTAACTCGCTGATTTCCAACATTCACAAATACAAGAACAACCTCGGCCTGCTGGACAACAAGCGCATGAAAAGCGATGTGCAGTGGGTAATTGACTCGATGCGGGTAAAAACCCCCGGCCACCATACCGCCATCGGCTCGCTGTCCGGCGGTAACCAGCAGAAGGTGATCATCGGCCGCTGGCTGCTGACTCAGCCGGAAATACTGATGCTCGACGAACCGACCCGTGGCATTGACGTGGGTGCCAAATTCGAGATTTATCAGCTTATTTCCGAGCTGGCGAAAAAAGGCAAGGGAATCATCATCATTTCGTCTGAAATGCCGGAGTTGCTGGGCGTCACTGACCGCATTCTGGTGATGAGTAATGGCCTCGTCGCAGGCATTGTCGAAACCAAGAACACCACGCAGAACGAAATTCTCCGTTTAGCGTCGTTACACCTTTAATGATGCAAGGGCTGTTACCATGAAAGCTACTACTAAAAAAAGCGCGCTCACCTGGCTGAAAGACAGCGGCATTTATGCCGTGCTGCTGGTATTGCTGGTGATTATTATTATCCAGGACCCCACCTTCCTCAGCCTCACCAACCTGAGTAACATTCTTACCCAGTCGTCAGTACGCGTGATCATCGCGCTCGGCGTGGCCGGGCTTATCGTTACCCAGGGTACTGACCTGTCTGCCGGTCGTCAGGTCGGCCTTGCTGCCGTGGTTGCTGCTACGCTGTTACAGGCGATGGACAACAGCAACAAGGTGTTCCCGCATCTGGAAACCATGCCGATCCCGCTGGTTATCCTGATTGTCTGCGCTATTGGCGCGCTGATTGGTCTGGTCAATGGTCTGATCATTGCCTACCTGAAAGTAACACCGTTCATCACCACATTGGGCACGATGATCATCGTCTACGGTATCAACTCGCTGTACTACGACATCGTTGGTGCCTCCCCCATCGCTGGCTTTGACGACCGTTTCTCTACCTTTGCACAAGGTTTCGTTCGTTTCGGTGATTTCAAGCTGTCCTACATTACGTTTTATGCCGCGATTGCAGCGGTGTTCGTGTGGGTCCTGTGGAACAAGACCCGCTTTGGCAAGAATATCTTCGCCATCGGCGGCAACCCAGAAGCCGCCAAAGTCTCCGGCGTGAACGTCTCGCTGAACCTGATTCTGGTGTACATGCTGTCCGGTATTTTCTACGCCTTCGGCGGTATGCTGGAAGCGGGTCGTATCGGCAGCGCCACCAACAACTTAGGTTTCATGTACGAGCTCGACGCCATCGCAGCGTGCGTGGTCGGCGGCGTGTCCTTTGCTGGTGGCGTGGGTACAGTTGCTGGTGTGGTGACCGGGGTTATCATCTTCACCCTGATCAACTACGGTCTGACCTACATCGGCGTCAGCCCTTACTGGCAGTACATCATCAAAGGCGGCATCATCATCTTCGCCGTAGCGTTGGACTCCCTGAAATACGCCCGCAAAAAATAACGCGCGCGTCAGGCACCACACCGTCATACCTGCCACTACGGTGGCAGGTTTTTTATATGGCGTCGTCATTTTTACGTAACCACCCATGCCGTCACTCATGCTTATTCTCCCACCCTCAGTCAGCTAATGAAGACCTTATTTTGCACACGCCCGCGGCTGCTATAAGATAGGGCCTTTGTGATTTCCACCCAACGGGACGCCGCAAGTAGCCCTGCCCGTTGTGAGGTTAGTTTGTAGGGAAAATGGATGAAAAAACTTCTCGCACTGATGGCGCTTGGTCTGAGCGCTTGCTTCATGTTCAGCACGGCGCTGGCCGGCAGCACGCTGGACAGAGTCAAACAGACCGGCGTAGTCCGTAATGTGCTGTTCAATGACTATCCGCCATTTAGCTATCTCGACGATAATAATCAACTGGTTGGCTTCGATGTTGACGTTGCTAAAGCGGTAGCGCAGAAACTGGGGGCCAGACTGGAGCTGGCAACACCGGGCTGGGAAACCATCGTCGGTGGTAAGTGGCAAGGTCGCTGGGACATGTGCATCTGTTCCATGACGCCGAACGCCGAACGAGCCAAAATGCTGGACTTCGCCACCCCTTACTACAGTACCTTCGCCGTGCTGATCGTCCATAAAGATGAGAAAAATATTCACTCCGCCGCCGATCTGAGCAACAAAAAAGTCGGCTTGGGGCTGGGCTCCAGCTACGAGAACTACCTGAACAAAACGCTGGTGATCCCAGGCGGCAAACCGATCGACTTCCCGTTCAGCCATGTGCAGGCGGTGCCGACGGATGAAGAAATGGCGTTCCGAAACCTGGCATTAGGACCGGGTAAACGACTAGATGCGGTGATTTCCGATCGTATCACCGCCAAACCGCGTATCGAGAAACTGCCGCAACTGCGTATCCTGCAGGAACTGTATGCCGAGCCAAACTGGATTGCCGTCGACAAAGGTGACCCAGAGTGGAGCAAAACGCTGGCTGATACCATCGCTGCGCTGCGCGCCGACGGCACACTGAAAACCATCTCCATGAAGTGGTTTGGTGAAGACATCACCGGGGTCACCCCGTAATGTCGCGTTCGTCCGCTGAAACCCCATCACACATGCAACCGGTGCCTGAACGTGCCGGATTTGGTTTTCGTCTGCGCGCTGGCCTGACCTGGCTGGTGCTGCTCAGCCTGTTACTGTGGCTGTTTTCGTTTATGGATCTGGACACCGGTCTTATCAAGCAGAAGCTCCCCTCCATGTTGGGGATGCATCTGTCACCGGACGGTTTCATCCAGGGGGCGGTGCTGAGCGTCGTCATCACTCTCATTTCCATGCTGTTTTGTATCCTGCTGGCGGTGATCACCGCCGCAGGTCGGCTATCCTCCAGCGCTGTCGCTTTCGGCTGCGCCACGTTCTACGTCTCGCTGTTTCGCGGCACGCCGCTATTGGTGCAGGTGCTGATCATCTACCTCGCGTTGCCGCAGGTCGGCATCGTCATGAGTGCCTTTACCTCCGGTATTATCGCGCTGTCGTTAAACTACGGCGCTTATCTGGCGGAAACCATCCGTAGCGGCGTACTCGCGGTTCCTCGCGGCCAGAAAGAAGCCGCTATGGCGCTGGGGTTGTCGCGCTGGGTGATCACCACTCACGTCGTCACGCCACAGGCACTGCGCATCATCATTCCGCCTGCCGGTTCCCAGTTCATTTCGATGATCAAAGACTCCTCGCTGGTGTCGCTGATGGGGCTGTGGGAGCTGAATTTTCTGGCGCAATCCTACGGCCGTAGCACCTACCATTACATGGAGATGCTCACTACTGCTGCTGTCATTTACTGGTTGCTATCCATCGTACTGGAATTATTGCAAGGCCGTCTGGAACGCCGTTTTGCTCGCGGTTACGAACACCACGACAGCAAAAAGCCGTCCTGACCTCTGCTTATCCCCGCTTACTGCCCTATCGCAGCGACTTTAATTATTTACATAATGTCAGCCAGCCCTGTGAAATATCAGGGCTTTTTCTTTTTTTTCCTTGTTTCTCCTTAGTTTCCATTGCAAATAAAAATAATTATTATTATTTTTTTCTGCCTCATTTTTACGAGAAAAGAACATGCGCATCGTTTTTCTCTGCCTCGCCCTACTCTGGTTCAGCCCACTGGCGCAGGCCAAAACCGTCACCGACATTACCGGTCGTCAGGTAGTGGTGCCTGATCACCCACAGCGCATTGTGCTGGGCGAAAGTCGAATGCTTTACACCCTGGCCTTGCTGGAACCGGGTAACCCGGCGCAGCGCGTGGTGGGCTGGCCGGGCGACATGGCGCGTTATGACGCCCAGAGCTGGAACCGTTACACCACGAAATTTCCTGAGATTGCCCGCATCCCGCAATTGGGGAACGGCAATATCAACAGCCTCAACGCAGAAGCCCTGCTGCCGCTGAAACCGGATCTGGTGATCCTACCTCGGCTAGCCAAAGGTGCCGACAACGAACAAAGCATCCAGCAGGCGCTCACTCAGGCAGGCATTGCGTATATCTACGTCGACTTACGTGTCGATCTGCTGAAAAACACCGTGCCCAGCCTGCGTCTGCTCGGCAACGTGCTCAACCAGTCGGCGCGCGCCGACGCGTTTATCACGTTCTACCAGCAGCATATGGATGCCGTAAAAACGCGGCTGGCACAGTATCAGGGCCGCAAGACTACGGTGATGCTACATCTGCATCTTGGACGCCGCGACACCTGCTGCACCACAGCGGTTAACGGCAATCTCGGCGAGTTGCTGGCCTTTGCTGGCGGCGACAACATCGCGACAGGCAAGGTAAAAGGCGTATACGGCGAACTCAGCCCGGAACAGGCGCTGGCCGCCAGACCGGATGTCTACATCGCTACCGGCATGGCAGGACCGGACGGCAAACGCCTTTCCGACCTGATGCTCGGCCCGGACGTTACCCCCCAGCAAGCTGCCGACAGTTTCCACACCCTGCTGATGCAGGAACCGCTGCTTTCACACCTGAGCGCCGTCGACACCGGTCGCGCCTGGAGCATGTGGCACAACTTTTATCTCAGCCCGTATCACGTGGTGATGGTGGAAATGTTCGCCAAAGCCCTCTATCCGACGCTGTTTGGCGATATCGACCCACAGCGCACCTTGCAACAACTTTATCAGCAGTTTTTACCGATTGATTTTTCAGGGACCTATTGGAGTCAGTTAACACATGAATAACCTTCACTGGCAAAAAGGCTGGCCGTTGCTGGCTCTGTTGCCTTTCAGTCTTCAGGCTGCTACCACACCGAGTGATAGCGACACCGCCGCGAAAAACACGAAAAAGCAGGAAGACACGATGGTGGTGACCGCCAGTACGCCTGCCAGCGACGCGCGGGAAACCGGCTACCAGCCGCACAACGCCGTCACCGGCACCCGTACCGAGAGCCGCCTGCTGGACATACCGCAAGCCGTCAATGTGGTACAGCAGCAAGTGCTGGAGGATCAGGCAGCTAGAAATCTTGATGAAGCGTTATACAATGTTAGCGGCATCACCCAGGCCAACACCCTCGGCGGGACGCAGGACGCGGTGATGAAGCGTGGTTTTGGTGATAACCGCGACGGCTCCATTCTGCGCGACGGTGTGCGCTCCATTCAGGCGCGCAACGTTACCCCCACTACCGAGCGGGTCGAAGTACTCAAAGGACCAGCATCCATGCTGTACGGCTGGGGCGATCCCGGCGGCATGATCAACATCATCAGTAAAAAACCGGAATTGGTGCAGAAAACCCATATCGAAGGCTGGAACAGCAGTTTCAACGGCGGCGGTGGTCAGTTGGATGTCACCGGCCCACTCGGCACCTCCGGTCTGGCCTACCGCATGGTTGTTGATCACGATGAAACCGACTACTGGCGCAACTTCGGCCGCAACCGCCAAACCACCATTGCCCCATCACTGATGTGGTACGGTGACAACACCACGGTACGGGTATCCTATGAACACATGGAATACCTGACCCCATTCGATCGCGGCACCGTGATCGACAGCCGCACCGGTAAGCCGGTCAATACCCCGCGCGAACGCCGGTTTGACGAAGCCTACAACGCCACCCGCGGCGATCAGGACACGCTGACCTTCCAGATGGAAAGCGCCATTAATGATCGCTGGAAAACCAAGCTGAATTACGCCTACAGCCGTAATACCTACAACGACAATCAGGCACGCGCCATGTCGCTTAACCCGACTACCGGGTTACTGACACGCAGAGCGGATGCGACTCAGGACGCGCACAGCCAGTCACAAAACGTGCAATTGACGCTGAATGGCGATATCGACTGGAGCCACATCAACCACCAGTTACTGTTCGGCTTCGATCACGAAGCTGACCGTACCCACCGTGGTAATATGATTCGCGGCAGAAACAACAGCAGTTTCAATATTTACAACCCGGTATATGGCCTTTTCCCGGCCTCCAACTCCGTTATCGCCGCTGAAAGTGACCAGAAAGAAGACATCGATAGCACCGGCGTCTTCATGCAAGACGCCATCAGGTTAGATGAGCATTGGATGTTGTTAGGCGGCGTACGCTACGACCGTTTTGATGTGATGTCAGGCAAAGGACGCCCATTCATCACCAATACCGACAGGTCAGACAGCCGACTGGTGCCACGTGCCGGTGTGGTTTATAACCTGAACGCTTACACCTCGTTGTACACCAGTTACAGTGAATCTTTTAAGCCCAACTCCGCCATCAATAAAGCGATAGGGGCGACGATGGAACCCGAAGTCGGACGTTCCTATGAGATTGGTGCCAAGCTGGATCTACCGAATCGCATCACCGCTAATCTGGCGCTGTTTGATATTCAGAAACGCAACGTAATGGTGGATGAACTTCAGACAACGAATGGTGTAACTGAAACAGTCACTCGTACCGCGGGCAAAGTCCGTTCACAAGGGGTGGAGGTCGATCTGGCAGGCAAACTGACCGACAGCCTGAGCCTGATCGGTTCCTATGCTTTTACCGATGCCCGCGTCACCTCCGATCCGAATAATCAGGGTAATGAAATGGCCAACGCGGCACGTCATACCGCCTCGCTATTCCTGACCAATGACTTCGGTGGTCTGGGCCTGCACGCGGGTGACGACCTGCGCGCCGGTATCGGTGCCCGCTATGTCGGCCGTCGCCCTGGCGATGCGGCTAACAGCTTCTTCCTGGACGATTACACCGTAGCGGATGCCTTTGTCTCCTACACCGTTCCCATCAGCGGCTATAAGGTGAAGTGGCAGCTTAACGTCAAGAACCTGTTCGACAAAACCTATTACCCGTCGAGTGGCAGCAGCCAATATGTGGCAATTGGCGACCCGCGTGAAGTGGTGTTGCGCGCCAGCGTCGACTTCTAACCCTCTCCGAACCGCGCAGCCTGGATCAAGGCTGCGCGCCTTTCCGCGCTCCCCTTCCTTACGTTGACTGCCAACCCATTGGCCGCCCTGCCTTGCAAGCGGGTTAACGTCACAGCACCGCGGCCCTTCAGGTATCTTGTGCAGGCATCCATGAAGTAAACGTTCATAAAGCAAACAGTCATGAATGTCATGCACCTGCGGCTGCGGAGAGAATAGTAAAAACGCCCGAGGTTAATCTCAGGCGTGATAGCGCCTAAACAATGCATTGCCGCGCAGCAACCGCAGCCCCAGCCAGCCGCCGTACAGCGACAGCAGCAACGCCGCCAATACAGGCAATCCGCCCCACAGCCACATATTGGGCTGCCAGGGGAAATCGAACACTTTACGTTGCAGCAGCCATAACGCGGCTTCCGCACCCAGCGCCGCCGCCACACCGGCGGATAGCCCCAATACTGCAAACTCCCACCACAGCGTGGCACGCAACAACCGTCGACCGGCACCCAACGTGCGATAGACGATCAGTTCCTGACGCCGCTGACGCATACCCACCTGAATCTGTGCCAGCAGCAACAATGCACCACAAAACAGCACCAACACCACCATCACCTCCAGCGCCAGACCGACCTGCTGCAACACGGTGCCGATCTGCTTCAGAATGGCACCGACGTCCAGCACCGTCAGCGTCGGGAATTGGCGGTTCAGTTGGGTGATCAGCGCATCGCCGCCTTCATAACGGAAACTGGTCAGCCATGACTGAGGTTGGCTATCCAACGAGCCGGGTGGAAAAATGAAGAAGAAATTCGGCCGCAGACTTTCCCAGTCAACCTGCCGCAGGCTGCTGATCGTGGCCTGAAACGGCTGGGTATCACCGGTGAAGGTCAGCGTATCGCCTATCTTCACCCCAAGACGTTGTGCAACCCCTTGCTCGATCGACACCTCGCCCGCTTTCGGCGGCCACTGCCCCGCCACCAGCGGATTATGGCCCGGCAATTGGCTCAGCCAGGTCAGGTTCAGTTCCCGGTTGACGGTTTCCCCACCGGGGTCATCCTCACGCACCAGATCGGTGGCGCGCAGCCCGTTGATTTCCGTCAGACGGGCACGAATGATCGGGTAGAACGTTTCCGGTTTCACCTGGTGTTGCGCCAGAAAATCCGTTACCGGTTGCACCTGATCGGCACTGATATTCAGCACGAAGTAATTGGGGCTACCGGGCGGCAATTGCTGCTGCCAGCGATCCAGCAAGTCACCGCGCAACAGCAACAACAACGCCAGCAGCATGAAAGACAGCGAAAACGCCGCCAGTTGGCCCAACGTCACCCAGGGCTGGCGCAGCAGGCGATTAATGGCAAGGCGCAGCGACAACGTTTTCAACGTCAACCGGCGTAGCAATAACAGGCTACCCCAGCCAATGCCGCCCAGCAGCAGTGACAGCACCAGCATACCGCCCAGCAGCGACCACAACAGCGCGCCGCCGCCAGACAGCACCATCAGCAAACCTATTACCACCACGGCCACCACCGGCAGGTAATAGCGCAGCGGCCAGACATTCGCCACCACATCCTGGCGCAAAACCCGCAGCGGTTGGGTCGCCAGCAACTGCCGGTAAGGGCGAATCCCCACCAACAGCGAAATCAACACCAGTGTCCCCAACGCCCAGCCCCACGGCCACAGCCCGGCGGCCGGTAATTCACCGGGTAGCACCGGTGAAAGCGCGCGTATCAGCAACGCCTCAAAGCCGATGCCCAGTAAACTACCGCACAATGCCGACAACGCCAGCACCGATACCCACTGCCCGACGATCAAGCGGCGCAGCGCCTGCCGCCCGGCACCCAGCGTTTTAAGCACCGCCACTAAATCGTAACGGCTACGACAGTAATGCCCCATCGACACCGCTACCGCCGCGACCGACAGCAGCAAGGTCAACAGCGCTGACAACAGCAGGAACTGCTGGGAGCGTTGCAGGGATTTACCCAGCGCGCTTTGCGAATCTTCCATGCCGTACCAGCGCTGATCCGGCTTCAACTGCGGTTTGATAATGTCGCTGAAACGGGCGATTTGCGACGGCGTACCAGCAAACATGTAGCGCCAGGTAATACGCCCGCCTGGCTGAATCGCACCGGTTTTTTCCACATCATCCAGATTCATCAATACCCGTGGTGCCGTCTCGAACGGGTTAAAACCGGCATCCGGTTCCTGCACCAGTTCCCCAGCGATGGTCAATGTGGTATCCCCAACATCCAGCCGGTCGCCCACCTTCAACCCTAGCAAGGCCAGCAGACGCGGCGCGGCCAACACCGTACCCGGTGCTACCCGTAGCCCGGATGGCTGGGTTTTTAGCTCGCCATACAGCGGATACCGCTCGTCAGTGGCTTTAACCTGCGCCAGTTGCGCATTGTCACCTGCGTAGGTCATGGTCATGAACGACACTTGTCGACTCTGCGTCAGCCCCTGTTGCTGCGCCTGTTGCAGCCAGTTTTCATCTACTGGTCGGGACGCCCGCAGCACGCGGTCGCCTGCCAGGAAATCACGGCTCTGCTGGCTCAACCCTTTCTCCATGCGATCGCTGATGGAACCCAGCGCCAGCACGCAAGCTACCGATAGCGTCAACGCCAGCCAGACAATCAGCAACGACGGCGAGCGCCACTCCCGCCAAAACCAACGCCAGATCATGCGTCCTCCCACAATTTTCCGTCACGCAGCCGCAGGCAACGCTCACAGCGCGCCGCCAGTTGCTCGTCATGCGTCACCAGAATCAGGGTAGTGGCGAAGTCTCGGTTAAGGGAAAACAGCAGGTTGGCGATACGCTCGCCGGTCTGGCGGTCCAGATTGCCGGTTGGCTCATCGGCGAACAGTACCCGCGGCCTGCCGCTAAATGCGCGCGCCAGCGCCACACGCTGCTGCTCGCCGCCGGAAAGCTGCGCAGGCAAATGCTGCAATCGCGCCCCCAGACCAAGCTGCTGCAACAGTTGCTCTGCCTGCTGACGGCTGTGACGGTCGCTTTCCCCCCGCAGCAACGCTGGTAACTGTACGTTTTCCAGCGCGGTCAACGTCGGCACCAGCATAAAAGACTGGAACACGAATCCCACGTCTTGCGCCCGCAGCGCCGCCCGCCCTTCTTCATCCAGCCGATCCAGCCGCTGCCCAAGCAGCGACACCTGTCCGCTGCTGCCGTCATCCAACCCGGCCAGAATTCCCAGCAAGGTGGATTTTCCCGAACCGGATTCGCCCACCAGCGCAATGGTCTGAGCAGGTTTGACAACCAGCTCAACTCCGGTGAGGATGGAGAGCTGGTGTTCACCCTGACCAACGTGCTTACTAAGATGATGAACTTCAAGAATGTTTTCCGCTGGCATATCGTTGTCCTTCTATTTTGGGGCCTGTTCAGTCTACGCGCCTTCGCGGCGGATACGTTGCTGGTGCTGGGCGATAGCCTGAGCGCTGGCTACCGTATGGCGGCCAATCAGGCCTGGCCCTCGTTGCTTGATGCCACCTGGCAGTCTCGCTCCCCTACGCCCAAAGTCCGGGTGGTGAACGCCAGTATCAGCGGCGACACAGCAACGCAGGGGCTATCCCGTCTCCCCACCTTGTTGCAACAGCACCAACCGCGTTGGGTGTTGATCGAGATGGGTGGCAATGACGGCTTGCGTGGTTTTCCCCCACAGAATATTGAGCGGGATCTCGCTAGCATCATTACCCAGGTTAAGGCGGCTAACGCCCAGCCACTGCTGATGCAAATCCGCTTGCCAGCCAACTACGGGCGGCGTTATACCGAATCGTTTAGCGCCGTTTATCCACGCCTCGCCAAAACGTTTGATATTCCGCTACTGCCGTTTTTCATGGAGCAGGTTTATCTCAAACCGGAATGGATGCAGGATGATGGTATCCATCCCAACCGCGATGCCCAGCCGTTTATCGCCGAATGGATGGCAAAACAGCTCGGCCCCGTTATTAATCAACACTGAGTCGTCAAAGGCTAACAGTTAACCACGACTCTTGATATTTAAGCGTTTTCGTTAGGTAAAGTTATGCAAAAAGCGGTTTTGATTACTGGTTGCTCCAGCGGTATTGGCCTGATTGCCGCCCAATGTTTGCAACAACGCGGCTATCGCGTACTGGCGGCCTGCCGCCGTCATCAGGATGTGGCGCGCATGAACTCGCTGGGCTTTGAGGGGATCGACCTGGATCTCGACAGCAGTGCCAGCGTCAGGCAGGCCGCCGACGTCGTCATTACGTTGACCGGCAACCGACTCTACGGCCTGTTCAACAACGCCGGTTATGGGCTGTACGGGCCGCTCAACACCATTTCCCGTCAGCAATTGGAACAGCAGTTTTCCAGCAACCTGTTTGGCACACATCAATTGACCCAGCTGTTGCTGCCCGCCATGTTGCCTCACGGTGAAGGGCGAATTATCCAGACCAGTTCGGTGATGGGGCTGATTTCCACGCCAGGGCGAGGTGCTTACGCCGCCAGCAAATACGCACTGGAAGCCTGGTCCGACGCGTTGCGCATGGAACTGCACGGCAGCGGTTTGTCTGTATCGTTGATCGAACCTGGCCCTATCAGCACCAACTTCACCCACAATGTGGATCAGGCGCAGCAGGATCGACCGGTCACCAATCCCGGCATTGCCAGCCGCTTTACCCTGCCGCCGGAAGCGGTGCTGCCAAAACTGATTCACGCGCTGGAAAGCCCGCGCCCGAAACTGCGCTACCCGGTGACACTGCTCGCCCACGGTATCACCGTACTGCGCCGTCTGTTGCCGGGCTGCGCGCTTGATCACCTGTTGCGGACAAAATCCTGATTCGGGGTTGAAGTGGTGGACATCGCCCCCATTAATGGCTGAAACGGCTAAGAGAGAATGACATGTTAGAACAACACGCCAACGTGATTGATATCAACGAGAGCAACCTGCATCAGGTGCTGGAACAGTCCATGAGCGCCCCGGTGCTGTTCTATTTCTGGTCCGAACGCAGCGCCCATTGTCAGCAACTGGAACCAGTGCTGGACAAACTGGCAGCAGAATACGCCGGTCAGTTTATTCTGGCTAAAGTGGATTGCGACACCGAGCAGCGCGTGGCAGCCCAGTTCGGCCTGCGCGCCATTCCGACCGTCTATCTGTTCAAAGACGGCCAGCCAGTGGATGGTTTTCAGGGACCGCAGCCGGAAGAGGTAATCCGCGACCTGCTGCAGCGAGTGCTGCCGAAAGCCGAAGACCTGAAGCTGGCACAGGCTCAGCAACTGATTGAGGAAAACCAGTTAAAAGAAGCCGCCGTGCTGCTGAAAGATGCCTGGCAACTGGACGCCAAACGCAGCGATATCGCACTGTTACTGGCGGAAGTGCAAATTCAGCTCAACCGCTCCGATGACGCGCAAGCGGTACTGGACACCATTCCGCTGCAAGATCAGGACACCCGTTACCACGGGCTGGTGGCGCAAATCGAGCTGATGAAACAGGCAGCAGATACGCCGGAAATTCAGCAACTGCAACAGCAACTGGCGGCCTCGCCGGATAATCAGGAGCTGGCAGTACAGCTCAGCCTGCAACTGCATCAGGTCGGGCGCAACGAAGAAGCGCTGGAACTGCTGATGGGAATGCTGAAAAAAGATCTGACAGCGGCGAACGGCAACGCCCGTAAGACACTGATGGATATCCTGGCCGCACTCGGCACCGGCGACGCACTGGCTGCCCGCTATCGCCGTCAGTTGTATTCACTGCTGTACTGATCCCGACCATAACGACGGGGGCCGTTGCCCCCGCGTTCTCCGCCAGCCAACTGTGGCTTACAACGTCTCCAGCACACTTATCCAGCCATGACCGCCATACACCGGCCAGCCATTGAGCCAGCGGCGCAGCATGTTCATCGCCAGCATCGCCACCACATCCTGATGGGTTTTACGGCTGTAGCGCCGCGCATTTATCTGAATCGTCTGGGCGAACGTTCCTTCGGGGGTATGCAACGCCAGCCTCAGCACGCCATCATCAGAACGGCCAACGTACAACGCCAGTTCCGTTTGCTGACGCTGCGCCAACGTTCGGGTCGCCTTGGCGACAGCCGTCAGCGTCAACGCCTCGCCTTCCACCCGCAATTCACCACCGGATAACGGCACATCCGCCTCACGCAGTTGCCAGTTGAGCAGACCAGCGGTGAAGTCCTCACCCACCGTCAGACGTAACCCGCGTTCAGCAAGACGGCGCGCCAGTTGTAGCGGTAACCCGTCGGTGCCTTCGAAAATCGCATTTTCACCGGCAACGTCGCGCACCGTTTGCCATACAGCTTCCATCTCTGCACGCCGTGTGGCCGGACCGGTCAGCTTCAGTTCGATAATCGGCATGGAGGAGCGATACCCCAGCATCACATCCGGCGGCAGCAGCAGGCTGTCGAGCTGACTGGCAAGATCGCTTTCAGAACGGCCAAACGTGGTCAACCGCAGGCACAGCGGCGGTTCGCCAACAGCAAAACGCTGACGCAGGCGCGGCAGAATCTGCTGCTCCACCATCACTTTGAATTCAGAAGGGACGCCGGGGGTGAAAAACATCAGGCACTTGTTCAGTTGCATCGCAAAACCACAGGCGGTGCCGACCGGGTTATCCACCAATTCAGCGCTGGCAGGTAATTGGGCTTGTTTGCGGTTGCTATCGGCCATGACCCGGCCACGTTCGACGAAGAAAGCTTCCATGCGGGTGAGCCATTCAGCATGTTCGACCAACGTTTCCCCGGCTGCGGTGGCCGCTGCCAGCGAGCTAAGATCATCACTGGTTGGCCCCAGCCCACCATTGACGATCAGCACATCGGCTATCTGACTACGTTCGGTCAATGCCGCCACCAGCTCTTCCAGCTTATCACCCACCGTCATGCGGCTGGTCATCGGCACGCCCTGTGAAAACAGATAATCTGCCAGCCAGGCGGCGTTGGTATCCACGATTTGGCCGTGCAGCACTTCATCGCCGGTACATAACATCTCAACCCTAAGCATCCGCGTTACTCCTTATGATGGTTTCAAACCACTGATAATGGTTTCACTCCACTTTAGAAACTCGACGCCATAAACACAATGACGCTCTCCGTCCGCTAAAAACGATCTGTAAAAAAACAAAAGGCGTGATAAACACGCCTTTTGTTTTTGTCTGCCAACCGATGTCGGGGAATCAGAAATT
Source organism: Dickeya undicola (assembly GCF_000784735.1). Classification (GTDB taxonomy): domain Bacteria; phylum Pseudomonadota; class Gammaproteobacteria; order Enterobacterales; family Enterobacteriaceae; genus Dickeya; species Dickeya undicola. The sequence continues at coordinate 117,808 of NZ_JSYG01000032.1, forward strand.
CAGTCCCACGCCAACATAAGCGGTATCCGCTACGCGGTTGTCGTTGCCCTCTTCGCCGGACGCCATGTTGATGTAGCGGTAGCCAACATCCAGTGACAACGGACGGAACGGCTGCCAGCGCACACCACCGCGGGCTTCCACATAGTGGTCAACATGGCTGGAGAACGCATCTGGAGAGTAATAACCTTCGCCGTACAGGGAAATGGAACGGGTTACCGGCACTTGCAAACCGCCACCCAACGCAACGCCATAGCCATCTTTGAAACGGTTCTGGTTCAGGTAAAGCCCTTTGGCACCCACTTTAAGCGACGCGTTGCTCAGCGCAAAGGTGTAATCCAGACCGGCGCTGTAGACGTCATTGCTGTGTTTGTCATTATGGTCCCAGCCTGCATTGCCAGACAGTCCAGGTACGCCCAAACCGAAACCAGCACCGACACCGGTATAGTTTCGACCCGCTTCCCCGGAAATACTGACGGCATGAGCAGAAACCGTCGCCAGCAGCAAACTTCCCGCACAAGCAATAACCCACTTTTTCATTTCTATAATCCTTAAAGACAAATAAGTTAAACGCGCGCACAACACCGCAATGTTAACACGCATTTTACCTAAACTTTTATCAGCCAAAAGCATAAATAACCGACGAATGATACTGTCGCAACAAAAAACAGGGCATTTTGCTCTTCCCAGCCGAATGCGACGATGACCGATTGCCTCACCATGCTCACACAGCGTTCCGTCACGCCAATCCGCGAGATTGCTGCTCCACCCACGCTTTCACCTGTCGGCGAGACACCTTTATCCCACCGTTTTTCAATGCTGCCGGTAGCAGGTAACACGCCACCGGACGCTGAAATCCAGCCAGTCGGGATTGCCACCATGTCACTAACTGAGACAACGGCAAGGCATTTTCCACTTCGACAACCGCCACCGGACGCTGCCCGAATTCCTGATCATCCACCGGCACCACACAGGCGTAGGTCACATCCGGATGCTGCAACAGAACCGCTTCCACATCTTCCGGCTGAATCCCCTCACCGCCGCTGAAGAACTGATTATCCAGCCGCCCCAGAATTCGCCATTCATGTCCATCCCACTGGCCGCGATCGCGGGTATGAAACCAACCTTGCTCGTCAGTGAGCGGGCTAAGCCCACCCTCACGCCAATATCCTGCCGCCAGGCTGCTGCCGCGCAGCAGAATTTCTTCACCTTCCAGGCGTATCTCACGCCCTGCTAATGGCAACCCAACGCCATCGCTGGCATTCGCGCGCTTAGCACATACTGTAGACGCCAGCTCTGTCAGCCCATACCCACACCAGCAACGGATGCCCCGCGCCTCCGCCTGTTGCGTCAATTCCGCCGGAATCATCGCACCGCCCAGCAACACCGCCCGCAGGCTGATCGGCGAGCGGTTCTGCGACAAAAGACGCCAGAGCTGGGTAGGAACCAAAGAGGCGTGAGTACACACTCGCAAGGCAACATCCAACGGCTGGTCCGGTTTGACCACCAGCGACGCCCCGGCGGCCAACCAGCGCCAGACAATCCCTTGCCCGGATACATGGAACAGCGGTAGCGACAGCAACCAGCGATCGCCCGCGCTGAACGCCATCAGCGCCAGTACACCATCAGCACTAGCCAGATGGGCTTCACAAGTGTGTACCGCCGCTTTCGGCATACCGCTGGAGCCCGATGTCAGCGTCATGGTTGCCAGTCGTTGCGCCTGCCACGGCAGCACAGGAAACGCGTCATCTTGCGATGACGCCGACAGGTTCAGAGGGGTGATATCTTGCGGCCACGCATATTCCTCTACACTCAACCCATACTCAATATTCAGCGCAGGTAACAACGCATCCAGCAACGTATCGGGTAGTTGAGGATTTAATGGCAGCAGGCGCGCCCCACATTGCAACAGCGCCAGATAACAGAACAACATATCGGTACTGTTTTTACCGCGCAGCACCACCCCCATGCCTGGCTGCACCCCCTGACGAACAAAGTTGGACGCCAGTTTATTCAGATGGCCCGACAGTTGCTGCCAGCTCCAAACCCCATCGTCGTCTATCAGCGCTGGTGCCATTGGTTGAGAGGCAGCCCAACTTCGCCAGGGCCAGTCGGTCAGGCTTGCCATATCGGCTCCAGACGGTCCGCCGCGATCAGCGGCAACGCGCTGTCAGGCCAGGAGCGAACCACCTGCGCCTGCATCAGGTCCAGCGTATCCAGCCCCGGCAGCACACCTGGCGTCAGCCAGCGCGCCAGCCTTGCCAGTTGCGTCAGCCCCAGACTGGACTCAATGCTGGAACTGAGCACCGCCGTCAAGCCAGCCTGATGCGCCTGTTCCGCCAACTGGCGACAGCGGTTCAGGCTGCCGGTCAGCGAAGGCTTGATAATAATGGCGGCTACACCCGGCTCTGCTTCAACCCGGAAGCCAGGCTCGCGCACGCTTTCGTCCCAGGCGATGGCAATACCGGTAGCGCGAGCGAAATCACGCGATTCGTCGCGGGTTTTGCAGGGTTCTTCCAGAAAAGCAATGCGGGAGCGATAGGCTGGCGTCACATAGCGGGCAAACCCATCGGCTTTAGCCCGCGTCCAGCTGCGGTTGGCGTCCAGCCGCAGCCGCAAATCGGGCAGCGCGTCCAGCAACAGGTTGACAACCATGCCGTCGCGCACCGCTTCATACAGCCCGACCTTCACCTTCGCCACCTGTTCAGGCAGGCTTTGCAGCATGGCGAACAATTCATCCGGATCGCCATTACACAGCGGTGCCTTCCGGTAGTCCGCTTCCTCCGGCAACTGACCAGACAATTCGGCCAGCGCGCAGCTAACACCGAAATCGACCGAGGGCAGGCCGATCTCGTCCGGCTCCCGCCCTGACAACCAGACTTGCAGCTGCGTCTGTACCGCGCTGGATGCCTCTTCCAACGTCTCCACACTGAATTGCGGCAGCGGCGCGACTTCCCCCCAGCCTTCCTGCTTACCGTCACGCAGGCGAATAAGCAGCCCATCACGGGTTTTCAGGCGCTGATTGCGCAGCACGACGCCAGCATCCATCGGCACGCTATAACGATAGAGGATAGCCTGACGCATCAGGGGTTCCGCTTGAATTTGCTGAAGTCAGGCTGGCGTTTTTCGTTGAAGGCATTACGGCCTTCCTGCCCTTCTTCCGTCATGTAGAACAGCATGGTGGCGTTGCCAGCCAGCTCCTGCAATCCAGACTGACCGTCGCAGTCGGCATTCAGCGCAGCTTTCAGGCAGCGCAGCGCCATCGGGCTGTTTTGCAGCATTTCACGGCACCAGCGCACGGTTTCGCGTTCCAGCTCCGCCAACGGCACTACGGTGTTGACCAATCCCATATCCAATGCCTGCTGAGCGTCATACTGACGGCACAGGAACCAAATTTCGCGCGCCTTTTTCTGACCAACGATGCGTGCCATATACGAGGCACCCCAGCCGCCGTCAAACGAGCCAACACGCGGCCCAGTCTGGCCGAAAATGGCGTTTTCTGCCGCAATAGTCAGGTCGCACATCATGTGCAGTACATGGCCGCCACCAATGGAATACCCAGCCACCATCGCCACCACCGGTTTCGGGCAGGTACGGATTTGACGCTGGAAATCCAGCACGTTGAGATGATGAACGCCGCTGTCGTCTTGGTAACCGCCGTAATCGCCACGGACTTTCTGGTCACCACCAGAACAGAATGCTTTCTCACCGGCACCGGTCAGAATGATCACGCCGATACCATCATCATGACGGGCGTTGTCCAGCGCCTGAATCATCTCTTTTACCGTTTGCGGGCGGAACGCGTTGCGCACCTGCGGACGATTGATGGTGATTTTGGCAATGCCATCGGTCGACTTGTGATAAAGGATATCGACAAAATCCCCGCTGCAATCGTGCCATGCTACCGGTGCGTAAAGCAGTTCTTCACTGGGATAAAGCATATTGAATCTTCCTTTCGGGATGCGAAATAAACTGGCGGATCCGTTCGGCATACGCTGCCGGATTCGCCTGATGAGCGTTATGCCCGGCGAGGTCCACACTCAGCAACGGCAAACCGTGCTGTGCGGCCAACGCCTGAAATTTAGTGTCCTGACAGCCACAGAGGTAACCAAACGGAACCTGTAGCTGCTGCAAGGCGTCAACCAGAGAGGGTTGACGAGATAAAGAAGTCGCTTCCAGCATGTCGGCAACCGCTGCACCATGATTGCCGCGCCGCAATGCAATCAACCGCTCGCGCTGCGCCGACGACAGACGAGCAAAAACCGGCTGCTGATACCAATCCGCCAGTACGCTATCCAGCGTCTCATGGCGAAAACGCCGCGCCCAATCGGCATCATGCCGCTGTCGCGCCTCACGTTCGGCTGCCGACACCAGCCCCGGATGCCCGCCTTCTACCAGCAGCCCCCGCAAACCGGCTGCGCCGGACAGGCAAGCGTGATACATAGCAATGCGCCCACCCAGCGAATACCCCAGCAGCCAGTAGTCGTTCACCGCCTGTTGCGCCAACAGTACGGTCAGTTGACAACTCACATCGGCGAAATCCACCGCAGACAGCGACCGGGATGCGCCGTGTCCCGGCAAATCCACCAGCAGTAACGGCCAGTCGGCCAGATACGGCAACACCGGTTGCCAGTCTTCGCCGCTGCCGAGCAGACCATGCAACATCACCAGCCAGGGTTGTCCCGACTGCGGCTGCCCAACCCGACGGCAATTCATCGTCACCACGACGCGACCTCGGCCGACAACCGTTGCAATGTTTCAGCGCCGACTTTAGGTTCCACTACCACTTCCAGCAATGTGGTGCCGCCTTGCCGCCACCCGGCGGTTACCGCGTCCTGCACGTCAGACCATTGCTGCGCTCGCGCGTAACGTAGCCCGAACAGCGCCGCCGCATGGCGAAAATCCACCTGCTGTGGCATACAGTAAAAAGCTTCACGCTGCGCCTCTGGCGTCGGCAATAATGAAAAAATCTGCCCGCCATCATTATTGACCACCACCAACACCAGCGGTGCAGGCGGCTGACGCAGCAGCGCCAGTCCGTTAAGGTCATACAACGCCGACAGATCACCCACGATGGCAAGCGTCGGTCGGGCATTGGCGCGCTGCACACCCGCTAACGTCGACAGCAGGCCGTCAATGCCGCTGGCACCACGGTTAGCGAACACCGGATACCCCGCAGGCAGACGGGCAAACGCATCCACCAACCTCACCGTCAGACTGTTGCCGACGAAAAACTGCCCTTGCGGCGGCAACAGCTCAGTGACGCGATGCGCCAGTTGCGCTTCGCCGAAACCGTCAGACAAGCGGGCAGCCACCTGGCGAATAACCCGCTCAGCACAGGCTTCCACGTCAGGTGCCCAGGCAGATTGAGCAACGGCCGGATGCGCCGTCAGCCAGTCGGCAACATCGGCCACCAGTCGGCGGCCACGATGCTGCGCAGGATCAAGCCGTCCCGGCAAATCATCAACCAACCAGTATTGGTCGGGCGTGACCGCCGCCTGCCACTGTAACAGACGCTTGCCCGTCAGACTGGCACCGAACTGCACCACAATCTCAGCCTGACGCAGCATTTCCGCCTGCGGATGCTGAAGCCATAAATCAGCGCAGGCCAGCGGTTGGCCGGTCTGCGACAGCACATCGCCGATCAACGGCCAGCCGAGCTGGTTCGCCCAGGCAGCTAGCTGTTCACCAACTTGTGCGGGCACCCGCCCGGCGATAACCACGCCGCGCCGTTGCCGCCATTGCGGCCAGTCCGGCTGCATTGTTGTTACCGGTATTGCGTGCCCCCCCTGCAACCACGGTTGCGGTTGATGCCACCAGTCGCCCAGAGCCTGCAACCAGTCCTGAAATGCGGCCGGATCGTCTTCGCCATATAACGGCTCGGCAAACGGGCAATTGACATGCAGCGCGCCGTGGCGCAACTCGGTCAGGGCGTTATCAAGGGCAGAAACCAGCCAGCGGGCCGGAATATCACAGGTGGGACGCGGCAAATTCAGCGTTAATGTCGGGTGTGAAGCAAACATGCCGGGTTGCCGAATCGCCTGATTGGCACCGCAGTCGATAAGCTCTGGTGGGCGATCCGCAGTCAATATCACCAGCCGCTCGCCGGTCAGCCCGGCTTCGATAATCGCCGGGTAAAGGTTGGCTGCGGCCGTACCCGATGTCACTATCACCGCCACCGCTTCGCCAGAGGCTTTCGCCAGCCCCAGCGCCAGGTGACCCAGCCCGCGTTCATCAAAATGGGTATGACAGACCAGCAACGGGTGCGAAGCCGCCGCCAGCGTCAGTGGCGTGGAGCGCGATCCCGGCGCAATACAGATATGACGAACACCCTGATGGCTGAGCGCCTCAACGATAACCGTTGCCCAGCGGCGGTTAAAAATATGTGTGGACATGATCGACTCAACAACTCCGGTTGCGGGTTGTAGCAATAATTATATTTTTTTTCATCCGGCCAACTTTGATGTAAACCAGTAACAGGCAATAAATCGCCCTATGAAATAGCCTCTTCCAGCAATGACCTCAGCCCGGCAGCTTTGTTTTCCAGCTCCAGCCATTCTTGTTCTGGATCAGATCCCGCTACAATGCCCGCTCCGGCATACAGCGTCAGCTGACGGTCCGCGACGCTGGCGGAACGCAACGCCACGCTGAATTCGGACTGCTGACGCGACAAATACCCCGCCGAACCGGCGTACCAGCCACGTTGAAACGGCTCATGCCGAGCCAGAAATGCCCGTGCAGTTGCACGCGGCAACCCAGCCACCGCCGCCGTCGGCTGCAACAGATGCAGGCACTCGCTATCCGTACCGCTGCGCAAGGTGGCCTGAATCGTTCGCCGCAAATGTTGCACCTTACGCAAACGGATAATCTCTGGTGGCATCACATCCAGCGTCAACGCTACCTGATGCAAACGCTGACAGATATCGTCGACGACCAGCATGTTCTCACACTGGTTCTTGAGGTCATTCATTAACCAGTCTGCCAGCTCGGCAGCTTTTTTATCGTCATCATTACTGGCTACCGTTCCGGCCAAGGCTTCCGTTTCCAGACGGGTATGCTGCCGCCGATAAAGCCGTTCAGGGCTGGACCCCAGAAACGCCTGATGTGGCGCGAAAGCCAGCATAAAATGATAACAACGGTGATTAGCCGCCCGGCTGGCCGCCATCAGCGTGGTCGCCCGTAATGGCTTATCGAGCGACAGCATCGACGCGCGAGCTGGCACCACTTTTTCCATCTGCCCGGCGGCAATGTCTGCCAGCGCCAGATGCAACAGGTCGATCCACTGCTGACGATCAGGACAATGACGGGTCGTTTCTATACGGGTATGCAGCGTCGGCAACGGCTGCGACGGCAATAGCTGGCGCAAAAAATCCTGCGCGTCATGCGCATCATCACGCAATGAGGTTTCACTGCACAGATTGACCCGCAGACGAAGACGTCCCCCTTGTCGCAACAGAGCGATGCGTGGCAGAAACAGAAACGCAGCGGCATTGCCCTGCGTAACCGGATGCTGTTCAAACGCATTCAGCCCCCAGAGACGCACGCTGTCATCCACATCATGGCGTTGCAGAAAGTCCTCAGCGTGTGCGATATCGTCAAATACACGCACCTGACCACACACCGCGGCTTCTTCATCGTCCTGACGATGCTGCCAGTAAAACTGCGGATAGATGGGCTGCGAGGCCAGCCACGCCAGCAGCGGCGAGTCATCTTGCAACGGCATGGTCAGCGTGATTGCATGAAAGCCCGCCTGCTCCGGCAAGGGTTCGTTGAGCGCCTGATACATCTGGCGCAGCAGGTCAGAGAATTGCTGCACATTCACCCCATAGCCTAATGGAAAGTAGGGAATTATACGGGGCTATCCCTACAAAAAAAAAGTCATTAGCTTGATACCTACCCCGGAATAACCGGCTTACTGCCACCCTATTTCCATGCATGGGCTTTTTCCCAACCGTTCATCAGCGAGCAAAACACGACCATTGTTAAATAACGATACCCAGACATAGGGGCAATTTTATGCTGGCTTACCTCAAATCACCTCGAAATTACGATAATTCCTATTTTCAATCCGGAATAACTGCAATAGCAAATAACCACACATAACCATAATAAAAGGAGGGTTTATAGTATCCTTTAATCTGCTTTTTTATTTGCAGCTTTCAACCATAACTAGCACTAACCAATGGTCATATATACCCGTCATACTTCGAGTTGCAGGACAACACGCCTGAACGTTCGACATATTCCGCCATCGACGATAATGTCATCTTGTTTATATTTTCTGGTTTCACTCACCGCACAGAATGAAAAAGCAACCTAATGAAATTAGCATTAAGTGACAAAATTCTTACGACCGACAGTTTTAGAATTTTTCCCGCTATCATCAAATTCTTCATTCCGCTTTATCATAAATTACCTTCTTGCTGCCGGGCTTGTCCCGGCATTTTTTATCTGCCGTACTTATTGTGGAGTCCTTCCCGCATTTTATGTCGGCAAGAGAGATCCTCTTTCGATAAAACGCCGCAATTGTGGTAAAAATACCCCTCTGTCAGGTTCTGCGACTGGTCGCAAGCCTCAGTATCTGTTCTCTTACCCGTTCATCAGGAGCCTGATTTCATGCCTGCGGCTATCGTGCGTTTTTTCCTGCTGTTTATTCTGTTACTGCTACTGATGACTGGCACTTACAGCTATAACTACGTCAACAGCTGGATGACAGAGAAGAAATCCGCCCTGACAGACATCGCCGAAGGAATGCAAAAGCGTATCGACGCCTACCGCGCCTTCACGGATCAAATCTACAAAAATCTGATCAACGATCCGACGCCACCTGATGCCACTAGCGTCAACCTGATTACACTGATGCCGAATGTGTTTTATGTCGAAAAAAGCGGTCACAAAACAGATGCTCTGATTTTCGGGCCGCACGACAAGACCACGCTCGGTGCCATGCAGCGGATATCACAATATCTCGACGTCTTGTGGGGCGCGAAAACCGATATTTACTCGATGTACTACCTCAACGGGCAGGACAACAGCCTGACGATGGTTTCCACTCAGCCGCTGAAAGATATTTCGTCGCAGTTTCGCGGTAGCTACCTCTCATCAATGGTAGAGTCGCGCAAAACCGAAATGCTACAGCAGGCGAATACGTTGGATGAACGGGAAAGTTTCTCCCCCTTACGCAAGCTGCGTTTTTACAACGATTACTATTTTACGCTGCGTACCACCTTCAATCAGCCCGGACATCTGGCGACCGTCATTGCGTTCGATTTGTCTATTAACGATCTGATCCCGCGCAATATGGCGAGGGACAGCTTCATGCTGCGTCAGCAAACACCACCGGTCAACGCCGACGCCAGCACGGATAACGAAATCCCCACTGATATTCACCGTGAAGGCGCACTGCTGGAAATCTCGGCTCAGTTGATGAACTCACCGATCAAGCTGGTCTATGCCATTCCGCTGGGTCGGTTGGTCGCCGACATGCTGCGCAACAATATCTGGGTGATTGTGCTGAATCTGGCATTGCTGGCTCTCTCGCTGATGGGGTTCTACGCGCTGCGGCGCTACTACGCTCGGCCGAAGGATGACCTGTCGCATCACCTGAAAGAACAGCAACGAATGTACGGCGAGATAGTCAACCGCATCCCGATCGGGGTGCTGGTTTACGATTTCAGCAACAACAAAGTGATGGTGGCGAACGCGCTGGCGGAACGCCTCTACCCACACCTTAGCCTGAAAAAAATCTCCACACTGGCAGAGGAACACCAGGGTGTTATTCAGGCCACGGTGGACAATGAAATGTACGAAGTGCGTGTTTTCCACAGTCAGCACACGCCATCGCTATGCCTGTTCCTGCTACGCGAACAGGATCAGGAAATCCTGATCACCAAAAAATTGCAGTTGGCGCAGCGGGAATTCGACAAAAACGTTTCGGTTCGCAAACGCCTGTTCCGCAACCTGAGCCAGGAGTTTAAGCAACCGCTGTCCGCCGTACACCAGTTGGCGCTGGCGCTACGCAAAACCGACAACCCGCCTGAGCAGCAAAAAACGGTTCAGGCGCTGATTGCCGAAACCAGCGGCGCTATCCGGTTGATGGAAAACATTGCCCTGCAGGCACGACTGGAAACGGTGGAATGGCATCTGGTCCATGATTCCTTCTCACCGCTGACGCTGATTGACGATTTGATGCTGGAATTGCTGCCGCGTATCCAGCAAAAAGGGCTGAAGCTGTTCAATCATTACAAGCTTGACCCGCGCCAGACCTATCTGGGCGACAGCGAATTGCTGAAGAAAACGCTATCGCTGCTGCTGGATTACTCCATCACCAATACCGACTACGGCAAGATAACCCTGTCCTGCGAGCCTTCGACGCATTCCCCCGAGCAGTTACTGGTCCGTATTAGCGATACCGGTACTGATATTTCCGGTATGGAACGGGACAATCTGGTGCATCCATTTGCCACCACGCCGCTATCCGATCATTTCCGGCACAATTCCGGATTAACCCTATTTCTATGCAATCAACTCTGCAACAAACTAGGGGGTCAACTGCAAATTAACAGTCGACCAGGACTCGGCACGCAGTACGTGCTGACCGTGAAAATGCAGCCGGACCCGCTGCCTACGGAAGACGATGAGAAATTATTGGACGATATCACGCTACTCCTGAACATTACCTCAGATGAGGTACGAACCATTGTTAGCCGCATGGTGAGTAACTGGGGAGCGGATGTTGTGGTCTATGACGAACGGCTGGTGAATCAGGATGCGGAAATCACCATTACCGACGACCCAAACCGGATGGACGACGATACCTTGCTGGTGAGCAGTGACGACACGCAATTGGTGCCGCTGGGCCATCGCCGCCTGCGTACCAACTACAATATCAGCCAGTTACTGCTGGAAGGTCTGCTGAAACTGATTGAGCAGCAACTGGATACCTCTCCGGATGATGCCCTGCCTGAAGAACAGGACGATATTGGCTTCTATGTCCGTCAGTTACGCAACAGTGACTACTATTCCTTGTTTGTTGACACAGTACCGGAGGACTTAAAGAGACTATATACTGAAACCCAAGATGGCGATTTTTTGTCACTTGCGCAAACAGCACACCGTCTGAAAGGTGTCTTTGCCATGCTGAATCTTCATCCCGGCAAGCAGTTATGTGAAGCGCTGGAAAAGCTTATTACCACCCAGGATCGTGCGCAGATAGAAACCAACCTTCAGCAAATCGAAGGGTTTGTCACAGCACTACTGCAACCTGGTGGCCAACAATATGAGTAAAAAACAATGAGCAATCTAAACGTAATTATTGCAGACGACCATCCTATTGTTTTGTTCGGCATTAAAAAGTCGCTGGAACAAATCGAATGGGTTAACGTCGTGGGTGAATTCGAAGACTCGACAGCCCTGATTAACAATCTTCCTAAACTGGATGCTAATGTCCTGATCACCGATCTATCCATGCCGGGGGATAAATACGGCGACGGCATTACCCTGATCAAATACATCAAGCGCCACTTCCCACACCTGTCGATCATTGTACTGACCATGAACAATAATCCGGCCATTCTCAGCGCCGTGCTGGAACTGGATATTGAAGGGATTGTCCTGAAACAGGGCGCACCAACCGACCTGCCCAAGGCACTGGCTGCGTTACAGAAAGGCAAAAAATTTACGCCGGAAAGCGTTAGCAAAGTGCTGGAAAAAATCAGTGCCAGCGGTTACGGCGACAAGCGCCTGTCACCCAAAGAAAGCGAGGTTTTACGCCTGTTTGCCGAAGGGTTCCTGGTTACTGAAATCGCCAGAAAACTCAACCGTAGCATCAAGACCATCAGCAGCCAGAAGAAATCGGCCATGACCAAACTCGGTGTGGATAACGATATCGCTCTGCTGAACTACCTGTCCTCGGTCGGCGTCTCGCCGTCTGACAAAGAGTAATTCCCCTGCCGACGAGCGCGTGTTCGGCTCGTCGGCCTCTCCTCAAGCCCGTCTGAATTACGACTGAACCGCCGTGTTCTGCCTGACCAGATTGCTGTAATACGACAGCGACTGTTGCAACGTGTCCAGCGTCACCGGTTTGGACAAACAGTTATCCATTCCAGCCTGCAAACAACGCTGCCGCTCTTCCGCTAGCGCATTGGCGGTAACGCCGATTACCGGCAATGTCTGCCCCATTTCCCGCAGCCGTTGGGTAAAGCGGTAACCGTCCATATTCGGCATATTAACGTCGGTAAGGATAATATCTACCGGGTTCTTCGCCAGCACGTCCAGCGCATCCAATCCGTCATTGGCCGTAATCACCTGATACCCCAGTGAGCCAAGTTGATCGGCCAGTAAACGCCGGTTAATCGGATGATCATCCACCACCAAAAGACGCACGTCACCGTTTTCGGTACGATTGTAACTGACGGATGGCAGGGATAACGCCGCCGCAGATAATTCGTCCTCACCCCGATAAATACGTTGCAGCAACATCGGCAACTCGTGCAGTGCGGCCGTACTGTACAACCAGTACCCCGCCCGAACCTCCTGTGCCTCCCCCGCCTGCATTCCGCTAATTTCCACGCAAGCGTGCACATTGGGCAACGTATCCGGCACATGATCACAGATCATCACATCATCATCACCGACGGATTGCCCCTCGTCGTATCGACGCGCATCCAGACCACAGGCACCCATCAGGCCCAGCAGATAGCGCTCCATTAACGCATTGCGAATCTGCAACCAGCAGGTTTTCCCCTGTAAATCACTCACCTGCAACGTCTGTGGATAATGAGCGTGGTAAAGAGGAATGCGAATGCCGAACTCGCTGCCAAGCCCCGGTTCAGATTCAATGGTAATGTCCCCATCCATCAGGCTGACCAGTTTTTCACAGATCGCCAGCCCCAGCCCAGTGCCCTGAAAGTGGCGCTGAACCCCAGTTCCGGCCTGAAAGAAGGGATCAAACAGCTTCATTACCTCACGGGTATCGATACCGACACCGGTATCCCGTACCTTAAACACCAGATAACCATCATCGCAACACATCACCTGGACCAGAATACAGCCGGTGTCGGTAAACTTGATGGCGTTACTGAGTAAGTTGCTCAATACCTGCTGCAACCTCACCGCATCACCCATCAGCCGGAGGGGGACATTAGGGTCGATATAGCAATACAACACCAGCCGTTTTTTCACCACCAGCGGCAGGTAGTTACTCACAATATGGTTTATCACCTCACGTGGGGCGAATTCGCTGGGTTCGATCTTCAGCTGTTCCGACTCTATCTTCGAGAAATCAAGAATGTCGCTGATAATCTTCAGCAACAGCGCCGAGGAGTTTTGCATTGCTGTTACCAGCCGGTTGGCATCCGACGGTAGCGACTTCGTTTGCAGCAAATCCAGATTACCGATGATGCCATACAGCGGTGTGCGTAATTCATGACTGACTGTCGCCAGGAACATCGACTTGGACTGGCTGGCCTGTTCAGCCGCGTTGGCCATCTCCTGCAGCGACTCTTCCATGCGCACACGGGCACTGACGTCGAGCAACACACAGATAGCCACATTCTCGTTACGGTAACGCGAGTGCACAAAACTGATTTGCAGATGGTGATTACGCCCGGTCACCACATCCAGCGATTTGGATTGTTGCTCGCAGATGATGCGCACAATGCGCACCCGGTCTTCATACGTCAGCAGGCTGAGGTAGTTATGCGCCAACTCGTTACTGATAATATTGGTGCCGTCGCTGATCCTAAGAATACAGATGCCTACCGGTGCCGACGCCACAATCTTACGGTTAAACTGTTCATTTTCTTCCAACTGGAACGCATTGCGCTCCGCTGGCAGGAAAATTTTGCGCTCAAACAGCCGGGTCAGTAACAACAGACAGATAGCCGATGCCAGATTCAACAACGCCATATTGATGATCAGCGTATTAAGCGACATCAGTATCACTTCCAGCGGTAGCGAATACACCACGGACATCGACGTAGGCGGCAACGCCTTCTTCATCAATAAAGCCCCGTAGCCATCGCTGTAGCCAAAGTAGTTGTTTGAATCCGGGTAATGACTGAGGCTGTTGCCGGATTGACTGTCGGTAAATTGCAGCAGAACCCGATCATTCTGATCCAGTAATCTGACGCTGAACGGCAGGTCGCCATTCAACATAAAGTCATCCAGCCGGATGCTCTGCTCAATCCCCATCATGGTCACCAGGCGGTTATCCACATAGACCGGCGTCAGCGCGTACAAATATCCTGCGTCCGGCGTTGGGCCAGGCATCACCCAAAACAGGCTCTCCTCACGACGATTCCCCGCCCGGTTGGATTTCTGGTTCTGCAACCACTCTTGCACGCTCTTCATCAGGCTATCGCTATCCAACGACTGATTGCGAATGCCGAAGTCGACAATACACTGCTGACTGCTGTCGACAAAAAAGATGCGATTAAGGTCATAAACCGACGAGAAATCATCGTGCCATTGTTCAAAAAAACTCGTCAACGTCTGCAATTGAGCGGGATTCTTCCCATACTGCTCAGCACAATCAAAGGTGGACGACAGTGGATAAATAGAGAACGGCGTCTTTTTAGCGGCAGCGCCGCGTTCCCGTGGTGCGACAGGTGTGCTAAATCGGTTAGCGGCAATGTATCGCAGCTCGCGCGCCACATCAGTGGTGTGCCGAATATACCCCAGCGATTGCTCGAAATTGAGGGAGAAAATTTGCCGCAGATGTGATTCACGTTGATTCAGTTCCTTATTCACGTAAAAGACCGAAATCAGCGCGCCCAGAATCCACAGCGTGGTCGCCAGCGCCCGGAACATATACCGGGAGACTTTAAGGGTGGTCTGAAAAGAAGCGATAACTTTCAAAGGCATACCGTAAAGGTTGTCAGCACTGGAAAATCAGGTTGGGGTCAGTCGATACAGTACCGATCCCGCATAAAAAAAGCCAGCGCGTCAGGCGCTGGCTCAGGTAGGTTACCACCGACAGAGAAAGAGGTTACTCATCGTCTGCTGGCGTATCGTCATCACTCTCCGGTTCATCGATGTCTTCTTCCAGCAGTTCGCCGTCAACCGGCACCACGCTGTCGAGTTCATCATCTTCCACCGGCTCAGCCACACGCTGCAAACCAACGACGCGCTCTTCCTCAGCGGTACGGATCAGCGTCACGCCCTGAGTATTACGGCCAACGATGCTGACCTCAGAGACACGAGTACGCACCAACGTACCGGCATCGGTGATCATCATGATCTGATCGGCGGAATCAACCTGCACTGCGCCGACCACCTTACCGTTGCGCTCGCTCACCTTGATGGAGATAACACCTTTGGTGGCACGGGATTTGGTTGGGTATTCGCTTACCGCAGTACGCTTACCGAAACCATTCTGCGTCACGGTCAGGATATCGCCTTCGCCACGCGGCACAATCAACGACACCACGCGGTCGTCGGCCTGCAAATTGATGCCGCGCACCCCTGAGGCGGTACGCCCCATGCGGCGAACACCCTTCACTTTGACCGAACCGTCTTCCTGAATCTCTTCCTCTTCCTCCAGGAAGCGCACCACCTTGCCTTCGGCGGAGAACAGCATCACTTCGTTGCTGCCGTCGGTCAGGTCGACGCCAATCAGCTCGTCGCCGTCGTTGAGATTAACGGCGATGATACCGGCGCTGCGCGGACGGCTAAACTCGGTCAGCGCGGTTTTCTTCACCGTACCGCTGGCCGTGGCCATGAACACGTTCATGCCCTCTTCATACTCGCGCACCGGCAGAATGGCGGTAATGCGTTCATCCTGCTCCAGCGGCAACAGGTTGATAATCGGGCGACCACGCGCACCGCGGCTTGCTTCTGGCAATTGATACACTTTCAGCCAGTAGAGACGACCACGGCTGGAGAAACACAAAATGGTGTCGTGGGTATTCGCCACCAGCAGCCGATCGATAAAGTCCTCTTCCTTGATGCGAGCGGCGGATTTGCCTTTGCCACCACGGCGCTGAGCTTCATAGTCGCTCAACGGTTGATACTTGACGTACCCCTGATGCGACAGGGTTACCACCACGTTCTCTTCGGAAATCAGATCTTCAATATTGATGTCAGCGCTGTTATGGGTGATCTCGGTACGACGCGCGTCGTTGTACTGCTCACGAATCGCCATCAGCTCTTCGCGGATCACTTCCATCAAACGCTCAGGACTGCGCAGGATGAACAGCAGCTCAGCGATCTGCGCCAGCAGTTCCTTGTATTCATCCAGCAGTTTTTCATGTTCCAGACCGGTCAGTTTCTGCAGACGCAGATCCAGAATCGCCTGCGCTTGCTGTTCGGTTAGGTGATATTTGCCCTCATGGATACCGAACTCCGGCTCCAGCCATTCCGGACGTGCAGCATCATCACCTGCACGCTCCAGCATCGCAGCCACGCTGCCCAGCGCCCACGCTTGCGCCACCAGCGCGCTTTTGGCTTCGGCAGGGGTAGCAGCATGACGGATCAGTTCGATGATCGGGTCGATATTCGCCAGCGCAATCGCCAAACCTTCCAGGATATGGGCGCGTTCGCGCGCTTTACGCAGTTCGAAAATAGTACGACGCGTCACCACTTCGCGGCGGTGACGGACAAATGCCGCCAGAATCTCCTTGAGGGTCATCAGCTTCGGCTGGCCCTGATGCAGCGCCACCATGTTGATACCGAACGACACCTGCATCTGGGTTTGGGAGTACAGGCGGTTGAGCACCACCTCACCTACCGCATCACGCTTAATCTCAATGACGATGCGCATACCGTCTTTATCGGACTCGTCGCGCAGCGCGCTGATGCCTTCAATGCGCTTGTCTTTTACCAGTTCGGCGATCTTTTCAATCAATCGCGCCTTATTCACCTGATAAGGGATTTCATGCACGATGATGGTTTCACGGCCGGATTTGGGGTCCGCTTCGACTTCAGCACGGGCGCGGATATACACTTTGCCGCGACCGGTGCGATAGGCTTCTTCAATGCCACGCTTGCCGTTGATGATGGCGGCGGTCGGAAAGTCTGGCCCCGGGATGTGGGTCATCAGCCCTTCGACGCTGATGTTTTCATCGTCGATATAGGCCAGACAGCCGTCAATCACTTCCGTCAGGTTATGGGGCGGAATGTTGGTCGCCATCCCTACCGCGATCCCGGAAGAACCGTTGACCAGCAAGTTGGGGATACGGGTGGGCATTACGTCCGGGATCTGCTCTGTGCCGTCGTAGTTAGGCACAAAATCCACAGTTTCTTTATCCAGATCGGAAAGCAGTTCGTGGGCGATTTTCGACATGCGCACTTCGGTATAACGCATCGCTGCGGCGGAGTCGCCGTCGATGGAACCGAAGTTGCCCTGACCATCCACCAGCATATAACGCAGCGAGAACGGCTGGGCCATACGCACGATAGTGTCGTATACCGCGCTATCACCATGCGGGTGATATTTACCGATAACGTCCCCGACTACACGGGCCGATTTTTTATAAGGCTTGTTCCAGTCGTTACCCAGCACACTCATCGCGTACAGCACGCGGCGGTGTACCGGCTTAAGACCATCGCGAACGTCCGGTAACGCACGTCCGACGATAACGGACATGGCGTAATCCAGATATGAACTTTTCAGCTCTTCCTCGATGTTGACCGGTGTAATTTCTCTGGCAAGGTCGCTCATGGAGCCGCTATCCCTCTATTCACATCTACCCGATTTTAAAAGGTGGAAAATCATATCATAAACCGGGGTTTCAGGGGAAACTTCGCGCCAGATTCCTGACGCGTCTTTATGGAGCGCTTCGCATTTTTCTGCCGCAGCGTTACGGCCATCACAAGGCGCGAAAACCGCGCGACTGTCGTTCGTTATCAAGAGCAAGCGTTATCAACAACAAGCATGATCAGCAACAAGCATTATCGACAGCACGTGTTAGCGACTACAACAACCGCCTTGCGCTCGTTATACTCGCCACCAGTCAATATTGATGAAAGGTGATCACTCTGCATGAACACAGATGCCATGAACACAGGCTCAGCGAATACCGACGCCACACATGCAAGCGCCGCTAATCCTGATACGCTGAAAACATCCGTTCCGACCCAGAACGTCGACCACGATGAAATTGCCAAATTTGAAGCCGTCGCCTCACGCTGGTGGGATTTGGACGGCGAATTCAAACCGTTGCACCGTATCAACCCGTTACGCCTGAATTACATTCTCGAACGCGCCGACGGTATTTTCGGCAAGCAGGTGCTGGATGTCGGCTGTGGTGGTGGCATTCTGGCCGAAAGCATGGCTCGGGAAGGTGCACACGTCACCGGGTTGGATATGGGCGGCGAGCCATTACAGGTAGCCCGGCTGCACGCGCTGGAAAGCGGTGTACAGGTCAGCTACGTTCAGGAAACGGTGGAAGCTCATGCAGATACCCATGCCGGTGCCTACGACGTCGTAACCTGCATGGAAATGCTGGAACATGTACCAGACCCACGCTCAGTGGTGCTGGCCTGCGCCCGGTTGGTCAAACCCGGTGGACATGTCTTTTTCTCCACCATTAATCGTAATGCCAAAGCCTGGCTGATGCTGATTGTCGGTGCAGAATACCTGACCAACATGGTGCCGCGCGGTACACACGACATCAAAAAGTTCATCCGCCCGGCGGAACTGTTGAACTGGGTGGATCAGACGCCGCTGCGTGAACGCCATATGATCGGCCTGCACTACAACCCGCTGCTGGACAGCTTCAAGCTCGGTGCAAATGTTGACGTCAATTATATGCTCCATACCATACGCAAATGAACCATGCCATGAGCCCTGGCTAAGCCGGTGATGCCCGCCATAACATCACGGTTTCCCAATACCCCAGCCGGTGGATAAAACCACCGGCTTTTTTATCGACAGAGAATAAGTTTTTAGGCATAAACCACGCCATATTCATCCCCTGACGACATATCAATCTCAGATAACTCTTAATGACTTGTCTGAAACACGGTTTTGATCAGACTGATAATTTGACTACCGGATAAGAAACCGGCGGTTGATCAATTTTTTTATTTTTTCTCCCCCTGCGGTTGACAAAAAAGGAAGCCGCGCAGTGGCTGGGATTTAGCGTGCTTGTAACATTTATTCCCTATGTTATCCACAAGAGGAAGCCGTTTTGCTCACTTGCAATACGGAAATTTTCACATTATCTTGTTATCAAAAACCGCCCCACCCCCTATATATAGTGTTTACTTCTGACAGAAAACACTATTTTTTTGTTTGCGTTTTTTGTAAATAAAAAGGCGGGTGAGTCAAGCAAAACAAAATACGTGTCAGAAAAACAGGTGCTACGCCACATGAACCAGAGTCTGCTTGTTACCAAACGCGATGGCAGTAAAGAACGCATCAACCTGGACAAAATCCACCGGGTAATCACCTGGGCAGCAGAAGGGTTACACAATGTCTCGGTTTCTCAGGTAGAACTACGTTCCCACATCCAGTTCTACGACGGCATCAAGACCGCCGATATCCACGAAACCATCATCAAGGCCGCTGCCGACCTGATCTCCCGCGAAAGCCCAGACTATCAGTACCTGGCTGCGCGTCTGGCCATCTTCCATCTGCGCAAGAAGGCCTACGGCCAGTTCGAACCGCCGAAATTGTACGACCATGTTGTGAAAATGGTCGAAATGGGAAAATACGATCGCCACTTGCTGGAAGATTACACGGAAGACGAATTTGCTCAGATGGACGCTTTCATCGATCACTGGCGTGACATGAATTTCTCCTACGCAGCGGTAAAACAGCTGGAAGGGAAATATCTGGTCCAAAACCGCGTGACCGGTGACATCTACGAAAGCGCCCAGTTCCTGTATATTCTGGTCGCCGCCTGTCTGTTCTCCGGTTACCCGCGTGACACCCGCCTGGATTATGTAAAACGCTTCTATGACGCGGTGTCGACATTCAAAATTTCGCTGCCAACGCCAATTATGTCCGGCGTGCGCACCCCAACCCGCCAGTTCAGCTCTTGTGTGCTGATCGAGTGCGGCGACAGCCTGGATTCCATCAACGCGACCTCTAGCGCGATCGTGAAATACGTTTCCCAGCGTGCCGGTATCGGCATCAACGCGGGTCGTATTCGTGCACTGGGCAGTCCGATCCGCGGTGGTGAAGCGTTCCACACCGGCTGTATTCCGTTCTACAAACATTTCCAGACCGCGGTGAAATCCTGCTCTCAGGGCGGGGTGCGCGGCGGAGCGGCCACGCTGTTCTACCCACTGTGGCATCTGGAAGTGGAAAGCCTGCTGGTGCTGAAAAACAACCGCGGTGTGGAAGGCAACCGCGTGCGTCACCTCGACTACGGCGTGCAGCTCAACAAGCTGATGTACCAGCGTCTGGTCAAAGGTGAGGACATCACGCTGTTCAGCCCGTCCGACGTACCGGGGTTGTACGACGCCTTCTTCAACAATCAGGATGAGTTCGAACGCCTGTACGTAAAATACGAGCAGGACGACAGCATTCGCAAGAAGCAGCTCAAAGCCGCAGAGCTGTTCTCGCTGATGATGCAGGAACGCGCCTCCACCGGCCGTATCTATATTCAAAACGTCGACCACTGCAACACGCACAGCCCGTTTGATCCGCTGGTTGCGCCGGTCCGCCAGTCCAACTTGTGTCTGGAAATCGCGTTGCCGACCAAACCGCTGGAAGACGTTAACGATGAAAGCGGCGAAATCGCGCTCTGTACGTTGTCGGCTTTCAACCTGGGTGCAATCAGTTCGCTGCACGAATTGGAAGAGCTGGCGACGCTGGCGGTACGCGCGCTGGATGCCCTGCTCGACTATCAGGACTACCCGATTCCGGCCGCCAAACGCGGGGCGATGGGCCGTCGTACACTGGGTATCGGCGTGATCAACTTCGCCTACTATCTGGCGAAACACGGCGTCCGCTACTCCGACGGTAGCGCCAATAACCTGACGCACCGCACCTTCGAAGCCATTCAGTACTACCTGCTGAAAGCCTCGAACCAGTTGGCGCGCGAACAAGGTGCCTGCCCGTGGTTTAACGAAACCACCTATTCGCAGGGTATTTTGCCGATCGACAGCTACAAGCGCGATCTGGACAGCATTTGCAACGAACCACTGCATCATGACTGGGAAGCGCTGCGTAAAGACATCCAGACTTATGGCCTGCGCAACTCTACGCTGTCGGCGCTGATGCCGTCTGAAACCTCGTCGCAGATTTCCAATGCCACCAACGGCATTGAGCCACCGCGCGGTCATATCAGCGTCAAAGCGTCGAAAGACGGCATTCTGCGTCAGGTCGTGCCAGAGTACGAAACGCTGAAAGACGCCTACGAGCTGCTGTGGGATATGCCGTCCAACGACGGTTACCTGCAACTGGTGGGCCTGATGCAGAAATTTATCGATCAGGCTATTTCCTCCAACACCAACTACGATCCAGCGCGTTTCCCGTCAGGAAAAGTGCCGATGACCCAGTTGCTCAAAGATCTGCTTACGGCGTATAAGTTCGGGGTGAAAACCCTCTATTACCAAAACACCCGTGACGGTGCCGAAGACGTGCAGGATGACCTGCTCGATACCGCGCCGCAGGATGACGGCTGCGAAAGCGGCGCTTGTAAGATCTAAGTACAACGCCGGGGAAATCCATGACTGTGGATTCCCCGGCATGACGATATTCCTAATCCTGTCGCCACTGCCCTGCCGATAGCGCCTGGTGCAACGACGACGCAACCCGCTCGGGTTGCCAAAAGTTCAACAGCGCCGCCTTACCGGGTCGCGCTGTTGGCTTGCTTGGAGAAATCATGGCCTATACCACTTTTTCACAGAATAAAAACGATCAATTGCTGGAACCGATGTTTTTCGGCCAGCCGGTTAACGTGGCGCGTTACGATCAGCAAAAATATGAAATTTTCGAAAAGCTGATCGAAAAACAGCTGTCGTTCTTCTGGCGTCCGGAAGAAGTCGATGTCTCCCGCGATCGTATCGACTATCAAGCGCTGCCTGAGCACGAAAAACACATTTTTATCAGCAACCTGAAGTACCAGACGCTGCTGGACTCCATTCAGGGACGCAGCCCGAACGTGGCGTTGCTGCCACTCATCTCCATCCCGGAGCTGGAAACCTGGGTGGAAACCTGGGCGTTCTCGGAAACGATCCACTCCCGTTCCTATACCCACATTATCCGCAACATCGTCAACGATCCGTCCATCGTCTTTGACGACATCGTGACCAATGAGGAGATCCTCAAACGGGCGAAGGACATTTCCGGGTTCTACGATGAGCTGATCGAACTGACCAGCTACTACCATTTGCTGGGGGAAGGCACCCATCAGGTCAACGGCAAAACCGTGGACGTCAACCTGTATGAGTTGAAGAAAAAACTTTACCTGTGCCTGATGAGCGTCAACGCGCTGGAAGCGATCCGTTTCTATGTCAGCTTCGCCTGCTCCTTCGCTTTCGCCGAACGCGAACTGATGGAAGGCAACGCCAAGATCATCAAGCTTATCGCCCGTGACGAAGCGCTGCACCTTACCGGCACCCAACACATGCTTAACCTGATGCGAGCCGGTCAGGACGACCCGGAAATGGCGCAAATCGCCGAAGAGTGCCAGCAAGCCTGTTACGACCTGTTCGTACTGGCCGCACAGCAAGAAAAAGAGTGGGCGGAATACCTGTTCCGCGACGGCTCGATGATTGGCCTGAACAAGGACATCCTGTGCCAGTACGTGGAGTACATCACCAATATCCGTATGCAGGCGGTTGGCTTGCCGTTACCATTTGAAACCCGCACCAACCCGATTCCCTGGATTAACGCCTGGCTGGTATCGGACAACGTGCAGGTGGCGCCGCAGGAAGTGGAAGTCAGCTCCTATCTGGTCGGCCAGATTGACTCGGAAATCAACACCGACGACCTTAGCGACTTCCAACTGTAACCACGATGACCGCTGCTACCGTGACGCTGCGCCTCTCCGGGGCGCAGTTGTTCTGCTCCGACGAACACACCTCCTTACTGGAAGTACTCGAATCCCAGCGAGTGCCAGTCGAATATCAGTGTCGCTCCGGCTATTGCGGTGCCTGCCGATTACGGCTGACCAAAGGTAAGGTTGCCTACCGGCAAACACCGCTGGCCTGTCTGCAACAGGATGAGATTCTGCCCTGCTGCTGTATGCCGCTGAACGACATCGAGCTGGATATGTAATTGCTCGTCTATCATTGCAGCCCGCTTTTCCTACGGGCTCGCATAATCCCTTGTTCATCCGCAACTTTATTACGCCGACAACACTATCCTGCGTTACACTCTCCACAGGAAAAAACCATGGAGAGCAAAGTACATGCTGACATTTATCCCGGTTCTGATCGTTGTCGCACTGGTTATCGTCTGGTCCGGCATCAAAATCGTACCCCAGGGTTACCAGTGGACGGTGGAGCGTTTTGGCCGTTACACCCGCACGCTGATGCCTGGCCTGAATCTGGTGGTGCCGTTCATGGACCGCATTGGCCGCAAGATCAATATGATGGAACAGGTGTTGGAAATTCCTTCGCAGGAGATCATTTCCAAAGACAATGCTAACGTCACCATTGATGCGGTTTGCTTTATTCAGGTAGTGGACGCGCCGCGTGCTGCCTATGAAGTGAGCAATCTCGAACTGGCTATCATCAACCTGACCATGACCAACATTCGTACCGTACTGGGTTCGATGGAGTTGGACGAAATGCTGTCCCAACGTGACAGCATCAACACCCGATTGCTGCATATCGTGGATGAAGCCACCAGTCCCTGGGGCATCAAGGTCACCCGTATTGAAATTCGCGACGTGCGCCCGCCCGCCGAGCTGATCGCCTCAATGAACGCCCAGATGAAAGCGGAACGAACCAAGCGCGCTGATATTCTGGAGGCAGAAGGGGTTAGACAGGCCGCCATTCTGAAAGCCGAAGGTGAAAAGCAGTCACAAATCCTCAAGGCCGAAGGGGAACGGCAATCCGCCTTCCTTGAAGCCGAGGCGCGCGAACGTGCTGCCGAGGCCGAAGCCCGTGCCACTCAAATGGTGTCCGAAGCCATTGCCGCTGGCAACATTCAGGCGATCAACTACTTTGTGGCGCAGAAATACACCGACGCGCTACAAACCATTGGCAGCGCCAGCAACAGCAAAGTCATCATGATGCCGCTGGATGCCAGTAATCTGATGGGCACTATTGGCGGCATCAGTGAATTGATTAAAGAAAGCCAGGCGGACCGGAGAAAATAATCATGATGGCGCTGCTGGTGCTGGAAAACGCCCACTGGTTCTGGCTGTCTCTTGGTGGATTGCTGCTGGCGGCTGAAATGCTGGGCGTCGGCGGTTACCTGCTGTGGAGCGGCATCGCCGCCCTGCTTACCGGGATACTCGCCTGGTTGTTCCCGCTGGACTGGACCTGGCAATGCATCGCCTTCGCCGTGCTGACGGTGGCGGCGGCGCTGTTGTGGTGGCAATGGCTACGCCGACGCACCGAAAAGCAACCGCCACCGGTGGTGCTCAACCAGCGCGGCCAGCAATTGATTGGCCTGCATACGACACTGACCGAACCGCTGGTAAACGGCTTCGGTCGGGTAAGCATCGGCGACAGCAGTTGGCGGGTACAGGCGGAACAGGATTTACCCGCCGGTACAGTGGTGGAGATTATCGCCGTGGAAAGCATTACGCTGCGAGTGCGACCGCATCACTAACACGCCGCAACAAATTTCACGTCAAGGCGGCGACGTTACCGCTATCCGATGGCATGACGGTTATGACGGTTAGTGCTTGCCATGCTCTCCTGACGGAGCATGGCAGCAGCCCGCCAGTTGAGTAATGATCGGGCATTCAGCGCTGCTGTCACCGGGGCAAGACTCCGCCAGCGTCAGCAAACGCTGGCGCATCGCCTTGAGCTCTTCGATCTGCTGTTCGATATCGTCCACTTTCTGCAATGTACGCGCCTTAACATCGGCGCTGTGTCGCAGTGGGTCATTGAACAACGTCACCAATTCCCGGCACTCTTCCAGCGTGAACCCCACCTGACGAGCCTGACGCAGCAAAGTCAGTTCCTCAATATGGTGGAGATCATAACTGCGGTAACCATTTTCACATCGCAGTGGCGCCGTCATCAGCCCTTTTTCTTCATAGAAACGGATGGTCTTGCTGGTCAGTCCGGTTTTTTTCGCCACATCGCTGATATTCATGATTCCCCCTTGACCCTTCCCTTGCTGGAAGGTTTACGCTTCAGGTAGTGCTTAGAACTAATCAAAATCACGCTTGCGGTCAATGTATTTGACCTTCGGCTGTGATCACTGAGGGATATTATTATGTCGCAAACCATACTGCTTTCATTGCAGGGACTCTCCTGCGAACACTGCGTCGGAAGGGTAAAGAAAGCCCTGGAATCCCGCCCGGACGTGGAACAGGCTGAGGTATCGCTAAAATACGCCAACATCACTGGTGAAGCCGATAGCCAGTCGCTGGTCGCCACCATTGAAGCTGCGGGTTATGAAGCCAGCCCGGCTAGCGTGCCAAATGTCACCTTGCAGCTCTCCGGCCTCAACTGCCAGCATTGTGTTGCGTCAACCCGCAAAGCATTGGAAGCGGTGCCAGGCGTAGCAGCGCTGGATATTACCCTGCAACAGGCGGCGGTGTATGGTGATGCTGAACCGCAGGCGCTGGTGCAAGCTATCGAACAAGCCGGTTTTCATGCCACGCTGGCGCAGGAGAACCTCCACCCAAAATCTGAGCCGCTGACACCCCACGCCTCCTCGCCGGACAGGCTGTCAGCGGCTTTCGACTCGGTTCCGGCAAACACCGTTCTTGATAGCACGGTCGCCCATGAAGGCAGCCGTATTCAGAGTAATGACAGTGTTCATGACAACGACAGCATTCATGATAACGACAGCGTCCAGCTGTTATTGAGCGGTATGAGCTGCGCCAGTTGCGTTAACCGGGTGCAGCAGGCGCTGCAAAGTGTCCCCGGCGTTACGCAGGCGCGCGTTAATCTGGCCGAGCGCAGTGCGCTGGTCAGCGGCAATACGTCTCATCAGGCGCTGATCGATGCCGTGCAGAATGCGGGTTACGGTGCAGAAATCATCCTTGATGACGCTGAGCGACGCGCCCGACAAGAGCATACGTCTCGTCAGGCCATCCAGCGTTTTCGCTGGCAGGCTGCACTAGGGCTGGCGCTCGGCATCCCGTTGATGGTCTGGGGCATGTTCGGCGATAACATGATGCTGACCGACGACAACCGCTCCGGGTGGTTGCTGGTCGGCGGGCTGACGCTGGCGGTCATGATTGCCGCTGGTGGGCATTTCTATCGCAATGCCTGGCGTAGCCTGATGAACGGCAGCGCGACCATGGATACGCTGGTGGCGCTTGGCACCGGTGCAGCCTGGCTTTACTCCATTACCGTCAACTTATGGCCGACGTGGTTCCCGATGGAAGCACGCCATCTTTATTACGAAGCCAGCGCCATGATTATTGGCCTGATCAACCTTGGTCACGCTATGGAGCAACGCGCTCGGCAGCGCTCTTCTCAGGCGCTGGAACGTTTGCTGGATTTGACGCCGCCGACCGCGCGGCTGGTCACACCGCAAGGCGATCGCATCATCCCACTGGCAGACGTACAAACCGGTATGACACTGCGCCTGACCACCGGCGACCGTATACCAGTAGACGGCCTGCTTGAACAGGGCGAGCTGTGGATTGACGAAGCCATGCTCACCGGTGAGCCTATCCCGCAACAGAAAGCAACCGGCGATAAAGTACATGCTGGAACGCAGGTGCAGGACGGCAGCGCCACGTTACGCGCAGGCGCTATCGGTAACCAGACCACGCTGGCGCGCATCATTCATCTGGTGCGTCAGGCGCAGAGCAGTAAACCAGCAATAGGCCAGTTGGCCGACCGAATTTCTGCCGTCTTTGTACCGGTTGTAGTGGCGATAGCCTTGCTGAGCGGTGCCATCTGGTACGTTGTCGGCCCGGCACCCCATATCGTGTATACGCTGGTAATTGTCACCACCGTGTTGATCATCGCCTGCCCTTGTGCGCTGGGACTGGCAACACCGATGTCAATTATCTCCGGTGTCGGACGGGCCGCAGAATTAGGCGTACTGGTAAGGGATGCCGATGCACTGCAACAGGCCAGCCAGCTGGATGTGCTGGTGTTCGACAAAACCGGAACGTTGACGGAAGGCAAGCCGCGGGTAGTGGCAATCCATACCTTTGGCGATATCAGCGAGTCGCAGGCGCTGCGCTGGGCCGCATCGTTGGAACAGGGGGCCAGCCACCCGCTGGCACAAGCGATTGTTCTGCGGGCTGATGGCATAGAACTGGGCGACGTCACACAATTCCGTACCCTGCCCGGCCTGGGCGTCAGTGGTCAGGTCGACGGCACCTCGCTGCTGCTGGGTAATCCAGCCCTGTTGATGCAGAGCCAGATTCCACTGGCTAACGGCAATAATTCACCCCGTGACTGGCTGGATAAGCAGTCGGCGCTCGGCATGACGCCGGTGCTATTGGTGGCGAACGGCCAGGTAGCGGCGCTGTTTTCCGTGCAGGACGCGCTGCGTCAGGACAGCGTTAGCGCATTACAACGGCTGCATCGCCAGGGCTACCAATTGGTAATGCTGACCGGTGATAACCCGACGACAGCTCAGGCCATCGCCCTCGACGCTGGCATCGACCAGGTTATCGCCGGGGTACTGCCGGACGGCAAAGCGGACGCCATTCGCCATCTGCAATCGCAGGGAAAACGGGTTGCCATGATTGGCGACGGCATCAACGACGCACCGGCGCTGGCGCAGGCCGACGTGGGGATCGCTATGGGCGGCGGTAGCGATATCGCGGTGGAAACCGCCGCCATGACGCTGATGCGCCACAGTTTGCACGGTGTCGCCGATGCGCTGGCGCTGTCCCAGGCCACGTTGGGCAACATGAAGCAGAACCTGCTGGGGGCTTTTGTCTACAACACGCTCGGCATTCCGATTGCCGCCGGTGTGCTCTACCCGTTGACCGGTACTCTGCTCAGCCCAGTCGTCGCAGGCGCTGCGATGGCGTTGTCATCGATTACTGTGGTGAGCAACGCCAACCGGTTGTTGCGTTTCACCCCTGCCGATGCCCCCGTCAGACGCGACTGATGATTCCGGCTTTCAACCACGGCGCGCGGTTCTCTCCTGAACATCGCGCCGTTTTCTTTCCTCTGCATATATCCGGTACACGCACAGCGAACGTATTCCGAATTAGCGATACAACTTGTCTGCTGAACCGTTTAGCATAGAGGCCTGACGACGTGAAAGCACACATCCTGCAACAGCACGACGCCTGATTGTGGGGTAACGTCCTAAGTCGCCACTACCGGAGACGTCGATATGAAACGGCTGATACGCCAAATTGCAACGTTCCTCGGCCTTCTCTCGCCCGCGGGTTACCGTTACCCGGCGTTGGACGTCGAGATCGTCAACAAACGCCGGTTCCATTTGGTGGGAAGTATTCATATGGGCACGGTAGACATGTTTCCCCTGCCAACTGAATTGCTGGCACGACTGGAGCAGGCGACGGCGTTGATCGTAGAGGCCGACATTTCCGGCGGCGACTCCCCTTTTGACGCAGTAAGCGCCGAACCGCCGCTAGCCGAACGTCTGGACAGTGACACGCTGCAACGCTTACAACAACTATGCCGAGAATTGTCGTTCAATTACGACAACATCGACCGGTTGCCAGCCTGGCAGGCAGCGCTGATGTTACAGGCACGTCAGGCCATAATGTTGGGGTTGCGTCCGGATTATGGCATTGATTATCAATTGATTAACGCTGCCCGTGACAAAGGGGTAAATATCATCGAACTGGAAGGTCAACAGGCGCAAATCGACATACTGCTGCAACTACCGCAAGGTGGCCTGTCGTTGCTGGAGGATACTCTGACCCACTGGCATACCAACGCACGACTGTTACAGACGATGGTCAGTTGGTGGCTTAGCTATAAACCAACCTGGGCGGATAACATACCGACCACCTTCAGCAACGAGATAACAGAAATGTTGATGAATCATCGGAATCAGCGCTGGCAACAGCAACTGGCGGCGCTGCCGCAGGGGAATTATGTGGTGTCTGTCGGCGCACTGCATTTATACGGTGAAAACAACCTGCCCGACTTGTTACAGGCCGATACGGCTACCTTTTGAAGCAAGGACAGTACATTATGACGCCCGCAGTAAAACTGCTTGAGAAGCAAAAAGTCGCGTTTACGCTTCACAGCTACCATCACGACGCAGATGAAACCAACTTCGGCGAAGAAGCCGCCCGCAAACTGGGGCTGGATAAACAGCAGGTTTATAAAACCCTGCTGGTATCGCTCAATGGCGATGCCAAGCAGTTGGCAGTGGCGGTTACCCCGGTCGCCAGCCAGTTAGACCTGAAAAAAGTGGCCAAAGCGCTGGCTGCCAAAAAAGCTGATATGGCGGACCCGCAACTCGCCCAGCGAGTAACGGGCTATCTGGTCGGCGGCATCAGCCCGCTGGGGCAGAAGAAACTGCTGCCTACCGTGATCGACGACGGAGCACAGCAATTCGGCACTATTTTTATCTCTGGTGGTAAACGGGGACTGGACCTCGAACTGGCCGCCACCGATCTGGCTCGGTTGCTAAAAGCGCAGTTCGCCGATATCGCCAAGCGTGATTGACCGTAAAAATGAAGACGGCAGCAGAGGGTTCCACGGCCAGTGTTGCCCTCTACCACCGCTTCATAATCGTTATCCTCAGAAAAGTACGATCGCTTTCCCGTGTGTTATCGGGTGACGTTGGCCCCTTTATCTAGTAGCAACGCCTCGCCTTGTTTGACGTTAACGGTCAGCCCCTTGGTAGCCAGTTCCGCGTTGCGTACCCGCAGCCCTTTTTCAGCGTCAATCCGCACCTGTTCAAAATGGAAGCCACTTAACGGCGCTTCCGGTACGCCGATAATGTACCCGGCAGCTTTGCTGTGACCAGTTGATTCCAAATCGACGATAGTGACCTGGCTGAAATGTGGCGTTTTCACCTTGTCGAACGGCTGGGCTGGCTCGGTATCCGGCGGGTAAATCTGTTCACCTAACGTGAACCCACCTGCTTGCAGCAATTTATCCACCTCAGCCTGTACGATCGGCGCGGCCTGGTAGTAACCGGAGAACACCAGCGGTACGTCGACATCCACCATCCGGGTATGACGATAGGTGACATTCTTCACCTCACCACCTTTGCCGCGCAGTGACTTGATGCGAATGCCGTACATCGACCCCTCAAAGCGGTTATTTTCCACCAGCACATTGTTAACACCACCGGAGGTTTCGCTGCCGATAGAAATGCCGCGCCCCTGTTTTAATACGTTGTTAGCAATATAAATATTGTCCACGACACCATTCGGGAAACGGCTGTCCGGTTTTTCCGCCTTGATGGCGATATGATCATCGTTGCAGTCGATGACATTATTGGTGATACGGATATTTTGACTATCGATCGGGTCGATAGCGTCCGTGTTAGGCGCGTGCCAGGGGGCAATAATGTTGGTGCCATTCACCGTAACATCATGGGCATAGCGCATCACCACATGGAAACTGGGGGAGTTAGTCAGGGTCACGCCATCAATCAGCACCTGACTGGAGCGAGTGACGTAAATCAGCCGTGGACGGTCGGTGCCGCCTTTCTTGCCGGTGGCGCGAATCGCCGCGCGCCAGCGTTCCCACCACACCGCACCTTGTCCATCAATGGTGCCTTCGCCGGTAATGGCGACGTTTTTCGCATCAGCAATGCTGATAAACGGTAACCAGCCATTTTCCGCTTCAGCGTAGCGGGTGCTATCGGTGGCACGGTAGGCATTTTCTCCGGTCGAAGCCACCAGCGTAGCGTTCTTTTCCAGATGCAGGCGGACATTGCTTTTCAGGAACAGCGGTTCCACCAGATAGTTACCCGCTGGCACCAGCACGGTGCCGCCACCAGCGGCGGCGCATTCATCGATCGCTTTCTGAAAAGATTCCGTATTCAGTGCAATCTGCAAGCGGTGCCCTTCGGCACCATAACGCGTCACATTACATACCCGGTCCGGAAACGCCACCGTTTCAGCCGCCTGAGCTGCCACACTTGCCAATGCGCAGGACGCCAGTAGCGAGAACGCCACACCTTTATGCATAATCACCTCATAAGTAAAACAACGTTTCATTTATGAAGAATGTATCACCGCCTGCTTCCCAAAACGGTTGTAGTGATCACGATTTGGCTTGCGAAACAAGGTTTTGGGGATCTGCCCAGTTTTACTGGCACAGTATCGGGGAATTGAACAACGGGATAAACGAAGCAGTGCTGAATCAGATTGGGAACATCACGTATGCCGGGGTGGCTATGATTGATTGCGACATCAGGAATGCGGCGTCCGAATTATCCGGAGCACCACATTCCTTCCGCCGCCTGTTTTCTTCAATTCGCTATGACCCTGAATGACCAATCCTCAACGTATCGCGGTTATAATCGGCACCATCGGTATTAAAATAAGCGACAGACTCTTTCAACCGCTGTGTCTGGCGTTCCAGTTCACTTGCTGCGGCTACCGCCTGTTGAACCAGAGCGGTATTCTGATGGGTGATCGAATCAATCTGCACGATCGATTCATTGATATAACTAATGCCTTTTCCTTGCTCGCTGGTCGCTGTAGAGATTTCTACCATAATATCAGCGACATGCTGCACAGCGCTGACCACCTCTTTGATACTGCCGTCAGCCACTTTGATTTTCGCCGAGCCGCTATTCACGCGAGAAACCGATTCTTCTATCAGGCTTTTTATCTCTCTGGCCGCCTCTGCACTACGTAAGGCCAGGCCTCGGACCTCACCGGCCACAACAGCAAAACCACGACCTTGCTCACCAGCACGAGCCGCCTCCACCGCCGCGTTCAGGGCAAGAATATTGGTTTGAAAGGCAATATTATTTACCACCTCGGTAATATTGGCGATCTTGTCGGAGCTCTCAGAAATACCATTCATCGTGTCGTTAACTTCCTGCATCACCGCCCCGCCCCGTGAGGCTATCTCCAGTGCAGAATGCGCCAGTTGACGGGCTTGCTCGGTATTATCAGCATTCTGTTTAACGGTGGAGGTAATCTCCTCCATACTCGCCGACGTTTTCTCCAGAGAAGTGGCCTGCCGTTCCGTGTGTGACGACAGCTCTACATTACCGGCGATAATTTCACCAGTGCAGGCATTAATCGCCTCTGCGCCGGAACGGATATCTTCAATAACGGTGATGAGCTGTTCCCGCATCAACCCCATCTCATGCAGTAGACTCATTTTGTCACCCGGTAATGTCGTGACCGGGTAAGATAAATTACCGGCAGCGATACGTGCAGCCACTTCCACAGCATAAGTAGGCTCGCCACCAAGAACGCGCAAGATACTGCGATTGATATAGTAAGCAAAAAAGAGAAGCACAGCGCTAATTAATACAAAGACAATCACATTCTGATATAAAGAATAAATAAAGGCCTCATTAATATCATCAACATAAAGACCAGTGGTAATTATCCAACCCCAGGGAGTATAAGGTGAGTTATAAGCCACTTTAGGTTGCGCCACTGTGGAGCCAGGACGAGGGAATGCGTACTCTGTATAAGCAGACTGATTGTTTCTTGTTACCTGAACCATCTCTCTGAACAGATAGACGCCATTCGCATCCTTAAAGTCCTCACCTTGCCCAACAAGCTTTTCATTTATGGGATGCATTAACACCTTGGTCTGAAAGCTCAGTATTGTGAAATATCCTGAATCACCATAACGCAGGTCTTTTATGGCTTTCATTGCACGCTGCTGTGCTTCACTCTCAGAAATCAACCCATTACTGGCTTGTTCGGCATTGGTTTTTACTACCCCCAACGCCAGTTGCGTAACATGCATTAGCTCACTTTTTCTTAGCGATAGCTGATCCTGCTTAATTTTTATCGAACCATAAAACAGCGTTCCAGCTAAACACAGCAAACTAATAATAAGTGGAAACCAAAGCCTCCTGGCGAGAGATATCTTCATTGGCTGATCACCTTTTATGAGATTATGTTATCAACTTTTATGCCACAACTATTATTTATGACACTATCTCGAATAAAACCAGTAATGCATTACCTTTTTAGATAGCAGAAAACATCAATTTTACTTATACGTTTTTTAAGCATAAAAAAGATTATCCATTAATAAACCCGGTTTACCCGCTGCCTGAATCAACCGAATTTGGCACAGTGAAGAACAGAGGCATCCTCCTTAGTCGTTGAGATTCAACACTATCACAAGGCTAAGGTAGCCTTCTCGCAGAATGTTATAAATTTGATGCAGGCATCACTGATTTACTAAAAGAGGAGACATGGGCACAACACCTGCTCGGCGTTGGAAAAAGCAGTATCGCGCCCACACCAGAAAATACCGATGGGCGCTATTTGCAGAAAAATATCATTCATCCGCTACCGAGAAAGCCTATTAACGGTAGTAATAATCATACCCGTCATACTTCAAGTTGCAGGTATGTTGGCTGCATTCAAAACGCAAAACGTGTTGTCCTGCAACTCGAATTATTTAGGGTATAGTTCTGGATAAATATTCAAAAACCGCTCGTATAAATTAAATTACCGAGCGCAGAGTCACTCTGCCTTTTGTATCAGCAACGTTGCCTTACCAATATTATCATTACAGTTATCGTCACTAATATAGGCTATAAATGGAGAACCGGATGTATCAACAACTATCGGATTGCTGGTAACAGAGACACCCCAACGTGCGTTTTTAAATCCACCTTGCACCATGACGGCATCAATAATACAGCTATTACCTGAAGAGCGATTACAATTCATACTATTGGACACAAGAGATAAAACATATCTCCCTGGCTCTAAAGAAAACTTAGCTGACGTACCAGCCAGAGTATCAAGAGCAGGCGCTGTCAGACAATTCCTTTGAGGATCAATAGTTATGCTTGTCGCCGCTTCACTGACAAAAGGAATACATGCCAGCATGAATATGCCAATAGAGGTATTACGCATGATTAAATCTCCTTAAAATTATTGATAAATTAATGCAATTCCATTTCATTGAAAAAAATTTACTTTATAAAAACCACACATAATGCGTGTATTTTATGCTAATCCATTCAATAGAAAAATGTCAATATTCAGCATCTTGCCAAACCACATCTTAAGAAACAGGTCAATAGCTCAAAATTATTTAAACCGGCACCGAAAGATTACTCTAACTTAAATTTCCTTAGCCCACACTGTCTTTTATCAAACAATATCCCCTTCGGAACCCAGCTACAAAATATTTATTATTCACGAATCACCAACACCATCGGATAATATCGTCAATTAACAATTACCCTGCAATGTTTCTGGATGACCATCATTCTTTACGAAACACCGTCTGATAAAGTGACTGTAATATCGTTGATGTTCTATTACGTGAGCAAGAGTGAAGTACTCATGTACAAGGCTATATCGCAAAAGTTTTTTAGCCGAGAAAATAGCGGTTTCCACTCTCAAAAAACAGAACAGAAACCGCCATACGCATCAATTATTTATAAACAATCTCGCCTTTCGGCTCGTAATCTGCCGCCTGCAATGGAGAGTGTTTTTCGACGTACTGACGCAATACTTCCGCGTCCACAAAGCCGGTATTGACGTAGCTCGGTAGGTCGCTCAGTTTCGGGTAGCCGTCACCGCCAGTGGCGTTAAAGCTCAGGGTGGAAATGCGGTAGATCTTGTCCGCTTGCAGCGGTTCACCTTTGATCTTCACATTCTTCACGCCGGTGCCATCCGCCTCCAGGCTGACATTCAGGAACTGCGCATACGCGCCGGAATCCACCTTCTTATTGGCGACCACCGCCAGGTATTTTTCCACCTCGCTGCCTTTCAGGTCAGCGTATACCAGCGTGTTGCCGAACGGTTGTACCTTGAGCAGGGTCTTGTAGGTGATGTCGCCGGGTTCAATCGAATCCCGCACGCCGCCGCCGCTCATGACCCCGAAATCCGCCTTGGCCCGCTCCAGTTGGGCAGACAACAGTACCCGCGACAGGTTGGTTTGCACGAAACGAACCTTGTTGCGGTCGCCTTCCAGTCGACCATTCACGCTGCCTACTTTCACATCCAGCTGTGCCTTGCCCTTATCCTGGAACGGCGTCAGCAGTTTCATCATCTCCGGATTCTGGCCGATTTCCTGGGTGTAGTACACGCGCTCGCTGCTGCCGTCGGCCTTCTCGACTTTCTTCTTCAGGTTGACGGGAATCAGTTGGTAGTGCGCCAGGGTCAGCTCACCGTTGCGGAACGTAAAATCAGCGCGCCCGACGTATTTGCCCCACTCATGCGCCTGCACAATCCAGGTGCCATTTTGGCGATCTGGCGCGCAGGGGGTGCCGGGCACATAATCCACCTGTTTTTTATTCTCGCTGGCCATGCATACCGGGTCCTGAGAATGACCGCCGACGATCATGTCGAGGTATCCCGCAGGCAGGCTGCGCGCCATTTCTACATCACCCGGCGCGTTGGAGCCGTGATCGCCGTTATCGTAGTGCCCCATGTGGGTGGCCGCGATGATGACATCCGGCTTCTCTTTTTTACGCAGTTGTTCCACGACCTTTTTCGCTTCATCGGCCGGTTTACGAAACTCAATGTCGTGAAAATATTCCGGATTGCCAATTTTAGCGGTGTCGTCAGTCGTCAGGCCAATAACGGCAATCTTAATCCCCTGACGGTCAAACAGCGTGTATGGCTTGAACAGCCGCTTTTTGGTGCTTTTCTGGTAGATATTGGCGGAAAGCAGCGGGAAATGCGCCCACTTTTCCTGCTGGCGCAATACCGTGAGTGGGTTGTCAAATTCATGGTTACCGATAGCCATCGCGTCATAACCCACCAGGTTCATGCCGCGAAAGTCTGGCTCGGCATCCTGTAGGTCGGATTCCGGCACCCCAGTGTTGATATCGCCGCCCGACAGCAGCAGTACGCTGCCCCCTTTGCTCGCCACATCCTGACGAATCTGGTCCACCAGCGTTTTCTGCGCTGCCAAACCGTATTCACCGTAATCGTTATGCCAGAAATGACCATGATGGTCATTGGTGTGCAAAATCGTGATGTTGTAAGTTTTATCTTTTTCCCATGCCAGTGCATAAGGTGACGACAGCGCCAGTGTTACCGCCATCAGGCATCCCAGATTTTTGACAGAAAAATACATAACCACTCCCCGCATCCCTTATAGAATTGTTACATTAAACCTGTTGTGACTCGCACAAACTAACACAAATCAGGGCGGGATGGTTGACGTTATGATGAACCTGCGATGCCTCGTGTTATCGCAAAGCAGCCATACTATCAGTCTGATAATCCGTAAGTTGAATCATGACAGGAATGCGTGCGAATGCGGCAGGCAAGATTTTTCTGCAAAAAGAGATTGAATTAGCCCTATATATCAACGATGAAAGCAATAATTTAACTGAAAACATGTGTTACACTGTTTAAATGAATGAAAGACACCATTTTATGTCTCACTCTGCCGTTTTCCTGACGGTTTTCCCCCTCTGACGTTGAATAATGCCATCGGTATACGGATAGGGAACGGTTTGGGTCGGCAGGGTACATAAGCATTCAGGAGCCGCAATTCACTGGTGGCTCAGGGATATCCGCTCATTCTCGTTACGCATGGCAAAGGAGTCGGAATGCATGATAATACCACCCCCTTAATCTCCACGATGGCCGTTGGTCTGGTGCTGGCTTTTCTGCTCGGCATCCTCGCCAACCGACTGCGTATTTCCCCGCTGGTCGGCTATCTGGTCGCCGGTGTGCTGGTCGGCCCTTTCACGCCGGGTTTTGTCGCCGATACCCAACTGGCACCGGAAATTGCCGAACTGGGCGTGATTTTGCTGATGTTTGGCGTTGGTCTGCATTTCTCGCTGCGGGATTTGATGGCAGTAAAGTCGATCGCTATTCCCGGCGCGGTGGCGCAAATCATGATGGCGACCCTGTTGGGTGCCGGACTGTCCGCGCTGCTGGGATGGAGCCTGCCGGAGGGGTTGGTATTTGGTTTGTGTTTGTCTACCGCCAGTACCGTGGTGCTGCTGCGTGCACTGGAAGAACGCCAGTTGATCGACAGCCAGCGAGGGCAAATTGCCATTGGCTGGTTGATTGTCGAAGATCTGGCAATGGTACTAACGCTGGTGCTGCTGCCAGCCTTTGCTGACATGCTGAAAACCGATACCACTAACACCAGTAAGCTGCTACAAGACCTGGCGATGACGCTGGGTAAAGTGGTGGCGTTCATTACGCTGATGGTGGTGGTGGGACGACGAGTCGTGCCCTGGGTGCTGGCGAAAAGCGCCAGTACCGGTTCACGCGAGCTGTTTACGCTGTCGGTGCTGGCGATGGCGCTCGGCATTGCATTCGGCGCGGTCAAACTGTTTGATGTCTCGTTTGCACTGGGTGCGTTTTTCGCCGGTATGGTGCTGAACGAGTCGGAACTGAGCCAACGCGCCGCCCACGATACCCTGCCGCTGCGCGATGCGTTCGCGGTGCTGTTCTTCGTTTCCGTCGGAATGCTGTTCGACCCCATGATTCTGGTGAGTGAACCGCTGGCGGTGCTGGGTACACTGCTGATTATCGTGATCGGCAAGTCGATGGCTGCCTTTTTGCTGGTACATCTGTTTGGGCATTCCAAACGCACGGCATTGACCATTTCCGTCAGCCTGGCGCAAATTGGCGAGTTCGCTTTTATTCTGGCTGGTCTGGGCATTTCCCTTGGCATGTTGTCGGAAAATGGCCGCAACCTGGTGTTGGCGGGTGCAATTTTGTCGATCATGCTCAACCCGCTGCTATTCGCCATGCTGGAACGCTATCTGGCAAAACATGAAACGATTGAAGAGCAGATCGTTGAAGAAGCGATAGAAGAGGAAAAACAGATCCCGGTCGAGCTGTGCAATCATGCGTTGCTGGTGGGGTATGGACGCGTAGGTAGCCTGATCGGAGCCCGGTTACATCAGGCAGATGTCCCGATGGTAGTCATTGAAACCTCGCGTACACGCGTCGATACACTCAGAGAACAGGGTATCAAGACCGTGCTAGGCAACGCCACGCGACCCGATATCATGGACATTGCCCGTCTTGACTGCGCCAGTTGGCTGCTGCTGACCATTCCTAATGGCTATGAAGCCGGGGAAATTGTGGCGGCGGCGAGAGCGCGTCGCCCGGACCTGAAAATCATCGCTCGGGCTCACTATGACGATGAAGTAGCTTACATCACCGATCACGGTGCTGATCACGTGGTCATGGGCGAGCGGGAAATCGCCGAAACCATGATCACCATGCTGAATGTCGACGAGATCGTCGCCGCCAAAGCCAGCCCTATCTAAACCATCGCTCGTCAGG
Source organism: Dickeya undicola (assembly GCF_000784735.1). GTDB lineage: Bacteria > Pseudomonadota > Gammaproteobacteria > Enterobacterales > Enterobacteriaceae > Dickeya > Dickeya undicola. The sequence continues at coordinate 156,183 of NZ_JSYG01000032.1, forward strand.
TGCCACTGGCACCTGACGTTACGAACCGCACCGCTACCATCCGCCTTTACGCCGATGCGTTCACCAATTGCGCCAGCAACGCAATATGCAGCGGGTCATCGTTCAACGCGGGGATATAATCGAAAGACTCGCCACCAGCATCCAGGAAAATCTCCCGATTTTGTTCTTTGATCTCTTCCAGCGTTTCCAGACAATCAGCGGCAAAACCGGGACAGATGACCTGAACCCGTTTCACCCCCTGTTTCGGTAGCGCTTGCATGGTTTCATCGGTGTAAGGTGTCAACCAGGCTTCACGACCGAAGCGGGACTGGAAGGTCATCATCACCTGCTCCGTTGGCAAACCGAGCGCAGCAGTCAACGCCTGAGCCGTAGCGGCACAGCGCTCAGGATAATCATCGCCTTCATCAGCATAACGCTGTGGAATGCCATGGAATGAAATAATCAATTTATCCGGCACACCATGCTCCGCAAATGACTGCTCAACGCGGTGTTTCAGCGCCGCGATATAGGCCGGATGTTCCGCATAGTCACGGATAAAGCGAATACCCGGCACCTGCCGCCGGGTACTCAGCAGCTTCGCCAACCCATCCCACACGGCGGCGGTAGTAGAGCAGGAGTATTGCGGGTACATCGGCAACACCGTCACCTCGGTGACACCCTGTGCCAGCAGCGCATCCAGCGCGGACTGCAAACTCGGCGAACCATAGCTCATGCCCAACTCCACCGGCATATCCGGTAGGCTCGCCGCCAGCGCCTGCTGCTGTCGGCGGCTATAAACCAGCAGCGGCGATCCCGCCTCCATCCACACTGACTGATAGAGCTTCGCCACCCGTGGTGAACGGGTCGGTAAAATAATGCCACGCAGGATGGCACACCACAGTAAGCGGTTCAGATCCACAACGCGTTTATCACTTAGAAATTCAGCCAGATAACGTTTTACTGCCTGCGGTGTCGGTGCATCCGGTGTGCCTAGATTCACCATCAACACACCGCGTTTTTCTTTTTTCATCAACGTTTTCCTCTGCTGCCGCTGCGGCATCATCGTTTGGACGGGAATGGAGTGTCATTGTAGCGGAAACAGCGCCGTGAAAAACCGGCTGACAGCGAGGTTAACGCCGATACCAGCAATTGTCGGAAGTAATACAAGGGGAAGAAAACAGAGGGAGAATGCCGGAAGAAGCGCCATCAGTCAGATGGCGCATCCGAAAGACGAAATCAGCCGAGGATACGAGCCAGCTCTGCGCTGACGTCGCTGACCGGACGGGTGCCGTCAATCTTGTGGTAACGGGTGTGGTTAGCCGCAGCTTCCTGCTGATAGTAATCCACCAGTGGTGCGGTCTGCTGATGGTATTCCACCAGACGTTTGCGTACGGTGTCTTCCTGATCATCTTTACGGATGGTCAGCTCTTCACCAGTAACATCATCTTTGCCTTCCACTTTAGGCGGATTGAACTTCACGTGATACACACGACCGGAAGCCGCATGTACGCGACGGCCGATGATACGCTCGACGATCAACTCGTCAGCCACGTCAAACTCGATCACGTGATCAACATTGATACCGGCTTCTTTCATCGCATCAGCCTGAGGAATGGTACGCGGGAAACCATCCAGCAGGAAACCATTGCGGCAGTCATCTTGGGCGATGCGCTCTTTGACCAGGGCAATCACCAGTTCGTCTGTCACCAGCTTACCCGCATCCATGATTTCTTTTGCCTGCTTGCCCAGTTCACTACCGGCCTTTACCGCCGCACGCAGCATATCGCCGGTGGAAATTTGCGGAATGCCATACTTCTCCATAATGAACTGAGCCTGAGTACCTTTGCCTGCGCCCGGAGCGCCCAGCAGAATAATACGCATTGCGTAATTCCCCTTGCTATGTAGTTTTTTTAAAAAAAATTTGAAAAACGCTAAACCATACCATTCCAGAGGCGCTTCCTCAAGGAACGGGCTCGGTTCAGCGAGCGCGGTACTACTGAATCTGTGATGGCGTATGACTTTTCAGCCGACTCTGAGAGTGTAGACGACGAATTGGCAACCTGTGAGTTACCAACCATTAACATTGGGGCAAATATATGCAGACGCGGTGTAAAAAACGCCCCGGCAAGCCGGAGCGTTCAGTCTCGTCATGATAAGCAGAATCAAGCAGTCAGCAATTGGTTCATGCGGCGGATAAACTGGTTAGGATCTTCCAGCGTGCCGCGTTCAGCAAACAGTGCCTGCTCCAGCAACAGTTCGACCCATTCACCGAACTGCCCGTCATCCTGTGTATCGGCGGCACGTTTTACCAGTGCATGTTCCGGGTTCAGTTCGAAAATGTACTTCACTTCCGGCGCTTGCTGGCCCGCAGCGGCGAACAACTTCGCCATTTGGGTACTCATGTCACTGGCGTCGGTGGTCACGATCGCTGGCGTGTCGGTCAGGCGGTGCGTCAGGCGGACATCCTTCACTCGTTCACCCAGCAGCGTCTTGACGCGATCAACAAACGGCTCCAGCGCCTTCTCTGCTTCTTTCTGCGACTCGTCAGCCTCATCCGCCAGTTTGTCCAGCGATTCGTCGGCCTTGCTGACCGACTGGAAGGATTTACCGTCGAACTCTGTCAGGTAGCTCATCATCCATTCGTCGATGCGGTCAGAGAGCAACAGCACTTCGATGCCTTTCTTGCGGAACAGCTCCAGATGCGGGCTGCTCTTGGCAGCGGCATAGCTGTCAGCGGTGATGTAATAGATCTTGTCCTGACCATCCACCATGCGGCTGATGTAATCGTCCAGCGACACGTTCTGCTCATCGCTGTCGGTATGGGTGGTGGCAAAACGCAGCAGTTTGGCGATGGCTTCACGGTTGCCACCGTCTTCCGCCGGGCCTTCCTTCAACACCAGACCGAACTGGCGCCAGAAGGTCTGGTATTTTTCGCTGTCGTCTTTGGCCAGTTTCTCCAGCATTTGCAGCACGCGCTTGGTCAACGCGGTACGCAGGCTCTGCGTTACGCGGTTATCCTGCAGAATTTCACGGGAGACGTTGAGCGGCAGGTCGTTAGAATCGATCAGGCCACGAACAAAGCGCAGGTAGGTCGGCATAAACTGTTCGGCGTCGTCCATAATGAACACGCGCTGCACGTACAGTTTCAGACCATGTTTGTGATCGCGGTTCCACATGTCCCACGGTGCCTGAGAAGGAATGTACAGCAGGCTGGTGTATTCCTGCTTCCCTTCTACCCGGTTGTGGCTCCAGCTCAATGGGTCGGTAAAGTCATGGGCGATGTGCTTGTAAAACTCGTGGTACTCGTCATCACTGATTTCAGATTTGCTGCGGGTCCACAGTGCCTGGGCTTTGTTGATCTTCTCCCAGGTAACCGTCTCTTCCCCACCCTCTTCTTCGCTTTCAGTGCGAGATTCGATTTCCACCGGTAAGGCGATGTGATCAGAATACTTACTGATCACCGAGCGTACACGCCAGTTGTCGAGGAACTCATCCTCGCCTTCGCGCAGATGCAGAGTGATTTCGGTGCCGCGTTCCGCTCTGGCGATATCAGCGATGGTGTATTCGCCTTCACCGGCAGATTCCCAGAACACGCCTTGATCAGCGCTGGCACCCGCCACGCGGGTTTTCACCGTCACCTTATCGGCAACAATAAACGCGGAATAAAAACCGACCCCAAACTGGCCGATCAACTGGCTGTCTTTCGCCTGATCGGAGCCAAGAGACTCCAGAAACGCCTTGGTGCCGGATTTAGCGATTGTACCCAGGTTGTCAATCACGTCATCACGGCTCATACCGATGCCGTTATCGCTAATGGTCAGCGTCCGCTGTTCTTTATTGATCGATACCCGAACACGCAACTCACCGTCGCCTTCATACAGGTCCGGCGCAGACAGCGCGCGAAAACGCAACTTATCCGCTGCATCGGATGCGTTGGAGATCAATTCGCGCAGAAATACTTCTTTATTGGAATACAGCGAATGGATCATCAGGTGCAGCAGTTGCTTCACTTCAGACTGGAAGCCACGGGTTTCTTGGCCTTTCATACTCATTATTACTTCCCTCAATACGTATTTATTCAGGCTGATTCAACGGAGGATAAGCAACAAATGGGGATAACCCGATGGGGTTTCAAGGGGGGAATTGCAATTGACCACACCGACAACTTGCCCAGAGCGATGTGTCGGCCGCCAACAGACGGCCGCAGAAATCAGAACCGAATAGGGTGTCGCCCGGCTAGCGAGTGAGACAGCGTGGTGCCGTCCACCATTTCCAGCTCGCCGCCCACCGGTACACCGTGCGCGATACGGCTGGCCATCACACCATGTTCGGCGCACAGCTCGGCGATGTAGTTGGCCGTTGCATCACCTTCTACCGTCGGGTTGGTCGCCAGAATCACTTCACTGATGGTTTCCGCCGCTAGCCGCTCTTCCAGCCGATCCAGACCAATATCACCGGGACCGATGCCATCCAGCGGCGACAGGTGTCCCATCAGCACAAAGTAACGACCCGCGAACTGCCCGGTCTGCTCGATAGCATGAATATCCGCCGGACTTTCCACCACACAAATCTGGCCGTTCTGCTGACGACGCGGATTAGCGCAGATGGTGCAGACCTCTTGCTCGGTAAAGGTCCGGCAGTCGGCACAGTGGCCGATTTCTGACATCGCGCGGGTGAGCGCCTGCGCCAGGCGCATACCGCCACTGCGGTCACGCTGCAACAGATGAAATGCCATACGCTGCGCCGACTTTGGCCCCACGCCGGGTAAACAGCGCAGCGCCTCCATCAGCGATTCAAGAAGCGGGCTGGTTTGCATCAGAACGGCATCTTGAAGCCAGGCGGCAGCGGAATACCACTGGAAACCGACGCCATTTTTTCCTGCTGAACCTCGGCGATACGACGCGCCGCATCATTGAAGGCCGCCGCAATCAGGTCTTCCAGCATGTCCTTATCGTCTTCCATCAGACTGGGGTCGATTTCAACACGACGGCAGTTGTGAGCCCCATTGATGGTCACCTTCACCAACCCAGCGCCCGATTCTCCGGTGACTTCCAGATTAGCGATCTCTTCCTGCGCCTTTTGCATTTTTTCCTGCATCTGCTGAGCTTGCTTCATCAGATTGCCTAAACCGCCTTTACCAAACATATCGTTCTCTCTACCACTTCGGGCTGCCGCAGGCAGCAGGTTAAACGGGGCGGATACTTTCTTCGTCCAGTTCCGCATCAAAGAAACGCCGTAGCGTTTGAATATTATTATCAGCCATGATGGACTGGCGCGCCTGCGCCAGCTTCTCTTCATAAATGGCCTGACGCCACTCCAGCGGTGTACGAACCGCCGGTGTATCGTCTTCAGTAACCGTCAGGCTAATCGGACGCCCATAGTGCGTCGCCAGCGCCTCCGACAATGTTTTCTGTGCTGCTGCCGAATTCAGATGGCGCTGGGAAGAACGCAAATGCAGGTGAATGATCCCCTCCTCCGGCGTCTCTTTAAACGCATTGAGCGCCAGTTGTTGTACCAGCTTCGGCAACGTCAGACGATCGATTTCCGCGGCCCAGGCATCGCGTTCAGTGGCTTCCACCGCCAGCCTTGCTGCCAGCTCCGGTGTCTTTTCATATTCCAGCGCTGAACGTAGTGCCTTCGGCGTCGTTACCGGCGTCTTCTCAGTCTGCTCGGCTTTCTTCTGCGCCCGCCAGCGATAAGCCTCCTGCTTTTTTTGCTCTTCCTGCGCCACGGCTTTCGCCGCCATTTGTTGCTGACCTCGTTCGCTCACTGAAGCCAACCGCTCCAGCGCCGAGTTTACCGGCCGCGTTTTTCCTGACGCCGCCGGTTCAGTCTTTTTTGTCGGGGTATTTCCCTGTCGGCTCAGCAACTGGCTACGCGCCTGTAGCAACTGAGCGGTCGCATCCGGCAAATTGTTGTCTGGCGTTGGTGGTGCCGGTTCGCTGTCCGTGGCCGGAATAGCGCTGGCCGCCGGTTCATCAACGGATGCAGCAGGCATCGCGCTGGATCTGACTGGCGGTGGCACACGCGTCGGCTCGACGGGTAACGGCGCACTCACCGCAGGCGTCACGGATGGTGTACTGACCGGAGCCGGGTCAGCGATCGTCTGGCTGGGATGAAACGCCAGCGCCCGCAACAAGGTCATTTCCACACCCATACGGCGATCTGGCGCGTATGGCAACTCTTTGCGCCCCACCAGCAGCGTCTGATAGTAGAGCTGCACCTCAGCAGGTGGGATCACCCGCGCCAGTTCACGCAACCGGGGCGCGACCTGATTGTATTCTTCACCCAATGCGGAAGGCAGCAACTGCAACATGGCAATCCGGTGCAGCAGCGTCAGAGTTTCCACCAGCAGCGCTTCCCAATCGATACCGCGCGACGCCGCCTGCCCCATCAACGCCATGACACCGGTGCCGTCACCTTTCACCAGCGCTTCAATCAACGCCAGCGGCTGCTCATCATCCAGTGTACCCAGCATTTGGCTGACAGCATCAGCGGTGACCTGCCCTTGGCCCATCGCGATAGCCTGATCGGTCAGGCTCAATGCATCACGCAAGCTGCCATCAGCGGCACGGGCCAGCAATTGTAGCGCACGCGGTTCCGAGGCCAGTTGTTCCTGCTCCAGCACATGCTGCAAATGCTGGCGAATCTGATCGGCATCAAGCGCTTTGAGATGAAACTGCAAACAGCGGGACAGAATCGTCACCGGCAGTTTTTGCGGATCGGTAGTCGCCAACAGGAATTTCACATGCGACGGCGGCTCTTCCAGCGTTTTCAGCAACGCGTTGAAGCTGTGGCGGGAGAGCATGTGCACTTCGTCGATCAGGTAAACCTTGAAGCGGCCACGGGCCGGAGCATATTGCACGTTATCCAGCAGGTCGCGGGTATCTTCCACTTTGGTGCGGGATGCCGCGTCAATTTCGATCAGATCGACGAACCGCCCCTGCTCGATTTCCCGACAGGTGTCGCATTGGCCGCAAGGCGTAGCCGTGATCCCGGTTTCGCAATTCAGCCCTTTCGCCAGTAAACGGGCGATAGTCGTTTTGCCTACACCCCGAGTACCGGAAAACAGGTAAGCATGATGGATACGGCCTAACGAAAGACCATTGGCTAACGCCGTCAGGACATGTTCCTGTCCTACCACGTCAGCAAAGGTTTGGGGACGCCACTTACGGGCAAGAACCTGATAGCTCATCAATACCGCAGCAGTTGAGTTATTGAGGAGGTGATGCTAACACAGTCTCGCCGCCATCGGCGAGACTGCTGTCATCAATGACCAGGGAAATCGACCAGGCTGTAGCAGGCGATACCCATGCTTTCGAGGCGCTGCTGCCCACCCAGATCAAAGAGATTGATAATAAAAGCAGCGTCGGTCACCTGACCGCCGAGACGACGAATCAATTTCACGGTCGCTTCGATCGTACCACCGGTCGCCAGCAAGTCATCCACTACCAGCACTTTGTCGCTGGCGGTAATGGAATCAGCGTGAATTTCCAGCGTATCGCTGCCGTATTCCAGTTCATAGCTTTCGCTCAGCGTTGCACGTGGCAGTTTGCCCGGCTTACGCACCGGAACAAATCCGACGCCCAGCGCCAATGCTACCGGTGCGCCAAACAGGAAACCACGCGCTTCAGTACCGACCACCTTGGTAATGCCGGTGTCCTGATAGCGCTTAACCAGCATGTCGATGCTCGCCGAATAGGCCTGCGGATTTTCCAGCAGGCTGGTCACATCACGAAACAGTATGCCCGGCTTAGGGTAATCCGGAATACTCTTGATACTGTTTTTAATCAATTCTGGCTGCTGAGTTGCGGTCATAATGTTGTGCCTGATAAAACCTTATATTCACTGAACACCGCCGCGGCCCGTCACCATGACGCTTACAGGCGTTGATGATAAAAAATACGGTGGCGGCTCGCGCACGAAAACGCTCAAATCTAGTCAAACTGACCGGCAAATGCAACCAGCCCACGCAGATCTGCGTGTTTTTTATCGCAGGCTATTGCTTCGGATCAATAACCGGTAAACGCAGCATAAAGGTGAGTAACGCGACCAGTATCACCAGCAGCAGACCCCTGACCCAGTTAATATCCACCAGCCACAATGACAAGGCAAACGTCGCGATAATCACCAGCACCGCCTTGGTTTTGACGCCCGGCGGCAGCGCACGATGCTGCTGCCAATGGCGCAAATAGCCGCCAAACCAGGAGCGGTACAGCAACCAGTAGTGGAAGCGCGGTGATGAGCGGGCAAAGCACCAGGCGGCCAGCAGCAGAAACGGTGTAGTCGGCAACAACGGCAACACCACGCCCAACGCAGCCAGCACAACCGCCAGCCACCCCACCGTTATCAGCACCACTCGATACATCTCGCCCTCCTATTGCGTTTCCACACGAACGTTCATTTCCCTGCCGCTCACCCGAGCCGGGCCACAACAGACACGATCGCAATCCACAGGAATCGTTGTATCATACCGCCACGTTAACTCAATCCGTCCGCCGTACATGTTTGATCATTCCATTCTCGACCCCATTCATGCTTTCCTGACCGCTGCTACACCAAATGAGTGGATCGACGAAGCGCGTAAACCGGAAAATTTGCCGATATTACTGTGTGATCATCTGCTATGCGAACTGAAAGCCGCTCAGAGCGCGCTGTTTCTAATCCGGCGCTACGCGGTAGATCAGGAGAGTCGGCATCAATTGCAGGACTGGATTGCTCCGTTCGAGCATTTCGCTTTCCGGCAAATAGGCGACATGCAGACACTGAAAGCAGGCGGACAAGTTACCCGTCAAATCACCGCCAAGGCCAACTGCCACTATAGTCAGGACATGATTGATAAAATGGTGATGTTGATCCGAGAAGAGCTACACCATTTCTATCAGGTGTTGGAGGTCATGGAGCAAAGAGGCATTTCTTATCAGAATATTCCCGCCAGCCGCTATGCCCGCGGTATGACACAGCATATGAAAACGCATGAGCCGGATGCGTTGGTAGACAAACTGATCATCGGCGCGTTTATCGAAGCGCGCTCCTGCGAGCGTTTTGCCAGGCTGGCACCGCATCTGGAAGAAGACGTGCGCAAATTCTACGTTTCTTTGCTGCGTTCCGAAGCCCGCCACTATCAGGATTATCTGGCACTGGCAGAGCAGATTGCGGGTAAGGATATTACCGCGCGCATCGCTTTTTTTGCGCAAACAGAAGCACAGCTGATCACCAGCCCGGACAACGATTTCAAATTCCACAGCGGCAAACCGACGTTCAACACCCACTGAACCGGCCCGTGATTCCACATACCGCGCCTGACGTATGTCGCGGTTGACCGACAGAGGACACGCCATCATGGAAACACAGGCACTGCTGGCTGTACTGGCACGTCAGATTGATACGCTGGCGCGAGATGTCGAGCCGATCGCCGCACGACAGGCACCCCGGTCGCGTTTTGACCGCCAGTTGTTCAGTTGTTACGGCACCCGGCTGGCCGATTATCTCGACGAGATCCGCCATAACTACCAACACCTGCAACAATATGTACAGGAACGACGTCAGGACAGAGTCGCGTTCATGGCGGAAAAATTGCTGATGCAAGTGACGGCACTGCAACGGGAACTGGCAACCCAACCGTTGCGAGAACAAGAACCCGCGACGCCGACACCACAAGACAGATATCAGAAACTGGCGGAATATCAGGGTTATGAGCGTCGATTACTGGCGATGATTCAGGATCGGGAAAGTTTGCTGGCGACCCAAAACCAACTCAGCGAGCAGCAACGCCTGCAACGTGAGCTGGCGGCACTGGAAGGCCGACTGGCCCGTTGCCGCCAGGCGCTAACACGGCTGGAGCGCCAGATTGAACGTCAGGAGCAGGGATTTTGACCTTTCGTGATCCTCGTTCACTATTCTCTGCTATGTTTTAGAAAAAACAGAACAGGATGGAGCGAGGTAGAAAAATCATGTCGCTGGAAAATGAAACACCAGAAATCAAACTGGCGGTCGATCTCATTATGCTGTTGGAAGACAACCAAATAGCACCAAAGGTGGTGCTGGCGGCGCTGGAAATCGTACAGCGGGATTACCAGTTAAAGGCCGATGCCGCCTCTCACCAGACGCCCGCCTGACACCGGGGCAGGTATTCCCGCTCCGGCGCATATCCTCACAACGTGATTTAGCGGGTTTCCATTCCATCCTGCGGTGGCGTCAGTACACGAGACACTTCCTGTATCTCGTTGCCCTGCGCGTTATGCAAGCGGACTTCCAACTGATTGAAGGCAATGTCGATATTATTTTCACGGCACAGACGATCGATGGTGCGGTTCAGTTCATCGACGGTGTAGCTACGATCTCGCAGTTCTCGCACGTACAAGCGCAATTCGTGATCCAGTGAGCTTGGGCCGAACGACAGGAAAAACACCTGGGGTTCCGGGTCGGTCATCACGCGTGGATTATCGCGTGCCGCCTGCAGCAACACCTCTTTCACTTTATCCAAATCAGAACCGTAGGCGACGCCGATACGAATCAGGACACGCGTGATGGTGTCCGACAGCGACCAGTTGATCAAACGCTCGGTCACAAACGCCTTGTTGGGAATGATCACTTCCTTGCGGTCAAAATCGGTAATCGTGGTGGCGCGGATACGGATTTTGCTGACCGAACCGGAGAACGAGCCGATGGTGATAGTATCGCCAATACGCACCGGCCGTTCGAACAGGATAATCAGGCCCGATACAAAGTTAGCGAAAATCTCCTGCAAACCAAAGCCCAACCCCACCGATAACGCCGCCACCAGCCATTGCAACTTGTCCCAGGAAACCCCGAGCGAGCTGAGTGACGAGACGGCCCCGACCGCAGTGATCAGATAGGTCAGCACGGTAGTGATGGCATAAGACGTGCCTTGCCGCAGTTGCAGGCGAGACAGCACCAGAACTTCCAGCAAACCCGGCAGGTTGCGGGTCATCACATAGGCTACGCCGCCAATCACCATCGCCACCAACAGGTTGCCTAGCGTAACCGGCTGCAATACGGCACCGCTGGCATTCGTTGTGCTGTAGTGCCACAGCGTGATGCTGTCCAGATAAGAGAACACGGTCACCAGATCAGCCCAGATCCAGTAAAACGCGCCGGAAAATGCCAGAAACAGCACCATGGTAGTCAGACGTAAAGACTGCTGGCTTATCTGCTCCAGTGCCAGCGGTACTTCCGGCACCGGCTCGCTACCTTCCGCCCCTTCTTTGACCAGATTCTGGCGTCGTGCCACCGCGCGGCGATACGCCAGACGGCGGGCCGCGACGCTTAAACCACGAATAGTGGCGAAATAGACGATATTCCAGACGATCAACAAATACAGGCTGTCAATCCAGCGGCTAGCCAGTCGTAACGTGGTATAGAAAAACCCGTTCAACATCAGCCCAATCAGAAACAGCGGCATGGCGGCCATCATGGTCACCACGATCAACTGCACCGTGTGACGCTCCTTCTCCCGCCAACAGTCACGGCATACCGGGAACACCAGAATGGTCAGCAACAGCAGGTTACAGACGATAATGATCTGCCCGATGGCGTCATCCACCAGGTACAACGGCGCTTTCTCACCCACCACCGACCAGAACATCAGCGGCAGCAGCGCGCCACCAAGCCGTAACGTCTGACGCCGATAATGCGCGCAGCGAGAGGCTGGAATATTGAAATGACGCTCGCTCAGGCTACCCGGCTTGAGACTAAACCAGGCGGTGGCGAACACCATCCAGAACAACGCCAGATTTTCGCTAAGCAGCCAGACGAAGCTGCTGATCTGGCTCTCCGTCCGCTTCAACCATAGCCCCAGCGACAAAATTATCAGTACGCCCGGCAATGTGCGCAAAATCAACAACAGAATGGCTTTCGGCGTATGTAACTGGCTATCACGCTTGAGTTGCCCAACATCGTCCGCCAACGTGCTCATAGACGTGTCGATGCTTTTTCGCCGCCACAACAGCAGGCTGACGATTATCAGCGCCGGGATGATCAGCAACAGCGAGTTCATGAACCCCTGACCCAGCGGCACGCCTTTCAGGTTGAAATGCAGGTTTTTTATCTGCTGTTTCAGCGTAGAAGGTAGATCCTTTAGCCAACTCCAATCCATCGGTTTATTGCTGCTGACCCAGAAGATTTGCTGCGTTAACGTCCGTTGCAGCGAGTCATTCACGCTCATCAGTTGCTGACGGCTGATTTGCAGGTTAATCGCCAACATCAGTTGATTGCCAAGCTGCTTATTGAGCTGGTCAAGCAGTTCGCGGCGCATGTCCAGAATCTGCTCCAGCGCATCGGTGACTTCGGCGTCTACCGTGGCATTGCTGTGAACAACCAGTTGCTGGATGTATTCATCGCCACGGAACAGCACATCACGTTGCTGGTTGATATCAAACTGTTCCAGCCGCAAATCGGCGATTTGGGTGCTGATGTTGCCCATCGCATCAGCCGATGGCAGGTTTTGCTGTTGTTGATAAAGAATGCGCGACAGCAACAGACTACCTTTCAGCACCGTAATCTGTTCTTTCAGGTTGCGTTCCGACTGCGTAGCACGATCCAGCCAGTTTTTTACCTGAATGCTCTCCTGAACCAGCGTATTGCCTGCTTCAGTCGCTTTGATCAGACGTTGGCTGAGCTGACGATTGGTATCCATCTCCGCTTTGACCAGCGGATTTTCCTGAATACGCTGCAACTCATCCGAATTCTGCGCTTCCTTGGCAGTTTTCTCCGACAGGTTGAGGCGCTTGTTGTTGATAACGCCCTGCAACGTCTGCACCATGTGCTCCAATTGACCGATCTGCGCGGCGGTATAATCCCGCTGTTTTTGCAACAGATCCTGCATGGTGGTGTTCACTTCCAGACTTTTGCGCTGCTGGTCCATTTGCAACCCGACCAGTGTCTGCTCCGCCTGCAACAAAATCTGCTGACTTGGCCGCAGCGGCTCCTGCGACGGGTCAAGCCCACTGAGCTGGGTACGCAGTTGCTGGCTGCGTTGCGAAGCAGCATATAACGCGCTTTGCACCCGCTCCGGCTGGGTCTGCAGTGAGATCAACTGGCTATTGTAGGTAGACAGGTTTTCCTGGGAGGACTGTAAATCATCCAACGTTTGATTTAGACGATTTTCCAGCTGTTTAAGCGACAGCGACTCCAGTGATGGCTGAGACACCGGTGCAGCACTCCCCAGCGACACCAAATCTTCATTCACTTGCTTCAGTTTGGCCGGTGCCTGTGCCGCCTGCTGCTTCAACTGGCTGGTTTCCTGCCTGACTCGATCAATAGAGTCCAGTACATCCAGCGTTTGGGTTAAATCCTGCTCGGTCAGTTTGTCTACTGAGGTCAGACTTTTTTGTTTGCTAAGGGTATCAAGTCGATTCTGAATCTCAGTTCGGGTCGGTAAATCACCACCGGCGGCAAACGCCGACCACTGTGGCATCAACCCGAGCAGAAACACCCAAAGATAAGGCAGGCTACGGCGAGCAGAATGATAAAAGAAAGAACGGAACAAAACGGTAAACGAACCAGAAATGGCAGAACGGCGGCTCATGATGCATCATCGGTTTTACAGAGATGGCGCAGTTTATCACGTCTGCCGGAAGACAAGGTATGCCTGGCTGTATTTATACATATCAGGCATCTGAACGACTGGTCTGACGTAAAGCCGGGCTGCTGCGCAACATATCGATAAGCCCATCAACCAGATAGGGTGCTTCATTTTTCAGGTCGAAGCTTGTCGGCAGAAACAGCCAGTTCTCCATGATACCGGATAGATAAGCACGCATCACCACGGCAGCGCGTCGGGGATTCACGTCCATCGGCAACATTCCCTGCCGAATGCAGTTCATCAACGAGGCCTCTATTTGCTCGTAGCAGTCAAGATACAGATCTCTGCGGCCATTGAATGTCGGCAACATTTCACCGACAAACTCACATTTATGGAATATGATCTCCATCATTGAGCGCCACTGGATATCTGACTCGGTTAATCTCAATATATAAATCAGCAACTCTCTGAGTACATGCAGTGGATCATCAGGAAATTTTGCCTGATACTCTGTTTCGAAATCAGAAACTTTAGCTTCTGATCGCGCCCATATCTCATCAAACAGTTCAGCTTTGTTTTTGAAGTGCCAATAAATAGCACCGCGGGTCACGCCAGCGGCAGTCGCGATATCGGACAATGATGTTGAAGAAACGCCATGCTCGGAAAACAGACGTAATGCTGCGTCCATAATCTGAAGTTTGGTTTCATGAGCCTGTTGTTTGGTTTTTCGTGCCATAGCGCCGACTTTCAAGGGAAGCGAGATTTACATACATTCACGGATGTATGTAACATAGCACGAGCCTGAATTTATCGCAGCAATGGGTTTAAAAGCTTGTGATCCATTGGTCAATTAAAAATCGGATACTTGGGGTTTATCTATGAATAAAAACAGAAGGCTTACGCCTCTGGCGGCTATGTTGATGCTTTCTGGCGGCCTCGTACTCACAGGATGTGACAACCAGGCTTCTCAAGGCGGAGCCCACCAGGGAGGCGCTCCGGAAGTCGGTATCGTTACGATAAAATCACAAAATCTGAATATCGTCACCGAGCTGCCGGGACGCACAAGCGCCTATCGTATTGCCGAAGTACGCCCTCAGGTGAACGGTATTATTCTGAAGCGTAACTTTGTGGAAGGGAGTGACGTCAAAGCGGGTACATCGCTGTATCAGATTGATCCGGCCACCTATCAGGCACAGTATAACAATGCCAAAGCGGCGCTGGCCCAGGCTCAGGCCAACGCAGAGATCGCACGGCTGACCGTTAACCGCTACAAACCGCTGCTCGGCACTAACTATGTCAGCAAGCAGGATTACGATCAGGCAGTGGCTACCGCACGCCAGACCGAGGCGGCAGCAGCGGCAGCGAAAGCCACTCTCGACAACGCCCAGATTAGCCTGAACTATACGCGTGTGACGGCCCCGATTACCGGTCGTGTCGGTAAATCCACCGTGACGGAAGGTGCGCTGGTGTCCAATGCGCAGACGACAGCGCTGACGACTATCCAGCAACTGGATCCAATCTATGTAGACGTTACTCAGTCCACCAACGATTTCCTGCGTCTGAAAAAGGAATTGGAAAACGGCACCCTGCAACAGACCAATGGCAAGGCCAAGGTTCAGCTGACGCTGGATAACGGCACTCGTTATAACCAGCCTGGGACACTGGAATTCTCCGACGTCACAGTAGATGAAACCACCGGTTCCATCACACTGCGCGCGGTGTTCCCTAATCCGGATCACAATCTGCTGCCGGGGATGTTTGTCCGTGCACAGATGGATTCCGGCGTCACGCCCAACGCGATTCTGGTGCCTCAGCAAGGCGTGAGCCGCACACCACGTGGCGATGCTACCGTGATGGTAGTCGGTGAAGGCGATAAAGTGGAAGTCCACCCAATCACCACTGGCCAGGCCATCGGCGACCAATGGATGGTGACATCTGGCGTCAAACCGGGTGACCGTATCATCGTGACAGGCCTGCAAAAAATCAGACCGGGTATGCAGGTAAAAGCGCAGGAAGTGGCCGCAGGTAACGCGCAACAGCAGCAACCGCAGTCCCAACCCGCTAAGTCTTAACAGGAGCCGGTAATCCATGGCCAAGTTTTTCATAGATCGCCCGATTTTTGCCTGGGTCATCGCCATTATGGTGATGCTCACCGGGACACTGGCAATCCTGAAGTTGCCTATTGCGCAGTACCCAACCATCGCCCCTCCCGCGGTTCAGATTACCGCTAACTACCCAGGTGCGGATGCGAAAACCCTGCAAGATACCGTCACGCAGGTTATCGAGCAGAACATGAACGGGATCGACAAGTTACTGTATATGTCCTCCAACAGTGACTCGTCGGGCACCGTGCAAATCACGCTGACATTTGATGCCGATGCCGACCCGGATATCGCGCAGGTTCAGGTGCAGAACAAACTGCAACTGGCCACGCCTCTGCTGCCGCAGGAAGTGCAACAGCAAGGCGTGAGCGTGCAGAAATCCAGCAGCAGTTTTCTGATGGTGTTAGGCTTTGTCAGCGATGATAACAACATGACCCAGCAGGACATCGCAGACTTCGTCGGTGCCAGCATCAAAGACCCGATCAGCCGCGTACGCGGTGTGGGTGATACTCAGCTGTTCGGTGCCCAGTACGCGATGCGTATCTGGCTCGACCCGGACAAACTGAACAACTACCAGCTCACCACCAGCGATGTCGTCACCGCGATTCAGGTGCAGAACAACCAAATCGCCGCGGGTCAGCTTGGCGGTACGCCGCCGGTTCCCGGTCAAAAGCTGAATGCATCGATTATTGCGCAGACCCGACTGAATTCACCGGAGCAGTTCGGCAATATTCTGCTCAAAGTGAATCAGGACGGCTCACAAGTTCGCCTGAGTAACGTTGCCCGTATCGAGCTTGGCGGCGAAAGCTACACCACTATCGCTCGTTACAATGGCCGCCCAGCTTCAGGTTTGGGGATTAAGCTCGCCACTGGCGCTAACGCGCTGGATACCGCCACAGCGGTAAAAGCAGAAATTGCTAAATTGCAGTCGACCTTCCCTGCCGGTATGAAAGTGGTTTATCCATATGACACCACCCCGTTCGTAAAAATCTCTATTTACGAGGTGGTGAAAACGCTGGTTGAAGCCATTGTGTTGGTGTTCGTGGTGATGTATCTGTTCTTGCAGAACTTCC
The DNA here is from genome assembly GCF_000784735.1 of Dickeya undicola. Lineage (GTDB taxonomy): Bacteria > Pseudomonadota > Gammaproteobacteria > Enterobacterales > Enterobacteriaceae > Dickeya > Dickeya undicola. Next base: position 172,883 of record NZ_JSYG01000032.1, read on the forward strand.
GCGCCACACTGATTCCGACTATTGCCGTGCCGGTGGTATTGCTGGGAACGTTCGCCATCCTGTCAGCTTTCGGCTACTCGATTAACACCCTGACCATGTTCGCCATGGTGCTCGCCATCGGTCTGTTGGTGGACGACGCCATCGTTGTGGTGGAAAACGTGGAACGTGTGATGGCGGAGGAAGGGCTATCGCCCAAGGAAGCCACCCGCAAGTCCATGGGGCAAATTCAGGGAGCACTGGTCGGTATTGCTCTGGTGCTGTCGGCCGTATTCATTCCGATGGCGTTCTCGGGTGGGTCTACCGGCGCTATCTACCGCCAGTTCTCGATTACCATCGTCTCCGCCATGGTGTTGTCGGTACTGGTAGCAATGATCCTGACACCGGCGCTGTGTGCAACCATCCTAAAACCGGTTGTCAATCATGGCGAGAAGAAAGGCTTTTTTGGCTGGTTCAACCGTCTTTTTGATAAAAGTACCCATCACTACACCAGTAGTGTCGCCAATATCCTGCGCAGCACTGGTCGCTATGTGGTGGTCTACCTGATTGTCGTGGCTGGATTGGGCCTGATGTTTACCCGTCTGCCAAGCTCCTTCCTGCCGCAGGAAGACCAGGGCGTATTACTGACAATGGTACAGTTGCCGGCAGGCGCAACCCAGGAAAGCACACAGAAAGTGCTTGATCAGGTTAACGATTATTACCTGCAACACGAAAAAGATAACGTGAACTCGGTATTTACCGTTAACGGCTTCGGTTTTGCTGGTCGTGGACAGAACATGGGTATTGCCTTCGCCAGCCTGAAAGACTGGGACGAGCGAACTGGCGCAGCCAACAAGGTTGACGCAATTATTGGTCGCGCTTTTGGTGCTTTCTCTCAAATCAAAGAAGCGATGGTTATCCCGTTCAACATACCGGCGATCGTCGAACTGGGTACTGCCAGTGGTTTTGACTTTGAGTTGATCGATCAGAACAACCTTGGTCACGATAAGCTGATGGCTGCCCGTAACCAGTTGCTGGGAATGATTGCCCAGCATCCTGATACGCTGGTGCGTGTTCGTCCCAACGGGATGGAAGACATGCCAGAGTACCGGCTTGAAATCGATCAGGAAAAAGCGGAATCGCTCGGGGTGTCAATTGCCACCATCAACGCAACACTGTCCACCGCGTTGGGGGGAACCTACGTCAATGACTTTATCGATCGCGGTAGGGTGAAAAAGGTGTACGTTCAGGCAGAAGCCAAATTCCGTATGCTGCCCAACGATATCCAGAAATGGTATGTCCGCGGCACCTCCGGTCAGATGGTCCCCTTCTCAGCGTTTGCTTCCGCGCACTGGGAATACGGTTCACCGCGTTTGGAACGTTACAACGGCCTGCCATCGGTAGAATTGGTTGGTGAAGCAGCTCCCGGCAAGAGTACGGGTGAAGCCATGACTCTGATGGAAGAACTGGCAGCGCAATTACCACCGGGAATCGGCTTCGACTGGACGGGAATGTCCTATCAGGAACGACTGGCTGGTAACCAGGCACCTGCGTTGCTCATTATCTCTGCCATCGTGGTATTCCTGTGTCTGGCGGCACTGTATGAAAGCTGGTCAATCCCCTTCTCCGTTATGCTGGTTGTACCGCTGGGTGTGTTTGGTGCGGTAGTTGCAGCAGGCTTACGTGGACTGGAGAACGATGTCTACTTTAAGGTCGGCCTGTTAACAACCATCGGTTTGTCCGCCAAGAACGCCATTCTGATCGTCGAGTTCGCTAAGGACCTGATGGAGAAAGAAGGGAAAGGGTTGGTGGAGGCGACGCTAGAGGCTGTACGTATGCGTCTGCGTCCTATTCTGATGACATCGCTGGCATTCATTCTGGGTGTAGTGCCATTGGTAATCAGTACCGGTGCAGGTTCCGGCGCGCAGAATGCGGTTGGTACTGGCGTAATGGGCGGGATGATCACCGCCACCGTGCTGGCTATCTACTTTGTGCCGGTCTTCTTTGTGGTGGTACGCCGCCGCTTCGGTAAGAAAAAAGAAGCGGACGACGCACATCACGAGCACTCCCAGACCAGTCACTAACGCGTTATATTGCTTCTAAAAGGCCGCTCAGCGGCCTTTTTCTTTTCACTCAGCCCTCACTCGCATTCCTTTCTTCCCCTGCCCCACAATCTCCTCGTAAATCGTAATGTTGATCATCACATCAAAAAAGCGCAAAATAAAAGATATGTTATAACATAACAAATGAGGCTGTTATGAAAGCGGGTATCCATCCCACCTATCGCACTGTCCTGTTCCACGATACCAGTGAGAATGTATTTTATAAAATCGGCTCGACTATCAAGACCGATAGAACCTATGAGCTCGAAGGCGAAGTCTATCCTTACGTCACTATCGACGTTTCTTCCGCCTCTCATCCTTATTACACCGGCAAGCAGAAAGAATACGCTAAAGAAGGTAGCGCAGCGCGTTTCCAACAGCGTTTCGGGCGTTTTCTAAAATCGTAATCTGGGGAATTATCTATGCAGGTATTAAGTTCTCTTCGCAGCGCCAAAACGCGTCATAAAGACTGTATCGTGGTTAAACGCCGCGGGCGTGTCTATGTTATCTGTAAGAGCAACCCGCGTTTCAACGCGGTTCAGGGACGGAAAAAGAAAAAACGCTAATTATTATTTGCTCAAAAATTATCGGAAGGTGTGCTCATCCCCACACCTTCTCTCTTCGCAACCCCTCATCAATCCCCTTATAAAACAAAAAGATAAAATAAGTATCTTTTCACTCCATCACAATCTTTACAAATAAAGACAAGCCAGAAAAACTAATTAACACAGTGATTCTTGCTAACGTCGAAAAAAATTAAATATACTTGTTCCAGTGGCCGATAAATATATCACGGCTCACCGGAAGCAGCCCACACCGATGGTAGCAATCGTCATAAAATTGGTTCGACCACACCGTAAACGTTGGCTTTTTTGCTATAATGAATTCAGAATGATCGTTGACAGTGACGTCGAGTCATTCTCTGGCATTCACCGTGTTACCCCTGTTCGTCTTAAGATTAAGGGAATTGAGGCATACTGAGGGGCATTCTATCTTCTGCACTTCATCACACCACCTGTCTGGCCGAGTGGTGGCCCTAAGTGACACTGAATCGTAGCTTACGGAGGGATAGAAATGGATGAGTACACACCTCAACATTATGATATTGCCCAACTCAGATTCTTGTGTGAAAATCTGCACGACGAGAGTATCGCTACATTAGGTGACAGCAGTCGTGGCTGGGTGAATGATCCGACTTCTGCGGTCAATCTTCAGCTAAACGAACTTATCGAGCATATTGCGGCATTTGTTGTTACCTACAAAATTAAATACCCGCATGAAGCGGCGTTATGTGAACGGGTTGAGAAATATCTGGACGACACTTATATTCTTTTCAGCAACTACGGTATAAATGACGCCGAGTTGCAGAAATGGAAAAAATCCAAGTCACAATTATTCAGAATGTTCTCAGAAAAGAGCAGCTGTACGGTAGTAAAAACTTAAGCAATAATTTGCCTCATACTTAATTTAAATCCAGGAAAATTAACAAGGTCACTATGAAAAAAATCGACTATTTAATGCGTTTGCGTAAATGCACAACCATTGACACACTTGAGCGTGTGATAGAAAAAAACAAGTACGAACTTTCCAACGATGAGCTTGAAATGTTCTATTCAGCCGCTGACCACCGCCTGGCAGAGCTGACGATGAATAAGCTTTACGACAAAGTACCGACTGCTGTGTGGAAATACGTTCGCTAAGCATTAAAACAGCAGCTTGAATACATAAAGACACTGTGCCGATATTTTATCGGCCTTTGTTTTTTATGGACTGTAAAAAACAGCGCACCCTTTGTAACAAGACGTATCACGCATTACTTAAATTTCTCTTTATAAATCCAATCATTCCTCTTTGAATTAAATCGAACCTTTCCCTCAGAAACCGTGTCACTGAACTTATTGTATAAAAATGCTGTATTCTTACTAAGAGAACATCAGGCAGGAATATTAAGAACGTACTGAAGAGAATGGATGATGCATGAAATGGTGGAGGCCCCGCCAGCTACATCCCGGCACACACGTCGCCTGCTGCGGCTGCTTCCTTCCGGACCTGACCGGGTCCGCAGGTTAGTGTTGCGGGAGAACCAACGGGGCCTCCATTGACAGCCCCATAACTACGGGGCGGAGGGCATTATCAGCGATGAACTGAGCAATTGCAAGTTACCGCCGCCTAACCGCTGTTTTCTTACCCATCGCCTGCTTTTATACTGCTAATACCATTCATTCTCTATCGGTTTCAACATATTGGATCCCGCCATGATTACCGAATCGGACAATTTTCGTCAGCGAGTTATCCACATTATCGCAGCGATTCCTTACGGCTGCGTCGTTACCTATGGCGATGTCGCTCGTCTTGCCGGTTCAGCCCGAGCGGCACGACAGGTAGGAGGCATATTGCGGGGGCTACCTGAAAACAGCCGATTACCCTGGTATCGTGTGATTAATCGAAAAGGAGAGATTTCGCTTACTGGTCCGGACTTTCAGCGGCAAAAGTCGGCTCTTCAATCTGAAGGCGTGATACTGGATTTGGAAGGAAAGATCGATCTGGACAGATTTCGCTGGCGGTACGTGCAGGATATCTTGTAAGCAGGCACCGCCAGCGTGATTAACGATATTAGTATGACTGCGATGACGAATCTGGAATACCCTCATCGGACGTTGCCGGTGAATTTGGCGTCAGGAACCCACCAGGCTTCGCTGGCACCGGTACAGTCGGAATAGGTATCAATGTCAGATCGGCATTATTCACGCCATTGCTGACTACTGGCATCACATGCTCGGTAATCAATGTTACCCGGTGATTAATGGCAACAGCGGCGCTGAGCAGGATACGCGCGTCAGGCCGAATCTCCGCCGGGTTATAAGGCAACACAAATCGAAATGGTGCCTGCTGCCCCTCTGTGCGAATAACCCGCTGGGAGATCACTTTAGAAGGCGCATCCGGAATCGACGCATCGGATACGGTCACTGTCAGCACCGAATCCGGCGGCAACACGATCTTCTGACGAATATTGACTGTGCCGGTCACTGCGGGCATACCGCTAACTGGTTGAGAAAGAGTCTGAGTCTGCCCCGCTGTCGGCGCAGTCGCTTCAGGAGCAACACCATGGTTATTCACACACCCGGAGAGCGCGATCGATACCGTAATACCACCAAAGATATGCCATAATCTCATAGGTAAATCTCCTTAATTATTTTATCAGGATGTCGGCCAGAAAAACCGCCACCTGTTAAGAAGTATGAACCAAGCAGCATCACAATTATGGTGGAAAATTCCGATAGTTACCGTGCAAGCACAAAACATCCCGGATCCTGCCAATATTTTCATATCTGAATTCGATGGAAAACGTTCTTTTATGAACGACGAGCTATTCGCTTAACTACGATTAATCCAAAAGTAAAACAATTAACCCAAAGGCATAGCTATGAGCCAGGCACTACAAAATCTTCTCGAGTTGCTAAATCTGGAAAAACTGGAAGAAGGCCTGTTCCGCGGCCAGAGTCAGGATCTGGGGTTACGTCAGGTATTCGGTGGTCAAGTGGTTGGTCAGGCACTATCAGCCGCTAAACAGACCGTACCGGCTGACCGATTCGTGCATTCATTTCACAGCTATTTCCTGCTTCCCGGCGACAGTCAGAAACCGATTATCTACGATGTGGAAACACTGCGGGACGGCAACAGTTTTAGCGCCAGACGCGTCAGCGCGATTCAGAATGGCCGTTCTATTTTTTACATGACCGCCTCTTTCCAGACACGAGAAAGCGGCTTTGAGCACCAAAACGATATGCCGCAAGTGATACCGCCTGATGATTTACCGTCAGAACAGGACATCGCCCGCAGTATGGAACATCTGATTCCACCGGTGATGCGTCAGGTTTTTACCAATGACAGGCCGATAGAGATTCGCCCAGTAAAATTTCATAATCCCTTGAAAGGTGAAGCGTCCCCTCCTGTCAGGCAAGTGTGGTGTCGGGCCAATGGCACCATGCCAGATGATGAGCGAGCCCACCAATATCTGCTCGGCTATACCTCCGATTGCCACTTTCTACTCACGGCGCTGCAACCACATGGCGTAGGATTTTTGGAGCGAGGAATGCAAGTAGCGACAATTGATCACGCGATGTGGTTCCATCGTCCATTCCGACTGGACGACTGGTTACTTTACTCAGTTGAAAGCCCCTCAGCTTCTGGCGCTCGCGGGTTTGTTCGCGGACAGTTCTATACTCGTGAAGGGGTGCTGGTAGCATCCAGCGTTCAGGAAGGCGTTATTCGACGTCACAGCCAGTAGGCCGGTTACCCGACATAAAAAAACCACCTTTTTCAAGGTGGTTTTTTATTGGGTCTATGACGGTAACTTTATTGTCCGTTACCGAAAAGCATTACTGGTTGTATGCATTTTCGCCGTGACTGTTGACGTCCAGACCTTCGCGCTCTTGCTCTTCCGGTACACGCAGACCGACAGCAATATCCGCAACCTTGAAGGAGATGAAGGCGGCAACACCAGACCATACGATAGCGACGATTACGCTAAACAGCTGTACCCATACCTGGTGAGCCATGGTCACACCTTCTGCATAACCGGTGCCACCCAGCGATGAAGCGGTGAACACGCCGGTCAGCAGACATCCGACGATGCCGCATACACCGTGAACCCCGAACACATCACACGGATCATCGACACGCAGCCATTTTTTCAATACGGTCACGCCCCACAGGCCAGCAAAACCACCAGCAAAACCGATAATCATCGCGCCGCCGATACCCACCGTGCCCGCAGCCGGTGTAATGGCAACCAGACCAGCGATACAGCCAGAACAAGCCCCCAGCAGAGAGGGTTTACCACGACCAATCCATTCGCCCACGACCCAGGCCAAAATCGCAGCAGCTGTCGCCACCACGGTGGTCAGGAACGCCAGACCCGCAATGTTGTTGGCAGCAGCAGCAGACCCGGCATTGAAACCGAACCAGCCGATATACAGGATTGCGGTGCCCAGGAAGACCATCGGCAGATTGTGTGGTTTGAACGCTTCTTTACCGAAACCAACACGTTTGCCCAACAGCAACGCACCAACCAGACCAGCCACAGCGGCGTTGATGTGCACAACGGTGCCGCCCGCGAAGTCCAACGCGCCGTCTGCCGCCAGATAGCCGCCACCCCATACCATGTGGGTCATCGGCAGATAAGACAAGGTGAACCACAGTGCAGAGAAGATCAGTACAGCAGAGAAACGAATACGCTCACCCAGTGCACCAATCACCAGTCCCACGGTAATACAAGCAAAGGACGCCTGATAAGCCACATGGATAAACTGGTAGAAAGTACCGCTGACAGAGTTAATATCAATACCATTCAACATGAAATTGGTCAGGCTGCCGAAGAACGGGCTACCTGTGCTGAATGCCACGCTGTAGCCATAAATCACCCACAGAATGCAAACCAGCGCAAAAGCCACCATAATCTGAGTCAGCATGGACAGCACGTTTTTGCTACGAATCAGGCCGCCGTAAAACAGCGCCAGGCCTGGAATCGTCATGAACAGCACCAATGCGGTACAAATCATCATGAATGCATTGTCCGCTTTGTCCGCCACCGGCGCTGGCGTATCCGCCATAGCCCATGCCGGAAGCATGGCAGCCGCCCCTAAACCTAATGACAAGGAAAGTTTCTTCATTTTCTCTTCATCCCTATTTAATAAGGCTAAATCAGGTAATTGTTATAGTGCGGCTTCGTCAGTTTCGCCGGTGCGGATACGGATGACACGCTGCAGTTCCGCGACAAAAATTTTGCCATCGCCAATCTTGCCGGTGTAGGCAGCTTTGCTGATGACATCGATAACTTCATCCAGTTGGTCATCGGCAATCGCGATATCAATTTTCACTTTTGGCAAAAAGTTAACGCTGTACTCCGCGCCACGATACAGTTCCGCATGACCTTTCTGACGCCCAAACCCTTTCACCTCAGTGACGGTGAGCCCCTGGATGCCAACAGAAGACAATGCTTCGCGTACGTCTTCCAGCTTGAACGGTTTAATTACCACAGTAACCAGTTTCATCCTCATCCCCCTAACCATGTAAGTTCAGGCCTGCGCCCGTCACTCTCAAATATGTCCACACATCACTCAAAGCAAATCGTGTGCCATAAATGTTGTCCCGAAGCAAAAACGATAAAACGCGACCGGCAGGGACCGAAAGGAAGATGGCTGTATGAAGTATGGACAATGAACGGGAAAAACAGGAGCGCGCGACGCACAAAAATAGTGCATCGCGCTTAATCTCAGTGCAGCGCGCTGTACCACAAGGTCGGCTCTGCCAAGTTATGGTGCGAAACGCTGCACTGCATTGGCAGTCATGGTGCCTGCGATATCAGGTTGGAAGAATCGTGCGGTTGCGAAAAGGCTAACTCTCGGCTTGCCTGCTGTAACTGGTACATCTGGTAATAACGCCCTTCGTTCGTCAGCAACTGTTCGTGAGTTCCCTGCTCTACCGTTTTACCATGGTGCAGTACCAGAATGTTGTCCGCCTCGACAATGGTTGACAGGCGATGCGCGATCACCACCAGCGTGGTATGAGATCGAACCAACCGCAATGCCCGCTGGATAGCCTGCTCGGTGCCGGAATCGATATTGGCGGTCGCTTCATCCAGAATCAGAATTCTGGGAGCAGCCACCAGTACCCTGGCCAACGCCAGCAGCTGTTTTTGCCCAACGGACAGGTTGTTCCCTTGCTCACCGATGCGAGTATGAATACCTTGCGGCATGTCTCGCACCAGCGTAGCCAGTTGCACCGATTCCAGTACCTGCCAGACGCGTTCCTCACTGATGTCGCGCCCCAGCGTGATATTGGCATACATAGAATCCGCCAGTACGACCGGGTCCTGTTGCACCATTGCCACATGCTGACGCAACACCTGATGGGACAACGTCGGCAATGGACGATCATCCAGACGGATTTCTCCCCTATCCGGCATGTAATAGCCCATTAGTAGACTTGCCAGCGTGCTCTTACCACTGCCGGTATGCCCGACCAATGCGACAAACCCTCGATCCGGCACGTGTAACTCGATGTCATGCAACACCGGCTTGCCTTTATGGTAAGAAAACGTCACCTGATTGATATCGATACGCCCACTCTCCAGCGCACAAATATCGGCCCCATAACGCTGGCGGGCACCGTCCATCAGTTCAAAAATACGTTCTCCCGCAACAACAGCCTGTTGCAGCATTGACTGCTGGGTAGTGAGTTCAATCAGCGGCTCATTCAGACGCCCCAGATAGTTGATAAAGGCATACAGCACCCCAACCCCGGCGCCGATGGAGCTGAACCCAAACTGCAACAACAGACCACACATCACCAACGCCGAAAACAAACTCAACAGCGGGCGCAGCAGGAAGCCGTCCAGCCGTAGCGTCTGCATTCGCGCATCATAATGTGACCAACTGGCGTCACTCAGCTTTTTGCCAAAGCGTTTCTGCTGACGGAACTGCTGGATAACGCTCATACCGCTGATGGACTCGTTAAAACCATCGTTGATGTCCGCCAGATAACTGCGCATCCGTCGAACAATCGGCGTGCTGTAGCGCTGATAAATCACCATGACAATCGCAACCGCCGGGAAAATGGTCAGCGCCACCAGCGCCATACGCCAGTCCAGACTGAACATGGCTATCAGCATCGCCCCAATCAGCGCCGCGCTGCGCAATACGCTGCCCACCACCATCACATACAGATCGCGAACCACTTCCGTATCGTTGGTCACGCGGGAGATCAATTGCCCAACCGGTTGGGTATCGAACACGGCTAACGGTTGACGCAACGCCGCATCCATCACATCAATACGCAACTGTTGTACGACACCAACCGCCACCCGGTTAAACATCAACGCCTGGATATAATGCAATAACGCCGCGATACCCTGCAGCACGATATATCCAGCCGCCAACCCGGCTGCCACCATTAGCGGAAATTCACCTTTGCTCACCAGATGGTCAATGAAATAGCTGACCAGTACCGGTCCCGCCACTTCTGCTCCCGCCGCCACCCACAGCAACAACACCCCGGCCCCTACCGTTTTTTTCCACGGCAGACCGTAAGCCAGCAACCGTTTCAGCGTCGGCCATAATGCCTGGGAATTACGCATTCGGTCGCTCCTCATGGGGTGAATCATCCAGCGCGGCTTCCAGTTGCTGATAACGATACATATCGCGATACCACCCCGCCTGCTGCGACAGTTGCCCATGATCGCCACGTTGCGCCACATGCCCTTGCTGCAACACCAGAATTTCATCGGCATCCGCCAGCGCCGATAAACGATGTGCGCTGATAATGAGCGTTCGCTTCTGTCCCCATTGACGTAAATTACTCAAAATCTGGTGCTCCGTGCGGCCATCCACCGCTGACAACGCGTCATCCAGCACCAGCACTTCAGCGTCCAGCAACAGCGCGCGGGCAATAGCAATACGCTGCTTCTGACCGCCGGACAGCATCACCCCCCGCTCGCCGACTTCAGTCTGATACCCCTGCGGTAAGCGGAGAATGTCGTCATGCACGTTTGCCAGCCGCGCCGCGTCTTCGATCTGTTGCTGGGAGGCATCAGGGCGTCCCAGTGCAATATTGTTGGCTACCGAGTCGGAAAACAGGAACGGCGTCTGGCCAACCACCGCAAAGCGCCCCCGCAACTCATCCAGTCGGATCTGGTTTATTGGCTGTTGCTGATAGCTAATCAGCCCTTGCTCGACATCAAAATAGCGCAGTAGCAATGCCAGCAATGTACTCTTGCCAGAACCGGTCGGGCCGCAAAGCCCCAGAGTCTTCCCCGGTGCCAGCGTAAAATGGACATCATTAAGTACCGATGCTGAATGCCCTGGGTAATGGAAGGCCGTGATATCCGCAACCAGCGTCCCTGACTGGGCAGGTAACGCCTGAGAACCATCTACCACTACCGGTGCCTCAGACAAGAGCTGACGGATACGGCTATAGGCGGCGCTGCCGCGTTCGACAATATTAAACATCCAGGCCAGCGCCAACATCGGCCAAATCATCAGGCCAAGGTACATCACAAAGCTGGTCAACGACCCCAACGTCATCGAACCATTAATTACCATCCAACTCCCGCCACCTACCGCCAGCAGGTTGGAGAAGGCCACTGCGATATAAATCGTCGGATCGAAACGCGCATCCACCCGCGCGACTCGCATATTTTTCTGACCGGCATCAGCGGCAACCTGAGCGAAGCTGCCTGACTGGTGATCTTCCAAACCAAACGCTTTAATCATACGAATACTGGTGAGGCTTTCCTGAGCATGGTCATTAAGCGAAGAAAATGCCGCCTGCGCGTCTTTGAAACGCTGATGCAACTGTGTGCCATAACGTTTGATAATTACCGCCATCAACGGCATCGGTGCCAACGCCATTAACGTCAGTTGCCAACTGAGTTGGGTACACATCACTACCAGCACGGCACACCCCATCACCAACGAATCCACCAGCGTCAGTACCCCTTCTCCAGCGGCAAAGACAACACGGTCCACATCATTGGTCGCGCGGGCGATCAAGTCTCCAGTACGATGACGAAGATAAAACGCAGGATGCTGTCGGCTCAGTTGGCGATAGAAATCTTCACGCAACTCAACAGCCAGTTGGTAAGCAGCACCAAATAGCCAGATACGCCAGAAATAGCGCAACAGATAGGTCAATAACGCAATCAGAAGAATTCCGCCAATCCACCACAGCACCGTAGCGGTGGCCATTTGACGCTGCGTTACGCCGTCGACAATGATGCCAACCAGTCTGGGCGGCAGCAATTGCAGGATAGCAATCACAATCAATAGGATTACCGCCCCCAGATAGCGCTTCCATTCACGGCGGAAATACCATCCTAGTTGCACAAAAAGTCTCACGCGATTTCAGTCCATTAGCTACAGAATTATGATGCGGAAAACAGATCATTATACATAAAGTGTATGGCGAATAAATTTTATACCTGAAGAGGCAACGCTGTTGTCTGTTTCATGCACTCCATAGCGAAACTGGATGTTACATCGACCAATCCTGGTATGCCATTGACCAACCGTTTGTAAAAAGCGTCATAGCTTTTCATATCCGCGACCTGCACTTGCATCAGATAATCGTATTCGCCCGCCATACGGTAAAACGCCAGTACCTCGGGCATATCAGAGACAAAATGGGAAAACTCCTGATACCAGGCGCTGTTGTGCTGCTGGGTTTTCAACAGCACAAACGCCGTCAACCCCAACCCCAGCTTTTCATTGTCCAGCAACGCGACGCGGGACTTGATGTACCCTTCGTCTTCCAGTCGCTTTAGTCGTTTCCAGCACGGGGTAGACGTCAGATTCACCGCCTCAGCCAGCGCCTGTAACGACAGAGTACAATCCTGCTGCAGCAATGACAGCAACATACGATCGGTTTTATCCAGCATGGCGATATAAAAGAGAAAATTTTTCTCTCATTAGCCCTTTTTACAAACAAAAAGGCAATCTTTTTTTCTGCAAAAACCGATACGCTAAATCCTATCCTCGCCATTGTACGTACGCGTTGAGTCAGATGGCGGAGCAGGCTTTGAAAACATAACTCTTATTCAGCAGGACAACATCACATGACCAACACCTGGGTACGCGACGCCGTCAGCGCGATTGAGGCCGATTTTCAACGCTCGGCAGACACTCACCTGATTCGTCTGACCTTGCCGGACTACCCCGGCATCTACTTTTATCTCAAGGATGAAAGCACGCATCCAAGCGGCAGTCTGAAGCACCGCCTTGCCCGTTCCCTGTTCCTGTACGGTCTGTGTAACGGCTGGATTAATGAAGGCACACCGATTATAGAAGCGTCGTCCGGCAGTACTGCCGTGTCAGAAGCCTATTTCGCCCGTTTGCTGGGGCTGCCATTCATTGCCGTGATGCCAGCCTGTACAGCGAAACGGAAAATTGAACAAATCACATTCTATGGCGGGAATTGCCATTTCGTTGAGCAGTCCGGCCAGATTTACGCCGCCTCCGAAGCACTGGCCAAAGAACTGCATGGCCACTACATGGATCAGTTCACGTATGCCGAGCGCGCCACCGACTGGCGTGGCAATAACAACATTGCAGATAGCATCTATCGGCAAATGGAGCGTGAACCGTTCCCGGTGCCAGACTATCTGGTGATGAGCGCTGGCACCGGCGGCACGTCCGCCACGCTGGGGCGCTATATCCGATACAAAGGTTTGGATACGCAACTGGTGGTGGTGGATCCGGAAAACTCGGTGTTCTACGACTGCTATTACCAGCAAGATCGTACACTTACCGGGAAATGCAGCAGCCGTATCGAAGGTATCGGCCGCCCGCGTGCCGAGCCATCGTTTATTCCCGGCGTTATTGACGACATGATGAAAGTGCCTGATGCCGCCAGCATCGCCACCCTTTACTGGCTGGAACAAATTCTGGGACGCAAGGTCGGCCCGTCTACCGGTACTAATGTTTGGGGTATGCTGAAACTCGCTGGGCAAATGGTAGCAGAGGGACGCCGCGGTGCGATCGTCACACTGCTGTGCGACAGCGGCGAACGTTATCTCGACACCTACTACAATCAGGATTGGGTTCGCACCCAGATTGGCGATATTACCCCTTATCTTCAACAACTGACTGAAGGATACCGTATTCCCTGACGGTATCCTGGGGTGCCTTGTTCCCCTTACACTGAACTGCGCTTGTATTTTCAGGTACTATGACCGCCAGAGTAGGTTTTGACGGATAGTGGCCGCCTGGCGGCTCCCATGCATGAGGGGAAATGAGAATGACAAGCGCAGTTGTAGTTTTCAGCGGTGGTCAGGATTCCACCACCTGCCTGATACAGGCTCTACAACAGTATGATGAAGTCCATTGCGTCACCTTTGATTACGGGCAACGCCACCGTGCCGAAATCGACGTCGCTGCGGAGCTGGCACAGACGTTGGGAGCACGGGCGCACAAGGTGCTGAATGTTAGCTTGCTCAACGAACTGGCGGTCAGTAGCCTGACTCGTGACAGTATTCCTGTCCCTGAATTTGATGCCAATGCCGATGGATTACCCAGTACCTTTGTTCCCGGCCGAAACATTCTTTTTCTGACGCTGGCCTCAATTTACGCCTATCAGGTAGGCGCAGACACTGTTATCACTGGCGTCTGCGAAACCGACTTTTCGGGCTACCCTGACTGCCGTGACGAATTCGTCAAGGCGTTGAATCAGGCAGTAACGCTAGGTCTGGCAAGAGACATTCGCTTTGTCACTCCGCTGATGTGGCTCAACAAGGCAGAAACCTGGGCGCTGGCGGACTATTACCAACAGCTTGATACTGTTAAGAACCATACACTTACCTGCTATAACGGTATTAAAGGCTCAGGGTGTGGGCAGTGCGCCGCCTGCCACCTGCGAGCAAAAGGGCTAGCGGAATACCAGCATAACCCATCGGCCGTGATGGCTTCCCTGAAGCACAAAACCGGTCTGAAATGAAAATATAGGAACCAGACAAGCCAACGCTTGTCTGGTACTGATCTTCACATTCAGTTTTCGTTTTCGCGACTGTCGGGGAATTGCGTTTTTGTCCATTTTCCCCGACAAGAAACCGCTCTACAGGCGCAAACGGGACTGGTTACGCTCGATCAGCGCGCTGCCGATCCCCGGCACCTCCTGCAATTGTTCAATCTGAGTAAACGGCCCATTTTGCTCACGATAAGACACTATCGCCTGTGCCTTTTTCAGTCCTACCCCATTGAGCGCGGCGGCCAGCTGTTCTGCCGTTGCGGAGTTAATACTCACTTCCTCTTCATCCGTCGCCGAGGTTGTCGCCTTTTCAAGCTTCTGTTCCGGTGAAGCAGATTTCACCGCAGCAACACTGGCTTTATCCGATGCAGTCACAGCTGGCGCGGCATGAAGCCACGTGGACACCCCAGCAAAACTCATCCCCACAATCAGACATAACGCTTTGATTCCTGAATTTTTCATGCTGCTTCCTCCTTGTGTTTGACAGCACGCTCACAATGCCCGAGCCTTCAAAACACAGCAAACAGCAAACTAAAAA
Source organism: Dickeya undicola (assembly GCF_000784735.1). Classification (GTDB taxonomy): domain Bacteria; phylum Pseudomonadota; class Gammaproteobacteria; order Enterobacterales; family Enterobacteriaceae; genus Dickeya; species Dickeya undicola. Next base: position 188,018 of record NZ_JSYG01000032.1, read on the forward strand.
TGTGGAAAAGGCCGCGAAAGCGGCCTTTGGATGTTGCAGTGATTTGCAGAATTCTGCGAGGCTTATTGCACTTCTTGCGCAGCGTTACCGTACTTGATCTTCGCCTGAGTACGCAGGCTCGTCAGCAAGGTGTCAAACAGCGCGCCGACATAACTCTGTTCCACCTGGGCACTGAACTGTTTCTTCTGTTCATCCGACAAGACATGCGGCTTCACAGCGTCAAGTGCGATCAGCACGACATTGCCAGCCTGATCCTGCGCTACCGCGTAAGAAGGCTTGTCTTTCTTCGGTTGTTGCATCGCAAACACCGTTTCCGCCAACGCATCACTCTGCGCAGTCGAAGACATCTCTTTCGCTGCACTAAAGCTCAGGCCAGCCGCCGCCATGCTGTCAGTTTTCCCCTGATAAAGATCAGCCATAATCTTTTCAGCTTCAACTTTGGCCTGTTGCTCAGCTTTCTGGCGTTTTAGCGTCTGAACCACCTGATCGCGCACCTGATCCAGCGGCTGGGTCGCTTCCGGTTTATGTTCGGTTACACGCAATACAAACGCACGGTCGCCTTCAACGCTGATCACATCCGAGTTATTACCCGGCGTGCCATTCTCGCCGACCAGCGAACCACCGAAAATCGCCTGGGTGACAGGCTGGAAATTCAATGCAGCTGGCACGTTGTCACGCGTGAACCAGTCAGTCTGAACTGCTTTGACACTGGCGACTTTCTCTGCGGAAGCCAACGATTCGTTATCATTGCTGGCGGCCTCGCTGATTTTCTGCTGCAGGGAGTAGAACGCATCTAACGCTTTCTCGCGTTTGACCTTCTCCGCCAAATCAGCCCGAACCTCATCCAACGCCTTGACACGCTCCGCCTGAATATCGTCCAGACGAATAATCAGGTAGCCGACCGAAGACTTGATGACATCAGACAATTGGCCTTTCTCTTTCAGACCGGCCTGTTTGATTTCATCCACCGTAGAACCGTTATCCATCCAGCCCAGGTCGCCGCCGTTACGACGGGAAACGATGTCAGTAGACTTCTCTTTTGCCAGAGCAGCAAAATCAGCGCCTTTCTTCAATTGCTCCAGTACAGCCTTGGCATCTGCGTCAGTTTTCAACTGAATGACACTGTATTTCTTACGTTCCGGCTGGGTGAACTCGCTCTTATGCTGCTCGTAGTAAGCTGCAATATCCGTGTTATCCACCTTGGTTTTATCCATGATGGAGGCCGCATCCAGCATGATATAGCTGACTTTGAACTGCTCAGGTGCCAGATAGCGACCCTTGTTCTGATCGTAGAAGTTTTTCACTTCCTCATCAGAGACGATCTGGCTCTTGGCGCGGGCGCTCAGATCGATAGTTGCCGTACGAATGGTGCGATCCTGCGCCGCCATCGCCACCAGGTTATCGAGTTCCTGCTGCAATACGAAATCAGTATTGCCCAGACCGCGAATCAATTGCTGGGTTAACAACTGTTTGCGCAGAAACTGTGCGTAAGCATCCGGCGTCAACCCTAGCTGACGCACCTGCGACAGGTATTTATCATTATCGAAACGGTTGTTGGTCTGGAACTCAGGCACGGAAAAAATCGCCTGTTTGACCTGTTCGTCGCTGATATTCAACCCTAACGTATGGGCATATTGAACAACCAGCGTTTCGTCGATCAGCTGCGACAGTACCTGCCGACGCAACTGTTGCATATACCCTTCGTTGGCAGCCAGCGCGGAGAAATTATCTCCCAGCATTTCCTGCTGACGACTGCGCTCGTTCTGCACGCCCTGCTCAAGCTGGGCTCGGCTAATTTCCTGTCCATTTACCTTGGCGGCATAATCACCTGAACCACGTATCAGGTAATCTCCCACGCCGGTCAGTACGAATGAACCAATAATCAAGGCAAGAATAATTTTCAGCACGACGTTGTTAGCGGCCGCGCGTAAATTGTCCATCATAATGTGACAACACTCCGCTGTAGAATGGATAACACTTCCCCTGCGCAGGCCGTAGCCATGCCTCCCTGCTGTTGCTATAGCCGCACTCGGCTAGGGCGCACTCAAGTATTTGCCTGATAACAGTAATCTTAATGACCTGTAAAAAAAGGCACATCATACCATGATGCGCCTTATATCTTACCCTACCCAGTACGCTGAGTCAGGTAGTTGTTTGGACTGGAAAACCGTCCCACCTCAGATTTTGTTACTTACTCATCAATTCACTGAGTCTTTCAGTGCTTTGCCAGCACGGAAACCCGGCACTTTAGCGGCCGGAATACTGATTTCTTTCCCGGTTTGCGGGTTACGACCGGTGCGCGCTGCACGCTCACGCACAGAGAACGTACCAAAACCGACTAAAGCAACGTCATCCCCTGCTTTCAGAGATTCGGTAACAGACCCAATAATTGCATCCAACACACGCCCTGCTGCCGCTTTGGAAATATCAGCATCTGCGGCAATTTTGTCGATCAATTGTGACTTGTTCACACTCTCATCCCCTCTGAAATACTGTCATTACGCCAGAGCGCCCGGCGCAACACGTAGCTTTATTAATTCAGTCAAACCGCAGACTACCTGCCAGCAGGCTCAACAGTGCTCTAACTTAGCGGCACGAAAAAAGGCTGGCAAGCGCCATTTTACTTACCAGCCTTTATTTTCTCAGTGGTTTTTGCGATAGGTCACTATTTTTTGGCTACCGACTTCACCACATCCATGCCATAAGGCGAATTCTGCAAAGCAATAGTGAGCACTTCCTCAATGCGTTTGACCGGGTGAATCTCCAGATCGGCAATCACATTCTGCGGAATCTCTTCCAGATCGCGCTTGTTCTCTTCCGGAATCAGCACAGTCTTGATCCCACCGCGATGCGCAGCCAGCAGTTTCTCTTTCAACCCGCCAATCGGCAGCACCAACCCGCGCAAGGTGATTTCACCGGTCATCGCCACATCGGCGCGCACCGGGTTGCCGGTCAGGCAGGACACCAATGCGGTACACATGGCAATACCCGCACTTGGTCCATCTTTCGGCGTCGCACCTTCCGGCACATGCACGTGGATATCACGCTTCTCATAAAAATCGGAGTTGATCCCCAATTTTTCCGCTCTGGCGCGCACAACGGTCAACGCAGCCTGAATCGACTCCTGCATCACTTCACCCAGCGAGCCGGTATAGGTGAGCTTGCCTTTACCTGGCACACTGGCGGTTTCGATGGTCAGTAAGTCACCACCTACTTCCGTCCAGGCAAGCCCCGTTACCTGACCTACGCGGTTTTCTTCGTCCGCACGGCCGTAATCGTAACGTTGAACGCCAAGATATTCCTTCAGGTTGTCGCCGGTTATCTGGATATGCTTGAGGGCTTTGTCCATCATCAGCGATTTTACCGCTTTACGGCACAGTTTAGAGATTTCACGCTCCAGACTACGCACCCCGGCCTCACGGGTGTAATAGCGAATAATGCCAATGATGGCGCTATCTTCGACCGTCAGTTCGCTTTTTTTCAGGGCGTTGCGTTCAATCTGTTTCGGCAGTAAATGCTGACGGGCGATATTGAGTTTTTCATCCTCGGTATAACCAGACAGACGAATCACTTCCATACGATCCAGCAACGGTGCCGGAATGTTCATGGAGTTAGACGTCGCCACAAACATCACATCGGACAGGTCGTAATCCACTTCCAGATAGTGATCGTTAAACGCCACATTCTGTTCCGGATCCAGAACTTCCAGCAAAGCGGAAGCCGGGTCGCCGCGCATATCGGAAGACATCTTGTCGATCTCATCCAACAGGAACAGCGGGTTTTTCACCCCTACTTTCGCCATCTTCTGAATCAACTTGCCCGGCATGGAACCGATATAGGTACGACGGTGACCACGGATCTCCGCTTCATCACGCACGCCGCCCAGCGCCATACGCACATATTTACGGCCAGTAGCTTTAGCGATCGACTGGCCCAAAGAGGTTTTACCTACCCCCGGCGGTCCAACCAGACACAGGATCGGCCCTCTGATCTTGCTGACACGGCTCTGCACCGCGAGGTATTCAAGAATACGCTCTTTGACGCGTTCCAGGCCATAGTGGTCGCTGTCCAGCATCTCCTGGGCTTTGACCAGATCTTTCTTCACTTTGCTGCGCGCCTGCCACGGCACCTGCACCATCCAGTCGATGTAGCTGCGCACCACGGTCGCTTCAGCCGACATCGGCGACATCATACGCAACTTCTGCAATTCAGCTTCCGCTTTTTCACGTGCCTCTTTCGGCATGTTGGCGGATTCAATCTTACGTTTCAGCGCTTCCTGTTCGTCAGGCGCATCATCCATTTCACCCAGCTCTTTCTGAATGGCCTTCATCTGCTCATTCAGGTAATACTCGCGCTGGCTTTTTTCCATCTGTTTTTTGACGCGGCTGCGGATCCGTTTCTCCACCTGCAACAGGTCAATCTCAGACTCCATCATCGCCATCAGGTATTCCAGACGTTCAGTCACGTCGGACATTTCCAGCACAGACTGTTTGTCCGCCAGCTTCAGCGGCATGTGCGCGGCGATGGTATCGGCAAGACGCGCCGCGTCATCAATACTATTAAGAGATGTTAATACTTCAGGGGGAATTTTCTTGTTCAGTTTGATGTAACCTTCAAACTGATTAATGGCCGTGCGCATGAGCACTTCCTGCTCGCGCTCTTCAATTGCCGGCGACTCCAGGTATTCCGCCTGGGCCGCAAAATGTTCTCCGCTGTCAGAGAGTGTCGTGATGCGCGCTCGCTGCAAGCCTTCCACCAGCACCTTCACGGTGCCATCAGGCAGTTTCAGCATTTGAAGAATAGAGGCGACCGTCCCTACCGAGAAAAGATCGTTAACACCAGGCTCATCCGTTGAGGCTTCTTTCTGTGCCACCAGCATGATCTTCTTGTCGTGATCCATAGCCGCTTCAAGGCACCGAATTGATTTCTCCCGACCAACAAACAACGGAATGACCATGTGCGGATAAACCACCACATCGCGCAACGGCAATACGGGGATTTCTATGCGTTCGGAACGCTCAGGGTTCATAGAGCTCTCTCTTAGTTTCGTTTCCGCCAGGTTAAGGGAATCCGTGAAACGCGGGCATCACGGGTTTCGCCTATAGGTAATCGAGTATATGGGGATAAATATCTCACATTCAACGACTGAAAGTGTGTAAAAAAAAATGGGGGGCTAAAACCCCCCATTTTATCGTTTACCGTTGTTTTTTAGGCTAATTATTCGCCAGATGCCTGCTGTGCTTCAGGCTTGCCATAAATCAGCAGCGGCTCGGTTTGGCCCGAAATGACCGAATCATCGATCACCACTTTCTCTACGTTTTCCAGCGAAGGCAGGTCGTACATGGTTTCCAACAGCGCCGCTTCTACGATGGAGCGCAAACCACGAGCACCAGTCTTACGTGCCATGGCTTTTTTCGCAATGGCGGTCAACGCTTCGTCACGGAATTCCAGATCTGCACCTTCCAGTTTGAAAAGCGCCTGATACTGCTTGGTCAGTGCATTCTTCGGTTCGCGCAGAATCTGGATCAACGCGTCTTCATCCAGCTCTTTCAGCGTTGCGACCACCGGCAAACGCCCGATAAATTCGGGGATAAGACCAAATTTGATCAAATCACCCGGCTCCACCTGGCCCAGCAGTTCACCTTCAGTTGCCTTCTGAGACAACCCTTTCACTGTCGCGTTGAAACCAATGCCGCGGCCAGTATCGGTACGCTGTTCAATAACCTTGTCCAACCCGGCGAATGCACCACCACAGATAAACAGGATTTTAGAGGTATCCACCTGCAAAAATTCCTGCTGCGGGTGCTTACGCCCCCCTTGCGGCGGAACAGCAGCGATAGTGCCTTCAATCAGCTTCAGCAGCGCCTGCTGCACCCCTTCGCCGGACACGTCACGAGTGATGGACGGGTTGTCAGATTTACGGGAAATCTTGTCGATTTCATCGATGTAGACAATACCGCGCTGTGCTTTCTGCACATCGTAGTCACACTTCTGCAGCAGCTTCTGGATAATGTTTTCAACGTCCTCGCCCACGTAACCGGCTTCGGTCAGTGTGGTGGCGTCAGCCATAGTGAAAGGCACATCCAGGAACCGAGCCAGCGTTTCCGCCAGCAACGTTTTCCCACTACCGGTCGGACCGATCAGCAGAATGTTGCTTTTGCCCAGTTCGACACCATTATTGCTGTCGCCATTACGCAGACGTTTGTAATGGTTATAAACAGCAACCGCCAGCACCTTCTTCGCCTGCTCCTGTCCGATGACATAATCATCCAGATGACGGCGAATTTCATGTGGCGTCGGTAACGCACTACGCTCACGATGTGGCGCTACTTCTTTGATTTCTTCGCGAATAATGTCGTTACACAAGTCAACACATTCATCGCAGATATACACTGACGGCCCGGCGATCAGCTTACGAACCTCGTGTTGGCTTTTGCCGCAGAAAGAACAGTACAGCAGTTTTCCTGAACCGTCTTTGCGCTTATCTGTCATGAGTCAAACCTCTTCTCTAGTCTCTTGCCCGCAGGCCAACCACATAGCAATCGCGCCACAGCAAACGCCAGCCTACTAACATAGCGGCCGGCACCCCGCGTCATCTGGCTATTTCGCATCCCTGGAATTATTCACGATGGGTCAGTACCGAATCTACTAACCCATAGTCTACTGCCTCGGCAGCAGAGAGGAAACGGTCACGCTCCGTGTCTCTTTCTATTACGTCAAGAGACTGACCAGTATGCTTGGCCATCAGCTCGTTCATCCGAGCCTTCACTTTAAGGATCTCTTTAGCGTGGATCTCAATGTCCGTCGCCTGCCCCTGGAATCCGCCCAGCGGCTGGTGGATCATCACTCGGGAATTCGGCAGACAGAAACGTTTACCTTTAGTACCTGCTGTCAGCAGAAAAGCGCCCATCGATGCAGCTTGCCCCATGCAAATGGTGCTGACATCCGGCTTGATAAATTGCATGGTGTCGTAAATTGACATGCCAGCAGTGATCACGCCCCCTGGAGAGTTAATGTACAGGTAAATATCTTTTTCAGGGTTTTCGGCTTCCAGAAACAGCATCTGCGCCACAATCAGGTTAGCCATATGATCTTCGACCTGACCGGTCAAAAAGATCACGCGTTCCTTCAGGAGCCGGGAATAGATATCGTAAGAACGCTCCCCACGCGAAGTCTGCTCAACCACCATCGGCACCAGGGCCATATGAGGGGCCAGTTTTTCTTGTTCGCCACTGTATGACATTAACGTCTCCTAGATAAAATGCACTTGGCGCATACCGCCCGATTCTACTTGAGATGGAAAGTGATGACCATGCTCATACACGCAGTTAGCCATCTCTCCGTCGCCGGTATCGAGCGAGGTTCCCTGACGATGCAATCTACGCAGTATTAACCAGTTGGGGACCGATGCATCCTTTTTCAAGCTTACACCAGCGATTCCTTTTGGTTAAAGCAATATCCTGCGCTGAAAATGGGTTTGATTACGCCTTGATTAGTCAGCCATCAATAGATTAATCGCTATTAATCATAGTGCAGATTTGACAGAATCTGGCGATAGGTCGCCTATGTTGCCGTATTCAGAAAAAAAAGCCCGCAGCATCAGCCGCGGGCTTTTGAAGAAACGATTTACGGTGAAAAATCGTAATCAGGCAGTTGCAGTCTGATTCATCAGCTCGTTGAAGCTGACCGCTTTTTCTACCACTTTCGCTTTAGACAACAGCGTTTCGATCGCCTGCTCTTCCAGAGCAACGTTACGCATGTTGTTCATCATTTCTTTGTTTTTCTTGTAGTACTCAACCACTTCACGCGGGTCTTCGTACGCAGAAGCAATTTCATCGATCAGCGTATTGACGCGATCTTCGTCAGCTTTCAGCTCGTTGGACTCAATCACTTCACCCAACAGCAGGCCTACAACCACACGGCGTTTAGCCTGTTCTTCGAACAGTTCACGCGGCAGTTCCAGAGCCTGTTTTTCGTTGCCGCCGAAACGCTGAGCCGCCTGACGGCGCAGAACGTCAACTTCGTTGTCGATCAATGCAGCCGGCACATCAATGTCATTGGCCTTAACCAGACCGTCAATAACCTGAGACTTCACGCGGTTACGGATCGCACCTTTCAGTTCACGTTCCATGTTTTTGCGTACTTCGGCACGCAGACCGTCCACTGAACCGTCTTCAACGCCAAAACGTTTGATGAAATCAGCGGTCAGTTCCGGCAGTTCACGCTCTTCTACTTTCTTCAGCACGATGGCGAATTTAGCATCCTGACCTTTCAGGTTTTCAGCGTGGTAGTCATCCGGGAATTTCACCTCAATGGTGAACTCATCGCCGACTTTGTGACCTACGATACCGTCTTCGAAGCCCGGAATCATACGGCCCTGGCCCATAGCCAGAACGAAATCAGAGGCTTTGCCGCCTTCGAACTCTTCACCACCAACAGAACCGCTGAAATCGATGGTTACGCGGTCTTCAGCAGTCGCAGCGCGATCGGTTTCTTTCCAGGTTGCCTGCTGCTTACGCAGGGTGTCCAGCATACCGTCGACGTCGGTTTCAGAAACGTCCACCAGCGGTTTTTCAACCTCAATGGTGTCCAGATCTTTCAATTCGACTTCCGGATAAACTTCAAACTCTACAGAGTAGGTAAAATCACCACCGACCTGGTACTCGCCCGGAACATAGTTCGGCGCGCCAGCCGGGTTGATTTTTTCTTTGATGATGGCATCAACGAAGTGACGCTGCATCAGATCGCCCAGCACGTCCTGACGGACGGATGCGCCGTAGCGCTGCTCAACAATTTTCGCCGGCACTTTGCCTTTGCGGAAACCATCGATACGAACTTTTTTAGCCACATTGACCAGTTCGCTCTTAACGGCATTCTCAATGCTGTCAGCAGCAACGGTAATCGTTACGCGGCGCCCAAGGCCTTGAGTGGTTTCAACTGAAACTTGCATCTTGTTACCTCAAAAAATCACAGTGCTCGGTCAACCTCAGAGGCCGTTTTCATAAAGCGCCCAGGGGCGACCTTGCTGATCACAGTCTCACAGAACCAGGACGGCCACTTTACCGGACCAGTTCCCTATAGTCAGAAGCGTCCCGAATACATTCCGGAAAATAAGACGCGGCATTATAGCGGCATCGATAGACCGAGTCGAGGAGAGTAACCAGACTATTGGCGGAGGGCTTTCACACTTTTCATCTGCAAACCATCTGTAAATGGATTAACAGGCGTTAGCGGCTGTTCAACGCCAGGCGATACAGGCCACTCAGCGCTGCAATCCTGCACCGCCACAGGGCGGAGATGACGGCACCGCCATCTGCAAGTCCAGCCACTCTTTCGGCGTGTAAGTATGCAGCGCCAGCGCGTGCACCGCCCCCGCCAGTTCATCCGCCAATACCCGGTAAATCGCGCGATGGCGACCGATGACCCGCTCCCCGGTAAAGCACTCACTGACCAGTACCACCTTGAAATGGCTTTCAGCGCCAGCAGGTACGTTATGTCTATAACTTTCATCAATAACTTCAAGGTGTTGGGGTTCGAACTCTGAACGTAATTTGGCTTCTATCGTTTCACGAATCATAGGGTTACCTTTTTCAGGCATCAGTGAAAGTTACATTGATAAAACGGCTTTTTATCACTGACTGCTCGCTTATCCACTTCAAATTTAGTCGTTTTTTGAGTATTAATGAAAACCTATCGACTATCCGGGTACGCGTCGACGGGTCGGTTTATCAACCCGACATGCAATATCCGATTCCAGATGTCATCACGCATAGCATATTGGAAAAAAGGAATGCAGCTCAGCAGGATACTGACCACTTTCTGCTCTTTCCCTTGTCCAAGACGATGATATGATACCGGACTATGTTTATCCGCCAACCACCGTTTCATGACGAGAAGACACGCATGTTAAAAAAATTCATTTTCCCGTTGTTCGCCGCACTCTTGCTGGCAGGCTGTGCCAGCAAGAGCAGCACGCTGGATGTCACCCCGAAAATTGCACTACCGTCGCAAGATCCGACCCTGATGGGTGTCACCATCAGCATTAACGGTGCCGACCAGCGTGCCGACCAGTCGCTGGCACGGGTCAACCGTGACGGCCAGTTGGTGACGCTGACACCGTCACGCGATTTGCGTTTCCTGCTGCAGGAAGTGCTGGAGAAACAGATGTCGGCCCGCGGTTACATGATCGGCACCGGCGGCCCGGTGGCGCTGCAGGTGGTGGTGAATACCCTGTATGCTGATGTCGCCGAAGGCAATCTGCGTTATAACATTACCACCCGTGCGGATATTTCCATTATCGCGCAGGCAGCCAACGGTAATAAGCAGATCAAGAATTACCGCGCCAGCTATAATGTTCAGGGGGCGCTGACCGCTACCAACAGCAAGATTACCGAGTCGGTCAATCAGGTGTTAAGTGATGTCATTAACGATATGGCTCAGGACACCAGCATCAGCACCTTCATCAAAACCAACTCCCGGTAACAGTTTATTCTGCCTCACCTCCCTTGCCCTATCAGGGCAAGGGAAAAGGACCTCACATGCTCAGCCGTCTTTTTTCGCTTTTCCGCGAACGCAATAGTGTCATTCTTCTGATTTTAGGTTTTGCCTCAGGATTACCGCTGGCACTGACTTCCGGCACATTGCAGGCGTGGATGACGGTAGAAAATGTGGATCTGAAAACCATCGGATTCTTTTCGCTGGTGGGGCAGGCTTATGTGTTCAAGTTCCTGTGGTCGCCGCTGATGGACCGCTATACGCCGCCGTTTATGGGGCGCCGCCGCGGCTGGCTACTGGTGACGCAGCTATTGCTGGTAGCCGCGATCATCTTTATCGGCACGCTGGATCCCTCACATCATTTATGGTGGCTGGCGGCGCTAGCTGTCATCATCGCGTTTTGCTCCGCATCGCAAGACATCGTGTTTGATGCGTACAAAACCGACTTGTTGCCACCGGAGGAGCGCGGTAGCGGCGCGGCTATTTCCGTGCTGGGGTATCGGCTGGCTATGCTGGTGTCCGGCGGACTGGCATTATGGATTGCCGATCGTTTTCTCGGCTGGCACGCTACCTATTGGCTGATGGCCGCTCTTTTGTTGTTGTGCACGTTGGCGACCTGGCTGTCGCCGGAGCCGACTGTCAGCGAACCCGCACCGCGCTCTCTTGAACAAGCGGTTTTCGCACCGCTGAAAGATTTTTTCGGTCGCAATAATGCCTGGCTGATCCTCATGCTGATTGTGCTGTATAAGCTGGGGGATGCGTTTGCTGTCAGCCTCAGCACAACCTTTCTGATCCGAGGGATAGGTTTCAATCCGGGCGAAGTGGGACTGGTCAACAAGACGCTCGGCCTGTTCGCCACGATCATCGGTGCGTTGTACGGCGGAATACTCATGCAACGCTGGACGCTGTTCCGATCATTGATGTTGTTCGGCCTGCTACAGGCCGTGTCGAATGCGGGATACTGGCTCTTGGCCGTCACGGACAAACAGCTATTTACCATGGCATCGGCGGTGTTCCTGGAAAACCTGTGTGGCGGCATGGGAACCGCGGCTTTTGTGGCGCTATTGATGACGCTTTGTAACAAGTCGTTTTCCGCAACCCAGTTCGCGTTATTGTCCGCCTTATCGGCTGTCGGGCGCGTTTACGTCGGCCCGATTGCTGGCTGGTTTGTCGAATTATATGGCTGGGCGTGGTTCTACCTGTTTTCGATCATTATCGCCATTCCAGGACTGTTCCTGCTGAAGATTTGCCGTCCTTCGCTGGAACAGGCGCAGTTGGGTGGTGATTTCACTCGTCGTAACGCTTATCCACGCCTTTACATGCTTGCTTCCCGTCTGTTTTTTACCGGTTGTGTGCTGTTCGCTACGGGTCTGCTGGCCTGGGGTATGTTCGCTCTGGGCTGGCTGGGAAACACCAGCGCGGAAAACATGCTGATGCCGACAGGCGCTATACTGGCGGTACTGGCGATACTACTCGGCGGCTTACTGGATTATCTCTCGTCACGCCGCCTGTAAATCAGGCGGTTGTAAATCAATAAATACAGTCTATCGCCCAACAACGAGCCACCATTATCTATTATCACTTTATTAAATTATTTTTCTTCTCAGGCATCAGCGAATAGAAACATTTATTTCATTATTCTTAATAATTCCACCTGACCATGTTATTTGATGCAACGCTATAGAAACGAAATATTAACACCAGGACAAAATAGTATTCAGAAATAGTTGTAATTCCTGAAAAGCGATACATACTTTTTCTGTGGTCGGTTTACCCACTGTTTTTAAAAGTAATTTTTAGAAAATGTATCTCAGATGTGACAGGTTAGGCAAAAACTGTAAACAGCAGGCTGACATCTCTTTAATCATGTTTACAGTACGGTAACCTTCCCGTAAAATGCCCGCTCGCGTGAAATGACAATAGAGCCCTTGTAATTGAGGTCGCTAGATGAGACTCAGGAAATACAATAAAATTTTTGGGATGTTGTCTTTAATTGCAACCACACTGCTTCTCAGTGGTTGTGATATGGCATTGATGAACCCCAAAGGACAGGTCGGGTTAGAGCAACGTTCGTTGATACTGACAGCACTCGGTTTGATGCTGATCGTTGTTATCCCGGTGATCATTATGACGATTGCCTTCGCCTGGAAGTTCAGAGCTTCCAATGAAAAAGCGAAGTACACGCCAAACTGGTCACACTCCAACAAAATCGAAGCCGTTGTCTGGACGGTGCCCATCATCATTATCCTCATTCTTGGGACGATCACCTGGAAAACCACCCATTCGCTTGATCCCTACAAGCCTCTGGATTCCACTGCCAAGCCCATCAATGTTGAAGTCGTGTCGCTGGACTGGAAATGGCTGTTTATCTACCCGGATCTTGGCATCGCTACGGTTAATGAACTGGCATTCCCGACCAATGTACCGGTCAATTTCAAGATTACGTCCGATACGGTGATGAACTCCTTCTTTATTCCGCGTCTTGGTGGTCAGATTTACGCCATGGCAGGAATGCAGACCCAATTGCACCTGATTGCTAACGAACCAGGTAAATACGACGGTATTTCCGGTGGTTACAGCGGCAAAGGGTTCTCCGGCATGAAATTCACCGCCATCGCGACCCCTGATCAGCGAGCGTTTGACCAATGGGTTGAGAATGTACGCAAGTCATCCAAAACGCTGAGCACGATGAATGACTTTAACAAACTGGCGCAACCTACCGAGTACCATCCGGTGGAGTACTACTCTCAGGTTCAACCTGAGCTGTTCAGCCAGATCATTACCAAATTCATTGGCAACAACATGAACATGCAGCACGGTGCCGAAAGCGAGCCTAAGAAAGAAGAAGGCACGCAGAGTCACCAGGGCATGAACATGAGCGAGCACTCCTCTCATTAAAAGGAGTCGAGGGATAAACGATGTTCGGAAAATTAACTCTTGATGCGATCCCCTACCATGAGCCGATTATCATGGTCACGGTGGCGGCAATCATTGTAGGCGGATTAGCGCTGCTGGCTGCCGTTACCTATTTTGGTAAGTGGAAATGGCTGTGGTCCGAGTGGTTCACCTCTGTGGACCACAAGAAAATCGGTATCATGTACATCATTGTCGGTCTGGTGATGATGCTGCGTGGTTTTGCCGATGCCATCATGATGCGTGGTCAGCAGGTGCTGGCCTCCGCCGGTGAAGCGGGTTTCCTCACCCCTCACCACTATGACCAGATCTTCACCGCGCATGGCGTGATCATGATTTTCTTCGTGGCAACGCCGTTCGTGGTTGGTCTGATGAACCTGGCGGTTCCGCTGCAGATCGGCGCACGCGACGTAGCCTTCCCTTTCCTGAACTCACTCAGCTTCTGGCTGTTTGTTGTCGGCGTGATTCTTATCAACCTGTCTCTGGGGCTCGGTGAATTCGCCCAGACCGGTTGGGTAGCTTATCCGCCTTTGTCAGGTAAGGAATACAGTCCTGGCGTCGGGGTAGACTACTGGATCTGGAGTCTCCAGATTTCCGGTGTTGGTACTACGCTGACTGGCGTCAACTTCTTCGCCACCATACTGAAAATGCGTGCGCCCGGCATGACACTGATGAAAATGCCGGTGTTCACCTGGACAGCATTGTGCACCAACGTCCTGATTATTGCCGCGTTCCCGATCCTAACGGTAACCATTGCCCTGCTGACGCTGGACCGTTACCTCGGCACCCATTTCTTTACCAATGATATGGGTGGCAACATGATGATGTACATCAACCTGATTTGGGCCTGGGGCCATCCGGAAGTGTACATTCTGGTGCTGCCAGTCTTCGGTATTTACTCCGAAGTGGTAGCAACGTTCTGTAAAAAGCGTTTGTTCGGCTATACCTCATTGGTATGGGCAACTATCGCGATTACCGTATTGTCGTTTATCGTCTGGCTGCACCACTTCTTCACCATGGGGTCAGGTGCCAACGTTAACGCCTTCTTCGGTATCGCCACGATGATTATTTCAATCCCGACTGGGGTTAAAATTTTCAACTGGCTGTTCACCATGTATCAGGGTCGTATTCAACCACACTCTGCCATGTTGTGGACCACTGGCTTCATTATCACCTTCTCCATCGGTGGTATGACCGGGGTGCTGCTGGCCGTGCCGGGCGCTAACTTCGTACTGCATAACAGCCTGTTCCTGATTGCTCACTTCCATAACGTGATCATTGGTGGTGTGGTGTTTGGCTGCTTTGCCGGTATCACCTACTGGTTCCCGAAAGCGTTTGGCTTCAAGCTGAATGAAACCTGGGGCAAGCGCGCCTTCTGGTTCTGGATTATCGGTTTCTTCGTAGCCTTTATGCCGCTGTACGTGCTGGGCTTCATGGGGATGACCCGTCGTCTGAGTCAGCAGATCAACCCGGAATTCCACCCGCTGCTGGTGGTAGCGTCTGTCGGTGCCGGTCTGATTGCACTGGGCGTCCTGTGCCAGATCATCCAGTTTGCTGTCAGTATTCGCGACCGCGACCAGAATCGCGACCTGACGGGCGACCCATGGGATGCGCGTACGCTGGAGTGGGCAACGTCTTCTCCGCCGCCGTTCTACAACTTCGCCCTCGTGCCACAGGTTCATGAGCGTGATGCGTTCTGGGAACTGAAGGAAAAAGGCGAAGCTTATCGTAAGCCGGCGCAGTATGAAGAAATTCATATGCCGAAAAACACAGGAGCTGGTGTAGTTATCTCCGCCTTCGCTCTGGTGTTCGGTTTCGCAATGATCTGGTACATCTGGTGGCTGGCGATTATCGGTTTTGTGGGCATGATTGCGACCTGGATCGTGCACAGCTTTAATCAGGACGTGGATTACTACGTACCGGTTAAGGAAGTCGAAAACATCGAAAACCAAAACTTCGATAAACTCAGCAAAGCAGGCGTGAAATAATGGCCACTGATACTTTGACTCATCACAATGCAGCCCATGCCGAGCATGGGCACCACGATACCGGAAGTAACAAGGTATTCGGGTTCTGGATCTATCTGATGAGCGACTGCATCCTGTTCGGGATGCTGTTCGCGACCTACTCCGTTTTGGTGAACGGCACGGCTGGCGGCCCAACCGGCAAAGAACTGTTTGATCTGAAGTTTGTGCTGGTAGAAACCTTCGCCCTGCTGTTTAGTAGTATCACCTACGGCATGGCGATGATTGCCATGAACAAAGGCAACAAAAGCCAGGTTAATGCCTGGTTGGGTTTGACCTTCCTGTTCGGTCTGGTGTTCATCGGTATGGAAATCTACGAATTCCATCACCTGATCGTAGAAGGTGCCGGTCCTGACCGCAGTGCGTTCCTGTCCGCATTCTTTGCTCTGGTCGGTACGCACGGTATCCACGTGACCTCGGGCCTTATCTGGATCGCTATCATGATGATCCAGGTAACCAAGTACGGCCTGACCAGTACCAACAAGACCCGTCTGATGTGTCTGAGCTTGTTCTGGCACTTCCTTGATGTGGTATGGATTTGTGTCTTCACTGTTGTTTATCTGATGGGGGCGATGTAATGAGTCATTCCACACACGATCATGCCGGCGCCAGCCACGGTAGCGTGAAGTCCTATCTGATTGGTTTCGTCCTGTCCATCATCCTGACTGTGATTCCGTTCAGTCTGGTGATGAACGGTTCGGCTTCCCACAGCGTCATTCTGCTGACCGTGCTGGGCTGCGCCGTTATCCAGATTCTGGTTCATCTGGTGTACTTCCTGCATCTCAATACCTCATCAGAAGAGCGTTGGAATGTGGTAGCCATTGTGTTTACCGCCTTGATTATCGCAATCGTGGTGGTGGGATCCCTGTGGATCATGATGAATGCGCACCACAACATGATGATTCAGTAACCGAGCCTTTTACATGATGATTAAGCAATACCTGCAGGTCACCAAACCCGGCATTATTTTTGGCAACCTGATTTCCGTTATCGGTGGATTTTTGCTGGCGGCCAAGGGCACCATCAACTATCCGCTGTTTGTCGCTACCCTGATCGGGGTATCACTGGTCGTTGCATCGGGTTGCGTCTTTAACAATGTTATCGATCGCGATATCGACAAAAAAATGGAGAGAACCAAGAATCGGGTTCTGGTGAAGGGGCTGATTCCGCTGAGAAACACGCTGATTTACGCTTCGCTGTTAGGGATTGCTGGCTTTGCATTACTGTACCTCGCGGCAAACCCGCTAGCGATGTGGCTAGCGGTGATGGGGTTTGTGGTCTATGTCGGCGTTTACAGCCTGTACATGAAACGTCACTCGGTTTACGGCACGTTGATTGGCAGCCTGTCAGGCGCTGCGCCGCCGGTGATCGGCTATTGTGCGGTCAGCAATCAGTTTGATGCCGGCGCGCTGATTCTGCTGCTGATTTTCAGCTTGTGGCAGATGCCGCATTCCTATGCCATCGCGATTTTCCGCTTTAAGGATTATCAAGCCGCTAATATTCCAGTCCTGCCGGTCGTCAAAGGTATTTCGGTGGCGAAGCATCATATTACGCTATACATCCTGGCGTTTATGATTGCGACCCTGATGCTGTCGCTGGGTGGCTACGCCGGTTACAAATACCTGGTGGTGGCAGCAGCGGTTAGCGTCTGGTGGCTAGGCATGGCGTTGTCCGGCTACAAGAGCCCGAATGACGATCGCGTATGGGCAAGAAAGTTGTTCGTTTTTTCCATCGTAGCCATCACCTCCCTGAGCGTCATGATGTCAGTGGATTCGATGGCACCGATGCAGGAAACTCTGCTGACTTACCTGCACTGATATCATCAGTAAATGCTTACCGACAGACGGGCTTGCCCGTCTGTTTTTTTATCCCCCTCCCTTGTTCTGCCAAATACAGAAACAAACCTGTCGTTTACGCCTTTGGACCCGAACACTAAAATAGCGCTAACGAAATGTCAGAGGTAGCAATGAACGATAATCACATGACCCCTGTTGAGCAGAGGGCGACATGGGGACTGGGTCTGGTCTTTTCACTTCGTATGCTGGGCATGTTCATGGTGCTTCCGGTGCTGACCACTTACGGAATGGCCCTGCAAGGTGCCAGCGAATCGCTAATTGGTGTAGCGATAGGCATTTATGGCCTGATGCAGGCCATCTTCCAAATCCCATTCGGGCTGATGTCCGACCGCATCGGACGTAAACCGCTGATTGTCGGCGGTCTGTTGATATTTGTGCTGGGCAGCGTCATCGCCGCGCTCAGTGATGCTATCTGGGGCATTATTCTGGGCCGTGCGCTGCAAGGTTCAGGTGCCATCTCTGCTGCGGTCATGGCGCTACTGTCAGATTTAACCCGCGAACAGAACCGCACGAAAGCGATGGCATTCATTGGCGTCAGCTTCGGTGTCACCTTTGCCATCGCCATGGTAATCGGCCCTATCGTCACCCATGCATTGGGTCTGAATGCGTTGTTCTGGGGGATCGCGTTGCTGGCGCTGCTGGCTATCGTCATCACGCTGACCGTCATTCCTTCTGCACCTTCCCATGTACTCAATCGTGAATCGGCTATTGTGCGTGGTGGTGTCGGCAAAGTACTGGCTAATCCTCGCCTGTTAAAACTCAACTTCAGCATTATGTGCCTGCACATCCTGTTGATGTCGAGCTTTGTGGCATTACCGCGGGTAATGGAACAGGCGGGACTGGCACCGCAGCAGCACTGGAAGGTCTATCTGGTGACGATGCTGGTGTCGTTCGCTGCCGTCGTACCCTTTGTCATCTATGCTGAGGTCAAACGGCGGATGAAGCAGGTATTTATTGCCTGCGTCATGATCCTGATTGCAGCAGAACTGGTATTGCTACAGGCAGGCAGTCATGCATTGTGGCCAATACTCATCGGCATTCAGTTGTTCTTTCTGGGGTTCAACGTGATGGAAGCACTGCTGCCGTCGCTGATCAGCAAGGAATCACCAGCCGGTTACAAGGGCACCGCGATGGGCGTCTATTCCACTACCCAGTTTATTGGTGTGGCAATTGGCGGCAGTCTTGGCGGCACTCTCTATGACCTGCATGGTGCGTCGCTGGTGTTCAGCGCAGGTGCGTTGCTGGGGGTGGTCTGGTTACTGGTCAGCTTCACCATGCAGGAGCCTCCTTATCTGAGCAGCCTGCGCATTACCCTGCCGGATGGAGCACTGCGAGACAATACGCTATCTGATAAACTACAACAGCACCCAGGCGTGGCAGATGTGGTCATTGTGCCAGATGAACTCAGTGCCTACGTAAAAATCGATCGCAAAAAGACCAACCGACAGCAATTAGAGCAGTTGGTCAGTCAATAAAATTCAAAGGCTTGCCCACGCAGGGCAAGCCATATCAAAACATCCCGTTAGTGTTGGCGCTCGTTTCAGGTATCGGCTGCACCACATCCCAATGCTCCACGATCTTACCGTTATCGACCCGCAGAATATCGACCACCGCCCGCCCCCGGTCGTTGGGATCATTTCTTGCAAATACATGTAGATAGACTAGGTTACCGTCGGTCGCAGTGCGGATAATACGGTGCTCGGATTGTGGATAACGACGGAATAAATCGGTGAAAAAAGCCACAAATGCCTCACGCCCGGTCGCCGCATACGGATTATGCTGAATATAATCTGCGCTCAGGTATTTATCTGCCAGATCGACCCGCCGATGGCTTAACACCTCTGTGTAAAACTCAACCACCAACGCACGGTTCTTTTCTTCCTGTATCAGATCCCGCTGACCAGCCAGCCCGGCGATCTTCGCGCCACCCGGTAGGGATGTCGTCTGAGCCTGGGCAGGCAACATCGTTGACAGAATCAACGCCAATACAGCACACAATATTTTCATCCATCATGACCTTAATAACGTCTGGCAGAGAATGAGGCGCCGTACACAGTTCAGGGTATCTACGGCGCGCTCAGATTTGTCGGTTTTATGCTCAGGCTGGCACGGGGGCATCTGATGCGATCAGCCCTTCACGGCGTAGCGTGCTCCAGAATTCTGGTGGAATCGCCACTTTCATTGACTCGGCATTGGCGCGTACCTGGCCTGGAACCCGCGCCCCTGGAATAACGGCAGAAACAATCGAAGGCGCTGCCAGCGGCAACTTTGAGAAAGTGTCGACGGTTCATTGCGCTCTCCTTGTAAGTAGAATTTTTATGACTTCGGCATACTCAGCACGCAAAGCAGCAGACATCCCTGTCCTCTGCTTTATGTTGTCCCAGACGTGGTATGAGTTCGCATTCTTTTACCGTCGACACCTACTGGCTGTGAAGTACTTACAATCGTGTTAGCGACATAAATATGTGTGTTTTTTTATGTATCAACATGATTTGGAAGGTTATTTATTTTTTGTCAATACAGACCTGGAGGTCTTTACAATACGGAGGGAGCAGAACTGGAAAATAGCAGCAAAACCATTATTACCGTCCCTGAAGGTGGTTCAAGGCTGGTAATGAATAAGGCGCCGGAGGCGCCTTATTAACAAACCCTGTATTTCTGTCGCGGATTAACAGCAACAGGAATAGCGAGGCTCAATCGCGGAAATTATTGAACTGGAAAGGTTGCCCCAGATCAGCACCGCGCACCAGCGCAATCACGCCTTGCAGGTCATCGCGGGATTTCCCGGTAACACGCACTTGTTCGCCCTGAATCTGTGCCTGAACCTTGAGCTTGCTGTCTTTGATCAATTTGACGATTTTCTTCGCCAGTGTGGCTTCAATACCCTGTTTCAGCTTGGCTTCCACGCTATAGGTTTTGCCGCTGTGCTCCATTTCTTCAGGGATCTCCAACGAACCGCCTTCAATTCCACGTTTTGCCAGTTTTTCCCTTATGATTTCAATCAATTGCTTAACCTGAAAGTCCGATTCGCTGGCTGCCTTGATGGTTTGTGCTTTTTCATTCAGATCGAAGCTGGCCGACACATTACGAAAGTCCCAGCGGGTGCCCAACTCACGGGTAGCGTTCTCTACCGCATTACGGACTTCCTGCATATCGATTTCCGAAACAATATCGAAAGATGGCATAATTTTTTCTCCTGACAATAGCTGCCGAGCATGATAACCGCTCACGCCAAATAAGCAAAATTCGCCCGCTTACAGCGATTCGCACAACAAGCGGCGGGCGCTTGGCGGCGGAATACTTTATGATAAACCGGATAAGCACGAGCCCCCGGACAAAGGAAACTGCGGATGAAAATTACTGTTCTTGGCTGTGGCGCCATCGGTCAACTCTGGCTTAATGCGTTACACCGGCAAGGGCATGATGTACAAGGCTGGCGACGTATCCCGCAAGCGTCCTGTCAAATTAACGTTACGATGCTCTCTGGTGAGCGTTGTAACCTTAATCTGATAGCCAATAACGCCGAACATCTGGCGCAAAGCGAACTGCTGTTGGTCACGCTAAAGGCCTGGCAGGTATCCGATGCGGTTTCTGCCCTGCTACCCCGGTTACGCCCTGATTGCACTATTTTGTTGCTGCACAATGGAATGGGAACCTGGGAAGAGCTACCAGCAATCAGTCAGCCACTACTATTGGGGGTGACTACGCACGCGGCACGGCGGGACCCAGCAACGGTGGTGCACGTCGCCGCCGGTATCACCCATATCGGTACGCTCGACCGTTCGGTAAACCGGGAAGAAGAGCTAAGTCAACTGGCGGAAACGCTGCATCAGGCCTTGCCTGACGTCGCCTGGCATAACCACATTACCGCAACCTGCTGGCTGAAACTGGCCGCCAATTGCGTCATCAATCCGCTGACCGTGCTGTATCAATGCACCAACGGCGAATTGCAGGCTTATCCGGAGCAAATTGAAACGCTCTGTCAGGAAGTGGCGCAGGTCATGGACCGTGAAGGCTTCCATACGTCGTCAGAAAGCCTGCAACTCTACGTCAATCAAATCATCCAGAACACCGCGGCCAATACCTCCTCGATGCGTCAGGACGTACTGGCGCAGCGCCATACGGAGATCGATTACATCACCGGTTACCTGCTGCGCCGTGCCCGCGCCCACGGGCTTTCCCTGCCGGAAAACAGCCGTCTGTTCGACTATATCAAACGAAAGGAGAGTGAATATGACCGCCTCGGTTCTGGTCTGTCTGGCACCTGGTAGCGAAGAAATCGAAGCTGTGACCACCATCGATCTGCTGGTCAGGGCCGGAATCCGCGTAACCACAGCCAGCGTGGCAAGCGATGGCAACACAGAAATCACCTGCTCCCGCGGCGTAAAGCTGATTGCCGACGCGCCGCTGGTAGCCGTTGCTGATCATGACTTTGACGCAGTCGTGCTGCCCGGCGGTCTGCAAGGTGCGGAATGTTTCCGCGACAGCCCGCTGCTGGTTGAGCGCCTGCGGCAAACCCATCAGGAAGGCAAAATCGTAGCGGCGATCTGCGCGTCACCCGCGGTAGTGCTGGAGCACCACCAGTTGTTTCCGATCGGTAATATGACCGGCTACCCAACACTAAAAGCGCGAATTTCACCAGAAAAATGGTTGGAAAAACGCGTGGTGTTTGACCCACGTGTCAATCTGCTGACCAGCCAGGGCCCCGGCACCAGTATCGACTTTGCTCTAAAGCTGATCGATCTGTTGCTGGGTAAAGAGAAAGCGGCGGAAATCGCCGCGCAGCTGGTGCTGCCGCCAGGCGTTTATAACTATCAAGACCCTGCCTGAAGCCCAGAGACAAAAAAAGCGCCGGGTTAGGCGCTTTTTTCTGGTTTACGTCATAAACAGTCTGTCAGGGGCGATACACTTTAACGTTGTTGAACCCTTGTTCGCGCAGGTACAGCGCCTGCAAACGGCTCATCACCCCGCGCTCGCAATACAACAGATAGGTTTTGCTCTGATCCAAATCGCCGAACTGCGTCCCTAATTTATAGAACGGCAGCGATTTTACCTCTACCTGTTCCAGCGCCAGTGGACGCTCATCTTGCTCATCCGGCGAACGAATATCCAGCAGAATATCGCTTGCGGCAAACGCACCAACCGTTTCCACTTCGGTCACATCCTGCCGGGTTTGTTCGGCAATATCACGGATGTCGATATTACGCGCTTCCTCCACCACCCGTTCAAGGATCGAGAAATCGAACAGGCTTTCTTCATGCTCGATTTTAGCCTTCACCGCTTTTACCGTCGGGCTTTTGGAAATCACGCCGCAGTATTCAGGCATGGTTTTGGCGAAATCCTCGGTGCCAAGTTCACGCGCCATGCGGATAATGTGCTCTTTGTCGTGAGAAATCAGCGGACGCAGGATCAACGTATCCGAGGCGTTATCAATCAGACGCAGGTTGGTCAGCGTCTGGCTGGATACCTGGCCCAGCGCTTCACCGGTTACCAGTGCCTGCACACCATAGCGTTCAGCTACGCGCGACGCCGCCCGCACCATCATACGTTTGAGTACCACGCCCATCTGGCCGTCATCCACCTTCTCCAGGATTTCACCGACCACCGGTTCGAAATCGATGGCGACAAAACGTACCCGGTGTGAACTGCCGAAACGGTTCCACAGGTAATGCGCGACCTGACGCACACCGATTTCATGCGCGGCACCGCCCAGATTGAAGAAACAGTAATGCACCCGGCAACCACGACGCATCAACATGTAGCTGGAAACACCGGAGTCAAACCCGCCGGAAATCAGCGACAGGACATCTTCCTGCGTGCCAATCGGAAAACCGCCGATCCCTTCGTAGCGCCCTTTAATCAGCAACAGACGATCCTGCTCGATTTCCAGATGCACCGTGACCTGCGGAGCGGTCAGATTAACGCGCGCACTCTCGATATGCTGATTCAGACCACCACCGACGTAGCGCTCTACGTCCTGAGAACTGAAATCGTGCTTGCCACGGCGCTTCACCCGCACGCAGAAGGTTTTACCCTCCAGTTGCTCGCGGTAGGTGGTCAGCGTTTGTTCAAAAATATGGTGGACATCGGTGTAATCACACTCTTCCACCTCAAGAATATGGTGAATGCCAGGGATACGCGTCAGCGCATCACGTATTGCTATACGTTGGCTTTCGTCTTTGGCACGAACGTCGATATGATCCCAGTGACGGACAACCGCCAGCGTTTCATCATACTGTTTTAAAACGTTACGGATGTTACCGGTAAGAATTTTTATAAAGCGCAATCGCACAGATTGGCTCTTGATGGTGATTTCCGGGAACAATTTAATGATAAACTTCATGGCGGCTATCGTTAGTTGGTTCTGAAGGCGTCAAGCACAGGTACGCGGATAAAACGCAGGTAACCTGAGCGTTAAAATTACGTTATCGGTAACACCATCCTGGTTCGGGTGGCGTTACCAATAGCATCCAGGGCGCGGAGTATACCACCATATTGCGGTAAGCTGCGTGGATTAAGCGCATAATTGCGCACCATTGAGGCGCTTGCCGTGACAATCCGGTAGCGTCAGCGCCGACAGGCGCGTATAAACAAGATCCGGAAACGAATATGCCGAAAAAAACTGAACAACCCGTCAGCTTTGAAAGCTCGCTCGCCGAACTGGAGCAGATCGTGTCGCGTCTGGAATCGGGCGAACTGCCGCTGGAAGAGGCGCTAAGCGCCTTTGAGCAGGGTGTCCAGCTTGCCCGTCAGGGGCAATTGAAACTGCAGCAAGCCGAACAGCGCGTTCAGATTCTGCTAAATGACGATCCCGATGCGGCCCTGACACCTTTTACACCGGATAATGAGTCGTTATGACAGATTTTCTCAAGCAGCTCACAGCTCACCATCAACGCATCAACGCCACACTCAACCAGTTTATTTCCACCCTGCCTTTTCAGAGTAGTCCACTGGTCGATGCAATGTCGTATGGCGCACTGTTGGGAGGGAAACGTCTACGTCCTTTTCTGGTCTACACCACCGGCCAGTTGTTCGGCATCTCGCAGGATAACCTTGATGCACCAGCCGCCGCCGTTGAATGTATTCATGCCTATTCTCTGATTCACGATGATTTACCGGCCATGGATGACGACGACCTGCGGCGCGGCCAGCCCACCTGTCATGTCAGATTCGGCGAGGACAAGGCGATTCTGGCGGGCGACGCCTTACAGACGCTAGCGTTTTCCATTCTGGCAGACGCACCGATGCCACAAGTCAGTGACCGTGATCGGTTAGCGATGATTTCAGAACTGGCCAGAGCCAGCGGTGTCGCGGGCATGTGCGGTGGTCAAGCATTGGATCTGGAAGCGGAAGGCCATCAAGTCGACCTGCTGGCACTGGAGCGCATCCACCGGCATAAAACCGGTGCACTGATTCGGGCCTCGGTACGCTTGGGCGCGCTGGCCGCCGGTGAACGCGGACGCCTCGCCCTGCCTTGCCTCGACCGCTACGCCAACGCTGTCGGGCTGGCCTTTCAGGTGCAAGACGATATTCTTGATGTGATCGGTGACAGCGCCACCACCGGCAAACGCCAGGGTGCCGACCAGCAACTGGGTAAAAGCACCTATCCGGCATTGCTGGGACTTGAGCAAGCCAAAATCAAAGCTCAGGAGCTGTGCCAGGAATCCCTTACGGCACTAACTGAACTGGAAGAAACACTGGACAACCCCGCCGCCATTGCCCCACTACAGGCACTGGCGAACTACGTCGTTGAACGTGATAAATAATTTTAATATCAATATCGCTTGATGAGTATCCGATGACCTTTGATATCGCGAAATACCCCACGCTGGCGCTGGTGGAAAACCCCGAGGAACTGCGCCTGCTGCCAAGGGAAAGTCTGCCCAAATTGTGCGACGAGCTACGACAGTACCTGCTGGATAGCGTCAGCCGCTCAAGCGGGCATTTTGCCTCGGGTCTGGGTACGGTCGAGCTGACCGTGGCATTGCATTACGTCTATAACACCCCGTTCGACCATCTGGTGTGGGATGTGGGCCACCAGGCCTATCCTCACAAAATCCTGACCGAACGACGCGATCGCATCGCCACCATCCGTCAGAAGGGTGGCTTGCATCCATTTCCCTGGCGTGGTGAGAGCGAGTACGACGTGCTGAGCGTCGGCCATTCCTCAACATCCATCAGCGCGGGTATCGGTATGGCCGTGGCCGCCGAACGTGAAGGACAAGGTCGCCGCACCGTCTGCGTGATTGGTGATGGTGCCATTACCGCCGGTATGGCGTTTGAAGCCATGAACCATGCCGGTGATATCAAGCCAGACATGCTGGTGGTGCTGAACGACAATGAAATGTCGATTTCCGAAAACGTCGGCGCATTGAACAATCACCTGGCACAATTGCTGTCTGGCAAGCTCTATTCCACCCTGCGCGAAGGGGGTAAGAAAGTGCTGTCCGGCCTGCCGCCCATCAAGGAGCTGGTCAAACGCACTGAAGAGCACCTGAAAGGTATGGTGGTGCCGGGTACGCTGTTTGAAGAGCTGGGATTCAACTATATCGGCCCGGTGGATGGGCATGATGTGCAGTCGCTGGTCCAGACGCTGAAAAATATGCGCAGCCTGAAAGGCCCGCAGTTGCTGCATATTATGACCAAGAAAGGCAAAGGTTATGCCCCAGCCGAACAAGACCCGATCAGTTGGCACGCCGTGCCGAAATTCGATCCGGCCAGTGGGACGTTACCGAAAAGCAAAGAAGCACTGCCGACCTACTCCGCTGTTTTCGGCCAATGGCTGAAAGAAACCGCCGCCACCGACAACCGCTTAATGGCGATTACCCCAGCCATGCGCGAAGGCTCCGGCATGGTGTCGTTTTCACGCGAATATCCGCAGCAATACTTCGACGTCGCCATCGCCGAGCAACATGCGGTGACCTTTGCCGCCGGGCTGGCGATCGGCGGTTATCGCCCGGTAGTAGCGATTTACTCTACCTTTCTGCAACGCGCTTATGACCAGGTAATTCATGATGTCGCTATTCAGAACCTGCCAGTACTGTTCGCTATCGATCGCGGTGGCATCGTCGGTGCCGACGGTCAGACCCATCAGGGCGCGTTTGATCTTTCGTTCCTGCGCTGCATCCCTCAGATGGTGATCATGACGCCCAGCGACGAAAATGAGTGCCGACTGATGCTGCATACCGGCTACCACTATCAGCAGGGGCCGTGTGCGGTGCGCTATCCGCGTGGCAATGTCCCAGGCGTAGCACTCACTCCTCTGGAAATCCTGCCGCTTGGCAAAGGTGTGATGAAACGTCAGGGGGAGAAAGTCGCTATTCTGAATTTCGGCACCTTGCTGCCGGAAGCGCAACAGGCAGCGGAAGCGCTTAACGCCACGCTGGTAGATATGCGATTCGTCAAACCGCTGGATGAGGCGCTGATAGCCTCGCTGGCCGCCAGCCATGACGTGCTGGTCACGCTGGAAGAAAACGCCATTATGGGGGGGGCCGGTAGCGGCGTGAACGAATATCTGATGGCGAAGCGCCTGGCAGTGCCGGTGCTCAACCTCGGCTTACCTGATATCTTCGTACCGCAAGGGACTCAGGCCGAAATCCGTGCCGACCTGGCGCTGGACGCGGCAGGCATTGAGCGTCGTATCCGCGACTGGCTAGCTTGACAGAGGCCAATCGCTGGTTACAAAAAAAACCGGGATTATCCCGGTTTTTTTGTAGTAACAAGAGCAGTGCTGGTGCGTACAACCGCTATATCACCGCACTATCACATAGTGCCCGGCCACATACAAAACCGCGGCTGAAATCACCCCGGCGACAATATCGTCGACCATGATACCCATACCGCCATGCACGTTGCGATCAAACCAGCGAATCGGCCAGGGTTTGAAAATGTCCAGAACCCGGAAAATGACAAACCCAGCGACCACCCATCCCCAGTGGGTCGACGGCACGGCCATCAGGGTGATCCACATCCCGACAAATTCGTCCCAGACGATGCTGCCGTGATCATGCACGCCCATGTCTTTCGCGGTGCGATGACACAGATAAACGCCAATACAGATACTGAGCATCACCAGTAGCGAATAGAGCTGCAACGGCAACAGCATCAGCAGATACCACACTGGGATGGCCGCCAGCGAGCCCGCCGTGCCAGGCATCCACGGCGACAGGCCGCTGCCGAATCCGGTCGCCAGCAAATGCCACGGATTACTCATCCGCAGGCGACTTTTGGCAACCAGCGAGCCTTTGTTTTCATGCGCCAAAATGGTCATACCCTTTCAAATTAACGGTCACCGGTTGCCCTGAACGGAAGAAGCTTAGCCCTTCAGAAGCAGGCCCGATCTGACCGATGCAGGTATAGCGAGCACCCAGATGGCCGATCGCCACCTCCAGCGCCCCCCGGTTCAGCTCAGGTACGGTAAAGCACAGTTCATAATCTTCGCCGCCGCCGAGCGCCCATCGCATCGTTTGCTCCGGGTCGTCATGCTGTTGCAACGCGCTAGAATACGGCAGCGCCTCCAGATTGATGCGCGCACCGCAATCGCTGGCCTTAAGAATATGCCCCAAATCAGACGCCAGCCCATCAGACAGGTCGATAGCTGCACTGGCTAGATCGCGCAACGCCTGCCCGTGCAGAATACGCGGCTGAGGGCGCAAATGGCGCTGCAACAGCCATTGACGCGCATCGGCGTCGGGCACCTGTAGCCGGTCCTGCAAAATAGCCAAACCCGCAGCGCTGTCGCCCAGCGTTCCGGTAACATAAATCCAGTCGCCGATACGCGCTCCGCTACGTTTCAGCGCTCGACCTGACGGCACCAACCCCTGAATAGTTAACGTCATGCTGAGCGGCCCACGCGTAGTGTCGCCGCCAATCAGTTGCATATCGTAGTAGGAAAGCTGTTCAAACAGGCTGTCGCTGTAAGCGGCCAGCCAGTCAGCGTCGATTTCCGGCAAGGTCAACGCCAGCGAGACAAAAGCGGGGTCGGCTCCCATTGCAGCCAGATCGCTCAGATTGACCGCCAGAGATTTGTACGCCAGATCGGCCGGGTCGATGTCGGGCAGAAAATGAATACCGGATACCAGCGTGTCCGTACTGACCGCCAGCAACTGTTTGTCCGGAATGTTCAGCAGGGCGCAGTCATCGCCGATCCCCAGTTCTACATCCCGTCGTGAATAGCCCACCCGGTTGAAATAGCGGGCAATCACATCAAACTCACCTTGAGCCATAATCTTTCCAGATCGTGGTAACCTAAAAAAACCAAGGCCGGAAAACCGGCCCTGACTGACTTATTTTTTACCCGGCCGCAGGTGAGGCCCGGCTTTGTCCAGCACACCGTTCACGAACTTGTGGCTGTCTTCGGCGCCAAACACTTTGGCCAGCTCAATCGCTTCGTTGATGGCAACCTTGTAAGGCACATCCTCGCGTTTGCTGAGCTCAAACACCGCCAGACGCAGAATGGCTCTTTCCACCTGCCCGAGTTCGTCCAACTGACGGGAAAGGTACGGTGCCATCTGGGCATCCAGCTTTTCCGCCTGGGTGGCAACGCCCGCCAGCAACTCGCGGAAATAGGCGATGTCCACACCTTTGACATCCTGCTCGCTCAGGAACTGGAGTTCAACATCGGCAATATCATTTTTGGACAACTGCCAGGAATAAAGCGCTTGAACCGCACATTCACGAGCGCGGCGACGAGCAGCAGGTTTCACGGAATACCCCTTACAAAATAAATCAGGCTGACTTGATTGAGTGTAATACATTGATCATTTCAAGCGCGGTCAGAGCGGCTTCCGCCCCTTTGTTCCCCGCTTTGGTGCCGGCGCGCTCAATGGCCTGCTCGATACTTTCCGTAGTCAGCACACCGAAGGCGACCGGAATGTCGCTGTTCATCGCGACGTGAGACAGACCGGAACTGCATTCACCGGCAACAAATTCAAAATGCGCGGTTCCACCACGGATCACCGTACCCAGCGCCACGACGGCGTCATATTTCTGGCTGTTAGCCAGCGCACGCACGGTCAGCGGTAATTCATAGGCACCCGGCACCCACACGACGGTGACGTTTTCTTCTTTCACCTGACCAATACGCTTAAGCGCATCCAGTGCACCTTCCAGCAGGCTGTCATTGATGAAGTGATTGAAACGGGCAATAGCAATCGCCACGCGGGCATTCGGAGCGGCAACAACACCTTCAATAATGTTCATAGCTTTCCTTTGACTGTTTTACGACCCCGCAGGGGGGCGGATTCTATCATATTCTTCCGGGCGCGTATCCGCTTTTGACCCAGTGGTGGATATGCATCGCATAACTCGCACAAAGACGTGTTATTGCGGTTTCAGTGTCAGACGGATATCCGGCCCCACCTGACAGAGGTCCGTCATCGCAAACGCAGGTGCCTGCGACAGCTGTTCCAGCCCCGGCAACACACACAGTGGCCGAGCCGCATCCCCCAGTAAACGGGGAGCAAGATAGACGATCAACTCATCCACTACACCTGCCTGCAACAAGGCACCGGCCAAGCGAGGGCCCGCCTCTACCCACACCGTATTGATCTGGCGTTTGCCCAGCGACATCATCAGGGCAACCAGATCAATGCCACCGCCATGCAGCGGCATATCCAACTGCTCCACGCCATCCGGCCATGACTGACCATCCTGACGCGGACGCGCTAACCAGGTTTGCCCCGGCTGGCTGACCAGACGATGCTGCGGGGTCACCCGAGACTGGCTGTCGACAATGACGCGCACTGGCTGGCGCACGGCACTTTCAGGGTAAAGCCGCTGGGTATCCGCATCCAGCTCAGACCAACGCACGGTCAGCGACGGGTTATCTGCCAGCACGGTGGCGCTACTGCTGAGGATCGCCGAACTCTGCGCCCGGAAACGCTGCACATCCTGACGAGACTGTGGCGACGTGATCCACTGACTTTCACCAGACGCCATCGCAGTCCGGCCATCCAGCGAAGCGCCAAGTTTAAGCTGCACGTAAGGAAAACCGGTGCGCATCCGTTTTAGAAAACCCCGGTTAATTTTTTCCGCTTGATCCATCAATACACTGTGCTGTACTTCGATACCGGCCTGTTGCAACCGGTGCAAACCGCGACCAGCCACCTGCGGATTTGGGTCCTGCATCGCCGCCACTACCCGCGACACCCCCGCCGCGATTAGCGCATCAGCGCACGGCGGTGTGCGGCCATGATGACTGCACGGCTCAAGCGTTACATACGCGGTAGCACCACGCGCTTTGTCACCCGCCATACGCAACGCATGGACTTCGGCATGAGGTTCACCCGCTTTCTGGTGATACCCCTCCCCTACGATCGCATCATCTCTGACAATCACACACCCGACGTTAGGGTTTGGTGCCGTTGTAAAGCGGCCGCGGCGAGCAAGCTCCAGCGCGCGGGCCATGTAAAATTCATCAGACTGTGTAGCCATCCGGTGCTTATCCTGGATTTAGAAACCGATAGGGAGCGCGCGGTGCGTAAAAACAGACGCGCTGTTAATCCTGCAGACGGGCAATTTCTTCGCCAAATTCGCGGATATCCTCGAAACTGCGGTATACCGACGCAAAACGGATGTAAGCCACCTTGTCGAGCTTTCTCAATGCATCCATCACCAGGTTGCCCACCATTTTGGCGGTCACTTCCCGCTCGCCGGTCGCGCGCAGTTGGGATTTAATGTGATTGATAGCCATTTCTACGTCGTCAGAGCTGACCGGGCGTTTCTCCAGCGCCTTCAACATACCGCTGCGCAATTTGTCCTCATTGAACGGCTCACGTACATCATTGCTCTTGATGACACGCGGCATCACCAGTTCCGCCACTTCAAAGGTAGTGAAGCGCTCGTTGCACACCAGGCACTGCCGACGACGACGAACCTGAGAACCTTCGCCCACCAGACGAGAATCAATCACTTTGGTATCTACTGCGGCACAAAAAGGACAATGCATAACGTTTCCAGACCATAGCCTTATAAACTTGACCTAGTTTACCCCGAATTTCGTCTGTAACCCAAATCCCGACACGACGCGTTTTTTCTCCCTATCAATCTCACTACGGTTTAGGTTCGATTGAAGTGGCTTACGCTAAAGTAATGCCGCATTCTGGTTATGCTGTTTGCAAACGACACGTGGATTACCCACTACCGTTTAGCATAGTCAGACTATCAAACGGAAACCGCACCGGGTTTCCCATTATTTCACTACCGGAGAGCCCTCAATGGGACCAGACCCTAATCCTCATCCAGGACAGCGCGTCATTCACCGGTAAGACAGCTTTTACGCTGCCTTGCCGGTTACTACAGGCAAGGCAGCGACGCCCCCGATCGTCCCTGCTGATTGCGTTATAAGCCACACGCGAGCGGATTGCTTCTGCGTGTTATCAGGCTGCGGCCCTCTTCTGGCTGCGGCAGGGAGATTTGGTATGCGTTTAATTCGACTCACACAGCAATGGCTCTCACAGCTCGGCCATCATTTACCACGCCGCTTGTTCCAGCGAGCCCCGATGCCGGACGGAAAAGCAACCGTCAGCCAGGCCATGAGCGACGCGATGGCAACACGCTGTCTGCGGCTGGCTCACCTTGACGAAACCAGCTTGTATCAGGAATTCAATAGTCATCCGGAAGGGTTACTGCCGACTGAAGCTGCACAGGCACGAGCGTGCCACGGCGATAACCGGATCCCCGGCGAGCAGGCTGCACCCTGGTGGCGACACTTGTGGCGTTGCTATCGTAACCCGTTCAACCTGCTGTTGACATTGCTGGGCCTGATTTCTTACGCCACGGAAGACCTGACCGCCGCGCTGGTCATCGCACTCATGGTGATGATTTCCACCTTGCTTAATTTCATTCAGGAAGCGCGTTCCGGCAAAGCTGCCGACGCCCTGAAAGCGATGGTCAGCAATAAGGTGACGGTACTCCGTCCCGGTGCCCAGAGCAATTACAGCGATTATCAGGATATCCCGTTGGATCAACTGGTGCCGGGCGATATCGTCAAACTGGCGGCGGGCGACATGATCCCGGCGGATCTGCGCATTCTTCAGGCCCGTGATCTGTTCATTAGCCAGGCATCGCTGACCGGTGAATCGCTGCCGGTGGAAAAAGTAGCGAATAGCCGCCAGAGCGAGCAGGCCGCAGCGCTGGAATGCGACACGCTCTGTTTTATGGGCACCAACGTAGTCAGTGGCACAGCACTGGCGATGGTGATTGCCACCGGCGGCAATACCTGGTTTGGTCAATTGGCTGGGCGCGTCGTGCAGCAACCTGGCGAAGAAAATGCATTTCAGCAGGGTATCAGCCGTGTCAGTTGGTTACTTATCCGCTTCATGCTGGTGATGACACCGATTGTGCTGCTTATCAATGGCTACACCAAAGGCGACTGGTGGGAAGCCGCGCTGTTCGCGCTGTCGGTCGCTGTCGGCCTGACACCGGAAATGCTGCCGATGATCGTCACCTCGACGCTGGCTAAGGGTGCCGTCAAGCTGTCACGCCAAAAAGTGATCGTCAAGCGGCTGGATGCCATCCAAAACTTCGGTGCCATGGACATTCTCTGCACCGATAAAACCGGCACGTTAACGCAGGATAAAATTGTGCTGGAGTGCCATACCGACGCGTTTGGCAACGCCAGCCAGCAGGTATTGCGCTACGCCTGGCTGAATAGCGCCTACCAGACTGGATTGCGCAATTTGCTGGATCAGGCGGTGCTGGAAGGGATCCCTCCGCAGGAACAACAAGCAGAGCTGTCTTGCTGGCGCAAAGTGGACGAAATTCCGTTTGATTTTGAGCGTCGTCGCATGTCGGTGGTGGTAGCCGATAACCGTAATGAACACCTGCTGATTTGCAAGGGTGCGCTGGAGGAAACCCTTAGTGCCTGCGCTTGGGTACGTCATAACGAGCAACGCTTACCTCTGGATGCGCCGCTGTTGTCACGCATCCGCCATCTAACGGATGAGCTTAACCGCCAAGGGTTGCGGGTCGTGGCCGTCGCCAGCAAAGTGATGCCCGCCGATCGTCAGGATTACAGTCGGGTGGATGAATCCGACCTGATTCTGGAAGGTTACATCGCTTTTCTCGATCCCCCCAAAGAGAGCACGGCACCGGCGTTGAAGGCGTTGAAAAACAACGGCGTGACGGTAAAAATTCTCACCGGCGATAGTGAGCTGGTCGCCGCTAAGGTATGCCGTGAAGTGGATATTGAACTGACCGGTATCCTAACCGGCCGCGATGTTGACGCATTAAGCGACGAGCAACTGGCACACGCAGCCCGCGACACCACGCTGTTTGCCCGCCTGACACCACTGCACAAAGAACGGATTGTGCGTCTGCTGCGTTCTGAAGGCCATGTGGTCGGGTTCATGGGCGACGGTATCAATGATGCCCCAGCACTGCGGGCAGCGGATATCGGTATTTCGGTGGACTCTGCGGTGGATATCGCCCGCGAAGCGGCGGATATTATCCTGCTGGAAAAAAGCCTGATGGTGCTGGAAGAAGGTGTCATCGAAGGTCGACGCACCTTCGTCAACATGTTGAAATACATCAAGATGACCGCCAGTTCCAACTTCGGCAACGTCTTTAGCGTGCTGATCGCCAGCGCTTTCCTGCCGTTTCTACCGATGCTGCCATTACATCTGTTGATCCAGAACCTGATGTACGATATTTCGCAGGTCGCCATCCCATTCGACAATGTGGATGAGGAGCAGGTCAAAAAACCGCAGCGCTGGAATGCCAGCGATCTCGGGCGTTTTATGGTGTTCTTCGGCCCGATCAGCTCTATTTTCGACGTGCTGACGTTCTCGCTGATGTGGTGGTTCTTCCACGCCAATACACTGGACTCTCAGACGCTGTTCCAGTCCGGCTGGTTTATTGAAGGGTTGTTGTCGCAAACACTGATTGTGCACATGATCCGCACCCGCCGCATCCCGTTCATCCAGAGCCGTCCATCCTGGCCGGTGATGGTGATGACATTGTTGATCATGGCGACCGGCATCGGGCTGGTGTACTCACCGTTGGCTGGCTTCTTACAATTGCAGGCACTGCCATTGAGCTATTTCCCGTGGCTGCTGGCGATCCTGAGCGGCTATCTGCTGCTCACTCAGGCGATGAAAGGTTTCTTTGCCCGTCGCTACGGCTGGCAATAGCAGCAACCGGCGCGGCGGCTGATTACCGCTGCGCCCTGATTTTCCTCTCTTGATTCAGCCTGTTCTGCTTACTTTTTTCCCAAAAAGTCATTCACTATAAGCAACAACAAATCACGTCTATACCCGTCATACTTCAAGTTGCAGGTGCGTTGGCTGCGTTACTCGGCTCATTTCATGGGCCTCGCCCTAAAGGGCTAACGCGTTGCGCTGTTCAACACGCCAGCGTGTTGTCCCGCAACTCGAATTATTTTGGGTATACACTGATATTAAATCGAATAATGAAATGACCCGCCACGGGCTTAGGGAGAAACAGCATATGACTTTTCACCGCCGCGTTATCCCGATGTTATCCATCATGGTACTGCTCGCTGGGTGTGCGCAGCCGCAAACCACCCGCGTCCAGAACGAACTTGGTCAGATCAATCAGCAACTACGCGACCTCACCAACCGGGCCGTCGCGCTGGAACAGCAAAATACGTTAAACGCCAATTCCACCTCCGGCGTTTATTTGCTGCCTGCCGCTTACAATCGGGCATTACTCGACAGCAGCATCGGCAAGTTAAGTCTGGAACTCAGCAAGGTTGAACCGGAAGCCAACGGCACGCGTGCCTTACTGACTATCCGCACCATGAATACACTGACGTTACCGGCCTTCCGCGCGCAACTTGACTGGGGAGCACTTGACCCAGTTAGCGGTAAACCGTTAACCGGCGATACGCAGACTCAGTTACTGACTATCCCACCAGCAGCCACACCTGTCTCGGAGATCACGGTCGAGGTGCGGCTTTCCGGCCTGACACCGGAGCAACTTGGTTTCGTGCGTGTGCATGATGTGGCGGCAGACTCTACGCTGCGCCGCAACGAACCGAGTCAGTGACAGCCCTGAATCCCCCCAGCGCCAACCATAAAAAAACCCTGCCAAATGGCAGGGTTTTTATTGCAGTTTCTAGTGATAAAAGCGATTAAGGCAGCAGCGACGGTTGATCCGCGCCTTCTTTTTCTACTTTCTGCACCAGCATGTGCTCACGCTTCATACCCAACTTAAGTGCCAGAGCAGACGCCACATAGATAGAAGACACCGTACCGATGGCCACACCAATCAACATCGTCAGCGAGAACCCTTTCAGCATCGCGCCACCGAACAGGTACAACATCAGGATAACCACCAGGGTTGTTCCCGAGGTAATCAAGGTTCGGTGCAACGTTTGGGTCAACGACACGTTGAAAATTTCATAAGGCGTTCCACGACGGATCTTACGGAAGTTTTCACGAATACGGTCAGACACCACGATGCTATCGTTCAGCGAATAACCGATGACCGACATCAGCGACGCCACAATAGTCAGATCGATTTCAATATCGAACAGCGACAATACTCCCATGGTGATGATCACATCGTGCGCCAACGCAATAACCACCCCGGCAGCCAAACGCCATTCGAAACGAAAGCCAACGTAAATCAAAATACAGATTAACGCCGCCAGCAACGCCATCGCACCCGTCTGAGCCAGATCCGCACCCACGCTCGGGCCGACAAACTCAATACGTTTAACCATCGCATTCTGGCTGGTTGCTTCGTTGATAACACTGACTACCTTGCTACCCAGCTCCTGGCCGCCAGTTTCACCGTGGGCAGGCGGCATACGCACCATGATGTCACGGCTACTGCCAAAGTTCTGCACCAATGGGTCGGCAAAACCGGCTTTCTCCAGCGCACCACGCATCTGCTCCAGATCCGCAGCTTTTTCCAGCGAAATCTCGATAACTGTACCGCCAGTAAAATCCAGCCCCCAGTTGAAGCCGCGCACGCCCATCACGACGATAGACAGGATCAACAACAGACCGGACAAACCGAAAGCCCAGTAGTCCCAGCGCATAAAGTCATACACTTTACGGCCGTAGTTCAATTGTTCAACAGTATATTCCTGTGCCACAACGCACTCCTCAGATAGACAGCTTTTTGATGCGTTTGCCGCCGTACAGCAGGTTTACGATGGCACGAGTACCCACGATCGCAGTAAACATGGACGTCGCCACACCGATACCGGTCGTAATCGCAAATCCCTTAATCGAGCCAGTACCGATCGCATACAGAATAATGACTTTAATCAGCGTCGTGACGTTGGCATCGAAGATGGAGCTAAATGCGCCCCGGTAGCCTTCGTCAATCGCCTGCTGAATGCTACGTCCGTTGCTCAGCTCTTCTTTAATACGCTCATTAATCAGTACGTTGGCGTCCACGGCTACCGCGAGGGTCAACACGATACCCGCGATACCCGGCATCGTCAGCGTAGCGCCCGGCAACAGTGACATAATGCCGACCACCAGCACCAGGTTCGACAACAGAGCGGAGGTCGCAATCATGCCGAACTTCTTGTAGAAGAAGATCATGAACAGGATCGATACAGCCAGACCAGCCAGACAAGCCTCCAGCCCCTGGGTGATGTTCTGCATCCCGAGGGTTGGACCAATGGTACGTTCTTCTACGATCTGAATCGGTGCAATCAGCGCACCGGCACGCAGCAGCAGCGACAATTGACGAGCTTCATTCGGGTTGTCGATACCAGTAATACGGAAGCTGTTGCCCAAAGGAGACTGGATAGTGGCAACGTTAATCACCTCTTCCTGTTTTTCCAGAATCGCACGACCGTTGGCATCCTTCTTACCGCTGTCCTTATACTCCACAAACAGAGTCGCCATCGGCTTGCCGATATTGACCTTGGTGACGCTGGACATCATGTTACCACCGGCACTGTCCAGCGAGATATTCACCTGCGGACGGTTGTATTCATCGCTACCGGAGGTAGAGTCGGTAATATGATCGCCGGTCAGAATCACACGTTTGTACAGCGCTATCGGCCCGCCGTCACGCATGTTCTTCACTTCGGTATCGCCCGGCACGCGGCCACTAGCGAGTGCAGCAGGATCAACATTGCTGTTGACCAGACGGAACTCCAGCGTAGCAGTCGCACCCAGAATTTCTTTGGCGCGCGCGGTATCCTGAATCCCCGGCAGTTCCACCACGATACGGTCAGCGCCTTGACGCTGCACCAGTGGTTCGGCTACACCGAGCTGGTTGACGCGATTACGCAGGATGTTGATGTTCTGCTGCACCGCATATTCGCGGGCTTCGCGCAGACGAGCATCGCTCATGACCGCACGCAGCGTATCGCTGCCGCTGGCGTTGATCACCAGATCACGATGGCGGGTCGTCAGATAATTGACCGCATCATCACGCGATTGGCTGTCACGGAACAGAATGTCCACACCATAATTGTCTGACTTGCGAACAGAAGCATACTGGATGCCTTTCTCGCGCAGATCGCTGCGCAGGGAATCCATCGTCTGCTCTTGTAACTTGCCTAATGCGGTGTCCATATCCACCTCCATCAGGAAGTGCACGCCGCCACGCAGGTCAAGACCCAGTTTCATCGGTTCCGCCCCCAGCATTCTCAGCCAGGTTGGGGTAGCGGGTGCCAGGTTGAGCGCAACCACATATTTCTCGCCCAGCGCATTCACCAGAACTTCACGAGCATGAAGCTGTATGTCCGGCGTAGAGAAGCGCGCGAGAATAGCACCGTTTTCCAGCGCGATAGACTTGCTGGCGATATTTTGTTCTTTCAAAACATTCTGGATCTGGACCAGCGTAGATTCACTGGCGGCGGTTCCTCGCGC
Organism: Dickeya undicola; assembly: GCF_000784735.1. Taxonomy (GTDB): domain Bacteria; phylum Pseudomonadota; class Gammaproteobacteria; order Enterobacterales; family Enterobacteriaceae; genus Dickeya; species Dickeya undicola. Next base: position 226,112 of record NZ_JSYG01000032.1, read on the forward strand.
ACCAGTGACCTGAATTGCCGGATCCTCACCATACAGGTTAGGAAGTGCGTAGAGCAGACCAACGACGATCGTCACGATCAGCATCAGGTACTTCCACAGAGGATAGCGGTTTAACACGGTAGTTCCCTTCGGGAAAGTCGAAAAATTACAGGGCCTTCATCGTACCCTTCGGCAGCACGGACGTCACGTAGTCACGCTTGATCACGACTTCGTTGGTATCGTTCAAGGCGATGGTGATAAATCCGTTATCAGCCACTTTAGTCACACGGCCCACCAGACCACCGTTGGTCAGCACTTCGTCACCTTTGCTGATCGAATCCATCAATTTTTTGTGTTCCTTGGCACGTTTTTGCTGAGGGCGCAGGATCATGAAGTAAAAAATCAGACCGAACACGGCCAGCATAATCACCAGAGAGTACGGGCTTCCCTGAGCAGGAGCACCTGCGGTTGCTGCCACTGCGTCAGAAATGAAAAAACTCATTTAAATGTCCTCTTTAGTTATCAAAACAACAGTTATCAATACGAAAAGTTATCAAAACGCAAAATCATCAACATGAAAAGCGATCGGTAAACCTTCATGCCATGCAAACATGCTTATTGCGGCGCATGACCTTCATGGTCATTTCTCGCGGCGTTGTCGACCACCGGCGGAACCGGTTTACCAATACGCTGGTAAAATTCGGTCACAAAACTCTCTAATCTACCGTCCTCGATAGCCTGGCGTAAACCTGCCATCAGGCGCTGATAATAGCGCAGGTTGTGGATGGTATTGAGGCGCGCGCCCAGTATTTCGTTACAACGGTCCAGATGGTGCAAGTAGGCGCGGCTATAATTGCGACACGTGTAGCAATCACAGTGCTCATCCAACGGCCCGGTGTCATCTTTGTGTTTGGCATTACGGATCTTGACCACACCATCCGTAACGAACAGATGACCGTTACGGGCGTTGCGGGTTGGCATCACGCAGTCAAACATGTCGATGCCACGGCGAACGCCTTCCACCAAATCTTCCGGTTTACCTACCCCCATCAAATAGCGAGGTTTATCCGTCGGCAATTGCGGGCAGACATGTTCCAGAATGCGGTGCATATCGGCCTTCGGCTCGCCGACCGCAAGGCCGCCCACAGCGTAACCATCAAAGCCGATGTCCACCAGCCCTTTTACCGACACATCACGTAAATCTTCGTAAACACTCCCCTGAACGATGCCGAACAACGCGTTTTTGTTGCTTAATTCATCAAAACGCTGACGACTGCGCTTCGCCCAACGCAGCGACATTTCCATCGACCGTTTGGCGTAATCCCAGTCTGCCGGATAAGGGGTACACTCGTCGAAAATCATCACGATATCGGAACCGAGATCGTACTGAATTTCCATCGATTTTTCCGGGCTAAGGAAAATAGCGTCACCGTTAATCGGGTTGCGGAAGTGTACGCCTTCCTCGGTGATCTTGCGGATATCACCCAGACTAAAGACCTGAAAACCACCAGAGTCGGTCAGAATAGGGCCGTGCCATTGCATGAAATCATGCAGATCACCGTGCCGCTTCATAATTTCCTGACCCGGACGCAGCCACAGATGGAAAGTATTGCCCAGAATGATCTGAGCGCCGGTGTCTTTCACTTCTTCCGGCGTCATTCCTTTAACGGTGCCGTAGGTGCCGACCGGCATAAACGCCGGGGTTTCTACCATACCACGTTCAAAAACCAGACGACCGCGACGCGCGCGACCATCCGTTTGCAACAGTTCGTACTTCACTTAGCCTCCAGCATCAGAAAACAGTCTGATGACGTTATTGATATACCCACAGAACCTGGCCTGCGGTATGAAACATGAAAATGAATCGACGGCGGATTATCCCACCTGCTCCTGTTCCGCCGATGGATTACGGGTGATGAACATCGCATCTCCGTAACTGAAAAAGCGGTATTGCTCCGCGACTGCCTGCCGGTAGGCGGTCATGGTGTGGTGGTAACCAGCAAAGGCGGAAACCAGCATAATCAGCGTCGATTCCGGCAGATGGAAATTGGTTACCAGCGCATCCACCACCCGGTAGTGATAACCAGGATAGATAAAGATACGGGTATCGCCGAAAAATGGTGCGATAACCTCTCCAGTACTGGCCTGCGCCGCGCTCTCCAGCGAACGAACCGAGGTCGTGCCGACCGCAATAACGCGATTGCCGCGCGCCTTGCAGGCTAACACCGCATCCACCATCGCCTGTGGCACCTCGGCATACTCGGCGTGCATGATGTGATCTTCGATGGATTCCACCCGCACCGGCTGGAATGTACCGGCACCAACATGCAGAGTAACGAAGGCCATTTCCACGCCTTTTTCCTTCAGCGCAGCCAGTAGCGGTTCATCGAAATGCAAACCGGCGGTCGGTGCCGCCACCGCGCCGGGGCGCTGGCTATATACCGTCTGGTACAATTCGCGGTCCGCCGCGTCATCCGGGCGGTCAATATAGGGTGGCAACGGCATGTGCCCGATGTCATTGAGAATGGTCAATACATCACGTGTATCGTCAAAGCGAATTTCGAACAACGCGTCATGACGTTCCAGCATGGTGGCTTTCACGCTCTCATCTTCGCCGAGCAGCAGTTCAGTGCCAGGTTTTGGTGCCTTGGATGCACGGACATGCGCCAGCACACGCTGGTCATCCAGCATTCTTTCCACCAGCACTTCCAGCTTGCCGCCGCTGGCCTTACGTCCGAACAGGCGCGCCGGAATCACCCGGGTATTGTTGAACACCAGCAGATCGCCCGGCTGTAATTTATCGAGCAGATCGGTAAAGACGCCGTGCGCGAGCGCGCCTGTGGGGCCATCCAGCGACAACAGACGGCAACCGCTGCGTTTTGCCTGCGGATAACGGGCAATCAGAGACTCAGGCAATTCAAACGAAAAATCGGCAACACGCATGACCATTCACTTAATTTTCGACACAGTGGAACACAAGAAGCGGCCTAGTCTAGAGCCCGTCGGGACCGGCTGCAAGAAATAAGCGGGACAGCGCGTCGCCTTCCTCTATACTTGCCGCATTGATTACACCGCTTTACCTTTCAGGGACCGCACCGACGCCATGAATTTTCTTGCACATCTGCATCTCGCCACGCTGGCCCAAAGCTCGCTGACCGGAAATCTGATGGCGGATTTCGTGCGCGGCAACCCCGACAACCTTTACTCACCCGATATCGTCGCCGGTATCCGTCTGCACCGTCGTGTCGACGTGTTGACCGACAGCCTGCCGGAAGTGCGTACCGCCTGCCGCCATTTCAGTACCGACTATCGCCGGGTTGCGCCAATCACGCTGGATGTACTGTGGGATCACTTTCTGGCGCGCAGTTGGTCAACGCTGGAACCGGCGATACCGCTACCACGCTTCGTCGCTCATGCAGAGCAGCAGATCGCCCCCCATCTGGCTGATAGTCCGGAGCGCTTTCGCAACCTGAATCATTATCTGTGGCCGGAACGCTGGCTGGAACGTTACGCCGAACTGCCGTTTATCGCCGACGTATTGCACCGCATGTCGGTACGTCGACCGAAGCTGGCAGCGCTTTCTGGATCATTCGGCGATATTGAGCGTCACTACCATCAATTTGAAACATTATTCTGGCAGTTCTATCCTCGTATGATGCATATGGCAAAAACAGGTCAGCTTGATGGCCCGGCTGACGCCGCACAGTAACGCGAGGAACAGCACGCAGGCTGTTCATTTGTCAGTGAAAAGAATTATCAATTGATTCGATAGACAAAAGCTATCTTATTGATTGGTCGCTTTCGCTTTATTCACCGGCAGGCTGTACCTATACTTACGGCGTTTATTACATTCACCTATCATTAACAGCTATTTACAGGAGTAATTATGGTCCTGGTAACTCGTCCTGCCCCCGACTTCACTGCCGCTGCCGTACTGGGAAGTGGGGAAATCGTTGAGAATTTCAATCTGAAAAAGCACATCAACGGTAAACCGGCTGTGATCTTCTTCTGGCCGATGGACTTCACCTTTGTATGCCCTTCCGAGCTGATCGCGTTCGATCACCGCTACGAAGAGTTCAAGAAGCGTGGTGTTGAAGTGGTTGGTGTGTCTTTTGACTCTGAATTCGTGCACAACGCCTGGCGTAACACCCCAGTCGAAAACGGCGGTATCGGCGCAGTGAAATACGCGATGGTTGCTGATATCAAGCGTGAAATCCAGAAAGCTTACGGTATCGAACATCCGGAAGCCGGTGTAGCACTGCGCGGTTCTTTCCTGATCGACAAAAACGGCATCGTGCGTCACCAGGTGGTGAACGATCTGCCGCTGGGTCGTAACATCGATGAAATGGTGCGTATGGTTGACGCGCTGCAGTTCCACGAAGAGCACGGCGAAGTGTGCCCGGCTCAGTGGGAAAAAGGCAAAGCGGGTATGGGCGCGTCTCCGGACGGCGTTGCAAAATACCTGAAAGAAAACGCCAACAATCTGTAATCGGCACATCCGGTATCAGTCATCAGCCAGCGGCTTCGTCCGCTGGCTTTTTTATGCCCACCATCCGGCGGTGGGCCATGCAGGTCAATACGCTCAGCTACGGCGTCGACGAAGCGCGTAACTCACCAGCAGCAGTGCAATCCACACCATACCGGCATACAGCGCAATGCGGGTATCCGGAAAGTAGCCAATCAGGCCAATGATAAACACCAGGAACACAATGCCCACCATCGCGGTCGCCGCACCGCCCGGCAACGGAAATGCCAGTGCTTTGGCCTGCTCACGGCTCAGTTTGCGACGAAAGGCAATTTGTGAGCACAGAATCATGATCCACACCCAGACCGTAGCGAAGGTCGCCAGCGAAGCGATCACCAGAAATACCTTCTCCGGCATGATGTAGTTGAGGTACACCGCGACTAATAGCGCCAGCACCATCACCACCACCGTAACCCAGGGCGTGCCGCGCCGTGATAGACGGCTGAACACCTGCGGCGCATGTCCCTGCTCCGCCATGCCGTGCAACATACGGCCGACGCCGAACACGTCACTGTTGATAGCGGAGAGCGAAGCGGTAATCACCACGAAATTAAGGATACCGGCCGCCGCCGTGATACCCATGTGCTGGAAGGTCAGTACAAACGGGCTACCGCTGGTCCCTACCTGATTCCACGGATAAATCGACATGATCACGAACAGGGTGCCGACATAAAACACCAGAATACGCCAGGGCACTGAGTTGATGGCACGCGGAATGGACTTATGCGGCTCTTTGGCTTCACCAGCGGTGATCCCGATAATCTCTACACCACCATAGGCAAACATCACCATCTGCAATGACAGAATCATCCCCATTATGCCGTTGCTGAAGAAACCGCCATTGGTCCATAAATTGTGAATACCGGTTGGCTCGCCGCCGTTGCCGATCCCCCAGATGATGATACCGATCCCGGCCACGATCATCACCACAATGGTGGCGACCTTGAAGAACGACAGCCAGAACTCCAGTTCACCAAACACTTTAACGTTCATCAGGTTGATGGCACCGATGATCAGCACCACGCTCAACACCCAGATCCAATGCGGCACCGCCGGAAACCAAACGCCCATGTAGATACCGAAGGCGGTAACGTCGGCAATCGCCACAATCAGCATTTCAAAACAGTAGGTCCAGCCAGTAATGTAACCAGCCAACGGGCCGAGGTAATCGCGAGCATAGCGGGAAAAAGAACTGGCTTGCGGGTTGCTGACGGACATCTCGCCCAGCGCGCGCATAATGATATAGGCAAACACACCGCCAATCAGATACGCCAGCAACACACTAGGGCCTGCCATCTGAATAGCACTGGCCGAACCATAAAACAGCCCGGTGCCGATGGCAGAGCCCAGCGCGATAAAACGAATATGCCGCGTACTTAAGCCGCGCTTGAGTCTGGATTGTTGTTCCATAAATAAGCAACCCTGTCTTTACAAACGAAAAAACCACAGGCAAATGCCTGTGGTGAAAAAACATCCGTCAAACCGTACTCAGGAATGTGCGGTGACTTCCTGACGACCGGTGATGCGGTCATAAATCGCTACCACCAGCAGAATGATCAATGACGGCGGTAGCCAGGCCAGCCCTTGCTCGCTCATCGGCAGGCTCTGCACCCACCCCGGCAGCAACGGCTGAAAAGCGGACGATTTAATGCCGTCAACCAGGCCGAACAGCAGACTGACCAGCATCACCGGCGCGATGACATGAGTGCTGTTATTCCACCAGCGGAGCGTGAAGCTCAACAGCACCAGCACAATGCACGGCGGATAGATGGCGGTCAGCACCGGCACTGACAACTGAATCAGGTGACTCAGCCCCAGGTTGGACACCACCATCGAAAACAGCCCCAGCACAAATACCAGCGTGCGGTAGGACAACGGCAGATACTGAGCAAAGAATTCGGCGCAGGCGCAGGTCAGACCTACTGCGGTCACCATACAGGCGATAAAAATCAGCAAGGCCAGGAAGCTACTACCCATATTACCGAAGGTGTACTGCACATAAGCGTGCAGGATCTCAGCACCATTCTGCGCGTTCGGCACCAGCGAACCGCTGAAAGAACCGAGGTGGAACAGGCTCAGGTAAACCAGCGTCAGCCCCAAACCTGCGATCAACCCAGCCAGAATGGTGTAGCGAGTCAACAGCGCTGCATCATTGATGCCGCGTGAATGGGCAGCATTGACAATCACAATGCCAAACACCAACGCACCCAGCGTGTCCATGGTCAGGTAGCCATTCACGAAACCACTGGAGAACGGCACCTGTTGGTAAGCTTCAGCGGTCGGTGCTGGTGAACCGGCAGGCCACAACAACGCGGCGATACCCAACACAGTCAGCGCGATGATTTTTACCGGAGCCAGAATATGTCCAACGGTATCCAGCAAACGGCCGGGATAGAGCGAAATCGCAATCACAATGGCGAAGTAAATCAGGCTGTAAATCAACAGCGGCGATGCGCCTTCACCCACCAATGGTGCGATGCCGACTTCGAACGATACCGTAGCGGTACGCGGCGTGGCGAACAGCGGCCCGACCGCCAGATAGCAAACCGTTGCCAACAGCACGCCAGCTTTTTTGCCAATCGGGTGGCTCAGCGAATCAATGCCACCACCCACGCGGGCCAGCGCAATGACCGTCAGCACCGGCAGGCCCACGGCCGTTATCAGGAAACCGAGCGCGGCGATCCACACGTGTTCACCCGCCTGCTGACCGACCATCGGCGGGAAAATGATGTTTCCGGCGCCGACAAACAGGGCAAAAGTCATAAAGCCTAATGCCACGATATCTTTGGAAGTTAAACGATGACTCATATGTATGTTGTTGTTGCCTGTAAAAGTGTTGTTGCCTGTAAAAAATGGTGTTGCCGGCAGAAACCGAGCGCTAAAGCGACGCACGCCAAAAGCGAGACGTCCGTGCGATGTGCAGGATTATGGATGTGAGGAATTATTGCACAGCGTTAATGGGGGCTAAGTAAAACGTTTATAGCGATAAAAGGCAATACGCGATCGGTAAACCAGAACATTAATCTAATATTAAACACAAACCCAGCATCTCAAATTGTATTTTACCGAACAAACTATACATGATTTGTGCATCAAAACAGTTTTCAGCGCGAAACATAAGCTCATAATTGCAACAGTGAGCAATGATTATCCATATTGAAAACTTATAGAAATAAAAAACGCCGATATTAAGCATCGGCGTTATAAAAAAGTATATTGGCTTGCGGTAGATGTGCTTACCAGACGCGTTTGGCGATATCCACCACCAGCTTCAGTTTGTCCCACTGCTGCGCTTCCGACAGCGTGTTGCCCTCTTCGGTAGAAGCAAAGCCACACTGCGGGCTTAAGCACAACTGGTCCAACGCAATATATTGCGTCGCTTCGGCAATGCGCTTCTGCACATCGTCCGCATTTTCCAGCGCCCCGGTCTTGGTGGTAATCAGGCCCAGTACCACTTTCTGGTGGCCCGGCTTGATGAAACGCAACGGTTCGAACCCGCCCGCCCGTTCCGTATCATATTCGAGGAAAAATGCATCCACCTTCACGTCGCCAAACAGGGTTTCCGCCACCGGCTCATAGCCGCCTTCGGAAATCCAGGTAGAGCGGAAGTTACCGCGGCAAACATGCAGACCCACGACCAAATCGGCCGGCTTGCCTTCCAGTGCCTTGTTCAGCACCTGCGCATAAGTACGACGCAGATAATCAGGATCATCACCACGCTCGCGGATCTGACGCTTCTGGTCTTCAGAGCACAGATACGCCCACACCGTATCGTCCAGTTGCAGATAACGGCAGCCCGCGCCATAAAACGCATGGATAGCATCATGCCAGGTCTGCGCCAGATCGTCGAAGTAGTCGGCCAGATCCGGATAAACGGTACTGTCAATGACACTACGGCCACCACGGAAATGCAGCACGCTCGGGCTGGGAATGGTCATTTTAGCAACGGCGTCACCGGCCACGCTTTTGAGGAAACGGAAATCGTCCAGCATCGGGTGTTGCGGATTAAAGCTGACCTTACCGGTCACTTTTACACCGCGGGCTTTGGTCTGCACGCCGTTAAACTGAATGCCCTGCTCCGCTTCATAACGTTCTACGCCATTCAGGTTGTCAAAGAAGTCAAAGTGCCACCAGGCGCGACGAAACTCGCCGTCGGTCACCAGTTGCAGACCCGCGGCGCGCTGTAACTCCACCGCACGCTGAATTTCCTGATCTTCAACGTGGCGCAATGCGGCAGCATCAATCTCACCGGCCTGAAACTGCAAACGCGCCTGCTTGATGGCAGCCGGACGCAATAAACTGCCGACCACATCGGCACGGAACGGAGGAAGGGCTTGTGTCATGTTTAGCTCCTGCACTTCTGACCCCAAATAGCCGATTTCAGGCGCTTGGATTCAGACAAGTCAATTTTTAGATGAATGAGTTTTCAGTAGAAATAGTTTTTAATAGAAATAATTTCGCCAATGAATTTTATAGCCATCCAGACGGCTAGAAGTAAAACTATCCTGTCACGCATTTTTCTCAACGACAATGGAGGAATTTTCACGACACATGAAATAAATTCATCTTCATCATCAATTTATTGCAGAAGTACTCGTTGAGGCAGGCGTCATGTCATCAAGACCGAGTGATTGTCTGGTTTGTTCACGCACCCGTTCCGGCAAGGGTAGGTAACCATCCTGGCTGACCAACGCCTGCCCCGGCGCGGATAGCACGCGTTCCAGAAACGCGGCGGTTAGCGGCTCCAGCGGTTTTCCGGGCGCTTTATTGACGTAGATATAGAGATAGCGCGTGTAGGGATAACGCCCACTGCGGATGGTGTCGGCGGTCGGTAACACGTAATCGTCTTTGTCGCTGGCCGCCAGCGGCAACACCCGTACCCCGCTGGCGCGAAAACCGATGCTGGCGTAACCGATGGCGTTGACCGATGCCGCCACCGCCTGCACCACCGAGGCGGAACCGGGCAACTCATTGACCTGTGGCAGAAAATCACCGCCGCACAACGCCTGTTGCTTGAAGAAACCATAGGTGCCAGAGGCTGAATTACGCCCATAACGCAACAACGCTCGCTGTTGCCACACGCCACGTAACCCCAACTCCTGCCAGCGTTGTACCGGTTTTCCAGCACCACAGCGGCGAGTCACAGAAAAGATGGCGTCAAGCTGGCGCACCGTCAGCCCGCTAACCGGGTTGTCCTGATTGACCAGCACCACCAGCGCGTCCAGCGCCACCGGCACCGCGGTCGGCGCATAGCCATAATGCTGTGCGAATGCTTCGATTTCGCTGCTCTTCATCGGCCGACTCATCGGCCCCAGCTGCGCCGCCCCGGCTGCCAGCGCCGTCGGTGCCGACGACGAACCCGCCGCCTGAATCTGCAGGTTAACGCCGGGGTAATGCTGGCTGAAATCCGCCGCCCAGAAGGTCATCAGATTCGCCAGCGTGTCGGAACCCGCACTGGACAAATTACCCGCCAGCATGGCCTGTGGCGCGGCGGTGGCCTGACCGAACAGGCACAACAGCAAGGCAAGCAGGCAGCGGGTGGATATCATGGGCAGTTTCCGTCGGGTGAGAGGCAAGAACCGGCTATTTTCGGCACTGCGGCGGGGACAATCAAGCCCCGCCGCCATTACAGCTGCGGATTCGTGGCGTTCTGACTCAGCACCGAATGGACAATCAGCCGGTTCGGTAACGTGAACATAAAGCGGGAGCCTGCGCCCTCTTCGCTGATAATCTCCAGCCGGGAGTCATGATGGCTAAGCGCATGTTTGACGATCGCCAGCCCCAACCCGCTACCGCCAGTCTGGCGCGAACGGGCCTTATCGACACGATAAAAACGCTCGGTCAGGCGGGGAAGATGTTCGGCGGCGATACCCGGACCATTATCGCTGACCTGGAACTGCGCGCCCTGCGGGGTCTGCTGCCAGCACACCTCGATGCGGGTGCCCTGCGGCGTATGGTTGACGGCGTTATACACCAGATTCGATACCGCACTGCGCAACTGCTCTTCGTTGCCGAACACCTGCAGTTGCTCGTTGACGCGAAATACAATCTCGTGCCGCCCCTGACTCAGGGTATCGGCTTCACGCTTGAGCAGCCGCAGCATCAGCGGGATATCCACCTTCTCGTTGAGATCGATGGCGGCGGCGGCTTCGATGCGCGATAGCGTCAGCAATTGCCGCACCAACCCATCCATGCGGCGGGTTTGCTCCTGCATGGTGTGCAACGCCTTAGACTGCAACGCACCATCCAGCGATTCGTCGTTCATCATCTCCAGATAGCCCTGCAACACCGTCAACGGCGTGCGCAGTTCGTGGCTGACGTTAGCAAAGAAGTTGCGGCGCGCGCCTTCCAGTTGATGCATTTGGGTTACATCGCGGGCCACCATCAACAGTTGCCCTTCCGAATAAGGCATCACCCGGAATTCCACGTGGTGGGAATTTTTCAGCGTCAGCGTCAGCGGGCGGCTGAAATCCTGCTGTTGCATGTACTGGGTGAACTCTGGGTAACGCAGCAGGTTGAGAATGTTCTGGCCGTTGTCTTCCGGCCAGCGAAAGCTGAGCAGGTGCTGAGCCAGGCGGTTACACCAGATGATGCCGCCCTCTTCGGTGGTGATGACCACCGCATCCGGCAACGATTCCGCTCCACTGCGAAAGCGTTTGATCAACAGCGCCAGCTCACGCCGACGGCGGCGGTTGCGCAGTTGCATCTGATAGAGGCCGTAAAACAGCGGCTCCCAGCTCCAGCGGCCAGGCGGCGGGGTCATGCTGCGGTCAACCCACAGCCAGTAGGATAAGCGCAACTGGTTATAGAAGTTCCAGCACAGCGCCGCCAGTACCGAGGCCAGCAGAAACCAGGGCAGATAGCCGATAATCAGCCCCAGCAGCAGACCGGGCAAACAAAAAAAAGCCAGCTCCAGCGCCAGCTTTTTCCAGGACAAACGTTCTAGCACGTCAGATTTTCTCCGGGACTCACGCTATCAATAACGTGTTGAGAAACGGTATCCAGTTCCCCGAACGGTCTGAACCATCTTGTCGTGTCCACTGGTTTCCAGCGCCTTGCGCAGGCGGCGGATATGGACATCCACAGTACGATCCTCAACATAAACGTTAGTGCCCCATACGTGATTCAGCAACTGCTCACGACTATATACCCGTTCCGGGTGCGTCATAAAGAAATGCAGCAGTTTGAACTCCGTCGGCCCCATATCCAGCGCGTGTTCTTCCGTGGTTACCCGATGTGAAGAAGGGTCCAGGCTCAACCCACGCATTTCAATCACTTCCTCAACCGCCATCGGTGAAATCCGGCGCATTACCGCCTTGATGCGCGCCACCAGCTCTTTGGGCGAAAACGGTTTGGTAATGTAATCGTCGGCACCCACTTCAAGCCCGCGCACGCGATCTTCTTCTTCACCACGCGCCGTCAGCATCATGACCGGAATATCGCGGGTCAGCGCTTCGCGTTTCATGTGCTTGATAAACTGCAAACCGGACCCGCCAGGCAGCATCCAGTCCAGCAGCACCAATTCAGGATAAGGTTCGGCCAACCGGGTAACGGCGCTATCGTAATCCTCAGCCTCAACCGGCTGATAACCATTCTGTTCCAGCACGAAGCACACCATCTCGCGAATCGGCGCTTCATCTTCCACCACCAAAATACGTCTTGCCATATCAATCCTGCCGTTAATCGTCACGGTTAGCGTGCGGTGTGCATTATGCGTCAGTTTTATGACAGATTTATGAAAAACGGCACCCCCACCACGGTACGTTTTCGCCCCGACAGCCGCCGTATTCAGCCGCTGCCGAAAACTGCCGCCCCGTTTAATTTCTCACATTATCTGCCTGCAACAACATAGCTAAATCTCGCCTGTCGACGGGAGCCGACACAGATATTTGGGACATGCCCTAAACTGCACGCCTATAATCGCCGATGATAAAGACGCGGTGTTTCGCCATGACGAACAAGCGCCTTGCCTCACTGACCGCCATTGTCCGCAAGCACCGCCAAAACAACACATCGTTTGCACTCACCTGCAGGGAGTCTCATGCGAATTATTCACACGTCTGACTGGCATCTCGGTCAGTACTTTTATACCCGGAGCCGTGCGCCTGAGCATCAGGCGTTTTTGCACTGGTTGGTTCAGCAGGTTGAGCAGCATCAGGCCGATGCAGTAATAGTAGCAGGTGATGTGTTCGACAACGGCGCACCACCCAGTTATGCCCGTGAAATGTATAACCATTTTGTGGTGGCATTGCAGCGTACCGGCTGCCAGTTGGTGGTGATGGGCGGCAACCATGATTCGGTTGCTACCCTGAATGAGTCACGCGCACTGCTGGCCTGCCTGAATACCCAGGTGGTCGCCGGTTTTGACGGCGACATTCACGAACAGGTGTTGGTGCTGAACAACCGCGCTGGCGAACCCGGCGCGCTGCTGTGCGCGGTTCCTTTTTTGCGTCCACGCGATGTACTCACCAGCCAGGCCGGCCAGTCCGGCGCACAAAAACAGCAGGCGTTGCAGGATGCCATCGCCCATCATTATCAGCGCTGTTACCAACTCGCCTGTGAGCAACGTGAAGCGCTGGGCCGCGAACTGCCGATTGTGCTAACCGGCCACCTCACCACGGTGGGCGTCGCCACCTCCGATTCGGTGCGCGATATCTATATCGGCACACTGGACGCGTTTCCGGCTCAGGCCTTCCCCCCGGCGGACTACATCGCGCTCGGCCATATTCATCGCCCGCAGCGGGTGGCGCAATGCGAACACATCCGATACAGCGGCTCGCCGATTCCGCTGAGTTTTGACGAACTGAATCATGAGAAATCGGTGTATCTGGTGCATTTCGAGCAGGGAAAATTGCAGGACGTCATCGCGCTGACCGTGCCGACCGAACAACCGATGCAATTAGTGAAAGGCAATCTGCCGGAGATCGAGCGCCGTTTGGCCGGATTTCGCGACTATCACGGCGACAAACCGGTGTGGCTGGATATCGAGATCGCCACTCAGGATTATCTGAGCGACATTCAGCAACGCATTCAGGCGCTAACCGAACCGATGAATGTGGAAGTGCTGTTGCTGCGCCGGGCGCGGGAACAGCAGCAACAAATGCTGGTGCAGTTGGAAAAGGAAACGCTGGAGGAGCTGCAACCTGCCGAGGTGTTTGCCCGACGGCTGGCGCTGGAGAGCGAGCTGGACGAGGCGCGCCAGCAGCGGCTGAAAGGGTTGTTCGAGCGGGTCATTCAGGAAATTGACGAGCAGCGACGGGAGGCGTCCGCATGAAAATTCTTAGCCTACGCCTGAAAAATCTCAACTCGTTGCAGGGCGAGTGGAAAATCGATTTCACCCGCGAGCCGTTCTCCAGCAACAGCCTGTTCGCCATCACCGGTCCTACCGGCGCAGGTAAAACCACGCTGCTGGACGCCATCTGCCTCGCGCTGTACCACCAGACGCCGCGCCTGAAAGTCAGCCCCAGCCAGAACGAGCTGATGACGCGCCACACCGCCGAATGTCTGGCAGAAGTGGAGTTCGAGGTGAAGAATGTCGCCTACCGTGCCTTCTGGAGTCAGCATCGCGCCCACAGCAGTCCGGAAGGCAATCTGCAACCGCCCAAGGTAGAACTGGCACTGTGCGCCGACGGCAAAATCCTCACCGATAAGGTGAACGACAAACTGGCGCTGATCGCCGATATCACCGGGCTGGATTTCGATCGCTTCACCAAATCGATGATGCTGTCCCAGGGGCAGTTCGCCGCCTTCCTGAACGCCGATGCCAATCAGCGAGCCGAGTTACTTGAAGAGCTGACCGGCACCGACATTTACGGCCAGATCTCGGAGCGGGTGTTCGAGAAGCACAAAGACGCCCAAAGCAAGCTGGAAACCCTGCGGGCGCAGGTCGCTACGCTGGAATTGCTGAGCGACGAGCAGCGCCAGGCGCTGGAGCAGCAGTTGGAAGCCATCCGCCAGCAGGAACAATCACTGTCATTGCACCGGGAAGAGGTGCTGGAGCATCAGCGCTGGTACGACACGTTACTGCAACTCCAGCAGGCGCAACATCAAGCCCAGCAGCAGCGGGCCGCGCAGGAACAATTGCAGCAACAGTCGCAATCACAACTGGATAAACTGCAACGCAGCGAACCAGCGGAAAAACTGCGTCCGCGCTTTGATGAACGCGAACGCGCGCTACGGGAAAAACAACGCCTGACCCAGCAGTTGAATAGCGTCCGCCAGCAGATCAGCCGCCAGCAGGATGCGCTCAATCTGTTGAAAATCCAGTTGGAAAAAGTGCAGGCCACCCGACAGCAGCACGCCGAGCATCGCCAGCAACAGGAAACCTTGATCAATGAACGGATCCTGCCGCTCGACCACCACATCGCCACCCAGCAAGCCCAGCGCGCCCAGCAACAGCAAGCGTTAGATAACCTGCTGGAACAGCAGAAAACGCTGATCGCCAGCCTGAGCAGACTACAACGCCAGCAGGAACAGACACGGCAACGGCTGGAAGACATCGAAAACTATCGCCAGCAACATAGCCGCCACCAGCATTTGGGCAGCCATATTCCACTGTGGCAGGCGCAATTTCCCCAGCAGCAGAAATGGCAGCAGGACTTGCAGGTGCTGCAAGAAAAAGCGGCGCAGCAGCAGATTCAGGCGGAGTACCTTGACCAGCAGCGCGCCTCACTGGTTGAAAAACAGCAGGCACAGCAAGGTGCCTGCGAGCGAGCCAGCCAACTGCTGACCGAGCACTTGCAGCAGGATGAACAGCTGGAAGCGGAGCAACCGCTGGCAGACCTGCGCCAGCAACTGACCCGGCTCATGGCCGAACGCCCGGATCGCCAGCAATTGGCCACCAGTGCCGCCGTGCTGCAACAGTTGATGAGCCAGCGCACCCTGCTGGAAGCGCAACAGTTGGACACCCAGCGCCGCATTCAGGCGCTGGAAGATCAACAGACCCAGCAGCGTCAGGACTATCAGCGCCAGGCCGACCATCTGGCCGACCTCGACAAACGCCACGAACTGGAACTGCGCATCGTCAGTCTGGAACGCGAGCGCCAGCAACTGCAACCGGGCAAAGAGTGCCCGCTGTGCGGCTCCCCGCATCATCCAGCGGTGGAACGTTATCAGGCGCTGCGCCCTTCGGAAACCCAGCTCCGGCTACATGCGTTACGTCAGGAGGTGGAGGCGCTGAAAGCCAGCGTGGTGCAGACCGAAACCCAGCTTCAGTTACAAAAACAGCATCGCCTGCAGCAGCAAAACGCGCTGGATGGCGTTCGACGCGATAACGAGTCGTTACAGTTGCAGTGCCAGTCAGTCAGTGAACGCTTACTTGTTGAGTTCGATCCGCTGCAACTGTCGGCCCTGCATCAGTGGATTGAAGAATCCAACACGCGGGAACAGTCGTTGCAAGCGCAGATCGCCAGTCGTGAGCGTAATCAACGCCATATTCAGGAAAGTAAGGATTTACTCACTTCCGCGCAGCAGCTGCTGGCACAAACCGTGCAGCAACTGGAACTGAATACCCAGCAACAGACCGCTCTGAACGCCTCGCGGGAAGAGCTGCGGCTGTTACTGGAAAAAACCGAACGCGAGTTGCAACGCCTGCACGACAGCCTCAGCCAAACGCTGGAAACGTTTGAACTCACCGCACCGACACTCGCACAGCAGGAAGAGTGGCTGCGTCAGCGCCAGACGGAATGGTTGCGCTGGCAGGAAAACGAGCACGAACAGCATCAGTGCCAGCCGCAACTCGCCGCGCTGGAAGCGGAAATCATCGCCAGCCAGCAGCGGCAGGAGGAAACCGAAACCGCCATCAAAACCTATCAGCAGCAACTGGCCGACACCCAACGCACGCTGGAACAGGCGCAGCAACAGCGCTGGCAATTGATGGGCAATCAGGCGGTGAACGAGGTGCTGAAGCAATTGCGGCAGGTCAGCCAGTCACTGGAGCTGGAAAGCCAGCAGGCGCAGCAACAGTGGCAGCAGGGTCAGTCGTTGCACAGCCGTCTGAACGGGGAAATCGGCAGCCTGGAGCAGCAAAGCCACCATGCTGAAACCGCATGGCAGCAGCTTCAAGCCGGGTTTGAAGACGCACTGACCGCCGCCGGATTCGACGATGAAGCCGCCTTCCGCCATGCCTTGCTGGCCGAGGCCGAGCGCCATCATCTCCTCACGCTAAAAGAGCGGCTCAGCCAGCGTCAACAGCAGGTGGATGCGTTGTTGCAACAGGCGGACAGCGCGCTGGCGCAACACATGACAACCCGGCCAGAATCGATGCCGGAAGGCATCAGCGACCATGACATTCGCCAGTTGCTCTCCGGCCTTGGTGACATGGTGAAAGCCGAAGCCGCACATCAGGGGGAACTGCGCCAGCAGCTTGCCAGCGATCAGCAACGCCGCGACAAACAGCGCCTGTTGCTGGAGGCCATCGCCCGCGGTCAGCAACAGTGCGACGACTGGGGCTACCTTAATCAGTTGATTGGCTCGCAGAAAGGCGACAAATTCCGCCGCTTTGCGCAAGGGCTGACGCTGGATCATCTGGTGTTTCTGGCTAACCGCCAGCTGTCGCGTCTACATGGGCGCTACCTGCTGCAACGCAAAGCATCCGACACGCTGGAGTTGCAGGTGGCCGATACCTGGCAGGCCGATGCCGTGCGCGATACCCGCACGCTGTCTGGTGGCGAGAGTTTTCTGGTCAGCCTGGCGCTGGCGCTGGCACTATCCGATCTGGTCAGCACCAAAACCCGCATTGACTCGCTGTTCCTCGATGAAGGTTTTGGCACGCTGGACGGTGAAACCCTGGATACCGCGCTGGACGTACTGGATAACCTGAACGCTTCCGGCAAGAGCATCGGCGTCATCAGTCACGTGGAAGCGATGAAAGATCGCATCCAGGTGCAAATCCGGGTCAGAAAGCGCAACGGTTTGGGCCTTAGCCAGCTCGACAGCGCGTATGCAGTGAAATAAATTCAGCGGGGCGTACCTGGCGTCCCCGCTGCATATTTAGCGCGCGTGCGGCCACAGCCAGGCCGCACCGCGCACGCCACTGGAGTCACCGTGAATCGCCTGTCGAACCGGCGTATCGCACTCGCCGCCAAACACCCATTGTTTCAGTAAACCGGGCACGGTGTCATACAGCCGTTTAACGTTGCTCATGCCGCCGCCCAGCACAATCACATCTGGGTCTAGTAAATTGACGATATGCGCCAGCGATTTAGCCAGCCGCTGCTCATAGCGTTGCAGTGCCTGCTCCGCCAGCACATCGCCCCGCCCGGCCAGCTCAATAATTTCATGACCCTGGCGCGTCTGCCCGCTCAGACGCTGATAGTCCATGCCAAAACCGGTGCCGGAAATAAACGTCTCGATGCACCCCGTGCGGCCGCAATAACAAGGCATCGATTGCTGATCGCGCCATTCGTCGGCATCCATCCACGGCAGCGGATTATGCCCCCACTCGCCCGCCACGCCGTTGCGCCCGATGTGCGCCTGCCCATTTAAGGCGATACCGGCACCACAACCGGTGCCAATAATCACTGCAAACACCTTGTCTGCACCCGCCGCCGCGCCATCCACCGCTTCGGATACCGCAAAGCAGTTGGCGTCGTTCGCCACCCGCACTGGCCGCCCTAACAGCTGCGCCAGGTCCTGATCCAGCGGTTGCTGATTCAGCCACACCGAATTGGCGTTTTTGACCCGGCCGGTTACCGGCGACAACGTACCAGGAATACCGACGCCCACGCTGCCGCGCTGTCCGGTGGCCTGCTCCGCCATGCCAACCAGATCGGCGATAGATTGCAGGGTTTGCCGATAGTCATGCCGTGGCGTCGCCACCCGGTGGCGGAATGCCTCGCGCCCTTCGTCCGTCAGCGCAATGACCTCGGTTTTGGTGCCGCCCAAATCAATACCTATTCGCACATTGCCTCCTGTTTATTCACCGAACTCGCGTATGCCTGACGATGACATTATCGTAATCGTACCGCCTCTCACCACAATTCGTTATTATGCCCGCTGCGATTAACCCTTGCGTCCTGAAGCTCGCTTCGTGTGATCACGAGAAAGCGCGCCAGCGACGCGCCAGTCTGGGAAGAAAAATGCTGTGGTTTAAAAATTTGATGATTTATCGCCTGAGCCGCGATATCAGCCTCTCTGCGGACGCCATGGAGACACAGCTGGCCTCCTTCGCCTTTACCCCCTGCGGCAGTCAGGATCTGACCAAAACCGGTTGGGTTTCGCCGATGGGACCGCACGGCGACGCGCTGACCCACGTGGTCAACGGTCAGATCCTGATCTGCGCCCGCAAAGAAGAGAAGATTTTGCCTGCGCCGGTTATCAAGCAAGCGCTACAGGCGCGAATCGACAAGCTGGAAGGCGAACAGCACCGCAAACTGAAGAAAACCGAAAAAGACGCGCTGAAAGACGACGTGCTGCACAGCCTGCTGCCCCGTGCGTTCAGCCGGTTTAGCCAGATTTCACTGTGGATAGACACCGTTAATCACCTGATCATGGTGGACGCTGCCAGCGCCAAGAAAGCCGAGGATACGCTGGCGCTTCTGCGTAAAACGCTGGGGTCGCTGCCGGTGGTGCCGTTGACCATGGAAAACCCGATCGAGCTGACGCTGACCGAGTGGGTACGTTCCGGCCAGACGCCCGCCGGTTTCACGCTGCAAGATGAAGCCGAACTGAAAGCGGTGCTGGAAGACGGCGGCGTCATTCGCTGCAAGAAACAGGAACTGGTCAGCGACGAAATCGCCACCCATATCGAAGCGGGCAAAGTGGTGACCAAACTGGCGCTGGACTGGCAGGAACGCATCCAGTTGGTGCTGGCGGACGATGGTTCGCTCAAGCGTCTGAAATTCGCCGATACCCTGCGCGAACAGAACGACGATATCGACCGGGAAGACGTGGCTCAGCGGTTTGACGCCGACTTTACGCTGATGACCGGCGAAGTGGCGGCATTGATCGCCAACCTGACAGAAGCGTTAGGTGGCGAGGCACAACGTTGACCGGTAATCAACGTCGGCCTCTGGACGCCGGGTAACCCGGCGCCCTGTTGATTTACAGCTTAAAGTGGCTGATCGAGGAGTGCAGTTCTTCAGACTGCGACTGCAATGAGGCGAAGGCGGATGCCGCTTCCTGCACCATCGCCGCGTTCTGCTGCACCATTGAGTCCAACTGCGCCACCGCTTTGTTGATCTCCTGAATCCCGCGCATCTGTTCTCCTGATGCATGGGTGATTTCCGACATCACCGTACTCACGGAAGACACGCCGCCGACAATTTCGGTCATGGTGTTACCAGCCTGACGCACCTGCCGCGAACCGGTATTCACACTCTCGACGGTGGATTCGATCAGCGCTTTGATCTCTTTCGCCGCCTGCGCGCTCCGCTGTGCCAGCGAACGGACCTCGCCAGCCACGACCGCAAAGCCACGACCTTGCTCACCCGCACGGGCCGCTTCCACCGCCGCGTTCAGTGCCAGGATATTGGTCTGGAAAGCAATACCGTCGATCACACCGATAATATCGCCAATCTTGCCAGAAGCCACTTCGATCTCCTGCATGGTGTCAACAACCTCGGACACCACTTTCCCCCCTGCGCTGGCATCGTTCGCCAACGAGCGGGTACGATCGTTCACCTGCTGGGCGGAACCGGCCGACTGGGTAACGGTGGCAGAAATCTGCTCCAGTGCGGCGGCGGTTTGCTGCAAGCTGGCCGCGGCCGCTTCAGTGCGGGACGCCAGATCGTTATTGCCGGTCGCCACTTCGTCGGTCGCGGTTTGCAGCGATGCGCTGATATCACGAATTTGCAGCATGATCATGCTGAGTTTGTCGACAAAGGTGTTGAACGAGCGGGCGATCTGCGCCACTTCATCATGACCATCGTCTGGCAAACGCAGGGTCAGGTCGTTGGTGCCGTGACTGATATCGTCCATCGCATCGCGAATCTGTAACAGACGTTTGAGCGAGGCGTTGATCAGCACACCTAACACCACTGAGCCAAGAACACTGATGATCACCAGCGCGACCACCGACGTCCACAGCAGTGAACCCATACCGGCGGTGGCTTCCGCCTTGTCCAGCGCGACCAGCACATACCAATCGGTGCCTGCAACCGGTTGAGCTTTTACCAGCATATCGCGCCCACTGATGCTCAACTGCACCGGGTGGTCAGATTTCAGCACCTGTCCCAGATTCACCTGTGGGGCAATCTCGGTTAATTTTTTCAGCGTCAGCTTGGCGTCTGGATGAGCGATGATGGTGCCGTCCGCCTGGATCAGAATGCCATAGCTGGCAGGCGTTGGATGGATAGCTTTAACGTTGGCGATAACGCTGTCCATGGTTACATCACTGCCCAACACGCCCTTGACGTTACTGCCGTCCAGCACCGGCGCGACAAACGACACCACAATGGTATTGGTTGCCATGTCCAGATACGGCGCGGTCGCGATAGCTTTACCTTCTCTCACTGCCTGCTGATACCAGGGGCGGACAGTGGGGTCATAATTGGCAGGAATACCACCGGGGTCGGAGAATTTGGCAGTATGGGTAGCGTACCCCATATACACGTTGATGAAGCTGCCTGCCGCCGCCATCTGTTTAAATACCGGAATCGGGTCGTCGCTGGTCAACCCCACACCATTGAGCGACGTAATGATTTGTTTTTTAGCCGCCACCCAATCGCTAATAGCCAGGCTATGGCCTGCAGTTACTGCGGTGAGCAGGTTATTGATGGATTCATCGTTATATTTATCAGTTACCCGGTAATTCAAAGAAGTATTAATTACCAGGGCAACCACAATGATAGCCGTGCATACGGCCAGAATACGAGCGCGAGTAGTTTTAAGCATAGTGACCACATCATTATTGAAATGCTTTTTTAAATAACCACAACGATCGCCTCATGAATCACGAGGCATTCCATTCGAAAAAGTAAAGCGGTTTGCCAGAAGTATCTCCTCTCTATCACGCAGATAGACGACACCGCCACCAACAGAAAGGCCTTCTCACAGGAAAATACAATGGCTGCTATCAGATTTACAGATTTATCTGAAATTTTTCATATAAGAAAATAATATGGTTTTTATAATTAATAACAAATCAACAATATAGGAATTTATATATTTTCAAATATCTATATTTCCGCCTGGCAATTACCAAACGTCATTATCACTATACCCCAAATAATTCGAGTTGCAGGACAAAACGTATTGCGTGTTGAACAACGCGAAGCGTTGGCCCTTCAGGGCAAGGCTCATGTGAGCCTTGTAACGCAGCCAACACACCTGCAACTTGAAGTATGACGGGTATATAAAATGGAATAGCAAAACGTTTCGACAATCATATAGCGGCAGAATGACAAACAGATGGCACCGCGACATCGATAAGCACAGAGCGTAACGTAATATCAGAAAACGGCTGTCGATATCACTGACAGCCGCTGATGAAGAAAGGAAACGATGACCAGAATCAGAGATAACGGCACAGATAGGACGAGGGTTCAGACACCTTCAGTTTGAATTCACTTTTTTCCGGCACGTTGAAGACCGCACCGGCTTCAAACAGCTGCCATTCCTGCGCGCCCGGCAACAGCACGTTCAACGCACCGCTGACTACCGTCATTTCTTCCGCCTGCCCGGTGCCAAAGGTATAGTCACCTGCTTCCATCACCCCGACGCTGGCGCGGCCGATGCGGCTGCCGTCAAAACCGATAGATTTTACTTTCCCTTCAAAATACTCATTTACATTCAGCATAATGCCCAACCTTTCTGTTAAAAAATCGATTGACCGTCAGGCCGCTGGCAGACGTAACGTCTGCACCAGTTCCGCAACAATCACAGCGGGCGCTCGGGTGGCGTCCACCACATAGTGCGCCACATCCTGATACAACGCCTCACGCTCACTGAGCACCGCTTCCATCTCTTCAGCGATCGGTCGCCCGGTCAGCGTCGGTCGCTGATGCGCCTGAGGGCTGGCCTCTAACCGCTGCGCCAGCGCCTGTGCTGGTGCGTGCAGGTAAATCACAATCCCCTGCGCACGCATAAACTGACGATTCTGCTCCAGCAGCACCATACCACCGCCGGTTGCCACAATCCGGTTCGGTGCGGTTACCGCGTGTAGTGCCTCGCTCTCCCGGCGGCGAAACCCCGGCCACCCTTCAGCAGCGACGACATCCGCCACGGTCAAGCCGCTGGTATACTGCATAAAAATGTCTGTATCGACAAACTCATAGCCAAGCGACCGCGCCAGCTCACCGCCAACCGTGGTTTTTCCGCACCCTCTGGCACCGACCATAAAAATGGGTTGTGTCATGTCACGACCAGTCCTTATTTTTCTCAGGCTTATCATCCGCAACGGAAACTGCTGCCAACCAGCGCCTGTCATACCAAGAGCAGAATCATACAGGCAATAATCCTTATTAAGAAAGCCTCCGCACGGCCCCGGTATAGGGAAAGCCACTTCACGCCAGCTTTCCGTTTAAATTCAGCACAACACGCCATAATGCTTACCAAACATGGCAAGTTACGCCGTAAAAACCGCCGTTATAGCGCGACGACCATAAAAAACAGTCAGGCCGCCAATCGGCGGCCTGTTCATGCGATAAACGCGTGGATCAATAGGTATGGAAATACTCTTGGATCACCGCCGGATCGCTGGTACGGGTCAGTGCCAGCATCAGCAGAATACGGGCATGAGCCGGGTTAAGAGAATCCGCAACCAGGCCAGGCAGGGCTTCATCTGGCGGCACGATGCCATTACCAGTACGGGAGGAGCGCACCACTACCACGCCTTTGTCCAGCGCCTTACGCATACCGGCAATGCCACGCACCGACACCGACCCGGCCCCCATTCCGGCATAAACAATGCCTTTTACGCCGTGCTGAATAGCCGCGTCGTACAGGTATTCCGGGTCATCCTGATAGCCATACAGAATATCGACTTTCGGCAGTGAAGTCAGACCGCGCACATCAAACACAGAGCGAGTGGTATGCAGCTTATCGATACGGTTCTGATAATAAATACGGTTGCCGATCACAACCCCCAGATAACCTTCTTCATTTGCCCGAAAACTGTCCAGCGTTGACGCGTTGCTCTTGGTGATATAACGAGCAGAACCGATACGGTCATTGAGCACCACCAGCACGCCACGGCCGCGAGATTGCTTATCGCTCGCCACACGGACGGCTTCCAGCAGGTTCATCGGGCCATCGGCGCTAATGGCCGTAGCCGGACGCATCGCCGCCACAAACACCACCGGTTTGTCACTTTTCACCGTCAGATGGAGAAAATAAGCCGACGCCTCCAGCGTGTCCGTACCGTGGGTAATCACCACGCCATCCACATCGTCACGCGCCAGCAGCGCGTTCACCCGCTGGCTCAGTTTCAGCACCACGTCGCCGGTCATGTTTTCGCTGGCCATGTTGGCGAATTGCTCGCCTGTCACATTAGCCAGTTTTTTCACATCGGGTACGGCGTTGATCAGCGTATCTACACCAAGCGCGCCCGCCTTGTAACCGGTGGTCTGAGTGCCCGTCGCTGCCGAACCAGCAATAGTCCCGCCGGTTGCCAGGATGACGATATTTGGCAGTTTATCTGCCGCGTTGGCCGTGAAAGCAAAGAAGAAAACAACAATAAACAGAGATTTAAACCATCGTTCCATAACAGATTCTCTTTAATGGGTCAGAGGACGATCGGGCTATTCCTGCCCGGAAGCCGGCATCAGCCGATCGTTTTTTATCGAAAAACTCCTTATCTGCCAGCGGGTAGGCTGGCATCGGCGCTTATGTTGCAGCGCTCCCCAAAGGCTGTATAGCACCTGATGCCCAACAGGAGAGCCAGATCACTGAATAAGCGACCGATTTTCATCGGCATCCCCTTCAACAAGGCTAATGCGGGCAATGGCATCGCGGCTTGCCTCACGGCGGGCGTCGCCAACCAGTTCCACCAACGTGCCCGATCGCATTTCCAACAATCGGTCCGCCTGTTCGAAATAGTGGTCGTCATGGCTGATGGCGATAACGGTTTTTCCTTCCGCGCGCAGTTGTGGCAATAACACCTGATAAAACACCCGGCGGAATTGCGGATCCTGATCAGCAGCCCACTCATCCAGCAGCAAAATATCGCGTTGCTCCGCTACCGCCAGCAGCAGCGCCACTCGCTTGCGCTGCCCCTGCGAGAGCGACAGGTTCTGGATGCGCTGCGCCGAGATATGCAGTTTCTGGCGCATAGTGAGCCGGTCGAGCCAGTCGGATACCAGCGATGTATCCGGAGCGCCACCTTGCGGCCCCAGCAGGTGATCAAACAGGTAAAAATCGGTAAACACCGCCGAAAACAGCGCCTGATATTGCGCCAGCGGCACCGGCTGGTTATCCAGCATCAGCTCACCTGACACCGGCGTGTATAGCCCGGTCAGTAGCATCGCCAACGTTGACTTGCCGCTGCCGTTACCGCCGATCAGGAACACCAGCTCGCCGCGTCGCAGCGTGAGGGTGATCGGCCCAACCTCAAACCCGCCATCGTCGTCATAGCGAAAGCAGACATCGCGCAGCGTCAGGGTTTGCCACTGGCGAGGGGCGGATGCCGACGAAAATCCAGGCTGATAATCGACCAGCTTCAACTGGCGCAGCTTATCAAACGCGACCTGGGCGCTGACCAGCGTAGGAAACGCGCCGACCGCCTGTAGTAATGGCGTGCGCAAAAACAGCAGAATAAGGGAATAGGTAGCGGCAACCGCGTTATCAGCCCAGCCCAGGCTGTTCGCCATAAAGAACACCGCACCGATTGCCCCCAGCATCATGATGTTCGACCAGTTGATGGCGCTCAGGTGGTAGGTATCCGCCCGGATAATATGGTGGCGGTAGTCGTCGGCATGGCGCTGATAGCCCTGTTCATACAGCTGGCGCGCCCGGTCACGGTTCAGCGACAGCTCTTTGCTGCCGTCGATCACCCGCTGGTAATCGTCATGCAGCCGGTTTTCCTCTTCGCGTACCCGGCTGAAATGGCGATACACGCGGGAAACCAGCCAGTAGCCGCCCCAGATGGTGAGCGCTACCCACAGCGCCGTCACCAGCATCATGCGCGGTGACAGCCAGGCCAGATAGGCAGCGCAACCAAAAGTCAGAATGATGCCCTGCACCAGTTCCGGCAGGCGCACAAACGCCAGCGTGATGGTGCGGATATCGCTGGCAAGGCTGGCCTGCAACTGCGCGGGGCCAATCTGCTGCAACCGTTCCAGCCCGGTGTCGAGAATACGTTTGATCAGTTGCCCGCGCAGGCGGCAGACGAAATGGTGGCCCAGCACGGTCAGCGCCAGTTGCGAAGCCAGCGTCACCGCCATCAACAAGACCAGCAAGCCGATAAACCCCGGCAATACCTCTAATGTCGGGCTAACAGCCTTAATCAGTTGCTGGTTAATGAAGGCGATAAGGCCAATCCCCAGCGCTGCGCTGGCAAGGCTAAGAAAGATGACGGCCAGAAACGGCCAGCGATACTGCCGGTAGACAAGGTGAAGTAACTCCATAATATCCGCTTTTCTGTCACAACGAGCGCAGCCAGTTTAGTCAGCCTTAACGCGATATCAAGAATTATTCTCACTACGGATTACGCCGCCTTTCAGCCGCTTATTCCGGCAGCGTCCAAATTTCACGGGCAATATTCACCATATGCCGCAGTTTGGCCCACTGCTGCTCTTCCGTCGTACCTTCATGACAGCGATGTCCAAAGCCGCACTTTGGGCTAATAGCCAACTGTTGCAGCGGTACGTACAGCGAAGCGGTATTGATCGCCATCTTGACCGAGTTCGGCGCTTCCAACGCCGCACTGTGGGAATCCATCACCCCCAGCACCACTTTCTGACAGCTTACCTGACGCAGCGGCTCCAACCCGACCGGACGCCGGTCATCGTATTCAATGAACAGGCTGTCCACCGCCAGGTTTGCCATCGCATACCCCATCACTTCCCGCCCACCGCCATCAACCCAGTTGGGAGAAAAACGCCGACAGCACATGTGCAGGCTGATAAACATATCTGGCGGGCGTTGCGCCAACGCCTGATTCAACGTACGGGCGCATCGCTCCAGCAGATCGCGTAAGGCAAACCCCGCCGCGTTTTCCTTTTCCATCACCTGCACGTCGCACAAATGTGCCCAGAACAGGTCATCCAGCTGAAGATAGCGGCATCCCTGACGGTAAAACGCCTGAATCACTTTGCGGTATACCATGACCAAATCATCGCAAAACGCGTCCAGCGACGGGTAAACATTATTGTTGCGAATCGCCGGATACATCAGCATGTTCGGGCTGGGAAGCGTCTGCTTCGCCATGATTTCCCCATCGTCGCCCACCGCCTGATGCAAAAAGCGATAATGGGTCAGAAAGGGATGGCCGTCGTCAAAATCGAGTTTACCCACCACCCGCAACCGGCACGGCATATCGCTATCCGGCAGAGAGGCAGCATCAATCTCAATCCCGGTCAGACAGGAGAAAAAATCGTTAATGCCGTCACGAACACGCAGCTCGCCATCGGTAATTGCACTTAGACCACACGCTTTCTGGCGCTTGACCACGTTCAGCACTTCTTCGTTTTCGATTTCCGTTAGCTGATCATGGCTCATCAGCCCTTGACGCCAGTGTTGTCGGGCCACTCTCAGGCGATGCGGCAATAAAAAGCTGCCTACATGCTCAGCATGAAACGGGGGATAAGGTTTTTTCACTGAGCGCATCTCACGCGTCCTTTTGGTTTATACGACACGGTTGGTTTACACAGCTGGTTTACACAACACTGTCGGCGCTTCAATGCGCATCGGTTGACTTGGGTTATCGTTCAGGCGGCGGACTGTTACCGATCCGTTCGCCGATGTCAATTGACGGGCGATGATTCTCGCACCGATCACTTGCACTCGACAAATAACAAAATTTAATTATTTCATTGCTACTAATTTAGGTTATTCCACGATAGCGTATTGACCGGCTATCACCGTTTTTCCTACGCGGCTTTTTTATGCAACAGGAATTGTCCCCACCGGCCGCTATCGTTATGATTCAAAGCTGGTTTTCTGTCAATCCACCGGTCATACCGTCTTATTATTGTGCACGCCTGCTCGCAAGGATGGCTTTATGGAATACACGATCCCCTCTGTCTGGACGCGGTTATTAACGGCAAAAACGCTGGCGCTGATGTTGGCCATCACGTTGCCGCTGCTTGCCGCTTGTGGCCGTACCGCGCTTCCCCCGCTGGGGCAGCCTTCTTTCGATGTTTACCAACAGCAAACCGAACAGTGGGTAGAGCAACATCGGACGTTCCAGTCCGACAATCGTCAGCAGGAACTGCGCTGGAACACGCCGCAGGAAACCCGCCCCGCCGGGCAACCTCGTAAAGGTATCCTGCTTGTGCACGGGCTGGGCGATGCGCCCGGCACCTTCAGCGATGTTGCCCCTGAACTGGCGCGACAAGGATACCTTGTCCGCACGGTATTACTGGCCGGACATGGCACCCGCCCAGAGGATATGATTCCGGTGTCGGTTGATGACTGGCGGCAAGTGGTGGCCGAGCAAGCCAGACAATTGCAGCGTGATGTGGATGAGGTGTATCTGGGCGGCTTTTCTACCGGTGCCAACCTGGCACTGGAATACGCGCTAAAACATCCTGAGATCCGCGGGTTGGTGCTGTTCTCCCCCGCCATTCGCTCCAATGAAACCTTTGACTTCCTGACGCCGCTGATTGCTCCGTTTCGGGAGTGGCTACGCACACCGCGACCAGGCGCGCCCGCGCAACTGACAACGCGCTACCTACGGGTGCCCACCAACGGTTTGGCTCAGTACTATCTCTCCAGCCTGGGGGTACGCCGTCTGTTGTGGCACCGTGATTACGACCGCCCGGTGCTAATGGTGGTCGCCGAACATGACTCTGTGCTGGATACCGCCTACCTGCGACAGACTTTTCGTACCCACTTCACCCATCCCGCCAGCCGTCTTATCTGGTACGGGCAGCCGGACAACGCCATAACCAGCCGGGAACAGGTACGCGGCGATCGTCTGCCGGAGTGGCGCATCAGCCAGTTTTCTCACATGTCGGTCTTATTCTCACCGGATAACCCGTTGTATGGCAGCAACGGCTCAGTGATCCTCTGCAATAATGGCCCTACGTCGCCGGGTGCTGATCAATGCCGCGATCGCAGCCAGTTCTGGTATTCCGACTGGGGTTATCAGGAGGAGGGGAAAACCCACGTGCGGTTGACCTTCAACCCCTATTTTGACTGGCAGAACGGCATCATGCGGGACGTTTTGGCCGCGTCTGACCAGGTATCACCACATTGACGCGCGGTTGTCATTATTGACCGATATACTGGTGCATCGGCGGAGGTGATGTCCGATGCACCATCCCCTCACTCACCAGTTCCCTGTTTTTCTCTTCCGGAGGCCTCGATGGATTTAGCCCTGTTTGATCTGGACGAAACCCTGATCTGTGCGGATAGCACGGGCCTGTGGCTGCGCTGGCTGGAATCACAAGGGTTCGCTGGCGAAGAACTGCTACAGCAAGAGCAGCATCTGATGCAGAGTTACTATCAGGGCACATTGGCGATCGAAGATTACATGTATCTCTCGCTGTCACCGCTGATTGGCCTGAGCGCCGAAACGGTTTCTGGCTGGGTGGAGCGCTTTATCCGGCGCGATATCCTGCCCCGGCTTTACCCGGAAGCGCGCGAACGCATGGACTGGCACCGCCAGCGCGGCGACACGCTGATCATTATTTCCGCCAGCGGCGAACATCTGGTACAACCGATCGCCCATCATCTGGGAGCCCATCATGCGATGGCGATCGGCGTTACGCTGGAAGACGGCCGTTTCACCGGCGACATCCACGGCGTGCCGACATATCAGCACGGCAAAGTGATTCGCATACGCGAATGGCTGGCGCACCGCGATGGCGAGCCATTCAACCAGTTGCACGGCTACAGCGATTCACTCAACGACCGGGCAATGTTGGAATTCGTTGATCAGGCTTACGCTATCAACCCGGCACCTGAACTGGCGACGCTGGCGCAGGAGAAAGGCTGGCTCATCTGCCGCTGGGAACGTTAGTCGAGCGGCTAACGGAACGGAGCGGCTCCAGCCCGATATCCGCCGCCAGCCGCTGATGCTCGCGATCCAGCTCGTCGATAATAAAGGTGATGAAATGGCTTAACGCGGCGGAACGATGCTTGCCCGCCAGCGTCTGCACCTGCAGGCTGCGTTGAGTCAGTGGTTCGCTGCGCACCGGTTTGAGCAGCAACCCGTCCTCCCGCGCTCGATACAGCACCGAAAAATGGCTACAGGCGGTGATGGCATCCGGTGTCTGTTGCATGAAGTAGTAAAGCGCAGAAAAGTTGTTGCAACTGAGCGCCGGTTCCAGAAAGGTGCCACTCATCCGGCAGGAGAGATCGAACAATTGGCGAATGGTCGTGCCCTGCTGCGGCAACACCAGCGGAAACCCGTGCAGATCCGCCAGTTGGACTGGTTTATCCGCTAACGGATGATCCGGCCGCATCAGCAGCAACACCGGTGCTGGGTAAGACGCCATTACTTCAACACCGCGCTCCGGTGACAGGCTGAACTGAAACGCCACGTCGCATTCGCCATTGCGCACCATTTCCGACACCTGTATCGCGGTGCCAACCTGTAGGAAGAACGTCACGGCCGGGTTGTCCTGCCGAAAGCGAGCAAACAACCCCGGCAGCAGATCAAACGCCATGCCATCGGTACAGGCGACCCGCACAAACGTTCGCCGCACCGCTTTCAGCCCCTGAATCTCAGCAATGGCATACTCCATGTCCATCATGCTTTTACGCACATGGTTTTCCAGAATTTGCCCGGCGTCGGTCAACACCATGCCCCGTGCATGACGTTCAAACAACGGCGCGCCGATGCGCTCTTCCAGTTTGTGGATCTGTCGGCTGATGGCCGATACCGCCACAAACAGTTGCTGGCTGGCGGCGCTCAGGGAGCCGGTATTGGCGACCGCCAGAAAATACCTGATTTCATTACTGTGCATCGTATCGCCTCTCCACCTGCCTCGTTTTTGTGCAAGCAAGGTTTATATTAAAAGCAAAGCTTGCTTGCAATTATTATTATTGTGGCAATGCTGGCGATGATTTAGAACGTGGTTAATACCATCACTAAAAAAACACCACTAAAAAAACATCACCACAGACAGACAGGCTCAACATGACAACACCACAGGTTATTCAACAGGCACTGACGTATTTCGACAGCGGTCGCTTCCGTGACGTGCTGGCGCGTCGCGTCGCTATCGCCAGCGAAAGTCAGCGCAGCGACCGGGACGCCGCGTTGCAACAGTATTTATCCGAGGAGATCATTCCGGCCTTGCAGGCACTGGGTTTCGAATTACAGCAAATCGATAATCCGGTCGCGGCTAACCGCCCGTTTTTGATCGCCTCGCGCATCGAAGACGCCGCGTTGCCCACCGTACTGTGCTACGGTCATGGCGACGTGGTATTCGGTGACGACGAGCACTGGAGCGAAGGGCTTTCCCCGTGGCAACTGGTGGAACGCGAGGGCCGCTGGTACGGCCGCGGCAGCGCCGATAACAAAGGCCAGCACTCGATCAATATTGCCGCGCTGGAGCAGGTATTTCAGGCCCGTCAGGGGCGGCTGGGCTTTAACTGCAAATGGCTGTTCGAAATGGGTGAAGAGATCAGCTCGCCGGGATTAGCCGAGCTGTGCCGCCAACATACGCAGGCGCTGCAAGCCGACCTGTTCATCGCCTCGGACGGCCCGCGCCTCAACGCTGAGCGCCCGACGCTGTTCCTCGGCTCGCGTGGTTGCGTCAACTTTCGTCTGACCATCCGCGCCCGCGAGCGGGACTACCACTCCGGCAACTGGGGCGGTCTGCTAAGTAACCCCGGCACGCAGTTGGCTAACGCCATCGCCAGTCTGGTTAACCAACACGGTCAGATGCAGGTGGCGGCACTGAAACCGCCGCACCTGACGCCAGCATTGCGCACCATTCTGGCGGACATCGCGCCCGGCGGGCAAGCGACGGACCCGGCTATCGACCCACAATGGGGTGAAGCAGGTTTGAGCCCGTCCGAACGGCTGTTCGGCTGGAATACGCTGGAGGTGCTGTCATTCCTGACCGGCAACCCGCAGCGGCCGATGAACGCCATTCCCGGCCACGCTACTGCGGTCTGTCAGTTGCGTTTTGTCGTCGGCACCGACTGGCAGCAACTGGCGCAGCATCTGCGCGCTCACCTCGACGAACACGGTTTCACGATGGTGGAGATCAGCGACGTGCGCGGTACACCGGCGACCCGTCTCGACCCGACCGACCCGCTGGTGAACTGGACGCTCGACCTGATGCGCCAGACCTGCGATAAAAAACCGGCGTTGCTGCCTAACCTCGGCGGCTCGCTGCCCAACGAGGTATTCGCCGACATTCTCGGCCTGCCGACCCTGTGGATCCCGCACTCTTACCCGGCCTGCGGCCAGCACGCGGTGGATGAGCACATGCTGGTCAGCGTTGCCCGCGAAGGTTTGCAGATCATGACCCGCCTGTTCTGGGAACTGGGGGAACAAGGCCACGCCGTTCTGGCGCAACACCGCGCACACCGTGCCGCCCACGAGCAGAGCTGAGGTGAATCATGACGACAGCATCCGTTTCACACTACAACACTACGCGCCCCAGCCTGTACAAAACGCTGTTTGCCACCTGCATCGGCAACGCGCTGGAATGGTTTGATATCGCGGTATACGGCTTCTTCGCCAATTACATCGCCCATGCGTTTTTCCCAACACAAGATCCGGCCGTCTCGCTGTTGCTGGCTTTCGGCAGTTTCGGCGTCTCTTTCCTGATCCGGCCACTGGGTGCCATCGTGCTGGGTGCTTACGCCGACCGCGCCGGACGCAAGGCATCGCTGATGCTGTCCATCAGCCTGATGTTGCTGGGCGGCGCGATGATTACCTTTATGCCCACCTACGCCAGTATCGGCCTGGCCGCTCCGGTGCTGATTATGCTGGCGCGCTTGATTCAGGGCTTCTCTGCTGGCGGTGAGTTCGGCAGTTCCACCGCCTTTCTGGTAGAACACTTCCCTGAACGCCGTGCATTTATCGCCAGTTGGCAGTTCGCCACCCAGGGTGCCAGTACCCTGCTGGCCTCGGCGTTCGGTCTTGGGTTATCGCAATCATTAACCGAGGCCCAAATTCAGGAGTGGGGCTGGCGTATCCCGTTTGCCTTTGGTTTGCTGATTGGGCCGGTGGGATTATATATCCGTCGCCATGTGCACGAACCGGCAGGTTTCGAACAAGCCGAGAAAAGCCATGCGCCGATCAAGATCCTGTTTACCCGGCAAAAAGCGTTGTTTCTGATTGCAGTCGGTCTGATGGTGATTTCCACCGCCATCAACTACATGCTGAACTATGTCCCCACTTACGCTACCAAGACGCTGCACCTGCCGTCCGGCACGGCCTTCAGCGCCACGCTGATCGCCGGTATTATTCTGACGGTCGTTACGCCGTTGGTGGGGCTGTGGGCGGAGAAAGTCGGTCGATTGCCGCTGATGTGGGGGGCGCTGTTGCTGCTGGCGGTCACCATCTACCCGGCGTTCTGGCTGATGACCCAGTACTTGTCGGCCGCGTCGCTGATTGTGGTCGTTGCCTGGATGGCGTTGCTGAAGTCGGTATATTTCTCCACCGTACCGTCGATGATGGCCGACCTGTTTCCGATCTCCACCCGCGCCAGTGGCATGGCGATCAGCTACAACGTGGCGGTAACCGTATTCGGCGGTTTCGCCCCGTTTATCTGTACCTTGCTGATTAGCGCCACCGGCAGCAGCCTGGCACCAAGTTACTACCTGATGATCACCGCGCTGCTGAGCGTACTGGCGCTGTGGCAGGCGCAGTTGCGCCAGCGCTGACACAGTACCGCTCCCGTCAGGGTGTAACACTTCCCCCTGACGGGCCGCTCATCGGATGACACAACCGACTGCACTGCACGTTGCCGTGTCAGATAAAGTAGCAATGCGGTCAGGGTAATCAGACAGGCTACACAGAAAGAAAACATCAGAACGCCCCGATCGCACACTTGCCCCACGCCCCAGCGCCAGCCCAGCCCGTTCAGCAACGCTACAGCCGCGATCGCGGCGTTCGACGGACTCAGGCATCCGGCAAAGAGGCATCCCCCTCCCCCAACGCACGTTGCAGCAACACGGTATCTACCCAGCGGCCATGCTTCATGCCTACCGAACGCAGCGTCCCGATTTGCTCAAATCCTAGCGACAGATGCAGTTGCAGCGAGGCCTGATTTTCGCTGTTGCCCACCACCGATATCACCTGGCGGTATCCTTGCTGCTCCGCCTGCGATAACGCGGCGGACAGCAAGCGCTTACCGATGCCTTTCCCCATATGGTCCGGGTGCAGATAGATCGAATCTTCCAGCGTGAAACGGTAGGCAACGCGGGTGCGGTGCATCCCCAGATAACAATATCCCAGCACCTGTTGGTTTTGCGTCGCCACCAGCCAGGGCAACCCGGCATCACGGATTTTCAGCCAGCGCTGGCGCATTTCCGCCTCATCGGGCGGTTCGGTTTCAAAGGTGGCGAGACTATGCTGGACATGTTGGGCATAAATATCCCTGATGGCGGCGATATGTTCCGCCCGTGCATCCTCAATTACAATGGAACTCATTGGTGTATCCTTGTCAGAACAGCGAGTTAGCTATTAAGCTGAACCCTGTTACCGCATCAACCAACGTGTGCGGAAACAGAACTTCAGCTAGCTTAACCAATGCCCGATATCGGCAACAGACGCAAACACTTATGTCTGTCATATGTCCGCTATAAAAGAAAGTTTGATATGGCCAGGTTGAATCTGGAACGGCAGGAAACCTTTACCACGGTGATACGCAACAGTATCGAAGCAATCAGGGAAATGGTGTTGGCTAGGATGCGGTATCGTGCCGAAGCTGTCGGTGGGTTCTGACGCACTGGCGTCGGCGTTTCATGTGTGGCCACTGAATGCGGCGCTACACCGAACACGGGCTATCGTCATGCGACAGGATAAGCCGTTGAATAAGGCGTCACGTCTGGTACTGGAAAGGCTAAAAAAAGGAAAGACATAAAAACAGTTAATCACCCGATAATTTATCAGGCCGCTACTCTATTTTCGAAACCACAAAAATCACGTCGATTATTTTTTTGCTTATCATCCCGGTTGCGGTAATTCACTTCTGCTGCCCGGCAGCGTCCAGGAAACATCACCCGATTTCGACCCTATCAGCTGCTGTATTTTCTCGTAAACCTCAGCTGCCGACATGCCGCTATATAAGCCCTGGCTATAATAACCAAACTCGGCATTATTAACTTGCGAACGGGAACCGATCAGACTTGCATCAGTAGACGTAACACGTTTACCGGTAAACACGTCATAACTTTCACTTTGACCATCCGGATATTTCACCACGGAAACCAATACGCCGCCATACAGCGGAATACCTGTCATGCGCAGCGAACGTTCAACGGAAGATTCGTGTTGCTGTTTCTGAAGTTTTTCTTTAGTCAGCCGCTCATCCAGCGATTTAGTACGATCGTTCACATCACTGGTATCACCAGAATTGTTATCCGCCAATTGATTATTTTGCGAATCATTCGTTTTGCTGGTTTTAAAGGAACCAGATTTATTTATTCCAATAACATCAGTGCTGGTGTTGTCCCCCAACACGCCAAGGTTGCTATTGGCGACATAGGTCGGCTGTGTATAAGAAGATGTAATACTTTGGTTCTGAATACCTGATATGGCCACGATGTCACTCCTTTTTTATTTTTAACGATAACATGCCTCTAAGGGCACTGATTTATTACGACGCACCAACACCAGCACACCGAAAGAAAAGCAGCATACCCGCCGAAGCGAGTATCAAGCAGGACGGTTCAACCGATTCATGCCGTCCAAAACTATCAGGAAATAGAAGCGTGGTTGACGAACCACAACAAGGCCAGTCTCATTTTTCACTTCGCCTTTTTTGCATCACACTGGCGGAATAGAAAAGACAGACCTACATATAA
Source organism: Dickeya undicola (assembly GCF_000784735.1). Classification (GTDB taxonomy): domain Bacteria; phylum Pseudomonadota; class Gammaproteobacteria; order Enterobacterales; family Enterobacteriaceae; genus Dickeya; species Dickeya undicola. Next base: position 261,654 of record NZ_JSYG01000032.1, read on the forward strand.
AATATATCGGCCAATCTATTTTTTCATTAATACAAAAAAAGCATAAAAACGCTCATGAAACGACCACCTCAGCAATATTTAGTCATGAGTGTAAAGACAAACCTGACAGTTCCTTAGCATTTCAGCGGCTTGTCATGTTTTCGTCATCTGCCGCTGTTATCTTGACGCCAGCTGACTCCCCCAGAAAGACAAGACAATGAGTGCCTTACCGCCACAGGAACATCGATTACGTTTCGTTTCCTTCCCAAGTGCACGCGACTTGTGTATCACCACGCCGGATGTATCTCCCACCACGGATAACGCCACCGTATTGCACCTGTTTGGCCGCCATAAGGATCTGGTTAGCCTGCCGGTGGTGGAAGAAGGACGTCCGTTCGGCCTGATCAACCGCCACAGCTTTCTGTCACAGATGGCCCGCCCTTACTACCGCGAACTGTATGACCGAAAAAGCTGTATCGCCTTCATGGATAAAACCCCGCTGATCGTCGAAGCCGCCGCCTCGCTGAGCGACGTGGCAGATAAGGCGGTAATCAGCGGCGACCGCTTTCTGGCTGACGGCTTTATTATTACCGAAAACGGCCGCTATCTCGGTATCGGCCTGGGTATCGATCTATTCCGCATCGTGTCGGAAACTCATGTCCGCCAGCATCAGCACATCGTACAAAGTATAGAATACGCCAGCGTGATCCAGGGGGCGATGCTTACGCCATTCCGACAGACGATGACCGATACGCTGAAAGACGGCTGTCTGGTTTGGGAACCGCGCGATTGTGTTGGCGGCGACAGTTATGCCTTCAGACGCTATGACCACGGCTGGCTGGCGGTGCTCGCCGACTGTACCGGTCATGGCGTGCCCGGTGCCTTCATGACATTGATTTTCAACTCGGCGCTGGAACAGGCGCTGGCCCAGCATCGCCCGGACCAACCGGGGCTGCTGCTTGGCGGCATCAATCGCTATATCAAGGACACGCTGGGGCAAAAGAGCGGCTATCCGGGGCAAACCACGGCTTCTGACGACGGCTGCGATGCGCTGGTGGTGTACGTGAATACCGCTGAGCAGACGCTCAATTGGGCCAGCGCCCGGATGACGGCGTTTCTGATCGAGTCGCAAAGCGGCGAGCTGCTGACGCTCGACAGCGACCGCATGGGCGTGGGTTATACCAACACGCCATACGATTACAGCTGGCCCGCCTTTCAACGCCCGCTGTCATCACAAGACCTGTTCTTTGCCACCACCGATGGCCTGCTCGATCAAATTGGCGGCGAGCGCCAGATCAAATTTGGGAAGCGCCGCCTGCAAAACCTGCTGCAACGCGTCAAAGCATTACCCATGAACGCGCTGGCAAACCAACTATTACAACACCATCATACCTGGCAGGGCGCACAGGAAAGACGGGACGATCTTACATTTTGGGGCTTCAGGCACCCGTGAACATTATCAACCAGGTAAAACCGGAACATGTCCGAAACGAAGTACACAGAATTTTTTGACCTCACCCAACAGCAAAATATCGCGCTGTATTATGTGGGGTACTTTTCACAAAACATCATCTGCTCATTGGCGGAAACGGTGCGGCTGCAACTGGAAAAAAGCCGGGTGCCGCCCAATGTACGCCGCAAGCTGTTTTCCAGCTTTGTGGAAATGGTGCAGAACATCATTCATTACTCCGCCTCGGCGCTTACGTCGGAAGAACAGGAAAACGAAATCCGTCACGGTTCCGTGTGTATCGGCGTTGAGGCAGGAAAATACTTTTTGTTGAGCGCCAACCGGGTGTATCCGGCGGATGCGGAGAAACTGCGCCAGCGGCTGGAGCCGCTATGCGCGATGACGCTTGATGAAATCCGGCTTGCCTATAAGGCCTCACTGCGTGAAGACATTCCGACTGCCAGCAAAGGCGCAGATATTGGCCTGTTGACCGTGGCCCGCGACGCCAGCGAGCCACTGCAATTCACCTTTCGTAGCGATGCCACCACCGGGCTCTCCACGTTTTATCTGAAGGCGCTGATCTAACCATGACAGACATAATAACAACGGACAATCTTCACATCGTCGGCACAGCCAGTACGCCGACAGTGGACTTTCGTTTTGACACACACCAGCTTTCGTTATCCGGCGAGTCTTACCCGGAAAATGCAGCGGCATTTTACGGCCCGCTGATTGAACGCATTCAGCGCTACCTGCAGACTCGTCTTGCCAGCGCGACAGCGCAATCAACGCGCGTTGACGTGCATGTGTCGCTACCCTACTTCAACAGTTCCAGCACCAAAATGCTGTTCAGCCTGTTCAATATGCTCGATCAAGCCGCACAGCAGCAGCTTCCCATCGCGCTGCACTGGTATTACGACCAGGAAGACGACATCGCCGAGGAGTTCGGGCAGGAGCTGCATATCGATTTTTCGGCACTCGAATACCACCCTCACATTCTGGAGTAACGGCATGAGTAGCTATGAACTGTTCACCCCCGAATATGACATCCTGTTGTCAGCCCGCAACATCGCCGCGCAGGCCGATATGCCGGCGGAGGTGTACCGGGAAAGCCTGATTATGCTGGCGGAACACTATCAACGGTTGGTGCGTGAAACCCACCGACTGATTACCCGCAGCGACCGTGCTGAGCGGGAACTGACCCGCCTCAATACCCAACTGCACCAATTGGCGGTGGAGCTGGAATACAAAGCCACCCATGACCCGCTGACCGATGTATTCAACCGCAGCGCGATCATCGATCTGGTCGACCATGCGCTGGAACAGGATCAGGCCGCGCTGATTGTGCTGGATATCGACCATTTCAAGCAGGTCAACGACGCTTACGGCCATCCGACTGGTGATGCGGTGATCTGCTCGCTGATCGCCCGAATCCGTGACGTATTGCAGGGGAAAGGCAGCATTGGCCGCGTCGGCGGCGAGGAGTTCACCATCCTGCTGGATGGCTATACGTTGATGGCGGCGGTAGATGTCGCGGAACACATCCATGCCAGCCTGAATGACACAGCGCTAGACGCGCTGCCCCAGCAGAAGGTAACCGCCAGTTTCGGCGTCAGTTGGGCACCAACGCACACCGGATTCGACACGTTGTACAGCACCGCCGATACCGCGCTGTACCAGGCTAAACATCAAGGCCGCAATCGGGTGGAATACATGCCGATCGACGCGGTAAGCTAAACGACCTGGCTGCCCAGAGCAATCCGGGCAGTACGAGGCATTCATCGATCGCGGTTTCTCAGATCAGTTTTTCTTCACAAACTCAGATTTCAGCTTCATTGCGCCGAAACCGTCGATTTTGCAATCGATATTGTGATCACCTTCCACCAGACGAATCCCTTTCACGCGGGTGCCGATTTTCAGCGTCGATGAACTGCCTTTGACTTTCAGATCCTTGACGACGGTAACGGTATCGCCATCCGCCAGCAGGTTGCCGTTGGCGTCGCGCACCACCAGCCCTTCTTCCTGTACACCGTCATCGCCCTGCATCGACCACACGTGCCCGCATTCAGGGCAATTAAGCATGGCATCATCCTGCCAGGTATATTCTGACTGACATTTTGGGCAAGCGGGCAACTGTTGCATACAAATCCTCGTTAAAACCAAATAAGTTAAATAATATTTAAATATATCAATGGATAAAAAATCCCATGTTTATTATTTTATCGCCTTTCCTCGCTTGCCGACAGCAAAAAGAGCCTGATAAATCAATATTTCTCATCCTTTGCCATCAAAGCCACTCAATTCATTCACTTTTCTTTTCGTCACCGCGTGGACCACATGGTCACATCGGAACCGGGTTTTTCAATACACGCCAGTCCGCGTAGTCCGTTATATTTTGCTTACATCTGTGGAGAAAACGTCAGTTTAATAAAACAATAGCTTAGGTACACTGAACACCTCTCATTACAATTGCCGTCATGGATAACAACCTGTGGAAACCGTTTCCCCGCTTAAAAACCCCACCTTTCTGTGCTTCTGGATCGGACAAATCGCCTCTTCCTTTGCATTTCAGATGCTGGTGGTCGGGATTGGCTGGCAGATGTATGACCTGACCAACAGCGCGCTGAATCTGGGCCTGGTCGGTCTGGCTCAATTTCTGCCGCAGCTGGCGCTAACCCTGGTTGCCGGGCACGCGGTGGATCAGTACAACCGCCGTGTGATTATCCTGTGCTGCCGCCTGCTGATGGCCGCCACCGTACTGGTGCTGGTACTGGGCAACGTCACCCATACCATCAGCGCCACCATGATTTATGCCTGTTCCGCGCTGCTGGGTGCTACGCGGGCCTTTGAAATGCCCGCAACACAGGCGCTGCTACCAAACCTGATTGCGCCCGGCCTGCTGTCCCGCGCCGTGGCGCTGATGGCCTCCGCACGTGAAGCCACCGTTATCGCCGGCCCGGCGCTCGGTGGCCTGATTTACCTGATCGGTGCCACCACCCTTTACGCTTCCAGCGTAGCCTGCTTTCTGATTTCGTTTCTGGTGCTGCTCAACCTGCGCTACGAGTACAAGGCACTGGCCCGTACACCGGTGAGTCTGGAAAGCCTGTTTGGCGGCATGAACTTTATCCGCCGTAATCCGGTGATTCTGGGGTCTATCTCGCTGGATATGTTCGCCGTGCTGCTCGGCGGCGCCACCGCACTGCTGCCCATCGTCGCCAAAGATATCCTGCACACTGGCCCGTGGGGACTGGGGCTGTTGCGTTGCGCGCCTGCGCTCGGTGCGGTACTGATGTCTGTCTACCTGAGTCGTCGCCCACTCACCCGCAACGTCGGAAAAATCATGTTCTCGGCGGTGGCGATGTTCGGCGCGGCCACCATCGCGTTTGGCCTGTCCACCAATCTGTTTCTGTCGCTGTTCGCGCTGCTGTTTCTCGGCGCGTCCGATATGGTCAGCGTGGTGATCCGCTCAACGCTGGTGCAACTGGAAACACCGGATGACATGCGTGGCCGGGTCAGTGCCGCCAACTCCATCTTCATCGGCACCTCCAATCAACTGGGGGAATTTGAGTCCGGCGTGACCGCCGCCTGGCTGGGGGTGGTGCCCGCTATCGTGCTGGGTGGTGTCGGCACCCTGTTGGTAGTGGCGATATGGATGAAATATTTCCCGACGCTGACCCAACGCCAGACGCTGGAGGCGGGAGAAAACACGTAGATCCTGCCGGTTCAATAACGGGGCGAACTCGCCCCGTTGAACCACGTATCGTACTGTGACAGTCAAAACACCTGCACCCGCCATAACTCGCGACTGCGCGATGCTTCGGTCATCGGCAGTCGGCCGTGTAGCGTCTGCCAGTTATCGATGATCAGCAGGTCGCCCTGATCCCAGTCATGGGCAATCATGCAGCGCTCATCGTACACCAGCCGGTCAAGCTCTTCGATGAGGGCACGGCTTTCCTGCCCGGAAACGCCTTCCACCTCGACGGTAAATTTCTGTAATTCAGAATCGCTGCCTTCCTGATAACGGAACGCCTTTTGGCCGGTTTTCGGGTGCGCATACACCAGCGGATAAGTGCGAGGTTTACCGCCGAAATAGGTCATGGGGGTGTTATAGGTGATGTGAATGTCTTCCCATTTTTTCACAACATCCGGGCCAACCATTTCCATCACGATACGGCCATCCACCACCGTGGTGCTGCCTTCGCCTTTCTTCGGCGGGGTTTTGCAATACAACATGAAACGCTCTGCGGTAAACCAGGGGTTGCCGCCGACCTGTTCGTGATCCAGCCGGATCATGCTCAGGTCCCAGTGTATCGGCGTTTTCTCCAGCGAATGCACGAATCCATTCGGCTTTTCTTCCGGTTTCACCACATGCACCGCACCGAACTGCCACTGGAAAACCTCGCCGAACGGCTGGCAAAACGTTTCCAGTTGCTCACTACGCTCAAACTGCACGCCCTTGATACACACAAAACCGAACTGAGCAGACAGGAAAGCCAGGAATGTCGGTGACAATGCCTCAACCCCCAGCCCTTGTGGGTCGTCGATTTTCAGGCCGAACAACGGCTGCTTGAGCAGTTCGTAGGTAAATTTTCCGGCACTGGCGTCCCCACTTTCTACATATACCCAGGGATGTCCCTGATAGGTTACCAACACATGGCGGTCTTTATCGACGCTGGCGTGCCCCAGCAGCGACACATTCCCCGCCGCCGACAGCACCGGCACGCTGTGCCACGGTTGACGCACGGTGGAAAGGCCATCGGCAAAACCGAAGGTAAATTTCGGGCCATCGTTGTCATACTGATGAACCGACAGACGAATAGCGTCAGGAAAAGCCCGTTCCACCAGCGCACTTAACGCCTGGCCGCGATACATCATTTGATAGGCTTTTTCCGCCACGCTATTCAGGTAATCTTCATTCGACTGCTGAGGCTGCCGGTTCAGCCGCACATCGTTATACAAATAACTGCAGATTTTATCGTGCGTCGCTGCCAGCTCATCATGACTCCTGACGCGTTTGATAAAATCAGTTATTCCCTTGTACGGTAACCCGGCCGACTTAATCAACGCTTTACGCGTTTCCTCATCCGAGCGGGCATCAGGGAAGAAATCGCCAAGAGCTTTCCATTCAATATAAGGTGACTGAATCAACGTGCGTAACTGATGGTTATATTCTTCACGGGTTTGATCAGGAACCTCGACAATATCATTAAAGGTTGTACCATCACTTAAAATAGTTACCTGACAGCCAGGTTTATATAATCCCTGAATCGCTTTCGCCAACGACTCCAGGCGATTGATGGAAATCACATCGCCATAATCCGGCAAAATACCAAAAGACTTATCGACAACATTGGGAGATTTACAGGGGAAACCCGGCAGGACAAAGCTGACAGGTTTAGACGTGTGCAGGAAGGCGCTAATTTGTTTTTCCAGCACTGCACGCCCCTCCGGTTCAAAACGATCATGTGGTGCCTGAACCAGATAAGATTTTACAATGTCGGCTATCTTACCGACCGTTTCATTCAAACTATCGTGCATAATTCCACTCCATTAATATTGGGTGTTTCCCATCGTTTTCATTCAACAAGAAAACAATGCGTCGGATATTTCTTGCACTTACAGATAATAAACAGGCACGCCATTTCATTCTGAAATTGCGTCGCCAGAAAAATAACAAGACCAGATAAAATATAAAGCCAACGTATTCTTAGAGCCTATCCCACCAGGCGTAATTGGCGCAGACAGGCATTCAACTCCGCCACGTCATGACAAACATAATTTGGCTGCCAATCGGCCATGTTATCAACATCGCCATAACCCCATGTGACGTAAGTGACGGCAACGTCAGCACGGTTTGCTGTTTGTACGTCAATCGATGTATCGCCCACATACAGACACTGTTCGCTCGTCGTTTCCAATGCGGCCATCACCTGTTGCAAGCCGCGGCTATCCGGCTTAAGCGGACGATCAGACCGGGCACCATAGAGCAACGCAAAGGTATCCGGCGGGAATAGCGCCTGCACAATTCGGTGAGACAACACCTCATCTTTGTTGGTTAATACCGCCAGCCTGACGCCTTGTGCTTTTAGCGCCGCAGCCAGTTCCTTCACACCAACATAGCAAACGGTATCGTGCAGACAATGCGCCTGATACAGCGCGTGGTAGCGTTGCGACAACGCCATCGTATCGCTGATGCCATGATGTCTGGCGGCCGCAGCCAACATGTTTCCCGACCCGCCGCCAATATGCGCCCTGACAATGAATGCCGGGTCCGGCGTGACGCCTAATCCCCCCAGCGCCTGACGCAAGGCAAATGCAATGCCGGGCAAGGTATCGACCAGCGTACCGTCCAGATCGAAGATCACGGCTTTATTTACCGACATAGCTTACTCCGCGCTGACTTGAGTGCTGACGTAATGAAACGGGCGGCCCGACTTGAAGATGAGGTGATATTGGCGCTCATCCACATTGCTGCGCTTTTCCAGATAAATGTCGGCCCCGCGTTTCACCGCCACTGAATGCCACGGCGTCCGCCAGCGATCTTTTACCGGTGCCAGTTTTATGCCGATTTTTTTGGAAATGCGGAATTGCGGATGAATCGACAGACGCACCGCCTGCGGGAACTTCTCTTCCAGATGTTTGCTCCAGGCTTCACTGCGCTGGATGACCCGGTAGGCAGCTACACGAGCCACTTTCTGGATTTGAGCATTACTGACGCCGGTAAACTCCTCCATGCCACCGTAATCCTCACACAGAAAACGCGTCACGCCGCGATACATGGAAGCCGCTTCAGGCTCCTCTTTAACCCGGCTCTTCAGCGCCAGTAACGATGTGCCGTACTGAATCATCAATTCTTCCCGCAGAGAATCGAGATCCTTGATGCCCGGATAGGTATCAATCAGGTCATACATAAAAAACATACCCGGATATTTTTTCGTGCAATAGTCGCTGATCACATCCGTGTACGCTTTCACCTGACGGTCGGGGATTCGGACCACATCGGAAAAAACATAGCCGTCAGAACAAATTCCGATAACAGCACCAGGCTGGTAAACACGGCGAATGTCCTGACACAATTCATGTAAATTATCCAATGCATACAGCTCTGCATAATCAGGAAGATGGCTGAGGGTTTTTTTGCGATTCGGCGACTTTCCCGGAAAGGCAGGAAGAATCATGACTATTGGCTGTTGCTGGTTGACCGCCTGTATGATGGTATCAAGATGAGGTGCGATTTCATCCTCATACCGGCAATTATTCGGGTTTCCCTCCTCTACCAGGCAGCGGCGGGCGAATATCGTTTCAATAATTGCTAACGCGATGTCTTTCGCGTCAGCTTTCACCAAAAAATCATCGACGCTATTTAGCCGATGTTCTTTTTTCTGAATAGGCATATTCATAACCTTTATATATGACCTCACCATCATTCATTCGAATATACCCGTCATACATCAAGTTACAGGCGTGTTGGCTGCATTACTCGGCCCATTTCATGAGCCTCGCCCCTTCGGGGCCGCTGCTAATAGCATTCAAAACACAAACCGTTTTGCCCTGAAACTCGAATTATTTTGGGTATAATAGGTATGTCAGCGATATTAATTCCCTATTCACTAATTACCGTAGCGCATAGGACTTCCCCTTTCATATTTCGTCAACTCATTTAAATACCGACCATCATTAATCAAGGCAATTAATAATCAATCTTTTAAATGAGAGCATGAAAGAAGATTTATCTGTGAAAAAATCGTTGTGAGCTTAAGTTGATACTCTCTGATCGTCAATAGAACTTATTGAATATGAAATTCATCTTTTTTGAACAATCTGAAATTCTCCACAGAAAACTATTTACATGTGAAATTTATAATAAAATAATAAATGCAATTAGAATATATTAATTAATTCCCAAAAAGAGGGGAACGAACGACAATATTCACACACAAACAATAAGGAAATAATAAGAAAAAAATTTCCACCCTATGATTCCATACCCAAAATAATTCGATTCATTACCGAAGAGAACCCCCTCCCGAATTGCACCTCCATGAAAATAACCGACAAGTAACCACGAGAAAAAGAGCAACATGTCATCACACTATCAGCATAGGTACATTTAGTGCATTTATTGTCTCCTTTTTTTCCCGTCAATTCCCTGATAGTCACGGGTTATGCACTACCTGATTTATCCGGTGCAATTTCCTTTCCGTGTACAGAACAATGTTCGGATATGATTCACAGTGAAAATATTTCATTTCATCTCATGCTAATTATTTTTATTAAACCCAATTGTTCATGGCTACATATTTGTAACAATATATTTACCATGTGAGATAGCATGATGTGTTTGAATCCTCCGCACGTGCCACTACTACACGCGCCAGGGAATTGGCACCAGTAATGCTTTCAGTATTTCAACGAACCGTTCCATACGTGCTGCACGTCCTGCCCGAGGCCCCAGCAGGGCGACCACATCCGCGTTAGGCAGTTGCCAGTCAGGCATCACCTCGACCAGCCTTCCAGCTTTCAGATCGTCAGCGACAGCCCACTCGGAACGCTGAATCAGGCAAAGCCCGGCGACGGCCCAATTTCTGACCACCTCGCCGTCATTACTGGTAAAAACGGGCCTGATACGCACGGTCTTCGTCTCACCCTCGGCACGTCGGGCAAATCCCCACAACGACGCATCCGCCCGGTCTTCCCGCAACACGCCGCATACGTGGCGGGGAAGATCCATCGGATGCTCAGGCATCCCGTGTTGCGCCAGATAGTCAGGCGCGGCGCACAGAATTCGGCGATTGGGTGCCAGCGGCCGCAACGCCAGGCTGGAGTCGGTCAAGGGACCGACATGGATCAACACATCCCAGTCATCGATATCCAGCGTACCAATCGGTGCATCCGACAGCATCAGCGAGGGTTCGATGGTCGGAAATTGCCGACACATGCGTGTTACCGCTTCCGCCACATAGGCTCGCCCAAACCCCAGCGGGGCCAGCACTCTTAGTGGACCAATCACCTCGTTTCGCCGTTCAGCAAGCAGGGCGGCGATCCCCTCGATATGGTCCAACACCTCCGCCCCTTTTTCCGCCAGCAAGGCCCCCTCCGCCGTCAGGTGGTAGCGGTGACTGGAACGGTCGACAAGCTGAACCCCCAGGCGCTGTTCGAGGGCCTGCAAGCGTTGCGTCACCGCCGGTGCCGTTACATCCAGCGCACGTGCCGCCGCAGCCAGTGAAGGGGCACTGGCAAGAACGGAAAAGAAATGAAGGTCCCGTGAAGTGATCATTAATGTCAGTCTTAACAACAGATGCAGTTTTAGTAAATTCCATTCTAAATGGCGACAGGGTAAAAATCTCATACCGACAGAGCAAAATGAGAACAACACGATGACATTGACCGATCGACTATCGGCTTTACCTACCCCCTCGCTCGTACTCGACGAAAAAATCATGCTGTCCAATATCGCGCGCCTGCGCGATCGCCCTGAATTTGCCGGTATCACCTTACGTCCCCACCTGAAAACGGCAAAATCGGTGGAGGTCGCGCGCCGGGTACTCACCGATGGCACCGGACCAGCAACCGTTTCAACGCTGCGTGAAGCAGACGTGTTTTTCGAAGCAGGTATCAAAGACATCCTGTACGCCGTGGGTATTGCACCGCAGAAATTGCCCCGTGTCGTACAGTTGCTCAAAGCCGGTTGTAACCTGACCATCCTGCTGGACTCGATGGAGCAGGCACAGGCGGTCGTTGATGCGTCTCAAACATCCGGCATCCGAATCCCGGTGCTGCTTGAGGTTGACAGCGACGGCCATCGCAGTGGTTTGCCGCCGGAATCATCGCTGCTCATTGAGATCGGTCGCCTGCTGCATAACGGTGGCGGATTGTTGCAAGGCGTACTAACACATGCGGGAGAAAGCTATGGTGCAGTCGGTGCCGATGCCCACGCGGTGTTTGCCGAACAGGAGCGCCATGCGGCGGTGACCGCAGCAGACAAGCTGCGTCAGGCTGGCTTGCCTTGCCCCATCGTCAGCATCGGTTCAACCCCCACCGCGCACGCCGCCCGCAATCTGACGGGTGTGACTGAAGTACGGGCTGGCGTCTACGTCTTTTTCGATCTGGTGATGGCCGGGATCGGCGTGTGCCAGACCGACAATATCGCCCTGTCGGTGCTGACCACCGTCATTGGTCACCAGTCCGCACGCGGCTGGATCATGGTCGACGCCGGTTGGATGGCGCTCTCGCGCGATCGCGGCACCGCCAATCAGGCGGTCGATCAGGGGTACGGCCTCGTCTGCGATGACCACGGCAAGATCATCCCCGATCTTATCGTCACGGCGGCCAATCAGGAGCACGGCATTGTGGCGCTACGTCCCGGCAGCGACAAACCACTGCCTGACCTGCCGGTCGGTACGCGGTTGCGCATTCTGCCGAATCACGCCTGCGCGACAGCAGGCCAGTTTGACGCCTATCAGGTTATTCCTGCGCAAGCGGACGCGCCGCTGTCGCAATGGTCACGTTTCGGTGGATGGTGAGGTAAGTATCATGTTTTTAATAAATGAGAAAGACAGTGCCGCATTGGCCAGCCACGCGATGGCCTATGATGCGGTGCACAGTGCGCTGATCGATGCGGTACACCCTGCCACCGCCAACTTCCCCGTTGTCCACGGCCACGGTTCCGACCCTGGCAACCGGTTTACCGTAAAGTCTGGTGCGACACCGGAGCTGGCGGGGCTGAAAGTCGGTTCTTACTGGCCAGGAAACCTTGCCAACGGGTTACCGTGCCATAACTCAATCATCTTCCTTTTCGACCAGTCGAGAGGCGTTATCGACTCAGCGGTAGAAGCAGGAACCCTGAATGCCTATCGCACCGCCGCTGCCGATGCGGTGGCTACTGATGCGCTGGCGCGCGCCGACGCCTCGGTACTGACGGTTTTCGGCACGGGTCATCAGGCGCGTTACGAGGCCGAAGCGGTAGCACGTATTCGCCCAATCAAGCAGATTCTGGTGGTCGGGCGTTCTGAAGCAGCCACTCAAAACATGGTGGATGCCCTGCGTGCCAAGGCATTGCCTGCCCAGTCTTGCCAGGCGGAAGCAGCCTGTCGGGCAGCGGACATCATCATCACCGCCACTACCGCCAGAGCGCCGCTCTTTGATGCTGCCTGGGTTCGCCCCGGCACGCACGTCTCGTCAATGGGCTCGGATGCCGTCGGCAAACAGGAACTGCCGGTCGAACTACTGATGGCTGGCCGGTTATTCTGCGACCTTCCCGCGCAGTCTCACCGTATTGGCGAATTCCAGCACGCCAGCGACGATAAGGCCGTTTTCGCCATTGGCGATGTACTTTCCGGCAACGTCACCGGCCGCGAAGCGGCGTCGGACATCACCGTGTTCGACAGTTCCGGCCTGGCAATCCAGGACCTGTATGTAGCCAAAGCCGTGATTGACACCTGGCGACGCCAACACGCTTAAACTGCTATACACCAACCTCACTGCACACCGGATGCCGCCCCATCAGGCATCCGGTTTGACGTTCAGCCAACGACCTCGGGCCTGAAAGCCGAGTACGGAAGGATAGCGAACATATCAGAATATTATTTAATAATAAGTAACGGGCATTAAGGAAGGAGCACTAAGAAAAAGAGCATTAGCACCTGTTAACACATACAAAGTAAGTAACACATGGCAAATAAATATAAATATAATTAGTAGCAGACTAATACACCAATAAAATTTAATCACCATTGTATAATTTAAAAACCATCAAGATTATTTTTCAATCACAGATAACACGGATGAAGAATTTTCATTTTAATTATCTACAAAATCATTAGTAATGATTATGTAAAGCCAAGAGATTATTCCCTGCATTTATATTAAAAAAAAGATATAAACACCTAATTAACCATACAGAAACTAAGTGAACAGAGTTTTATCTCAAATCATAAGACATCTTTTAACATTATTGACACAATTAACTGTAGCCAATAATATTTGTCACGCGGAACAAACACATCCCGCTTAATTCAAAAAACTCAATGTGAAACTATAAGGAAAGTAATATGGATAAGGCTCAAGAATTAGAGTTGGCAGTTGCTGAATTGAATGCAGAAAATGCTGAAGCTGAAAATGAAATTCTGCTGGATGTAACCTGCATGGTTTCTAATAAAGAGTGGCAAGAATAAGAAAAAGTGGCCGCAATGCGGCCACCTTTCATTAGGTCATTTCAAACAGAAATCAAAACCATACTTTACTTTTCAGTAATAGAAAGGTATTCATTTATGAGCAATATAGTCGATGGAATTGACAGTATCCGTTCAATATCTATAGATGAATTGAAAGACAATAATGGCTTTCTTCTGGTTGATGTAAGAGAAAGTCATGAATATCTTGATGGTACTATTCCCAAGGCACTTACTATTGGACGTGGATTTTTAGAAATAGAATTGAAGAAAAGAAAAATAGAACTAGATAAACCCATCGTCCTCTTTTGCGCAAGTGGCTTACGCTCCAGGTATGCTGCATTAAGTTTAACGCTTCTTAATTATTCGAATATCTACTCACTACAGGGTGGATTTGAAGCCTGGAAAGCTCAGGGGAATAAAATTGAATATCCACTGAGTCTTAGTGATAAGGATAAAAAACGTTACGCAAGACATCTGTCGCTGCAAGACATCGGTTCTGATGGCCAGTTTAAAATTATGCAAGCGAAAGTACTGGTTGTGGGTGCCGGAGGGCTCGGCTCATCATGTCTTCTGTATCTCGCAGCCGCCGGTGTTGGTGAAATTGCTATTGTCGATCATGATATTGTTGACCTGAGCAATTTACAACGGCAGGTTATTCATAACGAGAACATGCTGAAAAGGAAAAAAGTTGACTCTGCATTGCATACTCTTCGAGCACTAAACTCTGAGATCACAATAAATACTATTGATGATCGGGTTACGCCAGAAAACATTGATGCATTAGTTGACAGTTATGACGTCATCGTAGATTGTACCGACAACTTTAAAGCGCGATACATTATTAACGACGCAGCTGTCGCCGCTGGAAAGCCTGTCGTTTCTGCAGCCGTATTTCGCTTTTCCGGACAAGTAATGACACGCTCGAATAACCAAGCACCGTGTTATCGCTGTGTCTATCCAGAAGCCCCGCCTGCGGAATTAGCCCCCTCCTGTACAGAGAATGGCGTTATTGGCGTTATCCCTGGAATGCTCGGGATATATCAGGCAAACGAAGTACTGAAGATCATTCTTGGGATTGGCGAGTGTTTAAATGGAAAATTATTAAAAATAGATATGCTCAACAATCAACACCTGTTGTTAACCACGAAAAAACGCCCTGGATGTCAATGCCATAATAATTAATGGAGCAGTGTTACGATGATTGATATATCTCTACCAGAATCAATAAAAGGCATAATTAAGATAACAACAGACTCTAAAAACCTTAATGATATCTTACTTGAAATTAGTAGTGTAAATCCTGATGCATTTAAATTAATAGCCATTGAAAAAAATGAAAGCTGTAAATTAAAACCTTTCATTACTCTTTTCATTAACAATGCGATGTCGGTTGATAGTAACCCAGTTCTAACCGATGGCGATCACTTAACATTTGAAGTGGCTATTTCGGGAGGTTAATCATGGACGCAAAAAAGTTACAAAAAGCATATGTGTCGATGCTATATAGCAATAACTATCGGATAAGCGATGCTGATACAGAGTATCAGTTCCTCGCCCAGACAATGGACAGCGAAAGGCTGCTCGTTGAACGCGCAGCCAGACAGCGTAATTTGCGTACTGTACTTTATTCAGATATGCATTTTACTCCGCGTTTTTTTAGCAAAGAACAGCTTCTCTCCCTGGTAATAGCATATTGTGAGTCAGACAGTTTCTGGAACTGGAACAGCAGGACGCTTATTGAAAGCTTTTGCGCATTTGTTGTCAAAAAATCCGTCCTGACTGAAGAAGAGAAAACTATATTCCTGGTTGATGGAATTTATTCTGGCATCTCAACAAATTCAGAAAACTCTCCCTGGAAGTCGAGAGTAAGTCATATCGCCGATAAATCGATAACTGAAGAGGTTATCCTCGAAAGGTATTTTTCATTATCATTATTAAGCAAAGCAACACATCTCTCTGATGTCAAATTTGAGAATAAAAAAGCATGTTTACGCTTACACAATGAAAACGGGAAAGTCGCGATTTCACTTAAGGAGACAGCATGAGTTCATTCGTCGGATTAGGGATTGATTATACTCACAGCTATGGCCATAAATTAAGTGAGCTATTACAATTATCTCGGCATGGAATTAGCCACTTATCTGTTGTTGCTATTCCAGATCTCGCCGTAGCTAAAACATTTCGTCAGACTTTTATTGATTACCCAATCATACACCATTTTTCCGGTATGGAACCTGCGGGAATTGATGGATTACGGCCTGATGTATTGGAACGCCAAAGTGAAATCAGTAATGAATTGCAAGCAGCATGGTGCCTGGAAGATATTGGCATTTGGAATGTTGGTCCTTACAATCTTCCCTACTTCGCCGCCCCCGTACTTTGTGAATCCGTCCTGGCAATGACCATCGAGGGGGTAAAACGTATTCAGCAAGTCTCTCGTATTCCGTTCTGTGCTGAAATTCCCTCGTTCAGTATCGCCGCAGGCGACATGACGCTGGGTGAGTTTTTTCATCGTCTGGTTGATGCGACTCAATGTGGTGTCGTGTTAGATATCAGCCATGTCTTTTCTTATGCGATCTATTATGGCCTAAAACCGGAAGATGTCTTAACTAGCCTGCCACTTTCTGCCGTTAATGAGATTCATATTGCAGGTGGTAGCGTTCATCCTAAACATCATTGGCGTTATCGTGATACGCACTCAGAAAAAATTGTTGCTGAGGTTTTCCCTTTACTAGAACAAGCCATTACGCAATGTACTAACCTTAAAGCTATCACCTATGAGTTAGGGATCGGAATTTCAACTGAAGTGATCGTAACGGACCTGGGGAATATAGATAATGCCTGTCAAAGGATGAATTTCTCCCCTTCATTCTGACTTAAAAATAAATATAATAGCACTGGTTAATAAGGCAATGTATGGATACTAACAACACGACTATCCTGTTATTTGATAGTGCAAGAAAAAACGAAATCGTAAAGCTGACGGAAATATCCAATGTAGAGATATTGCATCCACATACAGTTAAAATCTCCAGCTTGCTGGCCAGTGAACTTTTTTCTTGCTCAGGAAAAGACCTTTCCCGCGTTGTTTCCGCCAGCTATCTTGACGCGTTATCCCAAGGCTACGATAACGTGAGAAAGAGAGTAGCCAAAAAATTTAGAACCTGTCATGTGGAGGCACATGCCTATTCTTCTGCTGAAAATGAATTTTCTCATGCGCTGCATACAGCTTTAACCAACTTTTCCGACGAAACTGAAAAACCTTACATATTGGCATCAGTCGGTCATGATTTCGGTCGTCAACGTTTTCCCGGCTCATCGACGGAAACAATCGGTGTGGCTCTGTTATTAAAAAACAACACCATTCCAGGCAAAACACCGGCAGGCAATGGCAATATAGAATTTATTGTCAGGGAGTTTGACTATCCAACACGTAATAATGCTGGAGCGTCTGACACCATAAAAGGCACCTCTGCCGCTGTCGTTTACCTCGCGGGGCTGGCTGCTAATCTACGCGACTTTCTTATAACGTTGGGAAATCCTCACGATCGCCTTGCGCTGCACGCCGGTATGATTTACCTGAGTGAGGCATATCAGGGATTGTATTTGTTTGAAAACAAGGCACTGCCGCAACCACTGCCACAGTGTTGGGATCTCAATGTCGGCAGGTCAACACAGGTAGAAGCCATCTTCACATTGCCGTCAACAAGCGCGGGAGTGAAGATAGGTCTGGCCGCCAGTTTTCAGGGGAGTATCGCACGCACAACCCGGTTAACAACAATAATCGATGGTCAAAAAATCATTGGGGAAAATGGAACACTACTTATTTCTACCGAGCAGTTGAGCCAGCCAGGCGAGCATACGATAAGATTACAAGTAGAAGGGCTGTTCGATCGGATAACCTTCGCCTCTCAGGAAACCCTCGTCACAGAAATAACGTCTTCCACTCCTCTGATTAAAGCTGATGATGATGTCATTGTTGGCATTTCTGCCAGTCATGATGCGTCGGCCTGCCTGCTGGTCAACGGTAAAATTCGTTATGGCATTCAACTGGAGCGCCTTACGCGAATTAAACATGATGGACGAAATATTCTCGACACTACCCTGGCGGTAGATTATTGCCTGTCAGCAGCAGGCCTTACTTACAATGACGTGAACTGTTTTGCCTATAATATTCAGGCTGCCACACCGGAATATGTCGGCCTTAATCAGCCGATCCATGCTGCAGATTTCACCCTGTTTGATCCGTTCTCCGCCAAAGCCGTCTTTGCCAGCCACCATCTGTGTCATGCCTTTGCCGCCTGGTCTGGTTCGAAATTTAACCAGGGTAATGTGCTGGTCGTTGATGGTTCAGGCGGAACCGTCGTGGGCCAGGACGATCTTTTATGCAATGGCGAAGAATTTTCCACCTACTTGAATACCGGTCTACATGGAATTAAACCGCTGTTGCATGTCGTATCGCATTATTCTTTTGATCAGCGGGGCTATCAACTCGTAAACCGGGAATACAGCCCATCATTTAATATTAGAAATGGCAGTTTTTCCCTTGGCGAAGCCTATGCTTCCGTGAGCCAGTTCGTATTTAATTCCTGGCAGGCATCAGGTAAATTGATGGGATTAGCGCCGTATGGCACACCTGAGTATGCGAATGAAATCGCGGTTGAAACACCTTCAGGCCTATCGTATGGCTACGAGTGGAAGCAAAAATTTACTGAAAAGAAAGCGAATCCTATGGATTACGCTAATCTGGCAGCCTCGGTGCAAGCCGTGTTAGAAAAAGGAATATTTTCCCGCCTGGAGCGTTTCCAGATTACGAATAACACGCCGCTGGTCATGACCGGTGGCGTGTCATTAAATTCCGTCGTCAACTTCAAAGTCCGCAATCATCTTAAATTAAAAGACTTTTATCTATTCCCCGCACAACATGATGCTGGTATCTCCATCGGTGCAGCCTGTGCCGCCTATTATAAACGGCATGGAAAAACCCTGAATGATGCCTTTAGCCATGACTATCTGGGCAAAATTTATCATTACCGGGATATTGCTTTTGCGACTAACCGTTTTGCTGACAGAATAACCCTCACTCCGATTGATACTGCCGCACTGGCAGAGCGATTAAACGCCGGACAAGTCATCGGGTATTTTTCCTGTAATAAAGGTTCTGAATTTGGTCCACGCGCGTTAGGTGCTCGCTCGCTGCTGGCAAGTCCATGTTCCATGGACACCTGGAAATTCATCAACAAGTGGGTGAAATTCCGTGAAGACTTTCGCCCCTTTGCCCCAATGGTCGCGGCTGAGCAGCTTAATCAGTACTTTGACGGGGATGGTGAACACAAATATATGCTCGAAGTTCTGCCGGTTAAAAAAGAATATCGAGATAAACTCGCCGCAATCACCCATGTTGATGGTACGGCACGGGTACAAACAGTCTCGGAACATGACAATGCCGAGATCCACGCGTTATTGAATGCCTTTGGTGAACGCTCTGGATTTCCAGTCTTGCTGAACACGTCATTTAATGTCCGTGGACAACCAATCGTTGAAGAACCACAGCAGGCAATCGAAATGTTGCTTTCAACCCATATCGATGCCGTGATATTTGGCGACTATATTGTTGAATTGCGTAAGTGGGAATTAGATGAAGAAAACCTGCCAGGACTATTACGTCTCAGCCCTGGTTGCAAGCTGCACAGCACACTGGAAAAAAATGAAGCAAAGTACTGGGTTACTCACGACTATCAAGGAATGTCAAAATTAATCAGTGCGCAACTTTATCAATCATTAACGGAACTGCTCAGGCTCCATTATCTAGCTGATGTGCAGAACGCCTATGCTGCACTTCCTTTAACACTCAGAAAGCAGATAAATAAGTATATTCAGCTGAAATGTCTGACTCTGGCCCATGATTTTTCAGCCGGGAGGAATGAACATTGAAAGCAGTAGCTCATCCCGGCTTAAGGCGTTATACCGAGAAAGAAGTTCTGGCACTTGCTCTACCACTGCGTAAGCGTTTAGGTATTTCAAGACTCACGTCTGTCGGTGAGTTT
This sequence comes from Dickeya undicola, assembly GCF_000784735.1. Taxonomy (GTDB): domain Bacteria; phylum Pseudomonadota; class Gammaproteobacteria; order Enterobacterales; family Enterobacteriaceae; genus Dickeya; species Dickeya undicola. Next base: position 281,300 of record NZ_JSYG01000032.1, read on the forward strand.
ATTAATCTTCCGGGTATATCTATCGTTAATGCCGTGAGAACAGAGATAAAAAAAGGCCAAATTTCATCCACACAGGGGAAAGGTCGTAGTCTAATCGCTGCGACCTGCAGCGCACTGATGGAAGCGTATGAACGGCACTGTGCTTGCTGGTGTGATCATGCCATTTTCCCTCATCAGGCAACCAGGGACGATAACAAGACACTGCAACGATTAGGTTTCGCTCCGGAATGTGATATTCAGCAATGGATAAAAGGATATGAATGGCATTCAGGTCGCGAGCTACGCCTCCCAGCTATTGAAGTACAATTTCCCTATCATGGTTCCGACAAGCATAACGCGAATATACAAGCGCATACTTCCGGACTGGCTTGCGGTGGCAGTCTGGAAGAAGCGATCTGTTTTGCGATCATGGAGTCGATAGAGCGTAATACGACATCGTTGTTCTACAAGCACTGTCTATCCAAAATCTGCGCAGACTTCGTTGATCTCTCGACGATTTCCAGAGCATCGACCATGACGCTGTGGGAACATCTTAACGATAAAGGGTACGAGAGTTTCGCGTTGCGCATACACGGTCCCTTACCCACTTACTATGTTGCGCTGTATGATCCTGTCAGTATGGGACCAAAGTTTATGATTGCTGGTTCTGCGTCAGGTTTTACCGAATCTGACGCGCTGGATGCCGCAATGATGGAAGCGATTCAGGGGCTGGTAGTAAGTTTGCAAGCCTCCCGGGAAGATTTAAGCCGACAGAAGAAGAAGTACCGCTCGCAGTCTTTCTTTGAAACATCGAAATTTAACAAGTTGAAGGCGTTATTCCACAAACATTATGCCAACGTAACGATGCCATCATTAGAACGATCCTCCTCAGAGCAATCGCCCGACACGCTAACAGCTGCGACACAATTTCTTGTGAATATTCTCGAAAAGCAAGAAATAGAAGATGTTTATATTGTGGACTTATCGCTGAGTGACGTACCTTTTCATACGGTTAAAGCCGTTATTCCTGGCCTGTATGATTGGCATGTTAATCCTGGTCGTGTGGGGTAATTATGCTTTTTTCACCTAAACGTAAACCGATCGTATTTGGTGGTCCTTCAGTTTCATCGATTAAACAGCATGACGATGTTATTGAATATCGCCCACCGATTCAGGGTGGCGAACTGGCTGCATTAACAGGTAGCGGTCACCCAGTATTAATCGTTGATGGTTTATTTGGCACGAAAATGTCCGTAACCGTAGTTGAGTGTCTGGAATTTATTCAAGCCGGAGGGCTATTGCTGGGCTGCTCTAGTATGGGAGCACTGCGCGCTGCCGATTGTTATACAGTTGGGATGGTTGGCGTAGGGCAGATTTTTCAGGGTTATCTTATGGGGTATTACCACTCTGACGCAGATGTTGCATTGCGTTATCACTCAGTTAGTCATGAAGAAATAACACTATCATGGGTGCATATAGACCATATCACCCGCCACCTCGTCATGAAAAAACAGTTTTCATCACTCACCGCCCGACTTATTTTAGCAAAAATACGCTCTATTAGCTGGTATGAACGTTATATTGACCAGGTAGTAGAAATCATCCAGTCTTTCTCACCGCAGATCAAGGATAGTGAATTAAGAACACTATTTAGCGATGACGCTTTGCATCCTAAAAAAAATGATGCTCAATTAGCGATTAATTATCTGACTCAATTTTATCTGGCAAGACGTGAGTAATAAAAAATGAAAAACAGTCATTGGTTAAAAAGCATCGGTTATCTGGATAGCTCTTTCCGTGCGATGCAATCCACATCAAATCAGTTAAGTCATCTGTTAGTCGGTGCATTAGGCGGGATGTTTAGCTCTGCAGTTTCACTACGCGTGTCTATCGCGTTTTATTCATCAATCATCCTCGAAGTGCCATCGGGTTTACTCGCCGATAGGCTGGGGCATTTTAGAAGCGTTGCTTTGGGTAGCTATTTTACCGCATCGGCCCTGCTGACGCTTTTTTTCTCACTGATAAGCACCCACGATGCTGGCTTACAAATAGCGCTGTTGATCCTTAGCTCATTTCTCAGCGCTATCGGCATGAGCCTGATTTCGGGTGCCTATCAGGCAATGCTGCAAGACATGATAGACAACCAAATCATTAAGTATGGTGGGGAAAGTGGGCTACGAACAAAAGCACTTCTACTTTCACAGCGATACGGTAAAGAAATTGTGTCGATTGTTCCGATCATCTTTCTGCTCATTCTGCTCGTGATGTATCGAACTATCGGGTATGCAGAAGTGATGCTGTTTATCCCTGCAATTATGTTTATAATTCTTGGAATCTGGTTATGGCGTTACCCGAAAAAAAATAACACACACTTTATTTTCACTGAAAATAACCATAAAGCCAATAATAAAAATACGCTTAGAAATTTCATTTCTTGTCTCAGAGCAATGAGCCGAGAGCAGTTGATCATGCTGATTAAAATCTCGATAATAATCGTTTTACTTAATTTCTCAATGGTCCACGTCCATACGTACTTGATGGTAGCGGAATTTAGGGAATATAACATCATGAACATTAGTATTATTTACCTTATCCCTTTATTCTTGTTTATTGCCTCCTTTGATGCCGCCCATTATGTTAAGGGTATAATCGTGCCACGTGCTGCGGCAAAATTTGATGATAAGTCACTGATTATTTTTTCCTTCAGCAGCCTCGTATTATTATCTGCCGGTTGCTATTTCCTCTATATTTACTGCGATGGTATACTTTCACTTATTTTATATGTTTTGTTTTTCCGTGCTTGTGTCACCATGGGACAGGACGTTGCCATCAGTAATTTACTGGCTCGTCTTCCTGAAGAGATTCGGGCATTCACCCTTAGCCTGGTGATGAGTTCCGTGATTGTTCTATACGGTGCATACTCTGTCTATTTAACATTTATCGGTATTGGTGCAGAACCCGCACAGAATGTTTTGATAGAAATTCTGGTAATTGCTTTAATTGGCGGCGTTTTCTCACTGTCACTAAAAATAGTGCCGTTGAATGAACCTGATGGTTCTGAACTGCAAGCATCAAATTAATAATCAAACCGGGAAAAGAAGCATGAACACAGAAAAAACAAAATTATTCTCCACTGCCAGAACGGATGTTTACTGCCTTACAACGGACTTTTCCGAGCAGTTTCAACTTTTCTTAGTCGAAAATCGGGATAATTTCGCACCATTTGAACCATTGCGCACTGAAGATTACTTTTCGCTTGAGAGCATCAGGCAGCGTATTACCGATGCTCAAACTGATTTTAAAGCAAGGAAGTGCCTATTGCTTGTGTTCACTATCAAAGGAGAAGATAAGATCATCGGGAGCATTAATTTTACAAATTTTGTTTACGGTGTATTTCAGGCCGGTTACTTAGGCTTTTCAATCGATAAATCATATCAAGGGCAAGGGTTGATGCATGAAGCGTTGGAAAGCGCAATCACCTATGTCCATGAAAACTACGGTTTGCATCGTATTATGGCTAACCACCTTCCCAACAATTTACGTAGTAAAAATATATTAGCAAGACTTGGGTTTGTAAATGAAGGATTTGCTAGATCCTATTTAAAGATAAATGGAAAATGGCAAGATCACGTTCTGAATTCATACATAGCGCCTGAAAAATAAAAAGGATAAATAACATGGACAAGAGCGAAATCAATCGGTATCTCAAGAAATCATTTGCTGATATCACTACGCAGATTTCTGATATTTATGGTGTTGATTCGACAGAACGTTTATCCGATTTTATGGCCGGGATGTTGGGTGAATCTCATAGCAAGCCATCACACCCGCTGCAAAAACCACGTCTACTGTTTTTCCCTGGCCTTGACAACGGTCCATGGATTGATGAAAGTTCAAATGAAGCAACTGCACAGGTCGCTAACCTGCTGACCGAACACTTTCATCCGATTAAAGAGGAATTCACCGCAGCAACCAGTCAATTGAAAGCGTACTCATCCAGTAATCTATTTAAAAACCTGTCACAAAAAGACTGGTCATCCATTTCACTTTGGAGCCGAGGGAAGTTCAGTGAACAAATAGCTCACTTCCCTACTATAGAAAAATTAATCGGTAAATTTGAAGACCTTCTTTTTCCGTGGCGAGGAGAGGTTACGTTTATGCGGTTAAAAGCCGGAGCCTGGCTGCCTGAACATTATGACTGGACTAATGCACAGATAACCTGCCATTTTGGTATTAATATCCCTGATGATTGTGGCCTAATCGTTGCGGGAGAAGAACGACGCTGGGAAGAAGGAAAGTCTATTTTTTTCGACCATAGTTTCCTTCATCATGTATACAATCATTCTGCGAGTGATCGTGACATCTTATTAATTAATTTTTTGCATCCTGAGCTCACTGATGCAGAAATTCATGGAATAAGACTATTAGGCCCGGTTCTGGCAAAAATCAGCGATCCCCCCCAATGAATGAGGTAATTAGTATTCCCTCAAAATGCGTAATCTGGGGGCAACAGTATTCAACAGGCTACACATGTGGCTTAGCCGCGACACGATCCAACCTGCCCAGCGTCACCGTCCCCGCCATTCAGCGGGGAAAGCCAACTCTCTACTGCTGTGCCGAACGTCCGTAATAGGCGGTGAAACTGGCTTTAGCCAGCATGTTGCCGTTGATCATGTAGCCACCGAGTGCCGGGCTAGCGTCTTTGGGAACATCCAGTGTTTTGGTCTTCAGCGCATAGACGGTGAAAACATAACGATGCGGTTTGTCACCTACTGGCGGACAAACGCCGCCCCAGGCCTCCACGCCGTAGTCGATACGCACCTGATGCGCACCAGTTGGCAAATGTTTGCCACCGATTTCACCAGCGTTAGCGGCAAGACCATTTACCTTCGCCGGAATATTAATCACCATCCAATGCCACCAGCCAGAACCGGTCGGGGCATCCGGATCATAAACCGTGACGGCAAAACTCTGAGTCCCTGCCGGTGCACCGTGCCAGTTTAATGCAGGAGACTGGTTCAGCCCGCTACAGCCAAAGCCGTTGAACTCAAAGCTGGCAGGCAGCGTGCCATCAGGTGTAATGGATGGACTGGATAATGTCAGGGTATCCGCCTGTGCTGCGGCGGTCATCAACAAACCGGCGAGCAACGGCGCGCAGGAGCGGAACAGAGGTGAACGTGTTTTCATATTAGTATTCCTGTGACTCATGGTAGGCTGGGTTTGCCATTCATCGCCATGCCGTGCACGACGGCTGTATTGGGGATGAATATCAGACACAGACTGATCTGTGCCGCTAATGGTAGCGCGCCGATGTCATTACCATTGCTCCGGCTCGCGCAACCTTTGTTCCATTTTCACCACGGATACCGCATGACGCTGACCGACGACTCCAACCCGCCCCTGATGCATTCGGCCGAGCCGGTGCCCCGTCATCTGCTACCGCTTTCCCATCAGATTATCGCCCGTAGCCAGTATGCATTGCGCACAGTGGTTATACGTACTGACCTGATTGGGATGGTCGTCTCTGGCACAAAACAGTTACTGGCACCGGAAGGCAGCAACACCTTTGCACCCGGCGAGTTATTTATATTGCCGCGAGGCACCCAGTGGGACGTGATCAACGACCCAGCCCCGCAAGGGCGCTATGTTGCGCAGATTCTGAACCTGCAACCAGAAACGGTGACACGTTTCCATCAATGTTTCGGTCAGTTTGCGGCACTAACACCGGTGCGGAACTTCGCCCGAGTCACAGAGAGCAGCACGATAAAGACCACATTTATGCGTGCCGCCGACGCGCTGAGCGATACCGAGTGTTCGGCGACGTTAAGCGAACACCGCGTACTGGAGGTATTGCTTTTGTTAGCCGAGCAATACGGCATTGTGCTGACCCCACCGGGATCATTGAACTGGAGCGAGCGAGTGCGACGCCTGGTGGCGCAGCGCCCCTATGATCACTGGTTGGCTGACCGGGTAGCGCAAGCCTTATCCACCACCGCCAGCACGTTGAACCGTCGGCTGGCGCAGGAAGGCAACACCATCACTGCCTGCGTAAGGGAAACCCGGCTGGAAGCGGCAATGGTGCTGCTGCAATCATCGGATCGACCGGTCGCCGCTATCGCTCTTGATGTCGGCTACGAATCTCACAGTAAATTCACCGCAGCTTTCCGCCGCCGTTTCGGCGTAGTGCCATCGGCGTTGCGCGATTAGCACAAAGAGACGGGTGGCAGAGGTACTTACACATTGTTTCAATACACATTATTTCGATCATGCTCGAAGAATGCAGTTCCCCCGCTGGTTTTCCTGCCTTAAAGACTTCGTTATCATGCAACCAGCATACAAACGAAAGCCATGTTGGCCGCACATCCCCGTATCACCGGGTGAGAATCAGGCCCACCAACCGTAAAGTACCGGACTTCATGAGAGATAATGAGCATCGCCAGTATCATTAACTCATTAAAATTTAAGAAGATGGACATCACAACGCGATGAGTACACCAGAGAGTTTAGACGCCCACACCCCCATGATGCAGCAGTACTTCTTAATCGATGTTAATACATTGAAATATAAGTATAAAAATATTACCAAGTAGACTATAGCTTACTTATGGCATACATTCTGGGTGGTATGACTGTGGTTTGAAAGAAGCAGATGACAAGCTCCTCTTAGAGTAAAAAACTAAGCATTGGTTGTTTACTCACCATCATTCAATAGATACACTATTTATAGGGACTTACAACGGCATATGGAAAACAACACATGTCTATTCCCAGTAATATGTAGTTTTATGATGAAGGTAGAACATTAATTACGATGGTTTAAAGCACAAAAGTAGGATGTAGATAGAACCCGAAGCTTGTAACCGTAAAAATGTTTGCCTAATCAACAGAAGCTGTAAAATGGCTTTATGAATGATAAACAAAAGAGTTATATTTTATAAAATAGGAAAAACATGAAAGCTTACACACTTAAAGAAAATAAAGATTCCGGTGAACTTCACCTTTTTGAAGGGGATATGTATCCAAAAGATTCAGAATATAAATGTAATTCAAAGGCAAAATCCATATGTAAAAAAATGGACAAATCAGATAGTAAAGAAAATCGTTTCACATGTGCTACTGAACAAGAAGCAAGGGAGAAAATCGCTAAAATTGGGCGAAAAGTTTGTGGGACATGTGTAAGCCATTTATATGAATCCTACTAAGATTTATTAGTCGAGTTTGTATTTATTTCATCATAAAATGGTTCTTAACATTAAACCAATGGAAAATTATCCTTCGGATGTTATTACTATATGAAAACAATAGCTAAAATAATTATTGTCTTACACATCACTTTAGTTATTGGGATTTTAGCTGGCCTTATTATCGACAACAGCTTAATTTCAAAGCATCCCGAAGGATATCTTTTTACTTCCATTTGCATTATCTCATTCGGCATTTATTTATTGCAAAAACACAGGGCATCATACAAAATTCTGAATGATTTAATTCTCGCTATATCAGCCGGAATTATTGCCTCTGAATATTTATTTTTCGGCAATAAACAATTTGATATTATCCCTGTTTTAAGCTTGAAAGATAGCGATCCACAAACATATTATTTAATGATATCAAAATTTATAGTAGTAACCTGTTGCCTTACAGCAAAAGTTTTTATTACCCTAAAAGAATTTTTAAGTCTCAGAAAAAATGAAAAATTATCTGGCAAATATCCAAGTGCGATAAGAACGTTTTTCTCATTTATCAGAAAGATTTTTCCTGCAAAAATCAAAAACAAAGTCCAAAACAAACACCACGACACATAATGTTATGAATATATCGCTGATTAAAACAGAGACATTAAACAAAGCAACATAATTTTCAGTGCTGTTCCAGTTATTGACGGCTAAAACATTCATTATTATAAAAAGGATGCTACCGATGCAAACTTTAATAGATTCCATATACCCTCACATGTTTCAGAATTACTAATAAACAACTTTAAATTAATTTTTTTGAATGTCAACACTATTACCCATACAATAACAAAGGGTAGGTTTGGTTTGCATTTATTAAATACCTATCATTTTGAATATTTTTAAAAGGATTATAGAATGCGCAATGAGAATTTATACTTAATAGATACAATAAAAAGAAGAATATATGATTTTGATAGCTACAAAAATGAATTTAATAAGAAAAAAACTCTTATTTCATTAGATAGCAACTGTTGCACTGATTTGTTGTGTAACTATTGGTCAAGTCGGTTTGCAAAATTGTATGGTTATGAAATGTGTGCAAACTACTCGGCCTTAGAAGGTAATTCGTCTTCTTTTGATGATGAAACCCAAAAATACATACGCTATTGTTATATAACAAAAGCAAAACTTGAGAGTTATGGATATAATTTTCAACGACAAGAGTTTACAAAGAGTTTCCTTGATGCTTTTAACCATCCAGCAACGGATATCCATAATAGTGGAATTCAATTTCTTAGAAGAGTTTATGAAATAGAGGATTTAAATTTAAAAGTTATCATCGATAATTTCCTAAGTTTTGGTCCTGTCACCAAATCCAAACAACATTTAATTAATCCATTCTTGGTTCATACTGCATTGTTTTATTCATACAGAAACAAAGCGAATATAAAAGATACCCCAGCGACTTTTTTGAAGAAACAGCAATATGACAATCCCAAAAAGAAAACAAAGGATCAAATAGCTTATAATGTATATATGGACTGCTATATTCTCTTCCACACATTTCACTTACCTGTTCAAATGAGTAACGTTATTAGAACCACACCTATGCGGTTAGAACCTTATATGTCATTACCTATTGCAACATTTGATAAAGGAATGATGCTATTCGCAAAAGCTTTTTTTACTCTTTATAATATATTTGACAAGAATTATTTTGAAATAAGAAACAACTTAGAACCAATTTTTGTTAAAAAAGATATTATAAATAAGTTATCAGAAGAAGATATATCAACATTACGAAGTGAATGCTATCCTTCCGCTGACGACGAATGCATAAAAGAAATAGTATATGAATTATTAGTAAACCGATTAGTGTTTTAACCTTTATATATCTGCAAGGTATGACTAAACGAAGCGGAGCTTCGTTTAGTCTCCTTGTTTTTCGCCGTTCCGTTGAAAAAAGAAAATCAAAGTCGAATCCAAAAGATTGACTTACTCTGTATTTCTAATATAACTGTATTATAAGTGTTGCAAAGGAATTGCTCACTATAAGCGAATACAAACATACACATATGAAAAGGAGTTTCTATGAGTAATACAATAACCTTATCCTATACAAATAATTTCCAGCCTATTTGTCTTCATAAAACAGAAAAGTCACCGAATGAATCATTACGAATACATTGTGTCAGTGTTCGATTTAATAAAGAAGAACTGGATATTCTCAATAAAAAGAGAGGTGACAAAAGCAAAGGTGAATGGCTTAGATTAACCTCTCTTAATAGGCCTCCTCCTGTCGTTCCTGCTATAAATATTGAAGCCTGGAAATCACTGTCTGACATATCACAGAAGCTGAATCGTCTTATAAGCCATCTTGATACAAAAAGTAGTAATAGTGAGTTAACCAAAACAGAGATCTTCGCAGTCAAAAAACAAATCAATCAGCTTCGTTCGTGCCTGACAGCTTCTTCCGTTCTGCCAGGCAGGTAAGTCTTGCATGAAAGGGATGCAACGGATAAAGAGGCATAAGAACTTTATCAATGTCGTAAAGTATGTGTTGAAGCCAGGTTCTCATCACAGAAGTGATCCTGTGGTTATTGGTGGCAACATGACAGGTGATTGTGCCAATGAACTGATAGCTGAGTTTGATACGGCCAGCAGGCTCAGAACCGACATTGCAAAACCTGCATGGCACAACTCGCTTCGTCTTCCTCAAGGAGATAAGCTTTCAAACGAACAATGGAAATCGATAGCTGATGATTACATGCACCGTATGGGATTCAATGACACTCATCTTCGTTGTTATGTATTGCATGACGATCCCGTTGGTCAACACATACATATCATTGCTAACCGAATAGATTCGGTATCAAGTAAGGTTAACTTAGGTAGACATGAAAGCCTTAAAAGTGGTCGTATAATCCAGGAACTTGAAAACAAATACAGTCTCACTATCACAAAAAGCCCTGAATTACTAAAACCTACAGATACTGGAAAAGAAACAAACAAAGCAATTCCCCAAAAATCAAAAAAGATTTCCCGGAATGAAGCAATGTTTGAACAAAGAACAGGTGAGATCTGCAATAAGCAGCAGTTACAAATGCTCCTTGATAAAAGTTTGGCAGATTCACCAGATGTGAAAACTTTCCTAATAAGGCTTGAGGAAGCGAAAGTTTCGAGGGTGTAATTAAAATTG
>NZ_JSYG01000033.1 GCF_000784735.1 Dickeya undicola
CATTCGCCAGCACATTGACGGTCACCGGCGTGTCTTCGTCAGTGGTGGCGCTGTCGTTGCCCGTCACCGGGGCATCGTTTACCGCAGTGACAGTGATGGTCAACGTTCCTGTAGCCAATCCTCCCTGGCTATTACTGACGGTGTAGGTCACCGTGTCGGTGCCGTTAAAGTTGGCATTCGGGGTGTAGGTCAGCGTGCCATCGGCGTTGATGGAGACAACACCGTTACCTGCGACAGCACTCTGTAGAGTCAAGGGCGGGCCGCTTGCATTGGTATCATTCGCCAATACATCCACCGTCACCGGTGTGTCTTCCAATGTATTTGCGCTATCAGGATTTGCCGAAGGAGCACTACTCACCGATGAAATGGTCACCGTTAGCGTCCCCAGGGCAGTACCGCCGACACCATCACTGACGGTATAAGTCACCGTATCAGTACCGCTGTAATTCGTATCAGGCGTATAGGTCAGGGTGCCATCCGGGTTGATCACCACTGTGCCGTGATCAGCACTGGCGGCTGTCACCGTCAGCGTATCGCCATCCACATCACTGTCATTGTTCAACACATTGACCGTGACTGGTATGTTTTGACTGGTAGCAGCCGTATCCGTTCCAGCCACAGGTGCGTCATTCACGGCCGTCACCGTGACAGTCAATGAGCCGGTTGCTACCCCACCCACCCCGTCGCTGACGGTGTAGGTCACGGTATCGGTGCCATTAAAGTTAGCGTTGGGGGTGTAGGTCATCGTGCCATTGGCGTTGATCACCACCGTGCCGTGCCCGGCGCTGGCCGAGGTCACCGTCAGCGTATCACCGTCCACATCACTGTCGTTCGCCAGCACATTGACGGTGACCGGCGTGTCTTCAGCCGTCGTGGCCGTGTCGTTCGCGGCGACTGGCGCATCGTTCACCGGTGTGATAGTGACCGCCACGCTGGCGGTCGCGGTGCCGCCGTGGCCGTCGCTGACGGTGTAGCTGATAGTGTCGCTACCGTTGTAGTTGGCGGCCGGGGTGTAAGTCAGCGTGCCATTGGCGTTGATCACCACCGTGCCGTGCCCGGCGCTGGCGGCGGTCACCGTCAGCGGGTTACCGTCCACATCGCTGTCGTTCGCCAGCACATTCACCGTCACCGGCGTGTCTTCCGCCGTGGTGGCCGTGTCGTTCGCGGCGACTGGCGCATCGTTCACCGGTGTGATGGTGACCGCCACGCTGGCGGTCGCAGTGCCACCGTGGCCGTCGCTGACGGTGTAGCTGATGGTGTCGCTACCGTTGTAGTTGGCGGCCGGGGTGTAAGTCAGCGTGCCATTGGCGTTGATCACCACCGTGCCGTGCCCCGCGCTGGCGGCGGTCACCGTCAGCGTATCACCGTCCACATCGCTGTCGTTCGCCAGCACATTCACCGTCACCGGCGTGTCTTCAGCCGTGGTGGCCGTGTCGTTCGCGGCGACTGGCGCGTCATTGACTGGCGTAACCGTCACGGTCACCGTCCCCGTCGCGCTGGCCCCCAGGCCATCACTGATCTTATAGGTAATGGTGTCGCTGCCGTTGTAGTTCGCCGCCGGGGTGTAGGTCAGCGTGCCGTTGGCGTTGATCACCACCGTGCCGTGCCCGGCGCTGGCCGACGTCACGGTCAGGGTATTACAGTCTGCATCGGTATCGTTCGCCAGCACATTCACCGTCACCGACGTATCCTCCGGCGTGGTGGCAGTGTCCGGATTGGCAACGGGTGGCGTATTAATGTGGATAGTGACCGTAGTAGTTTCCGTGGTGCCATTACTGGTAACGGTATACGTAAACGAGTCGTTGCCCAGATAACCGCTAGTGGGGGTGTAGACCGCGTTACCGGTGCTATCAATCACCACCGTACCGTGTGATGGCGTGCTGTAAGACGTCACCCTCGCATTGATGTTTTCAAAGGTATCGTTCGCCATGACGTTGAAGCTGACTGGCGAGCTAACGTTGGTGATAATGGAATCACTGACAATATCCGCCACCGGCGCAATACCAATTGGCAGCGAGACGGTAATCGGTATCGCCAGCAAGGTATCGGTTGCCCCAACAGTGATAGTCACCGGGCCGTTATAGTCCGCATCCGGGGTATAAATCAGGCCATTCAACGCTGCCCTGATATCAACAATGCTACCCTGCATGGTGATGTTGCTGTCGTTAATGCCATCTCCCTGGCTAAGCGACAGATTGGCAGTCTGGGATAGCGTCAGCGAACCTATTGGCACCGACAATGAGACTTTGGCGATGCTGCCATCCAGATCGCCGATACTGATTTGGGTGCCCAAAATATCGGCGAAGACTATCGGCGTATCTTCATTGAACAGGTTGACGATCACCGGCAACGATAATGTCGGCAAGCGATTGACCGTTACAGCGACCGTACCTGGCAGCAACGCCGACAGCCCCTTGCTGTCAGCAACGGTATAAGTGATGGTATCCACACCGAAATAGCCGGCATTGGGTTGATAAGTCAGCGTGCTATCAGCATTAACCGTCACCTTGCCAAATAGCGCACTGGCCCCGGTGACCTTGACGGCATCCCCCTCCGAATCGATATCGTTCGCGGTCACATTAATGATGGTCGAGCTATTTTGGCTCACCAGTGCTACATCAGCCACGGCGGTAGGCGCGGTATTTATTCCCAACAACAGGTTGCTATGCCAGCCTGTCGGATTGATGGATTCGGTTTCGATACTGCCGACATGGCTTTCCAGCACCCAGTTACCGTCAATACCGGTAATATCGGATGACGCCGCCACATCTGAATCCAGCGACGACGATAGTGCGTTCAATAACTGTTGCCCGGCATCATTCCCAACATTACAGCCATAAATTAAAACATCAGCAGAACTATTCAGTGATAAATTAATTTGCTGCAACATGGTTTGATAACTATCGATATTCCCCGCCGAGATTAATGCATTGCCCAATTCAATCTGGCCACTATCACCATGGGAAATAATATGAATTGCATCAACGTTTTTATAATTAGAAAGAATATCAGCAATCTGATTCAGCCCATCCTGATTACTATCCAGAATATAAACCGAAGCACCAGCCGGTAATTGTGAAACTAGCGCATCTTTATTTGGCAACGCACCGTCAATAAAGAAAACCTCGACGCGGGCGGGCGGCGTTTCGATTTGGCTAATTGCCTGAATTAAATCGGTATTGGTATGATCCTGCGCTGCTGAATCGGCGCTACCGTCATGGCTGGCGCTGTCTGGCTGATCATTAGCAACCAGATCCGCCGTGGCAACCGCTGCGGCATCAAACATCAAACGGCGCTCAAGCACCATGCGGGTCGCGTTATATAGAGTTCGTTGCTGGGCCATAAGCATCACCGATATTGACAGGTTTGAAAAACAGGCAACCGCCCCCACGCCAACCGGCAGGATGTCCATGGCAAAAATCTGTTATTCTAAAAATCTATACCCTAAATACTTCAAGTTGCAGGACAACGCACCTGCAACTTGAAGTATGACGGGTATATACCTGGTGTAAAAATCGATAACACTAAAATAGAAAAAATGCGTAAGCATTAACTTAAAATTAAACACAACTTTGTGGTTTTATCAACAATAAAACCGGTAGAAATCATTAGGCTGTGATCATTCACTAACACGTGAAAAATACTCAGTGAAAGCGAAAGTCCGGCATGATTCCCGCCGCGTTTCAGGCAGACGTTTTCTGCGCTCGTGCCGTCCCCGACTCATGCCAGTGTTCAGTAATGCGCGGCATACTGCCTTCAATCCAGTCAACCAGTACCCGCACCTTCTCTGCGGCCTCTTTCCCCAACGGAGTCAGGCTATATTCCACGTGCGGTGGCACCACATCATAGGCCACCCGGTTTATCAGGCCATCACCTTCCAGACATTGTAAGGTCTGGGCCAGCATACGTTCGCTGACACCGTTGATCAGGCGGCGCAGCTCACTAAAACGGAGTGTTTTCGATTCCAATACAATAAGAATCAGGATACCCCAACGACTGGTGATGTGCTGGAGCACACCACGTGACGGGCAAGCTGCCGCCAGCACGTCGCCGCGCTGAAATTTTTCGATTGTCCGCATACCTTACCCTTTGCCGCTCACTGATTACCGAATCACATTGTGCCTGAACATTCAGGGTAAGGAGGCTCCCTTAAATAAGCAATCGCTTTCGTGCGCCGTCTCTCCGGCCGTATCAGGCAGCGGCAGGCTGCAATAGCATAAAATAATCTGATGGAATACGGTTGATTGAATGACACCGAATACAATCGAGGGAAAAGACATTGAAAGAATCCGGGTCACCGCAAAATGAATATTCACTTTATCTAATGAGGGCTATGGTTTAAAAATAGACATAAGCCCCACGGCAATTCAAGAAATTCATTCACTCAAATAAGCCGAGTTAAACCCCTTTATTCACTCAATCAATAAATCCAATAAATTCAATTCACTAGGGAATCATTATGCCTAAACATGCCTGAAACCGGGTAAAGGGCTATCGCCGCCAGAAATGAAAATGCTAGGCTGTGCCACTATTGTCGCAAGACACGCCGAAACGCAGTTTTAGTTTGACGCGAGATATTCATTCCTTTCAACCAAGGTATGTTTTTGCTCAGCCTGAATAAGGGTGTCCTCGCGTTTTATTTATTTTAGTTATCGAATTTATACCCAAAATAATTCGAGTTGCAGGAAGGCGGCAAGTGAGTGAATCCCGATGAGCTTACTCAGGTAAGTGATTCGGGTGAATGAGCGCAGCCAACACACCTGCAACTTGAAGTATGACGGGTATACACATATAAAAAAACTACGAGCACACAGCAAAAAGGAATTTTTTCCTCAATACCTTCGTTGATAAAGGATGCTCGTATGCATAAAAGATCACTTGTCCGCGCCATGACGGTAGCGGGTCTATTTTCTCCTGCCGTGACACTTGCCGCTGGAACCTGGTCAGATGCCAGGAACGATGCCATGGGCGGAACAGGGGTTGCTTCATCACACTACGGCTCCGCCGCGTTAGTCAACCCAGCACTGCTGACCAAAGCACAACCCAGTGATAACGTTAGCCTGATCCTGCCTTCGGTAGGCGCGGTGGTGTCTGACCCCGACAAAGTGGAAGATAAATTCGACCGCATCAAAAGCAGTTGGGATAGCATCAAAGACCTGCTGAACGCCAGCAGCGGCATCACTAACCCGCTGTTGCGTCGACTGGCATTACAACAAGGTATTTCCTCCTTTCAGTCACTGAGAAGTGATTTGCACAGCATCAATGACGACCGTGCTTACGGCGATGCTGCCGCCGCGACCGTGGTGGCGGTTCCTAACGAAACACTGCCTTTTGCCGTCGTGGTCAAAGGCTGGGGCGTGGCGAATGCCAAAGCCGTGGTGACCGACCGCGACCTGGCGTATCTGGATAGCGTGGCGGCGGGCACCACCATTCCCACATCGGCTGACCTGAACAATTTCACCTCACGGGCTGAAGGCGTGGGCGCGCTGGTGACCGAATACGGCGTTGCGATGGCAAAATCGTTCAGCATCGCTGGTCAGCCGGTTTCCGTCGGTATCACCCCCAAACTGCAACGGATCGACACCTATAACTATATTGCCTCGATCAATAACTACAGCACGTCCGATTTCCGCAATTCAGAGTTCAAGAAATCCAGTTCCGGTGCCAACCTGGATCTCGGATTCAGTACCGATCTGACATCACGCTGGAGCGCCGGGCTGGTAGCGCAGAACCTGATTAACCGTCGCATCGACACCAAAGAGGTGCAGGGTATACAGAGAACCTTCAACCTTCGGCCACAAGTCACCGCAGGCACCGCCTGGAATACAGAAGCGCTGACGCTGGCTACCGATATCGACCTGACGCCCGCCAGCGGTTTTGACTCAGAGAAGAAAAATCAGTACGCCGGTGTAGGTGCAGAATACCGCGTATTGTCCTGGGCGCAGTTACGCGTCGGTTATCGCGCCAATATGCGCGACAGCGACAGAAATCTGGTCACCGCCGGTCTTGGTCTGTCGCCGTTTGGCGTACACCTCGACCTGACGGGCATGGTCGGCACTGAAAGCAAGCACACCTACGGTGCCGCAGCCAAACTGAGCTTTACCTTCTGATCTCGCTGCCCCGGCATCGTCACGGATGCCGGGGCACCGTTCATCGATTCGCCCCGCCGTTCTCTCCCTGCGTTTTATCGCGCGTTTCCCACTGCATTACCAGGCTGATCGCTGCTGGCAACACCGTCAGCGTTAATAACGTAGCGACGATCAACCCGCCGATAATGGCGTAGGCCATCGGCCCCCAAAAGACCTGATGGGAAATCGGGATCATCCCTAGAATTGCCGCCAGCGCGGTCAACAGAATCGGTCGGGAGCGGTGACGCGCCGCATGGATAATCGCCTCGCTGGCGGACATACCCGCCGCCGTGTTGGTGTCCACTTCACTAATCAGGATCACCGCGTTACGAATGATCATTCCCGCCAGTGCAATCACCCCCAATAAGGCGACAAACCCCATCGGCGTCCCCGTCGGCAACATCGCCGCCACCACGCCAATCAGCCCGAACGGTGCCATCAGCAACGCCAGCATCATGCGAGAGAAGCGTTGTAACTGCACCATCAGCAAAATCAGCATCACCAGCAATGTCACCGGCAACACCTGATACACCGAGTTGTTGCCTTTGTTAGACTCCGCCACCGAGCCGCCTTCCTCAATGTGATACCCCATTGGCAAGGCCGCCTGATAAGCCGCCACCTGTGGTGCCAGCGCTGTCGATAAGGTCTGGGCGCGCACGCCCGGTGCCAGGTCAGTTTGTACCGTGATAAACGGCAAGCGCTGTCGACGCCAGATGATCGGCTCGTCTACACCGTATCCGATAGAGGCGATTTGCCCCAGCGGCACTTGCTGGCCGTTAGCGGCGCGCAGTTGCAGGCTGGCGACGGTATCCAGATTTTGGCGCTCCTCATCCCGGGCGCGCACCACCACCCCCACCATCCGGTTGCGATCGCGTACACTGGTCACCACCGAACCGGAGAAAATGGTCGCCAACGCGCTGGCGACATCCTGCGAGCTGATACCCACCGCCCGCGCCTCGGTCTGGTTAACATCAACACGAATAGCACGCTCTGGTTCACCGGCGGTCAGGTTAACTTCGCGCGCATCCGGGTTATTGCCGACCAGCGTCGCCAGTCCGGTGGCGTACTCACGCACTTTATTGATATCCGGCCCGGTTACCCGGTACTTAAGCGGCCAGCCGACCGGCGGCCCCAGTTCCAGCGGCGATACGCGGGTCACCAGGTCGCCGAAGTCCTGTTGCAAACGTTTCTCCAGCCGGGCGCGCAGCGCATCGCGTTCCTTTAATCCTTTCGCTACCATCACCAGTTGCGCGATATTTTCATTCTGCAACAGCACATCCATCGGCAAATAGAAACGCACCGCGCCGGACCCAATATAGGTGGAGTAATGATCCAGATCCGGATCGTTTTTCAACGACTGCTCCAGCCGCACGACCTCACGCTCAGTGGCCTCTTGCGAGGCATTGCGCGGCAATGTCAGGCTGACCAACAGTTCCGGTCGGTCCGACGCCGGGAAAAACTCGCCCTCCAGCCGACCGGCCGCCACGACCGCCAGCGCCAGCAGCGCCACCGCCAGCAACAGCGTGCGGCCGCGATAGCGCAACGCCGCCGTCAATAACCGGTCATACATCCGCGACAGGCGGCCAGGCTGGGCGTCATGAGATTTCAGGGTCCTGGGCAGCAGCCAGACGCCGATCAGCGGCGAAAACAGAATCGCCACCACCCACGAACTGAGCAGCGAAATCAGCACCACAATGAACAGCGAATAGCAGTATTCACCCGCGCTGGAAGCGGCAAACCCCACCGGAATAAACCCAGCCACCATCACCAGCGTGCCGGTCAGCATCGGAAATGCAGTAGTTTCGTAAGCGCGGGTGGCGGCCTGTTCGCGGGCTTCGCCCTTCTCCAGGCTGGACACCATCGCCTCTACCGTGATCATGGCGTCGTCCACCAACAGCCCGAGCGCGATGATCAACGCGCCCAGCGAAATCCGCTGCAAACCGATACCGGCTATCTCCATGCCGGTGAACGTCATCGCCAGTACAATCGGAATCGACGCAGCCACCACCAGCCCGGCACGGCTGCCCAACGATACGAACGACACCGCCAGCACAATCACCACCGCTTCCAGCAGCACCTTGACGAAACCGTTAACCGAGGATTTCACCACCGATGACTGGTCCGCCACGTTGACGACCTCGATACCGTGCGGCAGCGATGCGCTAATCGTCGCCATTTTACTGCGCAACGCCTGACCGAAATCCAGCATGTTGCCGGTCGGTGCCATCGAGATCGCCAGCCCGATGGCAGGTTGACCGTTGACCCGAAATGTCGGTGTCGGGGGCTCCGCCACCTGACGGTGAATGGTAGCAATATCAGTCAGCGGGATAAAACGCCCACCGATACGCAGCGTGACCTGACGTAAGCTCTCTTCAGAAACAAACGCACCACTGACGCGTAACGCCACCTGGTCACTATCAGTCCGGATGGTGCCTGCCGGGCTAACGGCATTCTGCGCCTGTAGCGCCGCGGTGACCTGCTGCAAATCCAGCCCCATACCGGCCAGTTGCCGCGGAGAAAACGCCACCACGATTTGCTCCTCCTGAGCGCCCAGCACATCGATTTTACCGACATCCGGCGTGGTAAGCAGTTCGGTACGGATGTCATCCACCTTGTCACGCAACTCGCGCGGTGAGTAGCCGTCGGCAGTAAAGCCATAAATGGTGCCGAAGGTATCGTCGAACTCGTCGTTCACCGCCGGTTCGCTCACCCCGTCTGGCAGACTGGGGGTAATGTCTTTCATTTTTTTGCGCAGGGTGTACCAAATGCCCTTTACCTCTGACGGCGGCGTACTGTCGCGCAGGTTGACGAAAATCACCGCTTCACCGGGCCTGCTGTAGCTTTCGATAAAATCCAGGTAGGGGATTTCTTGTAGTTTCTTTTCCAGCACATCGGTCACAAAACTAACGGTGTCTTGCACCGTGGCCCCCGGCCAGCTGGCGGACACCACCGCGGTTTTGATGGTAAAAGCCGGGTCTTCGTTACGTGGCAAACGTTCGTAGCTCATGACGCCCGCCGCCACAATCACCAGCATAAAAAACGCTACCAGTTGTTGATGAGCCAGCGCCCAGGCGGAGAAGTTCCACTTCTGTTTGAATGCGGATGACATTACTGGCCCTCCGTTAGCGCGACCTTCTCGCCCGCTCGCAACTTGCTGACGCCAGCGGTCACCACCTTGTCGCCGACGGTCAAGCCATCCGCAACCACGATCTGCGAGTCACTGTAATTACGCAGCGTAATCGGCTGCAACCGCAGCGTCTGCGTTTGCGGGTCGACCACAAAGACCGCCGGGCGATCACCCTGACGAGTTAACGCCGATGCGGGTAGTTCAATGGCGTTGCCCCCCGGCAACGTGACTTCACCTTGTACGGTCGCGCCCAGCACCATCTCCTGCGGTGGTTCGACGAGTGAAACCCGCACCCGCCAGGTGCGCGTTTCGCTATCGGCCAGCGGACTGACGTCACGCACATGCCCTTGTGTTTTGACAGCCGGGTTGGACAACAATGAAACCGTCACCAGCGGATCCTTCAACCCGCTGGTAATCAGACGCTCAGAGACATTAAACACCGCATCGCGGCCGGTGAAGGTCGCCAACCGCACGACCTCCTGACCCGCGTTTACCACCTGACCGGGGTTCGCGCTAACGGCGGTAATGACCCCGGCGACCGGCGCAGACAAGCGGGTATAGCCCAGACGATCCTGCGCGCTTTTGACGCTGGCCTGCGCACTTTCACGCACAGAAACCGCTGAAGCCCAGTTAGATTGCGCTTCATCCAATTGCGAACGGGAAATGGCACCATTGGGCGCGAGCAGTTTCATCCGGTTCAGGTTCTGCTCTGCCAGCCGTTCCGAGGCGACCGCACGGGCCAGGTCCGCTTTCGCACTCTGCAACTGGTTTTCACTGTCACGCGCATCCAGTGTCGCGATCACATCGCCAGCCTTGACGACAGCGCCTACGTCCACCGCACGCGAAATCACCCGCCCGTCAAGACGAAAACCCAACGCGGTTTCTTCGGTCGGGCGGATCTCTCCAGTCTGCGACAGCACTTCGCCCGTGGCAGACGGGGCGACGGTTACGGTGCGAACCGGACGCGGCGGCGCAGGTGCCGGTTCACTGCTGGTGTTGTCGCAGCCAGACAATAGGCTTGCCAGCAACAGCAGCACCCCCAGCCCGCCGAGACGAAAAATGACGTTTCCCCCATGATGGGTGAAGTGATGAAAGGCGCGAAGGGTGGACTCGGTGTTTGTCATGATGGGCTTCCTGTTACCAACTGGTAACTATTACACCGCACACATTTCCAGATTGTTTCCACGCTTCATCAAGAAACGGTCAAGAGCGCTGAAAAATTGATTCACACTCAGCCACCATGAACGCAACGAGGTCACACCGCCGGTAGTTCAAGCAGAAAACACATGCCGCCCTCTGGGTGATTCTCCGCCCTCAGGCTACCGCCCAGCACCTCGCAAATCGCCAGCGCGATCGACAACCCCAGCCCGCTACCGCCTGAATGACGCGCCCGCGAAGTATCGGCACGGGAAAAGCGCTCGAAAATATGCGGCAGGAAGGCGTCACTTACACCGGGACCGAAATCACGAAAGCAGATCAACCAACGATTGTCACGCCGTACCACGTCAATGTGTTGCGCCTTGCCTTCTACCGCGTAGCGCAACGCGTTATCCATCAGGATGGTGAATACCTGCCCCAGCCGGAGTGGGTCCGCCAGGCAATACCCTTCCTCGTCAGCGTGCAGGATGATGCTAAACCCTGCGGTTTCGGCATTCGGCTTTAACCAGGCGATGCGGTCGCGCAGCAGCTCTACCGGGTTCAACCGGGTGTTATCGATAGCCAACTGACCGGCGCTCACCATCGACAACAAATGCAGATCCTCAATCAGACGGTTGAGGTTAAGCATCTGGTTCATCACCATCTGTAACTGCCGCTCGTCAGGAGGAAAAACACCGTCCAGCATCCCCTGCAAGCGCCCCATTGCGGCGGTCAGCGGCGAGCGCAGTTCGTGCGCCATCGCCACGTGCGAGGCATGTAACTCACGCTCATAACGCTCCAGTTGGGACGTCATGGCATTGAAGTCTTGGGTCAGCAGCGTCAGCTCTGCCGGTGCGCCCGGCACCATACGAGCGCGGGTGGTAAACTGCCCGCGCGCCACCGCACGGGCAGACAACGCCAGTTGGCTGAACTGCACCGACAACGGTCGTGCCGCCCACAGCCCCAACATCACAATCAGCGGAATGGCAACCAGCACCAGCACCCAAAGGATCAGCCAGTCTTCAGAAGCAATGGACAGGTCGAAAGATTTAGGGCCGAACCAGGTGTCCAAAATCTCGTAGTAACGGGTGCGATTCAGCGCAGGGTTGTGCTGTAGTGTGGTGAGTTCCTGACGCACCGCTTCCGGCATTCGATGGATAACCCACAGATTCCAGATGGCAAACCGCAGCCACATACAGGTGGCGATTAGCACTATCGAGCCAATCGCCAGCGACAAAATGCGAATACAGAGCCATCGCCATAGCGACAGCGGAGGCATGTTTTTCATGGCTGACGGAACCTGTAGCCAAACGCGCGGACCGTCAGCAGTACACCACCGATGCCGACCGCTTCGAGCTTCTTGCGCAGGTTATAAATATGGGTATCCACCACCCGCTCCAGTGCATCGCTGTCCGGCAGGCACGCCTCCAGCAACTCCTGACGGGAAAACGCCCTGGTCTGTGCGCGCAGCAGCGTCGCTAATAGGCTGAACTCCGTCGGAGTTAAATCCAGCGGCTGGCGATGGCCTTGCACATCGGTCACGGAAACAACCATCGCATCCTGATCGACCTCCAGCGCACCAAAGGTCAACACACGTCCGGCCGTCATCGCACCGCTGGTACGCCGTAACACCGCCTGCACCCGCGCGACCACCTCGCCGGGATGGTAGGGTTTGGTCACGTAATCGTCCGCACCGTAACGCAGCGCCCCGATCTTATCGGTATCGTCCCCCATCGCAGTGACCATGATCACCGGTACATCGCTTTTGCGACGCAGAGCGGCCAGTACTTCGGTGCCATTCATTCCCGGCAGCATCACATCCAGCAAGATCAGATCCGGTTTCAGGCGCTGGGCCATATCCAACCCACTCACCCCATCTCCTGCCAGCAAAACCTGAAAGTTGTCACGTTTCAGGTAAGCTTCCAGCACGCTGGCAGCATCCGTGTCATCTTCGATTATCAGAATGCGTTTCGGACTCATCGTGGTTCTCTTGATAATTTCTTCATGATTTGCTGACGGTACATTGACGCTGATGCGTATACTAACCAGCTCTCGTACAGGGATGCACGAAAACACCTGTTACAGGCAACACATTTACCCGTTTAAGGAGTCAGTCAGGATGATAGTGCGACATATTCCCTTTTATATAGCTACTTTTTTCTTCGCCAGTAGCAACGTCAGTTGGGCCGACGATGCCGCGCCCGGTCAGCAGGATGGCGTGACCCTTGGTCTTGCAGTCCACAATGCGCCGCGCTACAGCGGCTCGGATGAACGCCGCACAGATCTGCTGCCAGTGATTCAGGCTCGTCAGGGTGCCTTCTTTTTCGACACCGCCAAAGGCGCAGGTTATGACTTGCAGTTCGGCCAGTTTTATCTTGAGCACACGCTGGGCTACGCCCCTGGACGTACCGACAAGAAATCCTCTTTCCGCGCAGGTTCTGACAAATTACGCGGGATGGGCAACATTGATGGCGTGCTGAATACCGCCGTGGCGATGGGTTGGCAATTTACCGATCAACTGTCGGTAGAAGCGAAGGCAATTCTGCCGCTGACCGACAGCCAGGGCGTGCAATACCAGACATCGCTCACTGCCATCCTGTTCCAGGATAAATCGGATACGCTAGGTACTCAGGGGACGCTGCTATTTGGTGATGCGCGCTATAACAACCTGTTTTATGGCGTCAACCAGCAGCAAAGCCAGAACTCCGGCTACCGCACCTATCAGGCCGGAAGTGGTCTGTACGGTCAGTCCATCTCGCTGTTCTGGAGCCATCAGTTTGATCCGCACTGGACTACCACGCTCAGCGGCAGCTATACCCACCTGAACGATAAAGCCTCAAACAGCCCCATTGTTTTTCGCGCCGAGCAGGGCGAAGGGACGTTTGCCGTCAGCTATACGTTCTAATCCAGCCTCTGTCGTCTCCGGTATCTGTGCCTGTTACATTCCGGCGGCGACAGGCTACTGTGTTATCGTCTTCTCTCCACCTTCTGCCATTGCTAACCGAAAACATTGACCAGCAATGTTGACGCACCCTTATATTGATACTCACATTAAATTTAATAATTCATCACATGATTGTTTAATACATCTATAGTTATATTAATCATGACTGAATTTATTAATTAAGCACAAAAAGCTAAACGAAGTGACAACAAGATAAGAAAAGCCTGCCGGGAAATTGAAATCTTAAAACCCACTGAAATAGAATACCGCCGCTGTGTCTGAGCGCGATTCAGACAGTACCTCCCTCTTTACATAAAAATGGTCTTAACATCATGAAAACAATACTCATCACCGGGGCCACAGGCTTCCTGGGCGGTGCTGTGATGGAAAAAGCGCTACAGGACAAGCAAATTGAAAATATGTTTATGCTGGTCAGAGCCGAAAATAAACAGAGCGGACTTAAACGAATCCTAAATAACTTGCGTAAATTTGATATTTCGGAATCGTCATTATCTCGCTTAACAGAAGAGAATATTATTATCGGCGATTTGGCCGAGCCCGAATCTTTTCTTCAACATCCGGCGCTGGATAGCATTACTCATGTTATCAACAGTGCTGCAATTGCTTCTTTTGGCAATAATCCGCTGATCTGGAAAGTGAATGTGGAAGGCACGTTGGCTTTTGCCAAACGGATGAGCCAGGTGAAATCGCTGCAAAAATTCATTCAGATCGGCACCGCGATGTCCTGCGTACCGGATCAGGACGAAGTGGTAGAGGAGTCCAACCTGCTGGATACGGAAAAATCACACATCGTTGAATACACCCTGTCCAAAGCCACCATCGAAAACCTGATGCGCGAGCACTGCCCGGCTATGCCGCTGCTGATTGTGCGCCCGTCGATCATCGTCGGCCATTCCCGTCTGGGCTGTAAGCCATCCAGCAGTATCTACTGGGTGTTTGAGATGGCGATGAAACTCCAGAAATTCATGTGCTCGCTTGACGATAAAATCGATGTTATTCCGGTGGATTTCTGCGCCGAAGCGATCCTGATGCTGCTGCACGCTGAGCAGGCCGTTGACGATATCTACCATATTTCTGCTGGCGAAGCCTCCAGCGTGAGTTTCAGCGAAGTCGACATGGCAATGGCGCAGGCCGCCTCACGCCCACCGATGGGAGAAGCCTACCGTCAGGTGAGTTACCCTGACCTGATCAAACTGCGCAGCAGCTTCAGCGCGTTGTACGGCCCCTGCAATGAACGCCTGATGCTGCGAGCCATGCGTTTATACGGTTCATTCGCCCAATTGAACGTCAAGTTCAGCAACCGCAAGTTACTGCAACTGGGTATGAAAACCCCGCCGCGCTTTACCGAGTATGTAGGTAAATGCGTTGAAACCACCCGTCAGTTTAGCGTGCCTGAACTGATGACGGTGGACTTCAAATAACGCCCTGCATTTACAGGGCGTCCGTCGATATGTTCAGACCGTATTATTTCACGCATCGCCGATAGACTGGCGTGAGCCAGGGCAAACTAATTGCCTGCTTTTGATATGGTACATTTCCAGATTGGGCCGCAGGAAAAACGCCATTTCCCACGGGTTCTTATTGATAAACGCGTGGCGAACATCCTCAAACAGTGACGTTGCCGGGTCGATCAGGTAGGCATCGCCTTCAATCAGGGTGTAGTTCCATTCGATTGAACGTTCAAAGGTGTAGTGCGAACGTTCATCCATGGCGAAAAAGCAGTGCGGGTTACGTTTGAGCAGTTTGGATTTAAACGTTTCCGGGAAGGTAATCAGGAAAATATCGTCTTCCACCGAGGAAAGGAATGCCAGCACCGTGGTGTGCGGCTGTTCTTCCGCCATCGTGACTAACACACCGACTTTATTGGTAAAGTCTTTACGTTCGGTATCCGGCAACGTCGTCATCGAGGTAAACGGCACCGGTCGCTCCGGCCGGAGATCGGTCGGGAACAGATAGCCTGGCTCGCGAATATCCACCACCGGCGTAAAACCATGTAATAGCTGGCACTCACGCGGTGCCAGAATCACCCAGTCGTCATCCACGCTGACCACGCGCCCTTTATAGGAGGCACGGTACACCGAAATATTGGCGTCAAACTCATCAACACCGGTGCGATTATCAAGATGCACCGTCGCCAAATCACCCACCGCCAGATCATGCCCCTTGGGGAAAAACACCCGCAGGCTGTTATCGGCGCGTGGATAAACACCACAGATATGAATTACCACCTTTCCTTGTTGGTAACAGGCCAGTACCCCCAGCACCTGTTTGCCAAGATACGTCGTCAGACTCATGTTGCAGCACCTTGTTTATTATTCTCGTTACCGGATACGTCAGACTGTGTGTAGAACCACCACAGGCATCGACTGGACGGATTTCTCCCGCCCACCACGTCTGCTGTTTCCACCCTATGCGAGCGGCAGATTGACTGTCAAGGCGTTTGCAGTCGGTGTCTCCCCCCTCGCAGATACGTGAATTAAACTCACATATGTGTGATTTTTTCGTCAGAGATATTCACCTTTCACACAGCTATGCTCGCTTCAGACAAAACAATTCACACAGCGAGGTCACCTGTGAGCTACATCCTGATTCTTCTGCTCGGCTTGTTTGCCGGTAGCGTCAGCGGCATCGTCGGCACCGGCGGTTCCATCATCCTGCTGCCCGCGCTGGCGTGGGCGATTGGCCCACAAGCCGCAGTGCCGATCATGGCGATTGCCGCCACCATGAGCAATATCTCCAAAGTGATTCTATGGCGTAACGCAATTAACCTGCGGGCGTTGGGCTACTACTGTCTGCCCGGTATCCCGGCGTCGATAATCGGTGCCAGCCTGCTGTGGGAAACGCTGCCAGCGCACTAACGTGGTGAGGATGCCAATAACGGCAATGACAGAAAATAATCAAGGTATTCGCGGTATTCCTCACCCAATAGGGGCAATGCCTGAAGATCAAAGAAACGCACATCCCGCGATTCGGTTTTATCCACCACAATATCGCCCTGCCAGTGATGGGAAACATACAGGGCGGTAATCACATAGATCTGATCCTGATTCGGCAAAGTAAAAAAATGATCGGGACCGGAGAACACCTTCAGAAAATCAAGCGCGTCCAGTTGCAGCCCGGTTTCTTCACGCACTTCCCGAATCGCGGCCTCCTCCAGTGACTCGCCCAATTCCAGCAGACCGCCGGGCAGCCCCCAGACGCCCTCCAGCCGATGCTGTAGCAGCACCTGTCGGTGTGCATTCAGCACAATCACGTTAGATCCGGCCAGCAACAGCGGACGATGCCCGATCAACTGACGCATTTCCTGCACATAGTTCATGGCTACCCCCTCCTTCATTCGGTCATTTCGCCCCACGGTAACGCGGATGCATGACAGTTATATGAGCCGGATGTCAGCACCGTCAGGCGCTATCCGACTTCGCCCCCTCTTCCAGCAACCAGCATTCAAAACGGTAATGCAGCCGGGTTTTCACCAGCCCGGCGGGGGTCAGCAAATAGTAGGTGCGCTCAGCGATGCGCAGATCCGGCAAGGGAGCTGTCAGTCGGCCGAGCGCCACATCACGAGCCAGCAGCGGCAGCAGCCCCGGCCCCGGCCCGACGCCTAACCCGTCAATCAGGCGGCCAGACACGCTTTCAGGGCAGGCAAAGGAGGAAGTCGGGAGGTCATGTTATCTCCAGGCCGAAAAGATACCCCCACGCTACTGCCGTTACGACACGGCTACAAACGGCTCAGGCAATCCATCGCCACCGCTTTGAAACTGTCGAAATCCGGGCATTCCCGCAATCGTGCCATCGCCCGCTCGCGCATGAAGGTGACGAACAGGTCGTAGATCGCCATCGCTTCTTCGTATTCACGCTTACTGATCGCCAGCAAAAAGATAACGTAGGCGGTTTCATCCCCCCAGGGAATGCCCTGCGGTGCCAGCACGGTAAACACCACGGTTTCCCGCGCCATCAACCCCAGCGAATGCGGCAACGCAATCCCCTCGCCCAGCATGGTGCTGACGATAGCTTCACGCTCCACCACCGAGGTATGAAAATCGCCGTCCACCCGCCCTTCTCGCTCTAACTGGTCGCACAATGTGCGGAACAACGTCGCTTGATCCATCGGCTGGTCGATGATGCAAAAGTGCTGCCGGTCAAAAAACTTCTCCAGCATGTAAGGGCGGGTGCGATCCACCAGCACCAGTTTTCCTAGCTGCTCCAGTTGGTAGTCGGTAGGAAACGGCGACATCAACAGCACCGGTTTGCCCTTCTCTGTCAGCCGGATGGTGGAAATGACAAAATCCTCTTCCACTTCCGGCAACGCACGGTAGTCACGCAGGGAGATGATACGGTTGACCACCATCTGCGGATAGCGCCGCCACAGCATGGCCTGAATCATACGGATGGTGGAATTACCGGTGTCGCACACCAGCAGCACCTGCGGATGGCGCTGGTAGCCCACGTCATAGTGCCGCTCCAGCCCGACGCCGATATGCAGCACCAGAAAACCCACTTCATTTTCGCTGATCACATAAGGGGTGTACTTACTCCAGCTCGACACCGCCGCCAGCGTGACGTCGTAGGCCATCGGGTAGTGCTGCTTGATATTGGTCAGCAGCGGATTGGGGATGGTTATCTGGTAACGCACACGGGTGATCATGGTTTTGATGTGCGTCAGCAGGTCCGCCCGCAGTTGCGGATCGTTCTGTAGGTTGAAGTTGTAGTGGGTGTTGATGTAACTCAGGATATAGTCCACCAGCGATTCGCCGTCGTCAGGGCTGATGGCGCTGGCATTGCCGGACAGCTCCTGAATCCGGCGCGCCGCCAAATTCACCCGCAGATAGGCTTCCTCCGATGCGGAAATCGCCTTACCGGTCATGGCACGCATTACGCTAATCAACTGATGCGCCGCTTCCCGCACGTCGTCGTCGACATCCTCGGCGGAAAAATCGGATAACGGATACCCCTCGCTGATACGACGGATCGCCACCGCGCAGTACAACCCGAGATAACACTCAGCCTCGTCGGTCATCCGAATGCCGCTGCGCGAAAACACATCGTGCAGAATCACCTGCAAACGGCTCAGGGTATCGCGATCCAACGCGTCCGGCGGCAGCATCGACGCCTCCCGCCCACCGTCCTGCTCCATCCGGTACACCAAATCGGTCAGACAAGTGCGGATTGACACCTCACTGCCCAGCAGCTTCATGCCGTAGCGCGGCTTGGTTTCGATCGACAGGTGATAACGCCCTAACACCTCCCGCACTTCCGCCATATCGCCCTGCAAGGTAGGGCGGCTGACAAACCAGCGCTCAGCCACCTCCTCCAGCTTGAACGCAAACGCCGAGGTGAGAAAGTGCACCAACAGCGATTGCACGCGCTCCGTTGAAGTCCGCGGCACACGGGCGGGCGTTGCCACGGTCTGGGTGGCTTCCCAGCGGGTATAGCGCTGCGCATCCTGAATCTGCAATTGATACCCGACACCGCGACTGAGCACCAGATGCGCGCCATGTTCCGCCAACAGTGCATTGATCTGGTTGATATCGGTACGCACCGTGCGTGTCGATACCGCACAGCGCCGCGCCAGCTCATCCTGAGGCAGCGGTTCGTTTTTCAGCAGTTCAAACAAGTGAGCCAGTCTTGGGTTGGAGAATCGCACTGTGGTTACCCATCGTTCGGGAGCGACAGCCGCTCCCGTCATTCATCACATCATTCACGCCATTGTGCAGGCCGCACGGGGAATCGCACGGTGGTGCTCCCGGTACTTGCTGCGTACTCGACTGCCCGCCACCGGCTTACGCCAGCAAACGTCGGGTCATCGCCAGCAGTTGCCGCACATCATCAGGGCGGGTATCGCCGCTGGCTTTGTCGATAATCGAACTATAGACGTGCGGGATGATTTTGCTGACACCGGCTTCCAACGCCACCCGGACAATCGCTTCATAGTTATGCAGATCGATACCGCCCGTCGGCTCCAGCCAGAAATCCTGCCGGGCGCAGGCTTCCGCCACGGCTCTGAACTCGTCGATCGCCGCCAGCCCGCCCATCGGGAAATATTTGACCGAGCTGCCGCCCATATCCTGTAGCATGGCGATGGCTGTCGCCACTGGCACGATGCCGTCCGCCTGGCACGAGCTGCGCGGCCCGGTGGAAATCTTCACCTTGCCAACCTCGCCGGTGGGCGTTACCAGCCCGTTGACCACGGTCTGATGCTGGCCCAGCAGCGCCCGGCTGGTCGCTACGCCGGTAAACACCTGGTTAACGTGCTGCGGTTGCAGCGCGGCGGAAATCTCGCTAACCATCGCTGACTGGTTCGGGTCGCCCGCGCCCAGCCCCACCGACAGCGCATTATCGATAAGCGCCGCGTACTCGCGCATATCCGCCACCGCGTCCGGCACACTGGCGTAATTTTTCGACAGTACCCCCACCAGCACATAGCCTTCCGCCGCCTGCCAGATCTCATGGGCATTGGCTTTTGAACCGGCTAATACGTTCAGGCAAATACGGTCCTGATAAAACGTCGGCGTCAACGTCATGCGTGTGCTCCTCCAGCGATAACCGCTCGCAGACGGTCAACAATAACGTCCAGTTGCGCCGACGTGACGCTGCGCACGTCCACCTCTACTTTGCCTTCGTTGGCTTTATAGCCGCGGAAATAAATGGCGACATCACCCGCCTTCAGCGCCTGCACCAATGCCGCTGTCGACTGGCCAATAACCGCTTCATCCAGCCGAATTTCGGTACGGGCGATATCACGACCCGCCGCATCCCACACCACACTCGCCTGTACGCCGGGCAGTTGATTGAGCCCGTCGATGAAGGGCGTCATCTTCGTCACCATCTCAGCACCGCTCGGGCGGCGTTGGCTCAGATAGTTTTCAATCGCCTGCGTCAGCCCCAGAATCCCTTCCTTGCCGACCTTCATGGCGCGGCCGATACCGGCGGACTGGCGTTTTACCCACTCGACGTATTGTTGACGGCCAATCACCAGCCCGCTGGTGGGCCCTTCCAACGCTTTCGCACCGCTGTAGATCACCAGATCCGCGCCGTCGCGGTAATAACAATGCAAATCCTCTTCGGCGGCGGCATCGACAATCAGTGGTACCTGATGTTCACGCGCTACCGCTGCGGCCTGTGCCACGCTGAGGTGGCTTTTCTGCACGCAGTGGTGGGATTTGATATACAGAATCGCGGCGGTCTGCGGCGTTACCGCGGCGGACAGCTGCGCGGCGGAGCACTCATTGGCGTAGCCCGCCTCCACCAGCCGACCGCCGCCCAGTTGCACCATGGTGCCCACCGGCGCACCGAAATTCACGTTGTGGCCTTTCGGTATCACGATATCGTGCGGCACAGTCAACGGCTCCGCGTGCAGGTTTTCCAGCAGCCACTCGTTATCTTTGACAATCACCGCCGCTACCGACTGAGCAATCCCTGCCGATGCGCAAGACACCACTACCGCGTTTTCCACCGCCAGCAGACGAGCGATATAGGCACCGGTTTTATCGACCAGATCCTTCATCTCAAAATAGTGACCAAGGCCGTAACGCACGGTATCCGCTACGTCGTCCGACGGCGTAGAGACGCCAAGAATAGTCATACGGCCGGAAGCGTTGATCACCGGCTTCAGGCCATATTTTTCATACATTGAAGACATGATGCTTTTTTCCTTCATTGGTCATGAACCACTGGCCCGCCACCATGGCGGCCAGCGGTATCAGAGTGCGGTGCCCCTGCAATAGAACGTTGTCCGAATCGGCCAACGACACGTCGCCTTCACGTAGCCTGAACAACGTCAGGTCGGCATCCAGCCCTGACGACAGTCGGCCTCGGGTTGGCAAACGCAGGCCGTCCGCTGCGTTGCAGGTCACTCGTTCGATCACCTGCGGCAAGGTCATGCCCAGCGCAAGAAACTTGGACATAACATGCGCCAGGCTGCGCACCGGCCCGTCCAGACGATTACGGCAATAAATATCCGAACTGATGGTGTCCGGCAGGATGCCCTGGGCGATGGCCTGGCGCGCCACCTCAAAGCTGAGGCTGGCGGAGCCGTGCCCGACATCCAACCGTACACCGCGCGCCAGCGCGGCTTGCATCGCCGCGCGCAGTTCCCCCGCAGGCGTCAACATCCGGTTCGGTTTGCCGTTGTAGCAGTGGGTCAGAATATCGCCAGCGCTCAGCAACCCGGCGATCTCATCCAGATCCGGCGGAGTATTGCCGACGTGGACCATCAGCGGCAGCCCGCCGCAGCGCTGCTGAATGCTCTTGGCAAGGCGCAGCGGTTCAATGCCGTTGCGCCCCACCACGCTGCTACTCATGCGCGCTTTAAGACCGACGATAAAATCAGGCAATCGCCGGACAGCATCGCAAACGGCATCGCCATCAATGTCGTCGAGATTAGCCAACTCCGCCTGGGTAATCAGCCCGATTCGGGACACATTCAACAGCGCCAGCACCCGGGTCGACGCCTGCGACGCCAACGCGTGAAAATCGTCCACATCGTTGGCACCGGTGCTGCCTGCATCAATGACGGTGGTCACGCCGGTGTCGATGCCGACACGATCCGGTTCATCGTGATAGATGGGTGACGCCGGGTAACAGTGCACGTGCGAATCTATCCAACCCGCGCTGAGGTACACGTCCTCCGCTAAGGTCAGCACCTGCCGTGCCGTGCCGGTGACCTCGCCAACGGCGGCAATCCGGCCGCCAAGGATCGCCACATCCATCCGCTGCTCATCAGGCAAACGGGCGTGGCGAATAATCAGATCGAACATAGAGCCTCCTGACCGGCGGGCGAAACCCGCCGGAACAGATTCAACTGATGGCGACCGGGAAGATGGCCCCCAAAATCATTGCGCCCAAAATCGCACCGCCGGTAATCGGCTTATTCCAGAGGTAAAACAGCAATGCGCCGACCAACGATCCCAACCCGATGGGGATCGACGCCGACATGGCCGACAGGATGATCAACGGCCCCAGAAAACGGCCGGATGCATTACCCGCGCCCATCATCACATCGGCACCGTAGGTGGAATCGCCCTGATTAACGGTAAACTTGCGCGCCAGAATGATGACGTAGCCTATCGCCAGCCCTAAGACCAGGCCGGTCAGCAGCGATGCCGCAAAGTTCGCCACCGGGAATACGATGCCAGCACCAAGCAGCAGCGCTGGCACCCCCAGCCCGACACCAGTTTGGATTGCGCCGCCGATATCCAGAATACCGACCAGCGACCCTTCAATAATGCGGGCAAACAGGAAGCTGGCACCGAACGCCGCCACCGCGCCGTACACGCCGGTAGAAATGCCGGAACGCAGCATGGATACAAACGCGACTTCGTTAAACGCGCCGATGCCGTACAGGTAGTACATGTGCGTTCCGGCGAACACGCCAGCCGACAGCAACCCGACAAAGATCGGGAATGACCAGTCGGCGTACCAGAAACCTTTTTTTGTCTCGTCCATTGTTTCGCTCCCGTTACTTGCCGCTGAGGGCGTTGTGGATCAGCGTCATCCAGTCAGGAATACCTAACTGGAACGATTGCAGCAGTTTCATATCAAAGCCGCGGAAGAAACCGCTCAGTACGAACAACAGCACGATGGACACCATCATCACCTTGGTGACCTTGTTCCAGCCGCCCTCTTCCACGCCCTTGCCGATCAGAATGCCCAGCACCAGCCCCGGCACAGCGTTGCCCATAATCAACTGGGCCAGGCCGCCGAAAATGGTGGCCCAGAACCCGGATTTTTTACCCGCGTCGATAGCGGCCAGCCAGAAAATCACCGGCATCACCGTATTCACCAGCAAGTTGGCAGCGGGCACCAATACCTTCACCGCCGTTACCTGCAACGCCGCAGGCACAGCTGAGGCGGTGGAGTTCAGAAACGCCACCACCACCATGCCGACGATGCCGCAGGCGATAGCCATTTTTTTCGGGTCGTGCAGCGTCTCAGCAACATTGCGGTTTTTCATCATCAGCGCTGCTGCGCCCCAGTTCGGCAGAATGCGGTGATCCACATCCTGCGTGAAGGAGCCCGCCGCGACTGACGATGCCCAGGCGTTAAAGAAAAACCCCAGTCCGAACGAGAAATGGGAGGCCGGATCGCCCTCGCAGGAGTTAAGCTCTCCCAGCGTGCGAAACGCCCCCATGCCTTGTGTGACCGGTGCATGAAACATGCGGGCGGCACCTGCCCCCACCCCGACGCCAACCAATCCCCCGATGATTAACGACTTCAACAAAATTATTAAAAACATCTGTTTTTCCTTTCGTTTTATCGCCCCACATGGTTATGCCCGCTCCGCAATGCGGAAACGCGCGCTATTCCGTCGTCGTGAACGTCACACTCTGGATATCGATAGCGGTCACGCTGACGGTAATTTCCAACTCAACCCGGTAGTACCGGCGTTGCCGCGCCAGAAAAAAGAACAGGAATTTTTCGTTTTTTACCTGCTCCTGGGCACGAAGCACGTTCACGTCCTGGGGCTCAATTCGCAGCAGCACCTTATCAGTGGCACGCAATACCGTGCTTTGTACCCGGCTAAGCGCGTCGGAAAACGCTTTAGCCTTGCTGTCGCCGCTGCCGCTGACGTGTACGGTGGTCGTGAATTGCTCTTTCATGGTTAGCCGCCGTATTTCCGGTTCCAGGCCTGCACCAGCTTTTCCCCCAACTCTTCTTTGTCCATAAAGCCGAAGCCCAACACCAGCGCCCCTTCATTGATGGCGGTAACGCCCTCTTCAATCGAACGCATCCCGTGTTTGGCCTTGTAGCCGTACTTGTTCTGCGCGGTGATGGCACCTGCGCCACCACTGCCGCAAAAGGAGATACCGAAGTCTGCGCTTTCCGCTTTCATCACATCCCCGAGCTTCATGTCTGCCGCTACGCCCGGCACGACAACGGCACGTCCACCAGCGAGCTCCACGCCCGCCGCCACTTTCTGCCCTTTTCCCAGCCGATCGCCAATGACTACCGTTACCATGCTTCGCCCCTCGTTTTGTTCATGCCGAAAATACGGTGATTCAGACGCCGCTTTCCGACGGTTTATTTTCCTTTGCGACTTCAAAATGGACCGAAAGCAACCAGCTTTCTTCCACTGGCAAGTTGCCGAACAGATCCACCACCTGCTGCGCCAGTTGCTTTGAGCTGTCCGAAATTTCCTCGAACAGCACCTCCTCCACTTCTGG
Organism: Dickeya undicola; assembly: GCF_000784735.1. Classification (GTDB taxonomy): domain Bacteria; phylum Pseudomonadota; class Gammaproteobacteria; order Enterobacterales; family Enterobacteriaceae; genus Dickeya; species Dickeya undicola. The sequence continues at coordinate 24,520 of NZ_JSYG01000033.1, forward strand.
CAACGGCTCGCCCGTCAGCGAGCGCCGAGCCATCGCTCGCACATGTGACAACAGCATCTGCTGCTGCACGCCGTTGGGCACGATTGCCCTGGTCGCGAACAGGCCGCCGATTTGCGTCATCACACGATCGGTCAGTTGTTGAATCGCATCGGGGTTTACTGCCGTATTGACCGGTACTGCTCCGTTACTCACCTGGTTGCTCCTGTTTCCTGTTACGGATAAATGACAGTCATTCGTGTTGTTCAGAAAGTAATGCCACCCCGACACAATGTGTAGACACACTTTTTCCGCTTCAAAGTGGAAATGTTTTTTCACCCCAGACGAAGCGGAAATAATCAGAAAAGGCGGAGGGCGAACCTAAAAAATAGCGAATGAATAACAGTACCTTACGTTATCCCACTTTATTACCGCCCTAAGACATGAAATTGGAAACGCTTATAGGAAAAATAATTAACCATAAGAAAAAACAATTAAAACAGCGAATTAAAAGGCAGAAACACCAGACCTTATAGCTAAAAAAAGCATGTATTCATTCTGCGAATATCATCACAAAACCAAAGATAAGCCGCGTCGGTTATATCGTCGAAATAATGATGGATAGCTGGAGGCGTAATATTTTATCGAACCTGAAAAATGGGCAATAGGGGTTAGCTAGCCGTTTATTTATCACTCGGCAACGCGCATGACGCGAAATAAGAGCCTATGGGGATAGGTTCTATACCCAAAATAATTCGAGTTGCAGGACAACACACAGCCCAGTAGATGGGTATAAGTCAGACAGGAATGGCATAACCCCCTGCTGGCGACAGCCTGTGCATATCGTTATCATCCTAATCAATAACGAGAAACACCGCCGGTCGACCTGCCGACCCGAAAAACTTGAGGACGTTATGACCATCAAGCGCTACCCGCATCTTGCCCATTGGGGGGCATTCACCGCCGTTGTGGAAGACGGCCGACTTATCCGTTGCGAACCGTTTGCGGGCGATGCCGATCCGTCGCCGATGCTCGACTCCATCGTGCCGCTGGTGTATTCCGACAAGCGCATCCGCAAACCGTCGGTACGTCGATCCTGGCTGGAAAAACGCGAAAACAGCGATCGTACACTACGTGGCAAGGAACCATTCGTCGAGGTGGACTGGGATCTGGCGCTGGACCTGGTGGCGGAAGAAAACCGCCGCGTGCGTGACCGCTATGGTGCCGACGGTCTGTTCGCCGGTTCCTACGGTTGGTCGTCCGCCGGGCGTTTTCATCATGCCCGTTCACAAGTGCGGCGTTTTTATTTCTCCGGTGGCGGCGCGGTAGACCAGAGCGGCAATTACAGCTGGGGTGCAGCGCAGTTCTTCCTGCCGTATGTAATCGGCACCTTCCACCCGCTGACCGGCAAAGTCACCGAGTGGCGCAGCGTGGCGGATCACTGCGAACTGTTCCTCGCCTTCGGTGGGCTGGCGCTGAAAAACGCGCAGATAGCTTCCGGCGGTGCCGGGCACCACACGCTGAAACCGGCGCTGGAAAAACTGGTGGAACGCGGCATTCCGGTGATCAATATCAGCCCGATGCGCGACGACTGTCCGGCGTTCGTCAACGCCGAGTGGATCCCGATCCGCCCCAATACCGATGTAGCGCTGATGCTGGCGCTGGGCTACCAGATCCAGCGGCTGGGCGCGGAGGACCGCGAGTTTCTCGATCGCCACTGCGTCGGTTACCCGCAGTTACGCGACTACCTCAACGGCCACACCGACGGCATCGCCAAGACCCCGGATTGGGCCAGCGCCATCACTGGCATCCCGGCCGCCCGCATCGAAAAGCTGGCTCAGCAGTTGATCGGCGTGCGCAGCTTTATTACCTGTTCCTATTCGGTACAACGCGCGCATCGTGGCGAGCAACCCTACTGGATGATGATCGCCCTTGCGTCGATGCTCGGCCAGGTGGGGCTGCCGGGCGGAGGATTCTCCTTCGGCCACGGTTCGATGAACAGCGTCGGCAATGAGCGCATGACGTCCCCTGCTCCCGCTTCGCCGTCGGTCCCCAATCCTGGTCAGTCGATACCGGTGGCGCGCATCGCCGACATGCTGCTGCACCCCGGCGAACCCTACACCTTCTGTGGCGAGAATCGTACCTATCCCGATATCCACCTGATTCACTGGGCTGGCGGCAACCCGTTCCACCATCATCAACAGCTCAACCGGCTGGTGGAAGGCTGGCAACGGCCGGATACCGTCATCGTGCAGGATATCGTCTGGACCGCAGCGGCGCAGATGGCGGATATCGTGCTGCCTGCCACCACATCGCTGGAAAGAAACGATGTGGGCGGCTCCTCGCGTGACCGGTTTGTGTTCGCCATGCATCAGGCGATCGCGCCGCAACATCAGGCTCGTCACGACTACGATATCTTCAGCGAACTGGCCCAGCGACTGGGTTATGGCGATGCATTCACCCACGGTGGCCGTACCGAGCGGCAGTGGCTGGAGTCGATGTACCTCGCCTGCCGGGAGCGTCAGGGAGCGGCGGGCGAGCCCTGGCCCGATTTTGACCGTTTCTGGCAGCAAGGCTATGTCGACATTCCGATGGACGACCAGCCGTTCGTGTTCTTCGAAGAATTCCGCCGCGACCCGGCGCGTTATCCGCTGAACACGCCCAGCGGCAGGATCGAGCTATTCAGCAGCACTATCGCCGATTATCGCTACCCGGATTTTGCTCCCCATCCGCAATGGCAACCGCCGGTAGAATGGTTGGGTGCCGCACAAACGCAGCGTTGGCCGCTGCATTTTATCTCCATCCAGCCAGCGGATCGGCTGCACAGTCAGCTTGATTGCACGCCGCAGGTGGCCGCCAACAAAACCGCCGGTCACGAAACGCTGTACATGCATTCGCAAGACGCCACCGCGCGTGGCATCCGTCACGGCGACCGGGTAGAAGTACGCAACGAACGCGGGCGCATTTACGCCGGGGTGGCGGTAACCGACGGCATTACGCCGGGCGTGGTGATCATGGCGACCGGTGCCTGGTTTGATCCGGGCTTTGGGCAGGCACAATGGCACCCGGTGGAACAATCCGGCAATGCCAACGTGTTAACCCGCGACATGGGCACCTCACCGCTGACGCAGGGCCCCAACGCTATGAGCTGCCTGGTAGACGTGCTCGCGCTCTGACTTTTCCTTGCTCACGGGCGAAAAAAACGCCCCCGGCAGTCGGCCAGGGGCGTCGTTCACATCAGCAACGTTGGTTATCAATGCTTATGGTGAGATTTAATGCTTATCATGGGCCTTATCAGCACCGTGATGAGTATGATGCTCGTGGCGGGACAGCCAGTCCAGATACCCCATGACAAAGGCGGACAGCACGAAAGTCAGGTGGATAATCACATACCACATCAGCTTGTTGTCCGGCACGCTCTTGGCATCCATGAACACCCGCAGCAAGTGGATGGACGAAATCGCCACGATCGACGCCGCCACTTTATTTTTCAGTGAGCTGGCGTCCATTTTGCCCAGCCAGCTCAGCTTCTCCTTGTCCTCGCCAATATCCAGCGCCGACACAAAGTTTTCATAGCCGGAAAACATCATCATCACCAGCAGCCCGCCCACCAGCGTCATATCGACCAGCGACAACAACGTCAGGATCAGATCAGATTCCGCAATGGAAAAAATATTCGGCAGGACATGCCAGATTTCTTCAAAGAACTTGATGACCAGCGCCAGTAATCCCAGCGACAACCCCAGATAAACCGGAGCCAACAGCCACCGTGCAGCGTACATCGTATTTTCCAGAAAACGTTCCATAACGCCTATCAGATACAGATTTGAGAGGAACGCATAATAGCGAAAAACCGTACCGAAGTGTTATTCAATTATCTTTCGATGCAATGCATTGATTTTAAATAAAATTAACTGAATTTCACCGGATTATGCCACCACTAGCCCGAGAGCGGCCCCCTCGCATTAGAAATCGACAAATATGATCCCGATCGTGCCGATCTTCACACCACTGCCACCTTCGCCCTGGAGATGACCATCCAACAAAGGAGCGGCGTTTACCGCCGCGCTAGGCTGTGCCCAGCAGGACATCTCCATCAACACAACGATGACAATGGATGGCACAACATGAATAAACCTCTGCAGATATGGCGTACCCCGCTACTGGTGCTGACTCTCGCGCTGCCGCTGGCGGCGACAGGGGCGGTGAAACTGACGCTCGACGGCATGGACAGTACGCTGGACAACGGGTTGCTGAAAGTCCGCTTTGGCGCGGACGGCAGCGCCAAAGAAGTGTGGAAAGGCAGCACCAACCTGATTTCCCGTCTCTCCGGCGCGGCACGCGATCCGGATAAAAACCGCAGCTTTTACCTCGATTACTACTCCGGCGGCGTTAACGAATTCGTGCCGGAACGGCTGGAAGTCATCAAGCAGACGCCGGATCAGGTGCACCTGGCCTACATCGACGACCAGAACGGCAAACTGCGGCTGGAATACCACCTGATCATGACCAGCGACGTCAGCGGCCTGTACAGTTATGTGGTGGCCGCCAACACCGGCTCAGCACCGGTGACGGTCAGCGAGCTGCGCAACGTTTACCGGTTTGACGCCACCCGGCTGAACGAGCTGTTCAACAGCATCCAGCGCGGTACGCCGCTGTTGTACGATGAACTGGAACAGTTGCCGAAGGTGCAGGATGAAACCTGGCGACTGCCGGACGGCAGCGTCTACTCTAAATACGATTTCGCCGGTTATCAGCGTGAAAGCCGTTACTGGGGTGTGATGGGCAACGGTTATGGTGCCTGGATGGTGCCCGCCAGCGGCGAGTATTACTCGGGCGACGCCCTGAAGCAGGAACTGCTGGTGCATCAGGACGCGATTATCCTGAACTATCTTACCGGCTCGCATTTCGGCACCCCGGATATGGTGGCGCAGCCGGGTTTTGAAAAACTCTACGGTCCGTGGCTGCTGTACATCAATCAGGGCAGCGATCGGGAACTGGTGGCGGACGTCAGCCGCCGGGCCGAACATGAGCGCGCCAGTTGGCCTTACCGCTGGCTGGACGATGCGCGCTATCCGCGCCAGCGCGCTACCGTCAGCGGTCGCCTGCGTACCGATGCGCCTCACGCTACAGTGGTGCTGAGCAGCAGCACTGAAAACTTCGACATTCAGACCACCGGTTACCTGTTCACCGCCCGTACCAATCGGGACGGCCGTTTCAGCCTGCGCAATGTGCCGCCGGGCGAATACCGGCTGTCGGCCTACGCCGACGGCGGCACACAAATCGGCCTGCTGGCGCAGCAAACGGTGCAGGTGGAAGGCAAGAAAACCCGGCTCGGCCACATTGACGCCCCGCGTCCCGCACCGCTGGCATGGGCTATTGGTCAGGCCGACCGCCGGGCCGACGAATTCCGCTTCGGCGATCGCCCGCGCCTTTATCGCTGGCAAACCGAGGTGCCAGCCAACCTGACCTTTGAGATCGGCAAAAGCCGTGAGCGCAAGGACTGGTACTACGCCCAGACCCAACCCGGCAGTTGGAACATTCTGTTCAACACCCGCACGCCCGAGCAGCCTTACACCCTGAATATCGCCATCGCCGCCGCCAGTAACAACGGGATGACCACACCAGCCAGTTCGCCGCAACTGGCGGTGAAACTCAACGGTCAGTTGCTGACTACGCTGAAGTACGACAACGACAAGGCTATCTACCGGGGCGCGATGCAAAGCGGCCGCTACCACGAAGCACACATACCGCTACCCACGGGCGCACTACAACAGGGCAGCAACCGTATCACGCTGGAGCTGCTGGGCGGCATGGTGATGTACGACGCGATTACGCTAACGGAAACGCCACAATAACCGCCCAACGATAATCACGCCTCGTTCCGCGTCGGCATCAGGTCGGCGCGGAATTTCCCGCCGTTCTTTACCGATACTCATACCAACGAATCGAACTGATTGAGTTATGCGGTGGTCATCAAGGGGAGGGTTAGCCAGCGCCATTGCCTGGCTACTGTCGGATGAAGCCAGCTACGTCACCGGAAGTTTTATCGATCTGGCTGGCGGTAAATAGAGATTACAGTCACAGCCTATTTCATCGGCTGATAAAACAAAAACGCTGCGCATTAGCGCAGCGTCTTCAGCGTGTGTCATCGATAATGACTATCCCTTATTTCCTCACCTCTTTGCTGAGCGTCCGTTCTGGGTTCCCTGGTGTCGGATAGATGGCAGTCCGCGTCAACGACGTCGAAACCAACCAATTAGTTTGTTAACTATATCTTATGTTTATAATAAATTATCTGCACCACACAGATTAATTAATTTTTCTAACCGTTATAGCAACAAAAATAACCAAGTCAACAGATTAATGGACATTTTATGATCTTTAGTGTCTATTTTTAATAATGCCGTTACAGCAACCACCAATTAATTGAATAAGTTCACACTATTCCGCCCGTTTTTTCCGCTGTAAACACCCGCGACACGCCGTGATTACCGATTTTTTTTCTTGCTGACGGGATAGGTGAACGTAAGGCTTTATCGTAAGATGAACCTGTCTGAGAACTGACCTGAGAAGGGATGACCATGAAAACAACGAATGCTCAGCGCAAAACTAATATCATTAAAAATATTGAATATCTGATGCGTACCCGAGGCGAAACCAAAGCCTCGTTTTCTAACCGTACCGGGGTAACGCGTACCACTATCTACAAAATTCTTGAAGGTAGGGTAAACAAGGTTCAGCAATCCACCATCAATCGTATTTCCGATTTCTTTGGCGTGTCCTGTGAGGAAATCGAAGATTACGATCTGGAAAAGGTCGAGCGCCTGAACAATACCGTTTCTTTTGAAGGCAACAAAAATCCGGCGGCGATTCCCATCATTCCGCAGTCGCAATTGTTGTTGGCTCGGCAGCATAAGATTGGTCAGTTATCAGTTCAGTATCCGCTGACCTATTTCTTCGGAGAAGAAGCCAACATGGTGGCAGTACAGATCGAGTCACCGATTGGCGGCACGTTCTCTCCCGGTTCGCTGCTCATCATCCGACGGCCGCCTGCGCTGGTGCCGAATACGCCGATACTCTGTCACTCTCCTGCCACGGGATTTTTTGTCGACATCCCGGATTCGCCGGACATGGCGGACAGAAAACGCCCCGAGGACACCGTCCTGCTGGGATATATCATAGAGGAAAGGATATAAATGGATGCAAACAGGAAATTCAAGCTGCTGGGGTTTAACCACAGCGGCGAATTGTCAGCGAATATCATGGTGTTATCGACCGGCAAGACGATCCATATGGATCTTAAAGAGCTGGTCGACAGTGAAATTTCCGATGATCTGAGTCGGCACGAACTCAACGCACTGTACAAAAAACTCTATTCCGGCAAAGACATCACTACCGCCTACGATATCAGCGACAGAAACGAACGTTCCTGGCTGGCGTACCTGATTATTACCGCCGCACTCTGCGTCATCTATATTTTTTCCACCGTCAGCGGTGTTAAACCGATATTTATTCCGGCGCTGAATCTGGTGGTGCCACCTGCCGTTTTCGTCTACCCGCTGACCTTCATTTTGGTGGATATCCTGAATGAATTTTATGGCCTGCGGCTGGCGCGTCGCACCATCCTCATCGCCTTCTTCTTCCATCTGGCGTTTGTGCTCGGGCTGTGGGTTACCAGCCTGATCCCCGGTCTGCCGGAATGGGAATACAGCAAGACCTATAGCGGCATTGTGGAAAGCATGATGGCGGTACTGGCAGCTTCATCGCTGGCCTACCTGATCTCCGAAAACATCAATGCCTGGGTACTGCACAAAATCAAGATTCTGACTAAGTCCCGTTATCTGTTTATCCGCGTGATCACCAGTACGGTCACCGCTTCTGCTATCGACAGTGTGATTTTCTGCACCATCGCGTTTTATAATGTGCTGAGTTTTGACGTGATCCGCACCATGATCCTGTCGCAATTTCTGATCAAAGTAGTCTACGCGGTGTTGGGCGTCGGCCCAATTTACGGTACTCGCCGACTATTCAGAAAATACATTCATGCCGTACCAGCAAGGAACTGAGCGATATGCATATTACAGAAAACGATAGCATTACCCATCTGGGGGTGCGCTCCAGCTACCCAGACAAATACGACCCGGCGCTGCTGGAAGCACTGCCGCGCGCCCGTGGCCGCGATCTGGTTGGCCTGACCGGGCCGGACCTGCCGTTTAGCGGCTACGACCTGTGGACCGCCTTCGAGCTGTCGTGGCTCAATCACAAGGGAAAGCCGTTGGTGGGCATCGCCGAATTCATCATCCCGGCCAGTTCAGAAAACCTGATCGAGTCCAAATCGTTCAAGCTGTACCTCAATAGCTTCAACCAGACCCGCTTTCGCGATATCGGCGAAGTACACGCTACCTTGATTAAAGATCTGTCCGCCGCCGCCAATGGTGACGTCAAGGTTACCCTGTATCCGGGCCTGACCGGTTATCCGGCACAGATCGATACCCTGCCCGGCATCAACATTGACGAGCTGGACATCGAAGTGAACGATTACGGCTTCAACCCAGATTATCTGCAACACGCAGTGCGCGACAACGCGCCTTTGGTTGCGGAAACCCTGTGCTCTAACCTGTTGAAATCCAACTGTCTGGTCACTTACCAGCCGGACTGGGGCAGTGTGGTCATCAAATATGAAGGGCGTCAGATTGATCGGGAAGCGCTGCTGCGTTACCTGATTTCGTTCCGCCAGCACAACGAATTCCATGAACAGTGTGTTGAGCGCATTTTTAATGACCTCAAACGCTACTGTCAGCCGGAAAAACTGACCGTATTCGCCCGCTATACCCGCCGTGGCGGTCTGGACATCAACCCGTTCCGCAGCGATTTCGAAACCGAAGCTGCTACCGGCCGTCTGGTACGCCAGTAATTCCTGTCGCCTCCCCGCCGGGGAGGCGTTAGCGGTTTCCCGCTTCCCCTTGTGACAGTTGCTGCTTCAGCCAGGCGATAAACGCCGAAATGCGCGCTGGCACATGCCGCCGCTGCTGATAGACCGCGTAAATATCCGCTTCCGGCATAATATAGTCCGGCAACAGCGCCACTAATTCACCACTGGCAAGCCACGGGCGCACATCCCACAGCGAACGCAGGATAATGCCGTGCCCGTCCAGCGCGTAACGCATGATCACCTCGCCGTCGTTGGCGGAAAGATTGCCGAAAGCGCGGTGGGTAAACTCGCGCCCATCGCGGTAGAAACGCCACAATCCGTAATCACTCTCATACTGACGCAACACCAGGCAGTTGTGCCCGGCCAGGTCTGCTACCGTACCTGGCGTACCGCAGCGCGCCAGGTACGCCGGTGATGCGCACAACAGGCGCGGATTTGCCATCAACCGATGCGCCACCAGCCGGGAATCCGGCGGTGCGCCAAAGCGAATATCAATATCCACACCGGCGTCCAGCATGTTGAGCGGTTGACTGGTGAGCTGTAGCTGCACTTCCAGCTCACTGTGCTGGCGGGCGAAAGCGGAAATCAGCGGCGCGATATGGCGACGGCCGAAACCGAACGACGCGTTGACGGTCAACCGCCCACGTAGCGTTAGCTGGTTACGACGAACCTGGCTTTCCAGTTCCTCAATTTCATGCAGAATCGGCACTGCGCCGTCGGCGTACAACTGCCCTTCCGGCGTCAAATCCAACCGCCGGGTGGTACGCCTGATCAACTGTACGCCCAGCCGTTGTTCCAGTTGTGTCAGGCGTTTGCTGACCGCTGGTAGCGACAGGCCGCTTTCGCGCGCCACCGCTGTCAGGCTGCCGAGCGCGGCGATGCGGCTGAAGAACAGCAAATCGTCGATGACACTCATTTATTCTTCTCTTTTATTCAACAATGCCTTTACCAGAAGCGAAATTGTTTACATCGAATAGAGTAAATACACTCTCTGTTACCCAAGTGCAATCGATCAAAAAAACCGTTCAGGAGTTGCCATGTCTCAAGCGTGTTACCGCATTGCCGTTATCCCTGGCGACGGCATCGGCAAGGAAGTGATGCCGGAAGGGGTACGGGTGATCACCCGTGCCGCCGAACTGTTTGATATCCAGCTGGAGTGGGAATGGTTTGATTTCGCCAGCGCCGATTACTACCTCCAGCACGGCAAGATGATGCCGGACAACTGGTTCTCACTGCTGAAGGGCTTCGACGCGATTTATTTCGGCGCGGTCGGTTGGCCGGAGGTGGTGCCGGATCACGTGTCGCTGTGGCAATCACTGCTGCTGTTCCGCCGTGAATTCGACCAATACGTCAACCTGCGCCCTTGTCGTCTGATGCCGGGTGTAAAAGCGCCGCTGGCCGGGCGTCAACCCGGCGACATCGACTTCTATATCGTGCGCGAAAACACCGAAGGCGAGTATTCCAGCGTAGGCGGTGCCATGTTCGCTGGCACCGATCGCGAAGTGGTGATTCAGGAAACGGTGATGACCCGCGTCGGTGTCGATCGCATCCTCAAATTCGCCTACGAGCTGGCGATGAAACGCCCGAAAAAACATCTGACCTCCGCCACCAAATCCAACGGTATCGCCATCACTATGCCGTACTGGGACAGCCGTGTTGCGGAAATGGGCACGCGCTATCCAGAGGTGAAGGTGGACAAGTATCACATCGATATTCTTACCGCCAATTTTGTGCTGCACCCGGACTGGTTTGATGTGGTGGTCGCCAGCAACCTGTTCGGCGATATTCTGTCCGACCTTGGCCCGGCCTGCACCGGCACCATCGGCATCGCGCCGTCGGCCAACATCAACCCGGATCGCACCTTCCCCAGCCTGTTTGAACCGGTACACGGCTCAGCACCGGATATCGCCGGTAAAGGTATCGCCAACCCGATCGGCCAAATCTGGTGCGGGGCGATGATGCTGGAACATCTGGGACATGACGACGCTGGAGCCGCGGTACTCAGCGCCATTGAACACGTGCTGGAACAAGGGCCGGAAAACGCGCCGCTAACGCGGGATCTCGGCGGCAGCGGCAATACAACGGCACTGGGCGAAGCGATAGCGCAGGCGCTGAGTCGTTAAGGCTATGATCGTTAAAACTCTGATTCGTTAAAACGATGATTTGCGAAAACGATGAGCCGTTACCACACGTGAATTGAAGTAAAAGCGACGAAGCAAAAAACGAAGACATGAAAAAGGCCGCTGTCATAGCGGCCTTCTTATTAATACTGATCTGCTCAAGGGCAATTAATGCATGGCACCCGGCGGGATGTCTTTGTAAGCATTGATGTAAGCGACCAGAAGTTTTTTCAGGAATTTACGCACGTCGATCACCTTGGTTAATGAATGATTTGTGAACTTTCTGGTAAAAGATTGTACGTTTTGTTGAATCCTGACGCAATGCTTTTGTGACTCAAATCACAAAAAATTCAGAATCGCGTTTTGCTTTTCTCCGCCAGCCAGATAGCACGCCTGTTCAAATGTCTGAATCAGCATCATTTCTTTGCAACCAAAAACGCATCCAGGACCGGGATTGGATTATTCTTTGATATATAAAATTATTTCCCGGCTAAGACAAAAGCAGCCATACTAGCTGTGTCGCGTAATTCAGCGTGGCACTGGCGCGGGAGCGACCCGGCCTTTCACTGACGACGTAAAAACCTGCCCTATGGAAACCTGGAAACTCAACCTTTTCTCCGCCTGGCTGGGATGCTTTTTTACCGGCATGGCCATGAGCCAGATACTGCCGTTCCTGCCGCTCTACATCGAACATCTGGGCGTGAGCGATCACACCGCGCTCAATCTGTGGTCCGGGCTGGTATTCAGCTCCTCGTTTCTGATTTCGGCGATTGTCGCGCCGCTGTGGGGCAGCCTGGCCGACCGCAAAGGCCGCAAGCTGATGCTGCTGCGCGCCGCGCTCGGCATGTCGCTGGTCATGGGGTTACAGGGCATGGCCACCAACGTCTGGCAACTGTTTATTCTGCGCGCGCTGATGGGGCTGACCTCCGGCTACATTCCCAACGCGATGGCGTTGATTGCCTCGCAAGTGCCGCGCAGCCGCAGCGGCTGGGCACTCGGTACGTTGTCCACCGGGCAGGTGGCTGGGGTGCTGGTAGGCCCGCTGCTCGGCGGCTTCATGGCCGATACCATCGGTCTGCGTATGGTGTTTTTCGTCACCTCCGCCATGCTGTTTATCTGCTTTCTCATTACGCTGTTTGCCATCCGTGAAAACGCCATTACTGTCAGCAAAAAAGCACAGCTTAGCGGCCGGGCGGTGTTCGCCTCGCTGCCTTATCCGCTGCTGATTATCAGCCTGTGTTTCACCACCATGATGATCCAGATGGCGAACGGCTCCATCAGCCCGATACTGACACTGTTTATCCGCGACCTCTCTCCCAACATCGAAAATATCGCGTTTATCAGCGGCGTCATCGCCGCTGTGCCTGGCGTTTCTGCGCTGTTGTCCGCACCGCGCCTTGGCCGCCTCGGCGATCGTATCGGTTCTCAGCGAGTGCTGATCGTGGCGCTGTTTCTGTGTGCGCTGCTGTTCTTCCTGATGTCGGCGGTGCAAAGCTCGGTCCAGCTCGGCATCCTGCGCTTCGCGTTGGGTTTCGCCGACGGCGCACTGATGCCCGCGGTGCAGGCGCTGCTGGTGAAATACAGCAGCCAACAGGTGACTGGGCGTATTTTTGGTTATAACCAATCCTGCATGTATCTCGGCAACGTGGTCGGGCCGCTACTCGGCTCCACGGTTTCTGCCACGCTGGGTTACCGCTGGGTGTTCCTGGTCACCGCGCTGCTGGTGCTGATTAATAGCATCCAGTTGATGGTGAGCTTCGCCCGTATGCCAAAGAAAAGCTGACACCATCACGGAAGCCGGTATCCGGCTTCCGATTGCCATCCCGCATCTTGGATTGTTCATCCTGCTTTCATGTTTTTGTCATCCTCATCACCAAAGATAGCGCCTGTGCAAACGTATGCACTCCTGACAAAAGGCGCTCACTATGTTTGGCAACACCTCACTGATAGCAAAATCGCACAGCAAGAAAACCCTTTCCCGCCTGCTGCTCGCCGCCGGTCTGGCGTGCAGCATGGCGTCGCAAGCCGCCGACCTGGTGATCGCCGGGCGCGATGACGTTTACGGCAAGGCGCTCGACAGTACGCTGGCCCGTTTTCAGCAACAACATCCCGGCAAGCAGATAGAACTGCTGAAGCTGCCCTACGCCAACCTGTATGAAAAACTGGTGATTTCCCTGCGGGAAAACGCCTCGGCCTACGACTTGATGTTGATGGACGACAGCTGGAGCCCCGAATTCGCTGGTAACGGCTGGATCCAGCCACTGCCGGATAGCCTGCAAAGCAGCGATTTCATTCCGGCGGTGTTGAACGTGTCGCGCGTACCGGAAAACAGCGGCCCGGTTTACAGCCTGCCGGTGGTCGGCAACGTGGCGATGTTCGCCTACCGTCAGGACCTGTTCGACAAGCACCAGCTCAAGGCTCCCGATAGCTGGGACGCGGTGCTGAAAGACGCCAAAACGCTGCAACAGCAGGAGCCGGGCGTCTCCGGCGTGGTGTTCCGCGGCATGAAGGGCAACCCGATTGTTTCCGGCTTTATGCCGATGCTGTGGGCCTACGGCGGCAACGTGATCACTAACGGCAAAGCGTCGCTGGATTCGCCACAGGCGTTGCAGGCGCTTAATACCCTCAAAGCGCTGAAGGCATTCGCGCCCACCGGGGTAGAGGTGTACAACGCTGCCGACGTGCGCCAGGCGATGGAACAGGGCAAAGCCGCGATGGCGATCGAAGTCTGGCCTGCCTGGGCATCCACGCTGGACGACGCCACCAAATCCAAAGTGGTCGGTAACATGACGCTGCAACCAGCACCGGGGCAGAACGCCGGTCCGTCGCCAATGCTCGGCATCTGGCAAATGGCTATCGCCAAAAACAGCCAGCACAGCGAGTTGGCGCAGCAATTTCTGAGCTACCTGACCAGCGCTGACAACCAGAAAGCACTGGCGCTGGAACTGGGGCTGCCGCCAACCCGCCGCAGCGTGTATCAGGATGCGCAGGTGGTGCAGAAGTACCGCTGGTATCCGGCACAGTTGGCTGCACTGGAAGCAGGCAAAGCGCGCCCACGTATTCGCAACTGGCAGGAAGTGGAAAGCATCCTCGGCGACTACCTGCAACTGGCGCTGATGGATCAGATGCCAGCGCAGGTGGCGTTGCAGCAAGCCAATCAGAAGATTGCGCAAGTACTGAAATAACCGCTGTCGGGCGGGCCACGGCCCGCTCATTCAAGGACATCCCATGCATTTTGACTCCCGCTGGCAACGCTGGCTGCTGCTGATGCCCGCCGCCACGCTGCTGTTGCTGCTGACGCTCTACCCCATCGGCCAGATGCTGCTTTACTCCTTCAGCAAGGTGGATTACGCCGCCGCCAGCCGCAGTTGGGTCGGGCTGGAAAACTACCGTCAGTTGTTCACCGACTGGTTTTTCACCACCAGCCTGAAAAACACCCTGCTGTTCTCGTTCGGCAGTTCGCTGTTGCAGGTGCTGCTGGGGCTGGCGCTGGCATTGCTGCTGTATCGCCATTTTCCCGGCCGCCAGTGGGTGCTGAGCCTGCTGATCTACCCGATGATGATCTCGACGCTGGTGTGCTCGGCTATCTGGCGCGTGTGGTTTCATTACGATTTCGGGTTGCTCAACAACTGCCTGACCGCGCTGGGCCTGATGCCGCAGCCGTGGCTGTCCAGCCCGCATCTGGCGTTGTGGTCGTTGATGCTGGTGGATATCTGGCAGTGGACGCCGATGGCCTGCCTCATCATCCTTGCCGGGTTGCAGGCGATTCCCAAAGACGTGCTGGAAGCCGCACAAAGCGACGGTGCCAACGGCTGGAAGCGGCTGTGGTACGTCACGCTGCCGCTTGTCCGCCAGCCAATCATGCTGGCATTGCTACTGCGCTCCATCGATACCTTTAAGCTGTTCGACAAAGTGTACGCCCTGACCGGCGGCGGCCCCGGTTATGCCACCGAAACCCTGTCGCTCTATATCTACCAGCAAGGCTTCAAGTTCTTCAATCTGGGGCTCGCCAGCGCCGGTGCGGTGATCATGCTGCTGTTCGCGGCGGCCATGAGTCTGGTTTACGCCTGGCAACTGATGCGCGGAGGGAAAACCGCATGAGACTCCCCTACTGGCTGATGGCACTGCGTGCGCTGGCGCTGACCGTCGCGCTACTGTTTTTTACCCTGCCGATCCTGTGGATGGTGGCAGCGGCGTTTAAGTCCACCGCTGAATTCGCAAGCCTTGCCAGCCCGTTCTGGCCGCAACAGTGGACGCTCACCCACCTGAAAAGCCTGCTGAATAACGGCGTCGGCGAGCGGCTGTTTAATACCTTTTGGGTGGCCGCCGGTGCCACCGCGTTATCGCTGCTGACCGGGTTTCTGGCCGCCTACACGCTGGCCCGCCACCGTTTTCCGGCACGGCTCGACAGCCTGTTTTTGTTGCTGGTGTTGCTTATCAAGATGATGCCGCCGATGGTGGTGGCGATCCCGCTCTATTCGCTGCTCAAATCGCTGCATCTGCTCAACAGCCTGACTGGGCTGATGCTGGCTTATCAGGTTTACACCTTGCCGTTCTGCATCTGGATGCTGCTCAGCTTTATCCGCGACGTGCCGCTGGCGCTGGAAGAGGCCGCGGCGATGGACGGTGCCGGGTTATGGCGACGGCTGCGCTACATTGTGCTGCCGGTGTGCGCCCCCGGTCTGGTCGCCACGGCGATCTTCACCCTGATCATGGCGTGGAATGAATTTCTGTTCGCTCTGCTGTACCTGCAAACCCCGCAGCAATTCACGCTGCCGCTGTTTATCGCCAACTTCATGACCGAAAACCAGATCTACTGGGGAGAACTGATGAGCATCGGGCTGCTGTCTTCGCTGCCGGTGCTGCTGGTGGCGGGCTTTGTTCAACGTTATTTGCTGCGCGGCTTTGCCGTCAGCCAGAAATAGGACTCGCAGATGAGTGAATTACGGTTACATCAGGTCGCCAAGCGTTACGGTCGTCAGCCGGTGCTGCACGGCATCGACCTGCATATCCGGCAGGGAGAACTGGTGGTGTTCGTCGGCCCGTCCGGCTGTGGTAAATCCACCCTGCTGCGCACCATCGCCGGGCTGGAACAGCAAGACAGCGGCCAGATCCTGCTGGGTGACGAGGACATTTCGCGCCAGCCGCCGGGTCAGCGGGAAATGGCGATGGTGTTTCAGTCCTACGCGCTCTACCCACACATGACCGTGGCAGAAAACATGGGTTTCGCGCTGAAAATGGCCGGAGAACGGCGTCAGGCCATTAACGAGAAAGTGGCGCAGGTGGCGGAGATGCTGCAACTGACGCCGTTGCTGCACCGCAAACCCGGCGCGCTCTCCGGCGGCCAGCGTCAGCGGGTGGCGATTGGCCGCGCTATCGTGCGTAAACCGCGCCTGTTTTTGTTTGATGAGCCGCTGTCCAATCTGGACGCCAAACTGCGCACTCACACCAGGGTGCAACTGAAAGCACTGCACCAGCAACTGGCCGCCACCATGATTTACGTCACCCACGATCAGGTGGAAGCGATGACGCTGGCCGACCGCATCGTGGTGCTGCATGAGGGCCGTATCGCCCAGGTGGGGACGCCGGAAGAGCTGTACCACCAGCCCGCCACGACCTTTGTCGCTGGGTTTATCGGTACGCCGGAAATGAACTTTTTCCCGTTGCCATCGGGCCAAATGCCGCCTCCCGGCCAACTGCTGTCGCCGTGGCTGCAACGGTTGGACTGTGATGAACGCGCCGCCACCCTCGGTATTCGACCGGACGCCTTTGAAATCACCGGAGGTATTCCGACCTTTAAGGTCGACCTGGTGGAAAATCTGGGTGCGCAGTATCACCTGCACGGTCACTTCATCCACGAGCCTTGCCTGACGCTGGTGGTGGAAGGCCGCCACCCGGCGCATATCGGCCAGGAGCTGGCATTGCAAGTCGCGCCGGAACGTTGTCACTGGTTTGACGCGGCCGGTCAACGCTTGCCGCAACCCTCGCGTGCCAGCGGGCAGGAGAGCCAGCATGGAGCTTGAGATTCTTGGCAGCGGCGAAGCCTATGACAGCCAACGGGTCAACGCCGCGATACGGGTCAGCGAAGGCGGATTCCAGTTACTGGTGGATTGCGGCCCGACCGTACCGCAGGCGCTGTGGCAGCGCCAAACCGCGCCGGACGACATTCACGCAATCTACATTACCCATGCTCACCCCGACCACACACTCGGCCTGACCACCTGGCTTAACTGGTGCGAATCCTGCGGGCGTACCGCGCCGCTGACAATTATCGCCCCGCGCCAGCAACGGCCGCAGTTGCAGCAACTGGTGGATTTCGCCTTTTGGCCCGCCGGTCGGCCGCTGTTCACCCTGAACTGGCAGAACAGCGAAGACCTGAGCGAACTGGGACCGTGGCGCTGCCAGACCGCGCCGACCCGCCATTCGGTGCCCAACCACGCCCTGTGGCTCGGCGGCGAACAGGGGTCGTTGTTCTATAGCGGCGACGGCCAGTTAACGCCCGCAAGCGCTGCATTACTGGCTCGTGCTGATCTGGCGCTGGTGGAGTGTTTTTCGCCTCAGGTCGCGGACAATGCCTACCACGGCAACTGGCCACAGGTGCAGACGCTGGTTCGCAAACCGGGCGCATCGTTAGGGTTGTATCACGTGCAGCAGTCGCAAAAAGCGGCGCTGCAACCGCTTATCGCCGCCGTTCCCAGCGTATTTCTGCCGGAACAAGGCGACCGGGCGCAATGCCGCAATGGGCGCTGGCACATCACCAGGGACGCTGAACATGAGTAAAAAACGTATCACCTCGATTGATGTCGCCCGTTGTGCCGGTGTTTCGGCATCCGCAGTATCACGCACCTATTCCGCGCCGGGTAAGGTCAGCCAGGCGACCAGAGCACGGGTGCTGGCGGCGGCAAATGAACTGGGCTATCGCCCTAATGCGCTGGCGCGGGCGCTGGTCAATTCCGGGCGACAAGGCTCCGGCATTGTGGCGGTGGTGATGGGCGAATTCGACAACCCGTTCCAGCCCTGGCTGTTCAGCTTGCTGACGCAGGCGCTGCAACAACACGGGCTGGTGCCGATGCTGGTCAGCATCACCGATCAATGCGATATCCGCGCCCGTCTGCAACAGGCACAGTCGTGGCAGGTGGAAGCGGCGATCATCTCCGCCGGTAGCCTGTCTCGCGAAGCCACCGAGCGCTGTCTGGAATTGTCGCTACCGATGGTGCTGATGGGCCGGGAGGACCAGCGTGAAACCGTCACCGCGGTACTGTCCGATAACCGGCTGGCAGGCGAACTGGCGGCAGACCACTTGTTCTCGCTGGGGTTGACGCAACTGGCCTATATCGGCGGCCGTCAGGACGGGCAGGCGTCGCTGGAGCGGTTGGCGGGGTTTCGCCAGCGGTTGACTTATCACGGCTTGCCGGAACCTGTCGTGACGGATAACCCGGATTACGCCTACCACAGCGGCTATCACGCCATGTGCCGGTTGCAGCAACAGCATCCGCTGGTCGAAGGCGTGTTTTGCGCCTGCGACGCGCTGGCCTTCGGAGCCCTTGACGCCCTGCGCCTGACCAACGGCCCGGCTTGCAAGGTGGTGGGTTGCGACGATACCCCGCAGGCAGCCTGGGAAGGATACCGCCTGACCACCGTCCGCCAGCCGGTGGAGCTGTTGGTGGAGCAAGTGATGCGCCACCTGCAACGGGTGCTGAGCGGCGAAGCGCAGAAAGGGGAAACCGTCCGTATTAAACCGACGCTGGTTGTGCGTTAACCGTATGTAGCCGCATCACGAGTGAGCCGCATACCGCGCTTAGGCTGTTATCGGGCGATACTCATCGCCCGATTGCTGTTTTCCTTTGCCATAAGCCGGTTATTCACGCGGTATCGGATCACGCAACAGAGGCTCACGCAACGTCGAATCACGCAACATTGGGTGATGCCGTTCCATAAAATCCAGAAAACGGCGCACCATTGGAATACCGGCGCTGCGTTTGAGGTAACTTACCGCAAATGTGCGGTTAATCGGCGTCGCCATCGGGCGAATCACGATATCGTAACCTTTCAGGCTGCTTGCCACTGACGTGCACAGAAACACCACCCCGCCGTGATGCATCACCAGATCCATAATGATGTCGAGATTGCTGCATTCCCGAAAGCAGGTGTCTTCCAGCCCGGCGCGGCTGAATGCCGCTGACACAGCGGCATGTTCACCGGTGCCTTTTTGCGGCACAATCGGCCGTTCCTGCGCCATTTGGTCAAGCGTCAGGCTCGCTTGAGCCGCCAACGGGTGGCCCGCCGCCATCACAGCCACCAGACTCTCTTCGAGAAAAATGGTGTGATTAAACAGCGGGTCCTGAAGGTAGTCGTCGAAGGGTGTCGAGAGTGAAACATGGATCTCGGCACTTCTCACCTTTTCCAGCAGGTCACTGCTGACGCCATCGATAAACGACAGTTCGATATTCGGGTGCTGTTTTTGAAACAGCGTGAAGACATCGTAGTATTTCAGCCGATTGAAGATCGGAATCACCCCCACCATTAGGGCACCATCCTGACTGTCTTCATACGACTGCACAAATTGTTCAACGTCATAATATTCCCGGATCAGCGGTTTGATTTTGTCATCAAAGGCTTCACCGAATGGTGTCAGTGCAAATTGACGGGTAGTGCGATTAATCAGTTTCCTTTCCAGTTCCTGTTCCAGCCGGGATATTTCCTGAGAAAGAAACGCCTGAGAGATATTAAGTGACTTGGCTGCACGGGTAAAACTCCCTTTGCGCACCAGCTCATGGTAATAAAGTGCTCGCTTGATACTTATCATGATTATATTTATTTATAACCTTAACGAATATTAATTATATTAAATTACGAAAATACTAATGTGAGATTAAGCACACTTGCATTAATCCCAGTCGTGATAGCCTGCCTTCTGATTTTTTTCCTTCCTGTATTGATAGGACAAGCATCAGTTACATAATAATCCTAAGGAATATTCCATGCGTACCCTCCCATTGAAAATGCTATTGTTGTCCGCAGTGACACTTACCGGAGCCGCTCAGCTGACAAACGCCATGGCCGCAGACAACATACATGAATTAACCCTGACACCCCGCCAACCGGTGGTTAAACTGATTTCCGACGTGGTTTACTCCCAGGAGCCGATGCGTGGTTATGCCAATGTGGCCTTGAAAATGGACATCCTACAGCCGGAAGCGAAATCACCGCAGCCCGCCGTACTGTTCATCACCGGTGGCGGCTTCATCAACGCCAATAAAGACAGCTACATCCAGCAGCGGCTGAAACTGGCGGAAGCCGGTTACGTGGTCGCCAGTATGGAGTACCGCGTAGCACCAACCGTGCTGTTCCCAGCCCCACTGGAAGACGTCAAATCCGCCATTCGCTATCTGCGCGCCAACGCGAATAAATTTGGCATCGATGCCTCGCACGTGGCGGTATTCGGCGCTTCCGCTGGTGGTTATCTGGCCGCGTTTGCTGGCACCACCAACGGCAACAAGCAGTTTGACCGCGGCGAGCACCTCGACCAGAGCAGCCAGGTGCAGGCGGTGATCGATTTCTACGGCCTGTCGGACCTGACCCGCGTCGGTGAAGGTTTCCCGGACGACGTAGTGCAGAAACACGCCTCGCCGTCTTCCACCGAGGCTATCTGGGTCAACGGCACCTCGGTGTTCAATGAGGGCGGCCCGATTACCCGTTTCCCGGAGAAAACCGCCGCTGCCAACCCCATCACCTACATCGGCCAGCATACCCCGCCGTTTTTGATCATGCACGGCAGCGCCGATACACTGGTTTCACCGCGTCAGACCGAAATTCTACACCGGGCGCTGATAGCTCACGGTATCGACAGCACCTACTATGTGGTGAAAGGCGCTGAGCATGGCGGCGTTTACTGGTTACAGCCCGAGATCATGCAGAAAGTGATCGCGTTCCTGGATCGTCACTTGAAGCCATAATGGCTGATGGTCATGGCGGTTAACAGACTGCCAGGCACAGTTTTTAACGCTGGGAAAAACCTTCGTATTACATTTAAAGAATTTTCCAGCCATCTGAAACGCCTCGCAGGAGGCGTTTTTATTTTCTTATTTTTTATATTCCCTCGAAAATAAATCATCTCGAACGTTAATTCTTGCGCCACATCATTTTCATTTATTTCCACCAAAATAGGCTTTCCTCACGCAAATCAAAAAAGACAATAAAATAACAACATGACACAATTAAATAACAACAAGGGTGAAAACGAGACAATAATAACACTACTACGCCAGTTATCGTATTTTGCAATTATTTTTATCCGAATATACAAAAAATTAAATGTGAAGCGCGCCACATATCCCGCCAGATACGCATGTTCCAATTATTCACGCCAACAGATTTTATTTCCCGACACACGGGCTTTGTCGTTATTTATCACGCTCACTGAATACCGATGAGTAAGAAAATAAAAAATTGATTTATTGCTGAGCAGATATCGGTTGCGCCAGACCTAATATCTACCTCTGAAAGGTTATTTTATGGAAAATTACACCCGACGCCGTTTTATTGCCATTATGGGTAGCGCGCTGGCTGTTTCCGGCAGCGGGTTGCCCGCGGTCGCGCAGGAAACGGCAACGCCCTCCGGCCCGCGCCCCGTCAAATACGGTATCCTGCATAACGAGCTACGCTGTATCGGCTGCAAAGCCTGCATGACCGCCTGCCGCAAAACCAATCAGGTGCCGGAGGGCGTCACCCGGCTGGATATTCTGCAAACCGTCGATATCCCCGCCACCGACAGCAGTAAACCGATCAAACAGTTCTTCCGCCAGTCTTGCCAGCACTGCGATAACCCGCCCTGTGTATCGGTCTGCCCGACCGGCGCGTCGTTCAAGGACGCGCTGACCGGCATTGTTGATGTCAACGACAAGCGTTGCGTCGGCTGCCGCTACTGTATCGCCGCCTGCCCGTACCACGTGCGCTTCATCAACCCACAGACTCACACCGCAGATAAGTGCAACTTCTGCCGGGAAACCAATCTGGCAGCAGGCAAAAGACCGGCCTGCGTCGAGATCTGCCCGACCAAAGCGCTGGTGTTCGGCGATCTCAACGATCCGGATAGCGAGATCTCGAAAATGATCAAAAACAATCCGATCTACCGCAGCAAAGTCTACCTGGGCACCGGCCCCAACCTCTACCGCATCCCCGGTAAATACGGAGAGAGCGACCATGCATAACGCTTTTCACTTTCACTCGCTGGTGTGGGACTGGCCAATTGCGGTGTACCTGCTGCTGGTGGGGATCTCATCCGGGATGATGACGCTCACCCTGTTGTTTCGCCGCTATGTGCCGCAGGAATATCATCACGCCAACCCGCTGGTCGTCGCCACCGCTATCGTAGCACCGCTGTCGGTCATGCTGGGATTGCTGATTCTGATTTTCCATCTGGCCCGGCCGCTGACCTTCTGGTATCTGCTGCTGTTCTACAACCCGACGTCCATCATGTCGCTGGGTGTCATGCTGTTTCAGGTGTATTTGCTGGTGATGCTGCTGTGGCTGCTCGCGCTGTATCGCCAGCCATTGCTGGGCTGGTGTGAAAACCGTCTGTCCGCTCGCCTGAATCAGACGTTCGCCAGCCTGCTGAACGCCCTCGTGCGCCGTATCCGCCTGCTGGAGAATCTGCTGCTGGCGTTGGCGCTGCTACTGGGCTGTTATACCGGCTTTCTGCTCTCGGCGCTGAAGTCGTTCCCGCTGTTGAACAACCCGCTGCTGCCGGTGCTGTTTCTGGTATCCGGCGTGACTTCCGGCATCGCCGTGATGCTGCTGGTGGCGTCATCATCGCGCTGGCGCGATGCCTGCCCGCAAACGCTGCACTTTTTGCACCAGTTGGAAAAACCGGTGGCGATCATCGAACTGTGTTTGCTGTTCGCCTTTTTCATCGGCCTGCTGTTGGGTGGCGGGCAGAAAACCGTCGCGGCACAGGCGGCGTTGAGCGGCTTCTGGGGCGCGGTGTTCTGGCTGGGGATTCTGGGAGCCGGTATTCTCGTGCCGATGGCCGCGGGTGCCATACCCGCGTGGCGTCATGCTGGCGGCCGACTGACATTGACCACCGCCACACTGAGTCTGCTCGGTGTATTTTTACTGCGACTGTTCGTGCTGTACGCCGGACAGATGACGGTAGCCTGATCATGACCGGCTCACGTGCGCTGTTCTGGCTGGCATCAGTGGCGTTCTTCATGCAATCGCTGGATACCACCATGCTGTATGTCGCCATTCCGGCGATAGCGCGCACGTTGCACCAGCCGGTACTGCGCATGGAGCCGGTCGTGATGGCTTACCTCATCGCCGTGGTGGCGTTCACCCCGATCAACAGCTGGCTAAGCCAGCGGCTGGGAGAACGGCGCACCTGCCAGTTGGCATTGTTGATATTTATCGCAGGTTCACTGTTGTGCAGCCAGGCCACGTCAGGCGCTGCACTGGCGGTCTGGCGCTGCCTGCAAGGCATCGGCGGGGCACTGTTGCTGCCGGTGCTCCGCACTCAGGTGCTACGTACGACGGCTCCCGAACAAAAACTGCCCTTTCTTAACCGCATGACACTGCTCGGCCTGCTTGGCACCCTGACCGGCCCACTGGCGGGCAGCCTGCTGACCGATGTCTTCGGCTGGCGCGCCATTTTCCTCGCGCCGATCCCGCTGTCGCTGTTGTGCCTGTGGCTGACCGGATACGCCATTGCGGATGGCGTCACGCCGTCGTCACGCCGTATTCCGCTACGTAGCCTGCTACTGCTGACCGCCGCGCTGTCGTTGTTTGCCTTGCTGCTGGTCACCGCCCCCAAAAATCTGCTGCCGTTACCGGTGCTGACGCTGCTTGCGCTGGCGGGCGGCGGCTGTGGCTGGTTGTACCTGCACGGTGATCGTCATGCACGCGAAGCGCTACTGCCTACCTCGCTGTTCGGCATTCGTACCTTTTATGTCGGCGTGTGGGGTGGCGTACTGACCCGGCTGCTGCTGGCGTCAATACCAGTGCTGATTTCGCTGGTGACCCAGACCACGCTTGGCCTGCCACCCGCGATGGCTGGAATCATCATGCTGCTGTTTTCCACCGGTGCCCTGCTCGCCAAGCTGCTGTTTGAACCGCTGGTGCGTCGTGCGGGTTATCGCCAGTTGCTGATCGCCGCCACGTTGCTGGCGGCCATCGCGGTGCTGGCGCTCGGTGCCGCCATCCAGCACCAATCGCTGTCGTGCATCGGCGTGCTGTCCGGCTTGCTCGGCGTACTAACCGCGCTGCTGCACTCGGCGGAAAGCACGCTCGCCTGCTGCCATCTGGAAAACGATACCTGTAACAGCGGCAACAACATCCTGCTGCTGAGCCAACTGCTGGCGGTGATGCTAAGCATGGCACTGACCTTTCCGGCGCTGCGGGCGCTCTCGCGCCTGTCGCCGTGGCTACACATCAGCCCGTTTAGCCTGCTGCTCGTGCTGCTCGGGGTTGGCCTGGCCCTGAGCTGTCTACTGTTTCGTCATCTCGGCCATGAGGACGGGAACGTATTGCTGTCGCCGTCCCCCTGAACAGGCGGCTCGGTTTTTTATTCATCAACATGTCGTTAATTAACAGAGTGAAATCACGTATGAAGAGACGTTCAATCACATTACTCATCAGCCTGCTTTGTGCCGCCAGCACCGCCGCCGTGGCGCAAAGTGATCAATTCAAGGCCGGGACTTATTCCGCCGCTAAGCAGGGCATCGGCGGCGATGTCACCGTCACTCTGGAGGTGGATGCGAACGGCACGGTCAACAAGGCCAGCATCGACGCCCCGTCGGAAACGCCGGAAGTGGGCGGTGAAGCCGCTCAGGAACTGGCGAAAACCATGACCGACAAAAAGACCATCAATGTCGATGGCGTTTCCGGTGCCACCATGACCAGCGGTGCCGTGCATGACGCGGCACAAGAAGCTTACGAAAAAGCCCGTCTGCACTGATTCATGGCTGTCGGCGCTGCCCGGCCTGCCGTGTGTTATTTCGTGAAAACGATAAATAAAAAGGAAAACAAGATGGCTCAATACCGAAGAACAATCCTTGCCGCCCTGTGCCTGTCGATGCTGGGGATGACCGCCGCCAATGCGGAGCAGGCGGCACCACAACCCGCCGCCAGTGCAGAACCGGCCAAACCGGCGGCACTCCCCAAAAGCGCTGACGTGGTGATCATCGGCGCGGGAGCGGCTGGCACCGCCGCCACCATGGCGGCAGCAGAGAAAGGTGCCAGCGTCGTATTGCTGGAAAAACAGGGGGTGGTCGGCGGCACCGGCAACTTTGCTGAAGGGATTTTCGCCGCCAACAGCACCATGCAGAAACGTCAGGGCATCGTGGTCACGCCGGACATGGCGTTCAAAACCATCATGGAATACAGCCACTGGATGGCGAACCCGTTTGTGGTGCGCGCTTTCGTCAACCGCTCTGCCGACACCATCGAGTGGGTCAAATCCAAAGGTATCAAGTTTGAATACATCGGCCCCGGCGGGCCAGGCGGGATGTTGACCTGGCACGTGATCGACGGCCCCGGCCACGGTCGCCACCTGATCAAAACCTTCCATGAACAGTTCAAAACCATGCCGGTCACCACGCTGGTGAAAACCGCCGGTAAAGAGCTGGTGATGAAGGACGGCAAAGTCGCCGGGGTGATCGCCGAAGGCAGCGACGGCAAACCGTTCCAGATCGACGCCAAAGCAGTAATCATCGCCACCGGCGGCTACGCCAACAACAAAGAGATGTTGCAAAAGTACGTGGCGGTGCCGGACACCATCATGGTGGGCAATATCGGCAAAGATGGCGATGGCATCAAAATGGCATGGAAAGCCGGAGCCAAAGAAGAAGGGATGGGCGTAGTGCAGTCCTACCGTCCTGGCCTGCCGGACTATGCGCCTAACTCCCAGTTACTGGCCGCCGCCCGTCAGCCGTATCTGTGGGTGGATCAACACGGCCGCCGTTTCACTGACGAATCCATCGTCATCATCTGGCCTCATGCCGGTAATGCACTAGCGAAAGCCGGTGGCGTGATGTATTCGGTGTTTGATGAAGACGCCCGCAAACACTTCGTCAACGACGGCATCGACGTGCCGATCGGCGAATGGGTGATCGCCAACACCAAGCTGGTGAAATTCGATGACGAGTTCACCAAAGAGAGCCAGAAAAACCGCGGCTATGTATTCAAGGCTAATACGCTGGACGAACTGGCGAAACAGATGGGCGTCGACGCCAGCGTGTTGAAACACACCGTTGACGACAACAACCGCTTCGCCGCACAGAAACGGGACGAGGTGTTCAACAAGAATATGGATTACCTGCGCCCGATGAAGACCGGTCCGTTCTACGCGGTGAAAATGCTGCCAGCCGCACTCGGCACGCTGGGCGGTGTGAAGATCAACGAGAAGATGGAAGCGGTATCGCCAGCAGGCAATGCCGTGCCGGGGCTGTATGTCACTGGTAACGATGCGGCGGGTATGTACGGCGACACCTACGACCTGCTGCTGGGCGGCGGCACCTTCGGCTTTGCGCTCAACTCAGGTCGCATGGCGGCAGAAAACGCCCTCGCGTATCTCCACTTCACTAAAAAGTAATGCCTTTCGTCCCCCACGGCGTGGGGGACTTTCACACTTTGCGAAAGGTGAGATTGAAGCGAACCTCATCCGACATTCCCGTCGGCAAGGGTCCATTCCTGAGCGGTAAAATAGTATGGTAATACAGCCGTGAAGGACCGCCCCACACCACCACATCGCCATGCATCAGCGCCAGACGCTGACACGGGTCGCTGCGCTTTTCCCCACCAAACAGAAACACCGCGCTTAACCCCAGCGAAACGGAAACAATCGGCTGGCGCAAGTCCTGCTCGTCTTTGTCCTGATGCAACGACAGTTTAGCGCCGACGGAGTAGCGGTTAATCAGGCAAGCATCGGGCGCGAAACCATCATAGCCCGCCTCGTGCGCCGCCGCCTGAGATAACGATAAGAAACAGGCGGGCATAGCAGGCCACGGCCGACCGGTCAGCGGATCCTGCGCGCTGTAGCGATACCCTCGTTCGTCGCTCACCCAGCCCAGCGGCCCGCAGTTACTCATCGCCACCGACATGGTATGCCCGCCCGGCGTCACCATGTGACGAAACGGCGACGGCTGGGTCACCTGTTCCAGCGCGGCCAGCAATGCTCCGGCCTGTTGCCAGGCGAAACCGCGCAGCAGCATCGCGCCCGGTGCCAGCGTTTCATTCCGGCGTTCCGGCGGCTCATCGGCAAACAGTTCAAAATTCATGCAAACCTCTGTCTAAATAACCAGTATTATCGAGTGTACGCGGTCAATGAACAGCTTGCCCGCGTTGTTTTACACGACACGATAATTTCCCGGAATAGAACAAAACATATTGCTGAAAAACCTTTTTATTTACAGGCAATAGGTTTTTACGGCGTCAAAAACTGTGCTGAGGTGGGCGACTTCGCCGGGTGAGCGACAGGACGTCGCGAAAGTCCGTGCCGTGCCGGGAGCACGTCACGGGCGGCCCGAACAGCGAAGGCGAACGCCGAAGGTACCGCGCAGCGGCACAGTTTAGCCATCAGCCAGTGGTCAAGGAGAGGTGGCGTTGAACCTCTCCTTGTCGGGCGTGCGATAATGTTGCAAAGGAACAGCGGACGTTACCACGCACGAAACTTTCCACTGTTCTGGCACAAATTCGCCTGTGACAAAACAACACGGCTGTTTGTCAACAGCCTCAAAAATAAGGATGCCACCGGATGCCCCCATCACTGCTCCCGCTTGACGAGCCGCAGGCTCTCGCTCATCTTGCCGCTATTGATGCGCACTGGGCGCGGCTAATCGAAGGTGTTGGGCATATTCGTTTTGAAAGCCGCCCGGCGCGCGAACCTTATGAGGCATTGATCCGGGCCGTCGCCAGCCAACAACTCAGCAATCGCGCCGCCGCGGCCATCATCGGTAAATTGCAGTTGCGCTTTGAGGTCGGTGAAGAGGGTTTTCCCTCCGCCCAGCAACTGTCGACATGCGAACCGGAGGTCTTGCGCCAATGCGGCTTTTCTGCCCGCAAAATCGATACGGTCAAAGGCATTGCCCAGGGGGTGCTGAACGGGCTGGTGCCAGGCCGGAAAGAGGCGGAGCATCTGGATGACGATACCTTGATCGAACGATTGTGTACGCTGAAAGGCATCGGCCGCTGGACGGTGGAAATGCTGCTGATCTCCACGCTGGAGCGGATGGACATTATGCCGGTGGACGATCTCGGCATCAAACAGGGGTTTCGTTATCTGTATCGCCTGCCACAAGACCCAACACGCAAAGCGATGCTGGAGATGAGTGAACCCTGTCGTCCTTACCGCACGCTGGCTGCCTGGTATCTATGGCGTATTCCTCATATGCCGGATTACGCCGAATACCGGGCGTCACTGCGCCTATAACGAACGCCCGTTTTACTCACTGAATCGTGCGGCTAGCGTCCTTGTACGGCGGTGGTCACTAGCCGCTCGCGCAGCAGGTCGTACAACCAGTTGTAGGCCACGGTATACGGCAGGAAGAACAGGAAGAAGCCAATCTCCACCATTAGCGCCTGCCACAAGGTGATATCCAGCATCCACGCGGCCAGCGGCAAGCCAATCAGGATAAAGCCACCTTCGAAGCCCAGCGCGTGCCCTATGCGCACCCACAGGCCGCGTCTGACCCGGCTGCTCGGCCACAGGCGATCAAACAGGCTGTTGTACACCACGTTCCAGACCATTGCCACGCTAGACAGCATTATCGACAGCGCGCCGACCTGCATAATGGAACGCCCAAGCACCCAGGCCCCTATCGGGGCACAAATCAGTAACGCCATGACTTCGAAACCGATGGCATGAGCCATCCGCTCACGAAGTGTTTTTTGCCCATGGCACGCGTTGCGCTGGACTTGCTGTTGCATGGTTTCTCCTTCAGCCAACATGACGGCGATTGCGGGTTGCCATTCTCATCGAAATATCAAATAGTGTTAAGTTAGTTTCCATCAATAAAATAGATAGAGGTGGCAATGCGTTATTCTCCCGAATCCCTGCTGGCGTTTATCGCCGCTGTCAATACCGGTTCGTTCTCTGCGGCGGCCCGTCATCTGCAAAAAAGCCAGTCCACCGTCAGTACAGCGGTGGCGAACCTGGAAGCAGACCTGGGGCTGACACTGTTCGACAGGCGCGGCCATCAGCCGGTGCTGACCGATGAAGGACGCAAAGTGCTCAGCCACGTCAAAGCGATTTTGTCCGCCAGCGAGGCACTGGACGAGCTGGCTATTCGACTGGCGGACAAGGTGGAGCCGCGGCTGACCTTTGTGCTGTCGGACACCTGGCAGTGCCGTTACTACTACCCGGTATTACAACGTTTTGCCGAGCGTTTTCCTGATGTGGAGTTCGAGTGTCTGATTGCAGAGGACGAAGACGTCATCGACTTGCTACAGTCACAACGCGCCCATGTCGGGGTGTTGCAAGCGCAAGCGCATTACCCCACCGATATTGCGGTATCCCGGCTACAGGTGAAAACCGAAATGGCGATCTACGCGGCCCACAACCACCCGCTGGCGCAGCACGTGTCGGTAACGCCAGAACAGCTCGCCACCGCGCGCCAGTTGTGCCTTTACACCTATAGCCAGCGGGAACGACCGCAGTCAGAAGGCACTACCTGGTCTACGCCGTCGTACCTGATG
Organism: Dickeya undicola; assembly: GCF_000784735.1. GTDB lineage: Bacteria > Pseudomonadota > Gammaproteobacteria > Enterobacterales > Enterobacteriaceae > Dickeya > Dickeya undicola. The sequence goes on from NZ_JSYG01000033.1 coordinate 54,238, forward strand.
CTGCTGGAAATGGCCGAGCAGGGGTTTGGCTGGAGCATCCTGCCGCGCTGGCTGGTGAACGAGTACGCGCACAACCGGCTGGTGGAACTGGCGCTACCCGGCTGGCCCCGGAAAATTGAGGTGGATATCGCCTGGTCCCGGCCTTCCCCTCCTGGCCCGGCGGGTTTGTGGCTAATTGATACCCTGCTGGAACAACGTGAGTGAATATTCGCTATCAAGGTCTGAGGCCCAATTTAATTGGCGACCAATAAACCTTATTAATTTAATGGCTATTTAGGTGCACTTAATTAATTTAAATAAATGAATTAATATGGCACACACAGGGCATTTTTACCGACATCTACGCTATGTTTCTGTCAGGGATATATTTTCGACGAAAACATGACGGAGATAAAAATAATGTGACTTGTTGGCGTAGTACTCCCAGCCATAAAGCCATAGTATGTGAGGCGGTATCCCTCAAGGGGCGCGGTACTGGCGCAAGTTAAGGAATATCACCCTACGTTTATTGCTTTTGTCGTCGTGCCCGAAGCGATTGACACAACAATAAGACCGGCGCAAAAGCCCTAGACGGAAAATAAGACCCAATGAATCACTCAATTATGCGGCTGCAAGTGAGAAGAAAATGTCGAATAAACCGTTCTATTACCAAGATCCGTTTCCATTAGCGAAGGATAAAACTGAATATCGCTTAATCAGCAGCGATTTTGTTTCCGTTAGCCAGTTTGAAGGCCAGGATATTCTCAAAGTCGACCCACAAGGGCTGACGCTGTTGGCTCAGCAGGCATTCCACGATGCCTCTTTCCTGCTGCGCCCCTCCCACCAGCAACAGGTCGCCGATATCCTGCTTGACCCACAAGCCAGCGAAAACGACCGTTATGTTGCGTTGCAATTCCTGCGCAACTCCGAAATCGCCGCCAAAGGCATTCTGCCAACCTGTCAGGATACCGGCACCGCCATTATCGTCGGCAAGAAAGGCCAGCGCGTCTGGACCGGCGGCAACGACGCCGAAGCGCTGTCACACGGGGTGTACAACACCTTTATCGAAGACAACCTGCGTTACTCCCAAAACGCCGCGCTGGACATGTACAAAGAGGTCAATACCGGCACTAACCTACCGGCACAGATCGACCTCTACAGCACCGAAGGCGACGAGTACAAATTCCTGTTCGTCACCAAAGGTGGCGGTTCCGCCAACAAGACCTATCTGTACCAGGAAACCAAAGCGTTGCTGTCGCCGGGTAAACTGAAAAACTACCTGGTAGAAAAAATGCGCACGTTGGGTACAGCGGCCTGCCCGCCGTATCACATTGCCTTCGTCATCGGCGGCACATCGGCGGAAACCAACCTGAAAACCGTCAAACTGGCCTCTACTCGCTATTACGACGAACTGCCGACCGAAGGCAACGAACACGGCCAGGCGTTCCGCGATGTGGTGCTGGAACAGGAATTGCTGGAAGAAGCCCGTAACCTGGGATTGGGTGCACAGTTCGGCGGCAAATATTTTGCCCACGATGTGCGCGTAATTCGCCTGCCGCGTCATGGTGCCTCCTGCCCGGTCGGCATGGGGGTATCCTGTTCAGCAGACCGTAACATCAAAGCCAAGATCAACCGTCAGGGCATCTGGCTGGAACAGCTGGAAACCAACCCCGGCAAATACATTCCGGAACACTTGCGTCAGGCTGGTGAAGGCGAAGTGGTGCGCATCGACCTGAATCGCCCAATGGCCGACATTCTCAAGACGCTGTCGCAGTACCCGGTGTCCACCCGCCTGTCGCTCAACGGCACCATCATCGTGGCGCGTGACATTGCGCACGCCAAGCTGAAAGAGCTGTTGGACAACGGCGGCGAACTGCCGCAATACGTGAAAGATCACCCGATCTATTACGCCGGACCGGCCAAAACGCCAGAAGGTTATGCCTCTGGTTCGCTCGGCCCCACCACTGCTGGCCGTATGGACTCCTACGTTGATCTGCTGCAATCCCACGGCGGTAGCATGATCATGCTGGCCAAAGGCAACCGCAGCCAGCAGGTGACCGATGCCTGTCATAAACACGGCGGTTTCTACCTCGGCAGTATCGGTGGTCCGGCCGCCATTCTGGCGCAAAACAGCATCAAGAGTCTGGAGTGTGTGGAATACCCGGAACTGGGTATGGAAGCTATCTGGAAAATCGAAGTGGAAGACTTCCCAGCCTTCATTCTGGTGGATGACAAGGGTAACGATTTCTTCCAGGTGATCCAGTCGCAGAAATGCACCCGCTGCGGCTAAGCTGTCATTATTGATCCAAGGGCGGCGCTTGCCGCCCTTTAGTTTGTACGCTCTCAATGCCTATCGCGGTTATCCGCACCACGCTTCTATTCCAATCATTATTTGATGTATTTTTAATGCAACTTATAGCTATCCTTAGCTGCCCACCATAAAATAGCGCCAGATTCAGCGTCAGCGAGGCAACTATGCGCGAAATACAAGATTTAATCTGCTATCAACACATGCCGGTATGGAACAGCAGCACGCTGCCAGCGGCATTTCAGGAAAAACACAACACCAAAGAAGGCACCTGGGCAAAGCTACATATTTTAAAAGGCGAGCTGACTTTCGACCTGCTGACAGAGCAGGGCGACACCAAAGAACGCTTCCACTTCTCGCCACAACAGCAACCACCCTACATTGAACCACAGTGCTGGCATCGCATCGTCTCGTGTTCAGACGATCTGGAATGCCAGTTGGGGTTTTACTGCACGGCAGAAGACTATTACCACAAAAAATATGCACTGACGCGCACCCACTCGGAAGTGATCAACGCGGTGCGTTATGTGCAGCCGGGAAACGCGCTGGATCTGGGCTGTGGCGGCGGGCGCAACGCGCTCTATCTGAACCTGAAAGGGTTTGACGTCGCCGCCTGCGACAAGAACGTCATGAGCATTGATAAGCTCAATAGCATCATCGCCGATGAGCCGCTCAGCCGGATTGAGGCGTTCGTCCACGACATCAATCAGGCCGATATCCGTCACCAGTACGATTTCATCCTGTCGACAGTGGTGTTCATGTTTCTGGAGCGAGCTCGCATCCCGGCGATCATCAGCAATATGCAGGAGCACACCGTCGCCGGAGGCTATAACCTGATCGTCGCCGCCATGTCCACCGACGATTTCCCCTGCCCGATGCCGTTCTCATTCACCTTCGGGCACAACGAGTTGCACGACTATTACCGTGACTGGGACATCGTGAAATACAACGAGGATGTGGGAGAACTGCACAAAACCGACGCCAACGGCAACCGCATCAAACTGCGTTTTGCCACACTGCTGGCACGGAAACCCGCCTGAACCTGACACCTGAAAGCATCAGGGCCGGAAAACCGGCCCTGAAGGAACAAGCGTCAACGGCGCGCTGATAATCAGCTGGCTTTACGCTCAGCCGCCTGACGGTAAGCCACCAAATCCTCGATGGTCAGTACTGGCATATCGTGCTGCTTCGCAAATGCGATCACTTCCGGGGCGCGGGCCATAGAGCCATCGTCATTGGTCAGTTCGCACAGCACGCCGAACGGTTTGAACCCCGACAGACGCATCAAATCCACCGTGGCTTCGGTATGACCACCGCGCGCCAGCACGCCGCCCGGCTGCGCACGCAGCGGGAACACATGACCAGGGCGGTTGAGGTCGCTCGGGCGAGCATCATCGGCAATCGCCGCACGCACCGTGGTCAGGCGATCCGAGGCGGACACACCTGTGGTAACGCCTTCGGCGGCTTCAATCGTGACGGTGAACGCGGTCTGATAATGGCTGGAGTTGTGTTCCACCATCATCGGCAGTTCCAGCTTTTGACGGCGCTCTTCGGTGAGGCACAGACACACGATGCCACTGCCGTGACGAATGGTCAGCGCCATCTGCTCAACGGTCATGGTTTCGGCCGGGAAAATCATGTCACCTTCATTTTCCCGGTCTTCATCGTCCAACACCATCACGCCACGGCCGTGACGCAACGCATCCAGCGCACGTTCAACACGTTCAGCGGGAGTACCAAATTCTGAAAGTAAAGTCTGATTCATGGTAAAAAAACCTCATTATTAATATGGATTACCAGAATCAGGGCGAACTTGAGGAGTCGTCTTTGCACTGAGAAACAGCAGCAAAAACGCAAAAATAACGCGTGCAGGCGCAAACCTGTCAGAAACCGTTACTCTCTCCCATCCGGACTATTACCGTCGGCCCCGGAATTGCACCGGATCTGCTGACCTCAAACGATCTTGTCTGAGCGCTCGCGGGCTTCCAGCTGGCTTGATAGCGCAAACTGGTTTACCGCCGGTGGGGAATTACGCCCCGCCCTGAGAATAAGCAGGGTTACTATAGCGCTAACCAGAAGGACGGGCAATCTCTAACCCCGCTTATGGATCGCAAAATTCATCGTATGAAAATCACTTTTTGTTTATACCGCGTCAGTCAGGCATTACACTTGAGTCATATCGCCATTCGTCAAACCGTTCAGGAAAGCGTCATGATTGACCCGAAAAAATTAGAGCAGATCGCCCGTCAGGTACAGGAATCCATGCCGAAAGGCATCCGTGAATTTGGCGAGGATGTAGAGAAGAAAATCCGTCAAATATTGCAATCACAGCTGGGCAAGCTGGATTTGGTTAGCCGCGAAGAGTTTGATGTGCAGACCCAGGTATTGCTGCGCACTCGCGAGAAGCTGGCACTGCTGGAACAGCGACTGAGCGCGCTGGAAGCAAAAGCCGCAGGCAACGAACCAGCACAACAGCCGCCAGCCGACCCGCAATAATGCTCGTCAGCACGACAGGGCTCATCGCCCTGTCTGTTGTCAGTCTGCCGTCACCATTTCACGTCTGGCAGGCAGTATCAGCCATAACACCGCCAGCATCCCCAATGCATACAACGACTTCCAGCCGAGCGTCAGCAACAGCGCGGCGCACAGTATGCTACCGATGATCGCCATTACACGAGAACGCCCACGTAGCAGACGCCACCCCGCCAGCATACACAGCAGATAAATCAAAATGAAAATACCGTTGGCGTAAACAATCAGTTCGGACAGCGGCAGGTTCAACCAGTAAATGATCAGACAGCAGATCAGGCAACAAGCCACCACCAGTGACAACGCATTCACTGGCGTGCGCGACGCCGATAACTGCGCCAGACGGCTCTCTTCTGGTGCCTGTGACCACACCAGCCGGGCAAAGCCCTGAGTATAGATATTCACGCTGGCAAAACAGGCGAGGTAACCCACAATGCAGGCCAGCCATAATGCATGATCACCGAATAAACGCACCACAATACCGGGCAAAGAAGCAGTAGCCGCCTGATGAGGGCCATAAGCCCCGAAATGCAGTACTGCGACGGTACAACCCCAATAAACGGCACCAGCCAGCAACATACCGATCAATAACGCGCGGGGAAAATCCCGCTCGGGCGATTTGAACTCCGTCGCCAGATGGGCAAAAGCCTCCAGCCCGACGAAGCACCAGAACATCACCGCCAGCGCATCCAGCATCTTCGCGCCGTTGATATCCGCCAACGCAGGCCACGGAATCTGGGAGGGTTCAATCCGGCCCTGCCACCAGATCGCTGCCACCAGCAACACCACCAGCAGCGCAATCAGCGTCTGTACCGTAGCGCTGGAACCGGCACTGCGCATTCCCAGCAGCCAAATCACAGCCAGCGTCAGCAACTGCACCAACAGCAGGCCGCCAGCATGGAGGCCAAAAGCCGCCTGCCAAAAACCGGCCGCAATTTGCATTGCCGCAGGCAAACCGACCGGGATAACAGACAAGAACAACCAGCCGGTGACCCTCGCCAGCTTCGGGCCAAACGCCAACCGAACAAAATGCGCCGCACCACCCGCATTCGGAAAGTGTCGCCCCAGCGACGCAAAAGCGATGGCAATCGGAAATACCAGCGCAATCAGCAACGGCCAGGCCCACAGGCTATCGCCCCTCGCTTGCTCCGACACCAGCGCGGGCACGGCAAATACGCCGGTCCCCAGCAATGAGGTCGACAACAACCCGATGCCCTGCACCAGCCCCAACTCCTGTTTTAATGTATTGCTGCCGTCCACTGTTTACACCTTGTCGCCAGTCGGCGCGCCTCTCACCTTGCACCGAAATACTGAATGTGAACGCCGCCAGGACGATCACGGGGATAGTAAAATCACAACAAAAGTAGAATCACAATAAAAGTAAAAGCCTCCGCGGACGGAGGCTTTTGAACACTATAAGAATTAACAACACACTCGCCGTTATTAGCCCTGGGGGCTGTTTATTTCAAGTGCGATTCGTTCCGAGTGCTATTGGCCTTGAATATCATTAGCCTTGAGTACTGCTCGGATACGGGCTTTATAGGCTTCCACTTTCTGTGGTGTCACCAGACGGCGTTCGTCATCCAGCACCACACCGCCGACATCATCAGCGATACGCTGAGCCGACTGCAGCATCAGCTTGAAATTCTGGCTGGCATCGCCGTAAGACGGCACCATCATGAAAATCGACACGCCCGGCGTAGTGAACTCGGACATCGCTTCCACATTGAAAGAGCCGGGTTTGACCATGTTAGCCAGGCTGAACAGCACTGGACCACTCCCCGCCGGATTGACGTGACGGTGGAAAATGTTCATTTCGCCGAACTGGAAACCGGACTGCAACACGCTTTGCAGCAACAATTCACCGCCGATCACGCCACCCTGATGAGCCGCTACATGCAACACCAGCACCGCTTCCTGCTGAGGTTCAGGTTCATGCTGCGCAGATTGTGCGACCACCGGTGCCTCAGACACTGCCGGTTCAGGTTGCCGTGCATACGTTGCTGACTCAGTCTCGTCGACCATACGCGACGTCGGTTCAGAGATCGGCTGCGATTGCTGATACGGGGGAACGGGCTGAGGCTCTGCACGCGGCGCGGCAGGCTGAACGGGGGGACGCAGAGGCGCTTGCGGCTCAACGTCATCCAGCAAGGGATCATAGCCCGCAGGCTCCTGCCCGAAGGACGGCGCTGAACGCTCGCCCGAAGGCGCATAGTTGCCATGCGAAGGATTCTGCTGACCGCGAGAATGCGTTACCCGCACCTCACCGACCCCTTCGTCAAGCTCTTCCAACGGGGCGTCATCACGCTTTGGCTTCAAACGTTTTACCGGACGATCGCGGAAAAGGGACGAGCGCTCCTTACGGCTTGTCCAAAGACCATGCAGTAACAGTGCTATAATTGCGATCGCGCCAACAACAATCAAGATCAGACGCAGGTCCTGCATCATTGCTATCCCAGTTATTCCAATACGTTGCCACTACGGCAAATACACATACCTCTAACTGTATTTGCCTGTGTACCCAAGTGCAAGTCTGGGCACCAGTTTATGATAATAAAGATCAACAGCGGGCATTTTTTTGCCGTTTTTTCATGCAAATCGCAACTAGCCAGCTGAAAATCATCCCGATATGATGCCGTAACCTGCACATCATAGGGTGAGAACAGCACCATGTCTTATACGCAACACCTTGATCCCAAACACAGCGGCCTGCATTACTTTCTCAAAGGCTGGCAACTTCTTTCACTGCCTGGCATCCGCCGTTTTGTCATTCTTCCCATGCTGGTTAATATCCTGCTGATGGGCGGTGCCTTCTGGTGGCTGTTCCGCCAGCTCGGCACCTGGATACCTCAATTGATGACCCATGTACCGGACGGGCTTCAGTGGCTGAGCTACCTGCTCTGGCCGCTGGTGACCCTCTCCGTGCTGCTGGTGTTCAGCTATTTCTTCAGCACCATCACTAACCTGATTGCCGCGCCGTTCAACGGCCTGCTAGCGGAACAGCTGGAAGCCCGTCTGACCGGCCAGCCGTTACCGGCCAGTGGCATCCTCGATATCGCCAAAGACGTCCCCCGCATCATGCGGCGCGAAATTCAAAAACTGGCCTATTATTTACCGCGAGTACTGGTGTTGCTGTTGCTGTATTTCGTACCAGGCATTGGCCAGACGGTCATTCCGGTGGTGTGGTTCCTGTTTGGTGCCTGGATGCTCGCAATCCAGTACTGCGACTACCCGTTCGACAACCACAAAGTCGGTTTTTTAGCCATGCGCCAGGCACTACGGCAGAACAAACTGGCTAATTTACAGTTTGGTGCGTTGATCAGCCTGTGTACCATGGTGCCGTTGCTAAATCTGCTGATCATGCCGGTGGCCGTTTGCGGCGCGACAGCCTTATGGGTAGATCGTTACCGCCATCTGTCTAACACGCTGCACCGAAACTGAACGGAAAGCCGACTACGCTACGATGTTCTATAACTGGATATTGAGGAAAATATATTTCCTCAGAACATATCGATATAGCGATTCTTTACTTCACTGGCTGTCCCGAATGAGTATTCTCTTTAAGGTTCGCAAAAATTTCATACAGCTATTAAGGACGGGCTATGAGTAAGATCTACGAAGACAATTCTTTCACTATCGGCCATACGCCGCTGGTTCGTCTGAATCGCATCGGCAATGGGCGTATTCTGGCTAAGGTGGAGTCACGTAACCCGAGCTTCAGCGTGAAATGCCGTATCGGTGCCAACCTGATTTGGGATGCCGAAAAACGTGGCGTGCTGAAACCCGGTGTTGAACTCGTAGAGCCGACCAGTGGTAATACCGGTATCGCACTGGCCTATGTGGCAGCCGCGCGTGGCTACAAACTAACATTGACCATGCCGGAAACCATGAGCCTTGAGCGCCGTAAACTGCTCAAAGCGCTGGGTGCCAATCTGGTGCTGACCGAAGGTGCCAAAGGCATGAAGGGCGCGATCGCCAAAGCCGAAGAGATCGTGGCCAGTGACCCACAGCATTACCTGCTGCTGCAGCAGTTCAGTAACCCGGCCAACCCGGAAATTCACGAGAAAACCACCGGCCCGGAAATCTGGGAAGACACCGACGGCGAAGTCGATGTTTTTATTGCCGGTGTGGGCACCGGTGGCACGCTGACCGGCGTTAGCCGTTACATCAAAAACACCAAGGGTAAAGCCATCACCTCTGTTGCCGTTGAGCCAACCGACTCACCGGTCATCACCCAGGCGCTGGCTGGCGAAGAAATCAAACCCGGCCCGCACAAGATTCAGGGGATCGGTGCCGGTTTCATTCCCGCCAACCTGGACCTGAAACTGGTCGATCGCGTTGAGCGCGTTACCAACGAAGACGCTATCCACACCGCCCGCCGTCTGATGGAAGAAGAAGGCATTCTGGCTGGCATTTCTTCGGGTGCAGCGGTAGCCGCCGCCCTGAACCTGCTGAAGGAAGAGGAATTCGCCAACAAAACCATCGTGGTGATCCTGCCTTCTTCTGGCGAACGTTACCTCAGCACGGCATTGTTTGCTGATCTGTTCACCGAACAGGAACTGCAGCAGTAAGTTTTGGCTTGTCGCATATGTAATTTAAAAGTTAAAAAAGCACCCTGAAGGGTGCTTTTTTGTGGCCGAGTTCAAACTTTCTGTTACTTACACATTGCTTTTCAGGGTCAGGTTTAGTATTTAACCGAACAATTATTTTGATGCGTGAAATTAATATCCGTCGAGCCCCCCACATACGGATATCATTCCAGTGACATGAAGCAGCACGGCCGGACGCTTCATCATCGCGGGATCAACAGCACGGGGCATGTCGACGTTAACCAGGGGTAAGCGCACACCGTTTTCCTCAACCGCGCATCCCGGCCTGTCCTGACCCATTCAGGGCAACCAAACAGGCTAAAGTTCAGTACATACACTAAACTTTAGTTCCACAACATGAACCTAATCCAACAAGTTGGGGAAAACAGAATGTTCCAGCAAGAAGTAACGATTACCGCACCGAATGGCCTGCACACTCGTCCCGCCGCACAGTTCGTAAAAGAAGCTAAAGGATTCACCTCCGAAATCACCGTTACCTCCAACGGCAAAAGCGCCAGCGCCAAAAGCCTGTTCAAACTGCAAACCCTCGGTCTGACTCAGGGTACTGTAGTCACTATTTCCGCCGAAGGTGAAGACGAGCAGCAAGCGGTTGAACATCTGGTTAAACTGATGGCTGAGCTTGAGTAAAACGGCCCGCTCTCTTTAGTGAACATCAGAATCAAGTAAGGTAGGGTTATGATTTCAGGCATATTAGTATCACCGGGTATTGCTTTTGGTAAGGCGCTGCTACTGAAAGATGACGAGATTGTCGTCAACCGGAAAAAAATCTCTGCAGACCAGGTCGATCAGGAAATCGAACTCTTCCTGAGCGGTCGCGCCAAAGCCTCAAAGCAGCTGGAAGCTATCAAGCAAAAAGCAGCTGAAACGCTGGGGCCAGAGAAAGAAGCCATCTTCGAGGGGCATATCATGCTGCTGGAAGATGAGGAGTTCGAGCAGGAAATCATTTCCCTGATTAAAGACGACCACGCGTCCGCGGACGCGGCGGCGTTTTCCGTCATCGAGACACAGGCGAAAGCGCTGGAAGAACTGGATGACGAATACCTGAAAGAACGCGCCGCAGACATGCGCGACATCGGCAAGCGCCTGCTGAAAAACATTCTGGGCCTGCACATCGTCGACCTGGGCGACATCCAGGACGAAGTGATTCTGATTGCCAAGGATCTGACCCCGTCCGAAACCGCGCAGCTGAACCTGAACAAGGTGCTGGGTTTCATTACCGATATCGGCGGACGGACGTCCCATACATCGATCATGGCGCGCTCTCTGGAGCTGCCAGCCATCGTAGGCACCACCGATGCCACCCTGAAAATCAAGAACGGTGATTTCATCATTCTGGACGGGGTAAACAACAAGATTTACCAAAATCCTGATCAAGCCACCATTGACCAGCTCAAGGCGGTTCAGGAACAGTACAACACTGAAAAATACGAACTCGCCAAACTGAAAGATCTGCCGGCCATCTCGCTGGACGGTCATGAAGTGGAAGTGTGCGCCAACATTGGCACCGTGCGCGATATCGCTGGTGCTGAGCGTAACGGCGCAGAAGGCGTGGGCCTGTATCGCACCGAATTCCTGTTCATGGACCGCGATGCCCTGCCGACCGAAGAAGAGCAGTTCCAGGCTTATAAAGCCGTCGCGGAAGCGATGGGTGCTCAAGCAGTGATCGTGCGTACCATGGACATCGGCGGCGACAAAGACCTGCCGTACATGGACCTGCCGAAGGAAGAGAACCCGTTCCTTGGCTGGCGTGCGATTCGTATCTGTCTTGATCGCAAAGAAATTCTGCATTCGCAGCTGCGCGCTATTCTGCGTGCGTCCGCGTTTGGCAAATTGCGCATCATGTTCCCGATGATCATCTCGGTAGAAGAAGTGCGCACGCTGAAAGCCGAACTGGAGATGCTCAAAAGCCAGTTGCGTGCGGAAGGCAAAGTGTTCGACGAAACCATTGAAGTCGGCGTAATGGTAGAAACCCCGGCCGCGGCGGCCATCGCCCACCATCTGGCGAAGGAAGTTGACTTCTTTAGTATTGGGACAAATGACTTAACCCAGTATACTCTGGCGGTAGATCGTGGGAACGAGCTGATTTCTCATCTCTATAACCCAATGTCTCCGGCCGTGTTGACCCTGATCAAGCAGGTAATCGACGCTTCACATGCCGAAGGCAAGTGGACAGGCATGTGCGGTGAACTCGCTGGCGACGAGCGTGCTACACTACTGCTGCTGGGGATGGGTCTGGATGAGTTCAGCATGAGTGCCATCTCGATTCCTCGCATCAAGAAAATTATTCGCAATGCCAACTACGAAGATGCGAAAGCGCTGGCGGAGCAGGCATTAGCCCAGCCGACAGCAGAAGAGTTAAGCAGTCTGGTAAGCCGGTTCATTAAAGAAAAGACGCTTTGCTGATACCGCTGTGCTGACCCAATATTAATGCTTAGGAGAAAATCATGGGTTTGTTCGATAAACTGAAATCTCTGGTTTCTGATGACAAGAAAGAAACCGGCAGCATCGAAATCATTGCCCCGTTATCCGGTGAAATCGTCAACATCGAAGACGTACCTGATGTGGTGTTCGCAGAGAAAATCGTCGGCGATGGCATCGCTATCAAACCTAGCGGTAACAAAATGGTTGCGCCGGTGGACGGCACCATTGGTAAAATCTTCGAAACCAACCATGCTTTTTCCATCGAATCAGACAATGGCATCGAGCTCTTCGTTCACTTTGGTATTGATACCGTTGAACTGAAAGGCGAAGGCTTTAAACGTATCGCGGAAGAAGGGCAGCGCGTCAAGAAAGGCGATGTAGTGATCGAGTTTGATCTGTCATTGCTGGAAGAGAAAGCCAAGTCTACCCTGACCCCGGTCGTGATCTCCAATATGGACGAGATCAAAGAGCTGACCAAACTAACCGGTACTGTTGTCGTTGGGGAAACCCCGGTTATTCGCATTAAGAAATAAGCGATTTACCGTCCTGAAAAACGGCACCTTCATCAGGTGCCGTTTTTATTTCATTGGTTTCTTTGCGCCGTATAATCTGCCCTGATACCACGTTGGCAACCACGTGAAACCGATTCAAGCAGAATCGCTATTCCAATAAAACCATTCCAATAAAACTATTGCCAGCGAGGAAGGCAAATACGGATTTGTAACCCGCCCAGTTCCCGGTTTTCCGCTTCAATACGGCCGCCGTGCGCCACTACCGCCTTGCGGGCGATAGCCAGCCCCAACCCGTACCCCTTGCCCGACTGCGGCGAATCAATACGCATGAACGGATCGAAAATGCTGGAAAGCTTGCTTTCTTCCACGCCCGGCCCGCGATCGGCCACACCAACACACCACTCTTTCTCATCCCGCACTAGCGTCACCTGCACCTGCTGCCCACGAGACGAAAAACGCAACGCATTGCGAATGATGTTATCCAAGGCGTGCCGCATCAGCTCCGCCGAGCCTTTGACGGTGTAATCATCGTAATCACCCATGTTGAGCGTGATATCCACACCGGGCACCTGCGCTTCGTAACGCGCATCATTGACCACCGCATTCACCAGCCCGAGCAGGTCAAAATACTCTTCAGTGTTAACCGCGTTGTTTTCCGCGCGGGATAGCGTCAGCACCTCGCCGATCATCTTATCCATGCGTTCCGCTTCACGCTCAATGCGCTGCAAGGCATTTTCCACGTTGTCGGGGTTCTGACGTGCCAACCCGATCGCCAGTTGCAAGCGAGCCAGCGGCGATCGCAATTCGTGAGAGACATCGTGCAGCAGTTGTTCGCGTGCGCCCACCAGCACCGACAGGCGGCCAACCATCGCATCAAAGTCACGCGCCACATCGCCAATCTCATCATGGCGGCGACGCATCGACGGATAAAGCCGTACCGACAGGTCGCCCTGCGCGACACGCTCGAAACTGGCTCGCAACCGACTCAGCGGACGCGCCAGGTTCCACGCCAGCATACTGCTGAACAGCAACCCACCCAATGCACCAATCCAGATCATCGGCGGTGGTAAATGCAGGAAAAACGGTATCGGCACCGGGCCGTTCTCCGGCATCAAATCCTGTCGCCAGCGAGCCGTATTGAAGCTCACCCGGTAGCGTTGCCCATCAGGGCCGTCCACCACCTGTACCGATGCGGCGTCCGGCCGTTCCGGCAATCCGCCCGGCCCAGGTATGGGTCCCGGCCCGAACCCCGGCCCCGGTAAACCTGGCGGCTCACCCAGCATTCCCATTTCTGGTAGTGGCTCACCATCGCCTATCCCGGCCATATCGTCGTTGTCGCCGATAATCGAGACATTGATGTAACCACGTTCGCTCTTCGGCCAGTCAGCCAGTGTGCGCCCCAGTTCAGCCATGCCCCCCTGACGCAACGCCTGCGTTGCCAGCGCCATTTGCAACGACATGGTATGTCTTCCCAGACGAACTTCCGGCGGCTCGTTGCGCCCGCCGTAAAACGAGAAGCCAACCCACAGCAGTTGTGAAATGACGAAAAACGTCAGCCACAAACCGAGCAGGATCTTCCAGAACAGCCTTCCATGCATGATTAACGGATCCGGTATCCGACACTGCGCACTGTCTCGATGGTCAGGTTACAGCCATCCAGCGCCGCCAGTTTCTGACGAATATTACTAATGTGTACATCCACGCTGCGGTCATAGGCTTCCCGGCGGCGTCCCAGGCATTTCTCCGACAGCTCATCCTTGGTCACCACCCGCTCGGACGAACGCATCAGCAGTTCCAACAGATTGAACTCCGAAGCGGTGAGATCAAACGCCTTGCCACGCCACTCGCTACTGCGGGTGGATGGACAGATTGCCAGATCACCATAGTTCACCGTCCCGGTGTCCTCACTTTTTTCGGTCTTATCTTCATAACGGCGCAGCACTGCACGCAAACGCGCCACCAACTCACGCGGATAGCAGGGCTTCGGTACATAATCATCCGCCCCCATTTCCAGCCCGATCACGCGATCAATGTTATCGCCCTTGGCCGTCAACATAATGATGGGAATCGAGCGGTTGCGACGCACGTGCCGCAGTACGTCAATTCCGCTCATATCCGGCAGCATGATGTCCAAAATCATCGCGGTGTACTGATCGGACATGGCACCTTCCACGCCTTCCTTGCCAGTCATCACCTGTGAAGTGCTGAACCCTTCCGCCGTAAGGTATTCACACAGCATGTGTCCCAGTTCAGCGTCATCGTCTACCAGTAAAATTTTCATACTTTCATTCCCATACATTGTTACTGCTCCTATTGTCAGGGCTGGTTGCAATCTGCGCAGCACCATTTACGGAATCCTTACCTTTCACTGTTCAAAACATAACGCATTCGAAGCGGGATGACGGGTAAATTATACGCAGCCCGTGATCCCTGATTCAGGGACACGCCGCGAGCCCTGTTTCTGTTCTTCGTTTCGGCGTTTTACTTAGCCAAGGATGCTTTTGTTTTGATGAGATTCCACCCCAGCTTCCGTCGCTTTTGGTGGCTTTTAGTCGGCCTTGCCGTCATTGCCCTGTTCATCGTCTTTCGCTTGTCCCGTCCAGCGCCCCCGCCGAATTATATTACGGCCACGGCGGATGTCCGCGATCTGCAACAAACTGTGCTGGCCGACGGGACCGTCAACGCGCGCAAACTGGTGAGCGTCGGTGCGCAGGTTTCCGGGCAAATCAAAGCATTGCATGTTTCGCTGGGTGATAAGGTGAAACAGGGTCAGTTGCTGGCCGAAATCGACGACTTAACCCAGCAAAACGTGCTGCGAGATAGCAAGGCGGCCTTGGACAACATTCTGGCGCAGCGCGCCTCCAGACAAGCCACACTGCGTAATAACCAGCTCAGTTGGCAACGTCAGCAAAATCTGCTGCAAAAAGGTGTCGGTGTGCGGGCGGATTACGACGGTGCTAAAGCCACCCTGGACGCCACGCAAGCCGATATCGACGCGCTGGATGCCCAGATTGTGCGGGCGAAAATCGCCGTTAACACCGCGCAGGTCAATCTGGGTTATACCAAGATCGTCTCGCCAATGAACGGCACCGTGGTGGCACTGCCGGTAGAACAGGGGCAAACCGTCAACGCGGTGCAGAGCGCACCGACGATCGCCAAGGTCGCCAACCTCGATACCATGACGGTCGAAGCCAAAATCTCGGAAGCAGACGTTATCAACGTCAGGACAGGAATGCCGGTGTGGTTTACCATTCTGGGTAACCCCAATAAGCGCTATCAGGCGGTACTGCGCGCCATCGAACCGGCACCGGAATCCATCAGCAGCGAAAGCAGCAGCACCAGTGGTAACGGCAGCTCCAGCAACAACACCAGTAGCAGTTCTTCCAGCTCCGCCATCTACTACAACGGCCTGTTTGATGTCGACAACCCGGACGAAACCTTGCGTATTTCCATGACCGCACAGGTGTACATTCTGTTGTCAGAAGCGAAACACGCTATTGTGGTGCCAGTCAGCGCACTGATGGAACGTCAGGGGAAACGGTTTGTTCAGGTAGTCCAGCCGCAAGGCCAAACGGAGTGGCGCGAAGTCACCCTCGGCATCAGTGACAACGCCTATATCCAGTTACTTTCCGGCGTATTGCCCGGCGAAGCCGTGGTGATCAGCCAGCAGATGGCAAGCGATAATAGCAGTGCGTCATCCCCGCCGCCGCCACCGATGGGGTTCTAAGCCATGAGCACGCCTTTGTTAGTGCTGCGGCAAGTCCACCGTAGTTTTATCAACGGTGAACAACGTGTCGATGTGTTGAAAAACATTAATCTGGCGATTCATGCTGGTGAAATGGTGGCCATCGTCGGCGCGTCCGGCTCCGGTAAATCCACGCTGATGAATATCCTCGGCTGCCTGGATAAACCGACGCAGGGAGACTATCAGGTAGCCGACGTTTCGACCCTGACCCTGAATGGCGACCAGCTTGCTGCATTACGCCGCGAGCATTTTGGGTTCATCTTCCAGCGTTACCACCTGCTTAATGACCTGAACGTGGGCGATAACGTGGAAATGCCAGCGGTGTATGCCGGTCAAGCTCGCCACGAACGCCACCAACGCGCCGCCGCCTTGTTGGCGAGGCTGGGCCTCGCGGGTCGTTTGCAAGACTCGCCAAACCAACTGTCAGGTGGGCAACAACAGCGCGTCAGCATCGCCCGCGCGTTGATTAACGGCGGCCAGGTGATTCTGGCAGACGAACCTACCGGCGCGCTCGACAGCGCCAGCGGCGAGGAAGTGCTGTCGATTCTTCATGAGTTGCATCAGCAAGGGCACACTATCGTGCTGGTCACCCACGATATGCGCATCGCCCAAATGGCAGGCCGCATCATCGAGATTCACGACGGTGAAATCGTCGCTGACCGCAAAACAGCCGACGACATGACACCGGCAACGCCTACGCCCCCAACCCCGCTACCGTCTACAACGCTGACCAGCGGGTACGACCGGCTGCAAAATGCCTTCAGGATGGCGCTGCGAGCCATGAACGCCCAGAGGATGCGTACCTTCCTGACCATGCTGGGGATTATTATCGGTATCGCCTCGGTGGTGTCGGTGGTGGCGCTCGGCAAAGGCTCGCAGCAACAGGTGCTGGAACACATCAACGCTATGGGCACCAGCACGCTGGAGATCTTTCCCGGCAAGGATTTCGGCGATATGCACTCCGCCGCTATTCAGACGCTACGCGTCAACGACCTGCGGCCGCTGGAACAGCAACCCTACATCCACAGCGTTACCCCCACTGTCTCGACGTCGGTGACGCTGCGTTACACCAATAAAGCGGTATCGGTCAGCGTCAATGGCGTGGGTGAGCAGTTCTTCACCGTGCGCGGTTATGTCCTGTCGGAAGGCAACGGGTTCTCGCCGCTTAGCGTTGAACAGCTGACGCAGGAAGCCGTCATCGACCAGAACACCCGCAATAAACTGTTCCCCAACGGCGAAAACCCGCTGGGACAGGTAATTTTTCTCGGCACCCTACCCTGTCGCATTATCGGCGTCGCCACCCGCAAACAGTCTGGCTTCGGCAGCGATGAAAACCTGAACGTCTGGCTGCCCTACACCACTGTGATGCACCGCATGGTCGGCCAGTCATACCTGCGCAGTATTACCGTGCGAGTTAAAGACAATATCGACCTGAACGTCGCGCAACAAGGCATCACCCAGATTCTGACGCGCCAGCACGGCAACAAGGATTTTTTCGTCATGAACACCGACAGCATTCGTCAAACCATCCGGCAGACCACCGCCACCATGACGCTGCTGGTGTCCGCCATCGCGTTGATTTCGTTGATTGTGGGTGGCATCGGCGTCATGAACATCATGCTGGTATCCGTGACCGAGCGCACGCGGGAAATCGGCGTGCGAATGGCGGTCGGCGCGCGCACCAGCGACATCATGCAGCAATTTTTGATTGAGGCGGTGTTGGTGTGCCTGTGTGGCGGCGTATTGGGCGTGATGCTGTCGCTGCTGGCGGGCGCCATCGCCAGCCATGTCAGCAACGTGACATTTCTTTATTCCACCGCGTCGATGGCGGCAGCGTTTCTCTGCTCCAGCCTGATTGGCGTGATTTTCGGCTTCTTCCCGGCGCGGCGGGCGGCACAACTGCAACCGATCCACGCGCTGGAGCGGGAATAAGCACAGGCGTGACGTTTAGCCAAACACTCCCGTGGAAAGATAGCGATCGCCGCGATCGCACACCACGGTGACGATCAGGCTGCCGGGCTGTTCGGCGGCGATACGCAGCGCCCCCGCCACCGCACCGCCGGAGCTGACGCCGCAGAACACCCCTTCTACCCGCGCCAGTTGCTGCATGGTGCTTTCCGCCTCCTGCTGCGACATATCCATAATCCGGTCCACCAGCTGTGGTTGGAAGATGCCCGGCATATAGTCCGGCGACCAGCGACGGATCCCAGGGATCTGGCTACCGTCCTGCGGTTGCAGGCCGACAGTACAAACCGTCTCACTTTGGCTTTTCAGGTAACGACTCACACCGGTGATGGTGCCGGTGGTGCCCATGCAGGAGACAAAATGCGTCAGGCGGCCCTGCGTTTGCCGCCAGATTTCCGGGCCGGTGGTGGTGAAGTGCGCCAGCGGATTGTCCGGGTTGTTGAACTGGTCGAGTAATTTACCTTCGCCCGCCTGCGCCATCTGCCATGCCAGGTCGCGCGCGCCTTCCATTCCCTGCTGTCGGCTGACCAGCAGCAGTTCCGCCCCGTAGGCCCGCATCGAAGCCTGTCGTTCCAGACTCATGTTTTCCGGCATCAGCAGGCGCAGTCGGTAACCTTTCATCGCCGCCACCATCGCCAGCGCGATGCCGGTGTTACCACTGGTGGCCTCAATCAGCGTGTCGCCCGGCGCAATCTCGCCCCGGCGTTCCGCCTGCTGGATCATCGACAGCGCGGCCCGGTCTTTTACTGAACCGGCCGGATTGTTGCCCTCCAGCTTCAGCCAGACTTCGCTGCCGGTGTGCTGGGCCAGACGTTGTAATTTGATCAACGGCGTATTGCCGACGCAGTGTTCAAGCGTACTCACTTTCTCTCTCCGCACGACGTCAGACGTCGCCAAAAAAACAGGCACCGCGATGCAGTGCCTGTTTGTCACTCGTAGCAAAACCGGATTCTGTTATAGCGCTAACAAACGATCAAGCGAAGGGGCAAAGAAGTAACTGCCGCTGACCGCGCGGGTAAAACGCAGCATGTCGTCGCGTTTGCCGTCACGGTCGCCAAACATGCTCAGCAGTTGCTGCTCAATATTGTAGAGACGGGCGCAATAGGCGGTGAAATACAGGCCATGTTTGCCGCTGGCGGTGCCGTAAGGCAGGCTCTGACGCAGGATTTTCAGCCCCTTGCCGTCTTCCTTGAGGTCGACGCGGCTCAGATGCGAGGTCACCGGCCGCGACTCGGAGGACAATTCTTCATTATCCTGTTTGGTGCGGCCGATCATCTGTTCCTGCTGTTCCACGCTCATGCGATTCAACTGGCGCAGATTGTGCTCCCAACGTTGAACAAACACATAGCTGCCGCCTTCGCCCGCCTGCCCATCTGGCACGATGGCGACGTCACGCCGGGCGTCGCCCTGTGGGTTTTCTGTACCATCGACAAAACCGCTCAGGTCGCGGTCTTCCACCCAGCGAAAACCGTGGGTTTCTTCTTCGATGTTGATGGTGTTACCGAACGCCGCCAGCACCGCCTGCGCCAGCGAAAAGTTGACGTCATGACGCAACGACTGGATGTGAATCAGCATGTCACGCTGAGTGGCCGGTGCCAGCCCGTTACCCAGCGGCGTGAAAGGTTTGAGTTCTTGTGCGCTGTTGTCGCAATCCAGCTCGCGCCAAACGTCGTAACCAAAAGCGATTACCGCGCCAAGACCCGCGTCAGGAAAACGTTGCTGCAATTCGGCCAGCGCCTGACAGAACTTCTTACACCCCTGGCGGATGGCATCAAATTCTCCCTGTACCATAGCCTCCATGAAAATGGCAAAACGGCGATGCTCCAGCAAAATACCGCTTTGAATTTGTGTCATCTGTTGCTTCCTCACATTACTCGCACCGACAACCGACGCCAGGCCGCTATCGGAATCAATAAAAACATGAGGCGTGACCGCCACGCCCCAATATTCATCACATGATATCAGACGATGTTGACGATAACAGAATAACCTTACCAATAACGTTGGGAAGCATAGATGGCGGTTTTAACAAGCATGATCATTCCAGAAGCTGCATTCCCCCTGGATGGATTTCACTTTCGAGAACGTCACCTTGATCAGCCAATACAGCAGACTGGCTGCCAGCAGCGAATTCAGCGCCGGGATACCCCAATCGGTGAATAACCCAACGGCGCTCCCCGCCAGACTAGCGATAATCGCCGACCAACCGATGTATGGCGTGCTGCCTGCATCCGGCAATTCACCATGTTGGCGACTCTCGTCCAGCAACGTCCGGCTGGTTCGCAGAATATAGTAATCCACCAGCATCACCCCGATAACCGGCGGGAAGAACACCCCCAGCAATGTCAGGAAATCCACAAACCGATCCAAAATGCCGATAACCGACAGAAATGTGCCAATAAAACCGATCAGCAACGTGATGGACTTGTAGCTCAGCTTTCTGCCGGTAATACCTTCCACCGCATTGGCAATGCCCAGCGACGATGAATACAGATTGATATCGTTGATGCGCAAGGTAGAGAAAATCACAGTAATCAGCCCGATACCGCCTGCGGTTTGCGACATGATAGTCACGATATCAGCGGTATTAAGCGCGCGGGCAATCAAGATCGCCAGCCCATTGACGACAAATTCACCGATAATGATCGACAGCATCGTGATCCAGAAGACATGCCGCCCGCGACGAGAATAACGTGTCATGTCAGGAGTAATCAGACTTGCCACAATACAACCACCGACCACCATCGTCGCTCCGGCGCTCACTGAAATGGCCTCGCCGGATACGCTCTTTTGCAGTAACTCGGTAATACTGTGCCCGGTCAGCGTCATAGTCGAAATATAGCCGACCACCATGATAAATAGCGGCACCGCGACTCTGGCAGTGTAACGTAACGCACTGAAACCGAAGGTGACCAGTAGCGTCAACGCGCAGCCGGAAAGCGCCGCTGACCAGCCAAATCCCAGCCGATCACCTAACGCAAAATTAAGCGACTTGGCAAACACCGCATTTTGTACACCAAACCAGCCCAACAGGCTGACGGCGATAATCGCGCCGATAAACACCGCGCCCATCCGGCCAAAACCACACCAGCGCGCCAACAGACTGCCGGACAATCCCTCCTTCATGCCCGCGTAGCCCAGCCCCAGCGTGACAACACCAAAAATCGCGCTGCCGATAGCTATCGCCAGAAAAGCCTCGCCAAGCGTCATCGAATGACCCAGCACCGCCCCCAACATAAACTGGTCCAGTGCGGTGAGCATACCAATATGAACCAAAGCCACATTGAAAAACGGCAGCCGTACCGACGTCGGAACCCGGCTGACCGGATAATCATCAATGTTTTCCATTCCTGTCATCCTTATCAGATAAATAAAATGCCTTTGGTCAGCAATGAGTGCGGTATAAAGCCATCCAGCCCCTGTTGATAACAAAACTCTTCAAACTGACTAAACGAATGCACACCGGCTTTTTGGTACATGTTTTGGATTCTATTTTCGATCGTCCGGCTGGACAGGTTAAACCTCTTCGCAATTTCCTTACTGGAAAAACGCCGCAGTACCAGAAAGAGCGTATCCAATTCAGCTCGGGTGAACAGATCGGTCGTTATTTCAGTTTTCAGTACCGTGGGTTTACGTCGGTCAACATGAATAAGTGGTGACAATGTGGTCATCGGC
This sequence comes from Dickeya undicola, assembly GCF_000784735.1. Taxonomy (GTDB): domain Bacteria; phylum Pseudomonadota; class Gammaproteobacteria; order Enterobacterales; family Enterobacteriaceae; genus Dickeya; species Dickeya undicola. The sequence goes on from NZ_JSYG01000033.1 coordinate 75,982, forward strand.
CGTGCATTCCACAAAATGCCCACGCACTCTTTTTCCGGATTAAAAAGAGGAATTTTTTCACTGATAAATGGCGACAACTCTGCTTTACCAAACCAGTAATGGGTTTCAATGACGGTAACCCGTTCGGCACGACGCTCCGTTCGATGATCATGCTCAATAAAATCACTCGATAATTCCGCCCAGGCGAGTGGAAATTCCTCATCGAATTTCCCCTCAATATCAAAACTCACTGGCGTATTGGTGTAACTGTACGCGGACGCATTCATATACACATGGCGAGATGTCAGATCTTTAATCCCCCACGGCTCACTCAGACTATCCAGCAAGGGAATAAACGAGCACAGATAATTGTAGTTAGCAGCCATCACAATCAACATCCTGTTTATCAATTACTTTTTTTCAAAATATAATTATTTTACTGAAATCCGCCAGTACCTTTACTACCACTACAAACGATTAACAACCTAATTAAATAAACAAAACAATTACCTTTTGTGACTAATTCGAACAAACCATAAGCCATAGAAAAATTATTTTATTAGAGAAATAATTAAAACATTAACTGTCCATTACCTGACCAAACCAATTATGAAGTTAGCCTGACACCGTTATGATTAGGCACATAATATCCTTAATTTTATTAAATTAAATTTAATTCAAGAGTATTTTTTACCTATAGAAGTGTGTAATAGTAACAGGGTGTCACAAGCAAAATAACAATCAACCACAAGCATCGAGGATAAGTCATGCGCACAAGGAGAATGGACTGGCATTCTGCCGATATCATTGCTGCATTAAGGAAGAAAGGGACATCACTCTCAGCTGTATCACGAGAAGCCGGATTAAGCTCCAGTACTTTGGCAAACGCGTTATATCGCCCCTGGCCGAAAGGAGAATTACTGATCGCCAACGCATTAGGTGTTAAGCCTGAAAAAATATGGCCAAGCCGTTATTATGATCCCCACACTAATACCTGGATTGATCGTCAAAAACTGATGCGCAGTTCGCGTCAATAAGCCACATCCTTCGGCCTACGCATTCGCTAACACACAGACAAAGATAATTCGCCATACCGCCGCATCGGGGTGAAAAAACCACCGCACGGATGGCGGTGGTATTGTCATCAAGATCAGCGACTCAAGCAAATCGGTCAATCAAAGCCCGCCGTATATACAGCAAGCGCCTACCCGATCGCCCCCACTTCTTCCGCGATCGCCTCCAGCGCATGATGGCGCGCGCAATCTGCCTGTACCCAACGCGCCCGCTGGGTATAACCGGGTTGTTCGAGAATGCGCATCACCGCGTCGGCAATCTGCTGCTCACCCGGCGTGCTGGTGCCAAGGTTCAGTCCGCAACCGGCAAACACTACCCTCGCTGCGGTTTCCAGTTTGTCTTCACCCGTACCGGCCACAATCAACGGAACGCCGTGAGACAACGCCGCGTTGAGCGAGCCGTATCCCCCGTTGGTGATCAGCAGCGCCGCCTGCGGCAGCCAGTGTTCCAGCGAGACAAAGCGGCATACCCGCGCGTTTTCCGACGCTGAGGCGGCCAATTCCTCCACCGGTCGGCCGCCGGTGGTCGCCAGCACCCGAACGGGCAGATGAGCCAGCGCGCGTAACGTCGGGCCAATCAATTGCTGTAAGTCCACATTCGCCAGCGTTCCCTGCGATACAATCACCAGCGGCCGGGTGTCCTGCGGATCCCACAGCGCGTGTTCCGCGTCCTGTTCCGCCACCTTTAACGGCAACGGCCCCACAAAACGCACGCACGACGGCAAATCATCGCGGTGGTATTCCAGTTCGGTGGTGGACAGTTGCAGGAAGCGGTCGCACCCGCTGATCAGTGCGTCGGCAAAGGGGGCCGTTAGCGGCTTCTGCCCTGACTGCACCATCACTGTATCGAACGCCTCTTTCACACCGGCGATAAGCTCGCGGGTTTCCTCGTCGATCAGTTGCTCACGGGTTAAATCCGGCGGCAACAGCGAGGGCGGAATACGTGGCCCGTAAAAGATCGAATCGCGGGAAGAGAAAGACAAGGGTGTCACACCGATGCCGATCACCGGCGGACGTTCCTTGCTCGCCAGCAGCGGCAGAATGCCATAGAAACAGTTTTCGGCCATCACGACATCCGGCTGGGTTTGCGCCAGCACAGCGCGCAATTGGCGGTCGATCAACGGGATAGGCGCGGAGAAGAATTCGCGCAGCGCCAGCGCCATCTGTGCGTTGCCGGGCGGCAGAGTGGCGCGCTTGGGAAAATGGCGCTCCAGGTAACGGTAGTCAAAATCGATCTGCTCATCGAACGCGATAAACCCAGCACCGGCCGCTTGCGCCTGCTCACGAAATAGCGCGCCACTAAACAACGTGACCCGGTGCCCTTTGGTCAGCAGATGACGGGCGATGGTCAGCATAGGATAAACATGCCCCGGTGTTGCCACCGCGGCCATCAGGATATGAGACATTAACACTCCTTATTGATCGTTATCAGTGTGCAGGTCCTGACGCGATACCAATGCGCACACCAGACTTCCTGTACAGTTGATGTTGCAGCCACTACGGCCGCCTATCGCACACAGCGACGCATGTCGGCAATCTGTACGCAGACTTATATGTTAGCGTCAGGCGAGAGCAGATACAGCACCGAAAGCGATCTGGATCATATTCAGCAGTAATGACGAATGAGAAGGAAAAAAATAGGATAGTACGATGATGAAATGATTAAAATAAGTGAATGATTAGGATATTTTTTGATATATCAGCACAGAATAGGAGACAAATTCTTTAACCAACTTCAACAATAAATCTGATAGAAATTGCATTACAGAGCCAAACGTGGCGGCGACACGAACCGGGACCCCATCATCCCGGTTCATGTATTAATTAATCATACTGATCAATCATTCCCGCGCCTGCTCATGCCAGACGATCTTGCTGACTTTCCAGCTCTTGAGAATATCGTCGGACGGCATCAACCCTTCCGGGCCGTTCCAGTCGCCGGAAAACAGGTAGCTGACGTGTTTACCCTGCGGGGCCACGCATTCCACACTGCGGGCATCCGCGCCTTGTCCCGGCTGGCAGAGGCCAAACGCTTTGCTGTAAAGCGAGCTGAACTCATCGCCGATTTTCACGCCCCACTCGCTGGCGATCGCCTTGTCCATCACCGCCACCTGTTTGACCTGGCCTTTCGGCTCGCCGCTGATGACCAGCCCAACGCTGTCATTCTTGAGCGCTTCATAGACCGATACCAGCTTACCGTTACGGGTTTCCATACCACCGCGCAGACGGTAATCACCATTCAGCGCGTCATTCAACGCTGACTCCAGCATCGGCGTTTTAGCATTAATGTCACCCACACCCGCGTCCGATACCGTCAGACGATGACCGAACCAGTTGAACGGCGACAAACTGGACCAGGAAAAACCAGATAGCGTGCTGCACCCCGCGAGTAATAGCGGAAACACCAAAAACAACGGACGCACTTTTGTCACTCTCGACTCCTCAACATAAAACGGCGCACTCAACGAGTCAGCCATAGCATAGGCTCTTTGAGTGCGCCTCCGGCAGAAAGTGCCGTAAAAACTCACGCTGGTTAGTCCACAGCGCGTACATGGCGTCAAGATTACCACTGTTCGGGCGGGCCGGGGAAACGTTCATCCTGAGAAAAACGCTCCTGGCCGACGTGAAAGTACGGTTAGCGGAACGCGGCCAGATCGATGTGGTAATGGAACAGATCGGCCAGTTCCTGCTGGTGAGTGACCGCAATCACGGTGCAGTGTGGCAAGGCCTGTCGGATCACCCCCAATAGGTGCCGGGCCGCCGTCTGATCGAGATGGCTGGTGGCTTCATCCAGATAGAGGTGATCCGGGCGATTGATCAGCGCTCGCGCTAACGCCAGCCGCTGCCGCTCACCGCCGGAGAACACCCGATCCCAGTTCATCTGCTGCTGCAATCGGTCGCCCCAGTCACCTAGCCCAACCTGTTCTAGCACCTGACGCAACAGCGCGTCATCGTCCAGCGGCGCACGCGGGTAGCAAATCACCTCCGCCAACACGCCCTGCCCCAGATAACTTTGCTGCGGCAACAGCAGCGCCTGACCACGCCCAGCCTGCCAGGCACCGTGGTAATAGGGCCACAGCCCGGCCAGCGTGCGCAGCAGGGTCGATTTCCCCAGCCCGCTGTGGCCGGAAAGCCGGTTCCAGCTACCAGGCGCACACTGGAACGTCACATTGCGCAGCAGCGGTTGCCCCTGTGGCGTGGAGAAGCTGAGCCGCTCCACCTGCAATAGCTCACCTTGTACAACCGGTATCGCCGTATCCTGATGCGCTTCGATTTCCCGCCGGAACTGATCCAGACGCGTCATGCTGGCGGAGAGTTCCACCAGTGAGTAATACACCCGAATAAACCAGCTCAGCGCGCTGTGCACCTGCCCGAACGCGCTGCGGATCTGCATCAGCCCGCCGAGCGTGACGGTCTTGCTGAGAAACGCAGGCAGCGCGGCGAATACCGGCACAATCAGGCTGACGCGGGTATACCCGACGGTAAACAGGCCCAGGTTGCGCTCGGCATTCATCAGTGAACGCCAATTGCTGACGATCGACGAAAAATAGCCACCCAACTGACGCTTTTCCTGCCGTTCGCCGCCGTACAGCGCAATCTGCTCCGCGCTGTCGTGTTTGCGCAGCAACGAGGCGCGAAAATCGGCTTCCGCCTGCTGTTTATGGTAGTTGATGCCATGCAGCCGTTTGCCGATCCACTGGGTAATCAGGCTACCCAGCAAGGTATAGATCACCGCTACCCATACCAGATAACCGCTGACGGTCACGCTGTGTCCCCACAGCGTAAACTGCTGCACACCAGACAGATTCCACAAGATCAGCAGGAACGAGAACAACTGGGCGAAGGTGATGATAAACGATACCAGCAGCCGCACCGTTTGGGTGACGAACAGGTCGACATCCTGCGCGATGCGCTGGTCCGGGTTATCCACCCGGCCGCTCAGCGACAGGCGATAAAAGGCGCGCTTCGCCAGCCAGCTGTCGATAAACGCCGCCGTCATCTGTTCGCGCCAGCGAATAATCAGTAGCTTGGTCAGCCATTCCTGATACACGAAAACACCGATATAAATCAGGATATAGAGGCAATATTCCTTGATCAGGCGGTAAAGCAGGCCGCTATCGAATGCGCCCAGCGCATCATAAAAGCTTTTGCTCCAGTCATTGATGCGGACGTTGAGGTAAACAATGCTGCCGCCCATCGCCACGATAGCAGCCAACAGCAGCCAGCTTTGCCAGTAACGCCGGTTAAGCCAGAAGGGGCGGCACAGCAGGGCAAAAGCCCGCAGGAACGGTTTCACGATTTTTTCTCCTGCGGTAATGCGGTGTGTTGAGGCAAGGTGACATACACCACCTGATTCTGCGGATGCCACAGCTGGGACGCCGCATCACGCACCGCTTCAAACGTAATCGCCGGGGCCAGGCTATCCAGTTGGGTCAGATAGCGGGGGTCGTGGTAGTTCCGGTAACTCAGCATCAGCCGCGACATCAGGGTGGCGCTGTCCTGCTGGCGGGCACGCTCGCTGTGGATAAACTGCTTGCGCTCCTGCTCCACATCCTGCGGCGTGATGCGCGCCGCCAGCGTTTCCAGCACCTGTTGTGCATTACGTTTCAATTCCTCTGCCCGCTGCGGTGAGGTAGTAAAACGCAGCAACGTCTCGATGCGCTGGCTTTTATCATTCAGACGGCTTTCCATCTTCAGGTTATAAACACCCTGCGCGTCATCCCGCAGGCTGGCCTTGAGATAACGGGCCGCCAGCCGGGAGGCGATATTCACCTGCACCGCCTGCTGCGGCGTCCACGTCTGCGGCGAGAAGCTCCATAGGTAGATATCCGCCTTCGGTTCCAGATTGATGGCAGAGACGCGTTCGCGTTTCCCTGCCAGCGCCAGATGCTGTGGGCTTTGTGCGCCAGCCTGACGCGGCAGCGAAGCCAGGTAGCGCTCCACCAACGGGCGTAACTGCTCTGACGGCAGGTCCGCCAGCAGGTAATAGGTTACCGGTGCCGCCGTGGTCTGCCGCCACTGCTGTGCCAACTGTTCGGCGGTGACGGTATCCAGTTGCGTCGGCGTCGGGAAAGGCGTCGGCGCGTTGCCGAATTGCAGCTCGGCGATCTCCCGCTCCCGCCGGGAGCCAACACTTTGTTCGCGGGTCACCTGCTGTCGCTTCAGCACCGACAGGCTGTCGCGCATATCGTTTTCATCAATGGCTGCCGACCGATTCATGACATGGTAGAGATGCAACAGCGCGTCCAGCTTGTCCGGGCTGACGCTGCCGCTCCAGCGCAGTTCATCCGGTTGATAATCCAGGCTGAGCGAGAGCCGTTGCGCTTTTTTCCAGTCATTCAGATCCCGGCCTTTCCAGCCGGTTGGCCCGCTTTGGCTGATCAACTGACTGGCGAGTTGAGCCAGCCACGGCTCACGCCCCGGTGTCATAAAACCGGCCGACGATTGCACGGTCAGCGATACCGACTTGCCAGCCTGAGCGCTGCGCAACCACACCAGCCGATCGCCGTTACCCAGTTGCCATTCCTCCACGTGTTGCGCCGGGAACGTTCGTACCCGGGTGACCTCGCCACGGCCTTCCGCCACAGGCAACACCGGTGCTACCCGCGTAACGGACTTTTGCAGCGGTGCCAGCTCGCCGCGAGCCGCCTGCTGACGCAGTTGCTCAATATCGGCCGCCGACGGCAGCGTGAACGGCAGGCTGCCGGGAACACTGAACTGCACCAGTTGATCGGGCGATGACAACCAGCGTTGCAGGCAGGCGTTGATATCCGCGGCGGTAATGGTCTTCAGCTCAGCCAAAACCTGCTGCCCCAACTGCTGTTTACCGGTATAAGGGCGATCCTGCTGCCAGGACACCACCAGTTGCTGCACCCAGTCGGAAAATTCGCGCTGTTCCGGCGTCGCCGCCATTTTCTCCGCCGACTGGCGAATCTCATCTTTAACGGCTGCGATATCGGACTCGTAGAGCGGGTAATGACGCAGGCGTGCAATCTCCTGCAACAGCACCGTCAGCCCCTGCTGGTGCCCGTCCGGCAATACCGAGGCGAACAGCCCCAGCGCTACCGTGGTGCGCCCAATGTCGGACTTGCGCACCACCAGACTGCTAGCCGCCGTTGCCGGAATGATAGGCTGACGCTGTACCTGTCGGCTCAGGCTGTCCAGCGCGATCTGGTTGATTAAACGCTGGCGCAGCCCCTGCTCGCCGGACGCTCTGGCCGCCGCGTCGTCAAACCGGAACACGAACGACACCTGGCTGACGCTGCTCTGGCTGTCCTGCAAACGCACCACATGCAACTGTGGGCGCAACGCGGGTTCATACTGTTCCCGCGGCGGTATGTTGCCGTCTGGCAGCGTGCCCATCGCCTGCGCAATCGCCTGTTTCACCTGTTCAGGTTGCAGGTCGCCTATCACTATCAGGCGCATGTTCCGCGGGTGATACCAACGGGCGTAAAAATGGCGCAGCACCGTTACCGGCGTGGTCTGGATCGTGCTTTCGGAACCGATAACCGGGCGTTCAGGATAGCGGGAGTCATGCCGAATCGCGGCCACCCGCTGTTGATTCATGCGTTCCGCCACACCGAGCTTGCCGCGCCACTCCTCCAAAATCACCTGGCGCTCGCGCTGCCAGTCTTCCGGCTCGAAGCGCGCCTGCCCGGCTATCTGCGCCAGCACACTTAACGCCAACCCCAAAGACGGCTTTCCGGCAGGCGGGCTCAGCATGTAAACCGTGCGCTCGTAATTGGTCATCGCATTGTAATGCTGGCCACGAACCCAGCCCTGCTGGCCCAATGTCTGCGCCAGACCAGCCGGATAATCCCGCGTGGCGCGAAACACCATGTGTTCCACCATATGCGCTACGCCGGATTCGTCATCCTGTTCGTCCAGCGAACCGGATTCAACGATCAATCGGATGTCCAGCCGCTGCTGCTGTCCGGCCAGCGGCACAATGGTGTAACGCAGGCCATTATCCAGTTGCCCTTCGGTGATCACCGGCAGCGGGCTGGTGACGGTTTGCGCTGAGGCCAGCGCGCTGAACAGACAGAAACCGATCGTGCCTATCCAGCGGGAAGTCATTTTTCTCATTAATCGCTCAATCATGGGTATATAAAGCCGACGGAATAGTTCAAAAAATAAAGCACTTATCGCCGGGAGCGAGCACACCCGCTCCCGATGTCAGACCATTACCAGTTGTAAGCCACACCCAGCCAGAACTGACGCCCCAGTTTGTAGGTCACCGTATTGCCGGAAGTCTCTTGCGAGGTGGCGACCACGTTGTCGAGGACGTTGATCACATCCAGCGTCAGGTCCAGCGACTGGTTTTTATAGGTAGGCAGGGAGTAGTTGAATCGCCAGTCGTAGGAGACGTAATCCTGATACTGATGCTCGGTATACAGTGTGGCGCTACCGGTGTAATCGCCGCAGGCGCTGACGCTGCTGGTACTGCCGGAGCAGGTAATACTGCTGCTACGGTAACCTTTGTAACCGGCGGTGTAGGCCAGGTTATGATCCCAGTTAAGGCGAATGGCCGGGAAATAGGTGTTGATATTCAACGCCACCGACCACGGGGTGTTGTAGTCAAGCGCGTCCATGTCACGGCGATCGGTCAGGCGGCCTTTGAAGATCACCTTTCTGTCGTCCAGGTTGCTCTGGTCGTAGTAAAGCTGTGAGCTGGTCTTGTTATCCGCCATGCTGGCGCTCAGCCCCCAGCGAACATCGGCGTATTTCAACTTATACGGGCTGATAGGCTCCACCGTCAGCGACAGCGTATTGCCCTCGGTACGGGCATCGTTGGTCAGGTAGTAATAGCGCTGGCCGTCGGCATCCGTTTTGTTGCTGCGGCCAAACTGGTCGCGCCCCTGACGATTAACCCATTTCAGCGTCCACACGGTGTCGTACACCCGTTGCGACAACCCCAGCGACAGCTCATCGCTGTACGGCGTTTTCAGGTCGGAAATATCATAGTCATAGCTACCATAGCTGGTACTGCCGCTGGTCCAGGCGCTGCTGGCACTGGTACGGCTCTGCACGACTGACTCGTTAATCCCGGAACGCAGTTTGTACGCCAGCATATTCTGAGCGTAGTAGCGGTTAGCTCCGCCGAAAATGCGGGTAGTGCGATCGCCAAACACATCGTAAGACGCCGCCAGACGCGGGGCGATGTTCAGGTTTTTCAGGTAATCGTCATACTGCAAGCGCACGCCCGGCGTCACTTCCAGGTTCTGGTAACTCACGCTGTCTTGTAAATACACCGCATAGTTGAGGTAATTGCCTTCCACTTGACGCGCCGGGAACAGATTGCGATTGCGGTAATACTGCTCGCCATTAATACAGAAGTCGTCGTCGGCCTGGCACACCACGCTGGTGCTGATGGTCGGCGTATTACGGCTGGTATATACGTCGCTAAAACGGCGATATTGCGCGCGGTAAGAATCTACCTGCCAGCCCATATCCAACTGATGGCTGGTGCCCCACCACGCCAGCGGGTTCAGCTCGTAATCCTGTTTGAACGTGAAGGTCTGTTTTTCTGTGGCATATTTGCCATAACCACCGATTCCCGCTAGTTGCGCGGTCCTTCCTGGCACCCCCGTTCCCCAATCCACAACATTGGAGATAAACCGGGACGTCAGGTTATAGCGATACCAGGACTGGTAGGTATCGTCCTCATGCTCAATGCGGTTCTCCTCAAACTGGTAACCCGCCAGGCTGCTCACTTTCCCCCAGTCTGCATTGTGTTCCCATTCAATATTGCCGCGATAGCCGCCGCCAGTATTGGTATAACCGCCGTTTTTGATGTCTCTCTTGTAATAGCCGGATTCATGCGGCGCGTACATGCCGGTCAGCCGGAGAATATCGCCGTTGTCCGCCAGATAGGTGCCTTTGAGCAAATAGGTTTCCGCCTCGCGCTTCTGCGTGACCCATTCATCCATGACGCTGTTATAAAACGGGATCGACGACTGCTGACGGTTATAGGCAAAAATAAATCCGGCTTTGTCGCTTAATGGCTGATTAAAGGTAGCGGAATAAAAATTCTTACGGAATTTCGGCTGATAATAAAGTTGGCTGGCTGAATAAAAGTCGCTCTCAATATCGTCGTCGATATGGTAACGGGTCCAGGTGTCGCGGGTGGTGCGATAAGACACGCGGCCGGAAGCGCGGTCCAGTTTCGGGTCTTTTAATTTGGCATCGACCACACCGCCGGTAAAATCGCCATATTTCGCAGAGATATTGCTGTCGAACACCTGTAATTGCTCGATCAACTCCGAGTTAATCCAGAATGATTGCGCGCCGCCAGCAGGTAGATCGGTTGGTGAATAACCATCCGGTGTATTACTCAGTTCGCCATTATTCGCCCCAGGGTTGATAACGTTATTATTGGATAACCCATCGATCATGTAGTTATTTTGGTAAAACTTCTCGCCGTGAAACGATACATTCTCTGGTGCCAATTCACCGGGTGTCAGGCTGCTATCGAGATCATTGGAAAAACGCACGTTTGGATTCGAACGTAATAATTCCGTGACGCTGCCGTTACGCGTCGGTCGACGCTGAATCTGCTCGCTGGAAATAACCTGGGTTCCCATCGTCTGGCTGGTGGGGGTGGAGCGAACCAGAATGGTATCCTCATCCGTATTTTTCTTTTCCGCCGCCGGTTTATCGGCAGCGTTATTGGCTGTCTGAGTCGTCTGTTCGGCAGCCGTCGCCGTTGATGATACGCCGAGTATCATCATCAAATAGAGATGCTTATTCATGTAATTATTTCCTGTACCCTGATGATATTGAAAACAAAAAAATCAATTCTGAAGTTCGATATGGCCATTGAGCCGAAAAATAACGGATACCGTCTGGTCGGCAACCGGTGAACCCGCCTGATAACGCCAGCGCGCCATGTCTTTGATAACGTCGCTGCTAAACATCCCGTCGGGGTTTTCCGACAACACCCGAATATGGGTAACCGTGCCGCTGGCGGTGACGTCAAACTGCAGTCGAACCTGCCCTTCCACCCCCATCGAGCGTGCCCGCACGGGATAATTCACCCGCCGTTGCAACGCCTTTAGCGAGCCGGTCTGACTATTGCCCGCGCCCTGTGTCGCCTGCCCTTGGGTGCTCTCACCGGACAGTGCAGCCTGGCCACCTGCCGACACACTGGCAGGCGCAGACGCCGTTGCGCGATTTCCCGGCTCAGCCGGACTCGCTGCGTCCGCCACAGGCGTTGGCGTATCAGGCGTTTCATTGCGTGGAGAGGCAGGTGCTTTTTTGGCGTTTGTTTTTTCTTTCACCGGCACCGGGTCTTTTGGCGGGCGTGAGGTAGCGCGGGTTTTCTCCGTTGGGTTTGGTGAACGAGTCGTCACCGTGGAATCGGAAGACGCGGCTGTCACGATGGCGCGCGCATTAACGGGCAGTGTCGGCATCACCGCCGATGCCTTGGTAACCGGTGTTGATCTGGCCGCGGTTACCGGCTCGTCGGCCGTCAAGGTTGCCGTTTTGGTGGAAAACAGTTGTACGGCGTGGGCGGAGAACGACGTGACATTGATGCCCGTCACGCTTTCGCCGATACGACCAGCCTGAAGCACCTGCTGCTCATGAGGGGTGAACGCCCACAGTAAGGCCCATACCACCGACAGATGTATCCCAACGGACAACAGGAGAGAATGTGTAGCTTTCAACGTAATACCATGTTTTATTTATAGAAATAAGTATCAGATTTATGGGTAAGACCACAGCATCTACCCTGATTCCCTATCCTTAAAACAAACAGAAACATCCCTTTATAGATAATGAGAATTATTTTACAAATGATACCCATTATCAATAAATATTTACAGCATGTCAGTTCAACCTGACCTTTGGGACAGGTAAAAAGCCACTCGTGAGAAATGGGTAAAGGCGAGGACGGCAACCAAAAGGCGGCATACTGCCACCAGGCTGGTGGGGATATCAGACGGAAATAAGGCGGTTTATCCCCGTCAACGACCAACGGCGCGCAAACGCGGCCGGGAGGGAACCGTCAATACTCCTGATCTTCTATCAGGCGTTTGCCCAGCGTGATGCTGTCAACCATGTCGTAATTCATCTTTTCATACATACTGATGACAGCGGTGTTGCTCTCGCGCACCATCAGGTGGATCTTCGGGCAACCACGCGCGATCAGTTTTTTCTCCAGACGACTGATCAGCGCATTGGCGATGCCACGGCCGCGATAGTCAGGATGAACCCCCAGATAGTAGGCAGAACCACGGTGTCCATCGTAGCCCCCCATCAGCGAGCCAACCACCTCCCCCCCCACTTCTGCTACCAGAAACAGGTCGGGATCATGGTTGAGCTTACGTTCAATATCCATTTCCGGGTCATTCCAGGGGCGCAGCAAATCACAACGTTCCCAAAGGGTAATCACTTCTTCAAAGTCATCTTGCCTGAATACGCGGATTTCCATCGTTACTCGCCATCTAGAGTCAATAAGTAATGACCGATTATCCCGTGATTCACCGCAGACGCAATATCTCCGTCATACTCTTTTCAGCAACGGCACCGATTCACATCGACGGCATTTACCGGCGATGGGCGGCCCGGCGAATTTCGATATACTAAGGCGGTAATAAGTCCAACAGCCTCTCAACATCATCATAAGGGACACTATGAGCTCACCTGATATCGACGCAATCAAACACTTTCTACTCAGGTTACAAGATAACCTGTGTCGGCAACTGGAACTGGCCGACGGCGTTGCCACCTTCATTGAAGATGCCTGGCAACACGCTTCCGGCGGCGGCGGGCGCAGCCGTGTTTTGCGTCAGGGACGTGTGTTTGAACAAGCCGGGGTGAATTTCTCTCATGTTTCCGGCGCATCGCTGCCGCCGTCAGCCAGCACCCACCGCCCGGAACTGGCTGGGCGCAGTTTTCAGGCGATGGGCGTTTCGCTGGTGATCCATCCCTTGAACCCGTATGTGCCGACCAGTCACGCCAACATACGCTTCTTCATCGCGGAAAAACCGGGCGAACAGGCGGTCTGGTGGTTTGGCGGCGGCTTCGACCTCACCCCGTATTACGGTTTCGAAGAGGATGCTGTCCACTGGCACCAAACCGCGTTCGATTTGTGCCAGCCGTTCGGCGAGGATGTCTACCCACGCTACAAAAAATGGTGTGATGACTACTTCTTTCTCAAGCACCGCAACGAAGCGCGCGGTGTCGGCGGCCTGTTTTTCGACGATCTCAACACGCCGGACTTCGATACCAGCTTTGCATTTATGCGTGCGGTGGGTGAAGGTTTCCAGCAAGCCTACCTGCCGATCGTCAATCGTCGCAAAGATACGCCGTGGGGCGAGCGGGAACGCCAATTCCAGCTTTACCGCCGTGGACGCTACGTGGAATTCAACCTGGTATGGGACCGGGGCACCCTGTTCGGCCTGCAAAGCGGTGGGCGCACTGAATCAATCCTGATGTCGATGCCGCCGCTGGTGCGCTGGGAATACCAATACCAACCAGAGCCGGACAGCCCTGAGGCGGCGCTGTACCGCGACTTTCTGCCCGCCCGTGATTGGCTCGGCCTGAATACACCGTCGGGAGCACGCGGATGACCGCCATCTGGGTGGACGCCGACGCCTGTCCCAACGTCATTAAAGACGTGCTCTACCGTGCCGCCGATCGCACCGCGACCCGCCTGACGCTGGTCGCCAACCAGCCGCTCAGAACGCCGCCTTCGCCGCACATCCACAGCCTGCGCGTCGCCGCCGGGTTCGATGTAGCAGATAACGAAATCGTGCGTCGCGTCCAGCCGGGCGACTTGGTGATCACCGCAGATATCCCACTGGCGGCCGAAGTGCTGGCAAAACACGCGGTCGCACTCAACCCACGCGGTGAATGCTACACCCCGGATACTATCCGCGAGCGGCTGACGATGCGGGATTTCATGGATACGCTGCGCGCCAGCGGGGTACAAACCGGTGGCCCAGCATCACTAAGCCAGCGCGATCGCCAGCAGTTCGCTAACGAATTGGAGAAGTGGCTACGGCAGCAGGCGTAAAAAAAACCGGCTGGTCACCCTGCCGGTTTCATCTTTTCGTTACAGGCTGTCCTGCCGGATTACAGCGGTGCGGTCTGTGCTTCTACCACCGCCAGCGCCACCATGTTGACGATACGGCGCACAGAGGCGATCGGCGTCAGGATGTGTACTGGCTTGGCAACGCCCATCAGTACCGGGCCAACGGTCACACCTTCTGAAGAAGAGACGCGCAGCAGGTTGTAGCTGATGCGGGCGGCTTCCATATTCGGCATGATCAGAATGTTAGCCGAGCCTTTCAACGGACTGTTCGGCATCTGCTCACGACGAATGGCTTCTACCAGCGCGGCGTCGCCGTGCATTTCGCCGTCGATTTGCAGTTCCGGTGCCATCTTGTTTACCAGCGCCAGCGTCGCGCGCATCTTCTTCGCCGTCGGCGAATCAGAAGTGCCGAAGCTGGAATGCGACAGCAACGCCACTTTCGGCTCAATGCCGAAACGGCGCACGGTGCTGGCCGCCATCAGGGTGATTTCCGCCAGCTGTTCCGGGGTCGGGTCCGGGTTGACGTAGGTATCGGCAATAAAAGTGTTGCCGCTCGGCAGCAGCAGCGCGTTCATCGCGCCCGCCACATGCACGCCATCACGGTAGCCGAACACCTTCTCCACAACGTTGAAGTGCTCTTCATAGTTACCGACCGTACCGCAGATCATCGCATCCGCTTCGCCACGGTGAACCATGATGGAACCGATCAGCGTCGGGTTACCGCGCATATCGCGTTGTGCCTGCTCCTGAGACACGCCGCGGCGTTTCATCATCTCGAAATATTCGGTCCAGTAAGCTTTGAAACGCGGGTCGGACTCGTTGTTCACCACCTCGAAGTCCTTGCCGATAGCGATCTGCAAGCCCAGTTTCTGGATGCGTTTTTCGATAACGTTTGGACGACCAATCAACACCGGGAACGCCAGCCCCAGCGACACCAGTTCTTGCGTGGCGTGCAGCACGCGCGGGTCTTCCCCTTCCGCCAGCACCACGCGTTTCGGCTGGGTACGGGCCTGAGAGAAGATAGGCTTCATGAACAGGTTGGTTTTGTAGACGAACTGCGCCAGTTTTTCGATGTAATCATCGAAGTTTTCAATCGGACGGGTCGCTACGCCGGACTCCATTGCCGCTTTCGCTACCGCGGGTGCGATCTTGATGATCAAACGCGGATCGAACGGTTTCGGGATCAGGTATTCCGGCCCGAAGGAGAGATCCTGATCACCATAGGCAGACGCCACCACTTCGCTCTGCTCCGCCAGCGCCAAATCGGCAATGGCGTGCACGCAAGCCAGTTTCATCTCTTCGTTGATGGTGGTCGCGCCCACATCCAGCGCACCACGGAAGATGAACGGGAAGCACAGTACGTTGTTGACCTGGTTCGGGTAGTCTGAACGACCGGTACACACGATGGCGTCCGGGCGCACTGCTTTCACCAGCGGCGGCAGAATTTCCGGCTCCGGGTTCGCCAGCGCCATGATCAGCGGGCGCGCTGCCATGGTTTTCACCATGTCCTGCGTCAGCACGCCAGGACCAGAGCAACCGAGGAAAATGTCCGCGTTCGGGATAACATCGGCCAACGAACGGCTGCCGTTATCATCAATAGCATAGGCTGCTTTGGTTTCCGCCATGTTGGCTTCACGGCCTTTGTAGATTACGCCGCGGGAATCGCACACTACGATGTTTTCACGCTTCAGACCCAGCGCCACCAGCAAATTCAGGCAAGCGATGGATGCAGCGCCCGCACCGGATACCACCAGCCGAACGTCGGAAATCTGTTTTTCCACCACACGCAAACCGTTAAGCACCGCGGCGGTACAGATAATGGCTGTACCGTGCTGGTCGTCGTGGAATACCGGAATCTTCATACGTTCACGCAGCTTCTGCTCGATGTAGAAACACTCCGGTGCTTTGATATCTTCCAGGTTGATGCCGCCAAAAGTCGGCTCCAGCGCCGCAATCACGTCGATCAACTTGTCTGGATCCTGTTCATCCACTTCGATATCAAACACATCGACACCGGAAAATTTCTTGAACAGCACCCCTTTGCCTTCCATGACCGGCTTACCGGCCAGCGCACCAATGTTGCCCAGCCCCAGCACCGCCGTTCCGTTGGAGATCACCGCCACCAGATTGCCGCGCGCAGTGTATTTGTAAGCCGCTAGCGGGTCTTCAGCGATTTCCAGACAAGGCGCAGCAACGCCCGGAGAATAGGCCAGCGCCAGATCGCGCTGCGTGGCCAGCGGTTTGGTCGGGGAAACCTGAATTTTTCCCGGCACCGGATATTGATGGAAGTCCAGTGCGCTTTGCTTTAATTGTTCATCCATAGTCTATTACCTTGTCTTGTCGCTTGTTAGTAGGGTGGCGAGTCACCCAGTGTATCGTGTCTGTGATTTTCGAAACCATGAAGCATTACAAAATCCACGCCGGAATACCGCTTAATATAGTTAATTAATGAGAGTGAAAATCACTCACCATAACGACTATTTCCCCGGCCAAACATCACCAAATGCCGATGATATCGCGACCAGTGCATCCCTTCTCACAGACAAACCGACACACATTGACGGTGCTTAGGCTGTGTTAAGGCATGGAAGATCAAAGCGGGGAAGAGACTGTTCGAAGGTATTCGCTTGTTTGCCGCTGATCAGCAGAAACGGGAAGATGGGCTAGCCACCCACTAGTCAACAGGGCGCTACCGTCAACAACAAGGGGCCTGTCGGCCCCTTGTCATCAAGCATGTTGATATGGCGTTAGCGCAGGTTGGAAAACCAGCCGTTAATCTGCGCGTGCTGCAACAGCATGATGGTTTTACCATCACGGATACGGCCATCCTTAATCATCGCCAGCGCTTCGCTAAACGGCAATTCCAGCACTTCGATATCCTCATCATCCACACCGCCGCCGTTCGTTTTACGCTGTGAGCCGTCATATTCTGCGGCAAAGAAATGCAGTAATTCGGTCACACCACCCGGCGACATGTAAGCTTCAAACAACTTTTCCACTTCACCGATCTGATAACCGGTTTCTTCGATCGCCTCATTACGGATGCACTGTTCCGGCGACTGATCGTCCAGCAAACCGGCGCACGCTTCCAGCAGCATCCCGCTTTCATTGCCATTCAGGTAAGTCGGCATCCTGAACTGTCTCGTTAACACGACCGTCCCCTGAGCACGGTTGTAAAGCAGGATGGCAGCACCATTGCCACGGTCATAGACCTCCCGCATCTGGCGCACTGTGCCGCCATTCTTACGTTTCAAATCGAACACATATTTATGCAGCACAAACCAGTGATCGGACAACAGTTGCTTATCAAGAATAGTGATGGGCGACGACATCATGGAATCTCTGTATCAGAAAATCAGTCCCAGATAATAGGACGGCGATTGCCGGAATGCACGTGATCATAAGATGAAAGCAGAAAAGTCGGACGCCCAAAAGCAAACGCCCCTGCCATAATCGGCAGAGGCGTCGTAAACCGTGGACGAGCACGTTAACCCAGCAACGTGTCCAGCACCAGATACAGGTTAAGCGCAATCACTATACAGACGATCGCCTTGCCAAGATTCTGCACCCGGCGGCTGTTCACCAGGCAGCCCATCAACTCGCGATTACCGGTGAAAACCAACAACGGAATCAGCGCCAGAGCAATACCGAAGCTCAGCAAAACCTGACTTAACACCAGTACCCTGGTCGGGTTCATGCCGGACAGAATGACGATAAAAGACGGCAGCATCGTCACCACACGACGGACCCATATAGGAATGCTAAAGCGTACAAACCCCTGCATCACCACCTGACCGGCCAGTGTCCCAACGACCGTAGACGACAATCCTGCCACTACCAGACTCAAGCCAAAAATAGTCGCTGCAGCCTGCCCCAGTAAAGGTTTCAGCGTCAGATACGCCTGATCCAACTCGGCAATCGAAGTATTACCACTGAAATGAAACGCCGCAGCTGCCGTCGCCATCATCGCCAGATTCACAAACCCGGCGATAGTCATCGCCACAGCAACATCCACTTTGGTGGCGGAATAACGTTCGGCACGGGTGATGTTGCTCTGTTGCTGTGTCAATGATGAATGCAGGTAGATCACGTGTGGCATAATGGTCGCGCCCAGCACACCCGCAGCCAACAGTACCGCATCAGAATTGGGCAAACTCGGCATTACCATACCTTTTGCCAGCGACGACAGCTCCGGGCGAGAGAAAATCAGCTCGACAATGTAAGCAGCCGCCACAAACAACAACAACCCACCGATCACCATCTCAAGTGGTTTCTGCCCACGTTGCTGCAACGTCAGAATCAGAAAAGTGGCAATCCCGGTGAGAATCGCGCCTTCCAGCAGAGACACACCAAGCAATAACTGAAAACCGATCGCCGCGCCGATGAACTCTGCCAGGTCGGTCGCCATGGCTATGATTTCAGCCTGCACCCAGTAGGCCCAAACCGCAGGTTTCGGGAAACGATCACGAATATGTTCCGCCAGATTCTTACCGGTAGCGATCCCAAGCTTGGCGGAGAGCAATTGAATCAACATCGCCATCAGGTTAGCCCACACCACTACCCACAGCAGTTGGTATCCATAGGCTGCGCCTGACTGAATATTGGTGGCGAAATTACCGGGATCGATATAACCGATCGCCGCGATAAAAGCCGGCCCCATCAGTGAAAGCTTGAGCTTCCTCGACGTACGGCTGACTGACTCCATTACACGACTCCCCGGCATATGAGTAACCCTTCTGACGCTATTGTTTTATTACTCTCGCAAAGTTGATAATGGTTATCAAGTGCATTTAGGATGGCAATGATGATTGCTCTGATAGGTTATGATAATGATGCATTCATTCGACAAACGACACACGTTTTAACACGTAAAGATTAACAAAATATAAACAAAAAAACGATCAATATAGCATTTCGAAATTTAATGTTTTCTGCGGCAGAAACGTAGAGAAAATGCGTAAACCGCGGGGAAATGTTTTCCTGAAATGAAGGGAGAGAAAACAGCAAGACAGTAAAGGAAGGAAAAACAGGCAAGAACACATTCACGATGCATTCCGGGAAGAAGCCAGGCGACCACTCCCCGGAGAAAGCCAGAAAACGATTATTCTTTGGCTTTAGATACTGCGACCATCGCCGGGCGCAGCAAACGACCATTCAGGGTATAGCCCTTCTGCATCACCATCATGACATGGTTCGGCGCGTGATCAGCAGATTCAAGCAGCGTCATAGCCTGATGAATTTCCGGATTAAACGGCACGTTCACTTCCGCCACCACGTCAATACCGAACTTGTTCACAGCCGACAGCATCGCTTTCAGCGTCAGTTCGACCCCTTCAATCATACCGGACAGCGCATCATTGGATTTGTCCGCCATGTCCAGCGCACGTTCAAGGTTGTCGATCACCGGCAGCATTTCGCCTGCAAACTTTTCCAGCGCGAATTTATGCGCCTTTTCCACATCCAGCTCAGCACGGCGGCGAATATTCTCCATTTCCGCGCGGGCACGCAACGCGCTTTCGCGTTCACGCTGCTGGGCATCGTTCAGTTGCGCTTCCAGTTCTGCGATACGCTCATCACGCGGGTCAGCGACATCTGTCGTCTCTGGTACGGCATCCGCTTGCTGACCTTCCGCTGCTCCTTTTTGATCCAAGACTTGCTCGTCAGGCGACTTCTGTTCTTTACTACTCATGAAATTCTCCGCGTTTTTCGCATTCATCTCGCTAGTTCGCTTATTATGGGGATCAAAACCGGGGTTTCAAGGGAACCACTCACATATTGTTGGTCCGGCTATCGGTCCAAAAAGCGTGAGCCTCCGGTGCTCTCATGAGGATAAGGCACCCAAATGAACAGATCGTTTAACTGCATCGGTATTGTCGGTCATCCACGTCATCCAAATGCCTTGAGCACCCACGAGATGCTGTATCACTGGCTACGCGCGCAGGGCTACCAGGTGGTGCTCGAACAACAGATCGCCCGCGAATTGCGGCTAGCGGACGCCGCCACCGGCAGTCTGTCAGAAATTGGTCAGCAGGCGGATCTGGCGGTAGTCGTTGGTGGTGACGGCAACATGTTGGGCGCAGCGCGGGTGCTATCGCGCTACGATATCAACGTCATTGGTGTCAACCGTGGCAATCTCGGCTTTCTGACCGATCTCGATCCGGATCATACCCAGCAGCAGCTAAGCGAAGTGCTGGCCGGGCGTTACATCCGCGAACAACGTTTTATGCTGGAAGCGCAGGTATGTCGCGCCAACCACCCCAACAGCAGCAGCACCGCCATCAACGAAGTGGTTCTGCATCCGGGTAAAGTGGCACACATGATTGAATTTGAAGTCTATATTGATGACAAGTTCGCGTTTTCTCAGCGATCCGACGGCCTGATCATCTCTACGCCTACCGGCTCCACCGCCTATTCGCTATCCGGCGGCGGCCCGATCCTGACGCCTTCGCTGGACGCAATCGCACTGGTGCCGATGTTCCCGCATACCTTGTCGGCACGACCGCTGGTAATCAATAGCAGCAGCTCTATCCGCCTGAAGTTTTCCCACATCACCCAGGATCTGGAAATCAGTTGCGACAGCCAGATTTCGTTGCCAGTACAAGAGGGCGAAGAGGTGCTAATCCAACGTAGTCAGTATCACCTGAATCTGATCCACCCAGAAAATTACAGTTATTTCAATACATTGAGTAGCAAGCTTGGCTGGTCGAAAAAATTATTCTGAAAGTAACACTTGCTACTTTACTGTACAAAAAACCAGTCTATACTGTACGTAATAACAGTTGTTGTTACATACAGGACATTATCATGCTGGCGCAACTCACAATCAGTAATTTCGCCATTGTGCGCGAACTGGAGATTGATTTTCAGGCAGGAATGAGCGTCATCACCGGCGAAACCGGAGCGGGGAAATCCATTGCTATTGATGCTCTCGGCCTTTGCCTCGGTAACCGTTCCGATGCCAGCATGGTTCGCCCCGGAGCCAGCCGTGCTGACATCTGCGCCCGCTTTTCGCTGGCGGACACCCCGGCTGCGCTGCGCTGGCTTGAACACAACCAGCTTGATGACAACAACGAATGTCTGCTGCGCCGGGTCATTAGTGCCGACGGTCGCTCTCGTGCATTCATCAACGGCACGGCGGTGCCGCTGTCGCAACTGCGCGAGCTGGGCCAGCATCTGATTCAACTGCATGGGCAGCACGCCCACCAGTTGCTGCTAAAGCCGGAACATCAACGCCACCTGCTGGATGCTTACGCCGATGAATCACAACTGCTCAGCGCCATGCGCCAAATCTGGCAACAATGGCATCAAAGCTGCCGTGAACTGGCGCAACACCAGCAGGCGACCATCGAGCGGGAAGCACGCCGGGAACTGCTGCAATATCAACTCAAAGAGTTAAATGAGTTTGCTCCCCAACCTGGCGAGTACGAACAGATCGACGTCGAATATAAGCGGCTCGCCAACAGCGGACAGTTGATGTCCCTCAGCCAGCAGACGTTGCAGATCCTCAGCGAAAACGAAGACCAGAACCTGTTGAGTATGCTGCATAGCGCCAGGCATCAGTTGTCAGAACTGGTGAGCATGGATGACAAACTCTCCGGCGTATTTTCCATGCTGGAAGAAGCCAGTATTCACATCAGCGAAGCCAGCGATGAACTACGCCATTACTGCGACCGTATGGATATGGACCCAATTCGTCTGTACGAGTTGGAACAGCGCCTGTCACGTCAGCTAGCACTGGCACGCAAGCATCATGTCACACCGGAAGAGTTACCCACATTCCATCAGCAGTTGCTACAGGAACAGCAGTTACTGGAACAACAGGAAAGTGATCACGAATCCCTGAATCACGCGGTGCAAGAGTTCCATCAACAAGCCTTGCATGTAGCCGAACAGCTTCATACCCAACGCTGTCAGCACGCCAGCGAACTGGCGGAATTAATCACCACCAATATGCATGAGCTGGCAATGCCGCACGGTCATTTCACGATTAATGTGACCTTCGCTCCGGACTCGCTAACCGCCAACGGGGCCGATCACATCGAATTCTGTGTCACCACCAACCCCGGCCAGCCGCATCAACCGTTGATCAAAGTGGCTTCAGGCGGTGAGCTGTCGCGTATCGCACTCATCATCCAGGTCATTACCGCCCGCAAGATGGATACCCCGGCTCTGATTTTCGACGAAGTGGATGTCGGTATCAGCGGCCCGACCGCGGCGATTGTCGGCAAGATGCTGCGCCAACTTGGACAATCCACTCAGGTAATGTGCGTCACCCATCTGCCACAGGTAGCGGGATGTGGTCATCACCACTACTTCGTCAGCAAACGTACTGATGGCGCGGCAACGGAAACGCTGATGCAGCCACTGGGTAAACGCGAACGGTTGCAGGAACTGGCACGCCTGCTCGGCGGTTCCGCCGTCACCAAGAACACGCTGGCAAATGCCAGAGAATTGCTGGCAGCATAGTAAGAACCAAGAGAGAGTATAGTGAGAGCCAACTTTTTCGAATTCCCGCGGTCTTACAGACGTCTTGCAGGTTTTCAAGTCAGGCAAGGTCTATTATCATCTGCAACCTATGCCCTTAAGGAATGTAATCACTATGCGCTGTAAAACGCTGACTGTCGTCGCCGCGGTGGTTGTTGTTATGTTGACTGCCGGTTGTTCCACGCTGGAACGTATAGTCTATCGGCCTGACATCAATCAGGGGAACTATCTGGCTTCTGCCGACGTTGCCAAAATCCGTAACGGAATGACCAAACAGCAGGTCATCTACACGTTGGGCACCCCTATGCTGCAAGATCCGTTTGGATCAGACACCTGGTACTACGTCTTCCGTCAGCAACCGGGTCACGAAGCCGTGAAACAACAAACGCTGACCCTGACATTCAATAGTCAGGGCGAGCTAGCTAATGTGGACAATAAACCCACGTTGCAGGCGCAGTAAGTGAACAGGTCCGGCGAGGCTAGCACTCGCTGACTGGCCCCAAAAAATAAGGCACGTTACCGTGCCTTATTTTTTGAGCGTTCTGCACGCTGACGGCGCAGCTCTTTGGGGTCAGCTAATAGCGGCCGATAAATTTCGACCCGATCGCCATCCCTGAGAACATCGCTCAGTTTCGCCGGGCGGCTAAAAATGCCGATTTTATTGACACCCAGATCGATATCCGGGCGTAGAGTCAGCAGGCCGGATGCCTGAATAGCCTGTTCTGCGGTGCTCCCTTCTTCCAGTGTCAACGCTCGCAAATACTGGCGTTCCGGCAACGCATAGACCACGTCCACGTGAATCTCAGGCACAATAGACCTCTTTGGCGCGCTGGGTGAACGCCTGCACCATGTTGTTAGCCAATTCTTTGAAAATCCTGCCAAATGCCATTTCAATCAACACATTCTTGAATTCAAAATCCAGATTTAGCTCGACCTTACAGGCGTCATCACTCAATGGCGTGAACCGCCAGTCGCCGGTCAACTGACGGAACGGACCATCGACCAACTGCATCAAAATAGATTGGTTATCAATCAGCGTATTGCGGGTGGTAAACGTTTTGCTGATACCCGCTTTCGACACATCGACCGCCGCCGTCATTTCACGTTCGGAAGATGACAACACCCGACTACCGGTACATCCAGGCAGAAAAGCCGGATAAGACGAGACATCATTGACTAATTTATACATCTGCTCGGCACTGAACGGGACCAGCGCAGACCGGCTGATTTTAGGCATACAATTTTCCGTGATTCATAAAACGCGCAAAATAATACCATCGATGAGCGGTCAGACAAAAATTCTGCGAGAGGCATCGCACCCGTTCATAAAGAATGGCATGAATCCCGGCGAGGGATTTCATTCGCGACGACAACCAGTATAATGACGGCACTATGACAAAGAAAAAAGCACACAAACCCGGTTCTGCTACCATTGCGCTCAACAAGCGTGCCCGCCATGAATACTTCATAGAAGAAGAGATTGAAGCGGGATTAGCACTTCAGGGGTGGGAAGTTAAATCACTGCGCGCAGGCAAAGCCAATATCAGCGACAGCTATGTGTTGATGCGTGATGGCGAAGCTTATCTTTTCGGTGCCACATTCACTCCACTGCACGGTGCCTCCAGCCACGTGGTCTGTGATCCGACGCGTACCCGCAAACTGCTGCTGAACCAACGCGAGCTGGATTCGCTATACGGCCGAGTCAATCGCGAAGGCTATACAGTAGTGGCACTGTCGCTGTACTGGAAAAACGCCTGGTGCAAGGTCAAGATCGGCGTAGCCAAAGGTAAGAAAGAGCACGATAAGCGCGACGACATCAAAGAGCGCGAATGGAAGCTGGATAAAGCCCGCATCATGAAAAACGCAGCCCGTTAACGGCTGCTAGCGTCGCTACCCATCTTTCTGTTATAATAGTGAAATATCTTGGGGCTGATTCTGGATTCGACGGGATTCGCGAAACCCAAGGTGCATGCCGAGGGGCGGTTGGCCTCGTAAAAAGCCGCAAAAAAATAGTCGCAAACGACGAAACTTACGCCGTAGCAGCTTAATAACCTGCTTACAGCCCTCTCTCCCTAGCCTCCGCTCTTAGGACGGGGATCAAGAGAGGTCAAACCTAAAAGAGATCGCGTGGATGCCCTGCCTGGGGTTGAAGCGTTAAATCCAATCAGGCTAGTTTGTTAGTGGCGTGTCTGTCCGCAGCTGGCAAGCGAATGTAAAGACCAGACTAAGCATGTAGTACCGACGGTGTAGGAATTTCGGACGGGGGTTCAACTCCCCCCAGCTCCACCACTTACATATCCGGATACGTCCGGGAAAGTCCTTAAAGCCCGCATCCCACCTAGGTTTGCGGGCTTTTTTGTTTCCGTCATTGTCCGACGATATCCGGCTAAATCCGCTGATTATTGGTATATGAATTGGTATACGGTACGATATATACCAAAAGGCGTATACCAATCATCAAGGATATCTCCCAATGGCACGGACAACCCGCCCCCTCACCCATACCGAAGTGCAAAAAGCCAAAGCGGCAGACAAAGACCTGACGCTGCATGACGGCAACGGGTTATTTCTCTTAGTCAAAATCACCGGGAAAAAATTGTGGCGGTTCCGTTACCAGAAACCAACCACAGGCCAACGTACCATGATTGGTTTTGGCGCTTACCCGGCATTGTCATTAGCCGATGCCCGCGCCATGAGAGACGAAAAACTGTCGTTGTTAGCCAAGGGGATAGATCCACAGGAAAAAGTGGCTAAGGAAATCGAAGAAACGCAAATCGCCGTAGAAAGCCTTTTCATTAATGTGGCGCGTAGCTGGTTCACGCTGAAACAGACCACAGTTAGCACCGACCACGCCAAAGACATTTGGCGATCACTGGAAAAAGACGTGCTCCCGGCGATTGAAAATATCCCCGTGCAGCAAATCAAAGCCCGCACACTGATACAAGCGCTGGAGCCGATTAAAGCCCGTGGCGCACTGGAAACCGTCAGGCGGTTAGTACAACGCATCAACGAAATTATGGTTTACGCGGTTAACACCGGGCTGATTGACGCTAACCCCGCCTCTGGTATTGGTATGGCCTTCGAGCGCCCTAAAAAACAGCATATGCCGACCATTCGGCCAGAAGAGCTACCCGCGCTGATGCGCACCATTGCGATGTCTAACCTCTCCATTCCTACCCGCTGCTTGCTGGAATGGCAATTACTGACACTTATCCGCCCGGCTGAAGCCTCCGCCACAGCATGGGCTGAGATCGATATCGAGAAAAAAACGTGGAGCATTCCGGCTGAAAGAATGAAAGCCAAGCGCGATCATGTTGTGCCGCTCAGCGAACAGGCGCTGGAACTGCTCGACATCATGCGCCCTATCAGCGGCAACCGCGAACATGTTTTCCCCAGCCGTAACGATCCTAAAAAGCCGATGAACAGCCAGACCGCCAACGCAGCACTAAAACGCATCGGCTACGGTGGAAAACTGGTTGCTCATGGTTTACGCTCAATAGCCAGCACCGCCATGAATGAAGCCGGTTTTAATCCTGATGTGATTGAGGCTGCTTTAGCCCATTGTGATAAGAATGAGGTTAGACGGGCTTATAACCGCTCTACCTACCTTGAACAGCGGAAAGAGTTGATGGATTGGTGGGGGAAATCAGCCAAAAATAAATAAACCCTTCAAAAATCACCTTAGCAAAAATCAAATAAAAAAAGTATATTTAAAACCCCACCAACGCCAATCAAAATATTAAATGTCCCTTAATAAAAATGAACCACATAAAATATGATTATCAATCACCTAATCATTAAGAGCTAAAAAACTCATGTAGACTTAACATCTAAATGTTCTCCGCAATACCCTATCACTATTTTTCTTTTTTCTGCATCAACATGAAAGTGGGCTCTGATTGTTTCTGATTTTTTTCTAGCAGTACCAATTCCTACATGTTTAAACATTTTTATTTTTTCTCCATCATATTCAAATTCCCGAAGTTTATAATATGTCGCAGACCGTTCTACTGTTTCTGATTCATTAGCAGAGTAAGAATCACCTAAAATATCCTTCGCTGTATTGTCTCCATTTTCCAAATATTCAGACAAATAAGATGTACACAGTTTATAAAGGAGGAATATAAGTCTATGGCTATGTTTGAATTTTGATGATGCTTTAGCTGATATATATGCGCTTTTTAGAATAATGACATTTTCAGGAATCAAAATGGCCAATATATTAAGGACTGACTCAGGGCTTAATTTATTACCAATGATAGATATTAATTTCTCCACATCCACCTCATTATCCTGAGTTTTAACTTTAGAATGAATGTTTTTAATATCAACTCTGAGCCTTTCAAGCTCAGACTCAACCTTTATTTTATCAACTAACAACTCTTCACATTGCCCATCTAATTCTTCAATTTTTCTAAGATATTCAAGTTCAAGTTCTTCACTTGAATTCTTTAATTCATCTAATTCATGGAGAGCTTCATCAAAAAGCACTTGATATTGAGATACGTCTTTTAGCTTATTAACTCTTTCTTTAAATATAGAATTATCATCACGCTGATTTTTAGCGCGAACATTAACCGGAGATAAGTGAGATTTCTTTTTATATCCATTATATGAATGCGTTATAATGGAAAGAATGTAATTATTTATCAAAACACCATTATTCTTCATTTCTTCAATTTGTTTAGGAATAATTAATTTATTCCCGATATATCCAGAAGAATTAATAGGGTATATGATATTTATAGCACCGCTCCATGACGAATAATTCCGACCCAATAAGCGTTCCATTTCCCACGAATCCATTTGGCCGTGAGTAGCCACAACCTGGGCTAAGCCTATAAGTTGCTCTTGTAATTTTTCTGGTTTTACAGGAAAACCATTTTCACCCTCACTGATAAAAACAAGTGGGTAATTTCTATTATCCCTTGATATTTCGTGTATTAAATATTGAAAGTCGCCATATTGACTTTTGATATAATCAACCTTTACACCGATAACATCGCGATCAAACTCACAGTTTCTCTTTAAATACGAAACCAACATGGGTCTTGTTGCTACAGGTTTTGAATCAATAAGTGTGCTAACATCACTAATTTCAAGTAAAATAGAAACAAATGTATTAAAACCATCCCTCCTAATACCAATTTCTGTTATCCATTGCCTTCCTCCGACCTCTTTATCAGGATGAGTATACATAACAGAATATGCTCTGGGATCTATTTTATCCGCACTATATGTTCTGACATATTCTCTTTCATAATTAAAATCCCTCCGTGTGAGAATATCTTCTGGCGATATTTTTATATGAGACACCCTATAAATCCAACCACAAATTGAATGGATAACATCATAAAAGCTATTTTCACCAATGCAATTGAATGAATTAACATAAACAAGCATTTCAAACCTCTTTTTCAGTGAAAATTTAAAAAATGAAAATCAAAATAAAACAAAAAAATACCGTTATAAACAAACACTCCATAAAAAACAACGTTAAAAAATATTAGCAACCTCATAAATACGCTGAACCATAAATTTAGGATACAAAATTAGAATGTAAGAAATCAGAAAAAATTAAATCAGATATAATTAGAGAGCTAATTCTAAATAGCCTCATATAATAGTACGACACTTGCAGGACATGACACTCCGACAGTGTTGGCCTCGGACGATGAGAAGTAGAACATCAATGTGCAAAGCTGTTTAGTATTTACCATTTTCCTATTAGAAGCCAGATGCTTAACTAACATAACGCTCAATAGACTTAAAAGCTATTATAATACATATATGTAATCCCCGCGCGCAATCGTGCCCCCGCCACGCCTGCCCGCTTTATGTAGCAGTTTTCATGCAGGTGCATGGAAGCGCTCAGGCTGTACCAGTACTGGCGCGACAAGGGAAATTGAGAGGTAAGTTTTACATGCAAATTCATGCACTGTATACATGCACGATCAAAAAAGCGCTAGCCAGAGAAAAAACCTCAAAAAAAGCCCGCGCAATGGCGGGCGACATGTTGATATTAAAATCAATAAAATGATAATTCGGCTAATTAATTCAATCCGCAGTGTTGCGCCTGCGTGTTTTTAATGCGGCCTCTTTTTCTTTCAAGTCGCGGAAAAAATTCATTCGGCCGATCGGATTTGCCACGGGGGGAAAATCTGCATGTGGCAACGAAGGTGAATCAAGCCCCAGCACGGACAAGACTGGCTCGTTGTCCATTTCAAAGCGATAATTATTCGACTTGGCTATCAGGCAGTTGACCACCTGTTCCATGACCACTTTATCGGGTTTTTGATAGGAAAGTCCTTCGGTAAATTCAGACGTGGTGATACCCAGCATGTGCCGCTTTAACGTGATGGCCCGAATCAGCGCTGTACTGATGCGGTCTAACGCCTGGCTTAATTCCCACTCGGCATAATCACGCAGCGCGCTGGCATGTGCATTACAGCACGCTTTGGCCGATGCATGGCACGTTGCCTGCTGCCGGAGCTGGTCGATTTCCAACTGCGCCAGCAACCCATCATACTCGTGCGCCAGTTCGCGCTGTGCCAGACGCTGTAACTGCAGGGCTTTCAGTTCCTCCGTCATTTCCCCACGCGCTTTGAGAAAACGGGCGCGCCATTCGGTATCAGAAAGCTGATTCTCTGCTTCGGTAGCAGCCTGCTGCGCTTTGGCTCTCCTCATCGCCGTCGTGATGTTATCCAGTTCACTGGCGTTAGCGAGGTGAGCTTCTCGCGCCTTCAGGTAGTTGTCAGACACTTTTTTCAGAACATCCGGGATATCACTTTGTGGCGCAGTCTGGCTCATGGTCGTTCTCCGTATGGGTTATCATCTGGCCGCTATGGTGCAATTCACCACACAACGCCGCTATCTGGGCCGATTGTGCCCATTCCCACACAAGAGCGTGTTTATGACTGGTTGCCTCCCTCTATCAACCGCCACACTTTTATAAAACTGTTCACCACTCTTCACCTGAGAGAAAAAACAGATAAATCAATAAATAAAGGGATGAAGAGTGGATATAACACTCATCACCCGGTGTTCATACTGTTCACCTGAATTGTTGGCGCTTTTTTCTGGCGAGCGGTTTTCAGATGTTTTTTACTATCAATTCAGGCCATATAAATAGCCACCAATAATTTGATTTTTATCGAATGTGTAAAATTGACTTATATTGGCAAATATTGGGCAACGTTGAGAATTGACGGTAGTTCCCGACCGCTTTTTGTCCATCAATCTCCTTTTTTCCCCTTGTTGCCACCACTGCAAATATTCACATAATAGCGAGCTACCAGATAAATCCAGTGCCATCCGGCCAGAGCCGGGCGGACATTAACGAGGTAGCGCCCAATGTTGTCAGCCACACCCCAAGCTCCCCTTCCTGCTGTGCCTCCGATGCCACAGGCTCCGGCCAGAGAGCGCTTAATGCGCCTGCCGGAAGTGCTGTACGTCACCGGTATTTCCCGCTCGACACTGTATGAATTGAGCAACCGCAACGCCTTTCCCGCCCGTGTTCCGCTGGGTGGGAAGAACGTTGCATGGGTTGAGTCCGAAATTCATCACTGGGTGGCTGAACGTATCGCCGCCCGTCAACAGGAGAATCACGCATGATCACCTTAGCTATCGCCGGTCAGTCGGTCACACTCGATGAACGGGAAACTCTCAGCCTGTGCGATCAACTGCTGGCCGCAGCCTCTGATTCACCCCGGCATTACTGCGCATCACGTGCCGGTGATGCGCTGACCAACTGCTGAGGCTGTTATGAACGTGCAATTTATCCCTTTCCCTGGCTTGCCTGCCGGGGCGTTTTGGCGCTATAGTTCCGTCGCTGTCGCAAAATCGACAGCCGGGATTGGCGTCCTGAACAACTCAACGGCGACACCAGACGCGCCATGCGTCTTTTTTTACGTCGCAGCCTTAGCACACTTGCATAACGTGCGGCACACTTTATGCCGTCACCGCATCCAAATTATGGTGGCTCAGGCGGGGCAGCCTTCGGGCTGGCCGGTGTTCGTTGAGGCCGGTTACGCCAACCCCGTCTGGGCTACCACCCTTGAAATTGGCGTTTCTGGTGGTAGCAGTTTTAGCTACTCAACGGAGACTGCCACATGGCTACGACCCCAACCCCGTCACACCCGCAATTTACCTTTCTGTTTCTGGCCGTGCGCCGCGCGGAATTACGCGCCTTACCGCACCGTGAAGCGGTTATCGCCCCGGATGAAATCAGCGCCCGCCGTTTGCTGGCACGTGACTACGTGTTGTCGTTTGCTGGCCGCCTGCCGCTGCGGGGTGCCCGCCATGTTTGATGTCACGCCCCTGACCGCGGAAGAAATTACCGACCAGTGCCGCGCCCTGACCTATGCCGTGATTGAGCTGGATAACCCGATGGCAAAAGAAGTGCTGTTGTTTGTGCTGGCAGAACGCTTAGAAGTGCTCTCGGCCACGCTGGATATGCCCGATGCTATCGATAACCTGAACGACCCCGACCAGACCGACTCCACACTGCACTGAAGGGCAACACATGGCACAACCTACCGTGACACAGGCCGTGAAACGCGCCAGCGGCCACTGGCCGCAACTCCTCCCCCTGCTGGGTATTTCTGTTGACGCAGCCGGGCAGCATAGCGCCTGCCCGGTATGCGGTGGCAAGGACCGTTTCCGCTTCGATAACAAAGAGGAGCGCGGCACATGGTTCTGTAACCAGTGTGGCGCGGGTGACGGACTGAATCTGGTTGAGAAAGCCCTGAACCTGACGCCAACCGACGCCGCCCTGAAAGTGAGCGCGTTGCTGGGTGAGCTGCCGGATAGCCCGGCAGTCTCAACGCCCGACGACGATGATAACCACGCGGCCCGGCAACGGGCGGCGGTTCAGGCACAGGCCAAAATCAAAGAAACGGTTACACAGTCCGGTAATGCCTACCTGAGCGCCAAAGGCTGGCCGGACGTGGAGGTACTCACTCTACAGGGCAAACCGCTGCGCATGGGCGGCATAGTCTATCAGCCCGGTGATGTACTGGTGCCGCTGACTACGCACGATGGCGAGGTGGTGAACATCCAGTTGATTAATGCACAGGGCGACAAACGCACGCTGAAAGGCGGGCAGGTTAGAGGCACGTTTTACTGTTTCAGTGGCAAACACACCACCATTATCTGGCTGGCTGAGGGCTATGCCACTGGGTTAACGCTGTACCAGCTAACCGGTGATACCGTGTATGTCGCGCTCAGCGCTAACAATCTGTCATCCCTTGCCCGTGAACTGAAAACACGCCACCCGGCGGCGACCTTGCTGATCGCCACTGACCGGGATGAGAACGGCACCGGCCAGTCCAAAGCCGGTCAGGCCGCTTCTGCTGTACATGGACGTGTCGCTCTGCCGCCGGTATTTGGTGACTGGAACGATGTATACCGCCGTGAAGGCGCAGACGTCACCCGGCACTACCTGACTAAGTTTATCCAGCCGGAAAAGGCCAGCCCGTTTGAGTCGCTGGGCGAGGCCGAATTCAAGGCCATGAGCGCCAGTGAGAAAGCGGAGAAGATACGCGACCATTACCGCAACACGCTGGCTATTGATGCTTTTGGGGAAACCTTCTTCCAGTATCAAAACGGTGCATGGAAAGCCTTACCCTACCGCTTGTTAAGCCGGGATATCGCCGCGCTGTTTCAGAAGATACAGGCTCCCTTTACCGCGTCCAGCATTGGCAGCGTTTTAGACACACTGAAACTGATTATCCCCATGCAGGCCAAGCCCCAGCGCCGGTTAATCGGCTTTCGTAACGGCGTGTTTGATACTGTCAGCGGGGAGTTTAAGCCGCACCGCCGGGAGCACGGGTTGCATACCGTTAATGACGTGGACTACACGCCGCTTAAGGCAGGAGAAAACCTTGCCGACAATGCTCCGCACTTCTGGCGCTGGCTGACCCGTGCGGCAGGACACAACGAAGATAAACAGGCACGTATTCTGGCCGCGCTGTTTATGGTGCTGGCAAACTGCTATGACTGGCAACTGTTCCTTGAAGTCACCGGCCCCGGCGGCAGCGGGAAAAGTATTCTGGCCGAGATTGCTACTATGCTGGCCGGCGAGGACAACACCACGGCGGCGACCATCAACACCATTGAATCTTCCCGTGAGCGCGCGTCACTGATTGGTTTCTCATTCATCGTACTGCCTGATCAAGAGAAATGGAGCGGTGACGGTGCCGGCATCAAGGCCATTACCGGCGGCGATGCGGTGATGGTTGACCCGAAATACCGTGACGCCTATTCCACCCGAATTCCGGCGGTGATTCTGGCCGTCAACAACACCCCGATGCGCTTTAGCGACCGCAGCGGCGGCGTGTCTCGTCGCCGGGTGATTATTCATTTCAGCGAGCCCATTCCGGCCAGCGAACGCGACCCTAAGCTGAAAGAGAAAATTCGGGCAGAATTGGCCGTAATTGTGCGTCACCTGATGAAGCGCTTTGCCGACCCCAACAACGCCCGGACATTGTTACAGGCACAACAACATTCCGCCGAGGCGCTGGAAATCAAACGTCAGGCTGATCCATTGGTTGATTTTTGCGGCTACCTGCAGGCACACAGTGGCACCACCGGGCTGTATATGGGCAACGCCAACATCACGCCCCGGAACCCTCGTAAATACCTGTACCACGCCTATCTGTCCTTTATGGAGTCGCACGGCCATCAGAAGCCCATCAGCCTGACGGCGTTTGGCAAAGTGCTGCCTAACATCATGTCGGAATACGGGCTGGCCTACCTCAAGGGCAGAACCAAACAAGGCATACAAACCAACCTTGGACTGAAAGACGAATCAGACACCGACTGGCTGCCCAAATGTGACAGGGCCTGATACCTCATCAACAGTGGCAGACCGGCTTCGGCCGGTTTTGCCACAAATCCTTTTTCACAAAAAATTTAGAATATAATTAATTTACATTTTTATAAATAAAAATTATCTCATGAGCAATATATTATCTGAATATTGATTATTATTGAAATAATAATCAATTAATTAAAAATTCCTTAACAAATTATTGCCAAATGATTAACCAATGATATTTTTTCTCATAACAATGACAATACGGAGAAATACTATGCCATCACTAGGTGTTGCTGAGTTTTCATCAATTGCTGTTAATACCTCACCCCAAACAAAGATCAACAAAATAAAATCCATAGCAAACAGACCAGATTATCATCCGGGCAAGGATTTTTATAAGAAAATAAGAGATGCAATAAAAAGATTAATAGTAAAAAAAGGGCATATATCAGAGCTCTATGATTTATGCAGAAAAGAAAAAAAATCCTCAAAAAAGATATACTTTGAAAAAATAGTTAACGTATTCAATGAGTGGCAATCAGGAAAAAACATTACCGGATTCCCCGCTCCCAAAAGATACTATCACTATGCAAAAACAGATATATCATGCAACCCTGAATTAAATGTAAACTTTCAAGGAAGGTCAAAGTTAGTAAAATTACATTTTAGCAATAGTGAGAAAATGACTCAAGAGAGAGCTAATTTCATTTGTTTTTTAATGGAAAGAGCAATTGGCGATCAAGGTTTTGAATACTCAGTGCTTGATCTTACGTCAGGGAAAGAATTCTTCTTTTCAGGAAATAAAGAGAAGCAAGAGGTGAGAGTTAATAAAGAAATACAGTTCATTGAAGCCCACTGGGAGGATTGATAATTCATTTAACAGGGACGTTAAAAATTTCTACTATATTAGCACCATCCCACTCATTTTATTGCTCTCGCTAATAGTCGTAGTCTTTAGCCCCTTAGCTCAGAAAAGGGTGATGAGTCACCGTCACTTTCTGAGTGACTCATCACCCATTAATGCATTGATTATAAATAACAAAACTATCGAGTGTAGAGGGTGAACAGTTTTTCGAAGAATCTTTTTATTTGGGCGTGGATGTTCACATGAGAGGGTGTACGTAATTCTG
>NZ_JSYG01000034.1 GCF_000784735.1 Dickeya undicola
CTGATTTATTCAACAAAGTCCGCAACGAGTTAAGAGGCACTCTCTATGAATATTTGTTTTCCCCTAGTTACTCACTGTAGGTGCCAAAACTGACCACTTCAATAAACACTAACGTGTGATAAACTTTCAAGGTAAATCATTTCGCTTTATTGTTATCCTTGCAAAATCATAAGGTGTAATATAGCTATCACGATTAGCATCAAGATAATCCGCCCACCACTGCACCATTAACCGCCGCTCATCCAGATACTCAGAAGTGTGAGTGTAAGCCGCCCGGACATTGTTCCGCTCAGAATGACTTAACTGACGCTCTATCGCGTCGTCACTCCACATGCCAGATTCCCCTAACGCGCCTCGCGCCATCGTTCTGAAACCGTGTCCGCAAACTTCGGTTTGCGTATCGTAACCCATTGCTCGCAGCGCATTATTGACCGTGTTTTCGCTCATCACTTTTTCCGGGTCATGATCACCAGGGAAAAGGCATCTGTTGTCGCCGCTAATTGTCTTTAACTGCTCCAGCAGCGCTACGGCCTGACGACTGAGCGGCACGATGTGCTCTTCCTTCATCTTCATGCCACGATAGGAGTAACGCACACCTTTGATCGCTTCCCGCTGTGCCGGAACCCGCCAGTAAGCTTTATCAAAATCAAACTCGCACCATTGGGCAAAACGAAGCTCGCTGGAACGTACAAACGTCAGCAACGTGAGTTCGACTGCGATACGTGTCATCTGGCGGCCACGATAAGCCGCAAGACGTGACAGGAACTCATGAAGACGTTCCGGCGGCAAGGCGGGATAGTGCCGTGCTTTCGTCGTCGTTAATGCCCCGCTCATGTCACTGGCCGGGTTAGAGTCAATATAATCGTTCTGCACGGCATAGCGCATAATCGCCGTAACACGCTGTTGCAGGCGTTGTGCTACATCGTGCTTGCCGCTGGCATCCACCGCTTTTATCGGTGCTAACAGATGGCTGGTTTTGAGTTTACGGATATCTGCCGTGCCAATATGCGGAAAAATGTACAGTTCAAGATAACGCATCACCCGTGCACGGTGATAATCGCCCCAGCGCTTGTTGCTGGCGTGCCACTGCCGGGCGATAGTCTCAAAGGTATACGCCCCCGCAGTTTCAGCCTGTGCCTCTTTTTGTTCAGCCTTTGGGTCAATACCTTGCACCAGCAGCTTTTTAGCTTCATCACGTTTAGCGCGAGCCTCAGCCAGGGTGACTGTCGGCCAAACACCAAAAGCCAGCCGGTCTTCTTTCTTGTCATCAGGACGCCGATACTTCATGCGCCAGTATTTTGAACCGCGTGGGGTAATTTCAAGATATAAGCCGCCCCCATCCGCCATCTTGTAGGTTTTCTCTTTGGGTTTGGCAGTCTCGACCTGACGGGCGTTGAGCTTCATTTTGGGGGCACATATCTTATCGAAGTGGAGATGCCCCCGATTATGCCCCCAACAACTTCTGGATTACAACGGATGCAAAAAGACCGCTGTGGAAAAAACACACAATCCACCCAGACAATAAAATCAGATTAAATCTTTATTTAACAATTATATATGGAAGTTACTGGACGATGACGGACAAAAAAAGCCACCCGAAGGTGGCTTGATTTTTGAATTTTGGTGCCGAAGGCCGGACTCGAACCGGCACGTATTTCTACGGTTGATTTTGAATCAACTGCGTCTACCGATTTCGCCACTTCGGCACGAAGTAGTACTTTGCGGAAAACGTGGGGGATTATACCGTGGTGCGAGCCCGGTGCAACCTTAATCCGTCGTATGGCGTTGCAAGCGCTGAAAAAATCGCCGTTGTCGGGGTGATGTCGATGGATGACCCATGCAACCGGATAAAAAAAACGGGCAAGCCGAAGCACGCCCGTTTGATGTAAAAGGTGAATCAACGACGTTTCAGCAGCAGCATGACGCTAATAAACAGGAACAACGCGCTCGGTAACAAAGCGCCCAGCACTGGCGGGATGTGGTACACCAGACTGAGCGGACCGAAGATCTGATCCAGCACATAAAACAGAAAACCGAAGCTGATGCCAATGACAATTCGCATACCCGCAGGGACGCTACGCAGCGGACCAAAGATGAACGACAACGCCATCAACATCATTACAGCCACAGAAAGCGGCGCGAACAATTTGCTCCACATGTTGAGCAGGTAACGATTGGCCTCTTGCCCGCTCTGGCGCAAGTAGGTGATGTAGTCATATAAGCCGCGAATAGACAGCGCATCCGGCTCCAACGCCACCACGCCAAGCTTGTCCGGCGTCAGGTTGGTTTTCCATTCGCCGCTTACCGTTTGGCTACCGCCAATCTGCTTACTGTCGCGCAGATCAGACTCTTCAACCTGAGACAGTTTCCAGGCACCATTCTCATATACCGCCGACGCAGCGTAACGAACAGAAAGCAGTTTACTTTGTTTGTCGAAATGATAGATGTTGACGCCGACCAGCTCATTTTCCCCCGCCACACGCTGAATGTAGACGAAATCGTTGCCGTCTTTGGCCCACATCCCGCTTTGGGTCGACAGCATCGAGCCGCCGTACATCATCTGTGAACGGTAATTACGGGCCATCTGCTCACCCGCTGGTGCCACCCATTCGCCAATCGCCATGGTCAACAGCACCAATGGAATAGCTGTTTTCATTACCGAACCGGCGATCTGCAAGCGGGTAAAACCAGAAGCCTGCATCACGACCAGTTCGCTGCGGGTGGCTAGCGTTCCGAGCCCGAGCAGTGCGCCCAGCAGCGCGGCCATCGGGAAGAAGATCTCAATGTCTTTCGGCACGCTGAGTAAGGTATACACCCCGGCTCCCGCCACCGAGTAACTGCCTTGCCCCACTTTGCGTAGCTGATCGACAAACTTGATGATGCCGGACAGCGACACCAGCATGAACAGCGTCATCATGATGGTGTTGAAAATGGTTTTACCGATATAGCGGTCCAGTACGCGAAACATCTCAGGCCGCTCCTTTTATTTTCTGACGATTACCCGATTTCAAGCTGGCGCGCATTTTACGCGCTGGCACGCTGTCCCACAGGTTTAGGATGATGGCAAGCGCAAGATAGGCAAGGTTGGTCAGCCACATCCACACCATCGGGTCAATTTTGCCCTTACTGGCGTTGGAACGTAGCGAACTTTGCAACAG
The DNA here is from genome assembly GCF_000784735.1 of Dickeya undicola. Taxonomy (GTDB): domain Bacteria; phylum Pseudomonadota; class Gammaproteobacteria; order Enterobacterales; family Enterobacteriaceae; genus Dickeya; species Dickeya undicola. The sequence goes on from NZ_JSYG01000034.1 coordinate 3,159, forward strand.
GAAGAACACCAGATACAGCAGCATAGCAGGCAACATGCTTAGCACCCGGCCCTGACGCGGGTTGACCACACTTAGCGGTACGACCATCACCGCCATGATCAGCACCGACAGAACCAACGTCAACCGCCAGTGAAACTCAGCTCGGGCGGCAATGTCCGAAGAGTGCCACAACGCCTGCAGACTCATCTGCTCGACATTGCTCGGGTCGACCGCGGCCGATTGATAACCAACGGTGGCTTGATAATTGGTAAAATCGGTGATGCGGAAATCACGCAGCATCGCCGTTCCTTCATAACGGGTGCCTTTATTGAGCGTCACGACCTGAGAGCCGTCGCTACGCGCCGCAACCGTCCCACGATCGGCCACGACCACTGACGGCCGGGTGTTCTCACGCGGATGCAACTGCGCCAGAAAGACCCGCTCAAATTCGCTGCCGTTTACCTTGCCGACGAACAGCACCGAGTTGCCATCTTGCGACTGCTGGAACTGGCCTTCCGCCAGCGATGCCATACCAGGGTTAGCGCGCGCCTCCGCGAGCACTTCGTCCTGATGGCGCGACGACCAGGGACTGAGCCACAGCACGTTCGCGGCGGCAAGCGCTCCCGTCAACAGCGACAGCAACAACGCGGCCTTGAGCAACACGCTTTTACTCAGCCCGCAGGCGTGCATGACGGTGATTTCACTTTCAGCATAGAGCCGCCCGAAGGTCATCAGCAGCCCGAGGAACAGACTCAACGGCAAAATCAGTTGCGCCATCGCAGGCACACCCAGCCCCAGCAGGGACAAAACCAGATTCGTCGGGATGTCGCCGTCCACGGCAGCGCCCAGTATTCGCACCAGTTTCTGACAGAAAAAAATCAGCAACAGGACAAACAGAATGGCCACCTGGCTCTTAAAGGTTTCCCGGACCAGATATCGAATGATGATCACGCTTAATTACGCCTGTGAAAACTTGTATTTTTGCAGGAAAGTCGATAGTTTTTTCGCTAACTCGCCATTTACACTCATTTGTGGCAACCTTCGTAGCTAAAGCTTTATTAAAACATCCCTGTTTGTGGGATGTTTATCAGAACCTGCTGAGTATCCTCTGCACAGATTCGCTACGTCGTTTAGATTAACACAGGTTATGTTAACGCAACGGCGGGAAAATATTACGGAGTGTCACATTCTAGCCGTAGATCCTGCCGTTGTCTTTAAAGATTCAGGAGAGTACATGGAGTTCAGCGTAAAAAGCGGTAGCCCGGAAAAACAACGCAGTGCCTGCATTGTCGTCGGCGTGTTCGAACCGCGTCGGCTGTCCCCTATCGCAGAACAACTCGATAAAATCAGCGACGGTTACATCAGCGCGCTACTTCGCCGTGGCGAACTGGAGGGCAAGGTTGGGCAATCCCTGCTCTTGCACCATGTACCCAATATCCTTTCCGAGCGCATTTTGCTGATTGGTTGCGGCAAAGAGCGTGAGCTTGATGAGCGCCAGTACAAGCAGGTTGTCCAGAAAACCATCAACGCGCTCAATGAAACCGGCTCGATGGAAGCCGTCTGCTTTTTGACCGAGCTGCATGTAAAAGGCCGCAACACTTACTGGAAAGTGCGTCAGGCGGTCGAAACCGCCAAAGAGACGCTCTACACCTTTGATCAACTGAAGACCAACAAGGTCGAGTTGCGTCGCCCGTTGCGTAAGATGGTGTTCAACGTGCCAACCCGCCGTGAGCTGACTTCCGGCGAGCGCGCCATCCAGCACGGCCTGGCGATTGCCTCTGGTATCAAGGCGGCCAAGGATTTGGGCAATATGCCGCCCAACATCTGTAATGCTGCTTATCTGGCCTCGCAGGCACGTCAGCTGGCCGACGGCTACAGCCAGGTGACCACCCGCGTCATCGGCGAACAGCAGATGAAAGAGCTGGGTATGAACGCGTATCTGGCGGTAGGACAGGGCTCGCAGAACGAATCGCTGATGTCGGTGATCGAATACAAAGGCGACCCAGACAACAACAGCAAACCGATCGTGCTGGTAGGCAAAGGCCTGACCTTTGACGCCGGTGGCATCTCGATTAAACCGGCCGATAGCATGGACGAAATGAAGTACGACATGTGCGGCGCGGCTTCGGTTTATGGCGTGATGCGCGTAGCGGCGGAGCTGGCATTGCCGCTCAACATCATCGGCATTCTGGCTGGTTGCGAAAATATGGTCGATGGCCGTTCCTATCGCCCCGGTGACATTCTCACCACCATGTCCGGCCAGACGGTCGAAGTGCTGAACACCGACGCTGAAGGCCGTCTGGTGCTGTGTGATGCCCTGACCTACGTCGAGCGTTTCGAGCCAGACGTGGTGATTGACGTCGCCACCCTGACCGGTGCCTGCGTCATCGCACTGGGCCACCACCTGACCGGACTGATGTCGAACCACAACCCACTGGCGCACGAACTGCTGGGGGCATCGGAACAGGCGGGCGATCGCGCCTGGCGTCTGCCGTTGGGTGACGAGTATCAGGAACAACTGGACTCCAACTTCGCCGACATGGCCAACATCGGTGGTCGTCCTGGCGGGGCAATCACCGCCGCCTGTTTCCTGTCGCGCTTTACCCGTAAGTACAGCTGGGCGCATCTGGATATCGCTGGCACCGCCTGGCGTTCTGGCAAAGCCAAAGGCGCGACCGGCCGCCCGGTGGCACTGCTGTCGCAGTTCCTGCTGAACCGCGCCGGGTTGAATGACGCCGAGTAATCATCGGCAATCGCCACCGTCAACCGGTGGCGCATTCATTCCCTTCCGGCCTGATCCCCGCGCTTGCGGGGATTTGTTATTCTGTCTGTGACCCTCATCGGTATGCGGAGCACCATGAAAAACGCGACCTTCTATCTTATTGATCACGAAAGCCTTATTGATCACGACCACCCCAGCGGCGAACTGAACGCCTGCGAGGCGTTGGCCTGCGAGCTGGCGGCGGCGCGCTGGCGTACCGGCCAGCGAGTGCTGATCGCCTGCGAGGACGAACAGCAGGCATTAAGGCTGGACGAAGCGTTGTGGCAACGCGAACCTCACGCGTTCGTCCCACATAATTTGGCCGGAGAAGGGCCGCGACAGGGTGCACCGGTGGAACTGGCCTGGCCGCAAAAGCGTGGCAACGCGCCGCGCGACGTGCTGATCAGCCTGCTGCCACAGTTCGCAGATTTTGCCACCGCTTTCCATGAAGTGATAGACTTCGTTCCTTACGAAGAATCTCTGAAACAGTTGGCGCGCGACCGCTACAAGGCCTATCGCAGCGTCGGCTTCCAATTGACCACGGCGACGCCGCCAACTCACTGACTTTTTGAGCATAATGGAAAAGACATACAACCCGCACGATATTGAGCAGCCGCTGTACGAGCACTGGGAAAAACAGGGCTACTTCAAGCCCAACGGCGACACCAGCCAGGAAAGCTTCAGCATCATGATCCCGCCGCCCAACGTCACCGGCAGCCTGCACATGGGTCATGCTTTCCAGCAAACCATTATGGATACGATGATCCGCTACCAGCGTATGCAGGGTAAGAACACCCTGTGGCAGGCCGGGACCGACCACGCCGGTATCGCCACCCAGATGGTAGTGGAACGTAAGATCGCCGCCGAAGAAGGCAAAACCCGCCACGATTACGGCCGCGAAGCGTTTATCGATAAAATCTGGCAGTGGAAGGCAGAATCCGGCGGCACCATTACCCGCCAGATGCGTCGTCTGGGCAACTCGGTAGACTGGGATCGCGAGCGCTTCACCATGGACGATGGCTTGTCCAACGCGGTGAAAGAAGTGTTCGTCCGTCTGTATAAAGAAGACCTGATCTACCGCGGCAAACGCCTGGTGAACTGGGACCCGAAACTGCGCACCGCGATTTCCGATCTGGAAGTGGAAAACCGCGACGTTAAAGGCTCAATGTGGCACCTGCGTTACCCGCTGGCGGACGGTGCTAAAACCGCCGAAGGCAACGATTATCTGGTGGTCGCCACCACCCGTCCGGAAACCGTGCTGGGTGATACTGGCGTGGCGGTGAATCCGGAAGATCCACGTTATAAGGATCTGATCGGCAAATTCCTGATCCTGCCGCTGGTCGGCCGCCGCATTCCGATCGTCGGCGACGAACACGCCGATATGGAAAAAGGCACCGGCTGCGTGAAAATCACCCCGGCGCACGATTTCAACGACTACGAAGTCGGTAAGCGTCATCAATTGCCGATGATCAACATCCTGACCTTTGACGGTGATATCCGCCAGGAAGCAGAAATCTTCAGCACCAACGGTGAAGCCAGCACCGCTTACAGCAGCGACATCCCAGAAGCGTTTCGCGGACTGGAACGTTTTGCCGCCCGTAAAGCAGTCGTGGCCGCCTTTGACGAACTGGGCCTGCTGGACGACATCAAGCCGCATGATCTGACCGTGCCGTATGGCGACCGTGGTGGCGTGGTTATCGAACCGATGCTGACCGACCAGTGGTACGTGCGTGCTGGCGTGCTGGCTAAACCAGCCGTCGAAGCGGTGGAAGACGGCCGTATCCAGTTCGTGCCGAAGCAGTACGAAAACATGTACTTCAGTTGGATGCGCGATATTCAGGATTGGTGTATCTCCCGCCAGCTGTGGTGGGGTCACCGTATCCCGGCGTGGTACGACGACAACGGTAAGGTCTATGTCGGCCGTGATGAAGCCGAAGTACGCCGCGACAACAACCTGCGCGACGATATCGCGCTGCGTCAGGACGAAGACGTGCTGGACACCTGGTTCTCCTCCGGGTTGTGGACCTTCTCTACTCTGGGTTGGCCGGAACAGACCGCGGAGCTGAAAGCCTTCCATCCAAGCAGCGTGATGGTCAGCGGCTTCGACATCATTTTCTTCTGGATTGCCCGCATGATCATGCTGACCATGCACTTCATCAAGGATGAAGACGGCAAGCCGCAGGTGCCGTTCCACACCGTGTACATGACGGGGCTTATCCGCGACGAGGAAGGCCAGAAGATGTCCAAATCCAAGGGCAACGTGATTGACCCGCTGGATATGGTGGACGGTATTTCGCTGGAAGCGTTGTTGGAAAAACGCACCGGCAACATGATGCAGCCGCAGCTGGCGGAAAAAATCCGCAAGCGCACCGAAAAACAGTTCCCGAACGGTATCGAGCCGCACGGCACCGATGCCCTGCGCTTTACGCTGGCGGCGCTAGCTTCCACGGGTCGCGACATCAACTGGGACATGAAACGCCTGGAAGGTTACCGCAACTTCTGTAACAAGCTGTGGAACGCCAGCCGCTTCGTGCTGATGAATACCGAAGAGCAGGATTGTGGCTTTAACGGTGGTGAGAAAGTCCTGTCGCTGGCAGACCGCTGGATCCTGGCAGAATTCAACCGCACGGTGAAAGCCTACCGCGAAGCGCTGGACGGCTACCGTTTCGACCTGGCCGCCAACGTGCTGTACGAATTCACCTGGAACCAGTTCTGCGACTGGTATCTGGAACTGACCAAACCGGTGATGACAGGCGGCAGCGAAGCCGAACTGCGCGGCACCCGCCATACGCTGGTCACCGTACTGGAAGCACTGCTGCGCCTGGCTCATCCGATCATCCCGTTCATTACCGAAACCATCTGGCAACGGGTGAAAGTGCTGAAAGGCGTGACGGCCGACACCATTATGCTGCAACCGTTCCCGGCCTTTGACGCCGCGCTGGACGACGAACAGGCATTCAACGACCTGGAGTGGATCAAGCAGGCGATCATTGCGGTGCGTAACATCCGTGCCGAAATGAATATCGCGCCCAGCAAGCCGCTGACGCTGCTGCTGCGTGATGCCTCCGCCGAGGCAGCCCGCCGCGTGCAGGACAACCTCGGCTTCATCCAGACGCTGGCGCGTCTGGAGAGCATCACGCTGTTGCCTGCGGGCGACAAAGGCCCGGTATCCGTGACCAAACTGGTGGAAGGTGCCGAGTTGCTGATCCCTATGGCGGGTCTGATTGACAAAGTCGCCGAGTTGGACAGGCTGGCAAAAGAAGTGGCGAAGCTCGAACTGGAAATCAGCCGCATCGACAGCAAACTGTCCAACGAAGGTTTTGTCGCACGTGCACCGGAAGCGGTTGTCGCCAAAGAGCGCGAAAAACGCGACGGTTACGCGGTCGCCAAAGCCAAGCTGCTGGAACAGCAAGCCACCATCGCCGCGCTGTAATCAAGCCACAGGCTAACGCCAGTCAACACTGGCATTAGCCTGATGGATAACCGATTGATTAAAAGAAAAAAAGCCCCGCAGGTTACCGCTGGGCTTTTTATTTGATGTGATTCTGATGATATCGAGCGGGGGTTACCGCGCGCCAACCAGTGCCACACGCGACGGCGCATTGAGACTGCCGCCCGGCACCGATTGCGCCTCATTGTCGAGACGGAAGCTGGCGATCGACTGTTGCAGATGCGTCACCTGCGCCTGTAGCGAGCTGGCGGCCGTCGCCACCTCCGCCACCAGACTGGCGTTCTGCTGGGTCACCCCGTCCATCTGATTGATGGCGATATTGATCTGTGAGATACCCCGGCTCTGTTCACCGGAAGACAGCATGATCTCGCCCATGATATCCGCCAATTTACGAACATCCGACAGGATCTCATCCATCGTCTTACCCGCCACTTCTACCAGTCCGGCACCTTTTTCGATACGCCCCAGCGAGTTATCGATCATCGTACCGATCTCTTTGGCGGCCGTAGCACTGCGCTGGGCCAGAGTACGTACTTCAGACGCCACCACCGCGAAGCCTTTGCCTTGTTCGCCCGCCCGCGCCGCTTCCACCGCCGCGTTCAGCGCCAGCAGGTTGGTCTGGAAAGCAATACCGTCAATGACACCCACGATGTCGGAAATGCGGGACGAGCTCTGCTGGATAGAACGCATGGTATCCACCACTTCCGTCACTACATCGCCGCCGCGAGAGGCGGAATCCGACGCTTTCTTCGCCAGGTCGTTGGCCTTGCGGGTGCTGTCTTCGTTGTTGCTCACCGTCGCCAGAATCTGTTCCATACTGGCGGCGGTTTCATCCAGCGATGCAGCCTGCTGTTCAGTACGGCTGGACAGGTCGATGTTACCGGAAGCGATCTCCTCAACGCCGACACTAATGGCGTCGGTGCCATTACGCACCGCACGCACCATATCTTCCAGCCCGTCGCGCATATGCTGTACCGCACCAAACAGCTGAGCGATTTCATTATTGCCGCGAATCTCAATTTTCGCGCGCAAGTCGCCTTCAGCAATCCGGTCAAACACGGTAATCGCCTGATTGAGCGGTTTTACCACCAGATTGGTCAGAATCGACCAGGCCAACGCCGCCAGCATCAGTGCACACACGATGACGACCGTCAGAATGACCTGCATACGGCTAACGCGCGCATTAGAGTCACTGTACGCCTCATCAATGCTCTGACGCTTGTACTGCACCAGCTTTTTCGCCGCGCCGTCAAAATTGGCGTACAGCGACGTGGATTTACCCGCCCGCTGGCGATACTCATCCAGATTACCAGCCTCCAGCGCGATAAACGCCGGGTTGATGAATTCATTCATCAGGGTGTCGCGTTTGGTCGCCATATCGGAAGAAATGACCTTTTCCTGTGCCGCTTGCGGATAGGTCAAATACTCCTGCCACTTCTTGCCAGCATCATCAATTTTGCCTCTGGCGCGCTTGAGCGCTACCGTGGCGGCATCCTTATCCCCCTTGCCCATCAGCGACTCGTACAACCGTAAATCCAAACGGGCGCGCAATAACAATTCCGAACTTTCATTCAATGCCACCAGCCCCGGCAGCACCACGTTATCTACATGTGCAAACGATTTATTCCCCGACTGGACCGCCACCAACCCCAGGAGGCCCACAATCAATGACAGCACCGCCAGAGAGAACACCATAATACTGAGCGTTGTGCGGATCTTTATCTTACGAAACATAATTGTCCCTGTTGTTTGGTAATAAAAAACATGAGCCTCAGCCCATACATAAACCGCAACAAAAATGAAAAGGAAATTTCATGAAAGGAAATGGCCGACATTATGGTGTTGTTGTCGTCGGCCTAATATTATCAATTTCCGTTATTTATTATGTGGCGGAACCGCCGCCAAAAATGCACCCAGCTTATTCTTGTAAAACTTCGCCGACATCATAGTGGCGTGACCGCTGGTTTCTTTACTTGCCGGAATCAAAAACAGCTCGGCGTGTTTCACTTTTTTCAACTCACTTTCCAGTATTCCTGTTTCAACCGGATTACGTTCATCGTCGGCGGAATTGATCACCAGCAACGGAGCCTTAATACGGTTTAATTCCGGCGAGGCGTTATAATCCGCCGAAGAATTCCAGATATAAATAAAGTCGTTGGCATCGGCCGTGACCGGTGCAGCCAGACGCGCGTCCACCAGTTTGTCTGCCAGAGCACGGGTCGGTGCTTTGCTCTGGTAGCCCAGCGTACCGCCGGTGGTGGCGATGCTGAACATGATATTGGCGGTCTGCAACGACGGCGGCTGAGTCGTGTAATTACCGTTTTTCCACTCTGGATCGCGCTTGATAGTCTCAATCAGCATTCGGCGCAGCATCCAGTTACGACCGGAGAGCTCGTTCGGCTGCGACGCCATCGGCACCAACGCATCCATCATGTCCGGGTATTTTTCACCCCACATCCAGGTGTGCATCCCCCCCATCGAATATCCCATGACCAGACGCAAATGCTTAATACCCAGGCCTTCGGTCAACAGGCGATATTGCGCCAACACCATGTCATCATAGTTATATTGCGGGAATGTAGTGCGCAGTCCGTCTGACGGCTTAGCCGATTTTCCAGAACCAATACTTTCAGGAATGATGATGAAATATTTGCTGACGTCCAGCGGCTGACCGGGGCCAAATAATTCCCCACCAAAACCTGCGGCCAATAAGGCACTGACCGGCTGATTCGTACCATGCAGCAATAATACGGCCGGTTTTTTGCTATCGCCCAACGTGTAATAGTGAATACGGAGATTATTGATGGTTTCTCCGGTATGGAATCGGAATTCGGGCGCGGTCCAATTTCCTTCTTGTGGTTGTAGTGTTTCTGCGGTTGAAAAGGGGGATAAAACAAAGAGAAAAACCAGACCAGCCAGTCCAGACAACAAGCGATTAACCATAAAACAACTCTTCCGTAATCATAGGCGGGGGGACTCTGATGTTAATGTTTCCTGTAAAATATCCAATAATGCTCGCGGACTAATCATTAAAAAGATAATTATCTGCCAATAATTTTAGTTATCACGCTATATAATTTACCCCCGGACAAGACTTATGAAACAATTCGTGCCCCGATTCTGTTCAGACATACGCCATTTACCGCAAATGTCGCTTGCCGTTACCTTCCGGTTGCCGATATTGTCACCTGTACGCAGGGGTGATGGAGATAAACCAAGCCGTCATCTATAGCGACAGATGCAGGAACTGATTGGTCAGGTCATCGTTGCGGATCACCAGCGGCTCCCGTGGGGATGTGTTTGTCATTCTCTTCGGCTCCGTTGTACTTTTCGTCGTTACGCATGTTTATTTATAACAGGGTTTTGAGCCGACGTGTCGATACGTATAATCGGGGGTATGTGTAACCGACAGTGCGTAAGGTTTCATTAGGAAACGCCAGCCGGTTACCGACGTTTTTAACCTGACAGGATTCTGCCGACAAGAGTGAGCAACATGACAACCCCTGCGTCCATACCGCTGCTGACCCGTCCGATTACTGCCGCCGACAACACGGCGATTGCCAGCGTGATACGCCGTGTTTCTGCTGAATTCGGCCTCACTGCCGACAAGGGATATACCGTTTCCGACCCCGACCTGGATCGGTTGTTTGAGCTTTATAATCGGCCTCACAGCGCCTACTGGGTGGTGGAATGCAATCACGAAGTGGTTGGCGGCGGCGGCCTGGCTCCGCTGTCTGGCGGTGAGTCGGATGTCTGCGAATTACAAAAAATGTATTTTCTGCCGCTGGCACGCGGCCAGGGCATTGCCCGGCGATTGGCAGAGCAGGCGCTCACCTTCGGCCGCGAGCAAGGGTTTCGCCGCTGTTATCTGGAAACGACCGCACACCTGACCAGCGCTATCCACCTGTATGAAAAACTCGGCTTCAAACATATCACACACGCTATGGGCAACACCGGCCATGTGGACTGTGAAGTCAGGATGTTGAAAACGCTGTAGAGATCTTGAAAACACAGTAGAGCTTTTGAAAAAACAGTAAAAATGCCTGCACCGTCAATGGTACGGCGTAGAAAGCACACCGCCCGGCGATGCCGGGCGGTGGATAACAGCAGAATCAGTGACGTTTGCCGTCGTCATCCTCATCATAAAAATCTTCGTCTTCCCCGAATTCGTCTTCATCCTCGCCGTCCGGGTCTTCGAAATAGGTGCCCCAGCCGTCGTAGTTGACGCCATGACGCTCGGCCAGCGCCAGCAGTTGTTCCACTTGTTGATCAATCAGCTCAGCGTTCAATGCCACCTCACTGATAGCATCGCAGCACATCAGCACCACGCCGTCTTCCATTTCCATTTCTTCGGCGTCAGTCACTTCATAGCCCAGCTTGAATGCTTCAACCGCCACTTTCTCCAGTTCGTCAAACTTCTCGGCTGAGAAATGGTGTTCGATGGTGTAGAGCGCATCAGGATCGCTACCATCCTCCAGCAATTCTTCAATGATCAGACGAGTTTCTTCACGTTGTTCTTCCAGCAGTTCGCGGTTTGCCATGTCTCAGTCCTCTTAAAAGCGGCAAAGATGGTGCTATTTTCCCACAGGCTAGCCTCTCTCTCCACCAGAAAGTTTGAACGCGGCACTTGAATTTGAATATTTACACATATAAAGTGAATTTTAATTCAACCTTCAGTGTTGAGCCACATGGAGAAGACAACGATGAACCCGTTCTACAAACGCCATTTTTTACGGCTGATGGATTTTACGCCGACTGAAATCAACGGCCTTCTGGCTCTCGCCGCCACCCTCAAAACCAACAAAAAAAACGGCACCGAGAACCGCTACCTGCAAGGTAAAAACATCGCACTCATCTTCGAAAAAGATTCGACCCGCACTCGTTGCTCTTTCGAAGTTGCTGCATACGATCAGGGCGCACAAGTCACCTACCTCGGCCCCAGCGGCAGCCAGATCGGTCATAAAGAATCAATGAAAGACACCGCCCGCGTGCTGGGCCGCATGTACGACGGTATCCAGTACCGCGGTTACGGCCAGGTGCTGGTAGAAACGCTGGCCGAGTTTTCCGGCGTGCCGGTCTGGAACGGACTGACCAACGAATTCCACCCCACCCAGTTACTGGCAGACCTGCTGACCATGCAGGAGCACCTGCCGGGTAAATCGTTGTCGGGCATGAAGTTGGCCTACGTGGGCGATACCCGCAACAATATGGGCAACAGTATGTTGGAAGCCGCCGCCATCACCGGGTTAGATCTACGACTAATCGCCCCGCAAGCCTGCTGGCCGGATGCCGGTCTGGTGGCGGAGTGTCAGGCCGCCGCAGCCAAAACCGGCGGTTCGATTACGTTAACAGAAGATGTGGCGGCCGGAGTGAACGGCGTGGACTTCATCTATACCGATGTATGGGTTTCGATGGGGGAACCGAAAGAAGTATGGCAGCAGCGTATCGACCTGCTGCGCCCATACCAGGTCAACACCGCGATGATCGCCGCAACTGGCAATCCGCAGGTGAAATTCCTCCACTGCCTGCCTGCGTTTCACGACGATCAGACCACGCTCGGCAAACAAATGGCAGAGCAGTACGGCCTGCACAATGGTATGGAAGTCACCAATGATGTGTTTGAATCTGCCCACAGCATTGTGTTCGACCAGGCGGAAAACCGTATGCACACCATCAAAGCGGTGATGGTGGCGACATTAAGCCAGAGCGTCGAGATTTAATTTAAGATGAGCCAAATCCACAGGTGATTTGGTTCAGCGGATGGGCCGGATAAACCGGCCCTATCGGCCCAGGCAACAGCGCCCGCCCCGGCTTACAGATCTTCGCCGTTCGAGCTAATTACCTGCTGATACCAGTGGAAGGATTTCTTCGGTGTCCGTTTCAACGTCCCGGTGCCGTCGTCATGCTTCTCGACGTGGATGAAACCGTAACGCTTCGCCATTTCGCCCGTGGTGAACGACACCAGATCGATGCAGCCCCACGGGGTATACCCCATCAGGTCAACGCCATCTTCCCACACCGCCGCCTTCATGGCTTCAATATGGGAACGCAGATAATCGATACGGTAGTCATCCTGACACACGCCGTGCGCATCCGGCTTATCGACGGCACCTAACCCGTTCTCCACGATAAACAACGGCACTTCATAACGCTCATACAACGTCACCAGCGCATAGCGCAGCCCGGTCGGGTCAATCTGCCAGCCCCAGTCACTGGCTTTCAGGTGCGGGTTGGCAATAGAATGCTCGGAACTGCCGTCCATACTGGCGTCAATATCGTTCTGCACATCGTGTTTCACCACGTTCGACATGTAGTAACTGAAGCCGATATAGTCCGCCTTACCTTCCTGCAGAATCCGCTCATCTTCCGGTTCCATATGAATGTGGTAGCCCTTGAGCGCCCATTCGCGTTTCGCGTAGGCCGGATAGTGACCGCGCACATGCACATCGGAAAAATAGAAACGGTCGTGCATTGAACGTGCCGCCAGCATCACGTCTTCCGGATGGCAGGAATACGGGTAGTACGGCACAAACGAGCACATGCAGCCCACTTTGATATCCGGGTTGATGTCATGCGCGGTTTTCACCACCAGCGCGCTGGCGACGAACTGATGGTGCACCGCCTGATACATCGCCTCTTCCGGTTTTTCCTTCTGCGGGAACTTCACCCCGGAACACATCCAGCCGAAAATCTCGGCCGACACATTCTTCTGGTTGTTGATCTCGTTGAAGGTCATCCAGTACTTCACTTTGTGCTGGTAACGCGCGATCACCGTGGCGGCGAAATGCACAAAGCAGTCCAGCGTTTTGCGGCTCATCCAACCGTCGTACTGCTGCACCAGATGCAGCGGCATCTCGAAATGGCTGAGGGTCAGCACTGGCTCGATACCGTGTTTGAGCAGTTCGTCGATCAGGTCATCGTAAAACTTCAGCCCGGCTTCGCACGGCTCCGTTTCGTCGCCGTTGGGGAAAATACGCGTCCAGGCGATGCTGGTGCGAAAACATTTGAAACCCATTTCCGCAAACAACGCGATATCGTCCTTATAACGATGATAAAAGTCGATTGCCTCGTGGTTCGGGTAGGACTCGCCGGGAATCACGCCGTCGGTAATGCGGCGCAGTTTACCGTGCGCACCGGCGGTCAGCACATCCACCACGCTGACGCCCTTGCCGCCTTCACTCCAGCCGCCTTCCAGCTGATGCGCCGCTACCGCGCCTCCCCATAAGAACCCTGCGGGTAATTGACTCATACTCTCCACCTCCTCTTTCAACACCGCCATACGCCGACGGTAAGGCACTCAATATTCATAGTCATATCAAACCGGTGTGCTGGTCTGGGCCGATGCCGTTCCCGCTGGGGCCGTGGCCGTTTCTTCCACCGGGTCGTCAAATCCCACCACCATCACCAACCCGATAGTCAGCACGATTGCCACACCGCAACCCGCCAACTCGCCGATAAACGACATCGGTGCGGACGGGTTGATGGCGTTGATCACCGTCAGCACGCCTGGCAAGGCGGCAAAGGCGTAATACAGCGACCCAAACAGACTGGCGACAACCGCACCGACCGCACCGCCGATGCAGCCGCAGATAAAGGGTTTCTTGTAGCGCAACGTCACCCCGTAAATAGCCGGTTCGGTGATGCCAAAGATCGCCGTTACCCCCGCTGACATCGAACGCGTTTTCAGTTCACGGTTTCGTGTTTTCAAAAAACAGCCGAAGGTAGCCGCCATCTGGGCGACTACGGCGATAGTTTGAAACGCCTGGAACGAGTCATGGCCGTTAAGATCGAAATTCGCCATAACAACGGGCGTGATGCCCCAGTGCACGCCGAAGATCACAATGATCTGCCAGACACCGCCGATAATCGCGGCCGCCAGCGCCGGGAAGGCGTTAAACAACGCGTTGTAACCCGCTGCGATCCCGGTAGCGACCCAGGTGCTGGCCGGGCCTATCAACAGCAACGTCAGCGGCACCACAATCACAAAGCAGATCAACGGGGTAAACAGCGCACTGACGATATCCGGCAGCCGCTTTTCCACCCGACGTTCTACCCATGCCAGCAGCCACACCAGAAACAATGGCGGCAGCACCGATGCGGTATACACCGTCTTCGCCAGCGGCAGCCCCAACAGCGTGATCGACTCACCGGCGGCGATTTTCCCCGCCATTGCCGTCCATTCCGGGTTGATCAGCGCGCAGCAGCACAGTACCGCGATGTAGGTGTTGCAACGAAAATGACGGGAAGCTGTCAGGGCAATAAACACCGGCAGAAAGGCAAACGGCGTCCAGGACATGAAATTGAGCACGCGGTAGGTGCCGGTGAGGGCAAAACCGTCGGAGAACTGCTGAATAACGATCAGTATGCCTTGCAGTATCCCTGCGGCCGCCAGAATATACACAATTGGCGCGAACACCGCCGACATGGTGGCGATCACTGTATCCAGTACACGCCGACGGGGCTCTTCGCCGTGCATAGCACCCTCGCCGAGCAGCGCTGCCATCTGGCTATACACTTCCGCCACATGTACACCGATGACCACCTGAAACTGACCCGCACTCTCCACCACTCCAATCACGCCAGGCAGGCTCTGAATCCGCGCTTTGGCGTTCTCAGGCGTTTGCGCCAGTATCAGACGTAGCCGGGTGGCACAACGGGAACAATCGACAATATTCGGCTGACCACCCACTTCCTGCAGAATGCTCTGCGCTAATTTCGCGTAATCTCGAATCCCTGACATGGCGCTACCTCACGTTGATATTCGGTAACCACTTCGTTGATCGACCACAACTGAAACCGGTTTCAGACTGCATGAAAGCCATTACCACTGCAACCGGTTTCATAAAACCTTCAGCCGGTTTTACGGGCGGGATCACATCCGATAGGCTGTTAACAGAAGGGATATCAGGAGAAAAAACGAGGTCGGTCAAAATACAAAAGGCGCTGCTGCGCCTTTTGTCATGAATAGCAGATTACAGCACCAGCGAGGCGTCGATCTTCACAACAGCCTTGCGCACGTGGGCCGGGGCGCCGACTGCACACAGCGGTTTGTGCACTTCACCGGGGAAGAACACCACAAAATCGCCTTTATTCAGCACAAACTGTTTTTCCTGCTCGCCAGCAGGCAGAAACGCGATGTCTTTGTCCGCCAGCCAGTCCACGTCCGGTTTGCCCGCAGGCAGATTGCTGAAGGTCATGCCTTCGGTGCCGTTCAGCACAATCTGGATGTCCAGGTATTTGGCGTGATACTCAGCGCGGCGTTTCTCAAACAGATCCGTGCTGTCGTTTGACACCAACACAAACACCTTATTGCCGTCGATATCATGCTTACCCAGCGGGGTATCGGCGTTGATATGCTGTTTTACATACTCAATCGCCTCGCGCAATTTAGCGGGCAGATAGGGAACCAGCTCCAGATGGTCGACATTACCGGTAATCATGATCGCTCCTTAAAAAAATAAACTGAAACAATGTTTTGATTCCTTATACTCCTGTCGGCAGCGGGCCGCCAGCCAGCGAGAGTAAAAAAGTGATCCGAACGATGCGTTTCTTCTTACTATGAAACAATCAACCGCAACCGATTGCCCGCCGCGAAAAGACAGCGTTTTTCTGCTTGAATTCACTTCTTCGGCGCGTATAATTCCGGACAATTTGCCGGGAGGGAACATGTCTGACGCTGCTGTTTTTGTGAGTGCCGAACCGCAACTGCCTGTTGGCGGCATGACAGCGTTTTTCCTTCCATTGCCTGACAGATTCGTAAAAAAAGCCCCTCGTTGAGGGGCTTTTTTTTGCCTGTCGCCGCCAGTCATACCGTTTGTTTACCGGGCCTAACCGAGGGGAGCATAGCCAAATGGTCAATCCGCTATATAAAAGACACATCATCTCAATCAACGATCTCAGCCGGGACGATCTGGAACTGACGCTCAAGGTGGCGGCCAGCCTGAAAGCCCATCCGCAGCCGGAACTGCTGAAGCACAAAGTGATTGCCAGCTGTTTCTTTGAAGCCTCCACCCGTACCCGCCTGTCGTTTGAAACCGCCATTCACCGGCTGGGCGCGTCGGTGGTCGGGTTTGCCGACAGCAACAACACCTCGCTCGGCAAGAAAGGCGAAACCCTGGCGGATACGATTTCAGTTATCAGCAACTATGTGGACGCCATCGTGATGCGCCACCCGCAGGAAGGCGCAGCGCGACTGGCAACTGAGTTCTCCGGCGGCGTGCCGGTGTTCAACGCCGGTGACGGTGCCAACCAGCACCCGTCCCAGACACTGCTGGACCTGTTCACCATTCAGGAAACCCAGGGCCGCCTGAACAACATCAATATCGCCATGGTCGGCGACCTGAAGTACGGCCGCACCGTCCATTCTCTGACGCAGGCGCTGGCTAAGTTCGACGGCAACCGCTTCTACTTCATCTCCCCGGACGCGCTGGCGATGCCGGATTACATCCTTAATATGCTGAAAGAAAAAGATATCCCCTACAGCCTGCACACCAGCATTGAGGAAGTCGCACCGCAACTGGACATTCTGTACATGACCCGCGTGCAGAAAGAGCGGCTGGACCCGTCGGAGTACATCAACATCAAGTCACAGTTTATCCTGCGCGCCGCCGACCTCGGCAGCGCCCGCGACAATCTGAAAGTACTGCACCCGCTGCCGCGCATCGATGAAATCACCACCGACGTGGACAACACCCCTTACGCCTACTACTTCCAGCAGGCAGGCAACGGTATTTACGCGCGCCAGGCTCTGCTGGCGCTGGTTCTGAACAGCGAACTGGTTCTGTGAGAGAGGAGCATACAGCATGACTCACGACAATAAATTACAGGTAGAAGCCATCAAACGCGGCACCGTGATCGACCATATTCCGGCGCAGGTGGGCTTCAAGTTACTGACGCTGTTCAAACTGACCGCCACTGACCAGCGCATCACCATCGGCCTGAACCTGCCGTCCAACCATCTGGGCCGCAAGGATCTGATCAAGATCGAAAACATTTTCCTGACCGATGAGCAGGCCAACCAACTGGCGATGTACGCGCCACAAGCCACCGTGAACCAGATTGATAACTACGAAGTGGTGCGCAAGTTGCAGCCACAGTTACCGTCTCACATTGAAGGCGTGTTGACCTGCCCCAACAGCAACTGCATCAGCCGCAGCGAGCCGGTCAGTTCATCGTTCAGCGTGAAACAGCGCGGCGGCGACGTGCAGTTGAAATGCAAATACTGCGAGAAAGAATTTGAACGCCAGGCGGTGCTGAACAGCCACTGATAGGCGGTTGCCGTCAGGAAAATACGGCCTATCGGATTGCGGTATTGGCCTGACGGCGGGCTTTTTGGAATAATGCGGGAGTCGCATCATTTCAGACATAATCAGGAGAAAACATGTCACGCATTATCAGTACGGAACAGGCTCCGGCCGCTATCGGTCCTTATGTTCAGGGTGTTGACCTGGGCAGCATGATCATCACCTCCGGCCAGATCCCGGTGGATCCGAAAACCGGCCTGGTGCCGGACGACGTCACCGCACAGGCGCGTCAGTCGCTGGAAAACGTGAAAGCCATCGTGGAAGCGGCCGGTCTGAAAGTGGGCAACATCGTCAAAACCACGGTGTTCGTGAAAGATCTGAACGACTTCGCCACGGTGAACGCCGCCTATGAAGCCTTCTTCACTGAGCACAACGCGCCGTTCCCGGCCCGTTCCTGCGTGGAAGTGGCTCGTCTGCCGAAAGACGTGAAAATCGAGATCGAAGCTATCGCGGTTCGCGGCTAGAGTCAGTTACCCGGCCGCGCTGCACCGCGCGCCGGGTGTTTCACGCCGGTGCACCCGCCCCCACTTCCGCACCATTTTATTTCGTTATTTTCGCTGCATCACCCCGCCATAGCGCACCGTTCGTCGTAATTTGCACCAGTGACGTGCAGTTTTCCCCTACCGTCAGCAAGAAGCGCCTCATTTACCACGCTGGCATGTTTTCTGCATTTTTCTCAGTATCTTCCATCAAGCGGAATGCAGGGGATGACAATGATAAAAATGACGCTTCCGACCGCGCCTTACTACGATGAGATGCTCAGCGCAGAAGGCGGGCAACGACAGCACTACGACGCCTACTGGCAATGGCTGCAACAGACCGACCAGCACGCTATCCGCCAGAAGAAAGAACAGGCGGAACTGCTGTTCCACCGGGTGGGGATTACCTTTAACGTGTATGGCGAAGAAGGCGGTACTGAGCGCCTGATTCCTTTTGACAGCGTACCGCGCATCATTCCGGCCCATGAATGGCGTATGCTTGACCTTGGCATCCGTCAGCGCGTCAAAGCCCTCAACGCCTTCCTCTACGATATCTACCATCAGCAACACATTCTCAACGCCGGTATCGTGCCCCGTGAACAGGTGCTCGCCAATGAGCAATACCAGCCCTGTATGCAGGGTGTTGATTTGCACAACAATATCTACGCTCACATCACCGGCATCGACATGGTGCGCAACAGCGACGGCCATTATTATGTGCTGGAAGACAACCTGCGCACGCCGTCCGGTGTGTCCTATATGCTGGAAAACCGCAAGATGATGATGCGGCTCTACCCGGACCTGTTCGCCAGCCAGCACATCGCGCCGGTGGAGCGTTACCCCAGCTACCTGTTGCAGACGCTGCGGGAAAGTACCCACGTCGACGACCCGACAGTGGTAGTGATGACGCCGGGCCGCTTCAACAGCGCCTATTTCGAGCACAGCTTCCTCGCCCAGCAAATGGGGGTGGAATTGGTGGAAAGCGCTGACCTGTTTGTCAAAGAAGGCGCGGTGTATATGCGTACCACCGAAGGCCCGTGCCGGGTGGATGTGATCTACCGCCGCATCGACGACGCCTTTCTTGACCCGCTGGCGTTCCGCGCCGATTCGATGCTCGGCGTGCCGGGGCTGCTGTCGGTATACCGCAGCGGCGGCGTGGTGCTGGCGAACGCCATCGGCACCGGCGTGGCAGACGACAAATCCATCTACCCTTACGTGCCGGAGATGATCCGCTTTTACCTGTCCGAAGAGCCGATCCTCGGCAATATTCCCACCTGGCAGTGCCGCAAGCCCGACGATCTCAGCTACGTGCTGGCTCATCTGGACAGCATGGTGGTGAAAGAAGTTCATGGCGCAGGCGGCTACGGCATGTTGGTCGGCCCCAAATCCACCCGCCAGCAAATCGAGGATTTCCGCCAGCGGCTGTTGGCTAACCCCGGCAACTATATTGCTCAGGACACGCTGGCGCTCTCCACCTGCCCAACATTCGTGGAGGAAGGGCTGGCACCACGCCACATCGACCTGCGCCCGTTCGCGCTGTACGGCGAGGAGATCCGGCTGGTGCCGGGCGGGCTAACCCGCGTAGCGCTGACCGAAGGCTCACTGGTGGTGAACTCCTCGCAAGGCGGTGGCACCAAGGACACCTGGGTGATGGAGGAGGACCAATCATGCTAAGCCGTACCGCCAGCGAACTGTACTGGATGGCCCGTTATCTGGAACGGGCAGAGAGTTTTGCCCGCGTGCTGGACGTCACCTACAAACTGTCGATGATGCCGCGTCACAATCAGCAGCAGCATGACCTGTCACTGCCGCTCAACCTGACGTTTACTCACGAGCTGTTTCAGGAGCGCTATGCTCGCTTCACCATGAACAACCTGCTGAACTTTTTTGCGCTGGACAGCCACAACCCCAGCAGCATCTACAGTTGCATCGAAATGGCGTGGAATAACGCCCACGCGGTGCGCGGCAGTTTGTCTTCCGAAGTGTGGGAATGCATCAACACCACCCGCATCGATATCCGTAATCTGCGGCAGTCCGGGGTGGACAAGATCGGCATCGACACGTTTTTCGACTGGGTGAAAGAACGCGCACACCTGTTTCGCGGTGCTATGTTCGGCACCCTGCTGCGCAACGACGCCCAGTGTTTTATCCGCATCGGCACCCTGATCGAGCGGGCGTTCGCTACCGCGCAATTACTGACAGTCAAGGACCAGCAACTCAACAACGACCCGGACCCGGTGCGTGAATACTATCGGCTCGACACCCTGCTGCGCGCGGTAAGCGCCCGCGAGGCGTACCACAGTATTTATCGCCAGCCCATCAGCCGGGAAACCGTCACCGAATTGCTGGTGCTGCGCAACGACGTACCACGTTCACTGCACGCCTGCGTGGGCGACCTGGTGCAACAGCTGGAAATGATCGGTAGCGAGCGCGCGCGCATCCCGCAGCGGCTGGCTCACCTGCTGCACGTGGAACTGCGCTTCGGCTCGATAGACGATGTACTGGCCGACGACCTGCAACATTATCTCAGTGATTTCATCATTAAAATCAACGAACTGGCTGACAGCATCCGTCATACCTATCTGGAGGCGCTATGAAACTCACCATCAATCACCTGACCCACTACCGTTACGATGAAGAAGTGAAGTTCAGCACCCAGTACCTGCGACTGACGCCGCAAAATTCCGCCCATCAGCGCATCCGCGACTGGAAACTGACGCTACCAGCCTCGGCGGTCGCCACCACCGACGCTTACGGTAACCTGATGCACGTGCTGACGCTGGACCACCCTCATCACGACATCCTGATCCACGCTCAGGGCGTGGTGGAAATTGCCGATAACGGAGAAGAACAACCCGAGGAGAGCAGCGAGTCGTTGTCGCCGTTAGTCTTTCTGCGTGGCACCGAGCTGACCGAGGCGGACGAGCCAATCCGCGAGTTTGCCCGACGCTATTACCGCGAGGCCGATCCGGTCGGCAGCCTGGAAACGCTGATGGCGGAACTGCGGCTGAAAATGCCGTATACTCCCGGCGCTACGCAGGTGCACGACACCGCAGCGGCGGCTTTTGCCAAAGGCAAAGGGGTATGTCAGGATCACACCCACGTGTTTCTGGCCTGCTGTCGCAGCCTGCGCATTCCGGCACGCTATGTCAGCGGCTATGTCTACAGCCGGGATACCGAGCACGTGGCGATGCACGCCTGGGCCGAAGCCTGGCTGAACGAACGCTGGCACAGTTTTGATATCACCAATAACACCCGACGGCTCAATCAGCACTTGCGGCTGGCGGTGGGAATGGATTATCTGGATGCCTGCCCGGTGCGCGGCAGCCGCCTCGGCGGTGGTTGTGAAGAGATGTTTTCCGAGGCTGAAGTGAGCCTGTTTGAGCGACAACAACAGGCACAGCAACAGCAATAGTGAGTCCTGTTTAACTCAAAAGGTGTTGTATGACCTACTGTGTGGCCATGCGTCTGTCTGACGGTCTGGTTTTCGCTTCCGACTCCCGCACCAACGCGGGGGTCGACCACATCGCAACCTTCAGAAAGCTCCATGTGTTCCGTCAGGAAGGCGAACGGGTGCTGGTACTTCAGTCCGCCGGTAATCTCGCCACCACCCAGAGCATCATCAGCTTGCTGAACGCCCGCATTCAGGACCAGCACACGCCGAATCTGATGCAGACCAGCACGCTGTACGACGCCGCCACACTGGTGGGCGAAACCGTGCGCGAGGTCATCCACCGCGACAGCCAGGCCCAGCAAAACGGTAGCAGCACCAATTTCGGCTGCAACCTGCTGCTGGGCGGTCAGATTGGCGATGAAACACCGCGGCTGTTCCACATCTACCCGGAAGGTAATTTTATCGAAGCCACCGTCGACACCCCCTACTTTCAGATTGGCGAAAGCAAGTACGGCAAACCGATTATCGACCGGGTGCTGACGGCGGACACCTCGCTGGAACAGGCGATGTGCTGCGCGCTGATTTCCATCGACTCTACACTGCGCAGCAACCTGTCGGTCGGCCTGCCGCTGGACGTGATGATTTATCGCACCGGCAGCTTCGATGCCAGCGAGCAGCACCGCATCACCGAAAGCGACCCTTATTTCATCGCCATCCGCAAAGCCTGGTCGGAAGGGTTGCAGAACACCTTCCGGCAGTTGCCGCCGTTTCCGGCGCAGGGATAAGGCGTGCGTTGTCGTCGAGGAGTATTCAAAGATTGCCCCTCGACCCTAAATAATTTGAGTTACAGGTGCGTTGGTTTTCCTGCAACTCACGTTATTTTTGAATCGAGGTATATTGCATTAAAAAATCAGAATGGGTAATTTTTATAAAAAGTCACTCTGGTTCTGTAAGCTTTAATCATGCACTCATTATAAGCGATAGCATAAGCTGGAGAGTCTTTGATGTTTAACAACCCTTCAGCCTGGCACTCACTGTTAATATATTTTTCCCAAAAAACTTTAGCGTCATTAGTTGATTCAATAAAATCATTATAATTAGCTAAATCTTCACGCCGAATAATTTTGATGAAACTATCATATTCATCATGGTATTTTTTATTCTCATCATGAGCTAAAGCCTCCATGCAACTCTGAATATATGCTGTCACTTTTTTATCATAACAGGATTGAATATCACTTGCCTGAGATGAAAATGATAAAGGAAGCATTAAAAGCAAAAAAATTATTTTCCTAGCCATATCCACCTACATTATATAAACGACATAAATCACATTACATATCTCTAAAGTAATCACCATACAGAGATACCCTTATGGTAGGGTAAACCCACCATCGACAAGGCTTTATAATTTTCTATGACCCAAACGACCTGTCTATCAAGTACACGTTGTTAACCTCAACGAATTCGTCATCAAAATAAGCATGAATGATATTCATATGTTTACACTGATATCCTTCGAAATCATCTTTACAAAAATGACTTTCAATAAAATCGCAGTCATTTGATTTACCTTTAAGCTTAATGTTATATAAGTAATTATCTTTAAAGAAAGAATTTAAATTATCATTATAATGAAAAACATCCCCAGCCCTGACAAGGACAACACCAAAATAATTTTCGTGCATTATCTTATCAATATCACCACGTCTCACCTTAATTGAAAAAATTTCATCAACAACCCTGCGCAACCATTTATTTTCAAAACCAGAACCAATTTTTATTGGGTTAATACTTAGAATTACAGAGCAAGCAAACTCTTTCTCACTGAGATGAAAACCCTTTAAAAAAAAGTAACAAATAGAGATAATCAATTTATCACGTATTTCAAAAATTCTTTTAAAATCCTTATGTTTTTTATCCAACCTAGGTGTCATATGCGCAATGTCATCTCTTATTTTTTTTATTTCATGAAAATCACTACTATTTAACCCAATAGCTTTTTTCGCGCTAAAATCCATACTATTCATAAATCTAACATAGCGATCTTGAAGCGTCATATTTCTGCTGCTAAATATCATCAATTTATCTTTTACTCTTAAATACTCTTCTCTGTCTCTAGTACTTTCAAAGTGTAAATCTGGATCCAGATTAGAAATAATCTCATTTAATTTATGCCTCAGCGAGTTAGGCAACTTATTATTTTTCTCATAAACTTTACTGGCAAGGTAAGCATCAAATATACTAACAAAGCCTAAAACATCGAACTCCCAATAACCGTCATATGATAGCATTCCGCTAAACCTTGGACATAGCCGTTTAAAATCAAAATCAGAATAAGCACCATTGAATATCTTAGCCCATAGACTACCATCTAACATGCTCAGATTTAGAAAAGAGCTTCCCCAATGATACCTATCACCTTTATCCACTTCTGACTTGTCAGAAAGAAAATAAAAAGGGTATTTTCTTTTCTTGCCATCACTTTCAGATACCAACCAAACATAGCTAATATCCAGACGTAAGAGCGTGAGTGTAGAAAAAAGGCTGATAATAAATTTGACCTGTCTATCTACATCAGTCATTTCAAAACAATCAACAGCATCCAACCTGATAATATGTCGTTGAATAACATTAACGGAATAACCATCGGCGTTACTTGCTTTAGAGAAAATACCCCATCTATCATAGATCCTCTTAATTTCATCATGATTTTCAATCGATACATCGAAGTTATTTATATTCTTAGAAATACAAAACGCTCCTTCACGAAAGACTAAGGAATTATTAACACCATTTATAACATGATGAAGGCTGTTTATATTCAACTCAATAGAAGTTATCTTAAAATAATCATTTAGCCCAATAGCAATATGTTCTGCATAGATCTTATCACCATATAAAGAGCACTGATTTAAGTAAAAATATTTTTCTTCGCTGTAACATAAGATAGCATCTTGAGAATTTAAAACTTCATTATCTATTTTCAAACCATCATTAAGCCTAAATAAGATTTCATTTCTATTACCAAATTCAAGCACACCATGATAGATATTACCATTCAGATCAAAATAGGCTGAAGATGAAAATTCAGAATCGAAATTAAACTCATCCATTACTCAAGAACACCATTAAATAAAATAATATTTAACTTACAATTGAAGGTAAGTAAAATATAGATTATAAGGGAAAAGACAAGCATACACTGAATTCTGTCAATAAAGTCAATGTTAGTTTACCTGCTGTGAATACCAGACAAACAGCATGTTTGCCCGGTAATAGCGGATGATACGTTTGTCTCCCAGCGTATTCGGTTATGACAAAGCAGAACTTTCCCGCGCCATCACTTCCCGCAGCCAGCCGCAGCGCATTTCCGGCACCGCCAGCAGCAGTTGCTGGGTGTAATCGTCCAGCGGCGGCGAGAGCGCTTGCGTCACCGGCCCTTGTCGGACAATACGCCCCTGGCGCAACACCGCCACGGTGTCAGCCACTTCCCGCACCACGTGTAAATCATGGGTGATGAACAGATAGGCGACGCCGGTTTCCTGCTGGATCTGGCGCAGTAGCGAGAGCACGTCGCGCGCTACCAGCGGGTCCAGCGCCGAGGTCGGTTCGTCGCAAACGATCAGCGACGGCTGCGCCGCCAGCGCGCGGGCAATACATACCCGCTGTTTTTGACCGCCGGACAGCGCGGTGGGATAACGCTGCGCCATCTCCGGCAGCAATCCGACCTGATGCAGCAGGTCGCTGATGCGTGCACGTCGTGCGGCAGCATCCAAATCGGTCAGGCACACCATCGCCCGCTCGATCTGCACGCCGATTGGTAAGCGCGGGTTGAGCGCGGTATCCGGGTGCTGGTGAATCATCTGAACAGCTTGCAGCTGGGCGCGACTGCGCTGCGCCAGCCGTGGCGGCAAGGTATCGCCATTGAGCCGAATCTCGCCACCTGCCGGGGCCAGCAGCCCGCACAGGGTACGCCCAAGCGTCGATTTGCCGGAGCCGGATTCGCCGATCACCGCCAGCGTGCGCCCGCGTTCCAGTTGCAGCGAAACGTCCTGCAATACCGGCTGTTGCTGATAACGAGCGCCGAGATGACGAATATCCACCAGCACATCGTCTACCGCAGGCAGCGGCGTTTTAGGTTCGCCACGCGCCTGTAACAGTGCACGGGTGTACTCTTCAGCCGGGTTTTCCAGCAATAACGCGGTGTCGCCGGTTTCTACCTGACGACCATGACGCAGCACCATGATGCGATGGCTGATTTGCGCCACCACCGCCAGATCGTGACTGATATACAGCGCCGCCACGCCGGTCAGGCGGATAATCTTATCGATGGCGTTGAGCACCCCGAGCTGGGTAGTGACGTCCAGCGCGGTGGTCGGCTCGTCAAAAATAATCAGGTCGGGACCGGCACACATCGCCATCGCGATCATCGCCCGCTGCAACTGCCCGCCGGACACCTGATGCGGGTAGCGCTGAAAAAAGATCTGCGGTTCCGGCAGCGACAGTTGGGTAAACAGTTCGATCGCCCGTGCGATGGCCTGCTGACGCGACAGCACGCCGTGGCGTACCGCCGTTTCAATCACCTGCTCGCCGATACGCTGCGCCGGGTTGAACGATGCGCTGGCCGACTGCGCCACATACGCGATGCGCGTGCCGCGCACCCGCCGTAACTGCCGCTCCGATAACACCGCCAGGTCACTGCTTTTATCACCGCTCTGAAACCAGATGTGCCCACTGTCGATACGCATACCGTGACGACAGTGGCCGAGAATCGCCTGACCGATGGTGGATTTGCCCGCGCCGGACTCGCCAATCAGCCCCAGTACTTCGCCTTTATTGAGGGTAAAGCTGATGTCCTGCACCAGCGCCCGTCCGCCCGCCGTGACACGCAGTTGTTCAACCCGCAGCAACTCACTCATGACGGCCTCCGCGCCAGTTACGCCCATCGCGGCCGAGCAGCCAGTCGGCCACCACATTAAGCGACACCGCCAGCAGGGCGATAGCCGCCCCCGGCACCAGCGCTGCCCACACACCAAACAGAATGCCGTCTTTGTTGTCACGCGCCAGCCCGCCCCAGTCGGCGGTTGGCGGCTGAATGCCCAGCCCCAGAAACGACAGCGCCGACAGGAATAGCAGAATGAAGATGAAGCGCAGCGCGAATTCCGCCACCAGCGTGTTACGTGCGTTCGGCAAAATTTCACGCCACAGAATCCAGCCCATCGACTCGCCACGCAGGCGCGCCGCTTCGATAAACTCCTGCGTGGCGATATCCACCGCCAGCGCGCGCGAAACACGCAGCACACGGGTGGCCTCCAGCACGCCCAGCACCAGAATGATGATTAGCGTGCTTTTCGGCAGCATCGCCAATACCACCAGCGCCAGAATCAGCGTCGGGATCGCCATCAGCACGTCGTTAACGCGGGAAATCAGTTGGTCAACCCAACCGCCGCACACCCCAGCCAGAAACCCCAGCCCGGTGCCCAGCACAAACGCCAATGCGGCAGCCAGCGCGGTCACCGCCAGCGAGGTGCGGGTGCCCCAAATCAAGCGGGAGAACAGATCGCGCCCGATATTGTCGGTGCCGAGCCAGGCCTGCGGCATCGGCCCCAGCCAGGCACCGCCGACCACCTTGTCGGCCGGGTAAGGCGCAATCCAGGGCGCAAACAGCGCGACCCCAATAAACAGGCCCAGCCCCAACAGGCCGAACACCACGGAAGGTTTCACAGCAGGCATGTACAGATTATCCATTCGGTTGACGGCATTACCGCCGGGCATGACGCAAACGCGGGTTCGCCATCAGCGATACCACGTCCGCCAGCAGATTAAGCAGGATGTAAATCGTCGCCAGCACCAGCGCACAGCCCTGAATCACCGGCATGTCGCGCTTGCTGATGCTGTCGACCATGTACTGCCCCAGCCCTGGGTAAACAAACACGCTTTCGACGATCACCACCCCTACCATCAGATACGCCAGGTTGAGCACGATAACGTTGATGATCGGCCCCCAGGCGTTGGGCAGCACATGGCGCAACAGAATAGCAGAAGGCGACATCCCTTTTAGCAACGCCGTGTCGACATAGGCCGCGTTTTGCGCGCCGATTAGCGCCGCTCGGGTCATGTTGCTC
This sequence comes from Dickeya undicola, assembly GCF_000784735.1. GTDB lineage: Bacteria > Pseudomonadota > Gammaproteobacteria > Enterobacterales > Enterobacteriaceae > Dickeya > Dickeya undicola. Next base: position 30,654 of record NZ_JSYG01000034.1, read on the forward strand.
ATGTGCCCCAGCACCGCCAGCACCAGCGTCAGACACGGCAGCGCGATGGCGGTCAGATGCGCGCCGAGTGGCATCCCCTCGCTCACATTACTGTTGCTCGGCAGCCAGAACAGGGTGATGGAAAAAATCAGAATCAGCAGGTAGCCGGAGAAAAACTCCGGCAGCGCCACCGCGACGCGGGTAAACAGGTTCAGCAGCTTGTCCAGCCAGCTGCCCTGATAACGCACCGACAGAAAGCCAATCAGCAGCGCCAGCGGCACCGCAATCACCGCCGTGCACCCGGCCAGAAACAGCGTGTTTTCCAGCCGGTAGGCCAGCACCGGCGCAATGCTCTGACGGCTGGTGAAGCTGTGGCCGAAATCGCCGCCCAGCACGCCCCACAACCAACCGAGATAGCGGGACACCGCCGGTTGATCCAACCCCAGTTGAGCATTCAGCGCCCGCACCGCTTCTGGCGTTGCCGTCTGCCCCAGAATGGCGGTGGCGGCGTTGCCCGGCAACAGTTGGATACCGGCGAAAATCAGCACCGATACCACCGCAACCATCGCCACGCCCGCCAGCAGACGCCGCAGAATCAGCGTCAGCAGCGGGTAGCGTTCAGTCCATCGGTAAAGATCGGTCCATCGGTGAAGAATCGTCACGTTACCCGCCTTAAGCCAGCCACACTTTTTCTGCCGCGCGGTTACCACTGAGTGGGAAGCCCGGAATGGCGCTCAGCCCTTTCACCTTGTTGCTGCACGCATCGAGCGCGTCGGCGTACAGCGGGATGATTTCGCTGCCCTTGTCCACCAGCATCACCTGGATGTCGTGATAGATCTGACGACGTTTTTCTTCGTTCACTTCACCACGTGCCGCCTGCACCAGTTGGTCGAACCCGGCGTCTTTCCAGGCCGACTCGTTCCACGGTGCCTGGCTGGTGAACACCAGCGACAGCAGTGCATCGGCGGTCGGGCGTACCGACCAGTTGGAGGAGACAAACGGTTTTTTCATCCACACATTGTCCCAGAAAGCGTCATCCGGCACGCGCTCCACATTCAGCGCAATACCGGCTTTCTGCGCTGATGCCTGATACAGCTGACCGGCGTCTACCGCGCCGGGGAAACCGGCATCAGCGACCGACAGCGTCAACGGGCCGCTGAAACCGGCTTTCTGCCAGTGCCATTTGGCTTTTTCCGGGTCAAACGGACGCTGGGGAATGTCTTTGGCGAAATAACGGTTAGACGGAAAAATCGGGTTGTCGTTGGCTACGCTGGCGTAGCCGCCCAGCACGGTGTCGATGATCTGTTGGCGATCGATGGCGTATTTCAACGCCAGTCGGCCGTCCTCGCTGTTGAACGGTGCCACATTGCCAAGACCGGGGAACGTGAAAATCTGGCTGTCGCGCGAGCGCAGCAGTTGCAGGGTCGGCATATTCTGGATACGGCCGACGATGCGCGGGTTAACACGGTTAATGATGTGCGCCGAGCCACTCACCAGCGCCGCCACACGGGCGGTAGAGTCGTTCATCGCCAGCGTTTCTACCGAGTCAACGTGACCGCGTTCGCTGTTCCAGTGATTCGGGTTACGTTTCACCAGCGTGCGCACGCCCGGCTGGAAACTCTCCAGAATAAAGGCACCGGTGCCGATGCCTTTATCGAAGTTCTCGTTTTCCGGGGTAATAGCAAAGTGCACGTCACTCAGCAACGCGACAAACTCCACGTTCGGTTCGTTCAGGCGGATAGTGACTTCATGGCTGCCGGTGGCGTCCATCGCTACCACTGGGTCCAGATAGCCTTTCACCGACGAGCTGGATTTTTCACCGCGGTGGTGATTGAGCGAGTAGATCACGTCTTTGGCACTGAGTGTGCGGCCATCATGGAACTGCACGCCTTTGCGGATGTGCAACACCCAAGTACGGCCGCCGTCTTTGCTGTCCCAGGAGTCGGCCAGCGATGGCACCAGCTCGCCTTTTTCGTCCAGCTCCAGCAGATTGTTGAACAGTTGGGAACCCACGAAGTACATATAGGTTTCGAACCAGAACGCCGGGTCGAGGCGGTCGGTGCTGGAGGCGTTATCCACCCCGACAATCAGGTGACCGCCCTTTTTTGGCTGTTCACCGGCTTGTGCTCCCCAGGCGGCACTCAACGGCCAGCTGCTAGCGGCTGCGGCGACAGACAAGGCGCAGGCGCTCTTGATAAAATGACGACGATTCATGTTGTGTTCCCTTCGTGAGTGCTTACCCGTTACGGATAGTTATTATCCCCGTCATACTTCAAGTTGCAGGTGCGTTGGCTTTCCTGTAGCTCGAATTATTTAGGGGATATATCGTTATATTTTTCGCCGCCATCAGGACTGACGGTGGAATGCCTGCGCCAGACGGGCGATGTGCTCCGGGCCGATGCCGCAGCAGCCGCCGACCAGCGACGCCCCCTGCGCCACCCACTCCTGCGCCCATTGCAGATAGCCTTCCGGGTGGGTGTCGGTACGTAAACGGCTCAGCCCTTCGTTAGCACCACGCTGGTTATCTTCCGGCTCGAAAGCGTTGGCGTACACACCCACGCCGATCTTCGCGGACTGCGCTTGCAGCACCGCGCTGGCTTGTGCCACCGCCGGTGCCATCACTTCCGGTCGGCTACAGTTAAACAGCACATGGGTAGCATTCAAACGGGCAGCCGCTTGCGCCGCAGCCGCCACGGTTTCGCCGGAACGCAGCCGGGCGTGACCGTCGGCATCCCGTTCATCCTGTAAGGTAAACGACAGCCACAGTTCACGTGGGTCGTTCGCCAGCAGCTCGCGCACCAGCGTCACTTCCGCCAGCGAGCTCTGGGTTTCTGCCAGCCACACATCCACATAGGGATTCAGGGCATCGATAAGCGTTTTCAGAATCGGCGTCGCTGCGGCGACATCGAACAGATCCGGACGATACGAACCCAGCACCGGCGGCAGTGAACCCGCAACGCGCACCGGGTGAGCGGCTGCGTCCGCCGCCTGACGGGCCAGTTGCCCGGCCAGCACCGCCAGCGCATGACCGCGCTCATTGAACACCGCGTCGCTGATATGGAAAGGCACCACGGCGTAGCTGTTGGTGGTAATCACCTGCGCACCGGCAGCAATAAAGCTGTCGTGTACCTGGCGTACATGCTGTGGCGATTCCATCAGCGCCAACGCCGACCACTCCGGCTGACGAAAAGGTGCGCCGATGCGTGCCAGTTCACGCCCCATTCCCCCGTCCAGAATCAGAACGTTGTCTGCCATCGTCTTTCCTTATTGCGTAAAAAATTTTCCCGCCACCATACAAAAACCCTATATGGATGTCTAGATGCCTTGATAGCCAAAAAGCACAGACTGCCGTCAGACCAGTGATAGCGGGGCTGCATCGCCCTCGCTTATTTTTGGTCATTATTTACACAAGATTGATTTATCTACGATGCTGAAATTTCCTTGAGCCAGGTCAATTCTGGCGCAATAAAACCGGGTCACCCTCCAGGCGAATTCAATATATAGTGTCTATCCTTTTACAAGAACCTACATATTGTGTTTATCCACAAGAACATCCACAGCCTCCGCACCCGTTGTCAGCCGCGGCTTCCGCCTGTGGATAACATCAACAAAGGAAGAACACCGAGGAACAACATGAAACCAGTAGTGATTAAACGGGACGGCTGTCAGGTATCTTTTGACGAAAACCGAATCAATGACGCAGTCATCAAAGCGGCCAAAGCCGCAGGCGTTGATGATGCGGACTACTGTGCCACCGTCGCCGGTGCCGTCGCTCAGCAGGTGCAGGGAAAAGCGCGCGTTGATATTCGCGAGATTCAGAATCTGGTGGAAAACCTGCTGATGTCTGGCAAATATAAACAGCTGGCGCGTACCTATATCGAATACCGCCACGATCGTGATGTGGCTCGTGAGCGTCAGGGCCGGTTGAATCAGGAAATTCGCGGACTGGTAGAACAAAGTAATGTCGCCCTGCTCAACGAAAACGCCAACAAAGACAGCAAGGTTATCCCTACCCAGCGCGACCTACTGGCGGGGATTGTCGCCAAACATTACGCCAAACAGCACATCCTGCCGCGCGATGTAGTGCTGGCCCACGAACGCGGCGAGATCCATTACCACGACCTCGACTACTCGCCGTTTTTCCCGATGTTCAACTGTATGTTGATCGACCTCAACGGGATGCTGACGCAGGGTTTCAAGATGGGAAACGCGGAAATCGAACCGCCCAAATCCATCTCCACCGCTACAGCGGTCACCGCGCAGATCATCGCGCAGGTCGCCAGCCATATTTACGGCGGCACCACCATCAACCGTATCGATGAAATTCTGGCACCGTTCGTCACCGCCAGCCACGAAAAGCACTGTGCGGTGGCACGTGAATGGCAAATCCCAGACGCCGAAGGCTACGCTCTCAGCCGCACCGAGAAAGAGTGCTACGACGCGTTCCAGTCGCTGGAGTACGAAGTCAACACCCTGCACACCGCCAACGGCCAGACACCGTTCGTCACCTTTGGTTTTGGGCTTGGCACCAGTTGGCAGTCACGGCTGATTCAGCAGTCTATCCTGCGCAACCGTATCGCCGGGCTTGGCAAAAACCACAAGACGGCGGTGTTCCCGAAACTGGTGTTCGCCATCCGTGACGGTGTTAACCACAAGCCGGGCGATGCGAATTACGACATCAAGCAGTTGGCTCTGGAGTGTGCCAGCAAGCGCATGTACCCGGATATTCTCAATTACGACCAGGTGGTGGACGTCACCGGTTCGTTCAAAACACCGATGGGCTGCCGCAGCTTCCTGGGGATATACGAAGAAAACGGCGAGCAAATCCACGACGGGCGCAACAACCTGGGCGTCATCAGCCTGAACCTGCCGCGTATCGGGCTGGAAGCCCACGGCGACGAAGCGCGTTTCTGGCAACTGTTGGACCAGCGACTGCTGCTGGCGAAAAAGGCACTGATGACGCGTATCGCGCGGCTGGAGAATGTAAAAGCGCGTGTAGCGCCTATACTTTATATGGAAGGGGCCTGCGGAGTGCGTCTGAAGGCGGACGACAATATTGCCGAGATTTTCAAGAACGGCCGCGCGTCGATTTCACTGGGTTACATCGGTATCCACGAAACCATCAATGCGCTATTCGGTAATCAGGTTCACGTGTTTGATGATGAAACCCTGCGGCAGAAAGCGGTGGCGATTGTCGCTCGTTTAAAAGCCGCAACAGAGAGCTGGAAAGAAGAAACCGGTTATGGTTTCAGCCTGTACAGTACGCCAAGCGAAAACCTGTGCGACCGTTTCTGCCGCCTGGATACCGCTGAATTCGGCGTGGTCGTCGGCGTGACTGAAAAAGGCTACTACACCAACAGCTTCCATCTCGACGTGGAGAAAAAGGTTAATCCGTACCAAAAGATTGATTTTGAGGCTCCTTATCCGCCGCTGGCGAATGGCGGTTTTATCTGTTACGGCGAGTACCCTAACTTGCAGCACAATCTCAGGGCGCTGGAAGACGTATGGGACTATAGCTACACCCGAGTCCCCTATTACGGCACCAACACACCGATCGACGAATGCTACGAGTGCGGCTTTACCGGCGAGTTTGACTGCACCAGCAAGGGCTTTACCTGCCCGCAGTGCGGTAACCACGACTCCTCGCGTGTTTCGGTAACGCGGCGGGTGTGCGGCTACCTGGGCAGCCCGGATGCACGTCCGTTCAACGCCGGTAAACAAGAAGAGGTCAAACGCCGGGTAAAACACCTTTCCAGCGGGCAACTGGGCTGACAGTCTGCGCCGCGTGCCCACCGGGCGCGCGGCCTCCAGTACGACTGCGGCGTTAGTTAGGCTGATGCCGCCCGACGGGCGGCCTTTTGGACGGTCATCACTATGAACTACCATCAATACTACCCGGTGGATGTGGTCAACGGTCCGGGAACACGCTGTACGCTGTTTGTAGCAGGCTGTGAGCACCAATGCCCCGGCTGCTATAACCAGAGTACCTGGCGAGTGAACTCTGGGCACCCTTTCACGCAGGAAATGGAAGATCGCATCATCGCCGATCTGCAAAACACCGACATACCATTGCAGGGGTTATCGCTGTCGGGCGGCGACCCGCTGCATCCGGAGAATCTGCCCACCATTCTGCGGCTGGTGAAGCGGGTGCATGACGAATGTCCCGATAAAAATATCTGGATGTGGACCGGTTATCGGCTGGATGAACTGACAGCAGAACAGCGCGACGTTGTCGATTTGATCAACGTGCTGGTGGACGGCCGTTTCGTGCAGGAACAACGGGATTTGACGCTGGTATGGCGTGGCAGCCGCAATCAGGTGATTCACCATCTGCGCTGAGCCAGCACAGGAATAAACAGACCGCGTGGTGCAGACGTCGCACCACGCGGATTCTGTTATATGGAAACCGACGTCGATTACATCGGTTCTGCTACCGTATCACGACGCCAAAGGTGCTTTTTCCCAAACCCCAGCGCGTTATCGGTCATCTTCATTTCGTTGAGCGACAGCTTCCAGACTGGCGCACCGCTGCTGCGGGCTATCGGAAAGCGCACGTTATAGCGACTGCGCGCCTGTACTTCTTCATCGCCGGTCAACCGGCTGATCTCCCCCAGAAACTGCACGCCTTTAATCAGCAACACGCTCTTCGGCTGACCATTAACCGTGCCTGCCACCTGCGAGCACCGCCGCATGATCTCGCCATGTCGCGTGTCCGGCTCCGTCATCAGGTAGAAGGCTATCTGTTCATCATCAAACACATAAAAGCAGTTAGCGCACCATAAATCGTCATCGTCGCTGACACACAGCGTCAGTACGTGCAATTTCTTCAAATAGCGGGAAATGACTCCCAGGGTATTACCTGCTTCCACGGCCCCTCTCCCGGTAAAACGTCGTTAATCCTTGCCTGACCGGATAGCATCAGTCCCTGTTATCACGAACTGCACATAATGCCACTTCTCGGGCAAAAGATAGACCTGTTACGCCGGTATTTTGTCCGAAATTGATAGAAAAAACGGATAACATCTTCACAGAAAGGGAAATTTTGGTGACGTTGGCGGTGGGTATCACCCCCCTGCCGTAAACCGGCAACAATACAGTATTCCTCATTGATGCCTTCTGCTATGAACTCCTTCGTCTCCCCGCCGATAACACACTGGCATGACAACGGGGAACCTATGAAACCTATGTGCGTTCTCAATTCGGCTACATATACCCCCAAAACATTCACGTTGCAGGACAAAACATTCACGTTGTGAACAACGTGGCCGATTACGGCCCGTAACATCCTGTGTGTAAGCCGCCTCCGGCATAGCGTGCTCGCAGGCAAAACCAAAATATACTGTTCAAATGGATGGGATAATGAAAAAAATAGTGTTCTCGGCATTGCTGGCAAGTGGATTACTCTGCGGAATGAGTGTTCGCGCTGACATGAATACCTTTTCTGTTGGGTACGCACAAAGCAAGATTCAGGATCTAAAACGCCTGGGTGGCGTGAACATACAATACCGTTATGAATGGGACTCCGCGCTCAGCCTGATAGGCTCCTTTTCTTACCTCAGCGGCGATGCCGACGCTTCAAGCCCGATTGAGAACGATGTCATCCGTAACCACGCCGACAGCAAGTATTATTCCTTCCTGATTGGTCCTGCTTACCGCATCACACCGATGATCAGTGCCTATGCACTGCTCGGCGCGGCTCACGTGAAAACTGATGTGTCTTCTGAATGGTTCAACTTCGAAAACAGCAGAGGGCTGGTCAGCCAGGGCACACAAAAGCGCACATTCACCTCCAATGCTTTCGCTTACGGTGCCGGGATTATCATCAATCCAATCAATAACCTGTCCGTCAATCTGGGTTACGAAGGAACACAGGCTGACATCAACGGTGATCACGCGATAAACGGCTTTACTATCGGCATGGGTTATAGATTCTGATTCTAAAACAGAGGGTTATCCCCGCTGGCGCGGGGAGCCCGGTTTTGTAATGTGTTAATTCGCCGCTGCCGGTGCATCTATCACCAGCAGCATTGCGGTATTACCCATTCACCGCCTCCTCCTGAGGTTGCATTTGTTTAAACAGCTTCATCGATTTCTGACCGTGGAACAGCTTCACCATCTCGCTGCGTGCTTTCACCGCCTGCGTCAGGTCGCTCTGTTGATCCGGGTTGCCAAACGTCAAGCGGTCGAAGGTGCCGATCAGGTATAAGTAAAGCTGGTTCTGCCAGGCTTTCAGCGCGCTGATGGCGCACTTGCCAGCGGCGATGGAGCGGTAAAGCTGGCGGAAAAACTGTTCGGTTTCCTGCCAGAACGACACATCGATAAAACTGAAATCGCCACCCATGTCTTTTGGCCGACGGAACCAGGCCGCCTTCACCGACTGACGCAGCAGTTGCTGAGCCTCCAGGGCCATCTGCAAGCCCAGCGGCAGGTAGTCGTGCACTGCCGGGGTGAGGTCTTTCCACACCGGCACATGGTGTTCGTACCAGCAGCGCGCTTTCATGTTGTCCATGTCGTAGCCGAAGCACCACAGCCCGACTTTGTGCCGCAGTGGCACCCGTTGCCGGTTGCGGCTCACCACAAGGGCGGGCAATGTCTGGTTGAGTGCGTCCTGCGAGCCAATCACCAACCCCAGCCAGTCGCGGTACGACAATCCGCCCGGTTGGCCTTTTACCGATAGCAACATGCCGTCTTTGTTTGACTGGCGATACGGCGTCAGCGGGTGCTGCCAGTGTTCGTACTGTACGCCGTAATTTTTGCTGCGGTAGTGCGTGAACAAGTGGTCCGACTTATCGCCGCACAGGTCGCAATGCCCGGCTTCGGTATGGTCGAAGTCCAGTTCAATGCGGCGTGGCATCCCCCAGTACGCCTGCAAGCAGTGCGCGTTTTCCGGCGTCACCTTGTCTTTATCACCTTCGCTGGTGCGGGTAGCTGCCAGCCAGGGGAATACCGCCGCGACGCAATCACCGCGTTCGTCAGGCGTGACGTTAGCCCACAGTTTGCGCCACAGCGGCACCGGATTTTGCGCGTCGTAAGGCATCAGCAGGGTGGTGATCGGCCCACCACAGCGCACACCGCCCCGGTGCCCCAACTCGCCCGACGGCGCGTTGGTTTGCAGCGTGTAGAGCGCCAGCACGGCGCAATGCGGGCAGATGGCGTTCACCGTGCCACGCTTGACGAAGTGGTCTTTGCTAAGCTTGAGGGTATTACCGCCCGGTGCGTCGATCAGCAAACCAGAGATCGGGCTGTTGTCAGCATCCAGCGGGGAAAAATCCTGCATAAACGAGGGTTTATCGGCACCAAAGTTGAGCGCGGGAGCCAGCGTGTCGAGCGCGTGCGCCCAGCCGTCACCCAGCCCATCGCGCCAGATGTCCTCCCAGTCTTCCTCATCTGATGGGGCATAGGCGGTTTGCAACAGGCCGATCAGCAGTTGCCAGGCCGCGCCCTGAAAATCGGGCCGTGGACACGCCAGATCAATAATCCGGTCGTCGGCCAATTGCCGTGGAGAAATGTGGGTGCGGTGTCCGTCTGCGCCCAATACGGGTAACCAGGGTGTGTCAATCAGTGAAAACATGAACTACCTCTTCAATAAGGCCTCATCCGTGAGGTCGTCATGATTCCTGTTATTGTTTTCTGCCCCGGCGCGGCCAGAGTTCACGCCAGTGGCACCGATGTTTCCCGGTGGACAAAACTGCTAACGCAGTAAAAAACTGTGAAAAAACAGTCGTATTACAGACAAATTCATCATGGACTGACTACCGTGCAACGAGTCCCCTATCTGTAGGGTAGTAATCTGCCGCGTCGCCCTGCGCCAGCGGCGCAGCAGGGTTCTGGTAGCGCTGTTGAAAACCACGGGCGAACTTGCCGATATCGTGCTCAGAAAACGATCGCGCGTTTCCCCAATAATGAAAATAGGACTCAGACAACAGTTCCGAATGAACTGCTTCGGGCATGGGCTACCTCACCACTAAAATATGTGACTATTTATTAAGTATGGAAAACAAATAGGCAGTGACAAGATAATTTTTATAAATAAAAAAGCGACTTATTACATAGGTGATATTCGTTAGCCGATGAATAATATTTAATGATGAATATACCCGTCAGACTTCACGTTGCAGGTGCGTTGGCTGCGTTACTCGGCCCATTTCATGGGCCTCGCCCTTTCGGGGCCGCGGCCAGCAGCGTTCAAAACGCAAAACGTTTTGTCCTGCAACTCGCATTATTTTGGGAATATAATTAAATTCCAATAATAATTACTGGAAATTATTTCTCATTTCGGCGAGATAATTATTTTTTATGGCTCCGCTCCCGTTTTTTTATTGTTATAAATTCAACCACCTGATATCAGTGACGCCTTACCCGATACGGATAAAGGCGCAGTAGCCAACCTGTGCGACTAGCTTGAAAATCGTGATGACGTTAAACGAGAGACTGAAACGCGTGTAACGGCAGAGCGATGTCGGGTATCCCTCACAACAGCCATAAACCACGTCTCTGATGAGCTTTTCATGCCCCTTGCCGATCAACAGGTTGCTTAGCTAAACCGTTTCTTCTATTTTAGCAAACAGTTTAACTATCCCCGATAAAGAGTGTAATTATGTCTCACAAAGTATGGGTAATGGGCGATGCGGTGGTCGACCTCATTCCGGAAGACGAGGAACGCTATCTGAAATGCCCAGGGGGCGCACCGGCTAATGTCGCCGTGGGCGTCGCCCGATTGGGTGGAAACAGCGGCTTTATCGGCCGTGTCGGTGAGGATGTATTCGGCCACTTCCTGCGTGATGTACTGGCCCGCGAACAGGTGGAAGTCAGTCATATGCAGCCAGACGCCGAGCACCGTACCTCCACCGTGGTGGTGAGTCTCGATGATCAGGGTGAACGCACCTTCACGTTTATGGTACGCCCCAGCGCCGACCTGTTCCTGCAACCGTCTGACCTGCCGACGTTTCAGCGCAGCGAATGGCTACACCTGTGTTCCATCGCCCTGTCGCGCGAACCATCACGCAGCACCGCGCTGGAGGCAATAAAGCGAATTCGTGCGGCGCAAGGGTGGGTCAGTTTTGACCCGAATATCCGCGCTGACCTGTGGCACAGCGAGCAGGAATTGAGAACCTGTCTGGATCAGGTGCTGGCGCTGGCGGACGTGGTGAAACTCTCGCAAGAGGAATTCCTGTTTCTCAGCGGCAGCGAGGACATTCGTCAGGGTAGCGCCACCCTGATGGCCCGATACCCGATTAAGCGATTGCTGGTTACTCAGGGCGGCGATGGCGTCTGGCTGCATGACGGTCAGCAATTGCGGCACTTCCTGGCGCAACGTGTTACCCCGGTCGATACCACCGGGGCGGGTGATGCCTTTGTGGCGGGTATGCTCGCGGCGCTGGCCCGCTACGATAGCCTGTATCAGATCGACGACTGGCATTCCGTACTCACGCAGGCACAGCGCTGCGGCGCGCTGGCAACCACCGCCAAAGGCGCGATGACGGCGTTGCCGTTCGCCCATCAACTCAGCAGCGTGTTATAGCCTTCAAAGCCCGCTCCCAACGGCCGTCTTACACCGTCGGGAACGGGTTTTGTTGTCATGATCACAGTTAGCACAGCAAGAAAACAAAATTCCTTGCCAACCCCTCTCAGCCCATTTAGCTTTCGCTGCATAACCGGTTTAGCAATTTAGCAAAACAAAAAAACCATCTGACCATTCAAGGGAAACCCCAACATGATAAAGCCAGGTTATCTTGCCGCCGCCGTGGGACTTGCACTCTGTACCTCTCAGGCGCTGGCCGCCCCCGCTGATAGCATTGAGGCGCGACTGAACGCGCTGGAGCAACGTCTGTTGCAGGCAGAACAACGCGCGAAGCAAGCGGAAGCCCGCGCCGACGCCGCCGAAAAACAGGCTAAACAACTGGCGGCCCGCACGGCGCAGGTCGAACAGAAAACCCAGCAGGTAGAACAAACTACCCAGCAGGTTGCCGCACGCACCACACAAAATGAGCAACAAACCCAACAAGTCGCGCTGAAAACTGACTCGCTAGCCAACAAACGCAATATTGCCGATGGTTTTGAATTCCACGGTTATGCCCGTTCTGGCCTGGCTATCCACGATTCCGTTACCAGCTCGAAGGCGAACATTGGCCCGAGTATGACACCAGCCGGTGAAACCGGTGGTCATGTTGGCCGACTGGGTAATGAAGACGATACCTACCTGGAACTGAAACTGGAGCACCGTACCAAGCTCGACAACGGTGCCACCACCCGTTTCAAAGTGATGATGGCGGACGGCCAGCGCAGCTATAACGACTGGACCGCCAGCACCAGTGACCTGAACGTGCGTGAAGCGTTTGTGGAACTGGGCTCGCTGCCGACCTTCACCGGTGCCTTCAAAGACACCACGCTGTGGGCCGGTAAACGCTTTGACCGCGATAACTTCGACATCCACTGGATCGACTCCGACGTGGTGTTCCTGGCTGGGACCGGCGGCGGTATCTACGACGTGAAACCGGTGGACGGCTGGAAAACCAACTTCTCTTTGTACGGCCGCAGCCTCGGTGAGATCACCACGCTGGATAACGAAATCCAAAACTATATTGTCACCAGCAATAACTTCGTCGGTCCGTTCCAGTTCATGCTGAGCGGCCTGCGCGCGCGCAACAACGATGTGAAGGAAAACACCGGGCGTAACAACGCCAACAATGTCACCAACACCAACGCTGGCGACACCGGTTACCATGCACTGGTTGCCTGGCACGGTGACAGCTTCTACGGCTTGCGTGATGGCACATCCAAAGTGGCGCTGCTGTACGGACACGGCCTCGGCGGTGAGGTTAAAGCCATCGGCTCCGACGGCAACCTGACACAGAATGCCAACACCTGGCGTCTGGCGACCTACGGTACGACCGCACTGAATAAAACCTGGAGCTTCGCCCCGGCCATTCTGGCGCAAAGCAGCAAAGATCGTTACGTTCAGGGGGATGACTACCGCTGGGTGACATTTAATGCGCGCTTTGTTCAGGAAATCACCGAAAACTTCGCGCTGGCCTATGAAGGCAGCTATCAATATATGAATCTGGATCCTCAGGGATACTTATCGCGTAATCAGGTAAGCGGCGGGTTCTACAAGCTGACATTCGCCCCGACGTTCAAAGTGGGTGACATCTCCAACTTATTAAGCCGTCCGGAACTGCGCGTCTTCGCCAGTTATATGGATTGGGACAAACGACTGGATAACTACGCCAGCGACGATGCTTTCGGTTCCACAGGCTTCAAAGCCGGTGGTGAATGGACCTTCGGCGTTCAGATGGAAACCTGGTTCTAACGGTTAACGCGGCCGTCACCGGCAAGGCGTATGCTACCGGTGACGGGTGACCGCACACCTGTTATTGATAAAAGAGGAATACTATGGATATTCATGCCACTGCGGCATCCCTGATCCCCTTGTTGGGAGGCAGGGAAAACATCGCCAGCGCCGCGCACTGCGCCACCCGCCTGCGGCTGGTGCTCAACGATGACAGTCTGGCCGATAAAACTGCCATTGAAAGCGTCGAGGGCGTCAAAGGGTGTTTCCAGAATGCCGGACAGATGCAGATCATTTTTGGTTCCGGGCTGGTGAACAAGGTCTACGCTGAGTTCATCAAAGCCGCTGGCATCAGCGAAGCCAGCACCAGCGAAGCCGCAACACTGGCAGCGCAAAAGCTTAATCCGCTGCAACGGCTGGCACGCTTGCTGTCGAACATTTTCGTGCCGATTATTCCGGCGATTGTTGCCTCCGGCCTGCTGATGGGCCTGCTCGGCATGATCAAGACCTACGGCTGGGTTGACGCCAACAGCGCCATTTTCGTGATGCTGGATATGTTCAGCTCCGCCGCGTTCATCATTCTGCCGATTCTGATCGGCTTTACCGCCGCGCGTGAATTTGGCGGCAACCCCTATCTGGGCGCAACGTTGGGGGGCATCCTCACCCACCCGGCACTGACCAACGCCTGGGGCGTGGCGGGTGGTTTCAAAACCATGCACCTGTTCGGCCTGGAATTTGCCATGATCGGCTATCAGGGCACCGTGTTCCCGGTGCTGCTGGCGGTATGGTTCATGAGTCTGGTGGAAAAGCGCCTGCGCAAAGTGGTGCCAAACGCGCTGGATATCATCGTGACGCCGTTCCTGACCGTGATCATTTCCGGCTTCGTCGCCATGCTGGTGATTGGCCCGGCGGGCCGCATGTTGGGCGACGGCATCTCTCTGGTACTGAGCACGCTGATTACCCACGCGGGCTGGCTGGCCGGGCTGCTGTTCGGCGGTCTGTATTCGGCGATTGTGATTACCGGTGTGCACCACAGTTTCCACGCTATTGAAGCCGGGCTGCTAGGTAATCCGTCTATTGGCGTCAATTTCCTGCTGCCGATCTGGGCGATGGCTAACGTGGCGCAAGGCGGTGCCTGTCTGGCGGTGTACTTCAAAACCCGCGATGCCAAAATCAGAGCTATCGCCGTACCCTCGTCGCTTTCCTGCCTGCTCGGCATTACCGAAGCGGCGATCTTCGGGATTAACCTGCGCTTCATCAAACCGTTCCTGGCCGGGCTGGCGGGCGGGGCGCTGGGTGGTGCCTGGGTGGTGGCTAACCATGTCAATATGACAGCGGTCGGGCTGACCGGCATTCCAGGCCTTGCCATCGTGCAGGCTGGCTCAATCCTGAGTTATCTGATTGGTATGCTGATCGCCTTTGGCACCGCCTTCCTGATCTCTTTGTTGCTGAAATACAAAACGGACAACGCATAATGAAGGAAATCCATCTGTTAAAACGCATGGCCTACGCGCTGATGTCTGGACCATCACGGCAAACCTATGACCCGCATCGTCCGCAGTGGCACCTGTCACCGCAGGTCGGGCTGCTGAACGATCCCAATGGGTTTGTGCAGCATAAAGGGCGTTACCATCTGTTTTATCAGTGGAATCCGCTGGCCTGTGCTCACGGTGCCAAGTTCTGGGGGCACTGGAGCTCCGCCGATCTGGTGCACTGGCGTCACGAACCGGTGGCGCTGGTGCCATCAGAAAGCTATGAAAGCCACGGCTGTTACTCAGGTTCAGCCGTGGTGGATAACGATGCGCTGACGCTGATTTATACCGGCAATGTAAAATACGACGACGGTTCACGCACTGCGTATCAGTGCCTGGCACGTGCCAATGACGATGGCGAATTCGACAAGTTCGGCCCGGTTTTGTCATTACCGGAAGGCTACACCGGCCACGTCCGTGACCCAAAAGTCTGGCGTCATCAGGACAACTGGTACATGGTGCTGGGCGCACAGGATAAGGACTTACAGGGCAAAGTGCTGCTGTATCGCTCATCCGACCTGCTGCAATGGCACTCTCTGGGTGAAATCGCCGGTTCTCGCCTCAACGGACTCGGCGATTTCGGTTACATGTGGGAATGCCCGGACCTGTTCGCACTAGAAAACCATGAGGTGCTGGTTTGCTGCCCACAGGGGCTACCTGCCGAGGAAGAGCACCACCTGAATACCCATCAGTCCGGTTATTTCATTGGCTCACTCGACTATGACCACGGCCGCTTCACCCATCAGGCGTTCCACGAACTGGATCTGGGCTTCGAATTTTACGCGCCGCAAACCACGCAGAGCGAAGATGGCCGCCGTCTGCTGTTCGGGTGGATGGGTGTGCCGGATCAGAATGAGTTCTTCCAGCCCACCATCACGCACGGCTGGATCCATACCATGACCTGCCCGCGTGAGCTGACGCTGCACGATGATCGAATTTACCAGCAACCAGCGCGCGAGCTGCAAAGCTTGCGTCATCTGGAACATCTGTGGCAGGGCGTTGCTGATTACGCGCCCGCGCTGCCTGCCAGCAGTGCGGAACTGATGCTGGACACCCAGGGCGAATTTCAGATCAACTTCGCCGAGGTGATGGTGCTGTGCTGGGACGGCGAGCGTCTGACGCTAAGCCGCCGCAACCGCCGCACCAACGAGCCGGAACACCGTTACTGGCATGACGGCCCGCTGCACCACTTGCAGATTCTGTGCGACCGCTCCAGCGTGGAAATTTTTATCAACCACGGGCAGGCGGTGATGTCATCACGCTATTTTCCCACCAGCGACGCCATGGTCAGCTTCAGTGGCTCGGGTCACATCACGTTGCAACACTGGCTGTTGGCACCATGCGTGATAGAATAAGGTTCCTTTTCATGCCATTAAAGGCACATTGTTCTCTAAAGATATCACGGTGAAACAGACCAAACGCGTCACAATTAGCGACATCGCACGACTGGCGGGCGTCTCCAAATCCACCGCCAGTCTGGTTCTTAATGGCCGCAGCAAAGAGTTCCGCGTTTCGGACGAAACCCGTGACCGGGTGCTGGCGCTGGCACAGCAGCAACGCTATCAACCCAGCATCCACGCCCGCTCTTTGCGCTCCAGCCGTAGCAACACGCTGGGGCTGGTGGTGCCGGAAATGACCAACTACGGTTTTGCGATGATCTCCCGCGAACTGGAGTGCCTGTGCCGGGAAGCCGGGTTGCAATTGTTGATTGCCTGTACCGATGAGAACGCCAGCCAGGAAATGATGGCGGTCAACAGCCTGATTCAGCGTCAGGTAGATGGCCTGATCGTCGCCTCCAGCATGTTGAGCGATGTTGAATACCAGAAGATTAACCAGCAGTTGCCGGTGTTGCAGTTCGACCGGGTGATCGGTGAATCCGACCTGCCGATGGTGGTATCCGAAGCGGTGGAATCTACCGCTTCGCTGGTGGAAAACATCGCTCGTCAGCATCCGGACGAATGCTATTTCATCGGCGGTCAGCCACGGATTTCTCCCACCCGCGATCGACTGGCTGGTTTTCAGCTTGGGCTGGAACGCGCCGGTGTCGAGTGTCGTCCAGAATGGATTATCCACGGTAACTATCATTCCAGCGCCGGTTACGAGATGTTCGCCCAGCTGTGCGCCCGTCTCGGTCGCCCGCCCAAGGCGCTCTATACCGCCGCCTGCGGCCTGCTGGAAGGGGTGCTGCGCTACCTGAGCCAGCACAACCTGATGGACTGTGATATGCGGCTATGTAGCTTTGACGATCACTACCTGTTTGATTGCCTGCCGATGAAGATCGATACCGTGGCGCAGGATTGCGAGATGCTGGCGCGCAACAGCTTCAACATGATCAACGCGCTGATTGAAGGGCAACCGTTGCAGGAAAGCCGCGTCTATGTACCGACCCGCCTGCACTGGCGTCACCCGGATTCTCTCACCTGAAAACACCCGGCGGACCTTACGCAAACCGCATAAAAAAACCACCGCCGGAGCGGTGGTTCTGTTCAGACGGCAAACCGCGCCTTAGCGCGCTTTCTCCGCGCCCATCAGGCCAATCTTGAGATAGCCCGACTCACGCAATGAATCCATCACCCGCATCAGGGTTTCGTAATCCACACTTTTGTCTGCCTGGAAGAAAATGGTGGTGTCTTTATTGCCCAGGGTTTTGGCTTCCAGCGCCTGAGCCAGCGTCGCCTCAGTGACCGCATCATCACCCAGATAGAGCTGTTTATCGGCCTTCACCGTCAGGAACACCGGTTTTTCCGGGCGCGGTTGCGGCGTAGCGCTGGAGGCAGGCAGGTTAACCCGCACATCTACCGTCGCCAACGGCGCAGCCACCATGAAGATGATCAGCAGCACCAGCATAACGTCGATAAACGGCGTCACGTTGATGTCATGCATTTCACCGTTTTCACTCTGCCCGTCGTTCAGATGCATCGCCATCGACTTACCCTACCCGCAGTTTCTGTGCCGGTGAAGAAGAGGCGTTGCCGACACTGGCGGCAATATCGAGATCACGGCTCTGCAACAGCAGAATCTGCGCGGCCACATCGCCCACGATCGCCTTATAGCTAGCCGTCCAACGTGCGAACACGTTATAGATCACTACCGCCGGAATCGCCGCGACCAGACCGATGGCCGTCGCCAGCAGCGCTTCGGCGATACCCGGTGCCACTACTGCCAGGTTGGTGGTCTGCGACTGGGCAATGCCGATAAAGCTGTTCATGATGCCCCAAACGGTGCCAAACAGACCGATAAACGGTGCGATAGCGCCGACCGTCGCCAGATAACCGGTTCCGCGCCCCATCTGACGCCCGGTAGCGGCCACACGGCGTTCAAAACGAAACGCGGTACGCTCTTTGATGCCGTTATTGTCATCAGAACGTTCGGACAGCTCCTGCTCATTACGGGCGTCTGCCAGCAATTGCAACGACACACTGCCCGGCTGAAACACGCTTGCGATATCCTGCGCGTCATCCAGCGTGCGGGCATCTTCCAGCGCCTGATGTTCCCGACGAATACGCTTTTTGGCACTCATCAGACTGGCACTCTTGCCAAAGAAAATCGCCCAGGTTACGACGGATGCCAGCAACAAGCCGATCATCACCGTTTTTACTACCACGTCAGCGTGCTGATACATTCCCCAAACGGACAGATCTGTGCTCATCAGGCTACTGACCGCGCCCGGCGGCGCAGACGGTGCCGCAGCCACAGCTACCGTCGTACCGGTCGCGATCGGTGCCGACGTCGGCGCAGCCAGTGCGCTGCCAGCCATACCCAGCAACGTGAACGCCATCAAACGATGAGTAAAGCCTCCGAACATACGGCCGGGCTTACGCCAGACTGATGATCCCCGTTGGTTCATATTCTTGTCAGCCGTATACACGCTGTACCTCCACCAATCATTTTCATGCCACGTTAATCTGGCGAAAATGATACCAAACCCACAATTAATTGATAGTCGTTCTCATTATTATTTGCGCATTTTGCTGCACGCTTTCCCCGGCACACCGTTTCTGCGCACATTTGCCACCCCGTCTCAGCGACATGTTCATCTTGATAAGAAAAGCCGCCCCCTGTCATCCCAGCCGTGATAACGTAAAGCGCTCAACGCAAGGAATGTTTAAGCTACAGGTGATGCCGTATGACGAGTAAAAAAATCGCCACCACGCTGGTGGCTGCCGGGCGCAGCAAAAGAGTGACCCAGGGGGCGGTCAACCCGGTGATTCAGCGTGCTTCTTCGCTAGTATTTGACAGCGTGCAGGACAAGAAACAGGCTACCATCAACCGCGCTAAAGGTGCCTTGTTTTATGGTCGCCGTGGCACCCTGACCCACTTCGCATTTCAGGACGCCATGACCGAACTGGAAGGTGGTGCAGGCTGCGCGCTCTATCCTTGTGGTGCCGCCGCGATCGCTAATGCCATCACCGCATTTGTCTCGGCAGGCGATCACCTGCTGGTGACGGGTTCTGCCTACGAACCCACGCAGGACTTTTGTAACAAAGTGCTGACCAAAATGAACATCAGCACCACCTTTTTTGATCCGATGATTGGCGATAACATCGCCAGCCTGATCCAACCGAATACCCGTGTGGTGTTTCTGGAATCACCCGGCTCCATTACCATGGAAGTACAGGACGTTCCGTCGATTGTTGCCGCCGTTCGCCGCGTTAACCCGGATATCGTCATCATGATCGACAACACCTGGGCGGCGGGTGTGCTGTTCCGGCCGCTCGATCTTGGCGTAGATATCTCGATTCAGTCCGGCACCAAATACATCACGGGTCACTCCGATGTCATGATTGGCACCGCTGTCGCCAACGCACGCTGCTGGGATCAACTGCGCGAGCAATCCTACCTGATGGGGCAGATGGCCGATGCCGACAGCGCCTACATGGCCAGCCGTGGACTGCGAACACTCGGCATCAGGTTGCAGCAGCATCAGGAAAACGGCCTGCGCGTGGCGCGCTGGCTGGCGGAGCGCCCGGAAGTCGCAACGGTCAACCACCCGGCGCTGCCTGGTTGCAAAGGGCATGAATTCTTCGTGCGAGATTTCAGCGGTGCAAATGGCCTGTTCTCATTCGTGCTGAAAGAGAAGCTAAGCCGTGAGCAATTGGCCCATTATCTCGACCATTTTAGCCACTTCCACATGGCCTACTCCTGGGGCGGTTTCGAGTCGCTGATCCTGGCGAATCAGCCGGAAGAACTGGCGGCGATTCGCCCGGCAGGCGGTGTCGACTTTACCGGCACGTTAGTGCGACTGCACATCGGCCTGGAAGATAGCGACGATTTGATCGCCGATTTGGAAACTGGCTTCAGGAGATTGCAGGAAATGTGACGCCACTATCCCTCCAGCCCCTTGATGCCGCTGTGGGAAGCGAAGGAAAGCGTATATGATGAACAGTAACAACAATGACGATACGTTTACCTTTTTTCCCCTATCCTGATGCTCGTTTTTCAGGCTTAGAGCCTATCCCAATAGGCATCATTGGCGCAGCCAGTTTGGACACGGACAGCACGAAGAACCCAGAGCGTACACACAGACACATAGTACGTGAGGCGTTCGAGCACGGCCCAGGACCAAAGTGCCAAGTAAAATAGCTTTATTGGGATAGGCTCTTAGTGCGGCGTATTCACGCCGTTTCAGGGGTTACAGCAAACCAGACAGGATGCGATATGAGTGTTGTTCATGAAATTATTCAGGCGCTGTGGCAGCAAGACTTCAGTGCCTTAGCCGACCCACACGTGGTATGGGTTATTTATGGCATACTTTTCACTACCCTGTTTCTGGAAAACGGTTTGCTGCCTGCCGCCTTTCTGCCGGGCGATAGTCTATTGCTGCTGACCGGTGCCATGATCGCCAAAGGCGTGATGAGCTTCATTCCCACCATGGTGCTATTGACTGTGGCCGCCAGCCTCGGTTGCTGGCTGAGTTATCTGCAAGGGCGCTGGTTGGGAGATACCCGGCTGGTGAAGAAATGGCTGCATCAGTTGCCTGCTCACTATCATCAACGCACCCATAGTCTGTTCCATCAGCACGGGCTGGCAGCGCTGCTGATTGGCCGTTTTCTGGCATTTGTGCGGACGTTGTTGCCGACCATTGCCGGGGTGTCTGGGTTGAGCAGCACCCGCTTTCAGATCTTTAACTGGTTGAGCGGTTTTCTGTGGGTCACCGGTATTGTCACGCTGGGCTATGCCCTCAGCCATATTCCACTGGTCAAACGTTACGAAGACCAGGTTATGACCGCATTATGTATTCTACCGCTGGTGTTGTTGTGCTGCGGGCTGGTGGGAATGCTGCTGGTACTGTGGCGTAAAAAACGGGCAATGGCCTGAGAAACACCGGCGAGCAGACTGGCTCGTCTGCCTGCCAGGACACCAATTGGCGTATCCCGTGCTTACGGTGCAACACCGACCACTGGATACACAGTTTAGCTACTCTCCACAACGCCTGACCCCGAACGCAGTCTGGCGACTTCATCACCTGGTGTCACACCAAAGAAGCGCTTGAATTCCCGGCTGAACTGCGAAGCGCTTTCGTATCCCACCTGCATGGATGCGGTATTGGCTTTCAGCCCGTCATGTACCATCAGTAAACGTGCTTTGTGCAGCCGGTAGGACTTCAGGTACTGCACAGGCGAGGTGTTGGTCACCGCCTTAAAGTTATGGTGAAACGCCGACACGCTCATGTTCACTTCCATTGCCAGACGCTCCACGCTCAGGTTGTCTGCATAATGGTTTTCGATATAGCGCAGCGCGCGGGCAATCTGGCTGAAATGGCTGTAGCGGTTCATCAACGCCTGTAGTGAATCGCCACAGGGCCCACACAACACATGATAAAGGATTTCACGCACAATCCACGGCCCCAGCACCCTGGCGTCACGGGCGTTCGCCATCGCCTCCAGCAACCGCTCCGTCGCACACAGGATGGCCTCGCTCAGCGGCACACTGTTGATGCCCGTGCTATTGGCACGACGTTTCTCGCCGCAGTTGTCATCCCCTATTTCGATCAACAGGTCTTGCAGAATTGGGATATCCACCCGAATGGAAATGCCGACCAGCGGGTTATCCGGGCTGGCAAAGCTTTCGCACTCAAACGGCAACGGCACCGTCATCAGCAAATAGTTGTCCGGGTCATACTGGAAAACTTTATCCCCCAGATACCCCACCTTGTGCCCCTGAAAAATGATCACGATACAAGGGTCGTACAGCACCGGTGCCCGTGTGCAGTGGCGATCGATGTAGATCATCTTGACCTGCGGAATCGGGGTTTGACTGACGCCAGTGCCGACGGTGTGCGGCATCGCCAGATTGACCAGATGCTGGCGTGGACCAGGATTTTGCATATATTCATCTCTTATTGATAACGGAAATAAAGTGACACATTCGGACCATATAATCACCCTTTTCTCCTAATCTTTGCAGAAAAAGGCAATACATAGCGAGAAATGAGCATTGTCGGAATGTAGATAGACACCGAAAATAAACCCCATCGCCTTACCACCTGATCACCATGACTCAACCTCGGTCTGGTATGACAAGGAATCCGCATGAATCAAACCATTGAGCTACTCACCCACCATCGTAGCGAGCGCAGTTATCTGAATAAGCCGATCCCGGAAGATGTGTTGTCCGCCATTATCAACAGCGCGCATCTGGCACCGACATCGGTGAATTCACAGCAGGTTTCCATCGTGGTGACACGCGATCCGGCCCGACGCGCCCGCATCGCCGAACTGGCGGGAGGACAGCCCTGGATTGCACAGGCACCGGTTTTCCTGACGCTGGTATTGGATATGCATAAAACCGCCACCGGCATTGCCATGAGCGGTAAAGAACAGCACGCTCACGAGAGCGTCGAGAGCATTGTGTCCGGCGCGACCGATGTCGGCATCGCACTGGGGTCGCTGATCGCCGCCGCGCATTCCTTCGGGCTCGGCATCGTGCCAATCGGCGGTGTGCGTCGTAGTCCACAAGGCATGATCGACCTGCTGGAACTGCCGCCGCTGACATTCCCGGTTGTTGGATTGGTGCTAGGCTATGTAGACCAACCAGCGCACCAGAAACCGCGCCTGCCGCTGGAGACGTTTCTCCACGACGAGGTTTACCGCTCCGAACCGCTGGCGGCGGCGATCGAACAATATAACGACACCCTGATTACCCACTGGAAGCAAACGGGACGTCACGATGGCGAAGCCTGGGGCAGCAATACCGCCAGCTACTATCAGCACGTCTATTACCCCCATGTCCTGCCTGCGCTGTTACAGCAAGGCTTTAAACTGGACCAGTAACCTTACAAGGGATTTATAACCATGCAGAATTTTACTCTCCATACCCCGACCAAAATCCTGTTCGGCGAAGGGCAAATCGCCAGCCTGGCTGAGCAAATCCCGGCAGATGCCCGTATCCTGATCACCTACGGCGGTGGCAGCATCAAGAAAAACGGCGTATTCGACCAGGTGATCAACGCGCTGAAAGGCCACAACGTCCTGGAATTCTCCGGTATTGAACCGAACCCGACCTACGAAACGCTGATGAAAGCGGTGGAGATTGTCCGCAAGGAAAAAATTGACTTCCTGCTGGCGGTAGGCGGCGGTTCAGTGGCGGACGGCACCAAGTTCATCGCCGCAGCGGCACACTACACCGCGGCCGAAGATCCGTGGCATATACTGGAAACCTGGGGTGCGCAGGTCGAAAGCGCGATTCCGCTGGGCGTGGTGTTGACCCTGCCAGCAACGGGTTCAGAATCCAACAGCGGCGCGGTCATCACCCGTAAGAGCAGCGGCGACAAGCGGGCATTTATGAATCCGCTGGTGTGCCCGCGCTTCGCCGTGCTTGACCCGGTCGTCACCTACACCTTGCCTGAACGTCAGATCGCCAACGGCGTAGTCGATGCCTTTGTCCATACTGTCGAACAGTACCTGACCTACCCGGCTAACGCCAAAGTGCAGGACCGCTTCGCCGAAGGGTTGCTGCTGACGCTGATCGAAGAAGGTCCGCGTGCGTTGAAAGAGCAGCAAAACTACGATGTGCGCGCCAACGTGATGTGGAGCGCCACCATGGCACTTAACGGCCTGATCGGCGCAGGTGTGCCACAAGACTGGTCAACCCATATGTTGGGCCATGAAATCACCGCTATGCATGGGCTGGATCACGCCCAGACGCTGGCTGTTGTGCTGCCGTCGATGCTCAATGAACGTCGTGCTCAGAAGCGTGAAAAACTGCTGCAATACGCAGAGCGCGTCTGGAACCTGCGTGATGGCACCGAAGATCAGCGCATTGATGCCGCTATCGCCGCTACCCGCGCCTTCTTCGAACAGATGGGTGTACCGACCCGTCTGTCCGACTACCAGTTGGACGGCAGCTCCATTCCGGCAATGGTAGCGAAGCTGGAAGAGCACGGCATGACCGCACTGGGTGAGCACCAAGACATCACGCTGGATATCAGCCGACGTGTGTATGAAGCCGCTCGCTAACCGCAGCGGACCGACTTTCTACTACACTTAAGGGCAGGCCGCTGCTGGTGCGCAGGCACCGCCTGATGTGAAAACCGGCATTAAGACGCCGCCGTTCAGGCGGCGTCTTTGTCTTATCGCCACATCATCGCCACCATACCGTCTGGCTATTCCAACCGCTGGGCGTTGAACGCGCATAACAAGGAGAATGACATGACGACGCAACCTCTGGTTAAACTGGCTGACGGCAATATCATGCCCCAGCTAGGACTTGGCGTCTGGCAGGCCAGCAACGAACAGGCTGCCGCTGCCGTTACCGAAGCCCTGAACATCGGTTATCGCGCCATCGATACCGCCGCCATTTACAAGAATGAAGTGGGTGTTGGCAAAGCATTACAGGACACCGATATCCCACGTAGCGATATGTTCATCACCACCAAATTATGGAACAGCGATCAGGCGCATCCGCGTCAGGCGCTGGAGGAAAGCCTGCGTAAACTGCAGTTGGAATATGTCGACCTGTATCTGATTCACTGGCCGTTACCGGAGCAGAATACCTACGTCGAAGCCTGGCGCAGGTTACTCAACCTCAAGGAACAGGGGCTGGCGAAAAGCGTCGGCGTCTGCAATTTCAATACGCACCACCTGCAGCGCCTGAAAGAAGAAACCGGCACAATGCCGGTTATCAATCAGATAGAACTGCACCCGCTGTTCCAGCAGCGCATGTTGCACACCTGGAACACCACCCACCACATCCAGACCGAATCCTGGAGCCCGCTGGCACAGGGGGGCGAAGGTCTGTTCGACCATCCGGTGATTCACGCGCTGGCGAAAAAATACGGCAAGACACCGGCGCAAATCGTCATTCGCTGGCATTTGGATAACGGTCTGGTCGTGATCCCTAAATCCGTGACGCCGACGCGTATCCGGGAAAACTTTGAGGTGTTTGACTTCAAACTGGAGAAAGAAGAGTTAAGCGAGATGGCTACGCTCGACTGTGGCAAACGGCTGGGGCCGGACCCTGACCTGCCGCGCAGCGATGCACCACGCAAAGACTAACCTCGCCCAGACCGACATTGCACCGGTTCCTGCCCGCGCCTGACGCGCGGGCGACGTCGGTCAGGGCTGTACGACCAGTTGGGCGGTAGAGCCACGATCCGCCATTTCCAGCGTGTGGCTGTAATACAGGAACGGAAACTGCGGCGTGGAGAACTGGCCGAAATACACCAACAGCTCCACATCATTTTCCACCCATACGGTGTCTTTCCAGCCACTGTCTTCCGGTGGCGTCAAACCGCCATTGACACTACGCACCAGAAACATCGCGCCCTGGATATGGAACGGCTGCGGCTGATCGGCATGTACAATCCAGCGTTCATAACGCCCGACCTGTGTTTGTACATCCACACGATTCATGTCCCACATCGCGCCGTTGATGCCCGGCAGGCTGTCGCCAAGGCGGAACTCACGCGTCCGGCTGACTGCGCCGTCAATGATATTGTCCGCCAGCAGGCGCATCGGTAACGTGTTGGTCACCAGCGGCAGCAGCCCAGTAGGCCGCAGGGTCAAAATCGCTGATGACACCAAAATAGTGGACGGTTCAAACAACCCGCGCAGCCGCTGCATGATACTGGCCGACGCGCCAGCGGTCAGTGTCACCTCATTGCCCTGGGACATATCAACCAGCACCTCGCGACGCTCGCCGGGTGCCAGCGAAATTTGGTTCAGTGTCATCGGCGCGGGCAGAAAGCCCTGATCGTTAGCGATAAGGCTCATCGGTCGACCGTCACTCATGCGCATCACATAGCGACGGGCATTGGATGCATTAAGCAGCCGCAAACGTACCCAGCCACGGGAGACTTCCACATACGGGTTCTGCGCGCCGTTCACCAACAGCGTGTCCCCCATAAAGCCACCGCTGCCAGGCGGGTTGTACAGCGGAGCACCAAAGTTATCCAGCCGTTTGTCCTGAATAATCAGCGGGAAATCATCTACGCCATAGTGGTTCGGGATAGGCAGCGACTTGCTGATATTGTCCTCGACCAACCACAACCCTGCCAGACCGTTATAGACGTGCGGAGCCATACGATTGGGCGTATTCGCATGATACCAGCAGGTGGCTGCCGCCTGACGAACCGGTAACACTGGCGACCAATCCATGTTCGGCTGAATCATGCGCCCGGCTCCTCCCATCAGCGAGCCCGGCACCTGCAAACCACTGACGGTCATCGACACCGGCTCATTAAGGCGGTTGCTGTAAATCAGCTTAACGTCATCATTGCTGTATACCCGCACCGTTGGGCCAAGATAGCGGCCGTTAAACCCCCATACCGGGTTTTTCCGCTCGCCGGAGAAAGACCAGTGCGCCCGCTGCATGGTCAGAAAGACTGGCTGCCCGCGCCGGGACTCCAGCAGAGGGGGAATGGGCAGCGGGTTTTGCCCGCCATCAGCTCTGGCCGTCAGCGGCATTGCACCCGCACACAGCGCAATGCCCGAGGCCTGAAGAAACTGACGCCGACTCAATGACATAATGACTCCGAAAACCTATTCAATCCTTTACTCCATCCCGAGCTAACATTTAGCCCGCAAGGTCACGCCGCGCATCCTCGCGCTGACTTAGCGTTTTTCTGCCGCTTCGCGTTGTGCGACTTCGGCATCCAGCTCTGCAATTTTCGCCGCCATCAGCTCATGGCAATGAGCGGCCAGTTCACGGACCTGTTCTTTACCGTAAGCACTGCAATCGACCGGCGGCAGCACTTCAACGATCACATGACCGTTGTTCCAGCGATTCAGCTTCACTTTTTTATGGGTGGTGGACACGCAAATCGGCACCACCGGCACACCGGCGGCAATTGCGGCGTGAAACGCACCGGTCTTGAACGGCAACAGGCCGCGTCCACGGCTACGGGTGCCTTCAGGAAACATCCACACCGAAATGTTGCGATCTTTAATATGCTTCACGACCTGTGAAATAGTACCGTGCGCTTTGGCGCGGTTATCCCGGTCAATCAACAAGTTACCGGTCAACCAGTACAACGGGCCGAAAAACGGGATCCACACCAGACTCTTCTTGCCGACGGTCACGGTGCCGGGCATCACCACGTTTGCCGCCGTCACCATGTCATAGTTGTTCTGATGATTAGCGATATAGATGCAATTGCCGTCAATATGGGACGTTTGCGAATAACGAATTTCGACCTTAAGACCAAACACCACCGACAAACGCCCGAACAGGCGGCCAAATCGGGAAACATGACGGGGATCTCTCGGGGTAAACAAGCAGTACACAAATCCAGCCAGACAGAGCACCACAGAAAAGACGATCACCACCAAAAAGCGGAGAATGAATAACATAGCAACCTCATTAGCCAACAGCCGCCGCTAGTATAGCGACTCCGCGATAAAACACACGGCGAACCTTGCCGCAGCAGACCGCATTGTCCACCCCAAAGTGGCTATCGGACGTACAGGGAAAGACGAAAAGGGAATCTCGACGGGAAATGCTGCCTCAGCATCGGTGCCTTTCGAAAAAGGCACCCCGTTCACGGCCCGTCGCACACAACGACAGGCCGCCAGCCACCACAAGGCGGACTATTCTTCGCTGCTACCGACGCTTGCAATACCGGCAGGTGCATCAACCTCGATGCGCTCGACTCGCTGCAAACCACGTGGCAGTGGCGTACCTTTACAGCCCCGACTGGCCTGATACTTCTGCAACTCTTCCGGGCGCAATGAGTACTTGCGTTTGCCAGCATGGAGCGTGATGGTGGATTGCGGCGCGATCGCCATCAGCCACAAGATCCGATCGTCGCCACTGGCCAGTTGCGCCGCCGGGATCGAGACGATCTTATTGCCCTTACCTTTGGACAGCTCCGGCAAGTCAGACACCGGGAACAGCAACATACGGCCAGCCGCAGTGACGGTCAGCAGCAGATCATCTTCGCGTTGCAGCTCCAGCGGCGCTAGCACGCGTGCATTGTCTGGCAGGGTCAGCACCGCTTTCCCTACCCGGTTGCGTGCTACCAGATCGGCAAAGGTGCAGATAAAGCCGTAACCGGCATCGGAAGCCAGCAGCAACCGCTGGTTGTCCGCCGCCATTAATACCTGCTCAATGGTGGCACCCGGCGGCAGCGTCAGCTTCCCGGTCAGCGGTTCACCCTGACCACGCGCCGAGGGCAGCGTGAGTGGATCGAGCGCATAGCTGCGCCCGGTGGAGTCCATGAACACCACCGGCTGGTTGCTCTTGCCGCGCGCAGCAGCACGGTACGCGTCGCCCGCCTTATAACTCAGGCCAGACGGGTCAATATCATGCCCCTTGGCGCTACGCACCCAGCCCATTTCCGACAACACAATGGTGACCGGTTCAGACGGTGACAGGTCATGCTCGCTCATGGCTTTGGCTTCGCCGCGCTCATTCAGCGGCGAACGGCGCTCATCGCCGTAGGCTTTGGCGTCTTCCTGAATTTCTTTCTTCAGCAAGGTGTTCATTTTGCGCTCAGACGCCAGCAGCGCCTGAATCTGATCACGTTCTTTCGCCAAATCATCCTGCTCGCCACGGATCTTCATCTCTTCCAGCTTAGCCAGATGACGCAGTTTCAGTTCCAGGATGGCTTCAGCCTGGGTGTCGCTCAGGCCGAACTTCGCCATCAGCACCGGCTTCGGTTCGTCCTCGTTGCGGATGATATGAATGACTTCATCGATATTCAGGAACGCAATCAGCAAACCTTCCAGAATATGCAGGCGCTTGAGTACCTTATCCAGCCGGAAGTTGAGACGGCGGCGCACGGTGTCGCGGCGGAACGCCAGCCACTCGGTCAGGATCTCCCGCAGCCCTTTCACACCGGGGCGGCCATCCAGACCAATCATATTCATGTTGATGCGGTAGCTTTTTTCCAGATCGGTCGTGGCGAACAGATGATTCATCACCTGATCGGCATCCACACGACTGGAATAGGGCATTTGCAATACCAGACGGGTCGGGTTTTCGTGATCGGATTCATCGCGCAGATCATCGATCATCGGCAGCTTTTTCGACCGCATCTGGCTGGCAATTTGCTCCAGCACTTTGGCACCGGAAACCTGATGCGGTAGAGCGGTGATGACAACTTCGACCTTCTTCTTATTGTCGTCATCTTTTATCGTTTCTTTTTTCCAGAGAGCCCGCATACGCACCGAACCGCGGCCGCTTTCGTACATTTTGCGGATTTCGTCGCGCGGGGTGATAATTTCCGCCTCGGTGGGGAAATCCGGTGCCTGCACGTGGCGCAGCAACGCATCCAGCGGCGTCTCCGGCTCGTCGATCAGCGCTACCGCTGCCGCTGCCACTTCACGCACGTTGTGCGGCGGGATATCGGTAGCCATGCCGACCGCAATACCCGTGGTGCCGTTGAGCAGGATATTGGGCAGACGGGCAGGCAGCATTTTCGGCTCCTGCAGCGTGCCGTCAAAGTTCGGCACATAGTCCACGGTGCCTTGCCCCAGTTCGCCAAGCAGCACTTCGGCGTACTTCGACAAACGGGACTCGGTATAACGCATGGCAGCGAACGATTTGGGATCATCCGGCGCTCCCCAGTTACCCTGACCGTCCACCAGCGGGTAACGGTAGGAGAAAGGTTGCGCCATCAGCACCATCGCCTCGTAACAGGCGCTGTCACCGTGCGGGTGATATTTACCCAGCACGTCACCCACTGTACGGGCGGATTTCTTGAATTTGGCGCTGGCGCTCAGCCCCAGTTCAGACATCGCGTATACGATACGACGCTGCACCGGCTTGAGGCCGTCGCCAATAAAAGGTAACGCCCGGTCCATGATGACGTACATGGAGTAGTTGAGATAGGCGTTCTCAGTAAATGTGTGCAGCGCAAGACGCTCTGCGCCGTCATGAGTCATGTCACTCATTGATAATCCTTAAACCGTGGCGTTTTGCCATGTTCAAAAAAACTCGCTTATTTTACGCGATGAGCCACGCGGTGGCAGAAGCTGCCCGGATAGTACCGCAAGTTGTGTCTCTCTTCACTGCATCCCGCTGCCGCAACGCCTTACCCCGTTCAAAACCGGCGATTATTGACGATTTAGCAACAGTGTTGTGCGCCACGGCACATTTTTCTTCGTAAGCCCAACGGATAGACTGGCCTGAGATACATGCCCTTTATGCCACCCGAGGTCATCAACCATGCATAACGTACTCATCATCAACGCCGGAAAATCCTTCGGTCATTCCAAAGGCGAGCTTAACCGTACCCTGACGGATGTCGCCGCGTCTTTCCTGCGTGACAAAGGTCGTCAGGTTCGTATCACTACCGTCGATGACGGTTACGACATCGAACAGGAAGTACAGCATTTCCTGTGGGCCGACGCCGTCATTTACCAGATGCCAGGCTGGTGGATGGACGCGCCCTGGATCCTGAAAAAATACGTCGACGAAGTATTCACCGCCGGGCATGGCACCCTGTTCGCCAGCGACGGACGTACCCGCGCAGATGCCAGCAAGAAATACGGTTCCGGCGGGCTACTACAGGGCAAGCACTACCTACTGTCGCTGACCTGGAATGCACCGCTGGAAGCCTTTACCGACCCCGAGCAATTCTTCCACGGTGTCGGCGTGGATGGCGTCTACCTGCCGTTCCACAAAGCCAACCAGTTTATCGGCCTGTCGCCGCTGCCTACGTTCATCTGCAACGACGTCATCAAGCAGCCGGACGTGGAGCGGGACATCGCCCGCTACCGTGCGCACCTTGAGCAGGTTTTCGCCTGATTCCGGCCACATCGCCTTAATTTACCCTCACCGATTGACCCTCGGCGTAGCGCCCGCTTCACGACTAGAGCGGGTGCTGTGCCACCTTCTCGCTGAGAAAATCCAGAAAACAGACAATCCGGCTGGCTAGTTCCGTATTGCGGTAGTACACCGCATTCACCGGCAAGCGTCTGTCTAACGTTTCTTCCGCCAGCACTTGCACCAGTCGCCCGGCCGCCACATCGTCCTGGGTCATAAAATCCGACAGCCTGACAATGCCCTCTCCCCTCAGCGCCAGTTGACGCAACATTTCACCGTTGGATGCCGCAATCGTCGGTACGATCGGATAGCCATCGCCCAACGCGCTGCGCAACGGCCAAAGATTGAGTGAATCGGACTGGGTGAACCCCAGTAAGGTGTGGCCGCTCAACGCTTCTACGCTGAGCGGCGTACCGTGACGGTTCAGGTAAGCAGGACTTGCCAGAATCCGCAGCCGGGTGGCCCCCAGCAGCCGGGCATGGATGCTGGAATCACGTAGCTCGCCGATACGAATCGCCACATCGGTATGCTGTTCCAGCAAATCGATAATCACGTCATCGGTATTCAACTCCAGCGAAATGCAGGGATAACGCTGGCGAAACTCCGGGATCAAAGGCACGATCAAATGCTGCATGAATGAGGCGGCGGCATTGATACGCAACCGCCCGCTGGGCTTGCGGCGACGCAGCGCAATTTGCTCCTCTGCCAGCTCCACCCTCTGCAACACTTCCCGCGCATGTTGCAGAAATATCTGCCCTTCTTCCGACAACGCCAGACGTCGGGTAGTGCGATGCAATAACGTCATGCCGAGCTTACTTTCCAGGCGGCCCAACGCCCGGCTAATTCCAGACGTGGTCTGCCCCAGTTGCGCGGCGGCAGCGGTGACGGACCCACTGTCCACCACCACTACGAATGCCTGCATCTCTTCCAGAGTGACCTTCATCGTGCCTGGGCGTCAGACGTCAAGCTCGGCCTTGTCGCCCTTCTCCTGTAACCAGTTGCGGCGGTCTTCTGCACGCTTTTTCGCCAGTAGCATGTCCATGGTCGCCAGCGTCTGTTCAATGTCCTGCTCATTGATCGTGAGCTGAACCAGACGGCGGGTATTCGGGTCAAGCGTGGTTTCGCGCAGCTGCAACGGATTCATTTCACCCAGCCCTTTGAAACGCTGGACATTGGGCTTGCCTTTCTTGCGTTTGAGCTGTTCCAGAATGCCCGCTTTCTCTTCTTCATCCAGTGCGTAATAAACCTCTTTGCCGAGGTCGATACGGTATAGTGGCGGCATAGCAACATGCACATGGCCGCCTTGCACCAGAGCACGGAAATGACGCACAAACAGTGCGCACAGCAACGTGGCGATGTGCAGCCCATCCGAATCCGCATCCGCCAGAATACAGACCTTGCCGTAACGCAGCTGACTCAGATCATCGCTGTCGGGATCGATACCGATCGCCACCGAAATATCATGCACTTCCTGCGATGCCAGCACTTCATCGGACGACACTTCCCAGGTATTAAGGATCTTGCCCTTAAGCGGCATGATCGCCTGGTATTCGCGGTCGCGCGCCTGCTTGGCGGAGCCGCCCGCCGAGTCCCCTTCCACCAGGAACAGTTCGGTCTTGCTCAGATCCTGCGAGGTACAGTCCGCCAGCTTACCGGGCAACGCCGGGCCGCTGGTGAGCTTCTTACGCACTACTTTCTTAGCGGCGCGCATACGACGCTGAGCGCTGGAGATCGCCATCTCCGCCAGTTGCTCCGCCGCCTGCACGTTCTGGTTCAGCCACAGGCTGAACGCGTCTTTCACCACGCCGGAGACAAACGCCGCCGACTGGCGCGACGACAACCGTTCTTTGGTCTGGCCAGCAAATTGCGGATCCTGCATCTTCAGCGACAGCACATAGGCGCAACGCTCCCAGATGTCATCGGCGCTCAGTTTGACGCCGCGCGGCAGTATATTGCGGAATTCGCAGAACTCACGCATGGCGTCCAGCAGCCCTTGCCGCAGCCCGTTGACGTGAGTGCCGCCCTGTAAGGTTGGGATCAGGTTGACGTAGCTTTCGGTCAGCAACTCACCGCCTTCAGGCAGCCACAGCAGCGCCCATTCCACCGCTTCGGTGTCGCCGGGAATGGCACCGACAAACGGTTTTTCCGGCAATGTCGGCAGGCCGTTGACCGCTTCGCACAGATAATCGCTAAGACCGCCCTGATAGCACCAGCGCTGTTCGGTATTGTTTACGCCGTCTTTGAAGACGATTTCCACCCCCGGACACAGCACCGCTTTGGCTTTCAACAGATGCGTCAGCGACAATACGGAAAAGCGTGGGCTGTCGAAAAATGTCTCATCCGGCCAAAAATGCACCCGTGTGCCGGTGTTGCGTCGCCCGCAGGTGCCGGTCACCGTCAAATCCTGTACTTTGTTACCGTTTTCAAACGCGATGTCGTAGACCTGACCGTCGCGGCGCACCGTGACCTCCACCCGAGTGGAGAGCGCGTTAACCACGGAAATCCCCACGCCGTGCAGGCCGCCGGAAAACTGGTAGTTTTTGTTGGAGAATTTCCCCCCGGCGTGTAACCGACACAGGATCAGTTCGACGGCGGGAACGCCTTCCTCTGGGTGGATATCCACTGGCATCCCGCGCCCGTCGTCGATCACTTCCAGCGACTGATCAGGGTGCAGAATCACATCAATGCGACGAGCGTGGCCAGCCAGCGCCTCATCGACGCTGTTATCAATCACCTCTTGCCCCAAATGGTTGGGACGGGTGGTATCCGTGTACATCCCCGGACGGCGGCGCACTGGCTCCAGCCCGCTGAGGACTTCAATCGCATCAGCGTTATAACTTGATTGCGTCATGGTTAGAATGAATGTTGTCGTTGTTTGAAAGTCAGACGGTATCCCGCGATTATACGTGCCACAGGCACAACGCCAAGCGTCGATTATCAGGGTGAAAACGCCGTAAAAGCGCGTTAACCAACCTGACATTACGGGATACGAATGATGATGGGCACCGACCGCTCACCGCGGTCGTGCCGGGATGAGTCAATCTGCCGTCAATCCGAGGAAATCGATAATCGGCGCAAAGTAATGTTCAAAACCTACAAACGCGTGATTACCGCCAGACTCCACCGTCTGGCGGCAAGCGGTGTAATAGGCCACCGCCTGACGATAGTCCAGCACCTCATCCCCGGTTTGCAGCAGACACCACAGCAAATCCGGAGATTCCAGCGGCTCAACCTGCATCACCTTGAGATCGTAAATGTGCCGAGACTCTAACACATATTGCTCACCGGTGTAGGGGTTCTGCTGATCCCCGAGGAAATCGAGCAGCAGCTCATAGGGCCGCACCGCAGGGTTGACCACCACCGCAGGCAGATGAAAACGCTGCGACAGCCAGGTGGCGTAATAACCGCCCATCGACGACCCGACCAAACCGAGCGGCCGCCCGGCACGTTCCATAACCAGTTGTTCTATTCGTTCTGCCGCGTCTGCCGGGTAAGGAGGCAACTGCGGCACCAGCATCTCAATATGAGGATGATGCTGTGCCAGCCATTGCTGCAACGCCGTGGCTTTCGCCGACAGAGGCGAGCTGTTGAAACCGTGAAGATAAAGCAAGGTGGGCATCAGTAACCGTCCGAATCCATATCTGGCAGAAATTCATTCCCTTCAAGGCGGCATACCTGAGTTTCAACCTCACCCTCTGGCAACAATTCCAGATAACGCCAGCCAGGCGCGACATTATCAATGGTGAAGCTGGTGCAATGAGGCTTGAATTGCACGCAGGTCGAGGGCGTCGCCAGCAGGCGGCGGCCATTCCAATCCAGATCCATTTCCTGATGAATATGACCGCACAATACGGTACGCACGCGCGGGAAACGGGCCAGTAGCGCGTCCAGACTGTGGGCATTACGCAGACTATGTTGATCCAACCAGGTACAGCCTGACGGCAACGGATGATGATGCAGCATCAACAAGGTATGACGTTCCGGTTGGCTTTGCAGGCTGCGCTCCAGCCACTCCAGTTGGTATTCACTCAGCTCGCCGTGCGGCACGCCAAACACCTGACTGTCCAGCAGGATCACCTGCCAGTGTTCGCCCAGCAACACGTGTTTGGAAGGGGCGATTCCCGAGCGGGCCAATACATCCACCATCGCGGGCTGAAAGTCGTGGTTGCCGGGCAACCAGACGCAAGGCGCATTCAAGCGACGGATACCATCAGCGAAACGCGTGTAAGCTTCCTGAGTATGGTCCTGCGCCAAATCCCCTGTGGCGGTAATCAGATCGAACTGCCATTGCTGGGCGACGATGGCATCCAGCACCGCCTGATAGCTGCGGTAAGTATCAACACCGAGTAGCGTTCCTCGCTCACCGGCAAAAAGGTGGGTATCTGTTATTTGTAAAATCCTGATTCTGGCCCCACGTGCCACAGGAAGTGTCAACAGGCTTTCCAAATAGTGTCCTTGGGTCTTTGCAATCTGCCTAACAAATCGATCTATACCCTCAAAAATTCGCGTTGCAGCAAGGCGGCTCCCAGAATGAAGACAAATCGACACCGCCGATTTGAACGCTGCCAACGGCAGCTCCCGCAGAGCCAAACCCGAAAACAAGCCGGGTAAACGCGGCCAACACACCTGCAATCTACAGTATGACGAGTATATCTAACAAACAGGAACCGACAATGAACCACACGCCAGGCAATACCTTAGCCAATCAGCAAGAAACTGATTAATCTGATGCTTTTCGTCACGTTGATGTAATTTCTTATTCGGATAATCATAACGTGCCTTAAAGCGGAAGATCTGCTGGCTGGAACACACTTCCGCAACCATCGCATCGTAATACAAACGCACCACCAGCGTCGGCAGGCTCCAGTAGCTGACCGACGGCGCAATTTGCTGGATTTCTACCAGCGCGGTATACCGCGTAGACTCCAGAATCGTTAAACGGTAGCTGGCATGATGGACCTGATAAACCACCGCGGCCCCCACCTCTTCATTACGGGGAAGCAAGCGACGTAGCTGCGCAAAGTTGACTTCGTTTAGCCGCATCATTTCCGGGAAATCCGGGACATAACGCTTCATGATCCGTCCACCCAGTCTTTTTTTAATGTCTCATGGTGCAATGCCAACCATTGCAAGGCAATGACAGAGGCGGCGTTGTCAATAATCCCCTGTTCCACCCATTGATAGCTTTGTTCACGGCTGACCACGTGCACGCGAATGTCCTCGTTTTCTTCGGCCAGCCCGTGAATGCCGTCGGCGGCACCGGCATCCACCTCGCCGACCCAGATAGCCAGCCGCTCGCTGGTGCCACCAGGACTCGCCAGGTAGCTAAGCGCCGGGCGGCAACGCTTCACCACCAGCCCGGCTTCTTCCTGCGCTTCGCGACGGGCAACCTCTTCCAGGCTTTCGCCCGGCTCGATCATACCGGCCACCAGTTCGAACAACCACGGCGACGTGCTGGTGTCGTAGGCGGCGATGCGGATCTGTTCAATCAACACTACTTCATCGCGCACCGGATCATAGGGCAACAACACCACAGCATGGCCACGTTCCAAAATTTCCCGACTGACTTCACCACTCATGCCGCCATTGAACAAGCGGTGGCGAAAACGGTAGCGCTGCAGCGAAAAAAAACCCCTGTAGAGCGTTTCGCGTGCAATAATTTCTACATCATCTTTGGTAAATGTACCGGGTTTGGTCAAAGTACCGGGATGCGTATCTGAGGACGCCATAAACTCAACTCCTGTGAACAACACGGCGGGCAAGCCACTTTTTATGCGGCGAAATCGTGGACAGGCGTTCGCCGTTTTGTGCAATATTCATCATGCAATCGTGCCAGCCCGATAAGGATAGTCAGGTGCGGAAAGTCTACCAGCAAGAATGAGGCGTTCCCGGTATTAACACAATGTCTTTGCGATACCCGGAAACGGCAGTTCTGCCGGGGCAGCCTCTGGCAGCTGCCGGGCATTGTGCCCAGCCACAAGCCGCTAAGTAAAATAGGCTTTTGGGATAACCGCAAGGAAAAGATGGCACATTCAGCCACCTAATTCGATTGGTCGATTCTGATAGAATCGACAGGTATATCGTCTCCAGATGGCGCAACCAAGAAATTTTGCTGCACAACAAGGAATGCAAATGAAGAAACTGCTCCCACTTCTCATCAGCCTGGGTCTGGGCGGCTTTAGCGCCGTAAGTCAGGCCGAAGACCTATTACAAGTTTATCAGCAGGCTAAAACGACAAACCCTGATTTACGCAGCGCTGCCGCCACCCGAGACGCGGCCTTTGAAAAAATCAATGAAGCTCGCTCTTCCTTGCTGCCACAGTTGGGCCTGGGTGCTGACTATACCTATACCAGCGGCTATCGTGACCGCCGAGACATCAACAGCAACGCAACCAGCGCTTCTCTGCAATTAAC
Source organism: Dickeya undicola (assembly GCF_000784735.1). Lineage (GTDB taxonomy): Bacteria > Pseudomonadota > Gammaproteobacteria > Enterobacterales > Enterobacteriaceae > Dickeya > Dickeya undicola. The sequence goes on from NZ_JSYG01000034.1 coordinate 68,075, forward strand.
CCAGTCCATTTTCAACATGTCTCTGTGGCGTTCGCTGACATTGCAGGAGAAACAGGCTGGTATTCAGGATGTTAGCTATCAGACTTCCCAGCAGACACTGTTACTCAATACCGCGACTGCCTATTTCAATGTGCTGCGCGCCATTGATTCGCTGTCTTACGTTAGTGCTCAGAAACAGTCGATTTACCGCGAACTGGACCAGACCACCCAACGTTTCAACGTTGGCCTGGTCGCCATCACCGACGTGCAGAACGCCCGCGCCCAATATGACAGCGTGCTGGCCAGCGAAGTGACCGCACGCAACAACCTGGATAACGCGATGGAAACCCTGCGCCAGGTGACCGGCCAGTTCTACCCGCAACTGGCAGGGCTGAATATCGATCGCTTCAGCCCACAGAAACCTGATGCGGTAAACGGCCTGCTGAAAGAAGCGGAAAACCGCAACCTCAGCTTGCTGTCGGCCCGCCTGAGCCAGGATCTGGCGCGCGAGCAGATTCGCTCAGCGGAAAGCGGACACCTGCCGACGCTCAGCCTGACTGCGTCTACGGGCGTCACTAATACCGATTTTTCAGGTTCCCGTGCAGTAGGCGACAGTTTCAACAACACCTATGTGGGGCAGAATCAGGTTGGGCTGAGCTTCTCCCTGCCTATCTACAGCGGCGGCGGCACCTCATCCAAAGTGAAACAAGCGCAACACAGTTTTGTGGCGTCAAGTGAGAATATGGAAAGCGCGCACCGCTCAGTCATTCAGACGCTGCGCTCCGCACATAACAACATCTCAGCCTCCATCAGTAGCGTTAACGCTTACAAACAGGCGGTGATCTCGGCGCAAAGTTCGTTGGACGCAATGGAAGCAGGCTATCAGGTGGGCACCCGTACCATCGTCGATGTACTGGACGCCACCACCACGTTGTACAACGCCAAGCAGCAGTTGTCCGGTGCTCGTTATGACTACCTGATCAACCAGTTGAATCTCAAGCAAGCGCTCGGTACGTTGAACGAAGACGACCTGCGTACCCTGAACGCCATGCTGGGTAAACCGGTATCGACATCCGCCGCTATCGGCGACGATGCACCTATGCCGGCAACGACACCTGCGGTAGCAAAAACCGCTGCCAAGGCCCGGCCCTGATGCCTCGCAGGGGGTCCCCACGTGGGCTCCCCTGCATTTTTCGTCCGCCGCATTCAGACAAGTAATGTCTCGTATACCGGCGCTTTACAAGCTGTTCACCCTTCTCCTATTCTAAAACCCGTTTTACTACATGTACTGTTTGTACATATACCGTTTGATACATATAAATGATGGGCACGATGCCCTTTTGCTCTGGGATCAACAATGAAAAGAACGTCAAACATCAACCATGCGCGTTTTCGCAAACGCTGGGGTTATCGTATCGCACCGATCGCACTGGCTGTCGGGGCCGTGTTTATTCTCTCCGGCTGCGAGAAAACCGACGAAACCGTATCGCTTTACCAAAACGCGGACGACTGTTCCCGCGCCAATCCGTCCATGAAGGACCAGTGTACCGCTACCTATAACAGCGCATTGAAAGAAGCAGAAAGGACCGCGCCCAAATACGCCACTCGTGAAGAGTGCGTGGCGGCTTTCGGCGAAAGTCAGTGTACGCAAAGCTCGACAACCAGCACTACATCGGCAGCCAACACGACGGCCAGCGCTGCGCCACAGCAAAGCGGCAGTTTCTGGATGCCATTGATGGCCGGTTTTATGATGGGCAAATTGATGGGTGGTAGCAGTTTTGCACAGCAGCCGGTGTTCAGTCCGCGTACCCCCAATAGCCCGGCCAACGGCAGCTATGTGGACGCCAGCGGCAAAAGCTATGGCACCGCCACCGGGCGTTCCATTACCGTTCCTAAAGACGCGATGGCCCCCAAACCGACTTCCAGTGTCGCGCCGTCCAGCATCACCACCACCCGCGGCGGCTTTGGCGACTCTGTAAACAAACTCAACAGTGCGCCTGCTGCCAACATGGCCGGTAATCAAGACAGCACTCGCGCTGCAACAAATACTACGGGTAGCAGCAGCACATCGGCCAATGGCAGTAGCACTCGCCAGACCAGCAGTAGTATTCCCGTTCGCCGTTCCTTTGGGGGCTAAGGTCACCTGCCATGAAACGTATTGCGATTCACGAACGCCCGAACTGGCAGGAAAAAGCGGCTGAGTATGGCTTTCAGTTCCACACCATGTATGGCGAACCCTACTGGTGTGAAGACGCCTACTATCAGTTTACGTTGGCGCAAATTGAAGAGCTGGAAGAGGCGACCGCCGAACTGAACCAGATGTGCCTGCAAGTGGTCGATAAGGTGGTCAACAGTGAAGCACTGCTGACTAAATTCCGCATCCCTCGCCACACCTGGGACTTCGTGCGCAATTCGTGGCTATCGCGCCAACCGGCGCTTTATGCCCGCCTGGACCTCGCCTACGATGGCAAGAGCCCGGCCAAGTTGCTGGAGAACAACGCCGATACCCCAACCTCGTTGTACGAGTCGGCGTTTTTTCAGTGGATCTGGCTGGAAGATCAGATCAATGCCGGTCACCTGCCGCCGCACGCGGACCAGTACAATAGCTTGCAGGAACAGCTCATTGAACGCTTTGAGTATCTGCGGACCCACCACGGTTTCAGCAATATGTATTTCACCTGCTGTCGGGACACCGAGGAAGATCGCGGCACGATACAATACCTGCAAGATTGTGCGCAGGAAGCCGGTGTGCCGGGCCAGTTCCTGTACATTGATGAAATAGGCTTGGGAGATCGTGGGCAATTTACCGATCTGCAAGACAATACTATCGGCAACCTGTTCAAGCTCTACCCGTGGGAATTCATGCTGCGTGAGACGTTCTCCACCAAGCTGGCAGATGCAGGGGTGCGCTGGCTGGAACCGGGTTGGAAAAGCGTGGTGTCCAACAAAGCGCTATTACCAATGCTGTGGCAGATGTTCCCCAACCACCCCAACCTGCTACCGGCCTACTTCACCGAAGATAACCCGCCCCCCATGACCGACTACGTGGTCAAGCCGCTGTTTTCTCGCGAAGGTGCCAACATACAGATTTACCAACAAGGTAAGCAGGTCGCCGCCGTGGACGGCCCTTACGGTGAAGAGGGTTGCATTATCCAGCAGTATCACCCGCTGCCGCGCTTTAACGACAGCTATACGCTGATCGGCAGTTGGCTGGTGGGTGATTCGCCTTGTGGTATCGGACTGCGGGAAGACCGGGAATTGATTACCCAGGACTTATCCCGCTTCTATCCGCATATCATTCTGGATTAACGCCAACACGTCTTGATGACACACATCGTCCTTCCGGGCGATGTGTGTTTTTAGCGGCCATCGAGGTCAGGGTATTATCCGACCTGTACCGACATCATGCTGAGCGATCCCATCACAATGCCGTCCGTCGGCGTAGATACTGGCTCCTGACCATCCCAACTGCCAAGGACGTACAGCAGCGGTAGGAAGTGGTCCGGCGTCGGGTTGGACAGCGCGGCACCAGAGTGTTGCATAAAATTCACCAGCGGGTGTTCCGCCGCGTCGCCCTGCCAGGCCAGATTACTGCGCACGAAATCATTGAACGACGTCGCCCAATCATAGGGTGCGCCATCACCATTCCACTTGATCATCCGCAGGTTATGCACCACGTTGCCGCTGGCGACAATCATGATGCCTTCGTCACGTAGCGCAGCCAGTTTACGGCCCAGCTCATAATGGTAAGCAGGTGGTTTGGTGCCGTCGACGCTAAGTTGCACCACCGGGATATCCGCCTCGGGATAAACCTTGATCAACACGCCCCAGGTGCCGTGGTCCAATCCCCACTCCTGATGATCTGCATATACCGATACCGGAGCCAGAACGTCCTGTACGCGTTTAGCCACATCCGGCGCACCCGGTGCCGGGTACTGGGTATCAAATAACGCCTGCGGGAAGCCGCCGAAATCATGGATGGTGCGCGGTTTATCCATCGCGGTAACCGCCGTGCCACGGGTATACCAGTGCGCGGATACCGCAACGATCGCCTTCGGGCGCGGCAGGGTTTCTCCCAATTTACGCCAGGCTAACGTGTAGTCATTTTCATCCAGCGCATTCATCGGGCTACCGTGGCCCAGAAACAGTGCTGGCATCCGGGAAGTGCTCATAGCGATATCCTTAGCAACAGTGAAGGTAATAAGTACCGATGGGGATTACTTTACCTCTACTGTTTCCTCGATACAGTCAGATTCCCATGATGATGATTGTCAATAAATTTGACGTTTTAGCCGTAACCGGAGTAAAGACATAAAAAAACCCCGCCGATTGGCGGGGTTCTGAAAGAGTGAAGTTGACCGATAAGCCGGGTTCTGTCGTGGACAGCCATTCATCTAGGCCAGCACTCGCGCGCTGGCTCAAGCAGCCTACCCGGGTTCAGTACGGGCCGTACCATGTGAACCCCTATTTGGCCTTGCTCCGGGTGGAGTTTACCGTGCCACGGACTGTTGCCAGCCGCGCGGTGCGCTCTTACCGCACCCTTTCACCCTTACCTGATCCCGCTTGCGCGGGCCATCGGCGGTTTGCTCTCTGTTGCACTGGTCGTAGACTTTCGCCTCCCAGGCGTTACCTGGCACCCTGCCCTATGGAGCCCGGACTTTCCTCCCCTCCGCCCGTCTTCCCCGAAAGGAACGACGACGAAGCGGCGACTGTCTGGTCAACTTCGGCGCGGATAATAGGGCAAATCGGTCGGCTTGTCATCTCTGATTATGCGTCATCGTCTTCCTGTTCCAGTCCATAGCGATAAAGCGCGTTCTTCTTCACGCCATGGATCTCCGCCGTCAGCGCCGCCGCCTTCTTCAGCGGCAACTCCGCCCGCAGCAGTTGCAAAGTACGCAACACCACCGCAGACAACGCCTCTTCGTCGGGCTGGTGCCCTTCCACGATCAACACCATCTCGCCTTTGCGGCGGTTTTCATCTTCCTGCACCCACGCCAGCAGTTCCCCCACCGGAGCACCGTACAGCGACTCCCAGGTTTTGGTCAGCTCTCGCGCCAGCACGACATAACGCTCAGCGCCCCAAACCTCAACCATGTCCTGCAGGCTATCCAACAAACGATGGGTTGATTCGTAGAAAATCAGAGTGCGCGGCTCTTCCAGCAGGTCGCGTAGCGTATCCTTGCGCGCCTTGGTCTTAGCAGGCAGAAATCCTTCATAGCAAAAGCGATCCGACGGAAGGCCCGCTGCGGACAGCGCAGTAATCGCCGCGCACGGCCCCGGCAGCGGCACCACGCGCACGCCAGCTTCGCGACAGCGACGCACCAGATGATAACCGGGATCGTTAATCAGCGGCGTACCAGCATCCGACACCAGTGCAATACTCATGCCCTGTTGCAAACGCGCCAGCAATTGCTCCGCCTTTTGCTGCTCATTGTGGTCATGGAGTGCGAACAGGCGCGCATTAATCGCGAAATGTTGTAACAATAAACCGGTATGACGGGTATCTTCTGCTGCAATAAGATCAACCTGTTGTAACACCGCCAACGCCCGCTGAGTGATATCCGCCAGATTGCCGATAGGCGTAGGAACAATGTAAAGCGTGGAGGCGGAAATCTGTGCTTGTTGGTCTTGATTCATTGTTTCATCCGGTTTGCCGATTTAATATTGAGCATCGTTAAAACATCACTGGATACAGTATGCTTCCGTTAAATTCTGTCCGTACCCATGCAGGCCGTCTGGTTCCTGTCATGCTGGCGGCACTGTTTCTCGCCGGCTGCCCCAGCCAGGCTCCGCAAGACACTGCGACCCAGCAGCACGTAGAGGGCAAAGCCGGTGCGTCTTCCGATTACTACCTGCAGCAGATGCAGCAAAGTGGTGATGATAGCAAGGCTGACTGGCAATTACTTGCGATTCATGCCCTGATTCAGGAAGGCAAACTCCCGCAGGCCAACGGCCAGTTGAACGCGTTGCCATCACAGTTGAACGACAAGCAGCGCCAGGAACAGCGCCTGCTGACCGCTGAACTGGCGGTTGCGCAGAACGATCTGAATGCCGCCAACAGCACGCTGGCCCAGTTGGATGTGAAATCGCTGTCTCCTCAGCAGCAGGAACGCTACTACCAAGCGCAAATCAAAGCGGCCCAGGATCATCCGTCATTAACGCTGATCCGCGCCTACATTGGGCAAGAGCCGTTGTTGCAGGGCGATGCACGTCAACGCAACATCGATCAAACCTGGACAGCATTAACTCGCCTGACTCAGCAGGATCTCGGCTCGATGGTGATCAATGTCGACGAAAATACCCTGCAAGGCTGGCTAGACCTGCTGAACCTCTGGCAGACCAAAGCTCAGGTTCCCTCAGACCTGCAGGCTGCGATAGAAGACTGGAAGAAACGTTATCCACGTCATCCGGCCGCCAAACAGCTGCCGTCACAACTGGGTGGCACGCCGCCCGCCGCAGCGACGCAACCGGGAGAAAGCGCACCTGCTGGCAGTAACGCCATCGCACTACTGTTGCCGCTGAACGGGCAGGCACAGATATTCGCCAATGCTATCCAGCAAGGGTTTAGCGCCGCCAAAAGCGGGCAGGCAACGCTGGCGATGCCGCCACAGGTCGCGCAATCAGCCTCGCCTGTCGAAGCGACCAGCACGGCTGCGCCTGCTACGCCATCAACAGATGCGAATGCCCCGACCCAGTCCGCTACGGCGGCTGTCTCAGCGCCTATTGCAACGGCAACCGCCGTTCCGGCGATGATGCCGACAGCAGCCAGTAACATTCCGGTGAAAGTCTACGACACCTCCAATCAGGCGCTGGCAAACGTGATTGCTCAGGCGCAGAAAGACGGTGCCACCACGATTGTCGGTCCGCTGCTCAAAAACGAGGTGGAACAGTTACCAGGACTCAATCCGTCCCTAAATGTGCTGGCGCTGAATCAGCCAGAACATATCCAGCCCAATCCGAACATCTGCTATTTCGCTCTGTCACCGGAAGACGAAGCCGCCGACGCGGCGCAATTCATTCACAAGCAGGGTAAGCAGCATCCGCTGATTCTGGCACCGCGCGGCAACCTGGGAGACAGGGTGGTGGCTGCTTTCGCCAAGTCCTGGCAACAGCAGGCAGGTGGCGTGGTATTGCAGCAGCGTACCGGCGGGGTGTATGACCTGAAGCAGGCGCTCAACAGCGGTGCAGGTATCCCACTCAACGGCCAACCGGTTATCATCGCGGCTTCCACCCCACAGTCAGCCACCACGGTTGGCGGGCTGACCATACCGAACCAGGCACCGCCGATCGCCACCGTTACCAGTGATGGCAACGTAGATGCGGTGTATATCATCGCCACGCCAGATGAACTGACGCTGCTTAAACCGATGATCGACATGCGCAACAAAGGCGCACTGCGCCCAGCGCTCTACGCCAGTTCACGTAGCTATCAGGCCGGTCTGGGGCCGGATTTCCGGTTTGAAATGGAAGGGTTACAGTTCAGCGATATTCCGCTGTTGACGGGGGCCAGCCCGGCGCTGATGCAGCAAGTCAGCACACAGTTCCGCAACGATTACTCGTTGGTGCGGCTGTTTGCCATGGGAATGGACGCCTGGAAACTGGCCAGTAACTTCTCGCAATTACACCAGCCGGGAAATTCGCTGTCCGGTGCAACCGGTGTGCTTAGCACCTCGCCAGATTGCGTCGTCAACCGTAAACTCACCTGGCTGCAGTTCCGTCAGGGACAACTGGTGCCCGCGTCCTGAACCGGCAGACTACCGGCGATCACTATGAACAACTGGCCCGGCGCTATCTTGAACGCGCCGGGTTGATGTTTGTCGCGGCCAACGTGACGGTGCGTGGTGGCGAACTGGACCTGATCATGCGCGATGGCAGTACCTGGGTCTTCGTTGAGGTTCGCTATCGCCGCAACAACGACTTTGGCGGCGCGGCAGCCAGTGTTACCCGGAAAAAGCAGCAATCATTGCTACACGCCGCAGCGGTATGGTTGTCCCGTCAGGGTGCTAGCCTCGACGCTACCGATTGTCGCTTTGACGTACTGGCGATAACCGGCACACAGGTGGAATGGTTGCCCAACGCGTTTGGGCAATCTAAGTAACATCATGATTTTCAACTTCAATACAGGTTAACAGAACGTGCTGGAGAGAATTAAAGTCTGTTTCACAGAAAGCATTCAAACCCAAATCGCCGCGGCGGAAGCGCTGCCAGATGCCATTTCGCGTGCCGCGCTGGCGATGGTGCAGTCGCTGCTCAATGGCAACAAAATCCTGTGCTGTGGTAACGGCACATCTGCCGCCAACGCACAGCATTTTGCCGCCAGTATGATTAATCGTTTTGAAACCGAGCGTCCTAGTCTGCCGGCGATTGCACTTAATGCCGATAACGTGGTCTTAACGGCTATCGCCAACGATCGTCTGCATGAAGAAGTCTACGCCAAGCAAGTGCGAGCACTGGGCCAGGCCGGTGACGTACTACTGGCGATATCCACGCGCGGCAACAGCCGTGATATCGTTAAAGCGGTAGAAGCCGCCGTCACACGGGACATGACCATTGTGGCCTTGACCGGCTATGATGGCGGTGAACTGGCGGGTTTGCTGGGCCAGCAGGATGTGGAAATCCGCATTCCGTCACACCGCAGCGCCCGCATTCAGGAAATGCATATGCTGACCGTCAACTGTTTGTGCGATTTGATTGATAACACGCTTTTCCCACACCAGAACGATTAAGGAGCACTCCATGAGGATCTACTCTTGCATTGCCGTGCTGTCTGCCTGTCTGATGCTACAGGGCTGTATTGGCGCTGTTGCCATTGGCAGCGCGGCGGTTGCGACCAAATCCGCGACCGACCCACGGACCGTCGGCACTCAGGTCGACGACGGCACACTGGAAGTCAGGGTATCCAACGCGCTGAGTAAAGACACGCAACTAAGCAAAGAAGCGCGGATCTCCGCAACCGCCTATCAGGGCAAAGTGCTGCTGACCGGTCAGGCCCCTTCGACCGAGCTGGCTAGCCGGGCTAAACAGATCGCGATGGGAGTGGAAGGTACGACCGAGGTGTATAACGAAATCCGCAAAGGCACACCGATTTCGCTGGGCACCGCGTCTATGGATACCTGGATCACCACCAAAGTCCGTTCTCAGCTACTGACCAGCGACACCGTGAAATCGTCTAACGTGAAGGTCACCACCGAAAATGGTGAAGTCTTCCTGTTGGGCCTGGTGACACGCCGTGAAGCGACGTCAGCAGCCCAAATCGCCAGCAGGGTCAGTGGTGTCAAACACGTGACGACCGCGTTCACCTACCTCGACTAATCCGCCTCTCCATATGGCGGCCAACCGGGCCGCCATACTGGCTATCCAGTAGATACCTGTCTTTACCCAGCAGAGGCTTATAACTATCCAGCCAAAGCCACAGGCATCTGCCACTCTGCTCGCTCATCCCGTGTTAATCATGGCCCGACGCATTCATGGCGTTGGCGTATTTCTCACGCTCGCGGGCGGCGATAGCAGCCAAATGCTACGGCGGGCATCAACGCTGACTCCAGCGTCTTTTTTCCCCTCTGGCGCTCCAGTCAGCAACGGTGCAAATCCCGCCTGCCTGATAGCCGCATCATAACGGGAAGAACCAATAGCCTGCTCGGCCTGTAACATTAGCGGAATCAGCGGGCCACTCTCTCGCCCCATAGTTTTATAAGGCCAGGGTCTGGACTCATCCAGATACGGAGCCATGAAATCCAGAGCCGACAGCAAACTGCTGCCTTTGGGGGTACGATACTGCCACAGGTTATCACCGTACTTTCCTGCCACGGTCGCCATCAGGCTAGCCGCCTGCAGATTGAAGTCGCTGTAATGGAACGATCGGGTACGAGCCAACTCTTCTGGTTGCGAACCATCCGCCGCCAGTTGATGGTCAAGCTTCTGGCGCTGCAATGCCACCATCGCCTTCACCGTTTCAGGCTGGCCCAGATAGGCGGCAATACCTGCCACCTGTACCGCATACCAACTACCATGATTATTCTTTGCCGAGGCTTCCTGCTTGCCGTTATGGCTGGTCAGCAACCAATGCAGGTAGTCCGTCATCCACTGCCGCATCTGCTGCTCGTCGCTGGCACCCCATCCCGGTGCCTGTCGCAACATAACCAGCGCATCCACAATACGGGTAGCGAAGAAACGACCATCAAGCACACCGGCACCTCGCCCGTCGTTTCTGCCTGGAATCGCCTGCGCGTAATTCAGATTGGGGTTCATACGCGTCTCAGGCGTGATAAACCAGGTACGAATCAGGGAAATCGCTTTACCGGCATATTCGGGACGGTCCGAGAAGTACCAGGCCAGCGCCAGCACACGTACCTGATCGGTAAACGTTGCCAAACGAATAGCATCCGTCTCCTCACCCTTGGTGGCTGGGTTTACCTTGCCGTCGTGTCGAATCCAGGGTAATCCGTCTTTCTGCTGCGGATCAGGCCACCAGTAAGCCGCCAAACTCAAATAATCATGACGGTTGCCACCGGGCGGCATTGAAAGTTTTTGAGTAACCGATAGGTCTGGCTTTTTCATGGCGCTATCCGCCGCCCGCAACAACTGCTGATAAGCCAGCTGCATCTGTGGTGGAGCAGTTTGACTGCGCAGTTGCTGTTTGACCTGGGTAAGTTTGTCTGCCTGTAAAAATACATAAGCAGAATTGTCGTTTTTAATACTAACCGTGTCGGCAGAGGCTCCCTGGCCCCACAGCAAAAGCGTCATAAGAAAAACTATGCCATATCGCATTATTTCCCTCCTTCTGTGTTCAGGATTCCCCCTATAGCCACGGGAAATGGAAACTGAACGTTGGAAAAAATCTATCAGTCAATCAGGTTTGTTAATAAAGCCGGTTCGCTTCCAGAAAATTTTCTCCGCCGATCTGGTTCATCTGACGCAAGATCCATTGCTGACGCCGCATAACATAGCCGGATGGTTTACTGGCGCGATAGCGGATAGGATTTGGCAACACCGCCGCCAGCATCGCCGCCTCCGATGCCGTCAGTCGGCTCGCTGGTTTATTGAAAAACTGACGTGACGCCGCCTCTATGCCAAAAATTCCGGGTCCAAACTCAGCAATATTCAGGTAAACCGTCAGAATACGACGTTTGGTCCATACCAGCTCAACCGCCGCCGTCAGGCCAGCCTCCAGCCCTTTACGCAACCAGCTGCGTCCGTCCCACAGCAGCAGGTTTTTTACCGTCTGCTGAGACAACGTGGAGGCACCGCGAATACGGTTCTCGTGTCGCTCGTTATGTTTGAGCGCCGCAGAAATCGCATCGAAATCAAACCCCCAATGCTGGGGGAATTTTTGATCTTCCGCCGCAATGACCGCGAGTGGTGCCACCGCAGCAATCTCATCCATCGACACCCAATCCGAATGGGCCACATACGTGAAGTCACCACTCAGCCAGGCGCTAAGCTGACGATCAATCATCACCGCAGAGAAGGGAACGGGCAGAAATGCAAACAACAGGATCGCGGCAACCCACAACGCAACGACGCCAAAGACGATGCGCAACACCCAGCGCCGGATGTTAGCTGCGACTCGTCCTAATCGGCCTTTCCCGGATCGGCCTGCTGACCTCATTCAGCCAGTTCCAAAACCCGAGCCACCAGTTTCTCAATTCCGCGGGCGGCTTCTCCAATCGAGTTCGCTAGCATGTAAGCTGGCGTCGTCACCACATTGTGTGTAACGTCAACGACAATGTCATCTACCGGGCACTTCACGTGCACGCCACCCATCGCTTCTATTGCTTGCGCCGTCCCTTCATCGTTACCAATTGTAAGCTGCACAGAGGTATCAAGCAGTTTCGGTAACATAGTGGGAGCAATGCAAATAAACCCCATTGGTTTATTTTTCTTATGAATTTCACGGGTGAGTATTTTCAGGTCGTTATCAATCTCACAGTCTGCACCGCGGGTAGCAAAATCACTCAAATTTTTTGCGGCACCGAATCCACCGGGGACAATCAGCGCATCAAGCTGTTGAGGATCAGCGCTGGATAGTGGTTGGATTTTCCCACGGGCAATCCGCGCCGATTCCGCTAAAACATTGCGTTTCTCACCGGTAACCTCACCAGTCAGATGATTAATCACATGCAGTTGTTCTTTGTCCGGAGCAAAGCAGACAGCTTCAGCACCGGCACGATCGATTGCAAGCAGAGTCAAGACAACTTCGTGAATCTCTGAACCATCATAAACGCCACATCCGCCGAGTACGACACCCACTTTTTTCATCATTAATGCCTCATTTCATTACATCAACTAATTGATTTTTTGATTGACAAACACTAATCTACATCACACATTTTAATGATTCTTGTAACAAACGACGCCATATTTGCTATGGTGTGTGTTGCCAGATGATGGGATTTCAAAACGCTTGCGTACCAACAACATCTGAGATTGAGCGCAGGTGTACCACTTTCCCTGGTGTTGGCGCATAATTCGCGCACCCCGGCTTCGGTCGGGGTCATTTTTTTTCAGCCTCTGAAACCCAGTCTTTCAATACCTGCACATCCTGCTGCCAGTCATGTTTCAACTCGTCAATCCACTCCTGCACGTTGTCCCACCATGCCGGTAATGTCGTAGTCTGAATTTGTTGCGCAACCTGTTGCAGGTGCTTGAGCCCAACCGAGCCTGCTGCGCCTTTGATTTTGTGCCCCTCTTCCGCAATACCTTTCTGGTCACGTGCGGTCATGTTGGAGTCCAGAATCGCCAGATAGCCGGGCATCATCTGCTCGAACATTGCCAGGCTCTGATGAATCAGTTTCGGCCCTACCAGCGTCAGATACTGCTCCAGCATCGGGATATCCAGCAGACGGTCCTGTAGCGACCCGGTATCCACCACCACGGCTTCCGGTTCTGGCTGCGCATGATGATCCCAGTATTGCTGGATTACCGCCGTCAGCGCTGGCACCGCCAGCGGCTTACTCAGTACGTCATCCATACCGGCGTCCAGGTACTCTTTTTTATCCTTAAGCACATTCGCCGTCAGGGCAACCAGCGGTGGCATCGACTGCCCGGCATAACGCTCACGTAGCCGACGCGCCACATCCAGACCGGTCATGTCCGGCAGTTGGATATCCAGCAGCACCAAATCAAATTCATCCGGATCGAACATATCCAGCGCCGCCTGACCGGTCATCGCCACGTCGACGCTGCTACCCAGTTTTTCCAGTACCGAGCGTGCCACTACCACGTTCAGTTCGATATCTTCCACCAGCAACACATGCAACGCTGGCAGTGGCAGTTCATCCTGTTCGTCTTCCTCTGACTCGGCATCACCCACCACCGGTGCAGCCACCGTCAGCACGAAACAAGAGCCTTTGCCCAGTTCACTGGTCACCTGAATATCACCACCCATGCTTTGTGCCAGACGCTTAGAAACCGCCAGCCCGATGCCAGTCCCCGTCGCCGGTTTACCGCCGTGTTGATCCTTGACCTGGTAATACATGGAGAAGATTTTTTCCAGCTCGTCAGCCGGGATACCCATGCCGGAATCCTCCACCTCAAAACGCAGCCGGTCGCCCTGCTCATGCCAGACCCGCACTACTACCCGGCCCTCACGCGTGAATTTCACAGCGTTGCTGAGCAGGTTCCACAGAATCTGGCGCAATCGGGTGCCGTCGGTGAGAATGGTTTTTGGCAACGGCTGATGCAGTTCCATCTCAAGTTGCAGCCCCTTGGGTTGAGCCAGCAGTCCGCCCAGGTTTTCCAGGTCCACCACAAACCCGACAAAATCCACCGGTTGGTTATCCAGTTGGACCTTGCGCCGTTCCTGCTTATCCATTTCGATGATGTCGTTGAAAATATTGCCGAGCGTGATGGCACTCACGTGGATGGTTTTCAGGTATTTTTGCTGCTCTGCATCCAACTGGGTGTCGAGCAGGATGCGACTCAGACCGACAATGCCATTAAGCGGCGTACGAAGCTCGTGGCTGATCGTAGAGATGAAGGTAGTCTTCTCCCTACTGGCGTTCTCTAACGCGTCCTGGTAGCGCTTACGCTCGGTAATATCGCGTCCAAAACCCATCAGGCCATGTCGCTTACCCATCCGGTCGTAAAACGGCACCTTGCGTAACTCAAAACAGGCTTTACGGCCATCCGGATAGACCAGCCACTGCTCATAGGTCAATGAGACGTTGTGGCGAAACACCTTTTCGTCTGTTTCCATGACTTTTTCAGCAATATCGGGCGGATAAACATCTATTGGTGTCAGGCCAATCAGTTGCTTCTGGCTTTTGCCAAGCAGCAGCTCCATCGCCCGGTTACAGCCGGAAAATTCTTTGTTTTCATTGCGGTAGTAAACCAGGTCCGGCGAAGCATCGAGAAAAGACCGCAACAGCGCTGATTGCTGTTCCAGTTCAATCTGAGCCTGCTCGCGGCGTGCCATCTCTTCACGCAGTTTGGATACCATCAGCAGGCGGGCTTCCTCCGCCTTGATACGATCGCTGATTTCCTGATTGAGCTGCGCGATATTGCCCTGCAACTGTTCGTTCAGTTCCTGATCGCGCTGACGCATCTCCTCCAGCTTGGCCACCAATCGTGACAGCCGCTGGCGCGACTCCTCAAGCTGCTCCACCACCACGGACAGGAAATACACCGCCCAGGGTGTGATTAATAAGCCGAAAAAGATAGAGCGCACCACATCGATGTTTTCCACCTTACCGGTGAGCAGCAGCGTCACCGCCATCTGCACCACCAACGCCAGTAAAACCAGCGCTGACGCCAGTAACAGAGAAAAACGGACTAGCCCCAGTTTGACCATTAAATCAACGTAGTACTGCGCCAACAGCCTGATTTGCCTCATAGCGGTGTTCCTTAATCATAAACCCGCAAATCATACCGTAAAAAAATCGTGTGCGCGGTAAATGAGCAGTCAATTTGCGAGCCGCCGCGGAGGTTAAGTTGTTGAGTAATGAAACGGCTGCCCCAGTGCGGAACCCTGCGCACCATGCTGTTGCAGGTAGTCGTGAACGCCGACCATGCCGGTCCAGCGATTTTCGCACCACAGCGGGGCCAGTAGCGTTGGCCGCCGGGCACTGGCGGAAATACGGTGATAAATAATCTCAGGTGGGGTGTGGCGAATCATCTCACCGGCAATCGATACATAACGCGCCAGTGACAGCTCCGGCAACCGACCGGCCCCCCAGGCTTTCGCCATGACGCTCCCCGTCACAATATGCAATGGGTGCAGTTTGATACCATCGACACCGGCTTCCACAACTTGCTGTAGTGTCGACAGGCAATGCTCGTCGCTCTCACCAGGCAAGCCGACAATCAGGTGGCTGCACACGTTTAGCCCTCTGGCGCGCGCGCGCTGTGCTGTCTGGCGGTAACAGGCGAAATCATGCCCGCGATTGATGCGTCGCAACGTTCGGTCATGAGCGCTTTGCAACCCCAGCTCCAGCCAGACTTCATAGCCTTGTTCGTGATAATCGGCCAGCAGGTCCAGCACCGTATCCGGTACGCAATCCGGCCGGGTGCCCACACACAGCCCCACCATGTCGGCCTGCGTTAGCGCCTGCTGGTACATGGACGCCAGCACCTGTACTTCAGCATAAGTGCTGGTATAAGCCTGAAAATAGGCTAGATAACGCCGGGCGCGATTGACTTTGTTAGCCTGGGCAACCAGTTGTTCGGCAATGCTGCGCTGCTGCATCTGCTCGTCGGCAAAAGACGCCACATTGCAGAAGGTACAACCACCACGCCCCAGCGTGCCGTCGCGGTTTGGGCAGCTAAATCCGCCGTGTAACGTCAATTTATGGATCTTTTCTCCATAACGACGCTGAAGATCGCCACCAAACATATTGATTAATTTTTGTAATTGCATATTCTGATTCTTCATTTCATAAAAAATCAGCCTACCTTTAACGCCTATTAACGGCGATGACCCCGATCAATACGTCCCGGCTTATATAACTGCATGTTTATTCGTTTTTATTGAAAATAAAATCACATCATTCCTGATTAATTTTTCTTATCTGCGAGGTTCCTTCCATTAAAAGATGACCGTAAAATGAAAAACAGTGTCATAAAGTGAAAAACCCACCCCATGCAGAATAAGATGCCACAAAGTCATGTCATTGCAGCATGTAGCGACAAAAACCCGCTATTAACATAGTGATACAGCTCACAGTTAGACCGATACCCCCACCTTGACAACGTCTTATTTTTATTAATTAAATCCTTTTATTTCATAAACATAAGTAAATATTATCCCTAAAGTGCTTACCTGTTATCGAGATTTGACCTGAACAGGGTTTCTCGCTAATTTGGGAATCCGCTGGAAGCTTTCCCGACGAGTCAACGTCTCGTCATATTTATGCAGTAAGAAGAAGACTCCCTCATCAAGCAAGCACACCACTTGTGAGACCTTACGAGAGGCCAGATAAAAGAGAGCGGCGCACACCACTGATGCCAACCTGGCGCAGTGAAGGGGTCGCTCGCGGTTAGCGCGCGGTTAACACGCAATTTAATAAGCGCCCGCATTTGGTGGTGGCATTGTGATGGGGAAGTCTATACAGAGCCTGGGGAGGTTCACTGAGATATGTTGTACGATGCATCCCATGAAAGAGACAACTGTGGTTTCGGATTGATCGCCCATATAGAAGGTGAACCGAGCCATAAAGTCGTGCGGACGGCGATTCACGCCCTGGCCCGTATGCAGCACCGCGGCGCGATTCTTGCTGACGGCAAGACCGGCGACGGTTGCGGATTATTACTTCAGAAACCCGATCGTTTCTTCCGCCTGGTCGCCGAAGAACATAACTGGCGTCTGGCCAACAATTATGCGGTCGGCATGTTATTCCTCAGCCGGGATGAAGAAAAGGCGCGTGCTACCCGCCGCATTGTCGAAGAAGAACTGCAGAATGAAACCCTGTCCGTACTCGGTTGGCGCGAAGTGCCGACCAACCCGGATGTGTTGGGTGAGATTGCGCTCTCTTCTCTGCCGCGCATCGAGCAGATTTTTGTCAACGCTCCTGCTGGCTGGCGTCCGCGAGATATGGAACGCCGCCTGTTCATGGCTCGCCGCCGTATCGAGAAACGTGTGCAGGATAAAGATTTCTATGTGTGCAGCCTCTCCAATCTGGTGAACATCTACAAAGGTCTGTGTATGCCTGCAGACCTGCCGCGGTTCTATCTGGATCTGGCGGACCTGCGTCTGGAATCGGCCATCTGCCTGTTCCACCAACGTTTCTCCACCAATACCGTGCCGCGCTGGCGTCTGGCACAGCCGTTCCGCTATCTGGCGCACAACGGCGAAATCAACACCATCACCGGCAACCGTCAGTGGGCCCGCGCTCGCGCCTACAAATTCAAGACCCCGCTGATTCCCGACCTGCTTAACGCAGCGCCGTTTGTAGACGAAAGCGGTTCAGATTCCATGTCGCTGGACAACATGCTGGAGCTGTTCCTGGCGGGCGGGATGGACATCGTGCGCGCTATGCGTCTGCTGGTGCCGCCGGCCTGGCAGAACAACCCGAATATGGACCCAGAGCTGCGCGCCTTCTTTGACTTTAACTCCATGCACATGGAGCCGTGGGATGGCCCGGCTGGTCTGGTGCTGTCCGACGGGCGCTACGCGGCCTGTAACCTCGACCGTAACGGTCTGCGTCCAGCTCGCTATGTCATCACCAAAGATAAGCTGATCACCTGTGCCTCCGAAGTAGGCATCTGGGATTACCAACCTGATGAAGTGGTGGAGAAAGGCCGCGTCGGCCCAGGTGAATTGATGGTTATCGACACCCGTACCGGTCGTATCCTGCATTCGACCGAAACCGACGATGACTTGAAAAGCCGACATCCGTACAAAGAGTGGATGGAGAAAAACGTCAAGCGACTGGTGCCGTTCGAAGAATTGCCTGACGACCAGGTCGGCAGCCGGGAACTTGATGACGTACAGCTGGAAACCTACCAGAAGCAATTCGGCTACAGTAACGAAGAGCTGGATCAGGTGATTCGCGTACTGGGGGAAAACGGTCAGGAAGCGACAGGCTCTATGGGTGATGACACGCCGTTCGCCGTGCTGTCGAGCCGCCCACGCATCATTTACGATTATTTCCGTCAGCAGTTCGCACAGGTGACCAACCCGCCGATTGACCCGCTGCGCGAAGCGCACGTGATGTCGCTCGCCACCTGTATCGGCCGCGAAATGAATGTCTTCTGCGAGGCAGAAGGTCAGGCTCACCGTCTGAGCTTCAAGTCCCCGATCCTGCTCTACTCCGACTTCATTCAGTTGATCAATCAGGATCCCGAGCACTATCGCGCCGAAAAGATCGATATCACCTTCGATCCCAAACAGCGCTCATTGCAGGACACCGTTGAAAAACTGTGCGACGAAGCAGAATACAAGGTACGCGCTGGAGCAGTATTGCTGGTGTTGACCGACCGCGGCATCGCGCAAGATCGCCTGCCAGTACCAGCACCGATGGCCGTGGGCGCGATTCAGGCCCGTCTGGTGGAAAAGAGCCTGCGCTGCGACGCCAACATCATCGTTGAAACCGCCAGTGCCCGCGATCCGCATCATTTTGCCGTGTTGCTCGGCTTCGGCGCGACTGCGATTTACCCGTACCTGGCCTATGAAGCGCTGGCCCGTCTGGTGGATAACCACACCATCGACAAACCGTACCGTACCGTGATGCAGAACTACCGCAATGGCATCAACAAAGGTCTGTACAAGATCATGTCCAAGATGGGGATCTCCACCATCGCATCCTACCGCTGTTCGAAACTGTTCGAAGCGGTCGGCCTGCACAATGATGTAGCGTCCCGCTGCTTCCAGGGCGTGGTGAGCCGTATCGGCGGTGCTAACTTCAGCGACTTCGAACAGGATTTGCAGAATCTGTCCAAACGCGCCTGGCTCAAGCGTCAGAAGCTCGATCAAGGCGGCTTGCTCAAGTTTGTCTACGGCGGCGAGTACCACGCTTACAACCCGGATGTGGTGAAAACACTGCAAACCGCGGTGCACAGCGGTGACTACCATGATTACCAGCAGTACGCCAAGCTGGTGAACGAGCGCCCCGCATCTATGCTGCGCGACTTGCTGGCGCTGCAGCCGCAGGAAGGCACGGCTATTCCGCTGGAGCAGGTCGAGCCGGATTCAGAACTGTTCAAACGCTTCGACACCGCCGCCATGTCCATCGGTGCGCTGAGCCCCGAAGCGCATGAGTCGCTGGCGGAAGCCATGAACAGTCTGGGCGGCTTCTCCAATTCCGGCGAAGGCGGCGAAGACCCGGCGCGTTACGGCACCAATAAAGTATCCCGTATCAAGCAGGTGGCTTCCGGTCGCTTTGGCGTCACCCCGGCCTATCTGGTCAACGCCGACGTTATCCAGATCAAGGTGGCGCAGGGCGCCAAACCGGGCGAAGGCGGCCAATTACCGGGCGACAAAGTCACACCGTACATCGCGCGCCTGCGTTACTCCGTACCGGGCGTGACCCTGATTTCGCCACCGCCGCACCATGATATTTATTCTATCGAAGACCTGGCGCAGCTGATTTTCGACCTGAAACAGGTCAACCCGAAGGCGATGATTTCGGTCAAGCTGGTTTCCGAGCCGGGCGTCGGCACCATTGCTACCGGTGTGGCAAAAGCCTATGCCGACCTGATTACCATCGCCGGTTACGACGGCGGCACCGGTGCCAGTCCGTTGTCCTCAGTGAAATACGCCGGTTGCCCGTGGGAATTGGGTCTGGTGGAAACCCAGCAGGCGCTGGTCGCCAACGGCCTGCGTCACAAAATTCGCCTGCAAGTGGACGGCGGCCTGAAAACCGGTCTGGACATTGTGAAAGCGGCGATTCTGGGGGCGGAAAGCTTCGGCTTCGGCACTGGTCCAATGGTAGCGCTGGGTTGTAAATACCTGCGTATTTGCCACCTGAACAACTGCGCCACCGGCGTAGCAACACAGGATGATAAACTGCGTCGCGACCACTATCACGGCCTGCCGGAACGTGTGGTGAACTACTTCACCTTCATCGCCCGCGAAACCCGCGAGCTAATGGCGGAACTGGGTATCAGCCGTCTGGTAGACCTGATCGGCCGTACCGATCTGCTAGTCGAACTGGACGGTATTACCGCCAAGCAGAACAAACTGGACCTGTCGCCGTTGCTGCACACCGTAACGCCGCAACCCGGCAAAGCGTTGTACTGCACCGAGGGTAACCCGTCGTTTGACAAGGGCCTGCTGAACAAAGAACTGATCGCACAGGCTCAGGCGCATGTCGACGCCAGACAGAGTAAGACGCTCTACTTTGACATCCGCAACACTGACCGCTCCGTCGGCGCAACCTTATCCGGCGTGATCGCGGAAAAACACGGCGATCAGGGGCTGGCAAGCGATCCGATCAAAGCGCACTTCACCGGTACAGCGGGTCAGAGCTTCGGCGTGTGGAATGCCGGTGGCGTTGAGCTGACCCTGACCGGCGACGCCAACGACTACGTGGGCAAAGGCATGGCTGGCGGGGCTATATCCGTGCGTCCACCGGTCGGCTCCGCCTTCCGCAGCCACGAGGCCAGCATCATCGGCAACACCTGCCTGTACGGTGCAACCGGCGGTAAGCTGTTTGCCGCAGGGCGTGCGGGTGAGCGCTTCGCGGTGCGTAACTCCGGTGCCATCACTGTGGTGGAAGGCATCGGCGATAACGGCTGCGAATACATGACCGGCGGTATCGTCTGCATCCTGGGTCGCACCGGCGTCAACTTCGGCGCAGGCATGACCGGCGGCTTCGCCTACGTGCTGGATGAAGACGGTGAATTCCGCAAGCGCGTCAACCCGGAACTGGTTGAAGTGCTGGATGTGGAAAACCTGGCGATTCATGAAGAGCATCTGCGCGGGCTGATTACCGAGCACGTCCAGCACACCGGCTCGCAACGCGGTGAGGAAATCCTCGCCAACTGGCCGGTCTGGGCATCAAAATTTGCGCTGGTAAAGCCGAAATCAAGTGATGTGAAAGCGTTGTTGGGTCATCGTAGTCGTTCCGCAGCGGAGCTGCGGGTACAGGCGCAGTAAGAGGTCATCATGAGTCAGAATGTTTATCAGTTTATCGACTTACAGCGCGTTGATCCGCCCAAGAAACCGCTGAAGATTCGTAAAATCGAGTTTGTTGAAATTTACGAGCCGTTCTCGGAAAGCCAGTCCAAGGCGCAGGCAGATCGCTGCCTGGCCTGCGGCAACCCTTACTGCGAATGGAAATGCCCGGTTCACAACTACATCCCGAACTGGCTGAAACTGGCTAATGAAGGCCGGATCATTGAAGCAGCGGAACTGTCTCACCAAACCAACAGTCTGCCGGAAGTATGTGGACGAGTCTGCCCGCAGGATCGTCTGTGTGAAGGGTCTTGCACCCTGAACGACGAATTCGGTGCCGTCACCATCGGCAATATCGAACGCTACATCAACGATAAAGCGATCGAGATGGGCTGGCGTCCGGACGTGTCGTCGGTACAGCCAACCGGCAAGCGCGTGGCTATTATCGGTGCCGGTCCTGCCGGGCTGGCTTGTGCCGACGTGCTGACCCGTAACGGCGTGAAAGCGGTGGTTTATGACCGCCACCCGGAAATCGGCGGTTTGCTGACCTTCGGTATTCCTGCGTTCAAGCTGGAAAAAGAGGTGATGACCAAGCGCCGTGAAATCTTCACCGAGATGGGTATCGAATTCCAGCTTAACACCGAGGTCGGCAAAGACATTCAGTTAAGCGACCTGCTGACAGAATATGACGCCGTATTCCTGGGCGTCGGCACCTATCAGTCGATGCGCGGCGGGTTGGAAAATGAAGACGCGCCGGGCGTCTACGATGCACTGCCGTTCCTGATTGCCAACACCAAGCACCTGATGGGCTTCCAAACTGGTGAACAGGAACCTTACACCTCGATGCAGGGCAAGCGCGTCGTAGTACTGGGTGGCGGTGATACGGCGATGGACTGCGTGCGCACCTCGATTCGACAGGGTGCAACGCACGTGACTTGTGCCTACCGCCGTGATGAAGAGAACATGCCGGGCTCCAAACGCGAAGTGAAAAATGCGCGCGAAGAAGGCGTGGAATTCCGCTTCAACCTGCAACCGCTGAGCGTCGAAATCAACGGCGCGGGTAAAGTGTGTGGCGTCCGCATGATTCGTACCGAACTGGGTGCGCCGGATGCCAATGGCCGCCGTCGCCCGGAAGCGGTGGAAGGGTCTGAGCATGTGCTGGAGGCGGATGCTGTCATCATGGCGTTCGGTTTCCGTCCACACAAAATGGCATGGTTGGCGGAGCACGGTGTGGATCTGGACGCTCAGGGCCGCATCATCGCGCCGGAGCAGAGCGACAGCGCTTTCCAGACCTCAAACCCGAAAATCTTCGCTGGCGGCGACGCGGTGCGTGGCTCCGACCTGGTGGTTACGGCGATCGCCGAAGGCCGCAAAGCGGCTGACGGCATCATGAACTATCTGGAAGTGTAAGCCTTA
The DNA here is from genome assembly GCF_000784735.1 of Dickeya undicola. Taxonomy (GTDB): domain Bacteria; phylum Pseudomonadota; class Gammaproteobacteria; order Enterobacterales; family Enterobacteriaceae; genus Dickeya; species Dickeya undicola. Next base: position 90,522 of record NZ_JSYG01000034.1, read on the forward strand.
CGGGTACTCAAAAGGCGGCTGCGGCCGCCTTTGCTTTTTGTTTTCTATAGACAACAAAAAAGGCACAGTGATGTGCCTTTTTATCTATCTCGACTATTTGACCACCCTTAGGGAAGGTCTGCCGCCTCTCGGTGGCTGCGGCGGCTCGTCATCAGGCAGCTCGTTCTGCAAAGAGGGAGACTCATTGTCCACCACCGACATCAGCGCAGGTTTGGACTCATCTTCACTTTGAGGCTGCTCGCCAAACTCTTCGACGATTTCGTAGGCCGGTTCTGGCTCGAACATGGTGCCCGCGCCATTTTCCCGCGCATAAATCGCCATCACCGACGCCATCGGGACAAACACCTGGCGGGGAACGCCACCAAAACGCGCGTTGAAACGTACGCTGTCGTCAGCCAGTTCGAGATTTCCCACCGCACGCGGCGCAATATTCAGGACAATTTGCCCATCACGGGCAAATTCCATCGGCACCTGCACGCCAGGAACGGTCACATCGACCACCAGATGCGGCGTCAGCTGGTTGTCCAGCAACCAGTCATAAAAGGCCCGTAATAAATACGGGCGGCGCGGAGAGAGCTGAGCCAACGTCATGCCATTACCCTCTGGATTGCAACCGGATTTCGCGCTCGGCTTCAGTCAGGGAAGCGAGGAAAGCATCGCGTTCGAACACGCGTGTCATGTAGCCTTTCAGTTCCTTGGCACCGGAACCGCTCAATTCAATCCCCAACAGCGGCAGACGCCACAGCAGCGGTGCCAGGTAGCAGTCCACCAGGCTGAATTCTTCACTCATGAAATACGGGGCTTCATTGAAAACCGGAGCGATCGCCAGCAGCTCTTCACGAAGTTGCTTGCGCGCGGCCTCCGCATCCTGTGCGTTGCCATTCAGGACGGTTTTCATCAACGAATACCAGTCCTGTTCAATCCGATGCATCATCAGGCGGCTGTTACCACGAGCCACCGGATAGACCGGCATCAACGGCGGATGAGGGAAACGCTCATCCAGGTATTCCATGATGATACGTGATTCATACAACGTCAGCTCACGGTCAACCAGCGTTGGTACGGAACCGTAAGGATTGAGGTCGATAAGGTCCTGCGGCAGATTATCCATGTCCACCTGTTCAATCTCGACACTCACCCCTTTCTCGGCCAGTACAATGCGGACCTGATGGCTAAAAATGTCGGACGGACCGGAAAACAGCGTCATTACCGAACGTTTGTTGGCAGCGACAGCCATGAAAACCTCCAAGTTATCGAAAAAATACGGCGAACAACCGCTCGAATAGGATCCTGCTGGCCTCGCCGCGTTTGGACTTCCCCACCGGGAAAGCGGACGACATCCGTCGTTCTGTTAAAATCACTTGCTGGCGAACAGGCACAAAACCGGCGAATAGTGTATCAGATTCTGTTTGTTTTGTGGGGGGATAAGCGTGTTTTCATGGCTAACCCACGGTAATTAAAGCAGATTTTTTCCATGAATAATTTAGGTCGAAAAAAAACCCGGTGACAAGCACCGGGCTTTCTGCGTTGATTTCGCTGCCAGGCAGCCAGAAATTAACGTTTGGAGAACTGCGGACGACGACGTGCTTTGCGCAGACCAACTTTTTTACGTTCAACCTGACGAGCGTCACGGGTAACGAAGCCAGCTTTACGCAGTTCAGAACGCAGAGATTCGTCGTATTCCATCAGAGCGCGGGTGATACCATGACGGATAGCACCGGCCTGACCGGAGATACCACCACCTTTAACGGTGATGTACAGATCCAGTTTACCAACCATATCGACCAGTTCCAGCGGCTGGCGAACGACCATGCGAGCAGTCTCGCGGCCGAAGTACTGTTCCAGAGTACGCTGGTTGATGACGATGTTGCCGCTACCCGGTTTGATAAATACGCGAGCGGCGGAGCTTTTGCGGCGACCAGTGCCGTAGTATTGATTTTCAGCCATTGCCTGTAATCCCGATTAAATGTCCAGAACTTGCGGTTGCTGTGCCGCGTGATTGTGCTCGTTACCAGCGTAAACTTTCAGTTTACGGTACATAGCACGACCCAGCGGGCCCTTCGGCAGCATGCCTTTAACCGCGATTTCAATTACGCGCTCAGGACGGCGGGCAATCATCTCTTCAAAGGTCGCTTCTTTGATACCACCGATGTGGCCAGTGTGGTGGTAGTACATCTTGTCAGAACGTTTGTTGCCGGTTACAGCAACTTTTTCTGCGTTCAGAACGATGATGTAGTCACCGGTATCAACGTGCGGAGTGTATTCCGCTTTGTGCTTACCGCGCAGACGACGAGCCAGTTCAGTAGCCAGACGGCCAAGAGTTTTACCGCTCGCATCAACAACGTACCAGTCGCGTTTTACGGTTTCTGGTTTAGCTGTAAAAGTTTTCATTAAAAGCTTACCCAATTTAAGTTACACGTTGGTGAACACCCAAACGCTTCATAAATATAGTGTTTTGAGGTTCACACGGCTATCTAGTCCAGCAAACCTACCCCTTCGAATAGCTATTGCCAGCGCGATTAAAGTTTCGGGAAAAAACTTTGTTGTAACGTGGGGTCGCAAGATTATAGAGAAGTCGACTTCAAAGATCGACTCTTTTCTCTCATGATTTCTAGCAAGGCATACGCCCTTTGTCGCCAGAAACGCTTGTTACGGCAAATGCGGCTGACGCAGGTACTCTTCGCTCTGCATTTCCTGCAAACGCGACAGACAGCGCTGGTACTCAAACTTCAGATGTTCACCCTGATAAATCTCAAACATCGTCGCCTGCGCCGACATAATCAGCTTCACCCGGCGTTCGTAAAATTCGTCTACCAGCGCCAGAAAGCGACGGGCCGCGTTCTCATCTTTAACTTCCATCACCGGAACATGGTGTAACAGCACGGTGTGATACAGCCGTGATAGCGCGATGTAGTCATTCTGGCTACGCGCCTCAAGGCACAGGGTGGCGAAATCCACCGCCAGCACCCCGTCACCAGCGCTCAGCGTCGTCAGCGGCCGATGATTAATCTCCAGCACCGGACCGGGCTGACTGAAATCGCGCCCAGACAAGCGGCGGAACATCGCCTGCATTTCTGCGTCGGTATCCGCATTGTTCGGGGTCAGATACAGATGCGCCTGAGTCAGGGTACGCAGCCGATAATCGATACCCGCGTCCACATTCAATACATCGCAGTGTCGTTTGATCAGCTCGATAGCGGGCAGAAAACGCGCGCGCTGCAACCCGTTGCGATACAGTTCATCCGGCGGAATATTGGAGGTTGCAACCAGCGCGATACCACGAGAAAACAGCGCCCTCAGCAGTTCCGCCAGCAGCATCGCATCGGTAATATCAGAAACGAAAAACTCGTCGAAGCACAGAATGTCGGTTTGCGCTTTAAATCCGTCAGCCACCTTTTCCAGCGGATTTTCCTGCCCCTGCAATTGGTTCAGCTCTTCATGCACGCGCAGCATAAAGCGGTGAAAGTGCAAACGTAACTTGCGTTCCGAAGGCAGGCTGTGAAAAAACAGGTCCATCAACCAGGTTTTACCCCGTCCCACGCCGCCCCACATATACAGCCCTTGTACCGGCGATGGCGATTTTTCTTTCTGCCCCAGCCAGGTACGCCACTTTGTCATCAGCCCCGTCGTACTTTCCGGTTGCGCCCACACCTGCTCCGTCAGCGTCTGATGAATGGTGTTCAGGCGGATAACCGTCTGATGTTGCACTTCATCCGGTTGGTAGGTCTGCGCCACCAGGGCCTGCTGGTAAAGCGCCAAAGGGGTTCTTCTCTGCATAGCACAAAATCCCTGAGAAAAATTTCGTTGTATTTTATCGTGCGTTAACGCCGGTTCAGCTCGTGATCGTGAGCGTTACCGCTTCGCGATGCCTGTGCTCTAGGTCAGACCAGACACAAGGGCTCCACTCCAGCGAGGTTAGCGGTTATAGTGACTATTATTAAGTGAAAAAACCCTACGGGACAACGAAGTCAAAATAGGAGTCGTTTTATGACCTGGGAGTCTGCGCTGATTGGATTTGTTATCGGTGTCATCATTGGCGCTGTCGCGATGCGGTTCGGCAACCGTAAACTGCGCCAGCAGCAGGTACTGCAAAACGAACTGGAGAAAAATAAGACCGAATTGGAAGAATATCGTCAGGAACTGGTTAGTCACTTCGCTCGCAGTGCGGAGTTGCTCGACAATATGGCGCGCGATTACCGCCAGCTCTATCAGCACATGGCGAAAAGCTCCAACAGCCTGTTGCCTGATGTCCCGATGCAGGATAATCCGTTCCACTATCGCCTGACCGAAGCCGAATCGGACAACGACCAGGCACCGGTGGATATGCCGCCTCGCGACTATTCAGGCAGCGCTTCCGGCCTGCTGCGCGGTACTCGCCCCGTCGGCAAGTGACCAATTGGTTTACTGTTCTTTCGACTGTATTCACCCTGACGACATGCCGTTTGTCGTCAGGGACGCCCGTTGTCGACCATTCTCATCGTCTCCCGCATCAGCGGCCGTTACATTCTACTGACGAAATATCAGTGAACTTTACACTCTGCCCTGGGTCTGAGTCTTCACCGCAAGTTTGAGTTTATATATCATCGTTTTATTCATAGGCAGGTCGTGAGAGAGTTAACAATCAATGAAAAAAACATCGTTGTTATATAGCGCACTGGCACTCGGTATTGGACTGTCGTTGTCTTCGCTGCCCCCGGCCAATGCCGCGTTACCTGCGGTTGTAGAAGGTCAGGCTTTGCCCAGCCTGGCACCGATGCTGGAAAAAGTGCTGCCCGCTGTAGTGAGTGTTCACGTGGAAGGAACGCAGGTACAGCGCCAGCGTATCCCGGAAGAATTCAAATTTTTCTTCGGTCCCAACACGCCCTCTGAGAAACAGAACTCTCGCCCGTTTGAGGGGTTGGGTTCCGGCGTCATTATCAATGCTGAAAAAGGCTACGTGCTGACCAACAACCACGTCGTCAACAACGCCGATAAAATTCAGGTGCAGTTGAATGACGGCCGTGAATACGACGCCAAGCTGATCGGCCGCGATGAACAAACGGATATCGCGCTGTTGCAATTGAATGACGCTAAAAACCTCACCGAAATCAAAATGGCCGACTCCGATCAGCTACGTGTCGGTGACTTCGCCGTTGCTGTCGGCAACCCGTTCGGGCTTGGTCAGACCGCGACGTCTGGCATCATTTCTGCGCTGGGCCGCAGCGGCCTGAACCTGGAAGGGCTGGAAAACTTTATCCAGACCGATGCCTCCATCAACCGTGGTAATTCCGGTGGTGCGCTGGTTAACCTGCGCGGTGAGCTTATCGGCATCAACACCGCGATTCTGGCACCGAGTGGCGGCAACGTCGGCATCGGCTTCGCTATTCCAAGCAACATGGCGCAGAATCTGGCACAGCAATTAGTGGAGTTCGGCGAAGTAAAACGCGGCCTGTTGGGTATCAAGGGCAGCGAGATGACCTCTGAAATCGCCAAAGCGTTCAAGGTGGATGCGCAGCGAGGAGCCTTCGTCAGCGAGGTCATTCCTAAGTCGGCTGCCGCGAAGGCGGGTATCAAAGCAGGCGATGTGTTGGTATCGCTGGATGGTAAGCCCATCAGCAGTTTTGCTGAATTGCGTGCCAAGATCGGTACTACCGCACCGGGTAAAACAGTTCGTATCGGTCTGCTGCGTGACGGCAAGCAGCAGGAAGTCTCCGTTGTTCTGGACAACAGTGCTAATGTCACGACCAATGCCGACACCCTGTCTCCGGCCTTGCAAGGTGCCACCCTCAACAATGGTCAGTTGAAGGACGGCAGCAAAGGTGTAGCGATCGACAATGTGGCTAAAGACAGCGCCGCTGCCAAGGTTGGCCTGCAAAAAGGCGACATTATTGTCGGTGTGAACCGCGAACGCGTGGAAAACATCACCCAATTGCGCAAAATTCTGGAAGCCAAACCTACGGTTCTGGCCCTGAATATTGTCCGCGGTGATGAGAGCATCTATCTATTGCTGCGTTAAGCCATGAAAAAATGGACGCCGCGCAATGCGGTGTCCATTCTTCTCTGATATTCTGCATCCAACCTTCTTTATGCACCCCAAACGCTCATGTTAACCAAACTGTTACGTTCGGCGCTGTTCGGTGTCATCGTGGCCGGTATCCTGCTGCTGGCAATCCCGACATTGCGTTCCAACCAAGGATTGTTCAAATCCGGCGACGGCGACAGCCAGGAAACCCCAGTCAGTTATTATCAGGGGGTACGCCGTGCCGCACCAGCCGTGGTGAACGTATACAATCAGGCCAATGATCCTAGCACCCAAAACGAGTTGAATATCCGCACGTTAGGCTCTGGCGTGATCATGAATAGCAAAGGGTACATCCTGACCAACAAGCATGTGATCAGCAATGCTGAACAAATTGTGGTCACGTTACAGGATGGCCGTATCTTTGAAGCACTGTTGGTCGGCTCAGACAGTCTGACTGACCTGGCAGTACTGAAAATCGAAGGTGCCAATCTGCCGGAAATCCCCATCAACCCGAAACGAGTGTCCCATGTCGGTGATGTCGTGATGGCTATCGGTAACCCCTACAACCTCGGCCAGACGGTAACTCAGGGGATTGTCAGCGCGACCGGCCGGGTGGGCCTGAGCTCTTCGGGTCGGCAGAATTTTCTGCAAACCGACGCCTCCATCAACCGGGGCAACTCTGGCGGTGCGTTGGTTAACTCGCTTGGTGAGCTGGTCGGCATCAATACGCTATCGTTTGATAAAAGTAATGATGGCGGTACACCGGAAGGTATCGGTTTTGCCATACCTACCGCACTGGCGACCAAAATCATGAACAAGCTGATCCGCGATGGGCGAGTGATTCGTGGTTATATCGGGATTAGTGGCGCGCAGCGCGAACGACTGGGTAATCAGGTCACTGGTCTGGAGCGGCTACAAGGTATCATCGTCAATAAGGTTGATTCCGGTGGCCCGGCGGATAAGGCGGGTATTAAAGTAGGTGATCTATTGCTGGAGGTTAACAACAAACCAGCGCGTTCAGTGATAGAAACGATGGATCAGGTGGCGGAAATTCGCCCCGGTTCAGTCATACCGGTGGTCATTTTACGTGATAATCAGGAAATAAAGCTCGATATGACCATCCAGGAATTCCCCAGCGACTAAGAACCTATCCCCATAGGAAATTGCCGGGTGACGAACAGGCCACCCGGCATGAGCGATTAGTCGTTAGCACTCACACGTTCAATGTTGGCACCCAGCGCACGTAATTTATCTTCAATGCGTTCGTAACCGCGATCGATGTGATAGATACGATCCACTAAGGTAGTACCTTCCGCAATACATCCCGCCAGCACCAGACTGGCCGACGCACGCAGGTCGGTCGCCATTACCTGCGCACCGGACAAGTGCTCAACACCATGACAAATCACCGTGTTGCTTTCGATTTCCGCCTGCGCACCCATACGAATCAGTTCGGGGATATGCATGAAACGATTTTCGAAAATGGTTTCAGTGATGACGCCGGTGCCTTCCGCCACCAGATTCAGCAGGCTAAACTGCGCCTGCATATCGGTCGGGAATCCTGGATGCGGAGCGGTGCGTACGTTAACCGCTTTCGGACGCTGGCCGTGCATGTCCAGGCTGATCCAGTCTTCGCCGATGTCGATATCAGCACCCGCTTCGCGAAGTTTGGACAACACCGCATCCAACGTATCCGGACGGGTGTGGCGGCACATGACCTTACCACCGGACACCGCAGCCGCTACCAGGAAAGTACCGGTTTCAATGCGGTCTGGCAGCACGCGATAGACCCCGCCGCCCAGGCGCTCCACGCCTTCAATGATGATTTTATCGCTACCTGCGCCACTGATTTTGGCACCCAGCGTATTGAGGAAATTCGCGGTATCGACGATTTCCGGCTCACGCGCCGCATTTTCGATAATCGTTTTGCCTACCGCCAGCGTAGCAGCGCTCATGATGGTGACGGTCGCGCCGACGCTGACCTTATCCATCACGATATGTGCACCTTTCAGTCGACCCTCGACTGTGGCCTTCACATACCCTTCTTCCAGTGTGATCTGTGCACCCAGCTGTTCCAGACCATTGATGTGCAAATCTACCGGACGGGCACCGATGGCGCAGCCGCCCGGTAGCGACACCTGCCCCTGACCGAAGCGCGCAACCAGCGGGCCCAGCGCCCAAATTGACGCACGCATGGTTTTAACAAGATCATAGGGAGCGCAGAATACGTTAACCTTACTCGCATCTACATGCACGGAACCATTACGCTCGACATGCGCGCCCAGCTGGCTCAGCAGCTTCATGGTGGTGTCGATATCACGCAGCTTGGGAACGTTCTGGATTTCCACCGGCTCTTCAGCCAGCAATGCGGCAAACAGAATAGGCAGGGCTGCATTTTTAGCGCCGGAAATGGTGACTTCACCAGCGAGCCGGGTTGGCCCCTGCACACGAAATTTATCCATAGTGACGATTTCTCAATGTTCAGACTCAATAGCACGGCCGGGCGGCCGCTGAATTACAGACCGCTCAGTTTGCGGTCGCGCTGCCATTCTTCAGGGGTATAAGCCTTGATCGACAACGCATGAATGCGATTATCCGCGATATATTCCATCAGTGGCGCGTAGACCGCCTGCTGCTGTTTTACGCGGCTCATACCCTTGAACAACTCGCCTATCACAATGACCTGGAAGTGGCTGCCGTCACCGGAAACATGCACTTCCTGCAGCGCCAGCGCGCCCATCAGCACGTCTTTAATTTCGTTGTTTTCCATTGCTCTCGATTCTACGTCAGGGGGATGATAAACAGGGTGGTATCTTAGATGAATCTGTCGCTATCTTAAACAAAAGAAATCCCCCTACGCGCACGCAGCAAGGGGGGTTAACGTTACGTGGAATGCAAGGTTCAGTCGGCTGACCGGACAGGAATGATTTCACTCAGGTTATATAACTGAATCAGGGTGCGAAGCCGATCGCTGGCGCCGATAATCGCCAGCGTTTTCCCCTGCTGCTCTTGCTGATGATAAAAATGCACCAGCAGGGCAAGTCCGGAAGAATCCACCCTCGCCACCTGACCAACATCCAGCACATTGCTATTGCTCAGCAGTGCGTCGCGCTGCCGCCACAGCGGCAACAGCGTATTCCGGTCAAGATCGCCTTCCAGGCGCAGGGTGCCGTCCTCCTGTCGCCAGCGCAGCGCATCAGCCATTTTTCTGACCCAGCGAAATCGGCTGCTGTGCCGCAGCCTGCAACTGTTTAGTCAGGCCATCGACCCCATTCTGACGCAGCGTAGACGCCCATTCGTTCTGCTTGGTGGTAATCATGCTCACCCCTTCGGCGATCATGTCATACGCTTGCCAGTAACCGGTTTTGGTGTTCTTGCGCCACTGGAAATCCAGACGGATTGGCGGGCGGCCGCCATTGTCGATAATGGTGACGCGAATGGAAACAATCTCGGCGTTGCCCACCGGCTGCTCCGGCGCAATTTCGTAGGTCTGACCATGGTAAGACGCCAGCGCCTGACCATATGCCTGTTCCAGATAAGCCTCAAACGCTTTGAAATAGGCTTCGCGCTGCTCCGGTGTGGCGTTTTTGTAATACTGGCCCAGCACCAATGCGCCAGCGTATTTCACCTGCACATACGGCAGCAGTTCTTCACGCACCACGGTACGCAGATAGTTGGGATCCTGCTTAATGCGTGGCTGTTCATTCTTGAGACGGTCGAAGGTTTTCTGCGCCGCATCGCGCATCAGGCTGTAAGGGTTAGTCTGGTCAGCAGCGCTGACGAACGGGGCTATCACCAACAGAGCCACCATCAATAAACGTTTCAACATGCTGTGTCCTCTCAAGGCTGTTGGGCTGGTTTTGCGCCAGATTCAGGGGTTGTCGCCTCGCCACGTTTCTCCGCCGGTTTAGTTGGTGCCGGTTGAGCATGGCTCTGATTCGCACTATTTGGGGTAACCGTGTCCTGACTGGTATTATTCTGGCTGGCATTGTCAGTATTGTTGCCACCGCTCTTATATAGGAATTGACCGATAAGGTCTTCCAAAACCATAGCCGACTTGGTGTCCTGAACAGTGCCGCCGTCTTTGAGAATCGACGTGCCCATGTCCTCGTCTTCAAAACCCATGTTCAGCGCCAGATACTGTTCGCCCAGCAGGCCGGAAGTACGAACCGCCAGCGAACTGGTATCCGGAATGTGGTCGTAACGCTTATCGATATCCATTGTTACCCGCGGCAGATACGTTTTGGTATCCAGCGAGATATCCGCCACACGGCCAATCACCACCCCACCGACTTTCACTGGAGAGCGCGCTTTGAGGCCGCCGATATTGTCGAAGGTCGCGTACAAACGGTAGGTCTGTTGCTGCCCCAACGATTTCAGGTCAGCGACTTTCAGACATAAAAAGACTATGGCGCACAGCGCAATCAGCATGAATACGCCAACCCAAATTTCATGTTTCTTTGTTTGCATCGACTTATTTCCCAAACATCAGTGCTGTCAGCACAAAATCCAATCCCAGTACCGCCAGCGACGAATGCACCACGGTGCGGGTCGTCGCGCGGCTGATGCCTTCTGACGTCGGAATCGCGTCATAACCGTTGAACAGCGCAATCCAGGTCACGGTAATGGCAAACACCAGGCTCTTGAGAACGCAGTTAAGCAAGTCTTTCTGCCACTCCACTGCGTTTTGCATCGCCGACCAGAAAAAGCCGTTGTCGATGCCTTTCCAGTCCACACCGACCAGCGCACCACCCCAGATGCCGACAGCGACAAAAATCACCGTCAGCAGCGGCATGGTGATTACCCCGGCCCAGAATCGTGGTGCTACCACGCGACGCAACGGGTCCACCGCCATCATCTCCATACTGGATAACTGCTCGGTGGCCTTCATCAGCCCGATTTCCGCCGTCAGTGCGGAACCGGCGCGTCCGGCGAACAACAACGCGGTCACCACCGGCCCCAGTTCGCGCAGCAACGACAGCGCCACCATCATGCCCAGACTGGCTTCGGCGCTGTAGGTAGTCAGGACCAGATACCCCTGCAACCCCAGCACCATACCGATGAATACCCCAGACACCATGATGATCAGCAGCGACTGCACGCCGACGCTATACAGCTGTTTGCGCAGCAACGGCCACTGTTTGACCGGCTCCGGCTTTCCGACCAGCGCATTGAACAGCATCAGCCCGGCTCGCCCGAAAGCAGCGCAGACTTGAATGCCAACACGTCCCAGCGACGCTAATGCCTGTATTAGCATGAATTACTCACTCCCCAAGCCTAACAGCCCACGCTGATAATCACCCGCCGGATAGCGGAATGGCACCGGGCCATCAGCAATGCCATCCAGAAACTGCCTCACACGAGGATCGTTATTCTGCTGCAATTCAGTCGGCGAGCCTTCCGCCACCACATGCTGGTCGGCGATGATATAGGCATAATCGGCGATACTCAGCACTTCCGGCACATCATGGGACACCACGATGCAGGTTACGCCAAGCGCATGATTCAACTCATCGATCAGCTTCACCAGCACCCCCATGGTGATCGGGTCCTGGCCGACAAACGGCTCATCAAACATGATCAACTGCGGGTCGAGCGCAATAGCGCGCGCCAGCGCCGCACGCCGCGCCATTCCCCCGGACAGCTCCGACGGCATCAGCTCCGCCGCACCGCGCAGCCCAACCGCTTCCAGCTTCATCATCACGGTGCTATATAGCAGCGGCTCAGGCAGTTGCGAATGCTCGCGCAGCGGCCAGGCAACATTGTCGAACACGTTCAGATCGGTAAACAACGCACCGGACTGAAACAACATGCTCATCTTCTTACGAGTCTCATACAGGCGGGAACGGGAAAGGCTCGGAATATTTTCCCCGTCAAACCAGATGTCACCGCTGTCCGGTTGCAGTTGTCCACCAATTAGCCGTAGCAGCGTGGTCTTACCGATGCCCGACGGCCCCATGATGGCCGTGATCTTTTGTTTTGGCACGTTCAGCGAGACATCCGAAAAAATCGGCCTGTTGCCCCGCCGGAAACTGAGCCCGCGAATTTCTACCAGATTTTCGTGGTTCATGGTTTCTTTCCTCAACGGCTGCCGATAGCAGCCGCCCGTTTTCACATTTTTGCGGCCCAACCCCGACAACCGTCTTCTGGGGTGTTACGCTGGCTCTTCACTGTTACAGAATCAGGGCACCGGTTCGTGACCAAAATTGCCATTGGTTTTACTTTTTCGCCCTGCGCAGTCAGAATTAGCGCTAACGAGGAAAAATGGCGGTTTTGCTTATTATTCGTCCAGAAATACTGGTTTGTTCGCCAATAAACCGGTGATTATACCTGAATAAAGGACGCTGCATGCTTTTTGCGACAGTACTGTTAATTGTTGGTTTAGTATTACTGGTTTATGGTGCAGACCGCCTGGTGTATGGCGCAGCCGTACTGGCCCGCACATTCGGCGTACCGCCGATGATTATCGGCATGACGATTGTCGGAATGGGCACCTCGTTGCCCGAACTGATGGTATCGGTGACCGCAGCACTCAATCATCAGACCGACATGGCGGTCGGCAATGTTCTGGGGTCGAACATCGCCAATATTCTGTTAATCCTCGGCAGCGCCGTCCTGATTCGCCCACTGACCGTTCATTCCACACTGCTGCGTCAGGAACTGCCACCCATGCTGGTGGTGACACTCTTGTGCGGGGTCCTGCTGCACGACAGTTTCCTGAGCCGCCTGGACGGCGTGATTCTGTTACTGGCCGCCGGTGGCTGTATCGCACTGATGCTACGTATGGCGCACGCCGCCCAGAACCGCGGCGACGACAGCCTGACCCGTGAGCAGATGGCTGAGCTACCCAGAGAGAACAACCAGACCGTGGCGCTGTTATGGCTGCTGATCGGCCTGATTATTCTGCCGATGTCGGCACGGATTGTGATCGATAACGCCACGGTCATCGCCAATTACTTTAATATCAGCGAATTGACCATCGGGCTGACGGTGCTGGCCGTCGGCACCAGTCTGCCGGAATTGGCGACCGCGATCGTTGGTACGTTGAAAAAAGAAGACGACATCGCGCTCGGCAACCTGATTGGTTCCAATATCTTTAATATCGTGATAGTGCTGGGCGTGCCCGCCCTGTTATCCCCCGGTGCGGTAAACCCGCTCGCGTTTACGCGCGATTACTGGGTGATGCTGGGGGTTAGCGCGCTCCTGACGGTTCTCTGTCTCCGCCAGAAACGGCGCATCGGTCAGGGCGCGGGCGCATTGCTGTTGTGTGCGTTCATCGCGTACCTTTCGGTGCTGTTCTTGTTCTCATAGCCAGCGTATTGGCAACGCAGGATGTTTTACATGTCACATTTCGAGCTACAACCTGGTTTCGATTTCCAAACCGCCGGTCGGCAGGTCCTGACCATCGAACGCGACAGCCTCGCGCAGTTGGATCAATACATTGACGACAATTTTTCGCGCGCCTGCGAGAAAATGTTTTACTGCCACGGCAAGGTAGTGGTGATGGGCATGGGTAAGTCGGGGCATATCGGCTGCAAGATGGCTGCCACCTTCGCCAGCACCGGTACACCGGCTTTTTTCGTCCACCCCGGCGAAGCCAGTCACGGCGATTTAGGGATGATTACCGCGCAAGATATCGTGATCGCCATTTCCAACTCCGGCGAGTCCCATGAAATCCTGGCGCTCATCCCGGTGTTGAAGCGCCTGCAGGTGTGCCTGATCTGCATGACCGGCAATCCGGAAAGCACTATGGCTAAAGCGGCGGACATCCATCTTTGTGTCCACGTATCGCAGGAAGCCTGCCCGCTGGGTCTGGCACCGACCTCCAGCACCACCGCCACGCTGGTGATGGGCGATGCGCTGGCCGTCGCGCTGTTGCAGGCGCGTGGCTTTACCGCTGAAGATTTCGCGTTGTCGCACCCCGGCGGCGCACTTGGCCGCAAACTGCTGTTGCGGATCAACGATATCATGCACACCGGTGACGAGATCCCCCGCGTCAGCCGCGACGCGTCGTTGCGTGATGCACTGCTGGAGATTACCCGCAAGAATCTGGGGATGACGGTGATTTGCGGCCCTGATGATCGCATCGAAGGCATCTTTACCGACGGTGACCTGCGCCGAGTATTCGACATGAATATCAACCTGAACAGTGCTGGCATCGCCGATGTGATGACCCGAGGTGGTATCAGGGTTGCGCCGCAAACGCTGGCAGTGGATGCACTGAACCTGATGCAGTCCCGCCATATCACGTCGCTGCTGGTGGCGGAAGATGACCGCCTGTTGGGAATCGTCCACATGCACGATATGCTGCGCGCCGGCGTGGTATAAACCGGCACAGGCGTACAACGCAGAATGAAAAATCAAGGATATGTGTGAATGAGTGAAACCCGGCCGCAAACCGATACCTGCTACGGGCCTGTCGATACCCAGGTCATGCAACGTGCTCGCGATATACGTCTGTTAATCTGCGATGTCGACGGCGTACTTTCCGACGGCCTGATCTACATGGGAAATCAAGGAGAAGAACTCAAAGCCTTCAACGTACGCGACGGCTATGGTATTCGCTGCCTGCTGACGTCCGACATTGATGTAGCGATTATCACCGGCCGTTCATCTCAGTTGCTGGTTGACCGCTGCCAAACGTTGGGAATACGCCATCTTTATCAGGGGCAATCAGATAAGCTTTTGGCCTTCCGTGAGCTGTTAGATACACTGTCGCTCACCGCCAGCCAGGTTGCCTACATCGGTGATGATCTGATCGACTGGCCGGTGATGGCCGAAGTCGGGCTGAGCGTTGCCGTAGCAGACGCCCATCCGCTGCTGCTGCCCAACGCGCACTATGTGACGCGCATTGCTGGTGGCCGTGGTGCGGTCAGAGAGATTTGCGATCTTATTCTGCTGGCTCAGGGTAAACTGGACTTCGCCAAAGGGCTGTCGATATGAGTAAAACAAAACGCTGGCTAACGCTGTTGCTGGCATTGATTGCGTTGGTGCTGATCGGGTTAAATCTGACAAACCAGCGTACAGGAAACGGGCCAACGGAAGTGCAGAATAACGATCCGGCCTATACCATGCAGCAAAACATTACTGTGGTGTATGACCCAACCGGAAAGCTGAGTTACAAGCTGGTGGCTGAAAAAGCAGAGCACTACAACGCCGACCAGGTAAGCTGGTTCACCCAGCCGGTGGCGACCATGTTCGATGAGAAAGCCGTCGCCACCTGGTCGGTACGGGCTGATCGCGCCAAACTGACAAAAGACCGTATGTTGTATCTGTACGGCCATGTCGAGGTCAACAGCCTGACCAACGACTCACAGCTGGAGCGGATTAAAACGGATAATGCGCAGATAAATCTGGTTACGCAGGATGTGACGTCAGATGACGAAGTCACCCTGTACGGTGTCAACTTTACCTCTAACGGACTGAAAATGCGTGGAAATCTGCGCAGCAAAACCGCTGAGTTGATCGATAAGGTAAAATCCTATTATGAAATCCAACCAAAAAATTAATGTATTACACAGCATCCTGATCGCCAGCTCGCTTTTTGCCGTCAGTATTCCGGCACTGGCGCTGACCGGAGACACCGAGCAACCCATCCACATCACCTCCGATCAGCAGGCGTTGGATATGCAGGGCAATGTGGTGACGTTCACCGGCAACGTTATTGTCACGCAGGGGTCAATAAAAGCGCAGGCCGACAAGGTGGTGGTCACTCGCCCTAACGGCCAGCAAGGTCATGAAGTCATTGAAGGTTACGGTAAACCGGCCACCTTCTATCAAATGCAGGACAACGGCAAGCCGGTCAAAGGCCATTCGCAGAAGATTCGCTACGAGATGGACAAACAGCTGGTCATTCTGACCGGCGACGCTTACCTGGAGCAGTTGGACAGCAACGTTAAAGGCGACCGCATCACCTATCTGGTGCAACAGCAGCAAATGGAAGCGTTCAGCGACAAAGGCAAACGCGTCACCACCGTGCTGGTCCCGACGCAGTTGCAGGACAAAGGCACCCAGAACGGTGCCAAGCCCAGTGGCAACACCAGCAAGCCCACCAAACAACAGTGAGTAACGCGCTAACCCATGGCAACACTAATCGCCGAAAATCTGGCCAAGGCGTATAAAGGCCGCAAAGTGGTGGAAAACGTCAGCCTGACTGTGAATTCGGGTGAAATCGTCGGGCTGCTTGGGCCTAACGGGGCTGGTAAAACCACCACCTTTTATATGGTTGTGGGTATCGTCCCCCGCGACGAAGGCCGCATCGTGATCGACGATGAGGACATCAGCCTGCTGCCGCTGCATGATCGCGCCCGCCGTGGTATCGGTTATCTGCCGCAGGAAGCCTCGATTTTTCGGCGTCTGAGTGTCTACGACAACCTGATGGCGGTGCTGGAAATCAGAAAAGATCTGACCCGCGAGCAGCAGCAGGATCGCGCCAACCAACTGATGGAAGAGTTTCATATTGTTCATCTGCGCGATAGTTTGGGACAATCACTGTCCGGTGGTGAACGCCGCCGGGTGGAAATCGCCCGGGCGCTGGCCGCCAACCCCAAATTTATCCTGCTCGACGAGCCCTTTGCAGGGGTAGACCCGATTTCAGTTATCGACATCAAGAAAATCATTGAGCATCTGCGCGATAGTGGGTTGGGTGTGTTGATTACCGACCATAACGTTCGCGAAACGCTCGACGTTTGTGAACGCGCTTATATCGTTAGTCAGGGCCAGCTTATTGCCCACGGCTCCCCGATGGATATACTGGCGAATGAGCAGGTAAAACGAGTCTATCTGGGCGAAGGCTTCCGACTCTGATAACGTCATGTTTTAAGTTGATCATTCAAAAAGGAAGTTAGCGCGCGTTATGAAGCAAGGTTTGCAACTCAGGCTCAGCCAGCAACTGGCTATGACACCGCAGTTACAGCAGGCCATCCGCCTGCTGCAGTTGTCCACGCTTGAACTCCAGCAGGAAATCCAACAGGCGCTGGAAAGCAACCCGTTGCTGGAGCAAGCCGATATTCATGACGAAGTGGAAACCCAGGAAAGCAGTGACAGCGAAACGCTGGATACCCGCGAAGCGTTGGAGCAGAAAGATATGCCCGACGAGCTGCCGCTCGACGCCGCCTGGGATGAAATCTACACCGCGGGTACGCCATCCGGCACCAGCACTGACTACCGCGACGAAGAGCTGCCTGTCTATCAGGGCGAAACCACCCAGACGCTACAGGATTACCTGATGTGGCAGGTGGAGCTGACGCCGTTTTCCGACACCGATTCCGCCATCGCTACGTCTATCGTGGACGCAGTGGACAACACCGGCTACCTGACCGTGTCGCTGGACGATATCCGCGATAGCATCGGTAATGACGAGGTGACGCTGGAAGAAGTGGAAGCGGTACTCAAGCGCGTGCAGCGCTTTGACCCTGTCGGCGTAGCCGCCCGCGATTTACGCGAATGCCTGTTGGTGCAGCTATCGCAGTTCGACAATGGCATTCCCCGTCTGGCTGAGGCCAGGCTCATCGTCAGTGAATACCTTGACTTGCTCGCCAACCATGACTTCCGCACGTTGATCCGCAACAGCCGTCTCAAGGAAGAGGTGCTGAAAGAAGCGCTGGCGCTGATCCAGTCACTGGATCCGCGTCCGGGGCAGTCGATCAACACCGGCGAATCCGAGTATGTCATTCCGGATGTGTTGGTGCGCAAGATGCAAGGCCACTGGACGGTGGAACTCAACACCGACAGCGTGCCGCGGTTGCAGATCAATCAGCAGTACGCCGCGCTTGGCAGCAGCGCGCGCAACGACAGCGACGGCCAGTTCATCCGCAGTCATTTGCAGGAAGCCCGCTGGCTCATCAAGAGTCTGGAAAGCCGTAACGATACCCTGTTGAAGGTTACCCGCTGTATCGTGGAACAGCAGCAGGCGTTCTTCGAACACGGCGAAGAATTCATGAAACCCATGGTGCTGGCGGATATCGCCCAGGCCGTGGACATGCACGAGTCCACCATTTCCCGCGTAACGACCCAGAAATTTCTGCACAGTCCGCGCGGTATTTTTGAGCTGAAGTATTTCTTTTCCAGCCACGTCAACACCGACAACGGAGGTGAGGCGTCATCCACCGCTATCCGTGCGCTGGTCAGGAAACTCATTGCTGCGGAAAACCCCGCTAAACCGCTGAGCGACAGCAAGTTGACCTCACTGCTTTCCGAACAGGGAATCATTGTGGCCCGCCGTACTGTCGCCAAGTATCGAGAGTCTTTATCTATCCCGCCGTCAAACCAGCGCAAACAGCTGGTTTGACCCCTACATGAGAAGGAAGACGATATGCAGCTTAACATTACCGGACACCACGTCGAAATTACGGATGCTATGCACGAATTCGTAACCTTAAAATTCGCCAAACTTGAGCAATACTTTGATCGTATCAATCAGGTGTACGTGGTATTGAAAGTGGAAAAGATCCAGCACATTGCTGATGCCACCATCCACGTCAACGGAGGTGAGCTGCACGCCACATCGGAAGCGGGTGATATGTATGCCGCCATTGATCTGTTGATCGACAAGCTGGCAAGGCAGTTAAACAAACATAAGGATAAACTGAAACAGCACTGATCTTGCCGTTTCAGGTGCAGGGACAGCAACCGGCCTGTCATAGGTGGCGGGCCGGTAACCGAAGGCAACAGTGTCGTTAAGTGAACGTATCATGAACAACGAGCCCGTTATGCAACTTAGCGCCGTCCTCCGTAAGGAGTGCACGCGCAGCGCCGTCCACTGCCAGAGCAAAAAGCGCGCCCTGGAAATCATCAGCGAACTGGCCGCCAGGCAGCTCAACCTGCCGCCGCAAATGGTGTTTGAAGCGATCCTGACGCGGGAGCGCATGGGCAGTACCGGTATAGGTAATGGCATTGCCATTCCGCACGGCAAGCTGGAAGATGAGAATACGCTGGGCGCGGTTGGTGTCTTTATCCAGCTGGAGCAGCCGATCGCCTTTGACGCTATCGACAACCAACCGGTCGACCTGCTTTTTGCCTTGCTGGTTCCCGCTGAACAATGTAAAACCCATTTACATACTTTGTCGCTCGTCGCCAAACGGCTGGCGGATAAAACCGTATGCAAGCGGCTGCGCGCCGCACAAAGCGACGAAGAACTGTATCAGATCATGACGGAAGCGGACCTGCCCGACCAGCCTTGACGGCTGGCAGCACCGGTTTCGATTGCTATCCACAACACGCGTAACAGCAGGCACGAGCCTGACAGGATGCCGGCCCGGCCGGGAAAACAAAGTTAGCTAACTGTGGCGGTGGACATTCACCATCCCGCTGCCAGGGGGGAGTCGTCAGATGGTGCTGATGATTGTCAGTGGTCGTTCAGGTTCGGGGAAATCCGTAGCCCTACGCGCGCTGGAAGACATGGGTTTCTATTGTGTGGATAACCTGCCGGTGGTGCTGTTGCCCGAGTTGGCGCACACACTGGCGGAACGGAATATCTCCGCGGCGGTCAGCATTGACGTGCGTAACCTGCCGGAAACGCCGGAAGTGCTGGAACATGCCTTGACCCGCCTGCCACAGAGTTTCTCTCCCCAACTGCTGTTTTTGGACACCGATCGCAATACGCTGATTCGGCGTTACAGCGACACCCGTCGTCTGCACCCACTCTCCAGCAAAAACCTGTCGCTGGAAAGTGCTATCGATGAAGAAAACGATCTGCTGGAGCCGTTGCGCTCGCGTGCCGATCTGATCATCGATACCTCGGAGATGTCGGTGCACGAACTGGCAGAAATGCTGCGTACCCGTTTACTGGGTAAACGCGAGCGCGAACTAACGATGGTATTCGAGTCATTCGGCTACAAGCACGGTATCCCGATAGATGCGGACTACGTGTTTGACGTGCGTTTCCTGCCTAACCCGCACTGGGACCCGAAACTGCGCCCGATGACAGGCCTGGATAAACCGGTGGCTGCGTTTCTAGACAGGCACACCGAAGTCCACAACTTCATTTACCAGACCCGTAGCTACCTGGAACTGTGGCTGCCGATGTTGGAAACCAACAACCGCAGTTACCTGACCGTCGCTATCGGTTGTACCGGTGGGAAGCACCGTTCTGTTTACATCGCCGAGCAACTGGCGGATTACTTTCGCTCCCGTGGCAAGAACGTGCAATCTCGCCACCGTACGCTGGAAAAACGTAAATCATGACCGTCAGGCAAACCGTTGAAGTAAAAAACCGTCTGGGGATGCACGCCCGCCCAGCCATGAAATTGTTCGAGCTGGTGCAAAGTTTTGACGCAGAGGTGTTGCTACGCAATGAAAGTGGCACCGAAGCCGACGCCAGCAGCGTTATCGCCATGTTGATGTTGGATTCGGCCAAAGGGCGTCATATCGAGGTGGAAGCTACCGGCCCGGATGAAGAACAGGCGCTGGCGGCGGTCATTCAGCTGTTTGAAGCCGGGTTTGACGAGGATTAATCTGCCAGACATTCTCCTGCCGGAGTGAGTTCCTATGCTTGCTCCCAATCGCTTTCTTTTTCTCTGGTAAGTTTTTATCTGTGCCGCGTTTTTATCTGTGGTGAGTTTTTATGCGGTAAGTTCCCTGCATCCCTGCTACCATCAGATTAACTTATGACCCTGCCCTTCGTGGCGGGGGCGTTGTTGTCTGCTATTGCAAAAACTGGAGAGACATATGGATAAACCGCACCTGACGATTAGCGAGCTGGATGCCGAACGCCTGGATGCGCTGCTGGAGCAACCCGCTTTTGCCGATACAGAGGTGGCTCAGGCCCTGAGTGAAGAACTGGACCGGGCGGATATCGTCCAGCCAGTCGAAATTCCGGCCGATGTGGTTACCATGAACAGCCGGGTTCGGTTCCGCGACCTGCTCACGACGGAAGAACATATCCGCACGCTGGTCTATCCGGCCAGCCTGAAAGACAGCCGGGAACAGATCTCGGTCATGGCACCACTTGGCGCTGCGCTGCTCGGTATGCATATCGGCAACAGCATCGCCTGGCCGTTACCAAATGGTGAAGAAACGCGGATTGAAGTGATCGAACTGCTCTATCAGCCGGAAGCGGCAGGCGAATACCACCGCTGATAAGCGGTGACAGTGCTGAACGACTGCCCTGAATCTCCGGGCAGTCGATATCGTTAAAAAAACCTTACACCCCGGCAATCTTCATCGATGGTAACAAAACCGAACCGCACTGGATGTTGCTACGCGTCTCGATATCATCACCGATGGTCACCATGTTACGCAGCATATCTTTCAGGTTGCCAGCAATAGTGATTTCGCTCACTGGATACTGAATTTCGCCGTTCTCCACCCAGAATCCGGCCGCACCACGGGAATAATCCCCGGTTACCGCACTCACGCCTTGCCCCATCAGGCTGGTGACCAGCAGCCCGGTGCCCATTTCCTTCAACATGCCGTCAAAGTCCAGCCCGCGCCCGGCAATACGCCAGTTATGAATCCCACCCGCATGGCCGGTACTTTTCATGCCCAATTTACGACCGGCATACGTGGTCAACAGCCAGGTTTGCAATACGCCATCTCTGACAATATCACGCTGCTCGGTACGAACCCCTTCACTGTCGAATGGGGTGGACGCTAATCCTTTACGTAAATGCGGCAGTTCCTGAATAGTCAGCCATTCCGGCAGAATCTGTTTGCCGAGACTATCCAGCAGGAAGGTAGATTTACGGTAAACGCTACTGCCGCTGATGGCACCAACCAGATGGCCGAACAATCCGGTCGCTACCTCGGCGGAGAACATCACTGGCGCTTCCATGGTGGCCAGTTTACGCGGCGACAGGCGTGCCAGCGTCCGGCGGGCGCACTCTTCCCCAACCCACGTCGGCGAGCTTAGGTCGCCCAGCGCACGGCCGATGGTGTAAGCGTAATCGCGCTCCATCTCGCCGTTGTGCTCGGCAATCACACTGACCGACATGGAGTGTCGGCTGGAGCAGTAGCTTTGCAGCATACCGTGGCTGTTGCCGAATACCTTGATACCGTAGTGACTGTTGAAGCTGCCGCCCTCGGTGTTGGTGATGCGCTTGTCAGCTTTCAGCGCCGCTTGTTCAGCAGCTGCTGCCAATTCGATGCCGCGATCGGCGTCCAGCTCTGCTGGGTGGAACAAGTCCAGATCCGGTGCCTCAAACGCCAGCAGATCTTTGTCCGCCGGGCCAGAGCATGGGTCAACCGACGTGTAACGGGCAATATCCAACGCCGCCTGCACCGTGCGGGCAATGGCATCCGGGCTCATGTCGGTAGACGACGCGCTGCCCTTACGCTGTTGATAGTAGACGGTAATACCGAGCGCACCGTCACTGTTGAATTCGACGTTTTCAACTTCACCATACCGGGAGCTGACGCTGATCCCCGTTGTTTTCGTGACGGCAACTTCCGCCGCATCAGAACCGGCACGGGCCAATTCCAGCGCCTGCGATACCGCCTGTTCCAGCACTTTACGCTGTTCTGCAACCTGAGTGATTATTGTCATCGATTTGCCATAATGAGTGAGAAAACATTCAGATAATCCATGATGCAACGAATGCTGTCCGCCTGCTATTCGTCACCTTACCTCAGACGTAAAATGAGGTAGTCTGTGATTGAGTCTAACAGGATCGGCGGACAATTTCGCACAAAGCCCATAACCTGATAGGATCAGCCTCTTTTATTGGGGAGCCACGATGAACAAACATCCCGAAGACTGGCAGGATGACGTCCCGGACGCCAGCCAGGACGATGAAGACGAAGAGATAATTTGGGTCAGCAAAAGCGAAATCAAACGCGATGCTGAAGCCCTGAAAGCGCTGGGCACCGAGCTGGTTGAGCTGGGTAAGAACGCGCTGGAGCGCATCCCGCTGGATGAAGACCTGCGTGCCGCGATTGAACTGGCACAGCGCATCACCAAGGAAGGCCGCCGCCGTCAGTTGCAGCTGATTGGCAAGATGCTGCGCGCCCGCGACCCGGAGCCCATCCAGACCGCGCTGGACAAGCTGCGCAACCGTCACAACCAGCAGGTGTCGCTGTTCCACAAACTGGAGCAGTTGCGCGACCGGTTGGTAAACGAGGGCGACGGCGCGATTCCGGACATCCTGGCGCTTTATCCGCAGGCCGACCGCCAGCAACTGCGCTCGCTGGTGCGTAACGCTCAGAAAGAAAAAGCCGCTAATAAGCCGTCCAAATCAGCCCGGCAGATTTTCCAGTATCTGCGCGAACTGGCGGAAGCTGAATAATTTCAGGCAGGCACCTTCCGGTGCCTACTTTTTATTTGGTTGACGCCACCAGCGCGGAGCCGGCGAAAATGAACAGGGTGCCGGTGGCGCGGTTGAACAACCGCAGGCGACGCGGATGGGCAAACAGCGCCGATACGCGGTGACCCATGCAGGCGTAAGTAAACATGATGCTGAAATCCAGCACCACCCAGGTAAGCGCCAGCAATGCAAACTGCATGGCTTGCGGGGCGCTGGTATCAATAAAATTGGGAAACAGGGCGGCAAAAAACAGAATATCTTTGGGATTACTGACCCCCACCATAAAACCGTGGCGATAAAGACCTAACACCCCCGGGGCCGTTTCATCAGCCTCCGCTGACGGCGTCAGAGAATCCTCCCGTGCCCGCCAGGCAGAAATACCGAGCCAGATCAGGTAGAACGCCCCAACCACTTTCAGCACCAGAAACGCCGTCGCCGACGCGGCCAGAATCGCGCCCAGTCCCAATGCCGATGCCGTCATCAATACCAGCGAACCGGTCGCACCGCCCAGAATCGTCGCCAGCGCGCGCCGTTGTCCGTAACGCAGGCCATGCGCCATACTGAGCAGCGCCGATGGACCCGGTACGGCGATCAGCACGGCAATAACACCGAGGTAAACCAGCCAAAGATGCAAAGTCATTAATTCTGTCTTCCGTTGATGTCAATTTATCTTACAAGCGGTTAAGGTAACGTTTTCGTTATATTATTTTAAACACAACGAAATAGCAGACCACAACCCGAAGAGACTGCTCCCACATGCCAACGCTATTTATGTATTACGTGGGCGGACGCGCCCAGGGTGCCAACATCGAACTGCATGACGTCCAGTTTGCCGCCGTGGAACGCCCCGAAGACGGATTTTCTCTGCTGAAAGCCAACTGGTTCGGCGATAAAAGCCAGGTCCATGTCGATAGCTACACCCCCTGTCAGTGGGCGGACGGCTATGATATCACGCTCAGCAGCCAGCCGTTTCATGGGCGAGAAAAACTCTGGTTCGTCAATATGGGGGGATATCTGCCGAGCAACCCGGCGGAAGTGCATCAGTTTGGGCTGTTTGTCGCAACGAATGCAGAACAGGCCAAACAGCACGCCAAAGCGGTGCTGCTGACCGAGGTATTCCAGCAGCACAAAGACGACCTGCGCGATGTAGACGACTGCCTGCCACTCACCCTGCTGGACCGCTGGCACATTCACCTGAACGCCAACCCGACCGGTCGCGTATTACCGCCGCAGTGGCAGGGCTATCACCCGCTATAATCGCTTCCCGGTTAATCGCCGAGCGCGTGTTTATGGCGGTGCAGCAGCACCGTCAGGCGGCCAACCGCATCAATAGCCCCCTCTGGCACCTGATGCTCGCGCAGTAGATGCTGGTATTCATCCATCTGTGTCAGTAACCGGGAAAAATGGCGACGGCGATGGTGCTCATGAGCAGAATCAATCACCTGTGCCGCCGTCACCCGCATCTGACGGTGAAACGCAGACAAACTGCTATTAACCGGTAGCTCCAGCGTCCGCAAACGCTGGTGCATCAGAATTAACGACAGCGCCAGCCGGTATTTGGCGATGTCATCAGGGAACAGATTCAGTAACAAAAACAGATGCTGGTACAACGCTGGCAGATGATTCTCCCGCCGACGCGCAGCACGTGTGGATAACGCCGATACCGCACCATACACAAATCGGTTGAGCAGCGCGCGGCCGGTATGCAGCCGGGAGTTGTCTTTGATCAGCAGTACGACCAGCAGCGCCAGCACACAACCAATGATTTGGCCAAGCGCATTATCCAAAAACGACGATAAATTGAACGACATTGGATTGGACAATGCCAGTATATTAAGGGTGCTGACCAACGCCCCCATCGTACCGATTCGTCGTTTCTGTAGTTCAATGCCCAAGACGAATGCCATGATGCCAATACTCAGGCACATCAATAATGCGCTCTGCTGCGTGGCAGGCAGAACCAGCATAAACATCAATGCGCCCAGTGGTAATGCTAAAATCGCGCCGATCAGAAAGTCTTTCACCGCCATCACCGGGTTAGGCATCCGGGCAACCAACGCGGTGACGATGGCGATCATCAACATACAAACACTGCCGGACGTCCACCCGGACATCAACCAGAACAGGCACCCCAGCACAGTTGTCACACCGGTTCGCAGCCCATTAATCATCGCATAGTGCGTTTGAGCGGATTTCGGTTTGGCAAATACCTCTGACGCCAGCAGTTGCTCCTCCTTTTTACCAATCCGTGCATTGGTTTTTATCCCACGGGATAGCAACTGATAGCGAGCGCACGCTGACAGCCAGCTCACCAATACCGGTGGCAGGCTTGCACTGTGCGTAGCCGCCAGGTGACGGAGTTGTCGCAACCGACTACGCAGCTCGGCCGGTGTTGAGACAGGGTTATCCAGCAGCATGACGATTCCGCCGTGCAGCACGGCCCTCTCTTCACGCAGCACTA
This sequence comes from Dickeya undicola, assembly GCF_000784735.1. GTDB lineage: Bacteria > Pseudomonadota > Gammaproteobacteria > Enterobacterales > Enterobacteriaceae > Dickeya > Dickeya undicola. Next base: position 116,224 of record NZ_JSYG01000034.1, read on the forward strand.
GCCAGACTTCGCAGCTCTGTGTAATCAGAGCCCAGGATTCAGACACCAGCGCATTTAATCGACGCTGACTCCCTTTCCAACGCGAAGACTCCATCGACAAAATGCTTCCCATGTCATTCAACGCTTTGGTTTTCCTGACCAGGCTATGCCAGTCTGCATCCAGCTCATCGCCACTAATGCCGTTGACGCAGCGCTGCAAGAATTGGTATTGCGCCAGCAATAATTCATCCACGGAGTGATCGAGAGCGGGTTTGACCGAGCGCGGGGAAAACAGCAAATCGGCTAAAATAGCGCAGACAATACCCAGCACAATCTCACTACACCGTTCCACGGCTAGCTGCGGCAATTGCTGCGGAGCCCCCTGGCTGGCTAGCAAAATGATCAGCGTGGTGTAGCCAGACAGCGCAAAAATGTAGGAATTCTCCATTTTCACCAGCGATGACATCCAGACGCAAAAACCCGCCCAGACGCAGCACAGCAACAGCATCACGACAGGAGCCCGAATCGTCGACATGATGATCACCAGCGCACCGAAGCAACCGATAAACGTGCCGATAATGCGCAGGATACCGCGATGCCGAATTGCGCCGGAAAACGGTTCTCCTCCGGCCACAAACGCAGGGGCGGAAATCACCAGCGCCGCAGTTAACGCCGCAGTACGGGGAGAACCCATCTGAAAATAAAATCCGACGATTAGCGGCATGACTACCGCCAGGCTGATTTTTAACGCAAAACGCAGCCGTGCCAGGGGAGAATTATGCATGATGCTCTTTCCGCTTAACCGAACTCACGCAAACGATGCAGCAGTTGCAGCAGCGGCGACATCGGCCGGGTATTACGCGTCTGTTCACCCGTCACCACCACGGTAGCGGTGGTCCCAGCCGGGTACAGGTCGCCCCATTGCTGATCAAGGCGAATTTTCACCGGCACCCGCTGCGCCAGCCGCACCCATTCCAGATTGGAGTCCACCGTCGCCAGCCCTTTGGTATCAGCGGAACTGCTGCTGTTGGTGACACCCGCCGCGATGCTATCCACCGAGCCGAACAAAATCTGGTTGCTCCCCAACGGGGTAATTTCCACCCGATAACCGGGCCGCACACCCGCCAGCTTGGTTTCTTCCATGTAGGCCAGCAGATAAAACGAACATTTCTTCACTAACGCCACCGCCGTCGAGCCACGGGTAATGAATTCGCCAGTATGCACATGCAGGTTGGTGACCCAACCATCGGCTGGAGCCCGTACTACCGTGCGCGCCAGGTCGAGTTTCGCCAGTTCCAGTTCAGCCTGCGCCTTCGCCAGTTGGTGCTGCGTGGTCTGCAACGCATTGCCGGATTGTTCTATTTCTTCGCGCGACATCGCCTGCACGCCGAGGCGCAAACGACGCGCCGACTCTCGTTTTTTCTCATCGACCAGCGCCTGATAATAGTCCACATCAGCCTGTGCCTGTTCCAGCGCCTGTTGGTAACGCGGTTGGTCAACCACGAACAGCACATCGCCTTGCTTCACTGGCTGGTTATCCTGCACTTTCACATCGGTCAGCAGGCCACTGACATCGGGAGCAATCGCCACCACATCAGCACTGAAACGGGCATCGCGGGTCCAGGGAGATTCGGTGTAAAACGACCACACTCGCACCAGCGCTACCGCAGCCAGCAACACCAGCACGAGCGTGATGGCTATGCGGCTCACTTTCTTTATCATCACTTTTAAAACAGATGCTTTCACAACAACCTCAAAGACCGAAATGAAACAGCAGGTAGAACAGGCAGACAAACAGTGCAGTATTAAACAACGCCGGATGCCACACGTAATCGTAGATACCGGTAGGATGTAGTAGCCGGATACCAATAAAAAACAGCGCCAGCGTCACCAACAGCACAAAAAACACGGGCGGAAACGACAGGCCGAATAGCACCATGACCGGGAGTGAATGCATCCTCTGTTCCTTCTTGATTGACTGCCACATTGCCATCACGTGTGTCAGCCATACCTAGGCCGGTGATGGGAAAAGACGGATACCCACTCCCACCGACATCACTGCCGATGGCTGAAAGACACAGCGTTAATTGAATAATCACGACGGTGGGGATCTGATGTAATGCAGAGTACTTGCGACGTTAAATCAGCGTATTAACCCCTTTGGAACGACCACAGCAGCAAACACGAGTAATCAGGTCCGCTCTTCGTGGTTAAACCAGCTATATTATGAAACGTTATTATTATGTTATCTACGCAGTGTGATCTAAATCACTTTTAAGCTAGGGTTAACAATGGAACGATTAAAGAGTATGTCGGTCTTCGCCAGCGTCGTGGAGTTCGGTTCATTTACTGCGGCAGCTCGCCAGTTGGAGATGAGCGTATCCGCCGTTAGCCAGACCGTTACCCGGCTGGAAGATGAATTGCAGGTGAAACTGCTCAACCGCAGCACTCGCAGCATCGGACTCACGGAAGCTGGCAGAATTTATTACCACGGTTGCCGCCGCATGTTGCACGAAGCGCAGGAAGTGCATGAGCAGTTATATGCCTTCAACAACACACTGATCGGTACGTTACATATTGGTAGTTCCGCCACGATGGCGCAAAACGTGCTCGCTACCATGACGGCCGATATGCTGAAGGAATACCCAGGATTGTCGGTCAACCTGGTGTGTGGCATTCCCGCACCAGACCTGATTGCCGACGGGTTAGACATCGTCATTCGGGTTGGGGCGTTGCAAGATTCCAGCCTGTACAGTACCCGTATCGGTTCGATGCCGATGGTGGTTTGCGCGTCCAAAAGCTATCTTGCGCAAAACAGCGTGCCGGAAAAGCCCGGTGATGTGAGCAATGCGTCCTGGCTGGAGTACAGTGTCCGCCCACACAGTGAATTTGAGCTGATAGCGCCAGAAGGCATCACCACCCGGCTGATGCCACAAGGGCGCTTCGTCACCAATGACCCGTTGACGCTGATTCGCTGGCTGAAACACGGTGCAGGCATCGCCTATGTGCCGCTGATGTGGGTGTTTGAAGAGATCAAGCGCGGCGAAATAGAGATCCTGTTCCCGCGTTATCATTCAGACCCGCGTCCGGTCTATGCGCTCTACACCCGCCGCGACAATCTGCCGCTGAAAGTACAGGTGTGCATTAATTACCTGACCGAGTATTTCAACAAGGTAGCGTTAATCTATCAGGGATACCGGCAGGAAAATCCGCAAAGCACGTTGTCGCAGAAATAAATCAGGCCGCATCGGCGGCCTGATTGAGCAACGAATGAAACAACGCTTAGGCGGTGCCACCCACTGTAATGTTGTCGAGCTTCAAGGTCGGCTGACCGACGCCGACCGGCAGGCTTTGCCCTTCCTTGCCGCATACCCCGACGCCTCTATCCAGCGCCAGATCGTTGCCAACCATCGAGATCTTCTGCATGGCTTCAATGCCGGAACCAATCAGCGTTGCGCCTTTCACCGGTTTGGTGACACGGCCGTTCTCGATCAGGTACGCCTCGGAGGTGGAGAACACGAACTTGCCGGAGGTGATATCCACCTGGCCGCCGCCAAAGTTCGGCGCGTACAAACCATAATCCACACTGGCGATGATCTCTTCCGGGGTGGATTTGCCTGCCAGCATGTAGGTGTTGGTCATACGCGGCATCGGTAGATGAGCATAAGACTCGCGGCGACCGTTGCCGGTTGGCGCGACACCCATCAGACGGGCGTTCAGTTTGTCCTGCATGTAACCTTTGAGAATACCGTTCTCAATCAGTACGTTGTATTGACCGGGCACGCCTTCATCGTCCATCGCCAGCGAACCACGACGCCCTTCCAGCGTGCCGTCATCCACCACCGTACACAGCTCGGATGCTACCAGCTTGCCGACCTGACCGCTAAACACCGAGGTGCCGCGACGGTTGAAGTCGCCTTCCAGACCGTGCCCGACCGCTTCGTGCAACAGCACTCCCGGCCAGCCAGCGCCCAGAACCACCGGCATCATCCCCGCCGGTGCCGCCACGGCGGACAAATTGACCAATGCCATGCGCACCGCTTCTTTGGCCCAGGCCTCCGCCCGCACTTCGCCATCCGCCTGCTGCCAGAAATAGTCGTAGCCGGTACGCGCGCCGCCGCCGCTGGAACCGCGTTCACGGCGGCCGTTTTCTTCCACCAGCACGCTGACGGACAACCGCACCAGCGGGCGAACGTCCGCTGCCAGCGTGCCATCGGTGGCCGCCACCAGAATCAGCTCATACACGCCGGTCAGACTGGCGGTGACTTCCTGCACACGCGCATCCGCCGCGCGGGCGGTGGCGTCAACCCGTTGTAGCAGCGCGATTTTCTCTTCACGAGTCAGGCTGTCCAGCGGATTGGCCTGCGGGTACAGGCCGCGATGCGGCACTTCGCCCAGCGTTTTAACCGCGCCGTTGCCCTGCTCGCGCACAATGCTGCGTGCGGCCTGCGCGCTTTGCTGCAGCGCGTTGAGCGTAATTTGATCGGCGTAGGCAAAACCGGTCTTCTCGCCATTAATGGCCCGGATACCCACGCCCTGATCGATATGATAAGAACCGTCCTTGATGATGCGGTCTTCCAGCACCCAGGATTCATGGTAGCTTGACTGAAAATACAGGTCGGCGTAGTCGATACGCCGTTCACTCAACGTGCCTAGAATAGACTGTAAATCCTGATGGTTCAGTTTATTGGCCGTGAGTAATTGCTCACTGACAAACGTCAGACTCATAGAATGTCACTCTTATTGTCAATGTCATCAGATAACCAGACCGCAGTTACTGGCCCGCCGCCTCGGCAGCATTGGCTTTTTGCGGTTCACGCACTACTTCCTGAATCTTTGGTTGATCCACACTACCGGAAATGTGGTAACGAATCAGGGATATTTTACTCCATAGCGGTGCCAGCACCTTGCTGGCGGCAAACACCGCCGCCCCGATGACCGGGTTGACCGCAAAGGCGGTTGCCACACCGACGGTAGCCGAAATTTCCGGTGCCACCACCGCGTCCATCGACAGGTCGCGTTTCACCAGGTCGATGTCGCCTTTCATGGCAATATCCGCCTCAAGCCCATCCACCAACAGATTATCGGTATGCAGCACCCCGTCTTTTATCCACGCCGTGCTGCGAACCGAGTCAAAGTAAAAGCCTTTGCCGAAGGTGTCGCTGAAATCAAACTGTAGCTTACGCAACAGCGCATCGAAACTCACCAGCCGTAATAATTGCCCGGCCTGACCGGTGCCGACGTTGACGATTTCGCCTTTGCCAATATCGGTTTTCAAAATCCCGCTCAGGCTCGGAATATGCGGTGCCCACGGCGAGCCACGCCAGTAGAGGTCGTAGTCAATCTTGAATGCACCGGCACGTAGCGGTGTCGCCAGCCCCAGCCAGTCGGCGTTATCGCTCAAGCTGCTGCCAGACAATTGCCCTTTTATCGCGGTGCGGGTGCCTTCGCCACTTTCCTGCCAGCTTCCATCCAGCGTCAGCCTGGCCTTACCGTTATTGACCAGCCCATTAGCCAGCACCAGTTTGTTGGGTTCCGGTTGCAGCGTGCCTTTCATCTGCCCGACGTTTTGCCCCATCAACCAGCATTCACGGCATTCAAACTGCAATGCAGGCCAGTCCTCAAAACGAATGCTGGGATCGTTGAGCGGCGATTTCTTCTCTGCCAACGCCGCCGGGTTAGTCGCATCGTCCCCTTGCCACTGCGGATTATAATAAAGATAGCGCACATCGCCACGCCACAGCCCGGAAGTGGGGATCAGCAGGCGACCGTCGATTTCCCTGCCGGTGGCGGTAATTTCACTGCTGCCATTCTGGCGGCGACTGGTAAACATCAGGTCATGCCATTGCTGACCGAGTATTTTCAGTTCCGGCGTGGTTAGCGTCACCCGCTCCGGCCACTGAAAACGGTTGGTCCCGGCCTGTGCCGTAACCGCGTTACGCACGCCGGGCAGCAGCGCCAGCCAACGCTCGCCGTCCAGCGGCGGCAACGCCAGCGTCAGTGACGAGTCATCCGGCAGCGGAGGGGGCTTGCTCCCTTCCTGCCAGGCAGCTCGCGTCAGCATGACGTTGTTATCTTTAAGCAGCCACTGACTGTTGAAAGACTGGTTTTTTCCCAATGAACCGGTGAGTGAGAAACCGCGCACGTCCCCTTTGGCGCTGACCTGCAACCCCAAGGCCGTTCCTCCGGCTTTATTTAGCGGAGAAGGTAAGTGACTGCTCACTTCTTTAAGGTCGCTCTGAACCGTTACTTCATAACTGGATGACCCCTGATGCGGCAGCGTTACCTGTACCGCACTCTGCCAGCCAGCATTGCCATTCAGCGCCGCCGCTACCGGCTTGGGCAGCCCCGGCAAACGCGACACCGCCCAGCTTCCCTGCAAGCCAACATTAACCAGAAACGCCTTTTCCTGTTCCTGAGTCGAGAAGTTGAAGGTCAGCGGCTGATCGAGCCAGTGTGCCTGTAGCGTCTGGCTGGAGAGGTTGCCGTTATCATAGTGGAATCGCCCGCTAACGGACTGGAGCGCCACATCCAGCGGTTTGATAAACAGACGGTTATTGTTGAGCGCCACATCACCGCTGGCCTTCACCTGCCCACCATTGAGCGGGATGTCGAGATGCAGGTTACCCTGCACGTCGCCACCAATCTGAAGCTGCGTCAGCGCGCCACCTAACGTCGATTTCAGCGGTGTTTGTGAGAAGTAATCACTCACTTGCTTACCGGAACCGCTAATATCACCGTCAATCAGCAGTTTTTCTTTGCTGTAATCCGGGATGACCGCATTGATGTTACGGCCCTCGGCCTCCCCCAACTTCACCTGCGGTGCCAGCATCCACAGACCGTTGTTAAGAAAGTTAAGCGTGATATTCAGATTGTCCAGCGCGGGCCAACCGGGTTGAAACTCAAAGCGCGATTTTTCCAGCGGCACCCAGACCTGAAACTGCCCTTCCTGATGCTCGAACGGGAACTGCGCCGGGTTACCGGCGAACACCAGCGTGGCATTATCCACCTGCCCCGATTTGATAGCTCCAGTCAGATAATCCACCAAATCCTTACCCATAAAAGGTTCGGGATAATAGCGCCAGGCATCAGCGGCGTCGCCAAGCCGAATCCCGGCCAGAATGTCCAGACGCGGTTCTCCCTGAGCTGGGTGGCGATAGCGGAAATCACCATTAGCCCACAACGAACGGGAACGAACGTCGAGCCCTTTCCCCCACAGCTCCCACCCCTGAGCGTTGCTGCGCCAGTCCAGCGTGGCGTCCGCCTGCCGGATATCCAGCGGGGCGCGGAACATATCCTGATACGGTAAGGTACTCTGTGCCAGATTCACCCGTACCCGCCCGCGTGCCAGGCTGCCCATCGCCTCGCCAGAAACATGATTGGCCCCCGGCAGCCGTTGCCAGTTTTTCCAACCGACATCCTGCCAGTTCGCCTGAAAGCGGGTTTGCTCGGGTTGCTGCAAGGGGATATCCAGCGCCAGCGTGGTCAGTTGCCCTTCCGGTTGCAGTGCCTGCCAGCGGGCTTTCAATTCGGGCGTAGTCGTACTGAGCAGCGGCAGCAACGGCCCCAGACGCTCCAGCGCCAGATGACGACCGCGGATGCGTAACTCGGCCGGGCGGTCTGGCCCCAGCAACTGAGTATCCGCGGGCAGCCACAGAGCGGACAATTGCCCTTTTGGCCAGTTGACACCATCGGTGGACAGGTTCAGCGCCGGGACATCCAGCTGCCAGCCGTTCTGGTAGCGGCTAGCGTGCAGCGTCATGCCGTTAATTCCCAGCCGGTGCAACGCGGTGCCATCACGCCAGCTGGCATCGCCCTGGCTTAGCAATAGATCGCCGCCGTACATGTCGCCTTCTCGCACCTGCAACCAGGCCGAGAGGCTAAAATTGGCGCTCTCCAGCCCAGTGTTGTTGCGAATCCAGCGGCCCAGCCACGGTTTCATGTCGATGTTGTCGGCTTGCAGATAGACCACGCCGTTATTCAGCCAACCCTGCTCATCGCGCAAATCCATGCGCAGTTGCACCACACCATGCTGACCATTGAAGCTTGATAGGCTGATTTGCCCTTCCGCCCGGTGCCGGTTTTTACCGTTCAACCAGGTCAACTGGGGAATTTGCAACTCGGCTTGGGTGCCCGCCGGGGTCAGGAAACGGATGCGACTATTACGTAGATCAAAATGATCGAACTGTCGCAGGAACAACGAACCAAATTGATCCGGCTCCCAGGTGCGGGTGCGTTGCCTCTCGGGGTCGATCGGCGTTTTGATGTCTACTTGCAGGTGATAAAACGTGAGATCGCGGAATTTCCACTTCAGATGCAACAGCGACTGCCAGACATCCAGCGCCACCGAAATGCGTTCCGATTGCCAATCGGCATTCGGATGATGAATACGAAGATTGGTGATATCCAGCGTGGGGCCAAAGGTTTCCCAACTGCCGCTAAGGCTCTCCACCTCCATCGGCAGGCCGGTGACGGACTGCGCCCAGGCCACAACCTGTGGCCGGAAGGTATCCAGCATCGGCAGCGCCATCCTCAGGCTGCTGACCAGCAACGCGACCAGTACAATCAGAATGGCCCCCGTGGCTGCTGCAATTCCGGGCAATCGTTTTATGCCGGCCAGTCGCCTCACACATGTCTCCTCGTTGTTCGTCACCGGCGACGAGCGAAAACCTTAACAGAGAAAAACCCACCAGCCAGACTTGGCGGCGGGCGGCATGACCTTACATCATGACCACATCAAACTGCTCCTGGCTGTACAGGGGTTCGATCTGAACCTTAACCTGCTTGCCGACGAAAATCTCCACCTCCGCCAGCGCATGTGACTCGTCACTTTTCAATGCTTCGCCGACCGCCGGAGAAGCATAAACCAGGAAACGATCGGAATCGTAAGCATGATGCACACGCACGATTTCGCGCATGATCTCATAGCACACGGTTTCCACGGTTTTCACCGACCCACGGCCATGACAGGTAGGACACTCGCTACACAACACATGTTCTATGCTCTCACGGGTGCGCTTGCGCGTCATCTCCACCAGTCCCAATTGAGAGAAACCGCTGATACCGGTTTTAACCCGATCCTTGCTGAGCGCCTGCTCTAGCGAATGCAGCACACGACGGCGATGATCCTCATTCCCCATGTCGATGAAATCGATGATGATGATCCCGCCCAGATTGCGCAGCCGCAGCTGACGGGCAATCGCCTGTGTCGCTTCGATATTGGTATTGAAAATGGTTTCGTCCAGATTACGGTGACCGACAAACGCGCCGGTATTAATGTCGATGGTGGTCATCGCTTCCGTCTGGTCGATAATCAGGTAACCGCCGGATTTCAGTTCTACTTTACGATCCAACGCCCGCTGAATCTCATTTTCCACGTCGTACAGGTCAAAAATCGGCTGTTTTCCGCTGTAATGCTCCAGCTTGCTGGTCATTTCCGGGATGTATTCAGCGGTGAACTCCAGCAGCGAGTCGTAAGTCAGCCTTGAATCGACACGGATGCGATCCAGCGACGCGCCAGCAAAATCACGCAGGATGCGGTGGGCCAGCGCCAGCTCGCCATACAGTTTACATTTGGTCTGGTTGCGCTTTTTGCGCTCCATCACCTTGGTCCACAAGCGCTTGAGAAAGGCGGCATCTTGCGACAGCTCTTCTTCACCCACGCCTTCGGCGGCGGTACGGATGATAAAGCCGCCCTGCTCGTCACAGTAATCAGCTACCGTCTTTTTCAGACGCTCGCGTTCGGCTTCACTTTCAATACGCTGAGATACCCCAACGTGCGACGCACCCGGCATAAACACCAGATAACGCGACGGCAGCGTGATATCGGTAGTCAGGCGCGCGCCCTTGGTGCCAAGTGGGTCTTTCACCACCTGGACCATCAGATCCTGCCCCTGACGCACCAGTTCGGCGATGTCGCGCACATGGAAGTTTTTCTGCTCATCACCAGCGACACACTCGGTGTGCGGCATGATATCGGACGCGTGCAGAAACGCCGCTTTATCCAGCCCGATATCAACAAACGCGGCCTGCATACCCGGCAACACACGGCTAACCCGACCTTTGTAGATATTGCCAACAATTCCACGCCGGGCTTCTCGCTCGATATGGATTTCCTGCAAAATACCGCCGTCGATATAAGCGACACGCGTCTCTGAAGGGGTAATGTTTACCAGCAACTCAGCGGTCATGGGTTCCTCGTTCTTTACGCCGTGCAGAAAAATGTGTGAACAATTCAAGAGTTTCCACCAATGGCAACCCTACCACGGCGTGATAACTCCCGAAAATCGATTTAACAAAACATCCGCCTTTTCCCTGGATGCCGTAAGCACCGGCTTTATCCATCGGCTCGCCAGTGGCGATATAATGTGTGATTTCATCGTCGGATAGCGTGCGGAACTGTACCTCGGTCACGACCCGTGCCGACACGCTCTCACGGCGGTCCGCCAGCGTCAGCGCGGTCATTACCTGATGACGCTGACCGGATAACGCGCGCAGGATACGGGCGGCATCGTCTTCATCACGGGGTTTTTCCAGCACCTGGCCGTTCAACACCACAATGGTATCCGCACCCAGCACCGGCAAGTCTTCCGGTGCTGCCGCCACACCCGCAGTGGCTTTGTCGCACGCCAGACGGCTGACATACTGCTCCGGCGTTTCATCCGGCTGGCGTTGCTCGGCAACATCGATCTTCAAAATATCGAACGATAAGTCCAGCAACGTCAGCAATTCGCGGCGACGAGGCGACGCGGATGCCAGATACAGTTCGGTCATCACTATCCTCTTATTATTTACTTGTTATTGAACGGCGAACTGGCGGCGAATCTTGCGCATCAGCAGGAACAGCCACGGCCACAGTATGCCGTCGACAACACTATTCCAGAAAATTTCCGGCCGTAAAGAGACATTGATCACCAGGAACTCAGCCCAGAACACCAGTAAATCCAGCACCAGCGATAACAGCATGACGATCAACGCCTGCTGCCACAGCGCCATATTACGGAACAACTGGAATTTGAACGCCACCAGATAAGCAATAATGCTCAGCCCCAATGCCCGTACTCCCAATGTGGAGCCCAGGATCAAGTCGGTGATCATCCCCAGCACAAACCCAGTGCCGACATTAACCCGGTGCGGCAACGCCATCACCCAATAAATCAGGATCAGCGTCAACCAGGAAGGACGATACATGTAGAGGTCATCCGGCCAGGGCATGATCTGCAATACCATTGCCACCAGAAAAGAGAGCCAGATAATCCAATGTCCGTGTCGACGGTAACTATTCATTGGGTTACCCCCCATCATTGGTTACCTCCCGACACGCCGGGCACCGTTCTTTGCTGCGACGGCGCAGTCGGATTGGAGGCTGGTGCCGTGGTACGCCGGGGCGATGTGGCATTCGCCGGTTTGGACGGTGCGGCATTATTGCTTTTGGCGGGTGCCGCTTTAGCTGGCGGTGTGGGCGGCCCAACAAAGTCGGCCGTCGGTGTCGTTGACGACGGTGCAGGCGGCCCCATTTCTTCTGGCGACGGCAGCACGTGCGGCATCATCTGCATCAGACGCTCGTTCGCTACCCGGTGCACGTCGTCTGGCGGCAGCGCGGTGTGGGAATTGCTGTCGACGCCCCACATCAGCAACAGATAACGCAGGCGTTGCAGTTCAGCAGTAGGATGGGCCTGAATGACGGTGTAAGCGCGCTGGGTGTCCACTTTCACGGACGACACCACCGCCACCGGATACCCTTCCGGGAAACGCCCGCCCAGACCGGAGGTGACCAGCACATCGCCAACCCGGATGTCGGTATTGTTGGGTAGATGTTCCAGTTGTAAATCTTCGGTACAGCCGTTACCAGCGGCGATAACACGGATGTCGTTGCGCAACACCTGGATCGGCAACGCATGAGATGCATCGCAAATCAACAGCACACGGCTGGTAAACTGCCCCACCGCCACAACCTGGCCAACCACGCCTTTATCGCTGATGACCGGTTGTCCTTCATACACACCATTGACGTTACCTTTATCGATAACGACCTGATCGCTATAGGGATCGGAACCGGAAGACAGCACCTGCGTGACCATCTTCTGCTCTTCCTGACGCAGTGGCGACCCCAGCAGTTCACGCAGACGGGCATTCTCCTGACGAAATTGCCCCAGCAACAGCAAATCGCTGTTTTTCAGCAGCAGTTCCTGACGCAGGGCGGTATTTTCCCGCTCCAGCTGTTCACGGGAGGTCAGATTGGCAGACAGGTTATCCAGCATGGCGCGCGGGCCATTCGCCAGAAAATAGAATGGGCTGACGGCGGTATCCATGTACGTTCTGATTTTGACAAACGTACCGAGCCGACTGTCAGCAAAAATAATGACAATTGCGGTAATAACTGCAAGAAAAAGGCGCAGTTGCAGGGAAGGGCCCCGGCTAAAAATCGGCTTCATAAAATTGCGTATTCCTCGACAATAAAAAAGGGGGCTGCCACACGGGATGAATACAGCAGGCTTTCATCCATGCGAACGGTCCCCCCTTCTTTGTTCTGGCCGGATTATTCTTCGCTGAACAAATCGCCGCCATGCATGTCGATCATTTCCAACGCCTTACCACCGCCACGTGCTACGCAGGTCAACGGATCTTCCGCCACCACGACCGGAATACCGGTTTCTTCCATCAGCAGGCGATCGAGGTTGCGCAACAGAGCACCACCGCCGGTCAACACCATACCGCGTTCAGAAATATCGGACGCCAGTTCCGGCGGGCACTGCTCCAGCGCGACCATCACTGCGCTGACAATACCGGTCAGCGGTTCCTGCAACGCTTCCAGAATTTCATTGGAGTTGAGGTTGAAACCACGTGGCACACCTTCAGCCAGGTTACGACCGCGCACTTCAATTTCGCGCACTTCATCACCCGGATAGGCAGAGCCGATTTCATGTTTGATACGCTCAGCGGTCGCTTCACCGATAAGCGAGCCGTAGTTACGGCGAACATAATTGATGATGGCTTCGTCGAAACGGTCACCACCGATACGTACCGAGGAGGAGTACACCACGCCGTTCAGGGAGATCACCGCCACTTCGGTTGTACCACCACCGATATCCACCACCATGGAGCCGGTTGCTTCGGATACCGGCAGACCGGCACCAATCGCGGCCGCCATCGGCTCTTCGATCAGGAACACTTCGCGGGCACCTGCGCCCTGCGCAGATTCGCGGATCGCACGGCGTTCAACCTGGGTTGCACCGACTGGCACACACACCAACACACGCGGACTCGGACGCATGAAGCTGTTGCTGTGCACCTGTTTGATGAAGTGCTGCAACATTTTCTCGGTGACGAAGAAGTCGGCGATCACACCGTCTTTCATCGGGCGAATGGCAGCGATATTGCCCGGTGTACGGCCCAACATCTGTTTGGCCTCGTGACCAACAGCGGCCACGCTTTTCGGGGAACCGGCACGATCCTGGCGAATAGCCACCACGGAAGGCTCATTCAGTACTATGCCTTGTCCTTTTACGTAAATCAGGGTATTGGCTGTACCCAGGTCGATGGACAAGTCGTTGGAAAACATGCCACGAAATTTCTTAAACATAACTAAAGGATAATCCTGCAAGCTGGGGGCGGAAATGAAATCCGCTTACTGTACCAACCACACGCAGCAGCGACAAGGCGCTAACCGGCTCTGCTACGGTGAAAAAATGATGTTTGCGCAAATTGCCATAATAATAAATGCCTGCAGAACAGCGATCCTTCTGGCAGTGGCTGGGATTATCGCGAACTACCCTCGAAAATTGCGCGAACCACCGACATAAAATCTAACATTTTCGTGCACGCCGCCCCGTTCAGCAAACCGGTCAGCTACGCTATGGCGCCGATATTCTACGCTAGTTTGTTCGGATTTTGACATCAAACATACGTGCGTGGTGAATATTTTTTCAGCGTGTTGCCGACAGGCTCAGAAGCGGCGAACAGATCGCCCTGACCGCCACAAACACCTTTGTCCAGCAACGTCTGCCACTCTTCGCGCGTCCGAACGCCAGCGGCGAATACCTGAGCACGCGTCCCCTTACAGGCTTCGGTCAGACTGCTAACAAACAGTTGATTCTCCGGTCGCTTATCCAGACTGCGCACCAGCCCTGGATGCAGCTTGATAACTTCCACCTGCAGCGACTTGATATAGGCGGTGCTGACCAGCGTCAGCCCAGCCTGCGTCACCGCTAGCCGACAGCCCAAACCGGTGATCATGGCAAGTATCGGTCGCAAACGGCCGATATATTGACACACATCCGCTTCAGCAAGTTCAAACAATAATCGCTCGCGCTGTTTTTTCGGACACTGGAGCAGCGTTTCGCGCAACCAACGCAGGAATGGCCGCTGCAACAGCGAATCCACCGTAATCGGTAAAGCCAGCACTGAATCCTGCCAACTGACCGTCAGAGCAATCACCCGGTCGATTAACTGCCGATCATAACCGGAAGTCAGACCGAGCTGACGCACCAGCGGCATGTACTCGGCCTCCAGCAATTCTTGGGTGCCATCATAAATTCTGCTAAACATTTCCCGGTGATGTACACCCCCGTCGCGGGTAATTGCCGGTTTCTGATACAAACGCGGCCCACCACGCAACAAGGTATGTTCCAGCAGCGTGCGCCACTTCACGCTACCTCGACCTTTTTCCGGCACCCGCCGGTCATACACGCACCAGCCGTTGCCGCCCTGCAATACGGCATTGCGAGTGGCATCTTCCACGCTTTCCATCACCTGTTCGGTAGTCTGTCCGCCGTGGTAGGCGCTAATGCCGATGTGCAAAATATCTTCCCGATCGATCAACGGCGTCACCGGCAAAATATCGATCGCCTTGACTAACTGGCTGGCAATGCTGTCAGCTTCTTTCAAGGTGCGGTGCGGCAACAGCACCGTAAAATCACTGTGGTAGTAACGCGCCAACAGCGCCGAGGGGTAGCGTAAGACAAACGTGGACAGCAGATTGATCAGGGTATTGCGGTACTCTTCCAGTACGCCGCCGTAGCCGTGTGTTTCCTGCAGGGTGTCAAAATCCGGTAGGCGAATCATCATCACCACACCGTGCGTACCGACGTCTTCCGGGTCTTCCAGTTGCGTGGCGAGTTGATTCTCAAAAAATAGTCGGTTATTCAGACCGGTTTGCGCATCCTGTGCCGCGAACGAGCGGATCAACGTATCCACCCGGCTGCGTGCTTCACGTGCCTCGACCAAATCCAACAGCAGTTGATCCAGCGCACCGCTGGCCATCGCGGGCCACTCGTGTACTGAACCGTGCATCACGCTGTCACGCTCCCCTGCCAGAATCCGCCGTGCTCGCTTCTCCAACTGTTCCTGCCCGGCCATCTGTCGCCGCAACCAGCGCACACCATGAAAGGCGACCACCGCGATCACCAAAATCATCAGCACAATAGACAACGCGGACTTGAGATAACGGGGCGTCCCGAACAGCGGATCGCTATAGGTGACGTTCACCTTTACATCGGTATGGTGTAATAGCGGTAAGCGGGCATGGCGATAAACCAACGCACTGTCGTCGCTGTCCGATAACATTTCCGGCAAACGTAATAAATAGAGGCTTTCGTGCCCGTCACGGATTTCCAGCTCCACGATGCCAGCCGCTTTCATCACCGCCGGTAACCAGAACTGGATATTGCCAGGCGGCTGCACCAGCAGTGCCTGATCAATACTCGCCGCCACCGCCCTGAGCTGGTGCTCCATTCGTTGCTGGCTATAACACACAAAACTAAAAATGCTGCTGCCCAACATGAGCACTACGGCCAATGTCGTCAGCATCGTCATCAATATCGATATTCTGGCAGTCAACCCCATCCCTGCGCCTAACTCCGTATCAAAGAATTGAAAAGTGCTTTCATGAGATACTTTGTGTGTTGTTTGCGATTTATCAGTTCGCATACTACCCGTTACAAATATAGTCCTTAAATGATTTACCTCTATTTTTGTCCCCGATAAGGAGGATTTTTATGCGCGCTTTAGTGCTCAGGCAACAAGACGGCCTGACTTTGGCCGACGTTAGTGCCATCGAACCGTCACAATTACCTGATGGCGATGTCACTGTCGACGTCGACTGGTCCGGCATCAACTATAAGGATGCGTTGGCTATCACCGGTAAAGGAAAGATTATTCGTCAATTCCCGATGGTGCCGGGTATTGATTTTGCCGGAACCGTTCGCCACAGCGACCATCCCGACTTCCAGGCCGGGCAGCCTGTAGTACTGACAGGGTGGGGCGTGGGAGAGAATCATTGGGGCGGGCTGGCAGAACAGGCACGAGTCCAGGCTGATTGGCTGGTGCCGCTGCCGCAAGGGCTTACACCGCGTCAGGCGATGATCCTCGGCACTGCCGGTTTTACCGCCATGCTGTGCGTCATGGCGCTGGAAGACGGCGGTGTGACCCCGGCAAGCGGCGAGGTGGTGGTCAGTGGTGCCAGCGGCGGCGTCGGCAGTACCGCCGTTGCGTTGTTGCACGCGCTGGGTTATCAGGTGATAGCGATCAGCGGCCGGGCGGACAACAGCGCCTATTTGCAGCAACTTGGCGCGCATCAGGTGCTGGATCGCAACGCGTTCGCCACCGCCGGTCGGCCGTTAGAGAAACAACGCTGGGCTGGTGCCATCGACACGGTAGGCGATCAGGTACTGGCAACGCTGCTGACCCAAATGCATTATGGTGCAACAGTGGCAGCCTGTGGGCTGGCGGGCGGTATATCGCTACCAGCCACGGTGATGCCATTTATTCTGCGCAATGTACGCCTGCAAGGCGTCGATTCGGTAATGACGCCCCGCGCGCGGCGTCAGGAAGCCTGGCGTCGTCTGGCCACACTGCTGCCAGCGTCATTCTATGAGCAGGTTACGCAGGAAATTACGCTGGAGCAGGTTCCCGCCACCGCCGCTGCTCTGCTGGAAAACCGGGTTACCGGCCGTACGCTGGTGCGTGTCGGCGCAGCGAATTAACCCCGTTTCAGGACGGGTCGGCAACGGCCTGTCCTCTTCTTTCTGTTGCAACAACCGCCAGAATGAACAACAGGACACCAGGTAGGATGTAAACTCGGTATAAGACAACACTGGGCATAATGTAACACCCGGTAAAAAAAGAACGGTTCCCCAGCACATTATTTCACCGCATACTGACCCTATCGCCATGACGTTGAAGGCGAGCCTTTAACCCGAATCCCCCAGCCAGACACCAATAATCAAAAGCGGGAGTTCACCATGTCCAGACATCGCAAACTGACCGACGCCGATGTAACGCCGGAGTCACTCTTCCACCAACGCCGTACCGTCCTCAAAGCGTTAGGTCTTACCGCCGCGACATTGAGCCTGTCGTCCGGCGTACGCGCCGACCTGCTCAACTGGTTCCAGGGCAAACCGGCACCTGTTGCTCCGCCCGGCAAGCCGCTGACGTTCAGCCAACCACCGCAGTGGCACCCGGACCTGGCGTTAACGCCGGAAGACAAAGTAACCGGCTACAACAACTTCTATGAATTCGGTCTGGATAAGGCCGACCCTGCCGCCAAAGCAGGAGGCCTGAAAACTGATGGTTGGAAAGTTCGCATTGACGGCGAAGTCGCCAAACCCATAACGTTGGATATCGACGACATTCGCCGCCGTTTCCCACTGGAAGAACGTATCTACCGTTTTCGCTGCGTCGAAGCCTGGTCGATGGTGATCCCGTGGGTTGGCTTTGAACTGTCGCAATTGATAAAACTGGCCGAACCCACCAGCGACGCCCGTTATGTTGCCTTTCAAACACTCTACGACCCGGCACAGATGCCCGGCCAGAAAGACAGCTTTGTCGGTGGTGGTCTGGACTATCCCTACGTCGAAGGATTACGCATGGACGAAGCCATGCATCCGCTGACGTTACTGGCAGTCGGCGTATACGGCAAAACGCTGCCGCCGCAAAACGGCGCGCCGATACGGCTGGTTACACCGTGGAAATACGGCTTTAAGAACATCAAATCCATCGTGCATATCCGGCTGACCCGACAGCCGCCGCCGTCCACCTGGAATCTGTCCGCGCCCAACGAATACGGGTTTTATGCCAACGTTAATCCGAATGTTGATCATCCCCGTTGGTCACAGGCCAGTGAGCGGGTGATCGGCTCCGGTGGCCTGTTGAACGTTCAACGCCAGCCGACATTAATGTTCAACGGTTATGCCGATCAGGTTGCTTCACTGTATCAAGGGCTGGATTTACGGGCGAATTACTGATCGCCGCGGGTTTAATCCATATGCTCCGCGACTGACAGGAATAGTCACTACACAGGAAAGCCGCTATATGCGTTTAACCGCCCGACATATCACTGTACTGAAAGTGCTTCTTCATCTGGCGGCGTTCCTGCCGCTGGTATGGCTGGTATTTGCTGTTAATCAGGGCGCATTCAGCGCCGATCCGGCAAAAGATATCCAGCATTTTACCGGCAGGATGGCACTCAAACTGCTGCTGGCAACGCTGATGGTGACGCCGCTGGCGCGCTATGGCAAACAGCCGCTGCTGATTCGTTGCCGTCGCCTGCTGGGGATTTGGTGTTTTGCCTGGGCCAGCCTGCATTTGCTCAGTTACACCTTGCTGGAGTTGGGGGTCAATCATCTCGATCTGCTGGGAAAAGAGATTTTCCTGCGGCCTTATCTGACACTCGGTATGGCGAGCTGGCTCATCCTGCTGGCACTGACGGCAACCTCCACGCAATCGGCACAGCGGAAACTGGGCGCTCGCTGGCAAAAGCTGCATAATCTCATTTATCTGGTCGCGATCCTCGCCCCGGTTCATTATCTTTGGTCGGTTAAATCGCTGTCACCATTGCCAATCATTTATGCGTTAGTTGCCGCCATCTTGCTGCTTTTTCGCTACAAAAAATTGCGCCAGCTGCGTCGTTAATCAGAAATTTCAGCATGAATCAGGCGGCCTTTTCGGTGAAATTTCGTAAAAATTTGTCAATGCCGACCGGGTAACTCCGGAGATAAGACCAGTATTTCGCTGCCAACTGCTACGATATGGCTATAATGTTCAAACCTTGCGGGTGAAAACGGATATTTTCGCCCAGCAAAGGGTGACAAACGGATAGCTTCGCGTTATGTTGTGCGCCACTGAGCCAATCGAGGGAGATAGCAGCACAATGGCAGACAAGTTTCACATTTTGCTCCTTAACGGTCCAAACCTGAATCTGCTGGGCACCCGTGAGCCGGATAAATACGGCCATACGACGCTGGCGGAGATCGTGAGCCGACTGGAGCAGGATGCGTCAGCGCTGAACGTGCAGCTTTCCCATCTGCAATCTAATGCGGAACATGAGCTGATTGACCGTATCCATCAGGCCAGAGGAAACACCGATTTCATTCTGATTAATCCAGCAGCCTTTACCCACACCAGTGTGGCGCTGCGGGATGCCCTGCTGGCGGTCGCCATCCCGTTTATCGAGATCCATCTGACCAACGTGTACGCACGTGAACCCTTCCGCCATCACTCCTATCTGTCCGACGTGTCAGCCGGGGTGATCTGTGGTCTGGGGGCAGACGGATACCATTATGGTTTACAGACGGCGGTCAAACGCCTGTCAACGTCCAATTAACCGTTTCCAATAAACAAGAGTACGGAACCACATTCATGGATATTCGTAAAATCAAGAAACTGATCGAACTGGTTGAAGAATCCGGCATCGCCGAACTGGAAATCTCCGAAGGCGAAGAGTCAGTACGCATCAGTCGTGCCCCGGCTCCGGGTAGCTACCCGATTATGCAGCAGGCCTACGCCCCGATGCCGCAGGTCGCTCCGGCCGCCGCCCCGGTTGCTGCGCCCGCCGCCGCCGCTGAAGCCGCGCCAGCCGCCATCAGCGGTCACGTTGTGCGCTCACCGATGGTCGGCACCTTCTATCGCACGCCGAGCCCGGACGCCAAAGCCTTCGTGGAAATCGGCCAGCAGGTAAAAGTGGGCGATACCCTGTGCATCGTTGAAGCAATGAAAATGATGAACCAGATCGAAGCGGACAAAGCAGGCGTGGTGAAAGCCATTCTGGTTGAAAGCGGCCAGCCGGTTGAATTTGACGAGCCACTGGTTGTCATCGAATAACGAGGCTTACCATGCTAGATAAAATTGTCATCGCCAACCGCGGTGAGATTGCTCTGCGCATTTTGCGTGCCTGTAAAGAACTGGGCATCAAAACCGTCGCCGTGCACTCCACAGCGGACCGCGACCTGAAACACGTATTGCTGGCGGACGAAACCGTGTGCATCGGCCCGGCACCGTCCCCGAAAAGCTACCTGAATATCCCGGCGATCATTGCAGCAGCGGAAATCACCGGCGCGGTGGCTATCCACCCCGGTTACGGTTTCCTGTCTGAAAACGCCGATTTCGCCGAACAGGTTGAGCGCTCCGGCTTTATTTTCATCGGCCCACGCGCCGACACCATTCGCCTGATGGGTGACAAAGTGTCGGCCATCAGCGCCATGAAAAAAGCTGGTGTTCCCTGCGTACCGGGTTCTGACGGCCCGCTGGGCGACGACATGGATAAGAACCGTGCCATCGGCAAGCGCATCGGTTATCCGGTCATTATCAAAGCCTCTGGCGGCGGCGGCGGTCGCGGTATGCGTGTCGTGCGTAGCGAAAAAGACCTGGAACAATCCATCGCCATGACCCGTGCGGAAGCCAAAGCCGCGTTCAACAACGACATGGTCTACATGGAAAAATATCTGGAAAACCCGCGTCACGTGGAGATCCAGGTATTGGCGGACGGTCAGGGCAACGCCATTTATCTGGCGGAGCGTGACTGTTCCATGCAGCGCCGTCACCAGAAAGTGGTGGAAGAAGCACCTGCACCGGGCATCACCGCTGATCTGCGCCGTTATATCGGCGAACGTTGTGCCAAAGCTTGCGTGGACATTAACTACCGTGGCGCGGGTACGTTTGAGTTCCTGTTCGAGAACGGCGAGTTCTATTTCATCGAGATGAACACCCGTATTCAGGTAGAACATCCGGTAACCGAGATGATTACTGGCGTCGATCTGATCAAAGAACAGCTGCGTATCGCCGCAGGTCAGCCGCTGTCCATCAAGCAGAGCGAAGTTCAGGTGCGCGGCCATGCGGTGGAATGCCGTATCAACGCGGAAGACCCGAACACTTTCCTGCCAAGCCCTGGCAAGATCACTCGCTTCCATGCGCCAGGCGGTTTTGGCGTGCGCTGGGAATCGCACATTTATGCGGGCTACACCGTGCCGCCGCACTACGATTCCATGATCGGCAAGTTGATCACCTACGGAGAAAGCCGCGATATCGCCATTTCCCGTATGAAGAACGCACTGGCGGAACTGATCATTGATGGCATCAAGACCAACGTGGAATTGCAGATGCGCATCATGTCCGACGAAAACTTCCAGCACGGTGGCACTAACATCCACTATCTGGAGAAGAAACTCGGTCTGCAGTAATCTCCCGCACCGATGAAGAAACGGGTCGCTCATGTCGGCCCGTTTTTATTTCCGCCGCCCCCGTCTCTTTCTGGCTCGATACATCGATTTTTCGCTGGGCAATTGGCTGACATGCCGTAAAATCCCCTGTTTTGTGTCACCTATATACCCGACTTCCTGCAGGACTTAAGGGGAAATCATGGATAAACGCTTTCTTCAGGCTCACCGCGAAGCCCGTTGGTCATTGATACTGACGCTGGCTTATCTGGTGGCCTGGGTGCTCTTTGCCTATCTGCCCGACAACCGTCCCGGCCTGACCGGCTTGCCGCACTGGTTCGAACTGGCCTGTCTGGCGTTACCGTTGCTGTTTATCGGCCTGTGTTGGCTGATGGTGCGCGTGGTGTTCCGCGATGTTTCACTGGAGGATCACGATGCAAAGTGATGTCATCCTACCGCTGATTGCTTATCTGCTGCTGGTGTTCGGCTTGTCGATATATGCCTGGCGACGTCGCCAGCAGGGTAACTTTCTCACCGAATATTTTATCGGCAACCGCTCAATGGGCGGCTTCGTGCTGGCAATGACGCTGATCGGCACTTATGTCAGCGCCAGTTCGTTCATCGGTGGCCCTGGTGCGGCCTACAAATACGGGTTGGGCTGGGTACTGCTGTCGATGATTCAGGTGCCCACCATGCTGTTATCGCTCAGCATCCTCGGCAAGAAGTTCGCGATTCTGGCACGCCGTTATAACGCCATCACGCTTAATGACATGCTATATGCCCGCTACGGCAGCCGCTTGCTGGTCTGGTTCGCCAGCCTGAGCCTGCTGGTGGCATTTATCGGCGCGATGGCGGTGCAGTTTATCGGTGGTGCCCGGCTGCTGGAGACGGTAGCGCACGTGCCTTACAACCTTGGGCTGTTGATTTTTGGCATTACCATCGCGCTCTACACCGCGTTCGGCGGCTTTCGCGCCAGCGTATTGAATGATGCGCTACAAGGCATTGTGATGCTCATCGGCACCCTGCTGTTACTGGTGGGCGTCATCTATGCAGCAGGTGGTTTACCGGCCGCTGTCGATAAACTGGCGCAGATCAACCCGGCGCTGGTCGATCCGCACGGCAGCAACCAGATCCTGTCGGCACCGTTCATGGCGTCGTTCTGGGTGCTGGTGTGTTTCGGCGTCATCGGCCTGCCCAACACCGCCGTGCGCTGCATTTCCTACCGCGACAGCAAAGCGCTGCATCGCGGCATCCTGATCGGCACCCTCGTCATCAGCGTACTGATGCTGGGTATGCATCTGGCCGGTGCGCTGGGGCGCGCCATCCTGCCCAACCTGACCATTCCGGACCAGGTATTGCCGGAACTGATGCTCACCGTGTTGCCGCCGCTGGCCGCCGGGATCTTTCTGGCTGCGCCGACCGCCGCCATCATGTCGAACATTAACGCGCACTTGTTGCAAGCTTCTGCGACGATCGTGAAAGATCTTTACCTGAGCGTCTATCCTCAAAAGATAAGCAACGAGCGTTATATCCGCCATCTGTCCAGTTTCACCACCTTGCTACTCGGCCTGTTGGTCTTGCTGGCGTCATGGCGGCCGCCGGAAATGATCATCTGGCTGAACCTGTTGGCATTCGGTGGACTGGAAGCGGTGTTCCTGTGGCCGCTGGTGCTAGGCCTGTACTGGGAACGCGCTAACGCCTCCGGTGCGCTGTGCTCCATGTTCAGCGGCGCAGCCAGTTACACCTTACTCGCCAGCTTCAGCATCCAGCTGGCCGGTTTTCATCCCATTGTGCCATCACTGCTGTTAAGCCTGGTGGCGTTTATTCTGGGCAACCGCTTTGGGCACCAGCCCGCATCGGCGGTTGTCGCATCTTCATCACTTTGAGGTCAGAGGCTGCTATGCCGTGGATTCAACTGAAAATTAATACATCCGGCGCACACGCGGAACAACTGGGCGACGCGCTGTCAGAAAGCGGTGCTGTCTCGGTCACGTTTCAGGACACCCATGACACGCCGGTGTTCGAACCGCTGCCAGGTGAAACCCGTTTATGGGGCGATACCGACGTCATCGGTCTGTACGACGCTGAAACCGACATGGCTGAGGTCGTCGCCATGCTGGAGCAGGAACCGCTGCTTGGTGCCGGTTTCCGGCACAAAATCGAACAACTGGAAGATAAGGACTGGGAACGGGAATGGATGGAAAACTTCCACCCGATGCAGTTCGGCAAGCGGCTGTGGATTTGCCCGAGCTGGCGCGACGTGCCGGACCCGAACGCGGTCAACGTGATGCTGGACCCCGGTCTGGCGTTTGGCACCGGCACCCACCCGACCACCTCGTTGTGCCTGCAATGGCTCGATGGGCTAGACCTGAACGGCAAGACCATCATCGATTTCGGCTGTGGTTCCGGCATTCTGGCGATTGCCGCGCTGAAACTCGGTGCCGCCCACGCCATCGGTATCGATATCGACCCGCAGGCGATTCAGGCCAGCCGCGACAACGCGCAGCGTAACGGCGTATCCGAACGTCTGGAGCTGTATCTGCCGAAGGATCAGCCCCAAGACCTGTCCGCCGACGTGGTGGTCGCCAACATTCTGGCGGGTCCTCTGCGTGAACTGGCACCGTTGATCAGTGTGTTGCCTAAGAGCAGCGGTCACCTCGGCCTGTCCGGTATTCTGGCTTCGCAAGCGCAAAGCGTGGCAAATGCTTATGAAGACCAATTCCAGCTCGACCCGGTAGCGGAAAAAGAAGAGTGGTGCCGCATTACCGGTATCCGCAAACCAGTCTGACCTGTTGCGGTTGCCTGCCGGAATATCACGGTTCCGGCAGGCGTTTCATCTGGACATTTCGCTGGATAAACATACAACCTACGCCATCAATCACTGCTTCCATGCAGTGAAACAGCATATTCAGGCAGATGTTTCATTTCCCTCATCTGTTTACAAAATCAGCGACATGAAAATAACCTTATGTAAATAAAAGAAAAATAAAAACCGCGTGAAGGCAATGCGGCATTTCCTTGATCTGTTCCGCTCAATTGCTCAAAGTTTGGCCTTTCCTATCGCGTAAAAAATGCGTAATATACGCGCCCTTGCAGGCACAGTATGGTCACTCTTTGTCTATGCGCATTGGACAATTTCAGCTTCCCAATCGTTTGATTGCCGCCCCGATGGCGGGCGTAAGCGATCGCCCGTTCCGGGCACTCTGTCACGCGATGGGCGCTGGAATGACGGTATCCGAGATGCTCTCTTCCAATCCGGAAGTGTGGCGTTCGGACAAGTCGCGACTGCGCATGGTGCATAGCGATGAGCCCGGTATCCGAGCGGTGCAGATAGCCGGTGGTGATCCGGACGAGATGGCAGCGGCCGCCAGAATCAATGCGGAGAACGGCGCGCAGGTCATCGACATCAACATGGGATGCCCAGCCAAGAAGGTCAACCGCAAGATGGCCGGATCGGCGTTGTTGCAGTATCCGGAACTGGTCAAACAGATCCTGACGGCGGTGGTGAAAGCGGTAGACGTGCCGGTAACACTGAAAATTCGCACTGGTTGGGCACCAGAGCACCGTAACTGTGTAGAGATTGCCAAATTGGCTGAAGACTGCGGTATTCAGGCGCTTACTGTTCATGGACGCACGCGCGCGTGTCTGTTCAATGGCGAAGCGGAATACGACAGTATTCGGACAGTTAAGCAGAGCGTTTCCATTCCCATCATTGCGAATGGCGACATTACTGACCCGCGCAAAGCCAGAGCGGTTCTTGATTACACCGGGGCAGACGCCCTGATGATAGGACGAGCCGCTCAGGGAAGACCCTGGATCTTTCGGGAAATCCAGCATTATCTGGACACAGGGGAGTTGCTGCCGCCCCTGCCACTGGCAGAGGTCAAGCGCTTGTTGATCGAGCATATACGGGAATTGCACGACTTTTATGGTCCAGGCAAGGGATTTCGTATAGCGCGTAAGCACGTGTCCTGGTATCTCCAGGAGCACGCCCCAAACGACCAGTTTAGGCGCACATTCAACGCAATAGAGGACGCCAGCGAACAGCTGGAGGCGTTGAAGGCATATTTTGAAAATCTTGCGTAAACAGAAAAAGAGCTGACAGAACTATGTTCGAACAACGCGTGAATTCTGACGTACTGACCGTTTCCACTGTAAACTCTCAGGCTCAGGTAACCCAAAAACCCCTGCGCGACTCGGTTAAACAGGCACTGAAGAACTATTTCGCTCAACTGAATGGTCAGGACGTGAATGACCTGTATGAGCTGGTACTGGCTGAAGTAGAACAGCCGCTGTTGGACATGGTGATGCAATACACCCGCGGCAACCAGACTCGCGCTGCTCTGATGATGGGTATCAACCGCGGCACGCTGCGTAAGAAACTGAAAAAATACGGCATGAACTGATAGCCATCAGTTTATCCTTTGAAAAAAGGTGCTTTACCTCTTCGGTTAAGCGCCTTTTTCTTTGCCCTCTATTCAGGCTGCAACGACCTTAGTGTGGACGCGCCTGCGAGATGAGGAATTCGTTGTTAATGACTCATTCCCTCTGCTTTGTCCGTTTCCGACGCATGAAAGAGTCGGTACAGGTTCTCCAACCGTTCCGCTAACACGAACGTTAAAATCTCTTTCGATTCCGGATGATTCAATTCAACAATCGCGTGAGCCAGCGCACGACACTGATCGAGCACTTCTTCGGGTTCTAACGGCGTGTTGTCAAACATGGTGCACCTCCTGAACGGGCAGGCGACCAGCGAAAACCATCACATAGCCATCAGGGGAATGTTCTCGCGCCTGACGCCCGGTGGTAGCGATAATATGCACGACACGTTGGAAGGCGATTCCCAAAGCAAGAAAGCGATACTGAAATTCGGGGCGAGTTTGGGTAGACTGGATATCAGCCATAGTGTTAGCTCCTATAACATTGTGGTTAGAGGCCCGGTTAGTGCTACAACACTGCCGGGCTTCATATTTCATAGGTGAATCGCACCTATATGACTAACATTACGCCTAAGTGAATCGCACCTCAAGGTGTTTTTTAGAATTATTTTTACGTATACTGAATCGCACTTAGTACACGGAGATCCAGTAATGGCAACGGGTTCAATTAACAACAAGTCACAGCAGTTGAATGCAAGGTTCCCGCACGATGTTGTTGCCGAAATGGAAAGCAGCCTTGAAGCTGGCGAGACAAAGGCGCAATTCATCATCACCGCAGTAAAAGGCGAGATCAAACGCCGCCAGCGAAAATCGTCCAAAGACGAATACAAAGACTGAGTGTTGTTGCGGGTAGTGTAGGCTGCAAGTCAACTAGTGCCATAAGCAAGCATTTGCGTATGTATATATGTTGGCCATAGTTATCAGCATCGGTGTTGCATTTATGCCCTATTTGTGCCATGATAATGCCGTAGTTTAGTTGTGGCGGTAGGAATATCCCCACGGTAAAAACCCAAATTCCTTGTTTGTTTGTGGCGGTAGGAATATCCCCACGGTAAAAACCCAAATTCCTTGTAAGATAACTACCCTAAAAACCCTGTCTATTTGTCAGGGTTTTTTTGTATGGAAAATCGGACGCTTATGGAACTTAGAAAGCTAGACAGTACTTTTTATCAGCATAATCCCGTGGTGCATGAAGCACTCGATTTCGACGCTAGATCAAATTCATGGCTCGGTGGCGATAAAATCAGAGGCCATGGAATTGTCCAGATACAGCTGAATGGACTAACTTTCGCCATTCCGGTCAGGTCACATATCCGCCATGATGACTGTCACATCATTGAGCGCGACACAAGCAGGAACGACGTCAGGGGAATGGGACTGGACTACTCTAAAGCCATGCTAATAACCGATCCGTCTTACGTTAGCGCTGAAGTCTTCCTTCTGAAAAGTAAAAAAGCCGCGAAAGACCTGCTTTCTAAAGAATCGCATGTTACCAAACAGTTTTCCAAATATGTGGCTCGTTATGTTGAGGCCGTCAGAAAAAATGATACGAATATACTGCGCCGCGATTACCGCTTTACTACCCTGATAAACTATCATACCGAGCTTGGATTAACAGTACCGTCTGCCGAATGAGCCGCAACTGCGGCTTTAATTAATTCTGCCCGTTGGTTTCTTTCCCCCAACAGTGCAGACCAGAATTCTATCTAGCTTCGCGCCGTTCCCACGTCCCTGCCGAATATACTACGTATAGCATTACCTGCAGCTAATTAGCACTAAGAGTGTATATAACAACCATCAAATTTAGCCGCCCGACGACAAACACAGTCGGGTTTATCAGCAGCCAACCCAGAATCACAACACCTCAACCAGCTCAAATTCTTCAAACACCAGCAGCATAAGCGAACGTGCCTCCTATTTCAAAAAACGCCTGATGCGCTTGCTGCCAGAAAGCCAAGCTTTTGTCGCCTTCACCCTCTTTTGCTGCCATTTCCGCCGTCACATCACAGTAGCGCACCAGCGTTAACGAGCGAGTCCGAATCACGCAGGAGGGTTGCCCTGCGCCGTCCAACACAATGCTGTAATCACCGACCTGTGGTGCCTGCTCGCTTTTAAATGCGTGATATTCGCTACAGGTCGCGGTTTTATGCCCTTCCCACACCAGTTGCAGCAGCTCATCTGCCAGCTCGGGGCTGTCACCAAATGACCAGCGCAGTGCCTCTGGGTAGTTATCTAATACTTGTTTATAGCTCATTATCGTCCTCTTCTTATACCACTATGATGGCGCTATTTTCTTACGCCATCATAGTGGTAATGAGGCCATCAGGAGATATTCAGCTCGACCCACACGGCAGCGTGATCCGACGCCGCCGTATCCCAGGAGGTGACGGTCGGGAATGGCGTCACCGGCTCCGCGCCTTCTTTGGCGGTGATCTTATCAATGTTATAGATACCGCGCCGCTCAATGCCGCAGGTGACCTTGGCCTGATGCAACGGCGTGGAGATGAAAATATAGTCCAGCTGGTTCAACCGTTCTCCAGCCTTACCACCCGAAAAATAATAGGTATAACGCGCCGATTCCGGCAGGGAAGGATCGATAGCAGGGTGCAAGTCCGGCACGGAAAACAGCGGTGCCAGACTGTGCCAGGGATTGGAGACATCCTCATTCAGGTCGCCCATTACCACCACATACTCCTGCTGCAGATTGTACCCGCGGGCAATATCGGCAACCCGCTCCGCCTGTGCCCGCCGCCGTTTGGCCGCGCGTTCGCGCTCGTCATTATTACGGCCGTTCTGGCTTTTGAAGTGATTACACAACACATGCACCGGACGCGGCAGGCCAACATCGATCGTCACCTCCAGACAATCGCGGCTGAAGATCGGGGTCGATGACTCGCCAACGTCGAAAATATGGGTACGCAATTGGGTAATGTGATGTCGCGTCAGGCAAGCAACATCAATACCGCGCGGGTCGTTCGGGCTGTCGATCAAAACATATTGAGCGAATGCCTGATCCGCCAAAATTTGCCGGTTGAAATCGCGCAGCACCGCCATGTTCTCCACTTCCACCGCGCATAAGATATCGGCATTCAGCGCCTTGATGACCAACCCGGTATTTTTTCGCTGTTGATCGCCGAACGCTTCGGCGCGAAAAATCAGCTCGCCCAGCCAGTCGCCTCGCCCCTGGCAGCTCTTGTTAATGCGCAATCCAGTCTTGCCCGCTTCGCTTTTCCAACTACCGAGCGAGCCGCTATCCACACGAAGGTCAATGTAGGGCTGGAGATTGCTGGTCAGGGTAAAAACCCGATCTTTCAGCGCGTCGTCATATTTATCGGTATCCAGCAGCGCTTGTAACTGGCGTACTTTCTCCAATAATTCACTGCTTTGCTGTGGGTCGGGCAGGTTGAGAATCGCGGTGCGGTGAAACAGGTTTTCAACGTTATAGCTGGCAAGTCTGAGCTTCATGGCTCCTCCTCGGGCAACAGGCAACGGCAAGACATTACAGAGTGTAGCAGCCGATTATGACCAGCGAATATCGCCCTCCGCCCGGCGACCCTAACCTGTGGTTCTCTGTGGTAAAAACCATGATGGCTCACTATATTCATAGCGGATATAAGGCATGTCTTTTACGTGCTTGGCAAACATCACGACATCACGTAAATTCGCAGCATTTCTGACTCACAACGACAACAGCCATTACCAGGCAGGAATAATGATGAAACCATTTCGCTTAGCATTACTTACCAGCGCCTTACTGGCTACCAGCGCACTGGCTCAGGCACAAGACGATCTCAGCGCCATCAAGGCCGCAGGAGTGATTAAGTTCGGCACCGAAGGCACCTATGCCCCTTACACTTACCATGATGCTTCCGGCAAACTGGTCGGTTTCGACGTGGATGTCGGCCGTGCGGTGGCGGAAAAGCTGGGTGTAAAAGCTGAATTCGTTGAAGGCCGCTGGGATGGGTTGATTGCTGGCGTGGACGCCAAACGTTATGACGCCGTGATTAACCAGGTGGGTGTAACCAAAGAGCGTGAGGCGAAGTATGCCTTCACCAAACCGTATATCGACGCCAAATCGGTGCTGATCGTGCGTGGCGATAACACCAGTATCAAATCATTCAACGATCTGAAAGGCCACAAGTCTGCCCAGAGCCTGACCAGTAACTATTCCAAACTGGCGACCAGCTACGGTGCAGATATCGTGCCAACCGACGGCTTCAACCAGTCGCTGGAGCTGGTGCTGAGTGGCCGGGCCGAAGCCACCTTGAACGATAACCTGTCGTTCCTGGATTTCAAAAAGCATAAGCCCGACGCCAATGTGAAAGTGGTTGCCACTGCTGAAAGCGGCGACCCATCAGCCATTCTGGTACGTAAAAACCAGCCGCAACTGGTGGATGCGCTGAACAACGCGCTGGATCAAATCAAAGCAGACGGCACCTATAAGACGATTTCTGTGCGATACTTTGGACAAGACGTTTCCAAATAATGCATTGATATCGGAGTTATTGTAGATGCCATCATGGCTACAACTCATGGCAGACTCCTTCTGGAGTCTGCTTTCAGCAGGATTAACCTTCACTGTTCCTCTCGCCATTCTTTCCTTTATCCTCGGTTTGATGCTGGGTGTACTGGTCGCCTTGCTGCGCCTGTACGGCCCAAAATCGCTCAAGCGAATTTGCGACTTTTATGTGTGGGTGATTCGCGGTACGCCGCTATTAGTCCAGCTGTTCCTGATTTTTTATGGTTTGCCCAACGCGGGCATCACGCTGGATGCCTTTCCCGCAGCGCTGATCGGATTCAGCCTTAACGTCGGGGCCTACAGTTCGGAAATCGTGCGCGGCGCGATCCTTTCCGTCCCCAAAGGCCAGTGGAACGCCGCCTATTCGCTCGGCATGAGTGGTGCACAAGCCATCCGTTGGGTTATTGTGCCGCAGTCGGTATTCGTGTCGTTGCCACCGCTGGCAAATACCTTTATTTCGCTGGTCAAAGACACGTCTCTGGCCGCCGTCATCACGGTGCCGGAAATGTTTCTGGCGGCGCAGCGTATCGTGTCGGTCACCTACGAGCCGCTGATCCTCTACGTCGAAGCCGCATTAATCTATCTGCTGTTCAGCACCGTGCTGAGTAAACTGCAGGCACGGCTGGAAAAATACTACCAGCGCCACACCGTTCATTGATGACTGACAGGCAGGCTGTCTGGCCTGCCTATCCTCTCTCATCCATTTTTTGTCGGCACCCTGTTTCAGCCAGAGCGTGCTGCACTAAAACAGATAGCACCGCCGCTGGCAGTTGCCCTCCTTGAGGCAGCCTCGGCGCACTAACCCCCGGTTTTTAGATAAGTTGCACCAAATTGGATCAGTCGTAATCCATTCCCTCCATTTTGGTGCACCCTATGCCTTCCCTTTATCCCCCCATACCTCTGATTTATCCCAGCGCACCACTGATACGATTTAGTTTCTTGCCTGTAGCACGCTTATTACAAGCTGGCATTGTTTTTGCTTTCTGATAACGACGGCTCCCGTATCCGGGATACAACGCCGACAGACAGAGCAGGCGCAGCCATGACTGCGCCAAAACACAACAGCACATTACTATTACATTAGGCACATACGATGATTATGAAAAAAGTGATTATGTCCACGCTGGTCGCCAGCGCTTCACTGTTTGCCTTCATCAACCAGGCACACGCAGGCTCAACTTTGGATGCCATTCAGAAGAAAGGGTTCGTGCAGTGCGGTATCAGTGATGGACTTCCTGGTTTCTCGTATGCCGATGCCAACGGCAAATACTCCGGTATCGACGTTGACGTCTGCCGTGGTGTCGCTGCGGCCATTTTTGGCGATGCCAATAAAGTCAAATTCACCCCGCTGACCGCCAAAGAGCGCTTCACCGCCCTGCAGTCTGGCGAAGTAGACTTGCTGTCCCGCAATACTACCTGGACTTCCTCCCGTGACGGCGGCATGGGCCTGCTGTTCACCGGCGTGACCTACTACGACGGTATCGGCTTCCTGACCCATAACAAAGCCGGTTTGAAGAGCGCTAAAGAGCTGGACGGCGCAACCGTTTGTATCCAGGCTGGCACCGACACCGAACTGAACGTAGCCGACTACTTCAAAACCCATAACATGAAATACACCCCGGTGACTTTCGACCGTTCTGACGAAAGCGCCAAAGCGCTGGATTCCGGCCGCTGCGATACGCTGGCTTCCGACCAGTCTCAGTTGTACGCCCTGCGTATCAAACTGGGCAAACCGGCCGACTTTGTGGTACTGCCGGAAGTGATCTCCAAAGAACCGCTGGGACCGGTAGTGCGTCGCGGTGATGAAGACTGGTTTGCCATTGTCCGCTGGACGTTGTTTGCCATGCTGAACGCCGAAGAAATGGGCGTGACGTCTCAGAACGTCGATCAGATGACGGCTAAGCCGACTACCCCGGATATGGCACACCTGCTGGGTAAAGAAGGTAACTTTGGTAAAGACCTGAAACTGCCAGCTGACTGGGCGTACAAAATCGTTAAACAGGTAGGTAACTACGGCGAAGTGTTTGAACGCAACGTGGGTCAGGGCAGTGAGCTGAAAATTAAGCGTGGCCTGAACGAACTGTGGAACAAAGGCGGCATCCAGTACGCCCCTGCCGTTCGCTGATTTCTGATGTAAAACCGGGCACGTGCTGCGAACCAGCCGTGCCCTTGCTTTATCTGTCACTGAGGCTCCAACATGCTGCAACGCCCAACCGTGAAAGGTGATTTATCACTGACTAATCCAGCGGTGCGCGCCTGGTTGTATCAAATCCTGGCGGTCATCATCGTCGTGGTTACCGTCGGTTATCTGCTGCACAACACGGTAACCAATCTGGAGCAGCGCGGAATTACGTCAGGTTTTGCCTTTTTGAACAACAGCGCCGGCTTTGGCATTGTCCAGCACCTGATTGACTACAATCAGGACGACACCTATGCCCGCGTCTTTGTTATTGGCCTGCTTAATACGCTGCTGGTTTCAGCTATCTGTATCATCTGCGCCTCACTGCTGGGGTTTATCGTCGGTCTGGCTCGTCTGTCCGATAACTGGCTGTTGCGTAAACTGTCCACTATCTATATCGAGACATTCCGTAATATTCCGCCACTGCTGCAGATCTTCTTCTGGTATTTCGCGGTACTACGCAACCTGCCGGGACCGCGCCAGGCGGTAAACGCGTTCGATGCCTTTTTCCTGAGCAATCGTGGATTGTATATTCCGGCTGCTGAGTTTGGCCCTGGGATACTTCCTTCGATACTGGTGCTGATCATTACATTGGTCGCCGCCGCCATGATTTTTCGCCGCAATAAACGCTACCATGCCCTTACCGGTCAGCAACGCAGGTCATGGCCGATTCCATTGGCGATGCTCGTGGTGTTGCTGGGCTTATCGCATCTCATCTTTGGTGCAGCACTGCACTGGGACTTTCCGGCCCTCAAAGGATTTAACTTTAGCGGTGGTCTGGTGCTGATTCCTGAACTGGCAGCCTTGGCGCTGGCATTATCGGTGTATACCTCCTCCTTTATCGCCGAAATCATCCGCTCCGGGATCCAGTCCGTCTCTTATGGGCAACACGAAGCAGCACTGTCGTTGGGCCTGCCCAAACCGGTCACCCTGCGTAAGGTTATTCTGCCGCAGGCGCTGCGTGTGATTATTCCGCCATTGACCAGCCAGTATCTGAACGTGGTGAAAAACTCGTCGTTGGCTGCCGCCATCGGTTATCCAGATATGGTGTCGTTGTTCGCTGGCACCGTACTGAACCAGACCGGCCAGGCCATCGAAACCATCGCCATCACCATGTCGGTCTACCTGATTATCAGCCTGCTGATCTCGTTACTGATGAACATCTATAACCGGAAAATCGCCTTAATTGAGCGTTAAAGGAATAGGATGACCATGATTACACACACACCATCCAACCCGACGCCCATTAACCGCGCTATCGTCTGGGCGCGACGGAACCTGTTCTCCAACATCACCAATAGCCTGCTGACACTGGCCTGTCTGTGGCTGCTGTGGACGCTGCTCCCGCCGCTGCTGAACTGGGCCATTCTCAAAGCCAACTGGGTTGGGTCTACCCGTGCAGATTGCACCAGCGACGGTGCGTGCTGGGTGTTTATCCACGCCCGCTTCGAGCAATTCATGTACGGCCTTTACCCCCGGGAGGAGCTCTGGCGTATCAATTTCGCGCTGGTACTGGCACTGATCAGTATCCTGCCGATGTTCTGGCGTAACCTGCCGCACCGCGGTCGTTACATCGCCGTCTGGTGCGTGGTTTATCCGTTGATCGCCTGGTGGTTGCTGTTCGGTGGTTTTGGCGGCCTGAGTCGGGTGGAAACTCGCCAGTGGGGTGGCCTGACGTTAACCATCATCATCGCAGCCATCGGCATCGCTGGCGCTTTGCCACTGGGAATCCTGCTGGCATTGGGACGTCGCTCCAATATGCCGATACTGCGGGCGCTCTGCGTGATTTTCATTGAGTTTTGGCGCGGCGTTCCACTGATCACTGTACTGTTCATGTCCTCCGTCATGCTGCCTTTGTTTCTGACGGAAGGCACCAACATCGACAAACTGTTGCGTGCGCTGGTCGGGGTGATTCTGTTCCAGTCCGCCTATGTGGCGGAAGTGGTCCGCGGCGGTCTGCAAGCGCTACCCAAGGGGCAATATGAAGCGGCTCAGTCTCTGGCGCTCGGCTACTGGCGTATGCAGGGGCTGGTGATTCTGCCTCAGGCTCTGAAGATGGTGATACCCGGTCTGGTCAACACCATCATCGCGCTGTTCAAAGACACCAGCCTGGTGATCATCATCGGCCTGTTCGACCTGTTCAGCAGTATTCAGCAAGCGACCGTTGATCCGGCCTGGCTGGGAATGTCCACGGAAGGCTATGTGTTTGCCGCCATCCTCTATTGGATCTTCTGTTTCAGCATGTCGCGTTATAGCCAGCATTTAGAAAAACGTTTTGATACCGGACGCAAGTCTCATTGAGGTTACCCATGAACCAGGACACGTTAACACCATCTTCCGACTACATGATCACGCTGGAAAACGTGAATAAGTGGTATGGGCAGTTCCACGTACTGAAAAATATCAACCTGCAGGTCAAGCAAGGGGAACGCATTGTTCTGTGCGGACCGTCAGGCTCCGGTAAATCAACTACCATCCGCTGTATCAACCATCTGGAAGAACATCAGCAAGGGCGCATTGTGGTAGACGGTATCGAACTCAATCACGATAGCCGCAATATCGAGAAAATCAGAACAGAAGTAGGCATGGTATTCCAACATTTCAACCTGTTCCCGCATCTGACGGTTCTACAGAACTGTACGTTAGCACCGTGCTGGGTCCGTAACATGCCGAAAAAGGAAGCCGAAGAGCTGGCGATGCACTATCTGGAACGGGTCCGTATCGCTGCACATGCCCATAAATACCCTGGTCAGCTTTCCGGCGGCCAGCAACAGCGTGTCGCAATTGCCCGCTCATTGTGCATGAAACCGAAAATCATGCTGTTTGACGAACCAACATCAGCGCTGGATCCAGAGATGGTGAAAGAGGTACTGGATACTATGCTGGGTCTGGCAGAAGATGGAATGACCATGCTGTGTGTGACCCATGAAATGGGCTTTGCTCGTACGGTAGCCAATCGGGTGATCTTTATGGATCAAGGCGAGATCGTCGAACAGGCTCCGCCGGATATCTTCTTCGGCAGCCCACGTTCAGAACGTACACAAACGTTCCTGGCTCAGATACTGCACTAATAACACCCACCCCTTCTCAAGCCCGCTCACCGTAGCGGGCTTTTTCATGCCCTGAATGTCGCACAGAAAGAAGCGAACCGATCGATAAAATCCTGCTTTACCGTCACGAGTCTGGGCGTGATATCAACGCGCTGCTCGATGCCGACACGCTGGCCGTGGCCTGTGATTCCGCATTAACGCTCGCCCTGCCCTGTCTCGATCTCAACCAGCCCGTGCAGATCGCCGCGTTTATCCGCGACTGGCTGCGAAGGAGAACGGGTATAACCGGAGACTGAGTGCGTATTACGGGAAGTTTTCTCTGCCGACGGGTGCGCGCCCGACAGACACCACCCCAAAAGCAAAAAACCCCCGGCATAAACCGGGGGTTCCTTATGTGATGCCTGGCAGTTCCCTACTCTCGCATGGGGAGACCCCACACTACCATCGGCGCTACGGCGTTTCACTTCTGAGTTCGGCATGGGGTCAGGTGGGACCACCGCGCTCTCGCCGCCAGGCAAATTCTTTTCATTCCAACCGTTATGCTCACACTTCCCGTGCACAACCATCAGAACCAA
>NZ_JSYG01000035.1 GCF_000784735.1 Dickeya undicola
CGCGAGGTGGCGTATACTACACTTTCCTCATTCAGAGTCAACGACTTTTTTTCATTTTCTCTGCCTCACACCGCGCTGGCTCATCGCCGTTGCCGTGTCAGTGGAGGCGCATTATAGGGAGTTCTTCTGGCCTGACAAGACTAATTTTCAAAAAAAAACTCAACCGCTCACATTTTGAACCAAAACCCCAATTAATGACGATTTACTACCCTATCAGGCGATAAATAAAGCAAAAGCCCGGCATTAGCCGGGCTTCATCATAAGAATAACGATTACTGTCGAATCACAATCGCCTCATCATCCGCATCCAGGGTAACCGGTTTGCCAGGAACCAAAGCCCCTGACAATATCTGTTGCGCCAGCGGATTCTCAATCATCTGCTGGATGGCGCGTTTCAATGGCCGGGCGCCGTACACAGGGTCAAAACCTGAGTTGCCGATCAATTCCAACGCCGCATCGGATATTGTGACGGTATAACCGCGCTCTTCCATACGTTTGTAGAGCCGCTGCAACTGAATCTGCGCAATTGAAGTAATATGGTTTTTACCCAGCGGGTGAAATACCACAACTTCATCGATACGGTTGATGAACTCCGGACGGAAATGATGGCTGACGACGCTCAACACCATGTCACGCATCTGGTTGTAATTCATCTCGCCGAACCGTTCCTGGATCAGATCCGAGCCCAGGTTGGAAGTCATGATAACCACCGTATTACGGAAATCCACCGTGCGGCCTTGTCCGTCAGTCAGACGCCCGTCATCTAACACCTGCAATAGAATGTTGAACACATCGGGATGCGCTTTTTCCACTTCATCCAGCAGGATGACGGAATAAGGCCGGCGGCGTACCGCTTCAGTCAGATACCCACCTTCTTCATAACCGACATATCCGGGAGGTGCGCCTACCAGGCGAGAAACTGAATGCTTCTCCATGAACTCGGACATATCAATACGGACCATAGCGTCATCACTATCGAACAGGAATGACGCCAGCGTCTTACACAATTCAGTTTTACCCACGCCGGTCGGCCCGAGGAACAGAAACGAGCCGATGGGACGGTTGGGGTCTGACAATCCGGCGCGGCTACGGCGAATGGAATTGGCAACGGCTTCCACCGCTTCGTTCTGTCCAATCACGCGCTGATGCAACTCCTGCTCCATTCGCAACAGTTTTTCCCGCTCACTTTCAAGCATCCGTGAAACAGGAATACCGGTCCAGCGGGCAAGCACTTCGGCAATCTCGGCATCCGTTACCCGATTACGAAGCAAGCGCATAGTTTTGCCTTCAACCTGTGTGGCAGCGGCCAGCTGTTTTTCCAGCTCAGGAATTTTGCCGTACTGCAATTCCGACATCTGGCCTAAATCCCCCTGGCGTCTTGCCTGTTCCAGAGAAATTTTTGCCTGCTCCAGCGCCGCTTTAATATTTTGTGTGCCCGTCAGCGACGCCTTCTCGGCTTTCCACTCTTCTTCCAGTTTTGAGTATTCGCGCTCTTTCTGCTCCAGCTCGGCATTCAGAATCTCCAAACGTTTCAGGCTGGCTTCATCAGACTCTTTCTTCAACGCCTGTTGTTCCAGCTTCAACTGGATAATGCGGCGATCAAGGCGGTCCAGCGGCTCCGGTTTGGAATCGATCTGCATACGGATACTAGATGCGGCTTCATCAATAAGATCGATCGCTTTATCCGGCAATTTCCGATCGGAAATGTACCGGTGAGATAACATGGCCGCCGCGACAATCGCCGGATCGGTGATTTGCACGTGATGATGCAGCTCATAGCGCTCTTTCAGACCGCGTAGAATGGCGATGGTGTCTTCAACGGTCGGTTCGGCGACAAACACTTTCTGGAAACGACGCTCAAGGGCAGCATCCTTTTCAATGTATTGACGATATTCATCCAGCGTCGTCGCCCCAACACAGTGCAACTCGCCGCGCGCCAGCGCAGGCTTGAGCATGTTGCCCGCATCCATTGCGCCATCAGCCTTACCAGCACCGACCATGGTGTGCAATTCGTCAATAAAGAGGATGACATTGCCTTCCTGTTTGGACAGGTCGTTCAGCACACCTTTCAGACGTTCCTCGAACTCACCACGGTATTTCGCTCCCGCCACCAGCGCGCCCATATCGAGCGCCAGCACGCGTTTATTCTTCAGCCCCTCAGGGACTTCGCCATTAACGATACGCTGCGCCAGCCCTTCGACAATGGCGGTTTTCCCGACGCCAGGCTCACCGATCAAAACCGGGTTGTTTTTGGTTCTGCGCTGCAATACCTGGATGGTACGGCGGATTTCCTCATCACGGCCAATCACTGGGTCCAACTTGCCCTGTTCGGCACGCTCTGTGAGATCAATCGTGAATTTTTTCAGTGCCTGACGCTGGTCTTCGGCGCTCTGCTCGTCGACCTGCTGCCCGCCGCGAACCTGCTCGATAGCCTGAGTGACATTCTGTTGAGTGGCGCCTGCATTTTTTAGCAGATCACCCAATGCGCTGCGCGATTCAAACACCGCCAGCACGAATAATTCTGAAGAAATGAACGTGTCGCCCTTTTTCTGCGCCAGCTTGTCGCAGATATTGAGCGTCCGTACCAGCTCGCTGGACGGTTGAACATCGCCACCGGTGCCTTCCACCTGTGGTAATCGGCTGATTGCCTGTTCAATTTCACTTTTAAGACGGCTCACGTTTGCCCCAGCTGCTGTCAACAACGGGCCGACAGTGCCCCCTTCCTGATTCAGAAGGGCACTCATCAAATGCAGCGGCTCAATGAATTGATGATCTCGTCCGAGGGCGAGAGATTGGGCATCAGCGAGGGCAAGCTGGAACTTATTGGTAAGACGATCCAGACGCATAACTCCTCCCATACATACTGGTCAAAATTGCTACTGGAGATTAAGTGAGGTCATCCCTCAAAAATTCAAGATGATTTTGCCAGTAATAATAGAAGGAAAAACGTTAATCCTCCGGATCGTCTTAATTCAATAGGTTATATCAGCCAAATCAAAGTTGCCATACGTCCGGTCGTTCCATCACGTCGATAGGAGAAAAACCGGTCTGCGTCACTGACCGTACAATCGTCGCCGCCAAACACCAGGCTGACGCCAGCGGCCTGTAAACGTAAACGGGCCAACTGGTAGATATTGGCGAGAAATTTACCATTACGAGGGATAAAAGCATTATCAGCGTCAGGGTTACCCTGTAGAAAAGCCTCGCGAACCTCGCCACCGACTTCGAATTGAAGCGGACCGATCGCTGGACCCATCCATGCCAAAATATCGACCGGGCGAGCACGAAAATGGCTCAGGGTCTGCTCCAGCACCCCAGCTTGCAAACCGCGCCAGCCAGCATGTGCCGCCGCCACTTCACGACCATCGGTGGAGCAGAACAGGACCGGCAGACAATCGGCAGTCATTACCGCGCATACCCGATCCTTGCGGGTGGTATAAGCGGCATCGCCCGTCAGTGAAGCAGGCGATGTCTGATCGAGGTTAACCACCTGTGTGCCATGCACCTGCTCCAGCCAATGCGGCATGACCGGCAATCCAGCCGCGGCGACCAGACGTTGCCGATTGTCCTGCACATGCAATGGGTCGTCTCCCACATGATTACCCAGATTGAGCGAGCCATACGGCGCACCACTGACGCCGCCAAGACGAGTGGTGCTACAGGCCCGTACCGTCGCCGGAGCAGGCCAGTCGGGGGTTAATATCATGCTGCCAGACGCCATGTCATCACCAATCAAGTTGATCTTTAAACACATCGGTATCCGCTTTTAACGCGGCAATCAGATCCACCATATCCTGCGGTAGAGGAGCGTGCCACTCCATCTCGATACCGCTGATAGGATGATAAAGGCGCAACATGGTAGCGTGCAGCGCCTGACGGTCAAAATTGCGCAGCGTCTCGATAAATTCCTCAGAAGCGCCTTTAGGCAGACGCGGACGACCACCATACAATGGGTCGCCCACCAGCGGATGGTTGATGTGCGCCATGTGGACGCGAATCTGGTGGGTTCGGCCCGTTTCCAATCGCAAACGCAGACGGGTGTGCGCACGGAAATGCTCCATGATGCGATAATGTGTCACGGCTGGCTTTCCCATCGGGTGTACTGCCATGTGCGTACGTTTGGTGGAGTGACGGGCAATCGGCTCCTCTACTGTGCCACCTGCCGTCATCGTGCCGATCGCCACCGCTTCATATTCACGGGTAATTTCACGCGCCTGAAGCGATTCCACCAACCGGGTCTGGGCCGGTACAGTCTTGGCCACTACCATCAGACCGGTGGTGTCCTTATCCAGACGATGGACAATCCCCGCACGCGGCACATCGACGATCTCCGGATAGTGATGCAATAGCGCGTTCAGCACGGTGCCGTCAGGATTACCAGCGCCAGGATGCACGACCAGATCACGCGGTTTATTGATCACCAGTATGTCTTCGTCTTCATAGACGATATCCAGCGAGATCGGCTGCGCTTCCCAGCGGGCGTCTTCTTCGATCAAAGCATCAATAGCGACAGATTCCCCGCCAAGCACTTTCTCTTTTGGTTTATCCACCATCTTGCCGTTAATCTGTACCCGTTGTTCCAAAATCCACGTTTTTATACGTGAACGTGAATAATCAGGGAACAATTCGGCCAAAGCCTGATCTAAACGTTGGCCAAGTTGAGATTCGGCTACCGTCGCGGTGAGTTGTACTTGTTGGGACATAATATGCTGCTTCTTATTAACGTTGGGTTTTAACGGCGATGCCGTTTAAAATAATGTACCATTGTAGCTGGTCTTAATCGGGAGCTTAACGGACAGTTTCCCGGAAAAACACTCTGAGGATAATCAAATCGTCATGACGCGTATGAAATACCTGGTGGCTGCTGCCACGTTGAGCCTGACGCTGGCTGGTTGCTCCAATTCCAAAGATGCGGTTCCCGACCGTCCACCTTCAGAACTGTATGCCACCGCCCAGGAGAAACTGCAGGACGGCAACTTTAAAGCCGCCATCACGCAGTTGGAAGCGCTGGATAACCGTTATCCATTCGGCCCTTACTCCCAGCAAGTCCAATTGGACCTGATTTACGCCTATTACAAATCCGCCGAGTTGCCGTTGGCTCAGGCGTCGATTGATCGTTTCATCCGCCTGAACCCGACGCACCCGAACGTAGACTATGTACTTTACATGCGTGGGCTGACCAACATGGCGCAAGATGATAGTATGTTGCAAGGCTTCTTCGGCGTCGACCGTTCAGACCGTGATCCTCAGTATGCTCGTTCGGCGTTTAAAGCTTTCAACCAGTTGCTTCAGGGTTACCCGAACAGCCAATACGCCACAGACGCCAGCAAGCGCCTGGCATTCCTGAAAGAACGTCTGGC
This sequence comes from Dickeya undicola, assembly GCF_000784735.1. Taxonomy (GTDB): domain Bacteria; phylum Pseudomonadota; class Gammaproteobacteria; order Enterobacterales; family Enterobacteriaceae; genus Dickeya; species Dickeya undicola. Next base: position 5,361 of record NZ_JSYG01000035.1, read on the forward strand.
TAAGTATGAGCTTTCTGTCGCACAGTATTACACGAAACGCGGCGCTTATGTCGCCGTGGTTAACCGTGTAGAGCAAATGTTGAAGGACTATCCGGATACGCAGGCAACGCGCATCGCACTGCCGCTGATGGAAAATGCCTATCGGGAACTGCAATTGACTGCGCAGGCCGACAAGGTAGCTAAAATCATCGCCGCCAACCCTTCCGCCTGAAGAAACGCCTGAAACCCTATTACCACGGCAACTCCGGTTGCCGTTTTTTTTGCTCTGTTTTTCTGATCTATCGCCGGTCATCCTGAATGTAACCGGATAATCCCGCCAATACATCCAATAGATAATGGCACAGCCCTGGCTAGGCGACAAGCGCGCCACACCGGTTCCACAAGGCCGCTCACAAATCAATTCACATGACGGAAAAGTGACCAAAAAAAGTGATCAAAGTCACCCACTTTGCATCGACTAGGGGTATGCTGAATTCACCCAAGACGGAAAAGGCAGAGAGGTAAGTTTTTATGACTATCAACATTACCAGTAAGCAGATGGATATTACCCCCGCAATACGTCAGCATGTCGAAGACCGTCTCAGCAAACTGGATAAATGGCAGACTCACCTGATTAATCCGCATATTATCCTGTCTAGAGAGCCGCAGGGTTTTGTGGTCGATGCCACCATCAGTACACCCAATGGCCCGTTGGTGGCCAGCGCCAAACACGAAGATATGTATACCGCTGTCAATGAACTCATCACAAAACTGGAACGACAGCTGAACAAGGTTCAACACAAAGGCGAAGCACGCCGTGCGGACAGTTGCATCAAAGATGTCAATCTGCAGGCCTCAGCAGAATAGTTGGACTGGATGGCGCAACCACCGCGCATCCATTTTAATAACAAATTCTGTTTGTTGCCTGAAACGCGCCGCAAGGCGCGTTTTTTATGGTTAACGTTCCTCCACCCTTGATAGACCAATACATCGCTCCCGGCGATTTTGTATTGACAGGATGAAAAGGCAACAGTTACCTTAATCAACATTCCCAACAAGGATTTGATGACATGACGCCACAACCGTTCTTCTTCGTATTCTTCTTTACTCTCCCCGATGCGGGGGGCGATTTGTCGTGTGAGTAAGAATACGAAGACGAACAAAAAAAGCCTCCTGAATCAGGAGGCTTTTTTATTGGACAGCAAACAGGTACATACCATGACCGATAATCCATTACTGGCACTGCGCGAGCGCATTACCGCGCTGGATATGCAACTGCTCGAACTGTTAGCACAACGGAGGGAACTGGCGTTAGATGTAGCGCGAGCCAAACAACACTCCCATCGCCCCATTCGCGATAAAGAGCGCGAACGGGATTTACTGTCCCGGCTGGCAGAAGAAGGCAAAAAGCGGCAGCTCGACGGTCACTACATTACCCGTCTGTTCCAGTTGATTATTGAAGATTCGGTACTGACTCAACAGGCATTACTGCAGCAGCACCTCAACGCTGGCGAGTCGCACTCCGCTCGCGTCGCTTTCCTCGGCCCCAAAGGCTCTTACTCTCATTTAGCCGCCCGTCAGTATGCCGCCCGCCATTTTGACCAGATTATTGAATGCGGCTGCCAGCGTTTTCAGGACATCATTAGCCTGGTGGAAACCGGCCAGGCCGATTACGCCGTGCTGCCGATAGAAAACACCAGCTCCGGCTCAATCAACGATGTCTACGACCTGCTGCAACACACTGGGTTGTCCATTGTCGGTGAACTGACCACACCTATCGATCATTGCGTGCTGGTCGCTGTGGACACGCAGTTGGATCAGATCCAGACTGTTTACAGCCACCCACAGCCTTTCCAGCAGTGCAGCCATTTCATCAACCGTTTTCCACACTGGAAAATCGAGTACTGCGAAAGCACTGCCGCTGCGATGGCGAAGGTTGCAGAACTTAATTCACCACATGCCGCCGCGCTGGGCAGCGAAGCCGGTGGAATGCTTTATCGGTTACAGGTGCTGGAACACAATCTGGCCAATCAGGCGCAAAACATCACCCGATTCATCGTACTGGCTCGCAAGCCGATCGATGTCACCGAACAAGTACCAGCTAAAACCACCTTAATCATGGCGACCGGACAGCAATCCGGCGCACTGGTGGAAGCGCTGCTGGTGCTGCGCGAGCATGGCATCGTAATGACAAAACTGGAGTCTCGGCCGATCAACGGCAATCCGTGGGAAGAGATGTTTTATATTGATGTGCAGGCCAATCTGCGCAACGACAATACCCGTAAAGCGCTACAAGGTCTGGCCGCGATTACCCGCTCGCTCAAGGTACTCGGCTGCTACCCTAGCGAAAATGTGGTGCCGGTAGAACCGTCATAACGGATGCCACATCAGAATCAGCCAGAAGATATGCTTCTGCTACTGGTAATAAAAAGCCACCCTCTCAGCGAGGGTGGCTTTTCAGAAAACCATCAACGTCGTTTGCACTACTGTCGGATATCGTTCGCCTGACGCAGCAGTGTACGACTTTCCGCCATGAATCGCCGCGAATAATCACCAAACCAGTGCTCGACTTTCTTAAAGCTGCTGACAAACGCCGCTTTATCTCCTGCTTCCAGTAATGTGATCGCCTCGCCAAAACGCTGGTAGTAACGTTTGATCAGGGCCAGATTGTTCTCGGAAGACATGATAATGTCGGCATAGAGCTGCGGGTCCTGCGCGAACAACCGCCCTACCATCGCCAATTCAAGCCGGTATATCGGCGAAGAGAGCGCCAGCAATTGTTCCAGTTGTACATTTTCTTCCGCCAGATGCACACCATAAGCAAACGTTGCGAAATGGCGCAACGCCTGAATAAACGCCATGTTTTGGTCGTGCTCCACCGCACTGGTGCGATGAAGCCGGGCCCCCCACACCTGGATCTGCTCCAGCAACCACTGGTAGGCCTCCGGCTGGCGTCCGTCACAATATACGACGACCTGTTTGGCCAGGCTGCCGATATCCGGGCCGAACATCGGGTGTAACCCCAGCACCGGCCCTTGATGTGCCGCCAACATCGCTTGCAGCGGAGCGTTCTTGACCGATGCCAAATCCACCAAAATACAGTCATCCGGCAACCGAGGCAGACGGGCAATAACCTGTTCGGTGACATGGATTGGCACACTGACGATCACCATACCGGCATCCGCCAGCAACGTCTCCGCCTGTGGCCAGTCTTCCTGCTCCAGGATACGAACCTGATAGCCGGACAGCGTCAGCATTCTGTCAAACAGACGTCCCATCTGACCACGCCCCCCCACAATCACAATCGGGCGCAGTGAGGGGAAGAGCGTTTTAAACCCTTTGTCATTCTCGCTGGCATAGGACTCCCGCATCACCCGACGCAGAACATCCTCAATCAAATCCGCGGGAACACCCAGCGCTTCTGCTTCCTTACGTCGTGAACTCAGCATCGCTGCTTCCCGATCAGGCGCATAAATTGGCAAACCATAACGGCTCTTTACCTCGCCGACTTCCGCCACCAGACGTAGCCGACGCGACAACAACGCCAATAATGCTTTATCTACCTCATCTATCTGATCACGCAATGCGGTCAGTTCAGCGACCATCTGTTCTTCTCCTTACTGATTGACGCTTCGTACACTCAGCTCGTTATGAACCGAGCGCAGCAATGTCTCTGTACTTTCCCAACTGATGCAGGCATCCGTCACCGATACCCCGTAACGCATGTCGGCACGTGGTTGCTCGGAAGACTGATTGCCCTCGTGGATATGGCTCTCCAGCATCAGCCCGATAATAGAGCGGTTACCGGATTTGATCTGCTCGATCACCGACTCCACCACCAGTGGCTGCCGACGGTAGTCTTTGCTGGAGTTACCGTGGCTACAATCTATCATCAGCGCCGGATTCAGTCCTGCATCGTGCATCTGTTTTTCACACTCAGCCACGTCTTCCGCGCTGTAATTCGGCTTTTTGCCGCCACGCAGGATCACATGTCCATCCGGATTTCCCTGCGTCTGCAATAAACAAACCTGACCGCTCTGATTGATACCGACAAAGCGATGCGGCATTGACGCGGCTTTCATGGCGTTAATGGCGGTGCCAAGGCTACCGTCAGTGCCGTTTTTGAAGCCCACCGGCATGGATAACCCAGAAGCCATCTCGCGGTGAGTCTGGGATTCGGTGGTTCTGGCGCCAATCGCCGACCAGCTGAACAAATCCCCCAGGTATTGCGGGCTATTCGGGTCCAGCGCTTCAGTCGCCAGCGGTAACCCCATGTTTACCAGCTTAAGCAGCAAATCGCGGGCGATATGCAACCCCGCCTCCATATCAAAGGAACCATCCATGTAGGGATCATTGATCAACCCTTTCCAGCCAACAGTGGTACGGGGTTTTTCAAAATAGACACGCATGACGATATACAGCCGATCGCTCAATTCGGCTGACAGGGATTGCAGACGACGCGCGTAATCGAGCGCGGCATCCGTATCATGAATAGAACAGGGACCACACACCACCAGCAGACGTTTGTCGTTGCCATGAATAATGTCAGCAATGGTTTTCCGCGACAGAGCAATCGCCTGCTGTTCCGGCTCATTGAGCGGGAATTTGGCTTTCAGTTCGTCGGGAGTAATAAGAACCTGTTCGGCGCTGATATTAATATTATTGAGCGTGTCTTTTTGCATGATGATGATCCTGTATGTTCCTTTGGTATGAAGGGAGCTATTTCGTCATTGTCGGTAACAGGCTCACACCTTAACACACAGGTCGTAAATTTTTCAAGCCATAGGTGTAAAGTTAAAATTACTCCCGTAAGGCCGATTGGTACTCACAAAACGGGTTAGTACCTATTGGGCGAATCTCACCACCGAATTCGGTAATGCATTGAAAGCACGGTGTCATCACGCTATCACCGCCTCCCTGGCATTTGGCAGCGGAAAATCGGCCATTCTAAAGTGATTTCGAAGCTTGATGATGTTACTGCTGATATTTGACGAGTGCAGATAACATGCCTTCGTAGAACAAACACTGACTACTTGCTTAACCGTTGATAAACCACATAACTGACGAAAGCAGCGACCACTGACCACACCACGTGTAAATAAAAATATACACAAGTGATTTGGCGTCACGACAACGCATCTCAGCCACGGCTATCACTGTATGTTTGTATGTTGTTGGGCATACCGCTAAATTGAGTGAAGAGCGCCAAACAGGCACAGCACACTGAAATCATTAAAAGAAAAATAGGAAATTGCGTAATATTAGGCCGTATGTCTCCATTCTGACGCTGTAAAAATAGGTTCGATCATGAGAAAGGGTATAGTGCTGGTAGGGTTGTTACTCCTCGTCGGGTGCCAGTCCATTCCATCGGTATCGCCAACTAAAAGTGAGTCCAATTTCTGGTATGACGCGGGATATAAAGACGCCACCAGCGGTATGTTTGTGAGAGATAACGAAACACTGTCGGAATGGTTTGGCAATCCGGATGTTGATCGCCATGCCTATCTGAACGGGTATCGGGCGGGGCAGACGGAATGGTGCCACCCCAATAATGTCACCGTCTGGGGGCAAGCAGGAAAACCCTTCCCGGCTAGCTGCGACAGCGTCAATGATGCAGAAAAGTTGAAAAAATTATGGCAACGCGCAGTGGATGAATCGACCAGCCATAACAGGTCAATCTACTAATTTTCGCAACACGTTGCCTCTCAGCTGCCAATAACTGCGACTAAGCCCAGGTAGCTCGGTATGAACCCAGCCAGCCCCCCTCGCTGGCAGCGAGCATCCCACTATCCCCACGTTCACCCACCATACCAATGAGCTTGTCCGCAACCTGACTATTTTATTACCCACTCTATTTTATTACCCACTGAGAAGATTTTCGGATAAATCATCTACCGTCAGTGATGAACCAAACTTATAATAACCCAACTAAATCATAACAATTTGAAACTAGATACTGATGCCAAATGGAATTGAACATACGCATTCGTTTTGTTTGCCATCATTGCCCTGGTCAGACCTTCACCCATCACGCAATAAGCTGGCAAACAGGACTTCATTATGAAAAGCACGTCATCGCATTCCGGACAAGGACAGCTACTGTCTCATCACTCAACGTCACCTGATGATCATCAAGCTACTCTCGATGCCGTCAGAACGAGGATCCGCCAGTCTGGTGATCTCCCTGGTGCCACAGTGGAAGAACAAATCGCAATTGCAGAGGAGCTGGGGACATTCGACCTTGGGCAATTTCTTCTGGCACATCGAGGGCTGAACGCTTACTGGACTCACCATTTGGTCACTTACCCTTCCGCTTTCGCCACGCGGTCATCCAACAGTGATCTGGAAAAATTAATCTACGAACGATTACCCGCGGTACTTGCTACCCGTGAGCGGTTCAGTATTTTCCGCCAGCAGTTACAATCACGGTTACATGACGATATGGTACTGGCTTCTGTACCTTGTGGTCTGATGGGAGACTTGCTGCTGCTGGATTATTCACATTATCAGGATGTGCGATTAATCGGCGTAGACTTGGATATGCAAGCGCTGGAGGCCGCGAACGCACTGGCTCAACAGCAGCATTGCGACGATCGTATCACGTTGCTGCAGTGCGATGCCTGGTCATTACAATTGCCAGAACCCGTAGATGTCCTGACGAGTAATGGACTCAACGTTTATGAGCCAGATGATGAAAAAGTGACAGCACTCTATCGAGCATTCAATCAGGCACTAAAACCTGGGGGGACGTTGATCACCAGTTTTCTAACGCCCCCCCCGGTGTTATCGGCAGAATCGACCTGGCAGGTCACCGAGGAAGAGCAGCGCTTGCTTCCCTTACAGCACTTACTGTTTTCACGCATTCTGGAAGCCAGATGGACTGCATTCCGCACCTATACCCAGACACAGCGTCAGTTGGAACAAGCGGGATTCAGCGACATACATTTTATTGATGATCGCATGAGGATGTATCCTACCGTGATCGCCAGGAAAACAGAGAAAGCCGCATAACACGGATAAGACTCCAAATAAAAAAGGGGTGGCAAATGCCACCCCTTATCGCTTTCGGATGTTGCGAAAGCGTATGCTTAGTTAAGGCGCTCTTTGATACGAGCAGACTTACCAGCACGCTCACGCAGGTAGTACAGTTTGGCTTTACGCACAGCACCACGGCGCTTAACGGTAATGCTGTCCACTACCGGAGAGTGCGTCTGGAATACGCGCTCTACGCCTTCGCCGTTGGAAATCTTGCGAACAGTGAATGCAGAGTGCAGACCGCGGTTACGAATTGCGATAACCACGCCCTCGAATGCCTGCAGACGTTTTTTGGAACCTTCAACGACCCATACCTTAACTTCCACGGTGTCACCCGGACGGAATGCAGGTACGTCTTGCTTCATCTGCTCTTGTTCAAGCTGCTTGATAATATTGCTCATAATATGTCTCTTACCCTAGGTAAACTGATATATGGGTTCGTCCGGCACTGCCGCAACGGCCCCCTAATACTCATTGTTGTTCGGACTGATATTCCTGTTGAAACTCAGTCAACAACGTTGCTTGCTCGTCAGTCAGAGCTAGGCTTTTCAGAAGTTCAGGTCTTCTAAGCCAGGTTCGGCCCAGCGACTGCTTCAAACGCCAGCGGCGTATTTCCGCATGGTTGCCCGACAGCAATACCGCCGGTACATCCATACCTTCCAACACTTCAGGCCGAGTGTAGTGAGGACAATCCAACAACCCATCGGCAAAAGAATCTTCTTGTGCCGAAGCTTCATGACCCAGCACGCCGGGAATAAACCGGGCGACAGAATCAATCAGCGTCATTGCAGGTAGTTCACCACCACTGAGAACGTAGTCACCGATTGACCATTCTTCGTCAATTTCGGTTTTGATGACACGTTCATCAATGCCCTCGTACCTTCCACAAACCAGAATCATCTTCTGATGTGTGGCGAGCTGGCTTACGCCTTGCTGATCCAGTTTGCGACCCTGCGGTGACAGATAAATCACCCGAGCCCCTTCGCCTGCCGCTGCTTTTGCTGCGTGGATAGCATCCCGTAAGGGTTGCACCATCATCAACATACCGGGGCCACCGCCATAAGGGCGATCATCCACCGTGCGATGCCGATCGTAAGTGAAGTCGCGAGGACTCCAGTACTGTACGCTCAGCAGGCCATTTTTAACTGCCCGGCCAGTGACTCCATAATCAGTAATAGCGCGGAACATCTCAGGAAACAGGCTAATCACCCCAATCCACATAGCACCGTTCCACTCATTAACTGCAGATTTTACAGAGTTCAAAAACCAGGATCCCAGTCTACTTCAATACGATGCGTAGACAGGTCAACGTGCTTGATAACCTGCTCGGTCAGAAACGGAATCAACCGTTCCTTGACTCCGTAAGCATCTTTTAGGTTAGCTCTTACTACCAGAACGTCATTAGAACCGGTTTCCATCATATCGATGACTTTTCCCAGCTCATAGCCACCTACGGTGACGACATCGCAGCCAATAAGATCTTTCCAGTAATAATCACCCTCACCCAGTTCAGGCAACTGGGCCGAATCCACGACAATTTCGCAATTAGTCAGTAAATTCGCCGCATCCCGATCGTCAATATCTTTGATTTTGATGACCAGGTCCTGATTATGGTGCCGCCAGCTCTCGATCTCGATCGGTTGCCACAGCCCTTTATTCCGGATGAACCAAGGTTGATAATCAAAAATGCTTTCGGCGTCTTCGGTGGATGAAAATACCCTGAGCCAACCTTTGATGCCGTACGTCGACCCCATTTTCCCCAATGTAATCGGGTTGACCGGGGCTTTCGGGCTGAGTTGCTTGCTCATTACCACCACCGCAACAGATTACGCTGCTTTCTTCGCGTCTTTGATCAGCGCAGAAACGCGATCAGAAACAGTAGCCCCCTGACCAACCCAATGCTCGATACGGTCAAGATCCAGGCGCAGGCCTTCAGCTTTACCGGTAGCGATCGGGTTGAAGAAACCTACGCGCTCAATGAAACGACCGTCGCGCGCATTGCGGCTATCGGTCACAACGACTTGATAGAACGGGCGTTTTTTAGCGCCGCCACGTGCCAAACGAATTGTTACCATAACATCCTCTTTAGTTAATAAAACAACCGGGCCCCATCGAGGAACGGGGCCCAGTGTCATATAAAAAGCCCGAAGATTTTACTCATTTTGGTGCAAAAAGCAATCTAAAACCATGCATTCACACCATCGACTTTTCCGTCGGGGTCACATATTCACGACTTAACGGCCTGGAAAACCTGGCGGCATCATCCCTTTCATGCCTCGCATCATCTTAGCCAGGCCCCCATTTTTCATTTTTTTCATCATGCGCTGCATATCATCAAACTGTTTCAGCAGTCGGTTGACATCCTGCACCTGCATCCCGGATCCCATCGCAATGCGGCGCTTACGCGAACCCTTGATGATTTCCGGCTTGGCGCGCTCCTGCAACGTCATGGAATTGATGATCGCCTCCATTCGCACCAATACCTTGTCATCCATCTGCGATTTCACGTTATCCGGAATCTGCCCCATACCCGGCAGCTTGCTCATCATGCTAGCCATGCCGCCCATGTTGCGCATCTGTTTTAGCTGATCCAGAAAATCGGTCAGATCAAATCCATCACCTTTCTTCAGTTTTTTAGCCAGTTTCTCGGCCTGAGAACGGTCGACCTTGCTTTCCAGTTCCTCAATCAGCGAGAGCACGTCGCCCATACCGAGAATACGTGAAGCGATACGATCCGGGTAGAACGGCTCCAGCGCATCAGTCTTTTCGCCGACGCCCAGGAACTTGATGGGTTTACCCGTAATATGACGGATAGACAGCGCTGCACCACCACGGGCATCACCATCAATCTTAGTCAGAATCACCCCAGTCAACGGCAATGCTTCGTTAAAGGCTTTAGCTGTATTCGCTGCATCCTGGCCGGTCATGGCGTCAACCACAAACAGCGTTTCGACCGGATTGATCGACGCATGAACCTGCTTGATTTCATCCATCATGGCGTCATCGACATGCAAACGACCAGCAGTATCCACCAGCAGAACATCGTAGAATTTCAGTTTGGCGTGCTGCAACGCACGATTAACGATGTCGATAGGTTTTTCATGCGCTTCCGAGGGGAAGAAATCAACGCCGACGGTCTGCGCCAACGTTTCCAACTGTTTGATCGCCGCCGGGCGGTACACGTCCGCCGACACCACCAGTACTTTCTTCTTCTGTTTTTCACGCAGGAATTTGCCCAGCTTACCAACACTGGTGGTTTTCCCCGCCCCTTGCAGGCCCGCCATCAGCACCACCGCTGGTGGCTGAGCAGCCAGATTGAGCGCCTGGTTGACCTCGCCCATGGCGGTTACCAGCTCGTTCTGCACAATCTTGACGAACTCTTGTCCCGGCGTCAGGCTTTTGTTGACTTCGTGACCAACCGCCTGCTCTTTTACACGGTTGATAAAGTCACGTACCACTGGCAACGCCACGTCGGCTTCCAGCAGCGCCATACGGACTTCACGCAGCGTATCCTTGATATTGTCTTCCGTCAGCCGCCCACGGCCGCTGATATTGCGCAGAGTGCGCGATAGTCGATCGGTTAAATTTTCAAACATATCTCATGCTCAATGTGAAACTGGCCGCTACCGCGACGCGAACAGCGAGGAGTATAACACGAAAGCCAGACCAATCTGCGTGCGCCGACACGGATAACTGGTTGGTGGCGGTGACGACTAAGGCTATACTGACCCTTCATTTTACTCAGTTGATATTGAATAACCTATCGCTATGTCTGTCTTCGCCATTGTAGCTTTAGCGGCCTATTTCCTCAGCCTGGGATTAATCATTCCTAGTCTGGTGCGAAAAAACGGAACCTACCGCCGTCTGGCAGTGGTATCCGCTACGATCGCCCTGGTCTGCCATGCAGTGGCTTTGTATCAGCGAATTTTCGATGTCCAGATCGGGCAAAACCTGAGTCTGTTGAACATTGGCTCCCTCGTCAGCCTGATTATTTGCACGGTGATGACCGTAGTGGCATCGCGCAATCGCGGCTGGTTTCTGCTGCCCATCGTCTATACCTTTGCGTTTATAAATCTGGCGTTCGCCAGTTTCATGCCAGGTGAGTTTATTACCCACCTCGAAGCGATGCCTGGTCTAATGGTGCACATTGGTCTGGCGCTGTTTGCCTATGCCACGCTGATGATTGCCGCGTTGTATGCGCTGCAATTGGCATTACTGGATTACATGCTGAAAACCAAAAAACTGGGATTTACTGCTGACATGCCGCCTCTGCTGGGCATCGAGCGCAAGATGTTCCACATAACCCAGATTGGCGTCATTCTACTGACGCTAACGTTATGTACCGGCCTTATCTACATGAACGATTTGCTCAGCAATAAAGAGAACCTTCATAAGGCGTTGTTCTCCCTGCTGGCATGGTTTGTCTACATTCTGCTGCTCTGGGGACACTATCACGAAGGCTGGCGCGGACGCCGGGTGGTGTGGTTCAACCTGATCGGCGCACTGTTGCTGACGCTCTCCTACTTCGGCAGTCGGGTCATCCAGAACTTCCTGGCGCATTGACCGCTTATTCGACTAACACGTTTATCCGTCGCATAAAAAAAGAGAGCCATGGCTCTCTTTTTTTATTGCATACGTGTGACGTCAATCAGATGTGTAATTCCGCCAATTTGTCTTTCGGCAGCGCCAGATCGTCGTTTTTGTTGACGAGAACGTCGTGATCCAGAATGTGGCGTGCAATGTCCTGAGCTTCGGTCAGGGAATGCATTTCATAGGTGCCACACTGATATTCGTTCAGTTCCGGAATCTTACGCTGATCGGTAACCTTAAGCACATCCGTCATGGCCGCTTTCCAGGCGTCAGCCACACGCTGTTCTTCCGGCGTGCCAATCAGGCTCATGTAGAAACCGGTACGGCAACCCATAGGAGAGATATCGATGATCTCGACGCCGTCACCGTTAAGGTGATCACGCATGAAACCCGCGAACAGGTGCTCCAGAGTATGGATACCACGCTCCGGCATGATCTCCTGATTAGGGCGGCAGAAACGCAGATCAAACACAGTAATCGTATCACCATGAGGGGTTGTCATGGTTTTGGCCACGCGAACGGCAGGTGCAGCCATACGAGTATGATCGACAGTAAAACTATCCAGTAATGGCATGTTGCCACCTCCTCATGAAAAATTATTTCTCGTTTCCAGGAAACTTTTCTTACCGATGCCGGTCATAACAAATGAAAGACGCGCATTTATTATCATCATCCCTATTATCAGAGATGTTTCTTTGGCCACCGGTGACAACCGCGTGGCCTTTTCTTTTACCGGCTCCCGGCATTACTGCCTGGAGAGATATGCATCAAAACTCAGCGTATCTTCTGACTCCAGTTGACGTTGGTGCTGCCATGAACGCTCGCACTCGGAAGTAAACTGGGTTTCAGATAAAATCTCCAGCGGCTCCTGCAACAGTTGCTCGCGGTACTGCCCGGCGAGTTGAAGACCAACGCCGCCACTACCATTTTCCAGCATCATCGCCAAAATCCGGGCGGAAAACGTCTTGTCCGGGTCGTCAAATCCTTCAACCAGTTGATCACAGACCTGTCGATAGTACGGCTTAGCTTGCCCCTGATCCAACAATTCCGCAACACGCCGCAGATCCGCAAACAGTGAACGTCCAACTTCCGCAATCGTCTGACGCGTTGTATCGCAGCCCATACCGACTGTCTGCCCCGGTTTACGGCCTTCCAGAATCACCTGATTCCAGTTTTTACGTGTGCAGAGCAGTTCCGATTCACTCATTTCCGGCGCATCCGCCAACGCACACCAAATCAGGAACAGATCGAGGAATCGCGCCTGTTCGGCGCTGACGCCGATCGCCGAGAATGGATTGATATCCAGCGAACGCACTTCGATATACTCAATCCCGCCGCGCAATAGCGCATCGGAAGGTGACTCGCCCGGACGAGTAACGCGTTTAGGCCGGATCGGTGCATACAATTCGTTCTCAATCTGCAGCACATTGGTATTCAACTGCAGATAACGGCCCTCTTTTTTGAGCCCAATCCCTGCATATTCTTCAGAAGGCGTGTGAATCGCCTTTTTCAGCGCTGAAACATAGGTTTCCAAACTGTTGAAGGTAATGCCAAGGTTGCTCTGTGATTTGTTGGTGTAACCCAAGTCACTTAAACGCAACGATGTCGCGTACGGCAGGTAGAGCATACCTTTTTCCGAACGCTCAAACGGCAAGTGAGTTTCTTTGCCCTGTAGGAAAGAGGAGCAAATCGCTGGCGAGGCACCAAACAGATACGGAATTACCCAGCCGAAACGGTAGTAATTCCGGATCAGTTGAAAATATCCGGCGGAAATCGCTTCCTTACCGCTGATAGCGTCGGTAATGCCATCACGAGCCTGCCAGAATGCCAACGGCAGCGAAAAATTATAATGCACGCCAGAAATGGTCTGCATCAACGCGCCATAGCGGTTTTTCAGGCCCTCACGATATAGCGTTTTAAAACGACCAATATTCGAGGAACCATACTGCGCCAGTTCGATATCCTGCCCTGCTTCAATAAAGCAAGGCATACTTAGCGGCCACATGCGCTCATCATCAAGATGACGCGCCACATAACGATGAATATCACGCAAAAAGGTGAGAAGGTGATCAATATCCTTGTCAACCGGCGTAATGAATTCCAGCAATGCTTCAGCAAAATCCGTGGTAATCCAGGGGTGGGTTAGCGCCGCCCCCAATCTCTCCGGATGCCCTGTCTTCGCCAGATGTCCATTTGCCATCACGCGCAGTGTTTCACGCTCAATGCCACGCTGGATCCCTTTTATAGACTGAGGATGTTTTTCCAGCCAGGACAGCGCTTTTGATACGTCCGGGATCAAATTGACCTCCCGCTATGAAGATTTAGTCATGTTAATAAGAATAATGGATGGTATATGGGGGCAACTATCACAATTACAACTCATGCTGTCCCCATCGTCCATTTCAGCGCTACGCCAACCACTATCAGATAGCGCAACGTTTTTCCGATAAAAATACATATTACGGAACTTGCCCAGGGCATCCTTAACCACCCCGATAATATGCACAAGATATCGCCGACCACCGGCACCCAACTAAATAGTAATGCAGCGGTGCCATAACGCTGCAACCAGCGTCGTGCGGTATTCAATCCTTTTTGTGGCTTAAGTTCAGGAATCAGGCGCCCGACAACAATATTGGTGATCCCGCCCAATGTATTACCAATCGAAGCGACACTAATCAGCAGCAACGGGCTGCTGCTGTGAGTTAACAACAACGAAACCAGTACGACTTCCGAACTGCCTGGCAACAACGTCGCACTCAGAAAGCTGCTCCAGAATAAGGAAAAAACCGCCCAGAACTCACTCACAGCGTTCTTACATCAATCACATCCATACCTGCACTAGCCGCAGCCTGAAGGCCAAAATCGGCATCTTCAAACACGAGGCAGTGTTCAGGGGCAATCTGGATTAATGTTGCACAACGCAGGAAAGTATCAGGGAAAGGCTTATGCCGCTGTACATCATCAGCGCCGACCAGCGCAGAAAAATAGTCACGCAGGCCTAGATGACGTAGCAGACGATCAGCCAAACCATGTGTGCTTCCGGTGCCGACAGCCATCGGACGGCGGCCATGATACGCTTTAACGACGTCAATCAGCGGCAGTGGCTGTACGGTGTCCATCAGCATGGTTTCAGTCAGAGCTGCTTTCTCCGCCGCCAACCGATACGGATCAAGATCCGACTGATGCTGGTTGATAATCACCTCGGCGATACGCCAGGTCGGCGCGCCATTCAGCGCCGTCATGGCATCGTCATCATAACTCATACCATGCTTTGCCAGAACCTGTTGCCATGCCAGGCTGTGGGTCGGCTCTGTATCGAGGATGGTGCCATCCATGTCAAAGATGAGGCCCAGATAGCGATCGTACATCATGACTCCGTACCCACCGAAAAGAGACGATTACTTTAACGCAAAGTCAAAACGTTGTCGCTTATTCAATAACCATAATAAAAACAATGAAATAGATGTATCAGGCAAGGGAAACCGCAGAATCTCTGACAAAGAAAAGACGCTACTGTGGAAATAAGTTTGGATGATTTTAAATAAGATGGTGCATCCGGGAGGATTCGAACCTCCGACCGCTCGGTTCGTAGCCGAGTACTCTATCCAGCTGAGCTACGGATGCATTTTGGAAATCTTTTAGACTATGATTTTACAACAAGAGGAAACAGCATCAGGAGAATGGTGCATCCGGGAGGATTCGAACCTCCGACCGCTCGGTTCGTAGCCGAGTACTCTATCCAGCTGAGCTACGGATGCATTTCAAGATTTACTGCAAACTTCTCTTAAATTGTATAACTGACAGTGCTCTTGTCAGATAACGCTATCCATTAAATGGTGCATCCGGGAGGATTCGAACCTCCGACCGCTCGGTTCGTAGCCGAGTACTCTATCCAGCTGAGCTACGGATGCATATTAATGGCGGTGAGGGAGGGATTCGAACCCTCGATGCAGCTTTTGACCGCATACTCCCTTAGCAGGGGAGCGCCTTCAGCCTCTCGGCCACCTCACCGTACCGACTGGTAATCACTAAACTCGTTTTCGTTCAGCGCTCACCTGTCTGCGTGGCGCACATATTACTTTCCCGGACTTATAAGTCAAACAATTTTTCCGATATCAGTTCCGTTTGAACACTTCGCACCCAACAAGAACAGATTAACAACAAAAACCATGCTTTATCGCCAATAAAACAACCAGTTATTTGCACGCACAGCTACAAATACCGGTAAGGCTGTCATTAGCAAAAAAGGAAAATACAGGAAAAATAGAGATACGTGAACAACAGCGCCTCGCCAACACGAGACGCTATTCAATCAATAGGAGGTTGGCTGAGACTTCTCTGCCTGAATACGCTGGTAAATCTCTTCACGGTGTACAGAGACTTCTTTTGGCGCGTTAACACCGATACGAACCTGATTGCCCTTTACTCCTAGTACGGTAACCGTAACCTCATCGCCAATCATGAGGGTTTCGCCAACTCGACGAGTTAAAATAAGCATTCTTTGCTCCTTGAAAGATTATAAAGAGTCAGGCCTCTCTGTTCTCCCGTCATTATCCATCATGGTTGGGGAAAACGTAAACCTGGATGACGAAAATGTCTCATCATCTCACTCATTGTCTATTACTAATGTTCAGTTTAGTCGATATAAGACAGCTTGCGCTTTTTGTTATCACAACCAGACTTCATCCCATAAGACGTCTCTGGAACCCCACAGACGCCTTATGAACAGTCTTGTTTACGGCCATCCTTACCGCAAGCTAAAAACGCCAAAACCACTCATAGTCATGGCGTTTTTGCCGGGATAACACGTATTTAATATTTATAGCCTATCAACCACCCAGGCTTCAATGCTGGTCAACGCCGATGGCAACGCATCGACATCATTTCCGCCTGCTTGTGCCATATCCGGGCGACCGCCACCCTTACCGCCGACCTGGTTTGCCACAAAGCCAACCAACTCACCCGCTTTGACACGATCGGTCAACTCTTTGGTCACCCCGGCGATCAGGCTGACTTTACCATCCGCCACTGTCGATAGCACAATCACCGCAGAACCCAGTTGATTCTTAAGGTCATCCATCATCGTTCGCAACAGCTTGGGTTCAACATTGTTTAACTGCGTCACCAGCAGCTTCACACCGTTGATATCTTTCGCCTTGCTGGACAGTGAAGAGCTCTCCTGCGCGGCTTGCTGCTCTTTTAACTGCTGCAACTCTTTTTCCAGCCCGCGACTACGCTCCAGTAAAGAACGCACTTTATCGGCCAAATTGTTGCTGTCACCTTTCACCAACTGCGTGACTTCATGCAGCAAATCACTCTGATGGTGCAGATCGACAATGGCATTCTCACCGGTAACAGCTTCAATACGGCGAATACCTGCAGCCGTACCCGATTCAGACACGATCCGGAACAGACCGATATCACCAGTGCGGCGAGCATGAGTACCACCACACAGTTCGATGGAAAAATCGCCCATCGACAGCACACGGACATTCTCTTCGTATTTTTCACCAAAGAGCGCCATCGCACCTTTCGCTCGGGCCGCATCCAACTCCATCACATCTGTGTCTATCGGCAGGTTGCGACGAATCTGGGTATTGACGATGTCCTCCACCTGACGAATCTGCTCTGGCTTCATCGCCTCTGGATGAGAGAAGTCAAAACGAAGGTAGCTGTCATTAACCAGCGAACCTTTCTGCGCCACATGCTCACCCAGCACCTGACGTAAAGCAGCATGTAACAAGTGAGTCGCAGAGTGGTTCAGACGAATACGGTCGCGGCGAACATGATCCACCACCGCATCCACCTTGTCGTTCACCCGCAAAGAACCCTGAGCCAGTTTGCCGATATGACCGATAGCCTGACCATATTTTTGAGCATCGGCAACAGAGAAACGTGCTGTCGACGACGCCAATTCGCCCTGGTCGCCAACTTGTCCACCGGATTCTCCGTAGAACGGGGTTTCATTCAGGACCACGACCGCTTCGTCACCTGCCTGAATTTCCTGCACGGACTCGCCCTGACGATAAATAGCCACAACCTTCGACTGCTGTTCGGTACGTTCATAACCGCAGAACGTTGTAGATTCATCCACGCGGATCAGGCTGTTGTAATCAGCACCAAAGCCACTCGCGTCTCTCGCGCGCTGACGTTGCGCTTCCATCGCACGTTCAAAACCGGCTTCATCTACTTTCAGATTACGCTCACGGCAAACATCCGCGGTCAAATCGACCGGGAAGCCGTAAGTGTCATAAAGACGGAATGCCGCCTCACCGCTAAGCGTATCGCCTTTAAGCTGTTTAATTTCTTCGTCCAGCAGCAGCAATCCGCGCTCCAGCGTACGGGCAAACTGCTCTTCTTCATTCTTAAGCGCCTGTTCCACCAGGCTCTGCTGGCGTTTAAGCTCTTCAGCAGCGGGTCCCATCACTTTAATCAGAGTACCAACCAGCTTATAGAAGAAGGTTTCCTTCGCACCCAACATATTACCGTGACGGATAGCACGACGAATGATTCGACGCAGCACATAGCCGCGGTTTTCATTCGACGGCATTACGCCATCAGCAATCAGGAATGCACAAGACCGAATGTGGTCGGCAATGACGCGCAGCGACTTGCTGTTCAGATCATCGGTTCCTACCACGCTGGCAGCTTCCGCGATCAGTGTTTTGAACAGATCGATCTCGTAGTTGGAATTCACATGCTGCAGGACAGCGGAAACACGCTCCAACCCCATACCGGTATCAACCGATGGTTTCGGCAACGGTAACATGGTGCCATCAGCCTGCCGGTTGAACTGCATGAATACCAGGTTCCAGATCTCGATATAGCGGTCGCCATCTTCTTCGGGACTTCCCGGCGGTCCACCCCAGATGTGATCGCCATGATCATAGAAAATTTCAGAGCAAGGGCCGCAAGGACCGGTATCGCCCATCTGCCAAAAGTTATCCGACGCGTATGGTGCGCCTTTGTTGTCGCCGATGCGGATAATGCGCTCGCGAGGTACACCCACCTCATTTGCCCAAATGTCATAGGCTTCATCATCAGTGGCATAAACCGTGACCCACAGTTTTTCTTTGGGCAGGCCAAACCACTGCGGACTGGTCAACAGTTCCCAGGCGTAAGTAATGGCGTCGCGTTTGAAATAATCACCGAAGCTGAAGTTACCCAGCATTTCGAAGAAGGTATGGTGACGCGCAGTGTAACCCACGTTTTCCAAATCGTTATGCTTGCCGCCGGCGCGCACGCAACGCTGAGAGGTCGTGGCGCGCACATAATTACGTTTGTCCAGCCCCAGGAAAACATCCTTGAACTGATTCATCCCGGCATTGGTAAACAACAACGTAGGATCATTGTTTGGCACCAGGGAACTGCTGGCAACAACCTGATGACCTTTACTATGGAAAAAGTCGAGAAACGCTTGACGGATCTCAGCGGTGCTCTTGCTCATAATTGTCCTGAAATCAAGCTAAAAGAACAGTCGCGGGCAAGGCAGATGCAGCATTCTGATGTGACCAAGCCAAACGCGAACAAAAAAAGTGGGAATAAGATAAATTTTCTTAGGGGGGAAGTAAAATCCCGTGTGCGTTCAATCGGAAAAATTCATATATACCGACTGAATTTCATCGTGGGAAAAACCGCGATAAAGCAAGTAACGCTGAACTTTGGCGCGCTCTGGCCAACTGATTGGCAATGGTGAACCGAACTTACGGGTCGCTACAGTTTTCGCCTGCAGATACCAGTCTATCTCACAAGACTGCAGCGCCATGCGCTGGGTTGATTTATCGATACCCCGTTGATTAAGCTCGGCACAAATACGTTGAGCACCGTATCCTTTGCGGCAGCGGCTACTAATATAGCGCAAGGCATAGCGTGCATCATCCAGCCAGCCCTGCTGCCGACAACTGTCTACCGCCTGCTCGATTTGGGTATCAAACTCGGACAATGCAGGGTTATCGTCAGCATTGTCATGGTTGCATTCGCGGTTCGTTTGCAAATACGCCGCAATCTTGCGGCGCAATTCCATCTCGCTATGATCTCGCACAGCCAGCACATTCATCGCATAACGGAGTACTTTCGACATACCTGTCATCCCGAGAATGTGCTGCTCATGCTACGACGTTCCATTAAAAATCGTCGTTGAGTTCGCCAGCGGCTTCTTCATCGTACTCGGCGCTTGCACCGCTAGCGTTCGGCACAGCGTCATTATCCTTGTGCAGCAACATTTCACGCAGTTTCTTGTCGAGTTCAGCAGAGATAGCTGGATTTTCCTTCAGGAAATTGCAAGCGTTAGCCTTGCCTTGACCAATCTTGTCGCCATTGTAGCTGTACCAGGCACCAGCTTTCTCAATCAGCTTGTACTTCACGCCCAGATCAACCAGTTCACCGTAGGTGTTGATCCCTTCACCATACAGAATCTGGAATTCAGCCTGTTTAAACGGTGCAGCAACCTTATTTTTCACGACCTTGACACGCGTTTCGCTCCCTACAACCTCTTCGCCCTCTTTAATCGAACCGATACGGCGAATATCCAGACGAACGGAAGCATAGAATTTCAGCGCGTTACCGCCGGTGGTGGTTTCCGGGTTACCAAACATCACGCCGATCTTCATACGGATCTGGTTGATAAAGATCAGCAGCGTATTGGACTGCTTCAGGTTACCAGCCAGTTTGCGCATGGCCTGGCTCATCATGCGCGCCGCCAGACCCATATGCGAATCGCCGATTTCCCCTTCGATCTCCGCTTTCGGCGTCAACGCCGCCACGGAGTCAACGATAATCACATCCACCGCGCCGGAGCGAGCCAGTGCGTCACAGATCTCCAGCGCCTGCTCGCCGGTGTCCGGCTGGGAACACAGCAGATTATCGATATCAACGCCCAGTTTCTTCGCGTAGATCGGGTCCAGCGCGTGCTCAGCATCGATGAACGCACAGGTTTTACCTCCACGTTGCGCAGCCGCAATAACCTGCAGTGTCAGCGTGGTTTTACCGGAGGATTCAGGACCGTAGATTTCGACAATACGCCCCATCGGCAAACCACCAACACCCAGTGCGATATCGAGAGACAGGGAGCCTGTGGAGATCGTTTCAACATCCATTGAGCGATCTTCGCCCAAACGCATGATAGAACCTTTACCGAATTGCTTTTCGATCTGACCCAGCGCCGCCGCCAGTGCCTTTTGTTTGTTCTCATCAATAGCCATTTCTGCTCCTGTCGCGCAGCCTGCCGCTGCCTCTACGCTGTTGCTTATTCATGATTCACCGAACCGATGGCCGCATTATACTGTATACTCATACAGCATCAAGCCTATTTTATAAAAATCTCTCCAGCAGCGTCTGTAAGGCAAACGCCACCGCCTGCAAACGAACATCATGACGATCGCCGTCAAACTGCATTCTTTGGGCCACGCTGTTACCGTTTCTATCGCAAAAACCAAACCACACGGTTCCCACTGGTTTGTCTGGCGTTCCGCCGTCCGGCCCGGCAATACCGCTGATCGATACGGCGATATCCGCACCTGAACGGCTCAGCGCCCCAGCCGCCATTTCGTTCACGACATCGCAGCTAACCGCACCAAATTGCACCAGTGTATTTTCCCGTACGCCGACCAGCGCCTGCTTGGCCTGATTGCTGTAAGTTACAAAACCGTAGTCAAACCATGCCGAACTACCGGGTACATCCGTAATCGCCTTAGCCAGCCATCCACCGGTACAGGACTCGGCACAGGTCATTTTTTCCTGACGCGCCTTCAGACGTTGTCCCACCAGCACGCTCAGTCGCAAGATTTCAGTTTCTGTCATTGCAGCACCCTGTCTATCCATCGCAATTCAATAGTAATGAACACATTCTCCCTCAGGGTAGCACTTTTCCTGGTGCAGCCCTGTTGCTTAACCGGAATGCGAGACAACACGCAGCATGGTGCAAATTGTTGTCTTATTATCGTCATGCTGACTGTATACGATTGACTCACAATAATAACGGCGATAGCTTTTTATGACATGCGTGCCCCGCCTCGGGGCTTTTTTATTGGTGTTGCAGGACACGAATAATGATAATTCGCCGACTGGCAACCGATGATTTCGCTGAGTTTCGACGAGTTCGACTGGAAGGGCTGCAGCAAGCTCCACATGCCTTCGGCAGCACCTGGCAAAAAGAGCAGGCAGAACCTGCCAGCACGTTTATCGCCCGACTAGACACTAATCATGTGTGGGGAATGTTCGCGCCTGAGTGTCGCCTATGCGGCATCGCCGCCTACGCCGAGCAAAGTCATGATGAAGGGATTATCTGGGGTGTCTATGTCACAGACGCGTTACGCGGAAGTGGCGCGACAGACAGATTACTGCGTGCTCTGATTAATGATGCTCGTGCCCACCTGTCACATTTGACGCTGACGGTCATGCGTGATAACCACCCGGCGATCCGACTTTACCAACGACTCGGGTTTCAGCGCCTGTCGATCGTTTCTTCGGCCGATGATTCCCGGCAGACGTGGTTTATGAAGCTGAAATAATGCTGGCCTGCCAGTTGACAGGCCAGTTGGGTAGGAAGCCCCTGAAAGAAGTGACGCCGTGTTGCGAAATGCCACTGGCTACATGGTGGATTAACACATAAGGCGAATCGACTTCACGATATACCTGTTATCTTTCAATCTGCTGACGTATGGTCTACTTCGCCTCCTGGTCGCTATTTGCTGAGTCCGTTGTTTGTCTCGTCCTACAAACTCAAAATTTTCAGGTATAAAGCCTTGTTATTCGTATTTCATCCCTGGTGGGTCATTAGCGCGACACTCTCCCATTTAGTTTTCGCATCTTGTTCTGCTTGACGTGCGTTTTAAAAAAAATTCATTTTCTCAAGCACCACTCTTGTTTTTATTTATCGGCGAGAAAGTCAGCAACCTTAACCCTACAAAGAAAATATTTTTATTTTCCATTATGATTATCCCCTGCGGAACTATTACTATATTGAAATTCAGCAGCGACTGACAAACATAAAAAAAAAGCCCACCAAGAGGTGGGCAAAGCTATTGGGTTTTTCAACAGCTAAGATTTGGTAGTACTGGCACGACAGTTATCCACTGTCTGGAAATAAATTTACCGTTATTACCTTAAAATAACCTTAATTTAAGGACCTCAAAAAGCCATTGCTAAAAATTCAAATAACTAACTGTATTTAAATACAAAAAAAAGCCCACCGAAAGGTGGGCAAAGATGACACTATTCTCTGGCATGAAGCATCCTGAAGACACAGGTTGGCAGCTTTCCGCTGCCTGATAAGAATTCTATTGCATGTACATTAAGCCAACATTAGGAAAGCAAAAAAAAAAAAAATAATTTTTAATACAACAGCTCAAAAAAGATGAAAGTAGATAAAAAACAAAGCCCACCGAAAGGTGGGCAAATACTATCTTATAATTATAAAACCCTGGTGTTTTGGCGCGACAAAGTGATTACCTGCTGATAAAGTTACACGGTGAAAATTAAATCAACCTTAAAAAAACAATGCACATCGTTTATTTTTGTGACCATTACAACAGAAATAAAAACAGAAAATAAAAAACCAATTAATAGTCCACTGCGTCATTATTATCGAAAAACAAAAAGCCCATCATCTGATGGGCTAAATAAAAAATGAGAAAAAAAAGCTTACTTGATAACATGGCACGGCAGTCAATTAACACTAAGTAAAAGTGTAACAGATATCCGTTAATCTGCTCTGAATGTAGTCATTATTCTTCTATTTTTGTGAGAATACGCATCCTCTTCCGCGCCCTATCTGTAATGGAAACGTGATACTCGGCTAACACAAGTTTTTATTTCCTGCAGGTTTGCAGGTTTCCCCTGGCATCACGTACACTCGCCTGAAGACACGGCTACACCGGGGACAAGACCAGGGCAACTCGTCTATTTTTCGAGCCGCTACGACCATAGCAAGGTTTGTCTCAGGTAAATCAGGAGGGGAAGATAACGTGCCACCCACATTCTTACGTCGATCTGGCATAACGGATAACCACGCCGATCAACTCAGTAGTTCTTTAGTCATTTTCCGCCCGGCGGATGTGCTGTTTGATTTGTGGCGCGACCCCAAAACGCTACCGGTGCTGATGAACCATGTTGCCCACATCGATATCATCAACAGAACGGATTCGCTGTGGCGGATGAAAGCACCGCTCGGCCAGTATATCGAATGGCAAGCACGAATCGTGGATGAGCGACCGGGCCAATTTATTTACTGGCGCTCGCTGCCGGGTGCCAGAATCCCGAATGAAGGACGCCTCTCGTTTCGTCCGGCCCCACACAGTGACGGCACCGAAGTGACCCTCAGTATTCGTTTCGACCCTCCTGGCGGTTTTTTGGGGCGAACCCTCAGCCAGGTGTTTCAGTTGTTGCCAAAAGAGATGTTGCATAAAACGTTGCTGCGCTTCAAACAGATGGCAGAACAGCCTGGTGTTGGCACAATCCCGCCGCCAGATGGGCATTAACCTCGGATTGATTATCCAGACACGCATAAAAAAACAGACGGCGGAAAAAACCGCCGTCTGTGTCGTATTAACACGTCTCGATATTATTTTTTGTCGGGCATCATCCGCAGCAACGTATCGTCACGTACCACATAGTGATGGTGTAACGCGGCTACCGCATGGAGCCCCACCAGGAAATACCCGGCGTTAGCAATCAATTCATGAGTGTTCAGCAAGATCTGCTTGATATCGTCATTCGACTCAGCAGCAAATGGCATCGCGATACCGAACACCGACCAATCGACACCGCGGTAGTACATGCCCAACACACCCAGTATTGGCAACGCCAGAAACATCAGATAAATAAAGCCATGCACGGCATGAGACGCTATCACCAGCAGCCGCCCCGGTTGTGGGGTGATAGGTGGTGTAGGATAACGAAAACGCTGTACAACCCTCAGGATCATCAGCACCCACACTGACACGCCGCAGCTGTAATGAATAGTCGACATCAGCGCTCGCGCACTACTCCCACGTGGGGCAAAACCACGCAGCTCCATAGCGGCATAAGTGACTATCACCAGCAGCAAAACCAGCCAGTGCAACACAATCTGAGATGAATGATACTTGGTCTTCATGGAATTCCTTCTCTGTATGAGCATACAATTTGTGTGAGTATAAAACGCATACAGCCTAGCTTCACTTTATTAAGCTAGCATTAGTTTTTGGCTGACAGCAGCGAAACGTTCTTTTGGACAAAAAAATCCCGCCTTAATAGGAAGGCGGGAAAATGACTACTCTCTGACAGGGATGAATAACACAACATCAACAAGGGTTGAGACAAACATTACCAGTTGCAGTGTATAGAACTGTCATCTGTCGGTAAGGTTGATTGGTAGGATGTAAGTCGAATTTGACGGGGATAACAGGGTCAAACAAGCACAGTCAGACAGAGAGAGAAATGGGAAGAAATGCGTTCTGCAACATAGAAAAGGCGGTCAGCATTAACCGCCCTACACGTATCAACGGCGACTATCCACCAGCATTCTTACCGCCAGCCCAGCCAACACCGCTCCCATCAGCCAACGCTGCACGCGTTGCCACAACGGACGCTCCGCCAGAAAGGCCGCAATGTACCCCGCCGCCATCACCAACGACGCATTGACCGTCATGCTGATAGCTATCTGGGTGATTCCCAGTGTCAGCGACTGCCCCAAGACGCTCCCCTGCTCCGGACGAATAAATTGCGGCAACAGCGAAAGATAAAGCATCGCAGCTTTAGGATTAAGCAGGTTAGTGACAAGCCCCATGAGAAACAGGCGGCGATTACTGTCCGGCTTCAGGTCGCGCAGTTGAAAAGGTGATGCACCACCGCGCACAGCCTGCCAGGCCAGCCACAACAAATAACACGCGCCCGCAATTCGCAGCACATCGTAAGCCAGTGGCACCGCCATCATGATAGCCGTAATACCGAGCGCCGCAGCACTCATATAAATCAAGAACCCCAACGCCACACCGGACAGCGACACCAGGCCGGCTCGCCGTCCCTGACAGACAGTTCGTGAGAGCAGGTAAATCATATTTGGACCGGGCGTCAACACCAGTCCTAACGCAATGGCGGCAAACGGTAACAACTGAGACAGGCTAACCATCATTAAACCTCGGCAAACAGCAGATAGTCCTCAGGTTTAACGTTTTTTGGAAGCCGCCTCAATCTCATTTCGTGCCAGCCGTCATCTCGCACCACCGGTGCCGCCGATTACTCTTCCGGCGGATAGCGGTAATCCCAGCGAAAAAAACCGTGATCCTGAAACGAGCCAGACAGTAACGACTGTTTTCGTGTTTTGACATAGTTTGGCGGCGGGCAGGTGACATTGCACATCCAGTAACCGGGAAACCAGCTTTCCATACCGGGCAACCGCGCTATTTTCGCATCAAGCGGGTTAAGCTCCGGCAACGAGTAGTAAACGAATTCACCGATAGAGTGCTCAATCCATTCCTCGGCAACACCCAATTCTGATAACGGATTGGGATGCAGTGGCGAACGAGCCAGATCGACAAACTCCTTAACATGGTTCATCGACCAGCCGCAAAACTCCAGCGAGCGTGGCCGTTCCGCCATTTCGTATAACCGGTCTACCGAGATTGCCGGTAACGGGTCAGGCTGTTCCGGGAAAAATTCATTGTGTTTTTGCAGACAGAGCAACAGATAAGATGCCACCAGCGCCCCTAACTGGTGGATGACCAGCGCAGGATGCTCACCCGCGCCGCCACCAATAATCAGATTGTCTGGCGTACAGGAAAAATCATCCGCTCCCCAGGGCGAATCCGTCACCTCTTCAAGCGGATGATAGATTGGCAATCCATTAAGGAAACCAACCAATTCGTGTTTGATGGTATCGATGTAGCTCATGGTTACCGGCTTTTAAACAGTCATCAAAACAGATATCGGCGGGGCATGACCCGAATGATGTTCTTCGCAGGGTACACTGTGTTCCCCACCTTCTCCAGACCAATCTTTTCCAAACCACGTACAAGACAAGTTGCACCTTGAAGCCCCACCGTCCACAGAATAAAACAGCACAAAGACCAACAGGCAATAGTGGCAATTAATAGGTTTATTTTAAAATAAAAAAAGTTAATCCATTAAAATGATAGTTTTCGATATTTACTATAAGTTTTCATTCCTGTTATCGCGCGTTAGCCTGCCTACAGTGGCTATTTTTTCATTCATAACACAGGAAAAGACCATGAAACAGAAAGTCGCATTGGTCACTGGCGCAGGCCAGGGAATTGGTAAAGCCATCGCCCTTCGTCTGGCGAAAGACGGTTTTGCCGTCGCTGTCGTGGACTATAACAGCGATACCGCAGGTCAGGTGGCGCAGGAAATCAGACACCACGGCGGCAACGCCCTCGCGCTTACCGCGGATGTCTCAAACCGTGATCAGGTGTTCGATGCAGTACGCACCGCGCATAAACAGCTGGGTGGTTTCCATGTCATCGTCAATAACGCCGGTATCGCCCCCACCACACTGATTGAAGATATCACGCCTGAAATCGTTGATAAGGTTTACAACATCAACGTAAAAGGTGTCATCTGGGGAATTCAAGCTGCGGTGGAAGCCTTCAAGGCGCAGGGTCAAGGCGGTAAGATCATTAATGCCGCCTCTCAGGCTGGTCACGTCGGCAACCCGGAACTGGCAGTTTACAGCTCCAGCAAGTTTGCTGTGCGCGGCCTGACCCAAACCGCCGCCCGCGATTTGGCACCGCTTGGCATTACTGTCAACGCTTACTGCCCCGGTATCGTCAAAACCCCAATGTGGGAAGAGATTGATCGCCAAATTTCCGAAGCTGCAGGTAAACCACTCGGCTACGGCACGGCGGAATTCGCTAAACGCATCACTCTGGGCCGCCTGTCTGAACCGGAAGATGTCGCCGCCTGCGTGTCCTATCTTGCCGGTCCGGACTCCGACTACATGACCGGTCAGGCCCTGCTGATCGACGGTGGTATGGTATTTAACTGATAGGGTATTCAGTTGACCCGCCCCCGTGACGCGATCAGCCTCCTGCTGTATGTTGCGTCGCTATAACATCCTCACGCGTTTCCCACACGCGGAGGATGTTTTCTGCTTGAGTCCGGCTCCAATACACGACACCCACCTACCAACTCCCGCTGAATAAACGCATTTTCCAACATTGTCCGTGGTTATCCTCACCGTTTTTCCTATTCCCTATTCAGGACATGCCTATTAATTCGATAGAAACAACTGCCGTTATCGGTTGTGTCAAAACCGGTAAAGTACCTGCTGTTGCTGTGGGCCTTTGCGACTCGCCAGTAACACCGGCGGCCACCATGCCGCCGTCCATAAGCGAAAAACCGTTGCCGGTCATGACGACAGGTAAACCACATTCACCAGCTTGTTATCCGAGTTCCTGATGGTGAATTTTCTCTGCTTATAGCTTCAAGCAGTGCAATGGACTCACAGCAATAACCAAACCCTATTGTTGATAATAATCATACGGAAGATGAGGAAAGTTATGAGCAATCACACCGCCGCACACCCTGTCCCTGGCTGGAAAAAGCCGCTGGTGATCATGTCTTCGCTGTTAATGGCCTATCCCGCGATAGCCGATACCCTGACCCGCGATAATGGCGCGCCAGTCGGCGACAACCAGAACTCACAGGTCGCCGGTCCCAACGGCCCGGTCTTGTTACAGGATGTTCAACTGCTGCAAAAACTGCAGCGTTTTGATCGTGAACGCATTCCGGAACGCGTGGTACACGCACGCGGCACCGGTGCACACGGGGAATTCACCGCTACCGCAGATATTTCGGACCTGACCGTCGCCGACGTATTCAAAAAAGGCAGCGAAACACCGGTGTTTGTGCGTTTCTCCAGCGTAGTACACGGCAATCATTCCCCAGAAACCCTGCGCGACCCGCGCGGCTTCGCCACCAAGTTCTATACTACGCAAGGCAACTGGGATCTGGTCGGCAACAACTTCCCGACCTTCTTCATCCGCGATGCCATCAAGTTCCCAGACATGGTACATGCGTTCAAACCCGATCCTCGTACCAATCAGGATAACGATGGACGTCGGTTCGATTTCTTCTCTCACGTACCGGAATCCATCCGTACCCTGACCCTGCTCTACTCCAACGAAGGCACGCCAGCAAGCTATCGCAATATGGATGGCAATGGCGTTCATGCCTACAAGCTGGTCAATGCCAAAGGCGAAGTACACTACGTCAAATTCCACTGGAAAACCTTACAGGGCGTGAAAAATCTCGACCCGAAACAGGTAGAGGACGTTCAGGGCAAGGATTACAGCCACATGACCAACGATCTGGTGGCCGCCATCAACCGTGGTGACTATCCGAAGTGGGATCTCTACATTCAGGTACTGACACCGGAAGACCTGGCGAAGTTCGACTTCAACCCGCTGGACGCCACCAAAATCTGGCCGGGCGTGCCCGAACGTAAAATCGGCCAGATGGTGCTGAACAAGAATCCGGACAACTACTTCCAGGAAACCGAGCAGGTCGCTATGGCACCCGCGAATCTGGTGCCAGGGATCGAACCGTCTGAAGACCGGCTGTTACAGGGCCGCCTGTTCTCCTATGCCGATACCCAGATGTACCGACTGGGTGCTAACGGCCTGAGCCTGCCGATCAACGCCCCGCTGAAAAAAGCCAACAACATCAATCAGGATGGCAGCCTGAATAGCGGTCACACACAAGATAAAGGGGTGAACTACCAGCCAAGCCGCCTGTATCCACGTGAAGAACTGACCTCTGCACGCTATAGCCAGACACCACTTAGCGGCACCACCCAGCAGGGTAAGATCCAGAAGGAGCAGAACTTCAAGCAGACAGGCGAACTGTATCGTTCCTATAGCAAGAAAGATCAGGACGATCTGGTACAAAGCCTGGGCTCTGCGTTGGCGATGGCTGACACCGAAAGCAAAACCGTCATGCTTTCCTATTTCTACAAGGCTGACGCTACCTACGGCACCCGTCTGACTGATGTCGCCAAAGGCGACCTGAGCAAAGTACAGTCGCTGGCCAGTAAACTGGCTGACTAACTGAACGTCGCCGCCTGGACATGTCATCCAGGTGGCGACACCGACCAGGGAACCGTCATCATGAAACTATTACGTCCTTTTCTTTACCTGCTGGTGTTAATGCTGACAACGGCGCAGGCACAGCAGCCAACAGCACCGGTCACCCCACCGGCATCAGCCTCTAACCCGCCCACCGATCCTGCGCTAAATGAGCACCAGGTTCAGAGCCAGTTGAATCAGTATTTGTGGGATGCCGCCCGCACCGGCAACGACGCTGTGATTCGGGAATTCATCAGCGTCGGTTATAACCTTAATACACGTGATGAAAAGGGTTACACCGCAGTTATTCTGGCGGCTTACCACGGCCATTACGACACGGTTTCGCTGCTACTCGACCACGGTGCAGACCCGTGCCAGCAGGATAATCGAGGCAATACTGCCCTGATGGGTGCCACGTTCAAAGGCGAACTGAAAATTGCGCGTCTGCTGCTGGCAGCCAAATGTAGCCCAAACACCCGCAACAATGCAGGGCAGACTGCCGCAATGTATGCATCCTTATTTCAGCGTGCGGAAATTCTCAAAGCGTTACAGGAACAAGGGGCAGATATGAAGGCCACCGACGCGATGGGCAATAGCGTGCAAGCGTTGGGGAAAGGAGAAGTAAAAGGGCAATAAACGCAGTGAGGCATCTCAAATAGCACGCCCCGCATGAATCGATAATCTTCAAACGGGGCGTGTGATATCAGGCTGGGTTAGCATTATTCAGTCATCCCATTTGGGGCTCAGAAAAGCGGCCAGAAATCCCGGAACAACGATGACGGCCAGAATCGCTAAATAAACAGTGACCTGTTCAATCATAACAACCTCCTACTTCTGCATGTAAAACGACCTCATGGTTAACTACACATTCACTCACTACACGATGATTTTATCGGCCGAAAGTTAAGCAAACATTAATATCTCATTTCTTAATAAAGAATCAGATCAGGACGAAAAACCGCAAAAGACAGACGTCCATTCTCTCTTGCCTGCGTTACATCGGGCTGGCTGCGCCCTGCACACGTGCAATCAACGCCGTAACCATTTAATTAAAAAGAACTTATCATCAGGAAGACAACTATTGCTCACGGATAAAACTATACGCTTAAATATATATTTAATCGTAATGTAGATTATTGATAATAATAAAAACCTATATTTATTGTCAGTAAACTGTAAGACACAGAAAGAATGTAATGTTTCTGCACACTCCGACTGACAACCTGTCATGACTACATTTCGAATAAAATACTATACCCAAAATAATTCGAGCTGCAGGAAGGCGGCAAGAGAGCGAATCCCGATGAGCTTACTCAGGTAAGTGATTCGGGTGAGCGAACGCAGCCAACACATCTGCAGCTTGAAGTATGACGGGTATAATAGTAAAAAACCGGCATACCTCAGCCTGACATTAAGATGACTCACCGCCGCACAGCCATTACATGGAGATGACCGGTGAAAATAATGATTGCCAGATACAACAACGATGTCTTGTGGTAATACGCGGACTGCTCTGGCAGCCCGCGTACAACAACCGGCGTCGACAAAGACGACTCGCCGTTACGGTTGCTGATAGGCCAGCTTGTAGTTACCCGCAGCGACGGTTTTGAACGTCACTTTGTCGGGATACCAGCGAATCTCCACTTCAGCCTCGGTCTGCTTCTTCCAGGCTGAGGCCTGATTGCCGCTCAGAACCAGCGAATCGACCGTGGCGCTGTCCACCGATGCATCAGGTACATCCAGCGCCAGCGCAAAGGCCAAATTATCCGGCACGCCGTTAGTCGCAGAGTACAGCAAAGCCCACTGCGCAGCGGTAATCTGATTCAGCACCGACGAAGACATCCCATTCGCAACCAGCTTACTGGCACCAATCGCATCTGGAGACAATGTACCAATTGACACCCAGGCGTTGCCGTTCCAGATAACCCAATCATTCAAGTCACGTGAAACTGCTACGGATACCGCTCCTTTGCCTGACAAAGCCGTTGACAACTGTACCGAATTAACACTTTGCCACTGTGTACCGTTAATCAGCGATTGCGGCAAAATAATCTGCGGTACGGGTGAAAACAGAACATCTACGTCTCCACCATTTTCAGCCACCACACTGAGTGGAAGTTTACCAACCAGATCAGTCGCACTGATTTTTCCTGAGTCGATAAATCCCTGGGCAGTAATATCGCCAGCCTGAACCGGCGCATTGACCGCACTCAGCACACCATTGACACTGGTGTAATAATCATTGCCTGCTCGCAGCAATACCTTCTGACTGCGAATCATCAATCCCAGCTCGGTAATTGACACAAAGTTGGAACTGTTCACCGCTGTCACATTGACCCGAAACGTTTTATAGGTCGCCGGTGCAATGCTGAAGGTTTTCTTTTCATTCGCGGTAAACGTCATGCCACTACGGGAATCCAGTGTTACCCAAGTGGTGCCATCGTCACTCCCCTGTAATACCCAGTCTTTCGGCACACCACCAGCCGCAATATTCTGATGAGTAACAATGAAATACGAGTCAATGGTTTTAGCGGCGCCGAATGCAACCGACAACCACTGCGGAGCAGCGCCTTGTGATGACCATCGGGTGTTATCACCGATCATATTGCGGTCAAATGCTTTCCAACCGAACCAGTTGGGATCGTTATTGAACACACTACTTTGAGACACCGTCACATCTGATGCTGATGTATTGGATGTCAGCTTGGGGACTAATAAATTCGGCAATAAATTAACTGACAACGCACCCGCTTCCGTCGTCACGACGCTGGAATACAACGTCCCGTCCTGAACCAGTGAAAGCTGCCCCCCCGTATAAGGTTTCACTACTCCATCCCAAACCAGGGACGCCGTTTGAGCATATTTGGACTTGCTGACAGCATCGAAAGATTCCAGCGTGACAGACTGATTGGTCAACCCGGTTTCTTCCTTCAGCGCATAGGCATCAACGCTATAGTCCATCTGACCAGTAGCTGTAAAAGGAAATGAATGAATCTGGTTTGCTGTCGCACCAATACGGGTAACGACTGTGTAATGGCGACCAGAACCTGAACCTGAGCCGCCAGTCCCGGTTGCGCTGATAGTCAGTTGATTGCTGCCGTTGTCATACGCCAGAGAAACGCCCTGACCAGCCGCCAACGTACTCACCAGCACTTTGCGCACCGCCTCGGTAAAATCGGTAATCTGGGCGGCAGTATGGGTGTGATTGGCCAGGTCAGACTGACGCACCACATCGCTCAACCCCAGGTTCGCCACAAACTGCGCCTTATCCGGAATATCTGCACCGTTCAGTGTTTTGTCCATCATTCGGCTGAAAGCATCGGTCAGATCCGGCAGGGTTTTCACTACCACGCTCTGGCCGTTGCTGTCTGTCAGGGTCACCTGACCGTGCTCGGTCAGCACCGTTTTCCACTGCGCCAGTTGCGCCTGATAACCGGCCAGCATCGCCGCAATCTGAGCCACATACGCGGCGTGATCAAAGGTATCGCTGCTGCCGAATACCGGAATGGCGTAGCCTACGTGACTTTCGGTACAGCCGATATATTCGCTGGCCAGCACCAATTCGGTATCAGAAACCACCGATTCAATTTCATAAATCCGGATTTTACAGTCGGCAAAAATCAACAGCATACCGCCCGCAATGACACCGTTATTTTTATCCGCCCAGGCGGTGTTATTTCCCAATACCACTTTACTGCCGGAAAAAAGGGATACGCTTCCCACTTTATACCACATAAACATTTCCTTTATTTTCATGAAAAAATGCAACAACTCCCACTATGAAATTCATTTCAAAAAAATCGAGAAATAAAAATCACGCTGAATGGAGAATTACACTTAACGGGAAAGATTGACTTCCAACGTCATACGAAACTGCTCGTACTCCACATCAAAGTCGTTATATTCAATGGTCTTATGCGGTTTCAATACCGCCAGCGCTGTACGTACCTGTTCACGCAAAGCGCGGGCCGCCGCCACGGTATGGGCATAGCAATCAACGCTGACGGTAATTTGCTGGTTCACCAGTTGCTGTGCGCTATCATAATTATTTTCCTGATTCAGGGAAAAAATTATGAATGCACATGGCTGATGAGGCGAATGATATGAACAGCAAGGTACAGCATAGGAATAAACACGGCCATCAGCCAGTTTTCCCAGCAGCGGGTAAATATCTTCTTCGGTCATTTCTGTCACCTTTATATTAAAACACACCTATCACAAACCTGTGTCATCAGCAATTAGCTGTTAAACACAAATAAAACATCGCGTCATTTCGGTAGTTATAATAAAGATAAATTACCTGACATTCGCTTGGTTCATGTTGTGCCATACACCGACAACAAACCAAAAAAAAAGACACGCTAAATATCCATATACTCTGCCCAGCAGCAGTAAAAAAATCAGGAAAACAGGAACGACGACGATGATCGGCAACATCTACTCCAACGTGATAAACACCGCTATTTAAAAAACATGACACCGATAACAAAACACAGCCTTCATCCGCTCAATCCCGAAAAAATGACCTAAAACAATATTTGCGTGAAGTCACAGATTTCCCGCTGATGGCGATTTTATCCATAAGATCAGCGAATACGCCCTGACTCTTTAGCTGTAGCAAAAACTACTGTTTTGTCATGACGGTTTGACTGAGGAAAATAACGCCGCCTGACGAATCCCGAATACGGGCGACAATGTTCAATACCGAATAATACCGCTGTCCCTAAGAACAAAGACCGATAGCCAATGATTACCAGAGAGGACACTTTTATGTGGAAACGCGTCATTTTAGCTTCAGCTGTGTGTGCGTCCCTGTCATCCGTCGCGCTGGCAGCGCCATTAACGGTGGGGTTTTCTCAAGTCGGCTCGGAATCAGGCTGGCGCGCGGCTGAAACCACCGTCGCTAAAGAACAGGCGAAAGCGCGCGGCATTAACCTGAAAATTGCCGATGCCCAGCAAAAACAGGAAAACCAAATCAAGGCAGTGCGCTCCTTCATTGCGCAAGGGGTAGACGCCATTTTCATTGCGCCCGTCGTCGCAACAGGCTGGGAGCCGGTGCTAAAAGAAGCCAAAGAAGCCAAGATCCCGGTGCTCCTGCTGGACCGTGGCATTGACGTCAAAGACGAGTCGCTCTATCTCACCACGGTGCGCGCCGACAATATCAAAGAAGGCGCACTGATCGGTGACTGGCTGATAAAAAACGAAAACGGTAAAACCTGTAATGTGGTTCAACTGGAAGGCACCGTCGGTGCCAGCGTCGCCATTGACCGTAAAAAAGGGTTTGAAGAAGCCATCGCTAAAACACCGACAATTAAAATCATCCGTTCCCAATCCGGCGATTTTACGCGTAGCGGCGGCAAGCAGGTGATGGAAAGTTTTATCAAGTCAGAAAATAACGGCAAAAATATCTGCATGGTTTTCGCCCATAACGACGATATGGTGATCGGTGCCATTCAGGCTATTAAGGAAGCCGGGTTGAAGCCGGGAAAAGATATTCTGACCGGTTCGATTGATGGCGTACCGGATATTTTCCGCGCCATGCTGGCGGGTGACGCTAATGTCTCGGTTGAACTGACGCCAAATATGGCGGGCCCAGCGTTTGACGCGCTGGAAAAATATAAAAAGGATGGCACGCTGCCGCCCAAATTGATTCTAACACCATCCACGCTGTTCAAACCCGACAGCGCCCAGGCCGAACTCGATAAGAAAAAGAACATGGGATATTGACCGTTTATCGTCATCCCCGTCCTGCCACCGCGGTGGCAGGACACCGCCTGTTTTGTGAGGGAAAATCGCATGAACGGTTTCGACAGTCAGGACATCCTGCGTACGGAAGGGCTAAGCAAACATTTTCCCGGGGTAAAAGCGCTGGATAAGGTGGACTTCAGCCTGCGGCGTGGGGAAATCATGGCGTTGCTGGGGGAAAATGGCGCGGGGAAATCCACGCTAATTAAAACCCTCACCGGGGTGTATCAGCGCGATGCGGGCACCATCTACCTCGAAGGCCAGTCTATCTCGCCCAAAAACACCGCTCATGCCCAGCAACTGGGAATCGGCACGGTGTATCAGGAGGTGAACCTGCTGCCCAACCTGTCGGTAGCGGATAACCTGTTTATCGGCCGTGAACCCAGGCGCTTTGGACTATTGCAACGCAAAGAGATGGAAACACGCGCCACCACGCTGATGTCTTCTTACGGTTTCGAACTGGATGTCCGCGAACCGCTGAACCGCTTTTCAGTGGCGATGCAGCAAATCGTCGCCATCTGCCGCGCGATCGACCTCTCCGCTAAGGTCTTGATCCTCGACGAACCCACCGCCAGCCTCGATACGCAGGAAGTGGAGATGCTATTCACCCTGATGCGTCAGTTGCGCGATCAGGGCGTCAGCCTGATTTTCGTCACGCATTTTCTCGACCAGGTGTATCAGGTGACTGATCGCATCACGGTGCTGCGCAACGGCGCGTTTGTCGGCACCCGCGACACCGCCTCGCTGCCGCAGATAGAACTGGTGAAAATGATGCTGGGACGCGAGCTGGAACAGAACGCCCTGCAACGCGCAGGCCGCACGTTACTGAGTGATAAGCCGGTGGTGGAATTCAAAAGATACGGTAAAAAAGGCGTTATCGAGCCGTTCGAACTGGCGGTGCGCCCCGGCGAAATCGTCGGCCTTGCCGGGCTGCTGGGTTCCGGCCGCACGGAAACCGCCGAAGTGATTTTCGGCATCAAACCAGCCGACCGTGGCAACGCGGTGATCAAAGGCAAGCCGCAGACGCTGCGCTCACCGCATCAGGCCTCCTGCCTTGGCATCGGCTTTTGCCCGGAAGATCGCAAAACCGACGGTATCATTGCCGCCGCTTCGGTACGGGAGAATATCATTCTGGCGCTACAAGCCCAGCGCGGCTGGCTACGCCCAATTCCCCGCAAGGAGCAGCAGGCCATCACCGAGCGCTTCATCCGCCAGCTTGGCATTCGCACGCCGAGCGCCGAACAGCCCATCGAATTGCTGTCCGGCGGTAATCAACAGAAAGTGCTGCTGTCCCGCTGGCTGCTGACCAAGCCGCAATTCCTGATCCTCGATGAACCGACGCGCGGTATCGACGTCGGTGCCCACGCCGAGATCATCCGCCTGATCGAAAGTCTGTGTGCCAATGGGCTGGCGCTACTGGTGATCTCCTCAGAGCTGGAGGAACTGGTGGGATACGCCGATCGGGTGTTGATTATGCGCGACCGGCGGCAGGTAGCGGAAATCCCGCTCGACCAGTTGTCCGTTTCCGCCATCATGAATGCCATCGCGGCATAAGGAGGGCATGGTGATGCCTCGATCACTGAGCAAACCGGGCACCAACAAGCGCCCCTTTCACTGGTCTGCACTGCGGTTACCGCAAGGTATGCCACAAATCGTCGCGTTGGTGCTGGTGCTCCTGGTGGACAGCCTGGTCGCCAGCCATTTTTTCCAGATAGTAGTGCAGGATGGTCGCCTGTTCGGCAGCCCGATCGATATCCTCAACCGGGCCGCACCGGTCGCGTTACTGGCTATCGGCATGACGCTGGTGATCGCCACCGGCGGCATCGACCTGTCGGTCGGTGCCATTATGGCCATCGCCGGTGCAGTGGCCGCATCGCTTACCGTGCAGGGCTACAACCTGCCGATAGTGCTGCTGGCAGCGCTCGGCGTCGGTATGCTAGCCGGGTTGTGGAACGGCGTTCTGGTGGCGCTGCTGAAGATCCAGCCGTTCGTCGCCACCCTGATCCTGATGGTCGCGGGGCGCGGCATCGCCCAATTAATTACCGCCGGGCAGATCGTTACCTTCAACTCACCACCACTGGCGTGGCTCGGCAGTGGCGCGCTGTTGTGGTTCCCGACGCCGGTGATCATCGCGCTGGTTACCCTGATGCTGTTTTGGCTACTGGTGCGGCGAACCGCGCTGGGGTTGTTCATTGAGTCGGTGGGGATCAACATCCGGGCAGCAAAAAATGCCGGGGTTAGCACCCGCGCCATGGTCATGATGACATACGTGCTGAGCGGGCTGTGCGCCGCCATCGCCGGGGTGATCGTCACCGCCGATATCCGCGGGGCCGACGCCAACAACGCCGGTCTATGGCTGGAGATGGACGCCATTCTCGCGGTCGTCATCGGCGGTGGTTCACTAATGGGCGGGCGCTTTAATCTGGTGCTCTCCGTGGTAGGTGCGCTGATCATTCAGGGCATGAACACCGGCATTCTGCTGTCCGGCTTCCCACCGGAGCT
Organism: Dickeya undicola; assembly: GCF_000784735.1. GTDB lineage: Bacteria > Pseudomonadota > Gammaproteobacteria > Enterobacterales > Enterobacteriaceae > Dickeya > Dickeya undicola. Next base: position 43,274 of record NZ_JSYG01000035.1, read on the forward strand.
GAATCAGGTGGTGAAAGCCATCGTGGTGCTGTGCGTGTTGATCGTCCAGTCGCCCCGGTTCATGACGTTGCTGAAAGGAGCAGGCCAGCATGATAAAGCGTAATCTGCCGTTGATGATCACCCTGGCGGTATTCGTACTGGGTTATCTGTACTGCCTGACCCAGTTTCCCGGTTTCGCCTCCACCAGGGTTATCTGTAACATCCTCACGGATAATGCCTTTCTCGGCATCATCGCCGTGGGCATGACTTTCGTGATCCTCTCCGGCGGCATCGACCTGTCCGTCGGGTCGGTGATCGCATTTACCGGCGTGTTTCTCGCCAAAGCTATCGGCGTTTGGGGGCTGTCGCCGCTGGTGGCGTTCCCACTGATCCTGCTGATGGGCTGCACTTTCGGCGCATTCATGGGCTGGCTTATCGATGCGTTAAAAATTCCGGCGTTCATTATCACGCTGGCCGGGATGTTCTTCCTGCGTGGTGCCAGTTATCTGGTGTCGAAAGAATCCTTGCCGATCAACCACCCAATCTATGAGACGCTTTCCAGTCTGGCGTGGATCATCCCCGGCGGCGGGCGGCTCAGCGCGATGGGGCTGTTGATGCTGCTGGTGGTTGCCGTCGGCATCGTGCTGGCGCGCCATACCCGTTTCGGCAATCAGGTCTACGCCATCGGCGGCAACAGTACCTCCGCTAACCTGATGGGCATCTCCACCCGCAGCACGACTGTCCGTATTTACATGCTGTCCACCGGGCTGGCGACCCTCGCCGGTATTGTATTCTCCATTTACACCTCCGCAGGTTATGCGCTGGCTGGGGTCGGCGTTGAACTGGACGCCATCGCCTCGGTGGTGATTGGCGGCACCCTGCTGAGCGGCGGCGTCGGCACCGTACTCGGTACACTGTTCGGCGTGGCGATTCAGGGGCTGATTCAAACCTACATCAATTTCGACGGCACACTGAGTTCCTGGTGGACCAAGATAGCCATCGGCGTATTGCTGTTTGTGTTCATCGCCCTGCAACGTGGGATGACCGCTCTGTGGGAAAACCGGCAAAATGCACCGGTGCGCCGCATCACCCCACACGGATGACGCAGAACCCATCATCCCGCCCCAAACGTAGGCGTGAGTGTTATCCTCCAGACCTCACCCTACGTTTGCGCTCCCTGCATTAATCCCCCACAGCCGGTCGCCCATGTTTTCAGCCTATGTCCACACCGGCCGCAAACTTGCCATCGGCCGGAGTCTGCCTATGCTTGAATACAGAGATAGCGCATGTGGTCACCGGGCAACGACCCGGCATATAGACAGAGCGCTTTTCGCCCTTGCCACCCTTCGCTTTCCTTTCTTCACACCACCAGGTCATACGCGGTTGAAACATAACGACATGAGGCTGCCGTTCAGCGGTTAGCCTACGTAACGATGTTTTCGGGTGGTTGCACGTTCATTTTTCGACGCATGTTTATTTTTCGACAATGACACGTTCTATCGAGAGGAAATACTATGACTCGCGCCAAAAGCCACACAGCAAGTACATCTGAAGCAGAACAGCAGCCGCATTACGAGAGCAGCGGACACAACCTGCTGACCCTTGATAACGCCGGGCCGATCCAGATGGGATTTTGGGTGCCCAATCGGGTATGGGCTACAGCCAGATTTTTGATGCCGCTGCGCGCGCATATCGCCAAAAGAAAACAGGACAATACCCTGACGCCGATGCAGCCGGTGCTACAGAACTTTAAAAACTGGGTGACCAACCACAGCGTCTACCGCATGTGGCTCAATAGCATGATCGAGCAGTCCAATGCCTATGTCGCCTCCCTGCCCGAATCCACCCGTAAGGAAATCAGTGACGACGGCGACGCCACCTGGATCGACAGCTACGACAGCTTCTTCGAGATCCTCAACGAAATCATCACCACCTCGCCGTCATTCAACACCACCGCGCAGGTCGGGACGCCGATGAATGCGTTTCTGGCGGTAGCGATGGGGACGGAAGCGGGTGTCGCGCTGTTCCACGACGCCACATTCAATCAACAGTTCCACCAGGTGCTGGACGCCTGGAACAGCTTCCTGAAAAGCAGCGCCTCGCTCGACAAACTCGATATCGCCCAGCCGGAAAAAGCCGGTTCCTGGATCTCCAAAGCCGCGCACCAGGCCGGTGTCTGGCATCAGATGCAACACGAGCCCACACAGCCGGGCTACGGTTTCACCAGCTGGAACGATTTCTTTATCCGCCAGTTCGTGCCCGGCGCACGCCCATTCCAGGGCGATCCCAAAACCCAGGTCGACATTGGCTGCGAAACCACGCCGTGGCGACATGCCGACAAGCTACAGTTGGAAAGCCGCTTCTGGGTCAAAGACATCCCCTATTCGCTGCTCGACCTGTTCGGCGGGCAGCGGCAATGGGCCAAACTGTTCGAGGGAGGCCAGCTTTATCAAGGGTTCCTTTCTGCCACCCACTACCATCGCTGGAACGCGCCACTGGACGGTTTTCTGGTGCGCTCCTGGGTGGAGCCGGGCACTTACTTCGCCCAGCGTCCGGGGCAAGGCGAAAATCAGGGCACCTGGGAAGGCACCGAATCACAGCCTTATCTCGGCCATGTGGCCGCACGTGCGGTGTTTATCTTCCGGCATAAGACCTGCGGTTATGTGGCGCTGATCTGCATCGGTATGGTGGAAGTCTCCAGCTGCGTGATCGAACCCAGCACCTTTATCGTTGAAGAGAGTGCCGAGCCGGTTAGCGTCACCCGTGGCGTCGAAATCGGTCACTTTGAGTTCGGTGGTTCGACCCACATGATGATCTTCCAGAAAGATCGGGTAGCGCTGGAAAAATGGGCCATCGACGCCGCACTTCATCGCAACGATAAAAATCCCACCCCGCTGGGCAGCGTGATCGCCACCGCGTTGGATAGCAAAGGCCAGTAAACACGATATCGGGCTTCGGCTGCGGCCGAGCCCATTTCTCCACACGGGCCAGGCCCATCCACATCATCATCTGCGGTTTCTTGTCTGTTCATCGGCCGTTTCTTTTTTCGTGATCCCTTTCAACCTTTACGCCGACGTGCCGAATTTTGTTATTTCCTTTGGTTCGCCGTTGCCACAATGACCCACAAGTCAACGGGAAAGACAGGATGGGTTCTCTCAGGGATGAGGCTCCCGCCCGCGTACTGCGGTCCGTCCCGCTCCGGTATTGGCAGCCCTGCGCGGCCCACACCGTATCGGCACGACCCACCCGTCCCTATTCTGCATCCGTACGTTTGACGTGAGTAGTACACAACAAGAGGACTGAAACTATGGAACTACCAATAACTGAACCGACGGTACAGATGCCTCATATCGTGATGTTTGACGCGCCGAGCGGTATTTTTGATTCGCTTGACGACGCGGTTCAAGCCGCGACGCAGGCTCAGCAACAGTTGACCAGCGTTGAATTACGCCAGCAGGTGATCAAGGCGATTCGCGTGGCTGGCGAGCGCTATGCTCAGGTCCTGGCGGAAATGGCAGTGGAAGAAACCGGCATGGGCCGCGTGGTCGATAAATACATCAAGAACGTGTCTCAGGCGCGCCATACACCAGGAATCGAATGCCTGTCAGCAGAAGTACTGACCGGCGATAATGGCCTGACGCTGATCGAAAACGCCCCCTGGGGCGTTGTCGCCTCGGTAACCCCGTCCACCAACCCGGCGGCTACGGTAATCAATAACGCCATCAGTATGATCGCGGCAGGCAACAGCGTGGTGTTCGCACCGCATCCATCGGCCAAAAATGTGTCGTTACGTACCATCAGCCTGCTCAACAAGGCGATTGTCGCTGTGGGTGGCCCGGAAAACCTGTTGGTCAGCGTCACCGAACCCAACATCGAGACGGCGCAGCGCCTGTTCCGCTACCCCGGTATCGGCCTGCTGGTGGTCACCGGTGGCGAAGCGGTGGTGGAAGCGGCGCGCAAACACACCGACAAGCGGTTGATTGCCGCCGGAGCAGGCAACCCGCCGGTGGTGGTGGATGAAACCGCCGATATCCCGAAAGCCGCCCGCGCTATCGTCAAAGGCGCCTCGTTCGACAACAACATCATCTGTGCCGATGAGAAGGTGCTGATCGTGGTGGACAGCGTGGCCGATGCGCTGCTGGCAGAGATGCAGCGCAACCATGCGGTGTTGCTTACCCCCGATCAGACCGAACGCTTGCTGCCGGTGCTGCTAAGCGATATCGACGAACAGGGTAAAGGCCGCGTCAACCGCGACTATGTTGGCCGAGACGCCACAAAACTCGCCGCTGCCATCGGGTTGGAAGTTGACGAATATACCCGTCTGCTGCTGGCGGAAACCGATGCCAAACACCCGTTTGCGGTGACCGAGCTGATGATGCCTGTACTACCGGTGATTCGGGTGAAGGATGTTGATGAGGCGATCGCACTGGCGGTTACGCTGGAAAACGGTTGTCGCCACACCGCAGCAATGCATTCCACCAATATCCGGAACCTGAACCGGATGGCGAACACCATCAACACCAGTATTTTCGTCAAGAACGGTCCTTGTATCGCAGGGCTGGGACTGGGCGGCGAAGGCTGGACCTCGATGACCATCTCGACCCCGACCGGCGAAGGCGTCACCTCGGCTCGTACCTTTGTGCGCCTGCGGCGCTGTGTGCTGGTGGATATGTTCCGTATTGCCTGATCGCGTGTTCGCCGCTGACAGCAACCGGCGGCGACACGACACCGTAACAGGGAGCAAGGGGGAAAACGGGGGATGGAATAAAGTGTGTCACAGCGCCTGTTCCTCCCCGACCGAATACCGTATAACGGGTAATGCGCAGGTCAGCAGACGTCCTGTTGTCGGCAAAGTCCGGCCATCATGCTTTGCGGACCACACCCGATATTGTCACGGAGGGGAACTGACGATGAAACACAACCCGGTCAACCTGCACCACCTGGATGTGGTGCGCCGTCTTCCGCCAACAGCAGCGGTGCCGACGGGTGATAATGTGCATCAGCGCCAAACTCAGGACGTCTACGCCCAGTCCCGTACCATTACCGCCTGGCAGCAGATTTACGATCAGGTTTCGCCGGGGCATTTCAACGGCGAACTGCAAGAAATCCTGCTCGATGGCATCCAGCTGTGTCATGAGTACACCAGTCTGGCGTTGCGTCAGTCCTGTATGGTGTGGCCGGACTCCTTCTGGTTCGGCATTCCATCTCGTCATGCCGGGATGGGATTCATCGGCTCCCATCCCATCAACAGCAGTGCGATTGCCGTCAGCCCCGGCGGTAAAGAGTTCGAACTGAATACGCCGGATGACTACGCCATTTTTGGGGTGGTGATTTCACGCGATGAATTGTTGCAATACACCGACGTGCTGGAAGAACCGGAACACCTGACACGGCTGATAGCACAAAGCGCCACGCTGTTGGTGGAGCCACGCCAGCGGGAGGCGCTGTGGTCATTCGTGCGCGAAGCGCTCTGGTATGGCTGCAAAGAACCGCAGCGCTTGCAACATAGCAACGCGGCCAAGGTACTCAAACACAATCTGCTGACTACGGTGATCTCGTTTCTGGAAAACGCCCGCCCCGCAGGGGCCAAAACCGGGCAAACCGACAAACACATCGGCTACCGCAGCCTGATCGGCCGCGCCAGAGAATACGTCCTCAGTCAACAGTCGGAACCGGTCACTGTGCTTGACCTCTGCCGTCGCCTGCACGTCAGCCGCCGCACACTGCAAAACGCATTCTGCGACGTCATGGGGTACGGCCCCAACGCCTGGCTAAAGATGATCCGCCTCAACGCCGTCCGTCGCGAGCTGATTAGCCCCTACTCGCCACACCACACCGTGCAGGATGCCGCCATGCAATGGGGATTTTGGCACCAGAGCCAGTTCGCCTGCGACTACCAGCGGTTGTTTGATGAAAAACCATCGGCAACATTGAAGTCACGTCTGGCAAGCTAAGGGAGTGGGAGAATCAGAAATCCGTATCAACGATGCATATCAGACTCTGACTAATCAGAGAGGAAAATCTTGCCGGATGACGACTCTCCGTTCTTCATCCGGCAAGCGAGGTCATGCATTCAACGCATCAAACGCGTGGCGAATGTCGTCTTCCGGCAGACGAATACCGATAAACACCATAACACTCTCGCGTGGTTCATCCGTGCGCCATTCCCGGTCCCAGTCGGCGCTGTAGAGCCGCTGCACCCCCTGAAACAGCAGGCGACGGTCATCACCGTCAACCGCCAACACGCCTTTATAACGCAGCAGGTTATCGGCGCAGTTCAGTAACAGCTGCTCCATCACCGCCGATACCGCCGCCATGTCTACCGGGCGCGTCAACCGCACTACCAGCGACGTGATAGCGTTATCCTGTTCGATCAATGGCCGAAAACGCGGCAGAGACACCGACAGGCGATCGTTGAGCATGAAACCGTCGACGCCGAAGATCTGGCGGTGGTCGATCTGGCCGTTGATAACCCGATGCAGACTGGCGCGCGCGTTGATGCGCACCAACCGCGCTTCCAGTTCCGACGTATCACCCGCCAGGTCGGTCTTGGTCAGCAATAAACGGTCGGCATAGCCCACCTGCGCCTGCGCCACGGTATGTCGGCTCAACTGCTCGTCGGCGTGCACCGCGTCCACCAGCGCAATCACGCCGTCCAGCAGGAAACGCTGGCTCAGGCGTTCATCGGAAAAAAAGGTCTGAATCACCGGCCCTGGGTCGGCCATACCGGTGCATTCAATCACCAGCCGGTCGAAAACCAGTTCACCGCGGTCAATACCGTCCAGCAGGTCATGCAGCGCGTCGGACAGCTCGTTAGCGCTGCTACAACAAATACAGCCGTTGCTCAGCGTGGTAATGCGGGTCGCCCGGTCGCCCAGCAAGGCGTCGTCAATGGCGACCGCGCCGAATTCATTTTCAATCACGGCGATTTTCTCACCGTGGTCGGCATACAGCAGATGCCGCAGCAGCGTGGTTTTACCGGCACCGAGAAAACCGGTGAGAATCGTCGCGGGCAATATTGTGGTCATCACCGGGTAAAAGCTCCTTGTTGTATGTTCGCGTTTAACAGCACCGGAAACCACCTTTGCCGCTGCCGCCGTAGCGAGCCTGCTGACGTTCGCGGAAGAACTCCTCGTAACTCATGATGTCCTTGTCCGGGTGGTTGGTCTGCATATGCTGCACATAGTTATCGTAATCCGGGATACCGACCAGCATTCTGGCGGCCTGCCCCAGATATTTTCCCGCCTGCCCAAGGTTTCCGAACATATCACCCTCTCTTTATCTCCGCTTGTCCGCACACTGACAGAGCATGAACGCCGACAGGCCCATACAGGCACCTGTCGGCGATGTCATCCCCACAATCCGTCAGTGATGGGATGAGATCTTCACGCCGCCTTCCGGCACCGGCACATACGGCGTTTCCCGGTCGCTACGATCCGACTGGCTGCGCCCCTGCAACGCGGTGCGGATGCCATAGAAGATTATGCTATACACCACAATCAGGAACAAAACGCTCAGTACAGCATTAGTGTAGTTGTTCACGACGATGTGATGCATGTTGGCAATCTGCTGTGCACTCAGGTCGGTGCCTTCGGCGATGCGCTGTTTATACGCACGCGCCAGATACAGGAACCCTTCCAGTTGCGGATCGTTGCTGAACAGTTTCAGACCCAACGCCCAGGTGGTGCAAATCAGCAGCCAGACCGCTGGCAACAGCGTCACCCAAATGTAGCGCGTGCGCTTCATCTTGATCAGTACGACCGTACCCAGCACCAGCGCTACGGCAGCCAGCATCTGGTTGGAGATGCCGAACAACGGCCACAGGCTCTTGACGCCGCCCAGCGGATCCACCACGCCCTGATACAGCAGGTAGCCCCACAGGCCGACACAACCGGCAGTGCCGACGATACCGGCGACCAGCGAATCGGTCTTTTTCAGGAACGGCACGAAGTTACCCAGCAGGTCCTGCAACATAAAGCGGCCCGAACGGGTGCCTGCATCCAGCGCGGTCAGGATGAACAGTGCCTCGAACAGGATACCGAAGTGATACCAGAAGCCCATGTTGGCGCTCGGGATGATTTGGTGGAACACGTGAGCGATACCTACCGCCAATGTCGGCGCACCACCGGCACGGTTAAGCACAGACGGTTCACCGATGTCTTTCGCGGTTTGCAGGATCTGCTCCGGCGAAATCACAAAGCCCCAGGAGCTGACGGTTGCTGCCGCATGTACTGTCACATCTTGCAGTTGCGCCATAATCGCCGGTGCGTTGGCACCACCCAGTTCGTGCAGATTAGGCATGGTGATACCCAACCCCACCGGCGGCGTGTTCATGGCGAAATACAGACCCGGCTCGATGATCGATGCAGCGACCAGCGCCATGATGGCCACAAACGATTCCATCAGCATCGCGCCGTAGCCGATAAAGCGGGCATCGGTTTCGTTCGCCAGCAGCTTCGGCGTGGTGCCGGAAGCGATCAACGCATGGAAGCCGGATACCGCACCGCAGGCGATGGTAATAAACAGGAACGGGAACAGTGCGCCTTTCCACACCGGGCCGGTGCCATCGATAAACTGCGTCATGGACGGCATTTTCAGCTCGGGATTGATGATCACGATACCGATAGCCAGGCCGACAATTACCCCGATTTTCAGGAAAGTCGCCAAATAGTCGCGCGGTGCCAGAATCAGCCACACCGGCAACAGCGCAGAGATAAAGGCATAGCCTATCAAGGCGAAGGTGATGGTGGTGTCTTTAAAGGTCAGCGCCGGGCCCCAGTACGGGTCGTGGGCGATAACGCCGCCGAACCAGATTGCCAGCAGCAGTAACACGATACCGATCACCGACACTTCCCCCACCCGGCCGGGGCGCAGGAAGCGCATATAAATGCCCATAAATAGCGCGATCGGCACGGTGGAGCAGACGGTGAATACGCCCCACGGGCTTTCCGCCAGGGCTTTCACCACGATCAGCGCCAGCACCGCCAGGATGATGATCATAATCAGGAAGCAGCCGAACAGCGCGATAGTGCCAGGCACCGGCCCCATTTCCTCTTTGATCATTTCACCCAACGACACACCGTTACGGCGGGTCGACATGAACAGCACCATGAAGTCCTGCACCGCACCCGCCAGCACCACCCCGGCCAGCAGCCACAGTGTGCCGGGCAGGTAGCCCATCTGGGCTGCCAGTACCGGACCGACCAATGGCCCCGCCCCGGCGATAGCCGCGAAGTGGTGGCCGAACAACACATTACGGTTGGTCGGCACATAATTAAGCCCGTCGTTATTAACCACCGCCGGTGTGGCGCGGTTGGCATCAAGCTGCATCACCTTACGGGCGATATACAAGCTGTAATAACGGTAAGCGACGAGGTAGACCGCTACTGAGGCCACCACGATCCACATGGCGCTGACGTGCTCGCCGCGACGCAGCGCGACCACGCCGAGACAGCACGCGCCGATGAACCCCAGTAACGCCCAGGGAAGATGCCTGAGAAGTTTATCTTTCATAGCGTTTACTCTTCTTATTAATGTAATTACTCATGATGTAGTCACGTATTGTGACTTTAAGTGGGAGTATCAGTCGGGTAATAGCTGAATTTCAGTCAGCGGTCGGATAAGCGGATGACCGGTCACATACCGGGATAAGCGGTGACAGATTTTTACCTGAATTGACGAAAATTCACCCTTCAGCAAGCAGGAAAAACCAACAAGAGCGGCACTGACGCCAGCCAACACGTCAGAAGAAGATGCAGAAATAGAGAAGCAGAAGGTCGAATGGCCTGTATCAGCACAGGCCCGACATCATCCTTTCAGGCCCAGCAGTTGCTTGAGGGTTTTCAGATAGCGGCGGCTCACCGGCAGTGACTGACCGCTTTTCAGCAGGATTTCCGCCTGACCACTTTCTTCCAGCCGGATTTCACGCAAATGGTCCATGTTGACCAGGTACTGCCGATGACAGCGCACCAGCGAGGTACGGCTTTCCAGCGTTTTCAGAGTCAGCTCGGTAAAACACTCCTCCCCTTGCGGGCCGGTCACATACACCCCGCTCTGTCGCGAACTGGCAAACTGCACTTCGCTGCTTTTCATCAGATAGATACGGCTGTGGCCGGTACAGGGGATGTAGTCAAGCCCAGCCTGATGGTCAGGCAGCTTATCGACATTCTGTACAGGGCGTTCCCGATGCAAGTTACGTAGCGTCTTCTCCAGCCGTGGCGGGTCGATGGGTTTCAGCAGATAGTCGAACGCCTGTTCCTCAAACGCCTTGATAGCGTACTCATCGTAAGCGGTGATAAACACGATGTAGGGCATGTTGTCGGGGTCTATCATGCCAATCATTTCCAACCCGCTGATACGCGGCATCTGAATATCCAGAAACACCACGTCGGGATGCAACCGGTGAATGGCGCTGATCGCTTCCACCGCATTGGCGCACTCCCCCACCAGATCAAGGCTGTCATCCTGCTCCAGCAGGCAGCGCAAGTTGTCCCGCGCTAGCGGTTCATCGTCAACAATCAGCACGCTCAGCATGAGTGGCTTTCCTCACAAGGCAGGGTTAGATGGACATGGGTGTAGTGATCAGGCTCGCATTCCACGCTCAGACCATAGTCGTTGCCATAACGGCTGCGGATGCGCTTATCAACCAGATTCATTCCCAGCCCGGTGCAGTTGGTACGCGGCTGGTACAGACCGGCATTATCCTCAATGCTCAACAACAGGCGATCCCCCTGCTGACTGGCGCTGATCGTGATGATACCCGTACCCAGCAAATGCGCCGTGCCGTGTTTGATGGCATTTTCCACCAAGGGTTGTAACGAGAACGCCGGTAAGCGCATCGACATCAGCGCCTGCGGCAGATTGAAGCGGACCTGCAACCGCTCCTGAAAACGGGCTTTTTCGATTTGCAGATAAGCATTCACGTGCTCGATCTCATCAGCCAGCGTGACGATCTCTTCCGAGCGTTTGAGGTTTTTGCGAAAGAACGTCGACAAGGATTGCACCAGTTGACCGGCCTGTTCACTGTCGCGGCGGATCACCGCCAGCAAGGTGTTGAGCGCGTTAAACAGAAAATGTGGGTTGACCTGGGCATGTAGCAACTTGATTTCCGATTGCGTCAGCAGCTGCTTGCTGCGCTCATACTGACCCGCCAAAATCTGCGCGGCCAGCAGGCTGGCGATACCTTCGCCGAAAGTACGGTTGATCGAACTGAACAGCCGATTTTTGGCTTCATACAGTTTGATGGTGCCGATCACCTGCTGGTTTTCACCGCATAGCGGGATCACCAATGTCGACCCCAACCGGCAGGTGGACTGCAACGAACACTGGTAAGGCGTTTCGTTACCATCCGCGTACACCACTTCGTTGTGCTCGATGGCGCGCCGGGTATGACCCGAGGCGATGGGCGTTCCCGGCAAATGGTGATCGTCGCCGATGCCGATAAACGCCAGCAACTTTTCACGATCGGTGATCGCTACCGCGCCGATATCCATCTCCTGATAGATCACCTGCGCCACCCGCATACTGTTTTCTTCGTTGAACCCTTTATGCAGGATACCTTCGGTACAGGCGGCGATTTTCAACGCCCGAGCCGAAAACGCCGAGGTGTACTTTTCGAACATCGCACGCCGGTCCAGCAGGATGCGCATAAACATCGCGGCACCAATACTGTTGGTGACAATCATCGGAGCGGCAATGTCCTTGACCAGTTTCAATGCATCATCAAACGGCCGCGCCAGCGACAGAATAATTGCCATTTGCAGCAATTCGGCGATAAACGTTACCCCGGCCACGGTAAAAGGGTTGAACAGCCTATCGATACGGCCGCGGCGCATCAGCAACCGGTGCGCCATACCGCCCAGCAACCCTTCGACGATGGTCGACACCATACAGCTGAACGCAGTCATGCCGCCGAGCGAATAACGGTGCACCCCGCCGGTCATCCCCACCAACATGCCCACGCCCGGCCCGCCAAGCAACCCACCCAGCACCGCGCCTATCGCACGTGTATTGGCGATGGAGTCTTGCACATGCAACCCGAAATAGGTGCCCATGATGCAGAACATGGAAAACATGGCATAGCACAATAGCTTATGCGGCAACCGAACCGTCACCTGCATCAACGGGATAAACAGCGGCGTTTTACTGAGCAGATAGGCGATCACCAGGTAAACGCACATCTGTTGGAGCAACAGTAAAACCAGTTTGAACTCATACATGATAAAAACTCGGACGGGGCACAGAAACCGGAAACCCGGCGATGCTCAGGGAGCATACCCTAACACAAAAGCACAGCGTTACTTTGACGAGATTCACTTATTTGTATCCCCGCCGGTTTTATCTCTCTGTCATGCTCCTTATACAGATTTCGTCATGTAAACCGTCTCTGATTGAAAACTTACCCACGGAGCGCCACGATGTCCCTGAAACAAAAAGACCCTGAATAAATGCACCCAGGGTCTTAAAAGCACAACAGCCATTCGCCGTTTAAGGACTAACCGCGATTCTCTTCAATGTAACGCGCCAAATCCGCCGGGGTCTTCAGCACGTTGGCGACTTCGGTCGGGGGGATCATGCAACCGTAAACGTCCTGCACTTCCAGCACCAGATCGACCGCCAGAATAGAGTCGAGAATATCGGACTCAATCAGCTCATCGTTAAAGCCCACTTTGCGGGATAAGACCTTTTCAAACAGGGCAAGTATTTCTTGTTCCATCATTTTTTCCTGGAGTAATTAATTCGTGCGGGCATGGGTATCCAGCAGCTTACGGTCGATTTTGCCGTTAGGATTAAGCGGCAACGCGTCTTTGATTATAATTTGAGAAGGCACCATATAGTGCGGAATCACCTTCGACAGTGAGTTTTTAATCACTTCAGGCGCTAAATCCGTCACGCAGAACGCCGCAATACGCAGCACACCACCGCCCGACTTCATCAGCGGCAGCACCACCGCTTCACTGATATCGGACATCGCCAGCAGGCGATTCTCAATCTCATTGATTTCAATGCGGTAGCCATTCAGCTTGATCTGGCTGTCATTTCGGCCCTGGCAGTACAGGATACCATTGTCCTCATAGCCCAGATCGCCGGTTCTGTAGCCCCGAAACGCCTCACTCTCCCGATGCAGCAACTTCTCTGCGTTCTCCTTCGAGAGCCCGAGGTAGCCACGCATCACATGTTTGCCCCAGATCACCAGCTCACCGTCTGCGGTGATTTCCATTCTGGTGTCCGGCATCATCACGCCGATCGGCAACAGGTCGTTTTCGCTGTGCAGAATTTCATCGGTGATTTCAATGACGGTTGTTGCAATGGTGGCTTCCGTTGGGCCATACGAGTTAAGAATTTTGGCGTGCGGGAAACGGCGGCGCAGCTGTTTTACCAGCGCTTTATTTAACACTTCGCCGATGAACACGAAGACGCTAAGTTCGGGTAAATACTCACTGTTGAACTGTGGGGAGAGCAGCCGCTGGTAGGCAAAAGAAGGCGTTGAAACCCACACGGAAACGCCGTTGTTTTTCAGCCGATCAAGCCAGTTTTCCGCCGCAATGTCTTCTTTTGCGTTCAGAACGATGTGCCCCCCGGTTGCCAGATTCGCCAGCAATGGGATTAATGAGAGATCGAAACTGAACACCGCATGGTTCATCAATACCGGCAATGCTGGCAGTGAAAAGTCCTGACGCACCCACTTCATGAAGTGCCATAGGCTTTCGCGCCCAATCTGCACGCCTTTGGGTTTGCCGGTACTTCCGGAGGTGAACATGATATAGGCGAGATCCTGCTCGGCCAGCACCTGACCAGCCTCACCGGTTGTAACGAACTGCTTTGTCGCCACATCGTAGTAGTAAGGGGCACTCGCCAACTGGCAAATCTCTTTAAGTCGCTCCTGCGGATAGATACAGTCCACCGGGATGTACGGAATGTTATGCAGCAGACAGCTATAAATTGCCACGGCAAATTCAGCCTGCTGATGCCCGTATAACACCACCGGTATACCGGCTGGCTGCTGACACTGCTGGTAGCGCTGCGACCAATCGGTAACGGCTACAGATAGCTGTTGCCAGGTCATTGCTTCGTCGCTGCCGCTAATCGCCAGTTGCTGTGGGTTCGCGGGCTTGAGTAATGCTGTGTGCAAGAAATCTTGCAGTTCCTTAAGCTCGGAGTAAAGGTTCATAGGGGTGACATTCCGCTAAAAATGTAAAGGGAGACAGCGGCGCTTGCCAGCGTCAGAATTCGCCCTAAGAACACAATAACTGGATAATGCAACCAGTTGCTGAGCATCGGACTGCGTTTGGCTGACCACTGCAACATGTTGTGTACAACAGAAATGGCGCCAAACAGCGCGCCGCTGATGATATAGTGTCGTTCAAGTCCGTTCCATGCTCCCATACAAAACAGGGTGCAAAATATACCAATGTTTTGTGCCAGCGTTTTATTCTGTCGGAAAAAATCGATCTTCATCAGATTCATATAAATCGGCATAAAAACCACATCCCTTAGCCATTCAGACAAACTAATGTGGAAGCGGCGCCAAAAATCCTGCGGGTTTTTCGCCAAAATGGGCATATTGAAGTTTGCCGGGATATTCAGGCCAAATAAACGCCCGGCCCCAATAGCCATATTGCTGTAACCGGCAAAGTCAAAGTAAAGGTATGCGCTGTAGGCCACCGACATCACAACACCAACGCTTAAACTAAACGGGCGAGGACTCCATGACTGAATAACCAGGTTGTCGATAAGCATCGCTAATAAGAATTTCTGGATAATGCCGACAAAAATTTGCTCCATGGCAGGTAAGAACTGCTCACGGGTGATAGTAAATGTCTGTTTGTTAATATCATTAGTCCATGTCCGCCACCGATACATCGGACCGGCCGTGATAATAAATGGCAGGAAAAGATAGCAAAAGTAATGCAGGAAATGCTGACCATCTTTTTTGGTGCGATAAAGCAATACGTCAATGGCGCGGAATGTCATAAAAGACAAGCCGATCATCCCCCAGTGGTTGTTGAGGTGTAATTTCACCAAAAACAACGGGAGTAGCGTCAGGCAAACCGCCTGCCAGGTTTTTAACCAGCCTTTCTCTTTCAGCGTAACCAGAATATAAAAGCTCAGAAAAACTGCCACGGGCACAATATAATCACCCTGGAAAATATATCCCCACCCCAATACGACGAGTACAGAAATAGTCGATAAGTAGGTCAGCCGTGAATGCCACAGCCGATTAATCAGCAAAAACAACAATGCTGATGAAAATAGCAAGAAAAAGAATGTTCCGGAGCTATACATCATTCATCCTTCAGAACTTTTGATATTCAAAGTGCACTTTTAAACTCATGCTGTCATCAACAGAGGTCCACGCGACGATGGTCACAGCCAGAAAGAGATAAAGAAAAAAAAGGCGAATAGCGTATTTCATCATTTAAAACTCTCAGCAATAAAACGGTCCATCACAACCCATGCAGGGTCAGTCGGGTGCAGGCGATCCCAATTCCAGCCGTTCTGATAAGGTTGCGCGTACATATCCAGATAAGGCACCTGATTCGCCTCCAGCAGCGACCTGATTTGTTTATCAATGGACTGAAATTTCTCAGAATTTTTAATCGCCCACGGATTAATCGCATCGACAATCACCACAACTTGAACGTGGCGCTCTTTCAGCAATTTGATGGTTGCCTGGAACGCTTCCATTTGTGCAGGATATAGTGGTGCGTCATCCCATACATCCGGCGTAGGATCATCATCAAATACCGACTTATCCATCCACAATGTCTCCGCACTTTGCTGGCGAGACTTATTCAATTCATGAGCGTGTGCCAGTTCGTTATCCCAATTGGGAACAACTTGATTCGCAAGCGGAGTCGGCCACGGTTGTGACGGTTGAGGGTCAATTCCCAACATTGCCAGCCAATCGTTCTTTACCATCTCGCAGAAGATCGCAAACTGATAACTTATTTCCTGCCAGACAATATTCAGGTTCCAACCATAAATGGCCATTTGAGCAAAAGTTAAATGGCTGATCTCTTCTTCATTAATATGATGTTGCAAATAATCAACCAGAAAATTTCGTGCCTGTGTATCTTCCATCAGGGGATTAAAAACAGAGGCCGGGAAATTGTCGGCAAAAACAGCCGGTGGGAGGCCATCACCGTAAAAGCTATCCGGTGCCAGTTGTAAAACTACCTTACTATTCGCATTCAGGTCATTTTTAAAACGTGAGAGCAGTAAAAAATGCGTGATGTTATCGATATAAACATCGCCATAAGCAACGACCGGCCGCTTTAACTGGTTATTGAAGTAATTATATACCGCGTAATGTTCATCTTCAGATGTGGAGACTTCCGAAGCACCGATGAAAAAAATCGCATTTCCCTGCAACGCATGGGAGATGGTGGCCATTTTCTCCTTCAGCTCTTTTGGCGTTCCTTCCAGGCTTTTAATCAGCGGCTGGAATGTTAACGGCGGATCAAAGCTCGTCACCACCGGGTGAACACAAAGGAACAAGATAGCCAAGGTAGCCATCAGGATATGTAGGCAGATAGTATTTTTGATTTTTATCATAAAAGTAAAACTATATGGCGTCGTATTGTTTAAAAACTGTTAATTTCTTATCTTCACAGCGCATCGACCACTGTTTTTTTCGACACTATATACCAAGCTAATATTCGATGATGAGCACTGCTGTGTAACGGTATGTACAGGGTTTAGCCTGTCTTAAGTATAAGCGCTATACCTGTCATCCATCATTAACGATACCCCCCAAACATATCCCCAACGGCTTTTGCGCCCCGGTTATTCGGGTGTTTTTTGAACAACTCAATACTTCATTCTGAATGCTTCGGCCATCACGCCTATCTTGTGCATGTGGTTATTATTTCGGGCCATCTTATGCGCTTCGGGTTTCAGAATGATAATCAGCAGGTAGGCATCTGGATCACTGGCACCCTGGCAGTACACCAAGTGAGCCTGATCGCTGGTTCGTTTGAACTGACGTAAAAACTTAGGAAAAGGGGCATCCGCATCAGCAAGATGAATGTGCGCTACCTGCTCTTCTTTCACCAGGGGATAGGTGCGATCATCATCATAAGGGGCGTCACGGCCAAAGGTATCCGGCAACACGCCCTCTTTTTTATACGACAGAAAATCCGCCGCCAAATCATCCAGCTCTTTCTGGCTCAATTGCTGGCGGATAAGCGTTGATTTGAAAATCCTGATGCTCATTCCGTGAACTCGGTCAGATCCTTGTCAGAGGCGTTTTGCAGCAGTGTCTGCCCGTTCTGCGCAATCTCGCTTAACCGTTCAGCGCTTGGACGAAAACGCGCAGCGGTATGTACCCTACCCTGTTTCTCTTCCAACAGATCGATCAGTTCTTCAAACACCTTAGCGCTAACCATATAGCCAGCCGGGCGGTTGTTGGAGAGAACTGCAACAGGTTCATCAATAAAATATTTCGCCGGGTTTTTTCTTAACTCTGTGATGTTGATAGATTTTTCAGCAAGAATGCGTTCCATAAATCACCTGTAAAATGCCTGTTATAGTGTTCATCTTAATGTACATGATAATAAACATCCAGTTGTACGCTTAAAAAGCAGACAATACTAATACTAAGGCCCGATGTTTAACGGGCTGCTTTTCTGGCTTCCCGTTCTGCCTTTTCTACCTTCCTAATCAGCCGTCCGGTCATTCTTGCCATTTTCGCATCTGACACCCGCCAATATGCGGCCTCGGTTTTTATCAACCTGGCTAACTTTCTTTCAAAGGTTTCCCAGCGCATCCGGGCTGGCTTTGCAAGCCACCGAGCGGGGTTAAACAGGTTGTCTGTGGATGGGAGATCATCAAATACATGAGACTAAAAGGGGTGAGCAGGCAGTCTAAAATCAACCGGGGTTCCAACTATCACCGCTGGCGATGAGCCGTTTTATTATCGAGTTCGGTAACCACCTAAATAGCTTATATGGACA
>NZ_JSYG01000036.1 GCF_000784735.1 Dickeya undicola
GTGTTTTGGTGAGAGAGACGAGAATTTTAGCTTGTTCGAGGATTGGTTCTGATGGTTGTGCATGGGAAGTGTGAGCATAACGGTTGGAATAAAAAGAATTTGCCTGGCGGCGAGAGCGCGGTGGTCCCACCTGACCCCATGCCGAACTCAGAAGTGAAACGCCGTAGCGCCGATGGTAGTGTGGGGTCTCCCCATGCGAGAGTAGGGAACTGCCAGGCATCAAATTTCGTGTGCTGATATGGCTCAGTTGGTAGAGCGCACCCTTGGTAAGGGTGAGGTCCCCAGTTCGACTCTGGGTATCAGCACCACTTGTTTTAAATAGTGTTCGGCAAATTGAATAAAAGAATTTGTCTGGCGGCGAGAGCGCGGTGGTCCCACCTGACCCCATGCCGAACTCAGAAGTGAAACGCCGTAGCGCCGATGGTAGTGTGGGGTCTCCCCATGCGAGAGTAGGGAACTGCCAGACATCAAACAGCAAAAAAGGCCATCCATGCGGATGGCCTTTTTTCTTTTCTATTGTTCATCCTGAATAACGTTAAGACATTAGATTCTACACGGGTAAAAGAAAGTATTGTCGCGGCACGATGGGGCCCAATTCAGTGAAGGCTTTCCTGTTCAGTCAATGACTTTTTGAATGCATTATGGTAAACCTTTTTACATCAGCATCACCATATTCACTGATTATATCCTTACTATATTCGCGGAATTCCCTGCTTTAATCGCAATGAAATAACCTCTGCTGTTATTTCATTGTAGAGTGACGCCGCCAGCTTAAATAATGACATGGGCCAGTTAGCTTTTGCCTGAATTACAGAGCCTGTTTGTTACTGTATCTGCTATAAGATAATCATTAAACAGCAGACAGAAAGGGTAGCGCTTATATGGCAAATACAATAAATCCACAGCAAGAAGCAACCACTATACATTCCACCCGTCAGCGCATCTGGGCGATAGTTGGCGCATCATCGGGGAATTTGGTGGAATGGTTTGATTTTTATGTCTATTCGTTTTGCTCCCTTTATTTTGCTCATGTCTTTTTTCCAACCGGTAATACCACAACACAACTATTACAGACGGCCGGTGTATTTGCTGCCGGATTTTTGATGCGCCCGATTGGCGGTTGGTTATTTGGCTATATCGCCGATAAATATGGCCGTAAAAAATCGATGTTGATTTCTGTGTGCATGATGTGTCTGGGATCATTAGTGATCGCCTGCTTGCCCGGTTATACGACGATTGGCGTCTGGGCACCATTATTGTTGCTGATAGCGCGTCTGTTTCAGGGGTTGTCGGTCGGCGGAGAGTACGGCACCAGTGCAACCTACATGAGTGAGGTGGCACTGGAAGGGCGAAAGGGGTTTTATGCATCGTTCCAATACGTGACGCTGATTGGGGGACAATTGCTGGCGTTACTGGTAGTGGTGCTCCTGCAACAATTGCTCTCCGATACGGATTTGCGTACATGGGGTTGGCGTATTCCGTTCGCATTGGGTGCAGCGTTGGCCGTGGTAGCGCTGTTTCTGCGTCGTTCGCTGAATGAAACCTCAGCCAGTGAAACCCGTGCCCGTAAAGATGCCGGATCGCTGCGCGCGCTGTGGCGTAATCGCAAGGCTTTCATCATGGTGTTGGGGTTTACCGCCGGCGGTTCGTTGAGCTTCTATACCTACACCACCTATATGCAGAAATATCTGGTGAATACCGCTGGGATGAATGCCAAATCCGCCAGCGGGTTGATGACTCTGGCGTTGTTTGTTTTCATGCTGTTGCAGCCTTTGTTCGGTGCACTGTCCGACAAAATGGGGCGTCGTAGTTCCATGCTGATTTTTGGATCGTTCTCGGCGTTGCTGACAGTGCCGATCCTGTCTACTTTGCAGGGCGTGACTAACCCGGTTGTCGCGTTTGCGCTGGTGATGCTGGCTCTGGTGATCGTGAGTTTTTATACCTCGATCAGTGGAATTCTCAAGGCGGAAATGTTTCCTCCGGAAGTGCGAGCGTTAGGCGTCGGGTTGTCTTACGCCGTGGCAAACGCCCTGTTTGGCGGCTCCGCTGAGTATGTGGCGCTGTCGCTAAAATCGCTGGGTACGGAAGAGGCTTTCTTCTGGTATGTTTCGCTGATGGGCGCGCTGGCGTTTCTGGTTTCGCTCGGGTTGCATCACAAAGGGAAAGGCGAGACGCTCTAGTGATGGGCTGCCTGCCATACACAGTAGCCGGTCGTTGCACCGGCGATATCCCAGGTGAAATCCTTCCAACTCCAGCCACTACCTTGCGGTCGGCTGTCATAGGCTTCTTTGACAGCGCCGATACTGACGGAAAACATCAATCCGAATGCGGCGCTGCGGTCGCGGCTCTGATGCTGATGCTCCACCCATTCACTGCCTGCGGCGCTTAGTAGCGCTGATGCCATGAAATGTTTCGCTTTGTCGGGCCCCGTCCACTGATCCTGCGCCATGTGCGCGCACCCTGAACAAACGGACAGCAGTAATAGCAGCGCTTTGCGCATCCTCTCCCCCTTATGACCTGTGGCTGAAGAACGCTGACAAAGCTTACTACAGCCATGATCATTCCCGGCAGAGTATTAACAAATTGTGCCGGGAATACGGCAGAGGGTTACAAAATTCGGCTGATCAGGCGATCGATACGGATACGGCGCAGACGGCGGATAAGCTTGCGCACTTTCACCGGATATTGCGCGATGCTTTGCAACTGCTGATAGTGCGTGATGATCTGAGTATGCGCACGGATGCACTCCAGCTCTTGCTGACGCTGTACCTGTAATACTTGCTCCGGGTCATGGATCAGAATGGCGTTTTCCAGATCCAGCCGCCAGGCGCGAGGATTGAGGTTGTTGCCGGTCAGTAGTTGCCAGTTATCGTCCACCCACATGCCTTTTAGGTGAAAGCTGTTATCGCCGTCCTTCCACAGACGGATCATCAGCTGGTTACTGTCGATGTATTTCTGCAACCGGCTCAGGAAACGACGCAGGTTGATTTCATACAGGTACGGCAGCGCGCCGATAATTCGGAACGGTTGATCTTCGGGGATAAAGAAGTCGTTTGCCGTCTTGTCGCCGATAATGATCTCGATCTGCTTGCCGTTGCGCAGCAGGCGGATAATGTTGCGAACCAGCAGCGCTGGCAGATTGAAGTACGGGGTGCACATCACTAAACGCTGCTCGGTGCAGTACATCAGGTGATGGATAGTCTGGTTCAGCGGGCTCTGTTTGCCCAGACCGACCAGCGGCGTTACCGTCAATTGGTGGTTATTATCGCCGACGCCAGGCAGCATATACGTTGCTGAACGCAATGACTGGCGGAACTGACGGATATCGTTTTTGATGTCGATGGTTTTGGGACGAGACGAGCGGTCCAGCCGCTGCACAGCGGACGACGCCAGCAGGTCCTGCACATACCGCGCCATGACATCAGCCAGCACAGGGTTATGGATCAACTGATAGCGGTCATAACGGTATTTTTCATGCTGATGCAGGTAGACATCGTTCAGACTGGCACCGCTGTAAAGTACCGTATCGTCGATAATAAACCCTTTCAGATGCAAGACGCCCAGCGCTTCACGCGTATTGACCGGAACGCCATAAATGGGGAAAGACGCATCGTCGTACCGTTGCGCCATTTCGTAGTACCAGTCAGCGTTGGTGCTGTCGGCAGCAACGCCGATGCGGCCGCGCTGGGCGCGATGCCAGTCGACCAGTACGGTGATTTCCAGTTCCGGGCATTGGCGTTTGGCCTGATAGAGCGCAGACAGAATGCCTTCGCCGCCGTCATCGTGTTCCAGATACAGGGCTACCAGATAAATGCGCTTCTTCGCTTGCAGAATCTGTTCTGTCAGCGTAGTGCGAAAAAGTGCCGGGCTGTGGAGCGTCTGGACGTTATCGGCAGACTGAGGAATTTTAGGCAGTTGTGCAAGGTGTTGTTGATATTTCGTACGCTTTAATTTTGACAACATCACAGTGCGATTCTTCTCTCATCGTGGGATGACCGCGTGGTCATAAATATACGTTAAGGCATAGCCGAATCGGGCGATGATACCACTACTTGGCAAGCGTTGTGAGCAAGTTTTACTGCCCGTAGCGAGATCCCGCCCGCATCTGCACGTCTGATTATGGCCGTGCGGACGAGTTCAGCGGCAGTTCCAGCGTCACAATACCGTCTTCCAGTTGCACATCAACGGCGAAGCCCAGTTTTTTCGCCAGCGTGACCATACCTTGATTCGTCGGCATGGTGATGCCGCTCAGACGTGTCAGACCGTGGGCGCGGGTATAGTGGATCAGCTTTTCCAGCAATTTTCTGCCCAGCCCCAGCCCTTTCAGATCGGATCGCACCAGTACAGCGAACTCCGCGTTGGTATTATCCGGGTCGGCGATGGCGCGAGTGACGCCGATGATCTCCGGCTCGCCCTCCACCCCTGACCGCACAGCAATAAAAGCCATTTCACGATCGTAGTCAATTTGGGTCATATTGGCTAAGTCTTCATGGGTAAACTCGTTGATTTCACTGAAATAACGGTAATACAGGTCTTCGCGGGTGACCTTGCCGATAAAATGAGCTAGCAGCGGCTCGTCTTCGGGCAGAATAGGGCGGAATAGACAGGACGAGCCATCCTTGAGCTGGACGGTTTCTTCCAGTTCCTGCGGGTAAGGGCGGATAGACAGACGAGACTGCGGGTCACCGCTGAACGGTGTCAGATGCAGCGTAACATCCAGTAGCGTGAACTCCTCGCCGGAGGCCAGCAGCGGGTGAATATCCAGACGCGAGATCTCCGGGCAATCCAAAATCAGGTTGGAAACCTGCACCAGCAACCGGCTGAGAGCCGGAATATCCAGTGGTTTGAGCGCGTTTTGGCTGCGGATTTTGCCGCTTTTCAACGCCTGAACGATCAGATAGCGCGCCAGCGCCATATTCAGCGGCGGCAATGCCACCGCCGCCTGCGTTTCCCGGTTCCATTCTATGCCGCCTTCACCCAGCATGATGATCGGGCCAAAGATAGCATCCTGTTCAACCGTAATACGTAACTCCAGCGCGCCGGTACGATTAGCCATGCCTTGTACCAGCAAACCGAGTACGCGTGCTTGCGGATTGGTCTGTCTGACTCGCTCCAGCATCGCTTCCGCTGCCAGTTGCACCTCCTGAGCATTCTGTAGGTACAGCATGACGCCCTGAATTTCCGATTTGTGGGGGATATCCGGGGATCGCAGTTTAAGCGCCACCGGGTAGCCGATGTTTTCTGCGATGTATACCGCTTCGGTACTGTCACCGGCAATCCAGGTTGGCAGTGTGTTCAGGCCATACGCTTGCAAAATGGGTTGGACCTCGTGGGTATCGAGCCGGGTAGCACCTTCCTGCAGCGCCTGACCGATCAACTGATGCGCCTGTGCGGCATTGGCGGTGAGATCCGATGGTAGCGCCGGGGTTTCTTTCAGTTGCTTCTGGTTGCGACGGTATTCGACGATATGCATGAATGCGATCACCGCGCCTTCCGGGGTGCGGTAAGTCGGGATGCCCGCCTCGTTAAACAGACGGCGCGCCTCCTGGGATGAGAATTCACCGCACCAGTTGGTCAGCAACGTGATGCGTTTGCCGCGCGGATGTTGCTGCAACAGCTGAATAAGGCTTTCAGCGCTTTCCGTGCCGGGCGCAGCGGCGCTCGGCGCGTGGATAATCAGTAGCGCGTCGTAATCGTCGCTGTCCAGCAGAGCCGACAGCGCTGCCTGATAACGTTGTGGTGTGGCGTCGTCGCGCAAGTCTAGTGGATTGCCGATGGAAACGGTATCGGGCAACACGGCACGCAATGCCTGCTGCGTCGTCTCGCTCAGCGTCGCCAGCTTGCCCTGGCGGGCGATTAACTGATCCAACGCCTGAGCGGCGGGCGATGCGCCGTTGCTAACAATCAGTAAGCGCTCACCGCGTAGCGGGCGCAGGTGGCTGAGGGTTTCCACCGCTGAAAACAGTTCGTGGGTATCCTGCACCCGCAGCAGCCCGGCGCGCTGGATGGCGGCGTCGTAGGCGGCGTCCAGCCCGTGCTGGCCGTCATGCAACAGTTGTTGCGCCTGTCGGCTGCGTCCGCTTTTGATTACCAGAATCGGCTTGTTGCGGGATGCGCTGCGCGCTGCCGAGAGAAAACGCCGCGCGTCGCTGATATGTTCCAGATGCAGCAAAATGGCGCTGGTTTTGCCGTCTCGTGCCAGGAAATCCAGCAGGTCGTCGACGTCAATATCCAGGCTGTCGCCGAGCGCGATAAAGTAAGAGAAGCCGATGCCGCGCTGTTGCGCCCAGTCCAGTATGGTGTTGGAAACCGCCGCCGATTGGGAAATAAACGCCAGTTTGCCTTTCAGAATTGGCACGGGTGAAAAGCTGGCGTTGAGCCTTTGCCAGGGGGCCAGCAGGCCGAGGCTGTTTGGCCCCAGAAGCCTTACGGCATAGCGAGCGGCGCAGTTTTTTAGTTCGGCGAATTGCGCGGGCGGCGCGGAAAGTATGATGACTGTTTTACAACCGCGCTGCCCCAGTGCTTCCAACAGTGGCAGATTACGATCAGCGCGGGTGCAGATAACGGCGAGGTCAGGCGTCATCGGTAAGCTTGCGACATCAGGGTACGCCAGTACGCCGCAAACAGCCTGATATTTGGGGGTGACTGGTAGCACCGGTCCGTTGAAGCCGCCGTCAAGCAGGTTGCGCATCATCAAAAATCCGGCTCTCTCCGGTTTTTCCGACGCACCGATTACGGCAATCGAACGGGGCCGCAACAGAGCCTCTAATCCGCACTGACTCATCAGTTACTCCTGTTAGAAGACACCTGATTGATCTTAAACGTCTGTTGCCGGTTTTGCTGTGACAGTGGAAGAAATTTTCTTTTTCGCGTGATGGGCTTTGCCTGCCAGATAATGGCGGCGAAAACGGTCGAAATGCTGTGCTAACGCGTCGGCGGCATCGCTATCACCAGCCTGACGTAACAGTGCAATGGCGATTTCCGCCGTACAGTGCTGCCCCGCGCTGCTGGCTTCCCGTAGCTGGTAGTTGGATAAGGCATCCACGCTTAACGACAGGATCGGCAACGTATCGAGGTACGGGCTTTTGCGGAACATTTTTCGCGCTTCCGGCCAGGTGCCGTCCAGCATCACGAACAGCGGCGGTTTGCCGTCGGCGGGCAGTTGATGACAGACCTGACGGCCGCTTTCATCGCCGTCCGCCAGAAAGACCAGCCAGGGTTGATATTCTTCTGTTTGCAGGGCGGCAAGTAACGCCGGGTCCGGCTCGGTGCGGGACCACAGAAAGGCCTCCGTCTGCGGTAGGACATCGGCAATCAGGCGGCCAGTATTACTGGGTTTCATCGGTTCGGTGTCGAACATCACCAGACAGAAGCGGCTGCGGGCGGTGCGTGGCGAGAGGGTGTCGCACAGACAGTGGACTTCCGGCAGCAGGCAACGCTGGCAGCGAATAACACGGCAGCCGCGGGCGCGAAACGGGCGCGTGGAAAGAGCAAGGCGTTGCTGGCGCAGACGCAGGACGGCGTTACCGGTCATGATTTTCCATTAAAAAGGGACATTCTAAACGACCGGGCTGCTGACCTGAAGCCCCGCGTGTTGGCGGGGCGTCGTATGAGGAATGATTTACAGCGATTCACTCAGCCAGCTTTCAAACGGGGCTTTGGGCATAGCACCGTTGAGCATATCCACCATTTGGCCGTGTTTGAACAGCATAATGGTAGGAATGCTGCGGATACGGAAGCGGGCGCTCAGGCCTGGTTCCGCTTCGGTGTTGACCTTGATAAAGCGAATTTTGCCACTGTTTTCGTCAGCGACGCTTTCAAATACCGGGGCAAAGTTAACGCACGGTCCGCACCAGGGTGCCCAGAAATCCACCACCACCGGCAGATCGTCCTGCAACAGTTTATCCAGCGTTTCTTCCGTAGCGTTAATTACCTTGCCGCTGAACAGCGCCTGACCGCAGCGGCCACATTTGGCGTGTTGATGATCATTGTTGCGTTCTTCTGGCAGGCGGTTGGTGGCGTTGCAGGATGCACATACCGTATTCATAAACGGGCCTCGGTAGCAAAAGGGCTGGAATCAAGTGTACTGTTGACGCAAGCGCACCCAGCATACGCGAAGAGATCAACAGACGGTGGTGCGAAAGCAGGATAAGTATGGATAGTGGGTCGAACGCCAACAAGGCGTTTTATCCAATGGTTATAATAGTTAGTGACTTTTATGATCGGGTTGGTGGCTAAGCCGGTGGACATAGGGTAATCTTCGCGCCCAGCGCGTAGGTGGAGAATAGCATGAGCGATGAATTAAGTGGAAAGAGCGGCAAAGTCCGCGTCATGTACGTCCGCAGCGAAGATGGGGACGATAAGAACGGTAAACCGAAGCGTACGTCGGACAAGCGCCGTGGCGATGGCGACAACCGTGGTCGTAAAGGGCGAGACAGCGCGCCACGCGGCGGGCGGGATAGAGATAACAAAGAAGGTGCCGAACGTGGCGGCAAATGGCGCGGCGAGTCGGCGGGGCGTGAGCGTCCACGTCCACCGCGTCGCGAACCGGTTGATCAGGCGGATTCTCCGTGGAAAACGGTGTCGCGTGCACCGGGAGAAGAGCCGGATCACGGTGGCATCAGCGGCAAGAGCCAGATCGATCCAGAACAGATTCGCCGTCAGCGGGCGGAAGAAACGCGTGTTTACGGAGAGAATGCCTGTCAGGCACTGTTCCTGAGCCGACCAGATGCGATTGTGCGCGGTTGGTTCCTGCAAGAAGTCACGCCGCGCTTTCGTGAAGCGCTGCGCTGGATGGCGGCTAACCGCAAGGCTTACCACGTGGTGGAAGACGACGAACTGATCCGCGCGTCCGGTACTGAGCATCATGGTGGCGTGTGTTTCCTGATCAAGAAACGTCGTGGCCTGGATGTGACGGCGTACCTGCGCGAAGCCGGGGATACCGACTGCGTGCTGGCGCTGGAAGATGTCGGCAACCCGCATAATCTGGGCGGTATCATGCGTAGCTGCGCCCATTTCGGCGTGAAAGGCGTGCTGGTGCGCGATGCATCGCAGCTGGAATCCGGCGCGGCGGTGCGCACGGCGGAAGGCGGTGCCGAGCACGTGAAAGCGATCAGCACAGACGGCCTGGTCGATGCGTTGGCGCAGTTCCGTGCCGCCGGTTACACCATCGTTACCACCTCCAGTCACAAAGGCACAACCTTGTCGAAAGCGTCGCTGCCAGCCAAAACGGTGATTGTGCTGGGGCAGGAAGGGGATGGCTTGTCTGACAACGCCTGGCAGCAGGGCGACGTCAAAGTGTCGATTGACGGCACCGGCAACGTGGAAAGCCTGAATATCTCGGTAGCGACTGGGATCCTGCTGGCGGAGTGGTGGCGTCAGAATCACGGTTAAGCCCGATATCGTGCGGTAATAAAAAAAAGGTGGCCTGGCCACCTTTTTTACTTTTACGCTTTAGTGTTGCGCCGTTCGGCGTGGGAAATCAGTGTGCGCCGCCAGCCGAGTGACTGCCGAAGGGCGGTTTAGCAAACCACACCAGCACGATTAGCACGACGAACACCCCAGCCGACAGCCAGAAGATTTCATTGGCACCGATAATCAACCCTTGCGCCGTAATCTGCTGTGCCAGATAGCTGGATACCTGCTGTTGACTCATTCCCATCGCTTCCAGTTGCTGATAGGTCTGCTGTGCCAGCGGATTGTAGGGATTGATCACTTCGCTAAGCTGTTCGTGATGTAACGCCTCCCGACGCTCCCACAGTGTGGTGGTGATCGACGTGCCGATGGAACCAGCCAGTGTTCGGGCAAAGTTCGACAGGCTGGAGGCAGCCGCCATTCGTTCCGGCGGTAGCCCGGAGAGCGTGATGGTGGTTAACGGCATAAAGAAGCACGCTACGGCAAAACCCTGGACGAACTGCGGCCAGGCGGACGCACCGAAATCCATGGCTGGTTCAAAGGTGTAGGCACGCCAGTAGAAACAGACTGCATACATGATGAAGCTGAACGTGACCAGACGGCGCATATCCAGCTTATGCATGAATTTACCGATGAGTGGTGAGAGAATCACCGGCATCAAGCCCACGGGCGCCGAGGCCAGCCCGGCCCAGGTGGCGGTATAGCCGAACACCACCTGCAACAGCTGCGGCAACAGTACGATGGCGCCAAAGTAGAGCATGAACGCCAGGCTGGTACACAGGCAGCCGATGGTAAAATTGCGCATTTTGAACAGCGACAGATCGACCACCGGGTGGTCGTCGGTCAGTTCCCAGACCACCAGCACGGTTAGCGCCACCACCGCCACCACCGCCAGTATCACGATTTCCGTTGAGTTAAACCAGTCCAGTTCTTTGCCACGGTCTAGCATCATTTGCAGGCTGCCAATACCTGCGGCCAGCAGAACCAGACCAACGGTATCGATGGGGCGGATTTCCGTTTTGGTTTCGCGCCCACGCAATGTCTGCAAGGTGATCAACACCACCACAATACCTAACGGTACGTTGATGAAGAAGATCCAGCCCCAATGGTAGTTGTCGCTGATCCAGCCGCCGAGGATCGGGCCAAAGATCGGGGCCACCACCACCGTCATCGACCACAGCGCTAATGCAATGCCGCGTTTGGCTGGCGGGTAATTATTCAGCAACAGACTTTGGGACAGCGGGATGATTGGCCCGGCCACCAGACCTTGCAGCATACGGGAAATAATCAGCATTTCCAGACTGGTGGACATGCCACACATCCAGGAGGTCAGGGTAAACAGCACGGTAGCCCAGATAAACAGGCGTACCTCGCCGAATCGTTTGGCCAGCCAGCCGGTGATCGGGATGGAGATGGCATTCGCCACCCCAAAAGACGTGATGACCCAGGTCCCCTGTGAGTTGGATGCACCAAGATTCCCGGCAATAGTCGGGATAGCTACGTTGGCAATGGTCGAATCCAGCACCTGCATGAACGTCGCCAGCGACAGGGCGATCGTCATCAGAGCTAGCGTCATGCCCTCAAGTGGTTTTCTTGTCACGCTGCTCTCCTCTGGGGTCAGCCAGCGTTGGCGCCGATGATCTGACTGATCAACTGATCAACCGGTGCCAGGTCCAGATCCAGGGCATCACTCTGGTAAGCAGGCGTGGTGCGGGGCGCATCGGACAGTACCTTGCCGTCGGTATTGGCGGTATCTACCTTAACCAGCATCGACAAGCCAATACGCAGCGGAGCGTCAGCCAACTGTTTCGGATCCAATTCAATACGTACTGGCAGGCGCTGGACGACTTTGATCCAGTTACCTGTGGCGTTCTGAGCCGGTAACAGTGAGAAGGCGCTGCCGGTCCCCATATCCAGACCCACCACCTTGCCTTTGTACACCACGTCATCGCCATAGAGGTCACTGACAATCGTGGCGGGTTGGCCGATGCGCATGTTGGCCAACTGGGTTTCCTTAAAGTTGGCATCAACCCATAGCGGGGCGGATGGCACTACGGCCATCAGAGCGGAAGACGGGGTGACGCGTGCACCCAGTTGCACACTGCGGCGGGAGACATAGCCGTCCACCGGGCTAACGATATGGGTGCGTTTGAGTGCCAGCCAGGCATCGCGTAAATCAGTAGCGGCCTGGGCAATGGCGGGCTGTTGTTCTAATGGGGTATTCAGCACCAGCGCCTGGGTGGCGGCGTACTGCTGTTTAGCCGCTTCCAGCGATGCTTTGGCACTGGAGACTTCATCGCGTGCATGTTGCAGGTCTTCCCGGCCGATAGCATTGGCGCGCCCCAGTGCTTCACGGCGATTCAGGTCACTGATGGCTTTGTCCAGCGCAATCTGCTGCAAGTCGATGTTGGCTTTGTACTGGCGGACGTTGATCATCTGCTGATGAACCTGGCGCACACTGTTGGCGAGTGTAGTTTTTGACCGCTCGAAGGCTTGCTCTGCGTCGGTTGGGTCAAGCTCTACCAGCACATCACCTTTTTTAACGAAGTCGGTGTTATCGACGTTGACGCGGGCAACGCTGCCGTTGACCTGCGACATAATTTGAATCTGGTTGCCTGCGACATAGGCATCATCGGTTTCCTGATGGTGTCGCAACACCAGATACCAGTAGGCAAACCACACACAGCCAATAAAGAAAAACAGAATCATCAGTAGCGTGAGAATTCCTTTGCGAGATTTTCTGGACTTCGATGGCGTAGTAGGTGGAGTCTGCTTTTCCACGTTGGCATTCATGCTTCTCTCCCAGTTAAATTTCTTTTTTCTCGGCCTTTCATGGCCTTTGATTGCCTTTCATGGCGGTATCGTGCGGTGACGGTTTTTTGAAAAAACACAACACCCCCTGCAAACCATGACGGTTTGCAGGCAACGATGGCGGTGGTCTTCGTCAGGAATGGCGACGAGCGTTAAATGCCGTTCTGGTCCATTTCATCAAGACGCTGTAACAACTTGCGCATCAGCACTTCCAACTGTTCTCTTTCACTGTCTTCAAGGGCAGCGCAGAGAATATTCAGGCTTCGGTGCTGGGGCGGCAGCAGTTCATCCAGAAAGGCTTTACCTTTCTCGGTCATGTACAGATACAGGCAGCGGCGGTCGCTGTCGCTCTCGCGTCGTTCAATCCAGCCGCGTTTTTCCAGCTCATCCGCGATACGGGTGGCGTTGGTACGTGAGGAGCCGAGCGCTGCACTCAGTTCAGAAGGCTGAATGCAATAGTTTTCCTGCGACTCAAGCGTAAGCAGCGCCATGAACAGGGTTTCGTTGATGTCCTGTTCTTTCAGCATACGGTTGCGATGTTCCAGTATTTTGGTTTGCATATGCAGGAACAAACGTAGCAGCAGGACTTCACGATAAGGGAAATCCGGGCGACGTGAAGCCCGCATACGCAGCATGTCTTCAATTGGAGCGAATGAACTTTCCATAGATGTCAACCTTATTAATCACGACCCGTATAGTAACTAATGTTACTAATTAGGTAAATGCGAGAGACTTGTCGATTAGTGCTTATTTTGTCACTGGTCGAAACATGTGTAGATGGTACGGTCTGTCGCCGTTTATTGTCTTTGGGCTGTGTGAGTGACATTAGCCAATGATGTTCAGGCTATTGTCTGAAGCCACTTAAACACTATGCCGTAGCACAGCGCGCCCAACAGTGTCGATAGTACGATACTGCGGGTTTTGTAAAAACACAGCGTCAGCAGGGCGAACCCCACCAGCGTTGGCAACAGTCTTTCTGTGTGCTGCATGATATCCGGCAGAGAGGACACCACCAGCAAGGCACAAATGGAAGCAATACCGATGCTGTCAAGCAGCAGGGCGGTTCTGCCCCGACGCAGGTTACCGGATGCCCGGTCGGCACCCAGCCGCAACGGCAGGTATCGGAACAGGAAGTTAACTGTTCCCACCAGTAAACCAATCAATAATACTGAAGTATTCATCGCGTTTCTTCCTTTACTGCTGTCGGTTGATGCAGCGATGCCAGACAACCGCCGCCGATACCGATCAGGATGGCGGCGGGAATGGACGATACCAACAGCCCCAGGCAGGCACCGATCAGCGCGGCAGCCACCACCAGACTCTGACGGCGTTTAAAGGACGCGAGCAGAAAACTCAGGAACAGCGCCGGTAGCATAAATACCAGGGCGGCTTCGACCGCAGGGTAATCTTCCAGCGGGCCATTACCGAATACCGCGCCGAGTACCGTGCCGATAACCCACGATAGCCAGGCGCTCAGCGCCACGCCCAGCATCCAGGACTCGCTCCAGCGCCGGTTATCCCGCGATAGCCGCACCGTCGCAGCGGCGAATACCTCATCGGTCAGACCAAATGCCCACCAGGCGGTTTTGCCAGTAGGCAGTTTCTGCAGGATACGGTGACGCAGTGAAGGGCCGTACAACACGTGGCGCACGTCCATCGCCATCACGGTCAACGCTGCCACCCAGATAGAGGCACCCGCACTCAGGAGTGCGGTAATGACGAACTGGCTGGCACCGGCGTAAATAATGCAGGAAAGAAAAATGGCTTCCAGCGGAGTGAAACCCAGCTTGACGGCGTTCAGGCCAAAGGCAAACGCCACCGGCACATAACCGATGACGATCGGCAGGCTATTAAACAGACCACTGGCAAACGAGGCATCGGCCGTCGTGCGGCTATCAGTCTGGCTGGAAGAAACGGCATTCACAGTATCTGGGCTCATCCACGGATTGAAAAAAATTTACTGGTCGAAAAAACAACATCATAGGCACAAACCACCGTCAGTGATAGCACGTTGCCGTCAATAGAGCGGCAGTAAGGCATCATCCGAGAGCCTCCGGCTGTGACGATTCGTCATGATGGTTTTGCCACCACACCAGCAGTGCCAGCAGGCTGAGAATGCCACCAGCCCCTGAGACGCCCAGCCAGCCGAAATGCTGATAAGCATAGGCGGAAACCAGTGAGCCGATAGCACCACCGATAAAATAGCTGGTCATATAACCGGCGGTCAGGCGGTTGCGCGCGTCCGGCAACATGCGGTAAATCACGCTCTGGTTGGTGACATGTACCCCTTGCACCGCCATATCCAGCGCCACAATACCGATCAGCAACGGCACTACGGTACTGACGCCAGTGGCAATCGGCAGCCAGGACAGCGCCAGCAGCAGTAATCCCATGGTGGTGGAGAGTTTCGCTTTGCCCCGATCCACCAGACGACCGGCCCGGCTGGCGGACAACGCACCGGCAGCGCCTGCCAGGCCGAATAACCCAATCACGCCTTCGCTGTAGTGATAAGGGGGAGCAGAGAGCAGGAACGCCATTGATGTCCACATGATGCTGAAATTGGAGAAGGCGAGCGCGCCCAGTATCGCGCGGGTGCGCAGTGGGCGGGAACTGCCGAATAGCTGAAAGATGGAGATCAGTAACTGTGGATAGTTAAGGTTGGTTGACGGGTGGTAACGCGGCAACGCGCGCCACATCAGCAATGCCATCCCCGTCATCAGCAGGCTGGCGACCCAGTACACCGTACGCCAGTCGCCTAGTGACGCCAGTGCACCGGCCAGCGTTCGGGCCAGCAGGATCCCCAGCAGCAGACCACTCATGATCGTGCCGACGACCTTACCGCGGTTTTCTGGTGAGGCCAGCGTGGCGGCCAGGGGCACCAGAATCTGCGCCACGACCGAGAACAGGCCGGTAATGGCGGTGCCGACCACCATCAACCACAGCGAAGGGGATGCTGCGGTAATCACCATACCGCCAGCGGCCAGCAGGGTCATTCCGACAATCAAACCGCGGCGCTCGAAGCGGTCACCCAATGGCACCAGAAACATCAGGCCGCAGGCATATCCCAACTGGGCGGCGGTGACGATAAAACCGGCCTGATTGACCGACAAGCTGAATGCATGGGCGATGGTGTCCAGCAACGGCTGGGCGTAATAGTTGCTGGCTACCGCTAACCCGGTGGCAGCGGACATTAACAGCGTCAGTGCCGGGCTTAGACCGGCGGTAGTGGTGGTCGATGCAGACATGCGAGAAATGTTGGCTTAGTGTTAAATTTAAAATAGGAATTATTAATTTAGTATTGAACAGTCACGTCGGAGAATCCAGCAATTTGTCTTATAAATTGCCATGAAAATAATCAGGAGTTTTATCAACCAAACTAGAATAAGCCGATTATTCTCTGCTTCCGGTAAAGGTAAGCGTTTACTTTTGGCGTGGTAAGGGCGGGTAAGGCCGGGAAGCGATAAAAAGGCAAAACAGCGAACGAAGGGAAAGGCGGGGGCCGAAGCCGCAGTGAATGCAGTGAATGCAGTGAATGCAGTGAATAGAGAGAGAGGATACCCTTGCGGGCATCCTCTGGATGGCGGTGACGTCGCGGCTTACTTTGCCGCTGCACGGGCCGTATTGACCCAGCCGTCAAACTGCGCCTGATGTGCTTTGATCCAGCCGTTGACGTGGCGCTCGATATCGTCCTGAGACGCTTCACCCTGATGCATACGCAGGTTCTGGGCATTGATGTCTGCCAGCGGCAGTTTCATGGTGGCGAACAGGGCGGCTGCGGCCGGGTTTTTCTCTGCCCACGCTTTGTTGGCGACGATGCGCATATTATTAACCGGGAAACCGTAGTTAGCGCCGTTAGGCAGTTTGGTGTCGGTGCCTTTCTGTTTACCGGGCAGCGAGGAGAACGGCACCTGCAGCCATACCACGTCACGCCCCGGCACCAGTACATCGCTCACCCAGTATGGCGTCCAGGTGAAGTACAGGATCGGTTTGCCCTGCTTGTAGCGGGTAATGGTATCGGCGATCAGCGCCGCGTAGTTACCCTGATTGTGGGTGAGGGTATCAC
Organism: Dickeya undicola; assembly: GCF_000784735.1. Classification (GTDB taxonomy): domain Bacteria; phylum Pseudomonadota; class Gammaproteobacteria; order Enterobacterales; family Enterobacteriaceae; genus Dickeya; species Dickeya undicola. Next base: position 16,289 of record NZ_JSYG01000036.1, read on the forward strand.
TCAGCCCATAAGCCTGAATCTGGTGATTGATAACGCTGTCGCAGCCCCAGCCGGGGTTACAACCCGTCAGATCCGCCTTGCCGTCGCCATTGGTATCAAACAGTTTCGCCAGCTTCGGATCCTTAAGCTGATCCAGACGGGTGATGTGGTACTGATCGGCGGTTTTCTTGTCGATCAAATACCCCTGGGCTGCCCCTGAAACGTAGACACCCTGGCGGTAGAACTTGGTATCGCCACCGGCTGCTTGATACATGTCGTCGTGCAGCGGTTGCCAGTTGACGGCGGTAAAGGTGGCGTCACCGTTAGCAATTGAGGTGTAACCGACGTTGTAATCCACTTCGCTGGGCTTATCGACGGTATACCCCAGTTTTTCCAGCGCTTTACTGACCAGCAGGGTCTGGAACGTTTCTTCGGAAATGGTGCTTTGCACCGGCTTTACGGTGATGCCTTTGCCGGGCAGGTTGTCGGCGGCAAACAGGCTGGTACTGAGTACGGTAGTCAGGGCAAGCGTTGCCATGCTGATGTTACGCATACGGAGAGTCCTCATCTTGTTTTATTCAATAAGCAGTCGTAAACGACGCACAGACACCTGTGTCAGAGAAGGCGGCCAGCTGGTGCCAGCCGCAGGGTCAGGTGACGCGATACGCTCGGGCTTAGGCCCGGGATTTCATGAAGGGGCGAACCAGTAGCCCCAGTGGGCCGTGGGTGTACCAGTGGCGGTTGCCGCGACTGCGGGCGTCACGCCCCAACGATTGGGTCAGGCGATCCAGAATGATGGCCAGAATCACGATGCCGACCCCACCGATGGACGCCAGCCCCATGTCGAGGCGGCCGATGCCGCGCAATACCATCTGCCCCAGCCCGCCGACGGCGATCATTGAGGCGATGACCACCATCGACAGCGCCAGCATCAGGGTCTGGTTAATACCAGCCATGATGGTTGGCATTGCCAACGGCAACTGCACCTTAAACAGCATCTGGCGCGGGCTGGCACCAAAAGATTGCGCCGCTTCCACCAGGTCCGCTGGCACCTGACGAATACCAAGGATGGTCAGACGAACAATCGGCGGCAGGGCGAAAATAATGGTCACCACCACGCCTGGCACATTACCGATACCGAACAGCATCACGATCGGCACCAGATAGACGAACGCGGGCGTCGTCTGCATGGCGTCCAGCAGTGGACGCACGATACGGGCCGCGCGATCGCTGTGTGCCAGCCAGATCCCCAGCGGCAGGCCAATGATCACGCAGAAGAACAGCGCGGTCAGCACCAGTGCCAGCGTAACCATTGCCTGTGACCAGGCACCAATAGCACCGATGACAACGAGCGACAGCAGTGTCGCCACCCCCATGCCAAAACTGGACACCTGCCAGGCCAGCAATGAGAACACCAGAATGGCAATCGGCGCGGGCAGGCCGGTCAGCAGTTGCTGAAAGCTGGTGAGGATCATGTCGACGGGTACGCGAATGCCCTGGAACAGCGGACGAAAATGCAGCACCAGCCAGTCGATACCTTCGGTCACCCAGCGATCGAGCGGCACCAGGGTATGGTGGAACGGATCCATCAGGCTGATGTGTTCCTGCGTTGGTGCCGGTGCGCTGTTCAGCCAGTCGCTTCCGCTTTGGTGTACGTCACTGGCGGCGGGCGGCGGTGCGTTGCTCCAGGCGTCGGCGGAATTATCCGTCGGCGAGGGGCTATTGGCCGGTGCTGATGACGCCGCCCAGGGGTCAGCCTGCGCGGGTGTGCCCGATGAACCCGCCGTCGTCACAGGGTCGCTCGGTGTGGCGGCGGCGTGGCTGTGGGCAGTGTTGGTCGCTGCATCCGGTGTCTGGGTTTCGTCCCAGGGGTTTTGTGTGGAATCAGTCATTCAGCGTGCTCTCCTTATCCAGTGCCTGCAGCAGCATCCCTTTGGAGATAATGCCGAGATATTCATGGTTATCGTCCACAACAGGTACGGCGCAGGGGGCTTGTGCCACCTGAGATATCAGCTCGTTGAGCGACATCTCTGCGGGGACCGGCGTCGGAGTGGGCAATAATGCCTGCTCCAGCGGTTGCTGCTCACGTAACGCCTGCTTGAGGGAGTCGATGGAGACTACGCCGATGAACTTGTGCCCCCGTTCCAGCACATAGCCGTACTCGCGATCCTCCTCTTGCAGGATTTTGAGTGCGGATCGCGGGCCAACACCCGGCGTTTTTCGGATCACTGCTATCGGGCGGCGGCGGGCGATGTCTTTGGCGCTGAATACGTGGCTGATATCCACGCCGCGGAAGAAGGTGCGCACGTAGTCGTTAGCTGGGTTATTAAGAATCTCATCCGGTGTGCCGACCTGAATCACTTCGCCGCTGTGCATGATGGCGATGCGATCACCGATGCGCATCGCTTCGTCCAGATCGTGCGAAATGAACACGATGGTGCGTTGCTGGCGCGCTTGCAGCTTGATCAACTCATCCTGCATCTCGGTGCGAATCAACGGGTCGAGTGCTGAAAACGCCTCATCCATCAGCAGAATGTCGGGATCATTCGCGAGTGCGCGGGCCAGGCCGACGCGCTGGCGCATCCCGCCGGAGAGTTCGTCCGGGTAGGCATTGGCGTATGCTTCCAGGCCGACTTGTTGCAACGCGCTCAGCGCTTTCTGCTCGCGTTCTGCGCGGGGCACTCCGGCCAGGTCCATACCGAATGCGGTGTTGTCGAGAATATTCAGGTGAGGCATCAGCGCGAAAGACTGAAACACCATGCTGATCTTCTTGCGGCGAATCGCACGCAGCGCACTGTCCGGCAGACGAGAGATATCCTCGCCGTCGATCAGCACCTGACCACGGGTAGGTTCTATCAGGCGATTGAGAAGGCGTACCAGGGTGGATTTGCCGGAACCGGACAACCCCATGATCACAAAAATCTCGCCTTCTTCAATGGCCAGACTGGCGTCTTTTACCCCTACCGTCAGACCGGTTTTCTCAAAAATTTGATCCTTGCTAAGCCCTTGCTCCAGAAGCTTGAATGCTCTGTCAGGATGCTCGCCAAATATTTTATACAGATGTGTTATTTCAAGTTTAATTGCCATGTAATTAAGGGTTTCCTGTGTGGTTTATTTGTTTTTTCTCGCTGCCTTATGATGAGTGAAACTTTTTATACCCTACCATAAACTGACGCTCTGACAACCCTTTGATGACGGTGGATATCCATTTTTGGTGGTTGGATGGTGATATTTATTTGAATTTATTGTTTTCTATTTAAAAATGAAAATGTATTTTTATTTTTTTTGTTGTTGTTTATTTTTTGTTTTAATTCAATGTTTTATTGGTTTTGTTTTTTGCTATTTAATTGATTTTGTTTGTGGGTTTGATATCGGTAGATAATGATTTTTACAAGATGAAGAGATGAGTGAAATAATAATGTCATTCAATGCGTGAACCCTGTGTTTTGAAGTGTGTGATAGGGCGGATGACATGGCTGGATTATGGTGATTCTGGTTGCGTTGAAATGAGGCTATATCGCGGGGAAATAGCGTGCTGTTGAGAGCAGGTTTTTGTCCGGGTAATGCGGTGTGATATGTCACGATATCGTGATGAAATAATCGGATGATTCTGAGTGTTTATGCCCGAAATAATGTCAGGGGACAGAACGGCGGCAACCGGGTATATACCCAAAATAATTCGAGTTGCAGGAAGGCGGCAAGTGAGTGAATCCCGATGAGCTTACTCAGGTAAGTGATTCGGGTGAATGAACGCAGCCAACACACCTGCAACTTGAAGTATGACGGGTATAAATCCCCGGCGGCTTACGTTGGTCGGAGATGGGATGAACAGGGGGAGACACCGCGCCAGCGGCGCGAATAATGGTGGAACACAACCAGAAAATACTGCCGGTCTGGGCGGCAGTATGGATGTCAATCGTTAGCCTGATTTCTGGCTTGCTGTAACAGATGCAGAGTAATGTTGCGAACCTCGGCTTTGCTGTCGGCAATATGTTCGGCAAGTAACTGGCAGGCTTGTTCGCCATTTTGGGCGAGGATGGTCTGTAGAATGATGGCATGTTCCTGATAGGTGGCCTGAATGCGTTCCTGACGGGTGAAGTCCAGTCGGCGAATAATGCGGATTTTTTCGGTGACGTCCCGGTGTACGCGCGCCATTTCCCGGTTGCCAACGGCCGCGACCAGCGCCAGATGAAATGCTTCATCCTGCTCGGAAACCTGCTGACCGTCATCCTGCTGCGGGTCGTCTATCCAGTACTGATGCAACGGCTGGAGCAGCGCCGCGCAGGTGTCTGGCGACAGTAGGCACAGCCGCTGCACCGCTTCTCGTTCCAGTACGATACGCAGGTCATACAGCTCCTCGAAGTAAGCGAAATCAAACGGTTTGACCTGCCAGCCGCTGCGGTAGTAGACGCTCACAAACCCTTCGGTTTCCAGCCGGAACAGCGCCTGGCGGATCGGTGTACGGCTGACTGACAGCCGCTCCGCCAGTTCGTTCTCGGTAAAGCGATCGCCCGGCAGCAACCGAAAATCGAAAATATCCTGTTTGATCCGTTGGTAAACCTGTTCTGCCAGTACTGGCGGCTTACTTTTATGACGCGAGTTTGGGCCGTTGGGTGTAGCGAATTGCATCCTGTTTCCTCCCGTTGTCAGGCTGGCGAGCCTTGGGTGATAAAGGCACGCCAGCCACCGAATTCGGTAATATCCCGCGCGCCGTTAAGCGCCGCCGGTTCACAGATGAAACCTTTGACCTGACGGCCATCCGCCAGTGTCAGCGTACCGATGCCGAGCGGGGCGGGAACTTCCGCCACCAGTTCGCCGAAGCGCGCCAGCGGGACATCCCACAGTTCCACCGTAATGGGTTGTCCCTGACCGGTTTTGACCAGTCCGGGCTTGGGCGGTTGGGTATTCGCCAGGGCGTACAGGCGGTAGTCGGCTGAGGTGAGGGTTTCTTCTACTTTGACGGCGTTGCGGGTCAGCAACTGAAAATTGAGCGGCATACCGCTTAAGTGAGCGCCTACTACGGCGAGTCGCACATGATGCGGTGAAGCGGTTTCCTGTGGCGGAAGAAGAGGCGGCAAGGTATTGCCGGTCGCGCCCAGCGGCAGCGCCGTGACGGATTGCCAACGCTGACCGAATGCCGCCAGGGCGGTGTCATGCCAGGCTGGCGCAATCAGCGTAATCCCCGCAGGTAAACCATCATCACGAAACGGTGCCGGTAACGCCAGCCCGCACAAATCCGCCAGATTGGTGAAGTTGGTGTAGAAGCCGAACTGTGAGTTGTAGGCCACCGGCTGCTGTTTCATCTCTTCCAGCGTATGAATGGTCGGCGCGGTGGGCACCACCAGCGCGTCAAATCCGCTTAGTCGGGCGGCAATGTGCCGGGCCAGCCCTGCTCGAAGGTATTCCGCTTCAAACACCTCACAGGCGCTGTAATCGGTGCCTTTGGCGATGATGTGGCGCACTGTCGGGTCCATCGCTTGTGGCTGGTCGCGTAGCAGATTGCCTACCGCCACGGTGCGTTCCGCCACCCACGGCCCTTCATATAATTGACGCGCCAGCTGTTCGAACGGGCTGAAGTCCAGCGGTTCCAGCGTTGCCCCCATTGACTGCAAGTGTAACAGCGCTTGTTGAAACGCCTGCTCCGCCTGCTGATCGCCAAAGAATTCCAGCGGATGCGGCACCGCCAGTCGCAACTGGGCGGAGACATCCGCTGGCGTGGTGCGGGGGTGATGACGTGAATAGGCATCGTCTTCGTCATAACCGCCCGCCTGCGTGGTGACAAGCCAGGCATCCGGCACCGTCAATGCGAACACCGACACGCAGTCGTTCAGGCGGCAGGCGGGCACCACGCCCTGTGTCGACAACCAGCCCTTGGTGGGCTTCAGACCGACGATATTGTTGAATCCGGCCGGAACGCGACCGGAGCCAGCCGTGTCGGTGCCGAGTGCAAACGGCACCAGCCCGCGTGCGACGACCGAGGCAGAACCGGAGCTGGAGCCGCCGCTGACGTACTCTGGGTTAATGCTGTTGGGCACCGCGCCAAACGGTGAGCGGGTGCCCACCAACCCGGTGGCGAACTGGTCAAGGTTGGTTTTGCCGAGCACGATGGCACCGGCGGCTTTGAGCCGGGCGACCACCGTGGCGTCTTGCGCTGCGGTGTAAGTAAATGCAGGGCAGGCCGCACTGGTGGGCCAACCCGCGACGTCAATATTGTCTTTGACTGCAAACGGCACGCCGTAAAGCGGCAGGCGATGGGCGTCAGGTTGGCTGAGCAGGTGGGTGATTTGTTCATGCAACCGGGCTTCATCGGGCAGATAAATCCACGCCGGGTCGTCAGCGCGCAGCGATCGCCAAACGGTCAGCAGGGTTTCAGTCAGGCGGTCTGGGTGCTGTTGATGCTGCTGTTGCCACTGAGACAAGGTGAAGCCGGTATAAACAGTTTGCGATGTCATGAATGCATTCCAGTTGGTATACAAGATGGAGTGCAACATTCAAACCTTATGCCAGTTTTTTAATGTTTTGTTTTTACTTGCTTTATGTTCTATCAAGGCTGCTGTGGCAGCCGAAGAACGCACCGTCATGGCACAGCCAAATTCGGTGCGGGCTCGAAAACAGGGCATATGGGCATAGGGAAAAGAGCATGGAAAGGCACAAAGACGGATCGCGACGCCACGTCGCGATCCCGGTGTGATTTATTCTTTACCCAACACCAGCCCAGACAGGTCGGCTGCCGTTGGTGAAGCGGCTTTTTCACGGCGTGCCAGATAGCGATAACTGCCTGCACCGAGTGCCACGCCGATAAACCAACTGAAATTGGCGACTTCATGCCAGGCTGGCACAAAGCTGATGACCAGCCCGATAGCCACCGAGGGTAGCAGCGCCAGTACCGCGTTCGGGTTGATGCCGTTGCGATACCAATAGCGCCCGCTGGGGGTGTCGTTGAACAGCGCATCTACGTCTACCTTGCCGCCTTTGATCAGGTAGAAATCCGCCAGCAGGATGCCGAACAGCGGGCCGATAAACGCACCCAGTACGTCGAGCGTGTAGTGAATCAGTTCCGGTGAGTTGAACAAGTTCCAGGGCGTCAGCAGCACCGAGCCGACTGCGGCGATCATCCCGCCAGTACGGAAACTGATGCGTTGCGGGGCACAGTTAGAGAAGTCGAACGCCGGGGAGACGAAGTTGGCGACAATGTTGATACCGATGGTGGCGACAATCATGGTCAGCAGGCCCAGCGCTACCGCCACACTGTTGCCGACACGGCTGACGGTTTCGATCGGGTCGGTGATCATCTGACCGAACAACGACTGCGTACCGGAGACGATCACCACCGTGACGATGGAGAACAGCAGGAAGTTGAACGGTAAACCCCAGCGGTTGCCACGACGGATTTCCTGCATACTTTTACCGTAACGGGAGAAGTCGCCGAAGTTGAGCAACGGACCGGAGAAATAGGACACCACCAGCGCCGTGGCGGTGATCATCTGCCAGACCTGCTCACTGCTACTGAGGGATTTGCTGCCCAGCGTGAAGGAGATATTCTCCAGCCCAGTTTTGTATACAATCCACCCGGCCAGCGCCAGCATCACCACGTAGACCGCTGGACCGGCGATATCAATAAAGCGCTTGATGGCGCTCATGCCATGCCAGAACACCATCGCCTGCAACAGCCACATCACACCGAAGCACAGCCAGCCCAGCGTCGACAGACCGAGCCAGTGGCTGGTGGTCAGCGGGGTGAGTGACGGCACGAATTTCAACAACACCAGCATCAGCGCGTTGGCGGCCAGATACGTCTGGATACCGTACCAGGCGAAAGCGATCAGCCCACGGATCACCGCCGGGATGTTAGCACCGAACACGCCGAAGGACTGACGGCAAATCACCGCATAGGGTACGCCGCTGAGTTGGCTGGGTCTGGCGACCAGATTGGCGCACAGTTGCACGATACAAATACCCGCCAGCAGGCACAGCAGCACCTGCCAGCTGGCCAGGCCCAGCGTAAAAAAGCTGGCCGCCACCACGTAGCCGCCCATGCTGTGTACATCCGACATCCAGAATGAAAAGATGTTGTACCAGGACCAGCTTTGTACACGCGTCGGGGCCAAATCGTCATTGCACAGTCTCGGGCTGTAATGCGCCGGAGTGGTTCCGGCGGATGTCATGTTTTCTGGCATGGAATCTGCTCCTTTTGGTGACGATAACAATAAAGGTGAAAAAATCAGGCTATGGGGTGTTGCAGGATTTGGGCCAGATCAGTGAATTTTGTATACAATAAATTTATTTTGTGTGTACGATTTGGCGATGAACGTGATAACGGAAGAAACTGATGAGCGATATTTACGGTCTTGGAAAAGAGACATTTTTCGAGCAAAAAGATGAAGTTATCTATCAGGCGCTGTTGAACGCGATCGTCGAGCATCAATTGTTGCCCGGTGCTCGCCTGCCAGAAGAAGCGTTAGCGGAGGTGTTCGGCGTCAGCCGTACCGGGATCCGCAAAGTGCTGCAACGTCTGGCGACGGTGCAAATGGTCACATTGTTGCCCAAACGTGGTGCACAGGTGGCGACACCAACGGTAGAAGAAGCGCGTGAGATCTTTCAGACCCGTAGCCTGATGGAGTGCGCCAACCTACCTGCGGTGATCGCACACTGCCAACCGCCGCATCTGGCGGCGCTGGAGAAACTGATGGCGGCAGAGGAGAAGGCGCATCAGGATCGCAACGGGCCGGAGGCGATCCGCCTGTCGGCGGCGTTTCACATCCAGTTGCAGGCGATTTCCGGCAACAGCGTGCTGACCAACATGGTGTCGCAACTCACATTGCGATCATCACTGGTGATCGCCGCCTACGGCGCGCCCTGGCAGCAGGGTTGCCGCTGTCACGATCATCAGGATCTGCTGGCGTTATTGCGTAACCGGGATCGGACGGCGTTGACTGCTGCCATGCAGCAACATTTCGACGATATCGTCGCCAGCCTGCGTTTTGACGGTGATGGCGCGACTACGCCGGATTTCTCGCGGCTGTTCAGCCATCTGACGCCGTTCGGTCGTAATAAAGAGGAGCAAGTCGAATGAGCCAATGCGTAATTCAGGTGATCAACCCCAACACCAGCCTGGCGATGACCGAAACCATCGGTGAGGCGGCGCGGCGAGTGGCGGCTCCCGGCACCGAGATTCTGGCGGTATGCCCGTCGCAGGGCGTGCCGTCGATAGAAGGGCATTTTGACGAAGCGGTGGCGACGCTTGGGGTACTAGAGCAGATTCGGCTGGGCCGCGAGCAGGGCGTCAGCGGCCATGTCATCGCTTGTTTTGGCGACCCCGGTCTGCTGGCAGCGCGGGAGCTGGCGCGCGCACCGGTGGTGGGCATCGCCGAAGCGGCGATGCACCTGGCGATGCTGGTGGCGACGCGCTTTTCTATCGTCACCACACTGCCACGCACGCTGATCATCGCCCGTCATCTGTTGCAGCGTTACGGCTTCGAGCATCACTGCGCTGCGCTGCACGCCATCGACCTGCCGGTGCTGGCGCTGGAAGACGGTCAGGGGCTGGCGCAGCACAAGGTGCGGGAAATGTGTATACAAGCAAAGCGGCAGGATGGATCCGGTGCCATTGTGCTCGGTTGTGGTGGCATGGCCGATCTGGCACAGGCGCTGACGCAGGAACTGGGCATTCCGGTTATCGATGGCGTGGGCGCGGCGGTAAAAATGGTGGAGTCGTTGATCGGGCTGGGGCTGACCACCAGTAAACACGGCGATCTTGACTATCCGCTGGACAAACCGTTGACCGGCCCTTTCGAGACGTTGCGTTAATCGGCGGCGGTCACCACGACTCAGGAAAGCAACAAGGAAAGACACCATGACACTCTCTCAGCAATGGGGCTCTGACCCTGATTACCCGCGTGACTTGATCGGTTATGCTGGCCAACCGCCGCACGCCCGCTGGCCTGGGCAGGCGCGTATCGCGGTGCAGTTTGTGCTCAATTACGAAGAAGGGGCGGAAAACCATGTGCTGCACGGTGACGCCGGTTCCGAGCAGTTCCTGTCTGATATCATCGGTGCGGCCAGCTACCCGGCACGCCATATGTCGATGGATTCGCTCTATGAGTACGGTTCCCGCGCCGGGTTCTGGCGTATTCATCAGGAATTTCAGCACCGTGGCCTGCCGCTAACGGTGTTCGGTGTAGCGATGGCGCTGGCGCGCAACCCGGCGGTGGTCGAGGCCATCAGAGCGGCGGACTATGACGTGGTTAGCCACGGCTGGCGCTGGATTCACTACCAGAATATGGCTATCGACGCTGAGCGTGCGCATTTGCAACAGGCGATCGCGGTGCACACGGCATTGTTCGGCCAGCCGCCGCTGGGGTGGTACACCGGGCGCGACAGCCCACACACCCGGCAACTGGTGCTGGAGCAGGGCGGTTTTCTGTATGACAGCGACTACTACGGTGACGATCTGCCTTTCTGGCTGCCAGTGCAGCGAGCGGACGGCGGGGTGAAACCGCATCTGATCGTTCCCTACACGCTGGATGCCAACGACATGCGTTTCGCCTCACCGCAGGGGTTCAACAGCGGCGAGCAATTCTTTAGCTATCTGAAGGACAGTTTTGATGTGCTGTACGCAGAAGGCGAAGATGCGCCGAAAATGATGTCTATCGGTATGCACTGTCGCTTGCTGGGGCGGCCGGGGCGTTTCCGGGCGTTGCAGCGTTTCCTCGATTATATCCAGCAGCACGAGCGGGTGTGGGTGTGCCGCCGTCAGGATATTGCCGAACACTGGTATCGGGTACATCCGTATCAGGGGTGATGAGGTGCCACCGGCCTGATACGGCAATCTATCGGCCTGAAAAGCCGTATCGGGTTACACCATCAGGCTGACGTGGGCGGCGACAATCCGCCAGCCTTGTTCGGTACGCAGCCAGGTTTGCATCTGTCGGCCGATTTTTTCACTGCCTTCACGACGAAATTCGGTGCTGGCGACCGCCATATCGCGGCCGTAGCTGGTGATCACCGTGTTGTGCAATTGACGATCCAGCCCGGCCGATGGGCGGGCTGCGCGAAACTCACGGATCTGTTCGATGCCGTACAGGTTTTCCGACGCGCCATAGCGCACGGTACGTGCATCGTGCCAGAACAGCGCGTCCAGTACTTCGATGTCGTTGCCGGTGAGCGCCTTTTCATAACGATAAAACGCGGTGGTTACCTCGGCCAGAACGTCAGGCAAGTTGATCTCGGGTGTCATGCGGAAATTCCTTGTGAGTGAAAAGAGGCAGGCGGCAAAGCCTGAGCAATACCCTGCTGTTCAAGACGCCAGGCGGCGCGCAGCGCAACATCTTCCCGCCACGGTGCGGCGATCAACTGCACGCCGATCGGCAGCCCGCTAGCGGTGGTCAGCGGCACCGTCACCACCGGCAGGCCAACGAACGAAATCGGCTGAGTTAGCATCCCCATGCTGGCGCGAATCGGCAAATCGGTGTGGTTGATGCGCAGGGTTTCCTGACCGATGCGCGTTGCCGGGCAGGGCGTGGCGGGTGCTATCAGCAGATCGGTATCGGCGAACAGTGCCAGTACTTCACGGCGGAAATGATCGCGGAAACGCTGTGCCTGCACGTACCAGGCAGCCGGGATCATCGCACCGGCCAGCAGGCGTTCGCGGGAGAGGGGTTCAAACAGATCCGGCGTGGCACGCAGGGCGGGCAGATACTGGTTGCCACCTTCGCTGGCGGAGAGAATAAACGCCGCTGTACGCGCCAAACCGGCATTATCCAGCACCACGTCATCATCGGCGTTTAACGCCTGTGCCACTTGCCGTACCGCGGTGGCGGCCTGTTCATCGCACCATTGCGCGAAGTAGCCACCCAACACCCGGCTGCGCAGCGGTGTCTCGTCCGTCAGCGACGGAACGGTCGAGCGCAATGGCTGGATCGCCTGAAAGCGGTCCGCCGGATCAAACCCTTGTAGCTCGTCATACACCAGCGCCAGATCTTCAGCGCTGCGCGTCAGCGGGCCAATATGATCGAGGCTGCCGACAAACGGCTGGGTGCCGTGGCGCGACAGTCGGCCGAAGGTGGGCTTCAGCCCGAAGATCCCACACAGTGAAGCGGGTACGCGGATCGACCCATTGGTATCGCTACCGAGCGAGAAATTCACCAGCCCGGCGGCGACCGCGGCGGCGGAACCACCGGACGATCCCCCGGCGATACGCGTCAGATCATGTGGATTGCAGGTCGCGCCATAGTGGCTGTTTTCGGTGGTGAAACCGTAGGCGTAGGCATCCATATTCAGCAGCCCTGACAGCAGAGCGCCGCAGGATTGTAGCTGACGCACCGCAAACGCATCTTGCGTTGCCGGTGTGCGCTGGCTGAACAGCCTGGCACCAGCCAGCGTGGTTTCGCCCGCGACGTCAAATAGGTTTTTTACCGCGTAGGGCACCGCTGCCAGCGCGGGCAGCGCATGACCCTGATGACGTTTGCTGTCGATGTCGGCGGCTTCCGCCAGCATACGTTGCGCGGTGATGCTGGTATAAGCGTTGACCGCTGGATTACCACGTTCGATTTGCGCCAGTGTGTCGCGAGCGATGTCGGTGGCGGAAAGATGGCCGCCGGTCAGTTCAGCCCGTAGCGCGCGGATAGACAGTTGAGCAGGGTTCATGGCCGGTACACTCCCGCCACTTCCTGACGTTCGTCCAGCGGGAACGCCATCAGCGGCTGCGCCATCGCGGCGATGCGTGTGAATTGCATATGCAGCTCCTGGCGTCGGGCATCATCCAGCTCCAGTTGCAGCAGGGTTTCCATCTGTTGCAGGTACGCGGCCAGCGCAGCCTGATCGATATCCTTTTTTTCCATCAACACAAACCTCATCAGGGGTGAAAGTAGCCAGGTAGCGAGATTAAAACCCAGCGGCACTGCCGTTACTGCGCGGGTCGCTGGCACCTTCCAGCATACCGTTGGCATGGCGGATGATAGCCCCCGCATGGCCGACGGTTTCGTTAAACCCGGTGAGCAGTTCCACATCGTGACCGAGCGTGCGTAGCGCTTCGACGGTAGCGGGGGTAAAGCGGTCCTCCAGTTTTAGCGTATCGGAAGACTGGCCCCAGGTGCGGCCCAGCAACCAGCGCGGTGCGGTAATGGCCTGCTGTAGCGGCACGCCCTGTACCACGTGACGGATGAACAGCGCCGCCTGTGTTTGTGGCTGGCCGTCGCCGCCCATTGAGCCGTAGACCATGGTGCGCCCGTCAGCCAGCCGTGCCGCCGCCGGGTTAAGAGTGTGAAACGGCTGCTTGCCCGGTTCCAGCGCCAGCAGGTGATTTGGGTCCAGGCTGAAGGAGGCACCGCGGTTTTGCCACAGCACGCCGGTGTCCGGCAACACCACGCCGCTGCCGAATTCGTGATAGATGCTCTGGATAAATGACACCGACAGCCCGTGGCGATCGGACACGCCCAGCCAGACGGTATCGCCCGGCCCCTTGCCTTGCCCCCAGGGCGCGGCGGATCGGGTGTCGACGTGCTTGCTCAACGTATCCAGATGGCTGGCGGATAACAGCGCCTGAATATCCTGCGTAATCCGTTTCGGGTCGGTGATGTACTTGTCGCGCAGCCTGAAAGCCAGCTTGGTGGCCTCTACCACGCGGTGTATGGTCTGGCTGTCGCTGAGGTCTTCCATCCCCAACCGATCGGTGATGCCCAGAATCGCCAGCGACACCAGCCCCTGTGTCGGTGGTGCCAGATTGAACACCTCGCCTTTGCTGTGTTTCAGCACCAGCGGTGTGGCGCGTCGGGCATGGTAGTTCGCCAGATCGTCAGCGGTGACCGGCATACCCAACGCCGTCATTTGTTCCGTCATGCGTGCCGCCAGCGCGCCACGGTAGAAGCTGTCCAGACCGTCTTGTGCCAGTTGTTGCAGCGTGTCGGCAAGGTCCGACTGGATAAAACGGCTGCCGGTACGTGGGATGACGCCCTGCGGCATGAAGACACGGCAGAATTCGGCGACATCGCTCAGCTCATGATAACGACTGATCAGCGCGTCTTCCTGTGACTGGGTGACCGGAATACCGTTGCGGGCATAGCCGATGGCGTCTTCCAGCAGGTTGGCGAGTGGCAACGGACGGCTGATATCCTGCTCGGCAGCATAAGTCAGCGCTTCCTGCCAGCCGCCTACCGTACCGGCTACGGTCAGCGCCGCTGTGGGGCCACGGTGTGGGATACGGCTTTCCCCCGCATAGAATGCGCGGTTTGCCAGTGAACCGGCTGCGCCACTGGCGTCGATGGCAATCGGGTCGCCCTGCGGCGGCACAATCAGCCAGAAACCATCACCGCCCAGACCGTTCATATGGGGGTAAACCACCGCAATCGTGGCTGCTGCGGCAACCATTGCTTCGATAGCGTTGCCTCCGGCGCGCAGAATACGTTGCGCGCTGGCGCTGGCAAGATGATGCGGCGTGACCGCCATGCCCGATGGGGCGATATTGCTTTGCATCATGAGGGATAAGGCTCTTGTTGGACTGTAGGGTGGTCGATGCTAAGCAAAAGCCGTTCCACCTTTTCTGCTTGCTGCCGACCGACGGTTGTATGCTATGTTCAGCATAGCGCCGAAAGGATGAAACAAAAGTTACAGGATTCAAAAAATGGCAGAGACAGGCATGAAACAAATTGATGAACGGCTGCGTAGTCAGTACAGCGAGTTGTCACCGCAGGAACAACGGGTGGCGGAGTTTATCTTTGATCATCTCGATGACCTGATCAGCTATAACAGCGCGGAGCTGGCGCGGCTGAGCGGCGTGTCCAAAGCCACGGTCAGCCGCCTGTTCCGCCGCCTCGGTTACCCCAGCTACCGGGAAATGCGCGATGAGCTGCGCACCCTGCGCCAGAGCGGTATGCCGCTGACCGATAACCGGGACGCGGTGCAGGGCAACACCCTGCTGGCGCGCCATTACAAACAGGAAATGGCTAACCTGACGCAGTGGGTCAACCAGATAGACCCACAACAGTTCGGCGCGGTGATCGCGGCGTTACAGCAGGCGCAGCGCGTCTGTGTGCTCGGGCTGCGCAACAGCTACCCGGTGGCGCTGCACCTGCGTCAGCAATTGCTGCAAATCCGCCCGCAGGTGCCGCTGCTGGCGCAACCCGGCCAGACGTTGGCGGAAGAACTGGCGGATCTGGACGCACGCGATGTGGTGGTGGTGGTGGCGTTCCGCCGCCGTCCGCGCCTGATCCTGCCGCTGTTGCAGCAATTGCGCGCCCGGCAGATTCCGGTGTTGCTGTTGTGTGAACCGCAGGCGCATACGCTGCCACCGCTGGCTTCCTGGGCGTTGACCGCGCCGCTGGACAGCGTATCGGCCTTTGACAGCTACGCCAGCGCCATGAGTCTGGTTAACTTGATCAGCAACGCGTTGCTGCATCAGATGTTGGCGGAGGGGCGTCAGCGCATCCACGATATTGCCGACCTTTACCTGCAACTCGACGAACTGGAACAGCGATAAACACGCGCTCCACTGGTGCGTTTGTTCTATTTTGGTGCAATCTTTTCCCGTTTTCATGCCCTGTCATTGTGCGTTGCGGACGACGTTTCCGGACGCACGCACTCACTGAACGATAGCTTTTCTCGCACAGTTCAAGCTGTCTCTACCCTTGCTGGCCGTGGTGATGTGGCTATGCGATATCTGGCATACATCTTGCTTTTATTTCTGCAACAAAGGTTTCAATATTTTTATTGAAGAATCTTTGGTTTCAAATTAACTTAACCGGGGGCACAGCAATGAAGATCGGAAAACGTTTTTTGGCGGTAGTAGGTGCAGCGCTGTTGGTGGTTCAGGCCGGGCAGGCGATGGCGGATCAGTTGCAGGATATCCAGAAACGCGGCGTGCTGCGTATCGCCGTGCCGCAGGACTTCCCGCCGTTTGGTTCGGTCGGCACCGATCTGCAGCCGCAAGGTTACGACATCGACATGGCGCGCTATCTGGCCAGTGAGATGAAACTAAAGTTGCAGCTGGTGCCGGTCAGCAGCGCTAACCGCATCCCTTATCTGCAAACCGATAAGGTGGACCTGGTGATTTCCAGCCTGGGTAAAAACGCCGAACGTGAAAAAGTGATCGATTTCAGCCGCGCTTATGCGCCGTTCTTCCTCGGCGTATTTGGTCCGAAAGATGCCAGCGTCAGTGCGCCGGATGCATTGCAGGGCAAAACCGTCGGTGTGACTCGCGGTGCGGTAGAAGACATGGTGCTGACCGAGGCTGCGCCGAAGACCGCTGACATCAAACGCTATGAAGATAACAACACCACGCTGTCTGCTTATCTGTCCGGTCAGGTGCAGTATATCGCCACCGGTAACCTGGTGGTGGCGGCGATTGCCGAGAAGAACCCGGCCAAAGCACCGGTAGCGAAATTCATGCTGAAAGATTCGCCCTGTTACATCGGCCTGAAAAAAGATGAACCGGCGCTGAAGGCGAAGGTTGATGAACTGATTGAGAAAGCGCTCAAGGATAACACGCTCAACGGCTTGTCTGAGAAATGGCTGAAAGCACCGCTGCCAGCCAATCTTGGCGCGTAAGTAAGGATAAGCCATGACCTATCAGCTTCATTTCGCGGCGCTATGGCCTTACTGGCCAGCGTTATTGGCCGGCCTGTGGGTCACCGTACAACTGACGACGATGGCGACGATCGGTGGGATCGCCATCGGCATCTGTGGCGCGGCATTGCGCAGCGGTAAGCCGACCGTGGTCAGCCGCTTGTGGGGCCTGTACGTCGAGGCGATTCGCAATACACCGTTTGTCGTACAACTGTTTTTCATCGTGTTCGGTCTGCCGGGGTTGGGGCTGAAACTCACCGCCGGGCAGGCCGCCCTGCTGGCGATGCTGGTTAACCTGGGGGCCTACAGCACGGAGATTATCCGCGCGGGTATTCAGGTGACGCCGAAAGGCCAGTGGGAAGCCGCGAGGGTACTGGGGCTGTCGCGGACCCAGACGTTTACGCGGGTGATTCTGCCGCCCGCGCTGCAACGGATTTATCCGGCGCTGGTTAGCCAGTGCATCATCGTGATGCTCGGTTCGTCCGTGGTATCACAGGTGTCGTACGAAGAGCTGACCTTCGCTGCCAATTTAATTCAGTCCCGGACCTTCCTCAGTTTTGAGGTGTATCTGGTGACCACGCTCTGCTATCTGGTGCTGTCGATGCTGATGCGTCAGTTGCTGTTGCTGGCCGGGCGACGTTTTTTGGGGACGCCGCGCTGATGATGACGTTTACTGACTGGGATATTGTGCGCAACCTGCTGCTGGCCGGGCGCTGGACGGTACTGCTGTCGCTGGCGGCGTTTTTCGGCGGTGGGCTGGTGACGTTACCGTTGCTGCTGTTGCGCCTGACCAAACGACGTTGGCCGCTGCGTCTGACCCGGTTATACGCCGATGTGTTTCAGGGCACACCGTTGCTGATGCAGCTGTTTCTGGCGTTTTTTGGGCTGGGATTATTTGGTATCGACGTCAGCCCGTGGACCGCTGCCGCCCTGGCGCTGACGCTGTTTACCAGCGCGTTTTTGCTGGATATCTGGTACGGCAGCGTGCAGGCGTTGCCGAAAGGGCAGTGGGAAGCTTGCCGCTGCCTGGGGCTGACCTTTACCCAAACGCTGAGTCGGGTGATTGCCCCCCAGGCGATGCGTATCGCTATTGCGCCGACGGTCGGTTTTTCGGTGCAGGTGATCAAGGGCACCGCGCTGGCGTCGATCATCGGTTTCGTTGAGCTGACCAAGGCTGGCACCATGCTCAATAACGTCACCTTCCAGCCGTTTAAGGTATTCGGGCTGGTGGCGCTGGGCTATTTCCTGCTGTGTTATCCGCTGTCGTACTACAGCCGTTATCTGGAGAAGAAATTCAATGCCGCTCATCACCATTAATCAGGTCCATAAATATTACGGCCAGAACCACGTGCTGAAAGGGGTGGATCTGGATATCGACGTGGGCGAGGTGATCTCCATCATCGGCCGTAGCGGTTCCGGCAAAAGTACCCTGCTGCGGTGCATCAACGGGCTGGAAGGCTATCAGGACGGCAGCATCAAGCTCGGTGGCATGACCATTACCGACCGCGACTCGCAGGCGCGGGAAATTAGCCGTTCGGTCGGTATGATTTTTCAGAACTTCAACCTGTTCCCGCACATGACCGCGCTGGAAAACGTGATGCTGGCACCCAAACTGGTGCTGGGGAAAAGCGCCGCCGAGTGCCGTGAACTGGGTGTGAAGATGCTGGAGAAGGTCGGGCTGGGCGAGCGTATCGATTACTACCCATCCAGCCTGTCCGGCGGCCAGCAGCAACGTGTGGCGATCGCCCGTGCGCTGGCGATGAACCCGAAGGTGCTGCTGTGCGACGAAATCACCTCCGCGCTGGACCCGGAGCTGGTCGGCGAAGTGCTGAAAGTGCTGGAGCAGTTGGCGGCCGAAGGCATGACGCTGATTCTGGTCACCCACGAAATGAATTTCGCCCGCGAGGTCGGCGACCGGGTGGTGTTCATGCATCAGGGCAAGGTGTGGGAACAAGGCAAAGGCGATGAACTGTTCGCCAACCCGCAGACTGCCGAACTGAAACAGTTTATCGCCTCGGTGCGGCTGTAGCACCGTGAGCGGTATGAGCCATTACGATTTTAATGTTATCAAGGACATCAGGAGTTCATCACATGCCTAACGACCTGTTTGCGCAGATCAATCCGCCCCATCGCTTACTCATGGGGCCTGGCCCGATCAATGCCGACCCGCGTGTATTGCGTGCGATGGCCAGCCAACTGGTCGGGCAGTATGACCCGGCGATGACCGAGTACATGAATCAGGTGATGGCGTTGTACCGCCAGTTGTTCCGCACCGACAACCGCTGGACCCTACTGGTGGACGGGACGTCGCGCGCTGGTATCGAGGCGATTCTTGTCTCGGCGATCCGCCCTGGCGATCGCGTGCTGGTGCCGGTGTTCGGCCGCTTCGGTCACCTATTGTGCGAGATTGCCCGCCGCTGCCGCGCGGAGGTGCACACTATCGAAGCGCCGTGGGGTGAGGTGTTCACGCCGGACCAGATCGAAGACGCCATTAAACGGGTGAAACCGCGTCTGCTGCTGACCGTGCAGGGTGATACCTCCACCACCATGTTGCAGCCGCTGGCGGAGCTGGGCGCTATCTGCCGCCGTCATGACGTGCTGTTTTACACCGATGCTACCGCCTCGTTCGGCGGCAACCCGCTGGAAACCGACGCCTGGGGGCTGGATGCGGTATCTGCCGGATTGCAGAAATGCCTGGGCGGGCCGTCCGGCAGTTCGCCGGTGACCCTCAGCGCGCGCATGGAAGCGGTGATTCGCCAGCGTAAGTGCGTAGAGCAGGGTATCCGTACCACCGACCATCAGGACGGTGACGACGAAATGATTTATTCCAACTATTTCGACCTCGGCATGATCATGGATTACTGGGGGCCGGAGCGGCTGAACCACCATACCGAGGCCACCAGTATGCTGTTCGCCGCCCGTGAATGCGCCCGCGTTATTCTGGAAGAGGGGCTGGATGCCAGTATCGCCCGACATCAGTTGCACGGTAATGCATTGCTGGCCGGTATCGAAGGCATGGGGTTGCAAGCTTACGGCGATGTTGCCAACAAAATGAACAATGTGTTGGGCGTGGTGATCCCGCAAGGCGTGCACGGCGAGCAGGTGCGTAAGCTGCTGCTGGAGGATTTTGCCATTGAGATCGGCACCTCGTTCGGGCCGTTGCAGGGCAAGATCTGGCGCATCGGCACTATGGGTTATAACGCCCGCAAAGACTGCGTGATGCAAACGCTGACTGCGCTGGAAGCGGTATTGAACCGGCTGGGGTTCCGCTCCGTTCAGGGGGCGGCGTTGCAAGCCGCCTGGAATGTGTATGATGCCGCGCAGGCGCCGACATGAGCGAGGTGCTGATGGACAGCGTGATGACGGATTTCAATGCGCAGGCGGCCGCCCGTCGGGTGATGACGCGTTGCGATCAGTTGGCGGCCATCAGTGAAACCGCAGGCCAGCTCACACGGGTTTATCTGTCGCCGCAACACTTGCAGGCTAATCAGCAGGCGGGGGCGTGGATGCGGGAAGCGGGTATGCGCGTGTGGCAGGATAGCGTCGGAAATATTTGTGGTCGCTATGAAGGCCGTGTGCCGGGTGCGCCCGCTCTGCTGTTGGGGTCACACCTCGACACCGTGCGCAACGCTGGCCGTTACGACGGTATGCTGGGGGTGCTGGCGGCCATCGAAACCGTGTCATTGCTGAATCAGCGTGGGATCCGTTTGCCGGTGGCGCTGGAAGTGATCGGTTTTGGCGACGAGGAAGGCACCCGCTTTGACGTCACGCTACTCGGCAGCCGCGGACTGACCGGCACCTGGCCCGACGGCTGGCTGTCGCGTCCGGACGCCAATGGCATCACCGTCGCACAGGCGCTGACGCAGGCCGGGTTGGATCCGGAGGCTATCGCACTGGCGGCACGTCCGGCTGCGGATATTCTGGCCTATCTGGAATTGCATATCGAACAAGGCCCGTGTCTGGAACAGGCTGGACTGGCACTGGGCGTGGTCACGGCCATTAACGGTGCACGGCGGCTGAACTGTACGTTTGTCGGTCATGCTGGCCATGCTGGTACGGTGCCGATGTCACAGCGGCAGGACGCGCTGGCAGCAGCGGCGGCGTGGATGACCCAGGCTGAACAGGTGACGCGCGACAGCGATCCCTATCTGGTGGCGACTTTTGGCACCTTGCAGTGCCTGCCGGGGGCCGCCAACGTGATTCCCGGTGAGGTCAGGCTGACGCTGGATATCCGTGGCCCGGACGACAAACCGCTGGATGCGCTGTTACAACGGTTGCTGACGCTGGCGCACGACATCGCCATGCAGCGCGGCTGTGCGTTCAGTGCTGAAGAGTATTACCGCATCGCCGCTACCCGCTGCGACAACGCGCTGCAACAGCGCTTGTCCGCTGCGGTGACGCAGGTGCAGGGCGATAATTTGCTGCTGCCGAGCGGTGCGGGCCATGACGCCATCGCCATCGCCGAACGCTGGCCGGTGGGGATGCTGTTTATGCGCTGCAAGGGCGGTGTCAGCCACCATCCTGACGAGTCAGTGCTGACGGACGATGTAGCGCTGGCGGTGCAGGCGCTGCTGTTGACGGTGTTGGGGTATCGATAATCAAGCGCGCCTGAGCGCGCTTGATATTACAAACCGAACTTATCGGCGTCGCGCCAGGCGGGGAAGGCTTCACGGTAGCTTTGCAGCGTTTCCAGCGACAGCTCGGCGTCAAGACGGGCCGGTTGATGTTCCGGCGCACAAGCCAGAATCGCGCCCTGTGCGTCGATAATCAGGCTGTCGCCCTGATAGCTGTGGCCGTTGCCGTCGGTGCCGACGCGGTTGCAGCCAGCCACATAAGCCTGATTCTCAATCGCCCGAGCTGCCAGCAGTGTTTTCCAGTGCAGCGCGCGCGGCGCTGGCCAGTTGGCGACGTACAGCGCCAGATCGTAATCCTGACAGTTACGGGACCACACCGGGAAACGCAGGTCGTAGCAGATCAACGGCAGAATGCGCCAGCCGCGCCACTCCACGATTTCCCGCGTCTGGCCGGACTGATAATACTCGTGCTCGCCCGCCATGCGGAACAGGTGACGCTTGTCGTACTGGTACACCCGGCCCTGCGGGTCGGCCAACAGAAAACGGTTGACCGCGCCTTTGCCGGTCTGCACCGCCACACTGCCGCCCACCAGCGCATTGCTGCGCTGCGCCCACTGTTTCAGCCAGGCTTCCACCACCGACTGTTCCAGGCTGCTTTTGGCTGCCTCCATCGCAAAACCGGTGGTGAACATTTCCGGCAGCACGATCAGATCGCGGTCGGTAATCTCGCCTAACAGGCCGTCGAAATGACTAAGGTTGGCGGGACCGTCCATCCAGACCAGCGGTTGTTGTAACAGGGTAACCTTTAAAGTTGACATAAGCGCTCCGCAGCAGCATCCAGGGTTGATTCCTGTTTGGCAAAGCATAACCGAATCAGCGTATGTGGGAAGGGGGCTGCGCAAAAAACGGACAGAGGAATCGCCGCTACGCCGACGTGCTCGGTCAGCCAGCGGCAGAAACTGACGTCATCCTGGCTGGAAATGGCACGGTAGTCCGCCAGCAGGAAGTAGGTGCCTTCACAGGGCAGAATCTCCAGTCGGCTGCCTGCCAGCGCGTTAACGAACCGGTCGCGTTTAGCACGATAGAAGTCGGGCAGTTCGCGCCAGTGTTGTGGTTGGTGTTGCAACATGTCGGCAATCGCCAACTGCGCCGGTGTATTGACGGAAAACGTCAGGTACTGATGAACCTTGCGTACTTCAGCGCTGAGCGCTGCTGGCGCGACGCAATAACCCACTTTCCAGCCGGTCATGTGATAGGTTTTGCCGAAGGAGGACACGGCAATCGCCCGCTGGCGAAGTTCCGGATGTGCCAGCACACTGGCGTGACCGTCGGCGGCGAAACAAATGTGCTCGTACACTTCATCGCTCAGCACATAGATGTGGCGGTTAGCAATAGCCTGCCAGAGCTGGCGGAAATCCTCCTGCTGCCAGACGGTGGCAGAGGGATTATGCGGTGTATTGACGATCACCAGCCGGGTGCGATCATTCAACAATGCACCGAAAGCAGCCCAGTCGACGTGAAACGCCGGGGGCTGCAAGGCGATCCGTTTCAATACGCCACCGGCCAGTTGCACCGCCGGAGCGTAACTGTCGTAGCTGGGATCGAAGCAGACAACTTCATCACCCGGCCGTACCAGCGCGCTGATGGCGGCAAACAACGCTTCAGTGGCACCAGCGGTAACCGTGACTTCGCTATCGGCGTCCGGTTGCCAGCCATAGAGCGCGGCGGTTTTTTCCGCAATCGCCTGTCGCAGCGGCGCTACGCCCGTCATCGGTGCGTACTGATTAGCGCCCTGACTGACGTGATAAGCCAGACGCTGTTTCAGGTCGTCCGGGCCGTCAAAATCCGGGAAGCCTTGCGACAGGTTGATCGCCTGATGCTGCTGCGCCAATGCGCTCATCTGAGTAAAAATGGTGGTGCCGAGGGAAGGGAGTTTACTGTCGGGGATCAGTGCGGCGCTCATGGCTGAAAAGGACTCCTGCAAGCCTGTTATTGCTGCCACTATATACAGGATGCTAGTATTTGGCAATCAAGACGCTTGGACGTTTAAACGGCTAAATTCCGTAATTTACTAAGCCATAACCAAATATAATAAGCAGGCTCATTGATCGGTTTGACAATAATAGGGTTTGACCCTATCCGGTTTGGCAACCCAGTGATGCCTTCACCTGTACAGGATGATTTATGCGTGATACTCCACAATTGGCCGCGCTGGTGGCGGCCTGCCACTGGATTGGCGAGAAAGGCTGGTGCCCGGCGACGGGCGGCAACATGTCTGTTCGCCTTGATGAACAGCAGTGCCTGATTACCGAATCCGGCAAGGATAAAGGCAGCCTGCGTGAAGACGATTTTCTGCTGGTTGATATCGCCACCAACCATGTGCCGAGCGGCCGCACGCCGTCGGCGGAAACCGGGCTGCATACGCTGATCTACCGTTTATTCCCGGCGACAGGTGCAGTGCTGCACACTCATTCGGTCAACGCCACGGTGCTGTCGCGGGTAGAAAAAAGCGACGCACTGGTGCTGCAAGGGTATGAAATGCAGAAATCGCTGAGTGGTCAGCATACCCATCTGGATCAGGTGGCGATCCCGATTTTCGACAACGATCAGGATATTCCGGCGTTGGCGCGGCGGGTGGCGGCCCATCATGAAGCGGCACCGCTGTGCTACGGTTTTCTGGTGCGCGGGCACGGCCTGTACTGCTGGGGCAATGATGTTCAAGCGGCTCGCCGCCATCTGGAAGGGCTGGAATTCCTGTTCCAGTGTGAACTGCAACGACGTTTACTGGAGGCGAAATGATCAAAGCGATTGTCACCGACATTGAAGGCACCACCAGCGATATTCGCTTTGTCCACAACGTGCTGTTCCCTTACGCCCGCGCCAGGCTGGCTGACGCGGTGGCACAGGCGGACTGTGACCCGGAGATTGCCGCCGCGCTGACGTTAACGCGTCAGGAACTGGGGCAGCCGGACGCGTCGTCCGCGCAGCTGTTGGCCGCACTCAATCAGTTTATGGATGAAGATCGCAAATCACCGTCGTTGAAGCTGCTTCAGGGCATTATCTGGCGTAGCGGCTACCGTAACGGTGATTTTCGCGGCCATGTGTATCAGGATGTCGCACCGCAATTGCGCGGCTGGCGCGAGCAGGGCATCGCGCTGTATGTCTACTCATCGGGGTCGGTGGAAGCACAGCATCTGTTGTTTGGTCACAGCGATGCCGGTGATTTGCGGCCGCTGTTCAGTGACTATTTCGACACCCGCGTCGGTGCCAAGCGTGAGACGGCATCGTACCAGAACATCGCCCGTACTATTGGGCTGCCCGCCGGTGCGTTGCTGTTCCTGTCTGATATTCGCCAGGAACTGGACGCGGCCGAACAGGCGGGCTGGCATACCTGCCAGTTGATCCGTGACGACGCGGATACTGACAGCCATCATCGTCAGGTAAACCGCTTTGATCAGATCGATCTGAATGCCTATCAGGCCAACTAACAGGAGAACCGTCATGAGTGCCTTAACCATTTTCAGTGATACGGATGCCCGTCAGCCGGTCTGGCAAAGCCGCGACGCGGAGGCGATCAAACAGCAACTGAGCGCCATCAATGTCCATTTTGAGCGCTGGCAGGCGGATCGTGAATTGAGCGCTACGCCTGTCGCTGAAGAGGTGCTGTCCGCCTATCAGCACGAGATTGACAAGCTGGTGGCAGAAAAAGGTTATCAAAGCTGGGATGTGATTAGTATGCGTGCCGACAACCCGCAGAAAGCGGCGCTGCGCACCAAATTTCTCTCGGAGCACACCCACGGCGAAGATGAAGTGCGTTTCTTTGTGGAAGGGGCTGGGCTGTTCTGCCTGCACGTAGACGGCCGGATTTTCCAGATCCTGTGCGAAAAGAATGACCTGCTGTCGGTGCCCGCCGGTATTCCGCACTGGTTCGACATGGGGTCTGAGCCGCATTTTACCGCTATCCGCCTGTTCAACAATCCAGATGGCTGGGTTGCCCACTTCACTGGCGATGCTATCGCCGATGCCTATCCGAAACTGGCGTAATCCCGCATGAAGCCGTGTCTGCCTGTGTCAGACACGGCTGCCCTACTTGCAACGCTCACTCAGCCAGCGAGCGCTGAAAAACACCGTGCTGGACTTGCTCTGGGGTGATCACACCGCAATCCAGAACCCAGCCGCTGATAAGCGCCGCTGGTGTGACATCGAACGCCGGGTTGTAAACCGGCGCGTCGTGCGGTGCCCACTGGCACTGACCAAAGCTGCCGGACACGCCAGTGACTTCGCGGGTGTCGCGCTGCTCGATAGGAATAGCATTGCCGTCCGGACAGTGCGGATCGTGGGTGGTATGCGGGGCGGCGACGTAAAACGGAATACCGTGGTAGTGCGCCAACACCGCCAGGCTGTAAGTGCCTATCTTGTTGGCGACGTCGCCGTTGGCGGCGATGCGGTCCGCGCCGACCCAGATGGCGTCGACCCGGCCCTGCGCCATCAGCGACGCGGCCATCGAATCGCAGATCAGATGATAGGGTATCCCCAGTTCGCCCAATTCCCAGGCGGTCAGACGGCCACCCTGTAGCAGCGGCCGGGTTTCATCCACCCAGACGTTTTCCACCTTGCCATGCTGGTGAGCACGCAGTATGACTCCAATTGCCGTGCCGACGCCCGCCGTCGCCAGCCCGCCAGTGTTGCAGTGGGTCAGCAGACGGCTGCCCGGTTTCACCAGCGCGGCACCGTTGTTGGCGATACTCTCGCACAGCGCTTTATCTTCCTCAATCAGCCGCAGTGCTTCCTGCGTCATGGCGCTGATGAAATCATCGGCGGCCAGCGCCTGCTTCATGCGGTCCAGATTGTTCATCAGGTTGACGGCGGTCGGGCGGGAAGCACGCAGCGTATCCAGCGCCTGCGCCAGTTGCGCCTGCGACAGACCCTGTTCCGCCAGTAGCGCCAGCAACAGGCTGGCAGACAGCCCGATCAGCGGCGCGCCGCGTACCCGCAGGGTGCGGATATGGTCGACCAACGCATCGGTATCCGGGCAATGGCACCAGATTTTTTCCTGCGGCAACGCCTGTTGATCCAGGATCCAGAGCTGATTATCAACGACTTTGAGGCTGGTGGTGTTAACGGTCTGCATGGGTGGTTAAATCCGTGTTGCGTTATTGCATCAGGATTCTTATTCTGCCAATATGCGATACAGAAGTATAGACGTCCAAACGTTTTTATGTCTATACCCTTCATACTTCAAGTTGCAGGTGTGTTGGCTGCCCTCTCTCACCCCAGTCACTTACTTGAGTAAGCGCCTGGGGACTAGCTCGGTTGCCGCGTTACAAGGCTCTAACGAGCCTTGCCCTAAAGGGCCAACGCATGGCGTTGTTCAACACGCGAGCGTGTTGTCCTGCAACTCGAATTATTTTGGGTATAAAGCTCGGCGTTGGTAACAAGCAAACACAA
Organism: Dickeya undicola; assembly: GCF_000784735.1. Taxonomy (GTDB): domain Bacteria; phylum Pseudomonadota; class Gammaproteobacteria; order Enterobacterales; family Enterobacteriaceae; genus Dickeya; species Dickeya undicola. Next base: position 42,847 of record NZ_JSYG01000036.1, read on the forward strand.
ACGCATATCATGAGGTGGGTCATGTCGCTTTACCGTACTTTTAACGCGGACGATGCCGTGCAGTACGCCCGACAGTATGGCGGGGTTACCGATCCGCAGTCGTTGGTGACTGCCGATGAAATCGGCGACGGTAATCTGAATCTGGTGTTCAAGATTCGTGATACACAGGGTATCAGCCGGGTGATCGTCAAGCAGGCGTTGCCGTATGTCCGGTGTGTGGGTGAGTCCTGGCCGCTGACGCTGGATCGCGCACGCATCGAAGCGGAAACGCTGTTGGCGCACGCGCAGTATTGCCCGCAGCACACGGTAACGGTGCTGCATCATGATCCGGAGCTGGCGGTGATGGTGCAGGAAGATCTGTCAGATCATGAAATCTGGCGGCGCGAACTGGTGAAAGGACGTGACTATCCGCTGGCGGCGGCACAACTGGGGGAATACCTGGCGCAAGCGCTATTTCACCACACGGATTTCTACCAGTTGCCCCATGATAAGAAGGCGGCGGTGAGCCGTTTTACCAACCCGGAACTGTGCCAGATCACCGAAGATCTGTTTTTCACCGATCCCTACATCGATCATGAACGTAACCAGTTTGACCTGGCGTTGCTGCCTGATGTGCTGGCGTTACGCGATGACCAGCCGCTGAAATGCGCCGTCGCCGCCCTCAAACATGCCTTTCTGAGCAAAGCGGAAACGCTGCTGCACGGCGATATTCACAGCGGCTCGATTTTCGTGGCGGAAAACCGCCTGAAAGTGATCGACGCCGAGTTCGGTTTCTACGGCCCGGCGGGTTTTGATATCGGTACGGCGCTGGGCAACCTGCTGCTGAACTACTGCGGGCTGCCGGGATTGCTGCCACCACGTGAAGCGAGTGCCGCACGTGAACGGCGTCTGGAGGACATTGTGACGCTGTGGCAGACCTTCGCCAGCCGCTTTGCGGCATTAGGTCGCGAGAAAAGCCGGGATCCGGCGCTGACGGTGGCAGGCTACGTTGAGCGGTTCCTGCAACAGGTATGGCAGGATGCGGTGGGGTACGGCGGCACTGAGCTGATTCGTCGTACCATTGGGCTGGCGCATGTCGCGGACCTCGATACCATTGCCGATGCTGCTGCCCGTCAATCCTGTCAGCGTCATGCCATTCAGCTTGGCAAGACGCTGATTCTGGCCGCCGCACACATCGACGGCCCGGAAGCGTTGCTGGCTCGGGTGCGTCAATGCGGTGCCTGATTCGGATAGCCAATAGCAGAAAAATGGCGCCTCTGTGCAGACAGAAAAGGCACCATTATTGTTTCAGGCGGCGGTATCAGCAGGCAGTCGTCGCTCTGTCGCCGCCTTGTGCGCGCTCAGTGCGTCCGGTGCGAAGTCGTCAACGTTGATGGCACGCAGCCGACTGGCTTCCGCCTGCATCAATATGTCGGCTTCTTCCTGCGTGATCACGCCTTCCGCCAACCCATGTTCCGCCAGTTTATCCAGTTGCATGAAAGGTAACGGATGACCAGCGGATTGTGACAGCCGTTGATGGATAGGCTCGGCTGCCAAAATATCCTGCAACGATTGCTCCAGCTGTGCAGCTGGATGGTTAGCCCCTGTTTTAAGATACAGACCGCGCCCCAGTCGGCTGCGGGTCGCCGATGGCATTTGCAACAACCGCGCCAGTTGATGGTCCAGTTGGTCGGTGGGGGCCGGGCTGGTGCGGCCCAGCGGGAAGAGGATCGCCCGCAGCAGCCCAGCTACCAACCGGTTAGGGAAGTTACGCAGTAGCTCGGTTATCGCTTGTTCCGCCTGATGCAGACAGTCCTGCACGCCCCAGTGCACCAGCGGCAGGTCGGCTTGCTGACGGCCTTCCTCGTCGTAGCGTTTTAGCGTGGCGGACGCCAGATACAACTGACTCAGTACGTCGCCCAGCCGGGCGGAAAGACGCTCGCGGCGCTTCAGGCTGCCGCCCAGCACGCTCATCGACACATCCGCCAGCAGCGCCATATTGGCGCTCAGCCGGTTCAGACGTTGGTAGTAACGGCGGGTGGCATCGCTGACGGGGGCGTGACTGGTGCGCCCGTTGGTCAGCCCCAGCCACAGGCTGCGCATGGTATTACCGCCGATATGTCCCAGGTGGCCGAATAGCGCCCGGTCAAAGGCTTTCAGGTCGTTGTCCTGCGCCGCGCCCATCTCCTTCAGCACGTATGGATGGCAGCGGATAGCGCCTTGTCCGAAGATGATCATGCTGCGGGTCAGAATATTGGCCCCTTCGACGGTGATGGCGATCGGCGCGCCCTGATAGTGACGGGCGACAAAGTTGGACGGACCCAGGCAGATGCCTTTGCCGCCGGTGATGTCCATCGCGTCGATGATGCCGCGCTGGCCGCGGTGGGTGCAGTGGTATTTGACGATGGCGGACAGCACCGACGGCCGTGCACCTTGCATGATGCCGCTGGTGATAAGCGTAGCAGCAGCGTCCATCACGTAAGCGTTACCGGCCATGCGAGCCAGTGGCTCTTCAATGCCTTCCATTTTGCCGATCGGCAGTTTGAACTGGCGGCGAATGTGGGCGTAAGCGCCGGTCGCCAATGCCACGCTTTTCAGGCCGCCGGTAGCGTTGGACGGTAGCGTGATGCCGCGACCGACCGACAGGCATTCCATCAGCATCCGCCAGCCCTGACCCGCCATCTGCGGCCCGCCGATGATGTAGTCCAGCGGAACAAAAATGTTTTCGCCCTGCGTCGGGCCGTTCTGGAACGGGATATTAATCGGAAAGTGGCGGCGGCCGATTTTCACGCCTTCGGTACGGGTGGGGATCAGCGCGCAGGTGATGCCGATGTCGTCCCGGTCGCCCAGCAAGTGGTCCGGGTCGTACAAACGGAACGCCAGGCCCAACACGGTGGCGACGGGAGCCAGCGTAATGTAGCGCTTGTTCCAGGTCAGCCGCATTCCCAGCACCTGCTGGCCTTGCCACTGGCCGTAGCACACTACCCCTAAATCCGGGATGGCGCTGGCATCGGACCCGGCTTCCGGGCTGGTCAGCGCGAAACAGGGGATTTCGTCGCCACGCGCCAGCCGCGGCAGGTAGTGATCCTTCTGTTCGTCGGTGCCGTAGTGCTGTAGCAGCTCACCGGGACCGAGCGAGTTGGGCACCCCGACGGTGATCGCCAGAATGCTCGATACCCCGGCCAGTTTTTGCAGCACCATCGCCTGCGCATAAGCGGAAAACGCTAATCCGCCGTACTCTTTTTTGATGATCAGCGCGAAGAAGCGATGTTGTTTCAGGAACGCCCACAACACCGGCGGCAGGTCGGCGCGTTCGTGGGTGATTTCAAAGTCATTCGCCAGGCGACAAGCTTCTTCCACCGGTCCATCCAGAAACGCCTGTTCTTCCGGCGTCAGCGTCGGGCGGGGATAGGCGTGCAGGGTATGCCAGTTGGGCGCGCCGCGAAACAGTTCGCCTTCCCACCAGGTCGTACCGGCGTCAATGGCTTCTTTTTCGGTTTTGGACATCGGCGGCATCACACGCCGGAACACTGCCAGCGCCGGTGCGGAAAAAAACCGTTGCCGCAGTGGCGTCACCAGCAGCGGCAATAACAATAAGCCCAGCGGAATCAGCAGCCAGGCTGACCACAGCTTCAGCACCGCCATCGCGACGACCCAAAGTACAATCAACGCACTGCTCAGCCACAGTGACAACCGGTGGTAGAACAGAGCACCGATAAGCATCAAAACGATCAGGACACTGACTGCAACCATGGTTTTATTCTCCAGTCCGTATAATCAGTTCACGCTTGGTGGTCTGACCTGTTGGTATACTGTGGTTTTAGTTCAGTGAAATGTTTTTATCAATTCTTTTACAACGCAATTACAACTTGACTCACAAAGTCACACCCGAACGGCACTGCAGAGGCGTGATGCCGCCGTTTGGCAATTGTCTGCTTCTCGTGGTTTGGGTGATCCGCTACACTGCACGACAACACAGATTATGTCCCTTCATGCCGCTCTCGCTGGCGTAGCCTGACAACACCGCCTGCCGCGGCCCGTGCAGCATCTAAGGGACACAGCCTAAATATCATGATGTCATTGAATGAGAGGATTCCATGTACCAGGACTTAATCCGTAATGAGCTGAAAGAGGCGGCGTCCACGCTGAACACATTTTTAAGTGATGATGCCAATATTCAGGCGATTCAGGATGCGGCCGTTTTACTGGCGGATGCCTTTAAAGCGGGCGGGAAGGTGATTTCCTGCGGTAACGGCGGCTCTCACTGTGATGCCATGCACTTCGCGGAAGAACTGACCGGCCGTTATCGCGAAAATCGCCCCGGTTATCCGGCGATCGCCATTTCCGACCCGAGCCACCTGTCCTGCGTCAGCAACGATTTCGGCTATGATTTTGTGTTCTCCCGCTATGTGGAATCGCTGGGGCGCGAAGGGGACGTACTGCTCGGCATCTCTACCTCCGGCAATTCCGGCAACATCATCAAGGCGATCAGCGCCGCGCGCGCCAAGCGTATGAAAGTGATTACGCTGACCGGTAAAGACGGCGGCAAGATGGCGGGCACCGCCGATGTGGAAATTCGCGTGCCGCACTTTGGTTACGCCGACCGCATTCAGGAAGTGCACATTAAGGCGATCCACATTCTGATTCAATTGATTGAAAAGGAAATGGTCGGCAACTGATCGCCGGCCATCGCACACAGCAGCTCAAAAAATCAGACGCCGTTAATTAAAGGAATCGGACATGTGTGAACTGCTTGGGATGAGCGCCAACGTCCCAACGGATATCTGTTTCAGTTTTACCGGCCTGATGCAGCGGGGCGGCCGTACCGGGCCGCACCGTGATGGTTGGGGAATTACCTTCTATGAAGGCAACGGCTGCCGTACCTTCAAAGACCCGCTGCCCAGCTTCAATTCGCCGATTGCCGCACTGGTGCAGAACTATCCCATCAAGTCCCGTGCGGTGGTTTCGCACATTCGTCAGGCCAACCGTGGTGCCGTGGCGCTGGAAAATACTCACCCGTTTACCCGTGAGCTATGGGGCCGAAACTGGACTTTTGCCCATAATGGACAACTCAAAGGCTATCGCCGTTTGAAAACCGGCCATTTTCGTCCGGTTGGAGAAACCGACAGCGAATACGCCTTTTGCTGGCTGTTGTATCAGCTGTCGCAGCGTTATCCGCGCACGCCGTCCAACTGGCCAGCGGTATTCCGTTATATCGCCACGCTGGCGGATCAACTGCGTAAAAAGGGCGTATTTAATATGCTGCTGTCGGATGGGCAGTTCGTGATGGGCTTCAGTTCAACCAACTTGCACTGGATTACCCGGCGGGCACCGTTTGGCAAGGCAACGTTACTGGATGATGATGTGGAAATCGACTTCCAGCAGCAGACCACACCCAACGATGTGGTCACGGTGCTGGCGACTCAGCCGTTGACTGGCAACGAAACCTGGCACCCGATTGCGCCAGGCGAGTTCGTGTTATTTTGTTTTGGCGAGCGTGTAATTTGACTCAGGCTGACCGACGGGCGTGGACTGGTTAACCACGTACTGCCCGTTGAGCACCGACACCGCTGGGGGTTGGTGGGTCCGGTTGAAGTAGGCGTAACCCGGCTGCAGCTGACTCCAGAATTTGTAGTAGCTGGAGCGGCTGTGGCGCTTCATGTTCTGCTCGGTCATACGGAACGGATAAATCGCCAGCTCGACTTTCTGCTGCCCGTTGCGCAGTGCTTTCTCCACGTAAGTATAAATCTCTTCGATGTATTTGTTGGTCATGGCATAGCAGCCGATAGACACGCATTCACCGTGGATCATCAGGTAGCGGCCGGAATAGCCATGTGCGCGATCGTACTCGTTCGGGAAGCCGACGTTGATGGCGCGATAATAATGGCTGTCAGGTTTCAGTTGTTTTAAATCAACCTGATAAAACCCTTCCGGACTTTTAAAGTCGCCCTCGGTCATTTTGGGGCCGAGGCCACCTGAGTATTTACAGATCGGGTAACTTTGTACCAGCTTGTACTCACCGCCTGTTCTGGTGTAAAGCTCCAGTATCCGCTCTTCTTTGAAGATCTGAATATAAACCGGTGATCCTGCCACCTGCTGTTTCATTTCTGTCGTCGGTGACACCTGATTGGCGTAGCTGTTGCTGATGGCGACGGAAGGCAAAATAAACAACATCGCAAGCGAAAACGCGACTTTGTGCATCATTAATCCTGATTATTGGCGCTGTTTTTATCCGGTACGGTGTGTGGCGGCGGAGGTGCCGCTCCACAGTCTCTTCTCTGTCAGGCTTTGTCCTGCCATTAGGCTATGCCCCATAGCGGGGGATAGGCTGATGTCAAGTCGCGTAACCACATTATCACCGTATCCGTTTTATTCAGGAAGGAAAAAAGAATAAAAAATCGGACTATTCCGGCCAATAGCGCTCGCTGCCCGTTTTGATGCACTGGCACCTTGTCAGCAGAGGTGTTGCCTGTTGCAAAATCAATCTGTATATTTATACAGTAATCTGGAGGGGCGATGCGCAAGATAGTTCATGTCGATATGGATTGCTTTTACGCGGCGATAGAGATGCGGGATAACCCGCGCCTGCGTGATATTCCGCTGGCGATTGGCGGCAGTGCCGATCGGCGCGGCGTGATCTGCACCGCCAACTATCCCGCCCGTCGTTATGGTGTGCGCAGTGCTATGGCAACCGCCACTGCACTGCGGCTGTGCCCTCATTTGACGCTGCTGCCCGGTCGGATGGAGGTCTACAAAGCCACCTCCTACCAGATTCGGGAGATCTTTTCTCGTTACACGTCGCTGATTGAGCCACTTTCGCTGGATGAGGCTTATCTCGATGTGACCGACAGTCCGCACTGTGGCGGTTCCGCCACCTTAATGGCGCAGGAAATCCGCCAGACGATTTTTGACGAGCTGCACCTGACGGCTTCGGCTGGCGTCGCGCCAATCAAGTTCCTTGCCAAAGTTGCCTCTGAACAGAACAAACCCAACGGGCAGTTTGTGATTTCACCGGGGCAAATGGAGGCATTCCTGCTGGCGCTGCCGCTGGAAAAAATCCCTGGCGTCGGCAAAGTGACCGCCAAACGGCTGGCGGAATGTGGGCTACACACCTGTGCCGATGTTCGCCGTTATGCGCTGACCGAACTGCTGCGGGAATTCGGTAAATTCGGTCGAGTGCTGTGGGAACGCTGCCACGGTATTGATGAGCGCGAGGTGTCACCGGATCGTCTGCGTAAATCGGTTGGCGTTGAGAAAACGCTGGCACGGGATATTCACGACTGGACGGCCTGCGAAGCACTGATTGAACGATTATACGATGAACTGGAATTACGCCTGCGGCGTGTTCGCCCGGACCTGCATATTGCCCGACAAGGGGTAAAGCTGAAGTTCGACGATTTTCGCCAGACGACGCAGGAACATGTCTGGCCGGTGCTGAATAAACCCGATTTGCTGAGGCTGGCGCGGGAGAGTTGGGAGCAGCGCCGTGAAGCGCGGGGTGTGCGGCTAGTGGGGTTGCATGTTGCGTTGATCGACCCGCAACTTGAACGGCAACTGGTATTTCAGTGGGAGTAACGCCTTGCGGCGAGGGCATCGGCATTGGGCGGAGACGCCCGACGGAGCGGGCGTCTCCGGCGCGGGTTACGCGCGCTCTGGAATGGCTTTCAGCAGTGCGGTCAGCAGTTTCCAGTACTGGCCGACGCTTTCGATATGCACCTGTTCATCCGGCGAGTGCGGACCGGTGATGGTCGGCCCAATGGAAACCATATCCATATCCGGATACGGTTTCTTGAACAGACCACACTCCAGCCCGGCGTGGATCACCATGATGTTAGGCGTTTTGTCGAACAGCTTCTGGTAGGTTTCACGCACCAGATGCATCACCGGCGACTGGGCATCCGGCTGCCAGCCAGGGTAACCACCTTTGGCCTGGGTGTCGGCACCCGCCAGTTGACCCAGTGAAGTGAGCACGCTCACCACGTAGTCTTTGCCGCTGTCGACCAGCGAACGAATCAGGCAGTGAATTTCTGCCTGCGTGTCGGTCATGCCGACCACGCCGACGTTCAGCGAGGTTTCCACCACGCCTTTCACGTCGTCGCTCATGCGGATCACGCCATTCGGCGTGCTGTTCAGCAGGGCGATGAAACGATCTCGGCTGGCGGTGGTCAGCGCTGCCGCCGTGCTGTCTGTCGCTTCCAGCAGCAGGGTGATGTTCTTTTCCACCGTGGCGAGTTCGTGCTTCAGCACCGCCAGATAGGTTTGTGCCGCGGCGTTCAGCGCGTCCGCCTTGTCGGCTGATACCGCCAGCGTGACGGCACCTTCACGCGGAATGGCGTTGCGCAGCGTGCCGCCGTGCAGGTCGATGACCCGCAGGTCCAGTGCTGCGGCGTGCTGGGCCAGAAAACGCGCCAGCAGTTTGTTGACGTTGCCCAGCCCCAGGTGGATATCACAACCGGAGTGGCCGCCTTTCAGCCCTTTGATAACCAGTTTCAGCGTCTGATAACCGGCCGGAACCGCTTCGCGTTGCAGCGGCAGACGAGTCAGGAAATCAATACCACCGGCGCAGCCCATGTAAATTTCGCCTTCCTCTTCGGAATCGGTATTGATCAGGATGTCACCCTGTAGCCAGTTGGGTTGCAGGCCGAATGCGCCGTCCATACCGGCTTCTTCCGTCATGGTCAGCAGTACTTCCAGCGGACCGTGCTCCACGCTGTCGTCAGACAGCACTGCCAGCGCCGAGGCCATGCCGATGCCGTTGTCAGCGCCCAGCGTGGTGCCACGGGCCTTGATCCACTCGCCATCGATATAAGGTTGGATGGGGTCGGTGGTGAAGTCGTGCACTGTGTCGTTGTTTTTCTGCGGCACCATGTCCAGATGCGCCTGAATCACCACCGGTTTGCGGTTTTCCATGCCGGGCGTCGCCGGTTTACGCAGCAGAATATTGCCCACCTGATCGCGCTCTGTATGAAGACCGCGCTCCTGCGCCCACGACAGAATGTAAGCGGCTAACGCTTCTTCATGATAGGACGGATGCGGAATAGAACAGATTTTGGCAAAAATGTCCCACAGCGGCTGTGGGGAGAGTTGAGACAAGGCAGACACTATTTAAGCTCTCCAGTTAAGGCATCCACGCGACAGATGGCGTGCGATGCCGAAAAACCGTTATTGATCGCCTGAAAACGCAGGCTCGTCAGGAAAGAATAACACTTTCCCGCGATCGGGGAGAATGTCCACGACATAAGGATTATGCATGGCTAACGGGGATGGTGATGCCATGAAGGCGATGAATGTATCGTCGTGTGGCAGAATCAGAGGGAAGAGCGGTGATCTCTTCCCATGCCTGGTGATTAATCGTTGTGATGATGCTTATCAGGTACTGTGCTTTGCTGACGTATGGCTATCGGCAACAAGGTGGGTTGTCGCTGACGCAGCAGACGTAAGCTGACGCTCAGTTCGAAGCAAAGTAGCATCACTACGGTAATGATGAAGAAAGGGGCGAACACGTCCAGTTGTGCGAGGAGGAAACTGTCAAAAATCGTCATAGGTGTTCTCCTGGCTGTTTTTTGTTCTCCTTGTTTGTAACTTATATGAAACATGACGTCTAATAACTTTTTTACATTACGAATGGTTAATTAATTACGGTGAGTTACCATTTGTTAGTGTGCGCATAAATACTGGTTTTTGTCCGACCAGCTATCTATAATCTCGCGCAACCTTATTTTCCCCTTCTGACTCTGATTAAGCCGACTTCTCTGTTGGCTGGGATATGTTTTATGAGTGAAAAATACATCGTCACCTGGGATATGTTGCAAATCCATGCCCGTAAACTGGCTCAGCGTTTGCTGCCTGCCGAACAGTGGAAAGGCATTATTGCCGTGAGCCGTGGTGGCCTGGTGCCTGGGGCTCTGCTAGCCCGTGAACTGGGTATTCGAAACGTCGATACCGTGTGTATCTCCAGCTACGACCATGACAACCAGCGCGAGCTGAAAGTGCTGAAACGGGCTGAAGGCGATGGCGAAGGCTACATCGTGATCGACGATCTGGTGGATACCGGTGGCACCGCCAAAGCTATCCGCGATATGTATCCGAAAGCTCACTTTATTACTATCTTCGCCAAACCGGCTGGTAAGCCGCTGGTCGATGACTACGAAGTCGATATCCCGCAAGATACCTGGATTGAACAGCCGTGGGACATGGGTGTGGTGTTCATACCGCCTCTGGTCGGCCGTTAATCCCGCCTGATCGCTTCTGATACGCCCGGTTATGCCGGGCGTGTTTGTTTCTGTGAGCGAGATTACGCGCCGTATTTGTTTTTCACTGCTGCGGTTCGGTACACTTCCCCTTCTGCCGTTATCTTTCTTGTTTTATTCGTCCCGGAGGCTGCTGTGAGCCAGGCCAACCTGTCCGAAACCTTATTTAAACCGTCGGTAACGCATCAGGAAACGTCCACGCTGATCCAGCGTTCACGCAATACGGCTGATGTGGCTGTTATACAATCGGCACTGGAGGGGGAAAACACCCGCAACTGGTATCGTATGATCAACCGGTTGTTGTGGATTTGGCGCGGTGTGCACCCGTGGGAGATTGAAGAAGTCCTGGCGCGCATTGCCGCCAGCGAGGCGGAACGCAGCGATGATCAATTACTGGATACGGTCATCGGCTATCGGGGCGGCAACTGGATATACGAGTGGGTATCGCAAGGTATGCGCTGGCAACAACAGGCTGGGCAGTATTCGCAAGGCGAGCAGGCCGGACAGTGCTGGCTGAAGGCCGCTAACCTGTACAGTATCGCCGCTTATCCTCATCTCAAAGGCGATGAACTGGCGGAACAGGCTCAAACGCTGGCTAATCGCGCTTATGAAGAGGCTGCCGGTCACTTGTCTTATGAACTGAAAAGCCTGACCTTGCCGGTGGACGGAGGGGGGCAGGTGACCGCGTTCTTGCATTTGCCTGCTCAGGGGCAGGCACCGTTTCCGACCGTATTGATGTGTGGCAGCCTGGATACGTTGCAATGTGATTATCATCGTTTATTTCAGGACTATCTGGCCCCGGCAGGGATCGCAATGCTGACGGTGGATATACCGTCGGTAGGATTCTCTTCGCGCTGGAAACTGGATCAGGATTCCAGCTTTTTGCATCAGCAGGTATTGCAGGCTTTGCCGAATGTGCCTTGGGTTGATCATACCCGTGTTGGTGCTTTTGGTTTTCGTTTCGGCGCGAACATCGCGGTACGGCTGGCTTATCTGGAGGCTAACCGGTTGCGGGCGGTCGCTTGCCTGGGGCCGATCGTCCATCATCTGCTCTCGGATGCCCGGCGTCAGCAGCAGGTGCCAGACATGTTTATGGATGTGCTGGCGAGCCGACTCGGTATGACCTATTCCTCTGATGCGGCACTGTTGGTGGAAGTGGGGCGTTATTCACTGAAAACGCAGGGGTTATTGGGGCGGCGCTGCCCAACACCGATGTGTTCCGGCTATTGGAAGGACGACCTGATAAGCCCGAAAGAGGAGTCGACGTTGATCGTCAATTCATCGCTGCAGGGGAAATTGCTGTCGCTGAGTTTCTCGCCGGTGTATCAGTCGTTTCACCTGGCGTTGCAGCAGATGACCGACTGGTTGCGTCGCCAGTTGCGGTAGCCCTCGCATCATGTGAAAAAATTATGCCGCGGTGTCTGGTTCGTCGCCGCGGCGTCAGCTACTGTATGGCAATTTCGTTTCAACGGACGACCAGAGCTGACATGGTAGGAAAAGCGACGTTATTTGCCGTGATAGTACTGGCATCGATAGGAATTTGTCCCTCATTAAGAGCGCAGGCACCGCATGATGACCTGACACAGGTTTCGGATGCCGATGTACGCCGTACCGTCTCCGGGATCATCAGTTACTCCCACTGGCCACGCCTAACCCAGCTTCCCACGCTGTGTGTGTTCTCTTCCGCGCATTTTTTATCGGGGTTGACCATGCCGGTAGAGACGCAGGAAAAGCGACTCTTTAACACCATAATCATCAAAGACACTCAGGAGCTGTTTGCTTCCGATTGTGACGCGGTGTACTTCGGTGAAGAAACGGTTCCTGAGCAGGTGAATGTCGCCAGTTACGCTATTGGACACCCGCTGATGACTATCGCCGAACAGTCCCCCGACTGCCATGAAGGCAGTGCGTTCTGCCTGGTATTTATCGGGAAGACCGTCGGGTTCTCCATCAACATGGAGGCGCTATCTCGTACCGGGGTCAGGGTGAATCCGGATGCGTTAATGCTGGCCCGAGTCAGGAACTGAACCATGACGATTCCTGTACCACACGCTTATCGGCAGAAAACGTTCAGGCAGGCACTGACCCGTATCAATACGCTGGGGGTGGTGATCGCTATGGTGTTTTCATGGCTGTTGATTACCGTCGCCTCCATGTTCTGCTTCAAGCAATATGCTGAGAAAAACCTGCAACTGCTGGGGTATACCCTAAGTCGCAACGTCGAAGCGGCAGTGGTGTTTCGCGATGTGACGGCAGCAAACGAAACGCTAAGCAGTTTGGGGCTACAGGGGCAGTTCAGTAGCGCGTTGCTGACGGATGCTAAAGGCAAACTGCTGGCGCAATGGCGTGCGGAGAGCCTGACGGAGCCAGATTGGCTCAGTCATCTGACGTCAAAATGGTTGTTTCCCGGCAGTGTGATACAGCCCATTACCCACCGCGGCCAGCGAATCGGGTATCTGGAGATCAGCGGTGTGGACACGCCCGCCCGAAATTTTGTGTTCTTCTCGCTGGGGTCGTTGACCTTATGCATGTTGCTGGCGTCGTTGCTCGCCATCGTGATTTCCCGCCGCCTGCACCGCGGATTAATCCTGTCGCTGCATCATATTGCCGAAGTGGTGCATGACATTCGCGAAAACCGCCATTTTTCCCGCCGGGTGCCGACGGTTAAGCTTGCTGAGCTGGATGGCTTTGGGCGCGACCTTAACAGCCTGTTGGACGAGATTGAGTGCTGGCAGCGCCAGATGCAGCATGAAAATGATTCGCTACTCAGACATTCGCTACGTGACCCACTGACCGGGCTGGCGAATCGTACTGCGTTTCTTAGTGCGCTTGCCGGTGTCTTGCAGGACCCGCAATACCAAACCAATACAGCACTGTTGTTTATGGATGGTTACCGTTTCAAGAAAATCAATGACACCTATGGTCATGGTGCGGGCGATCAAGTGCTGCTGGCGGTAGCCAACCGGTTAACGCTCTGCGCATACCATCAGGATTTACCGGCGCGGTTGGCGGGCGACGAGTTCGCGTTGATTCTGGTGGGGGTACACGACATGCAGGATGTGCAACAACGGGTGGAGGCGATCCGGCAGGTTATGCTGGAGCCGGTTGTTCTGCCGGACGGGCAGGAAGTCGTCATGTCGCTCAGCATCGGTATGGCGCAGGCGTTGCCGTCGATGACGCCAGAAATGTTGATCGAACTGGCTGACAAGGCGATGTATCAGGATAAACAGCGTCAGCGTCGTCATGATTTTGAGCGTGTTTTACGCTATTTTGATGAAGATGCGATGGTGAATCAGTAGCGTTGCTTATCAATATGATGCACATTGGTGTGACACGGCTCGCGCCCTGAAACGTCGGATGCGAAAAAACTTGAACCCATGTGTGAAGTCCGGCAGGGTTGACCCATCTTCGAACACTGTGAATGCTTGGAAGTCTTCTGATTTAAGGAGGGTGTCATGGCAGTGAAAAGTAGGCTTATGAAGCGCTTTGCTTCGTTGGGGCCTTATTTGCGTGAAGGCCAGTGCGAAGAAAATCGTTTTTTCTTTGATTGCCTTGCGGTTTGTGTCAATGTAAAACCTGCGCCGGAAAAACGAGAATTTTGGGGCTGGTGGCTTGATCTGGAGTGGCAGGATCAAACCCTGTTCTATGCCTACCGTATCGGTCTGTTTGATAAGGCTGGCAACTGGTGCGAAGAAACGATCAACGATACTGAGGTACATGAGAAAGTGCTGGCTACCCGTGAAGATTTCCATACCCGCCTGCAGGCGCTGGTAGAACAACTCGACCCACCTTTTTCCCTCTCCGCACGACCATGATGCTGTCCGGCATCGCGCCGGAGCCTGGGGTTTTCGCGTTGTGCCGGTTGGCATAGCGCGTCTCTCCTGTTACAACGTTTTTTCATCCTTAATTATTTATTGTTTAACGCAACGGCAGAAAAATTATGAGTGGCAGCCAGACCTTGGTTGTAAAACTGGGCACCAGTGTGCTGACCGGCGGTTCGCGCCGTCTCAACCGTGCCCATATTGTCGAACTGGTGCGCCAGTGCGCCCAGCAACATGCCGCAGGGCATCGCATCGTCATTGTGACTTCCGGGGCGATTGCTGCCGGCCGCGAGCATCTGGGATACCCGGAGCTGCCACCGACCATCGCCACCAAGCAGCTGTTGGCTGCGGTAGGGCAAAGCCGACTGATTCAACTGTGGGAGCAGCTGTTTTCCATTTACGGCATTCACGTCGGCCAGATGCTACTGACCCGTGCCGATATGGAGGACCGCGAACGTTTCCTCAACGCCCGCGACACCATGCGTGCTTTGCTAGACAACCATATCGTCCCGGTGATTAACGAGAACGATGCGGTTGCCACCGCCGAAATTAAAGTCGGCGACAACGATAACCTGTCGGCGCTGGCCGCTATGCTGGCGGATGCTAACAAACTGCTGCTGCTGACCGACCAGGCTGGATTGTTTACCGCCGACCCGCGTTCCAACCCTGATGCCGAGTTGATCCGCGAAGTGCAGGGTGTGACCGACGAACTGCGCCAGATTGCGGGTGGTAGCGTCTCCGGCCTGGGCACGGGCGGGATGTCTACTAAATTACAGGCCGCCGACGTGGCGTGCCGTTCCGGTATCGAGGTAGTGATCGCCGCTGGCAACCGGGCTGGCGTGATTGCCGATGTGATTAACGATGTCTCGGTCGGTACGCGTTTTCACGCGCTGGAAACCCCGCTGGAGAGTCGTAAACGCTGGATTTTTGGTGCGCCGCCTGCCGGTGAGGTCATCGTTGATGACGGCGCACTGGCTGCCATGTTGGATCGCGGCAGTTCGCTGTTACCGAAAGGCATCCGCGAGGTGACGGGCAACTTTTCTCGCGGTGAGGTGATTCGTATCCGCAGCCTGAACGGGCGTGATCTGGCACATGCCGTTACCCGTTACAACAGTGACGCACTGCGCATGATCGCCGGGCATCACTCTCAACAGATTGCAGAGATTCTGGGTTACGAATACGGCCCGGTGGCCGTTCACCGCGACGACATGATCATTATTTAAGGAGCAGGCGATGCTTGAGCAAATGGGTAAAGCGGCTAAAAAAGCCTCTTATCAGCTGGCGGCGCTCAGTACCAGCCAGAAAAATCAGGCGCTGATGAGAATCGCGGATCTGCTGGAAGCGCAGCACGATGTGATTCTGACTGCTAACGAGCAGGATCTGGCGCAAGCCAGAACAAACGGCATGAGTGAAGCGCTGCTGGACCGCCTGCAACTGACTCCGGCGCGCCTGAAGGCGATTGCTGATGATGTGCGTCAGGTTTGCCGTCTGAACGATCCGGTAGGTGAAATCATCGACGGTCGCATTCTGGATAATGGCCTGAAACTGGAACGACGCCGCGTGCCGCTGGGCGTGGTCGGCGTGATTTATGAGGCCCGTCCGAATGTGACGGTAGATGTCGCCAGCCTGTGTCTGAAAACCGGTAACGCCGTGATCCTGCGCGGTGGTAAAGAGACGTATCGTACCAACGCGGCTACCGTAAAAGTGATTCAGCAAGCACTGACCGAATGTGGTCTGCCTGCTGCCGCGATTCAGGCAATTGAAAGCCCGGATCGTGAACTGGTTAACCAATTGCTGAAACTTGATCGCTATATCGACATGTTGATCCCTCGCGGCGGAGCTGGCTTACACAAGCTATGCCGCGAGCAGTCCACCATTCCGGTGATCACCGGTGGCATCGGTGTGTGTCATATTTATGTAGATGAGTCGATGGAATTCGAACCGGCGCTCAACGTCATCGTCAATGCCAAAACCCAGCGCCCCAGCACCTGCAATACGGTGGAAACCCTGTTGGTGCATCAGGGCATCGCTGCCGATTTCCTGTCGGCGTTGAGTGAACGTATGAAACAGGTGGGCGTCAGCTTACATGCTTGCCCGGCGTCGTTGCCGTTGCTGAGCGGTGGCCCGGCGAATGTCGTCGCGGTAGACGCCGCAAATTATGACGACGAATGGCTGTCGTTGGATCTGAACGTGAAGCTGGTTACAGGTATTGACGATGCTATCGATCACATTCGTGAGCACGGCACCCAGCATTCGGATGCCATCCTGACCCGTTCGCTGAGCCGTGCCGAGCAGTTCGTGCGCGAAGTGGATTCCTCGGCGGTGTACGTCAACGCCACCACCCGTTTTACCGATGGCGGTCAGTTCGGTTTGGGCGCGGAAGTGGCGGTCAGCACCCAGAAACTGCACGCCCGTGGCCCGATGGGGCTGGAAGCGCTCACCACGTACAAATGGATCGGTTACGGCGACGATTTGGTTCGCGCTTGATCCACATCAATGCCCGGCGGCTGTGTTTTCACGCCTGCCGGGTCAGTCGTTTAGAAAAGCATCAGACGGTATCGTGAAGTCTTGACTTGCCAGAACGATTTTACTAGTTTGTCACCCCGTAGTTCATCGTCACGCATTCGCAGGACGATCCCCACGCCGATATAGCTCAGTTGGTAGAGCAGCGCATTCGTAATGCGAAGGTCGTAGGTTCGACTCCTATTATCGGCACCATCTAAATCAATAAATTACCACAATTTCCTGAATCGACTTTTACGCTGGGGTTACACCGGGGTTACGTTTCGCTGTGTGTTGATCCGGGTTTACTGGCGTTGTGAACAGGCTCGAATCGCTATCGTGCCGGGCGGGTTGTTTGTGTTTATCTACCAACGATATGCGGGGTTAACTCAGCGGCTTGAGCCTGAAAGGGATGCTATTAAGCACCTGAGTGGGGTCAAGCGCCAGCAAACGAGCCAGTTGAACAAACTCCACCACATCCAGCCTGCGTTCCCCGTTTTCGACCTTGGCAATAAACGATTGTGGGCGTTCCATCGCCTGCGCCAGCATTTCCTGTGTGATGCCTTTGGCGATACGCGCTTCACGCAGCGTTTTGATAACGAGTTGATATTCAGCGGTGTAGGTGGAAGCCATGCGTTGAGTCTCGAAGGCTGGTCTGGTGCTGCTGGCGGCATATGGCGAAGAGATGGCAAGGAGCGGTGATTATGCCGGGCAATAGCCGAAAAATGCCTCCGTAACATGAGTCGATAGAAGGAGAATCCCTTCAGTCAGGGAACATCCTTACGGACTAATGAGAATATATAACTAATTGTTCTTATTTGGAAAATACAGTGGTTTTTTTCCTCGCCGCAAAAAAAACGTTTTTAGGAAAAAGCGCTGCCAGTGTGGCTGTTGCGGCGTTAATGGTTTGATGCAGCTTGCGTTGTCATGGGTATGATTTTATTTTTGCTTTTTTTGTACGAAAGAGCAGCTCGCCGGTTAGAGGAGGGCGCGGTGGAAAAAATGAGCAAGTTTTGTACCTGAATAAGTGACTGGCAGGGCGCATTTTTGTGATGATGCCGGGACGGTGTGATGCGGGCTTTTAGCCTGCATGGTGAAGTAAAGAAAAAGCACATTTGGCAATAGCCAACACCACCTTATTTAATTCAATGCATCAGACGTTCTGTGACAGATAATCGCGAATATCCCCACCGAATAACAGGCTGAATCACTTGACCAAGCTTGACCATTTCACTGTTATTATTTTTTTGATTATCAATAATATTTTTCAACATACTACTCGTAGTCTTGTTGTGACAGCAGTGTGCATAAAGGGTCGATAATATATCTGCTTATCATGTTGGTCTGCCTCGAGTAGTTGATGAGGTTATCTGCTAGTATAGCGGTGAGCTTATGCCTGATTAATTTTAAGGCGGCAACAGCGATGATGTTGAGGTGGGGATTAGGGACAGCGATTAGCAAACGAATATGAACATAGAGGGTGTAATTAAAATTG
>NZ_JSYG01000037.1 GCF_000784735.1 Dickeya undicola
AGAATTACGTACACCCTCTAAAAACGTGGTTCCATCTCCTATGCAGGCAACAGCCGATACCTCTCTGTGTTGAATATCTCTTAAACGTAGACTTGATATGTAGGATTCGTGGTTTTTGAGATAATCATAAATGATGTTATCTATAATATATGGATTATATTGGTATTTTTGCTATTATTTTGAGATGTTCTCATACTCTATTTGAGATAACTACATATCATGGCTCAATTTAATCACTTTGAACTTTCGCTTCTGAACCCCAGTTTTGACTCCCCTTTAGTCGATGCGCTGACAGAGCTGGAGTTACTCCGGCATCTGAGACTGGAAACGGATGTTCACCCTATCCTGTTTGCGCAGTTGAAAGCCGTTTTCCACATGCTGGAGAGTCTGGGCTCTGCGAGGATTGAGGGAAACCACACGACACTTGCCGACTATGTGGAAAGCAAAGTCGAAGGAACACAGAGTTCGACGGATCAGCTCAAAGAAATCAACAATATTGAAGCCGCGATGGAATTCATCGACGAACATCTAAATAATGGTGATGAGATAACGGAATATTTTATCCGCGAGTTACATAGTCTGGCGGTTGTCGGGTTGCAACAGGAAGGCGACAGAACTCCCGGTGCCTATCGACAACATAATGTCAGCATCGCTCAGTCTGACCATTTACCGCCGGAACATATCCACATTCCTGACTATATGTCAGAACTGACCGCCTTTATTAACCGTGCTGATAAACCAAAATATGATCTGATGAAAATTGCACTGGTGCATCACCGTTTTGGCTGGATACACCCATTCGGTAACGGTAATGGCAGAACGGTCAGATTGCTGACTTATGCATTGCTCATCAAGTATGGTTTTAATGTTCAGGCCGGTGGTCGGGTACTAAATCCGACAGCGGTATTCTGTAATGATCGTGAACGCTATTACGCCATGCTTTCGTTAGCGGATAAAGGAACTGAGCAGGGCTTAGAAGAATGGTGTTTATATGTACTTTCGGGAATTTCATCTGAATTGAAGAAAGTCGATCAACTGACAAACCATGCTTTTTTGAGTACGAAAATACTGTATCCGGCGATCGACTTTTCATCAGAAAGAGGGCTAATAAACCCGTTGGAATCCAAAGTTCTGAAACGCGCTGTAGAGCTAGGGACGATAAAAGCGGGTGATCTCCGTACCGCTTTACCTGATCTAAAACCAGCGCAGGTGACTTATCAGCTCGGTAAGTTGATTGACCGGGGACTGCTCCAACCAGTGGAAGAGGGGGCTCGTTCCTATACGGCGAAGTTTTCTAACTCATATCTGATCCGTGGGGTGATTAAGGTACTACGTGAAGAAGGGTTTATTCCTGATTTGTAAAATAAAAATTAATTGTAGAATAATTATTCTAAAGTATATTACATATATAGATTTGTGATATGCCACATAGTAACAATGTGATATATCACAATTTCTCATTTTTTAATGTGTATTAGGTCCGACTTGAAATAGCAGTGTTCTCCGTATTATAACCTTACTAAATATTGATAATCTGCAACGAGCGAAGTGTGGAATTGGCATTGTAGTATTTTAATAAATGGTAATATGTTCAATAGGTAAATTGATTCGTCTTTTCATGCGCTTAGATCAAGCCAGACGTGTCTGTTATCATTACTTTTTAACTTAATGTCGGGATCTTTGAAAATTAGATCATTTAAACCACTTTCAATATTAATGATGTAAGGGGTTGTTTCAATAACAGAGCATTCACCAAAGATAAAACGATATTCTCTTTGGTAAGAGTACTCAAGGGATTTACAAGTATTTCCCCATAAAGAACTCTCTCCAGTATATTTAACTTCAGAAGATGAAAACGGTAATTTACTATGTTTTTTTAATCGTTCAAGCAACTCCTTTAAATTTAGCGGAGGAATAAATGCATAATGCCCTCCGAATTGATATTTCATTTTTTCTATATCTTGGATTAGCTGGCTTAGTGAGTTTTCATCTTTAGGTAACCTTAATGTAAACCAACAGTGCATCCATGCATCTCTTTGTTGAGCATTATGCACGGTAACTCCATGTACGCCTTTCAATTCTATATCATTGATTTTTAATTTAATATCATCGTCTCCCCTTGATTTTCTATAGGAGAAGGAGCAACTCTCAAATTTATCAGACACACCTTCTTGTTTAGCTAATCTGTAAACTTCGGGAGGTATACAATAAAAACATCCTTCTATTAATTTTTCTAAAAAATCCTCGTTTCTAAAAAACTTTATTAATCCTAAAAATTGATTTTCTTTCATTTCACTATACCCTTATCACAATGAAAATCATTCTTTAAAGTTATATTTTTATATGTAATAACCAAATTCATGGAATGTATAACTAATGTGAAAATACAGAAATAATTTATGTAATATACCGTAACAGCATAATAATCTATTATAAGGTATAGATAAAAAGCTATTGGCCTGCCCCCTCATAGATTAACGCCATCTTTGTTTGAGGATAGCGTTACATCGACTAATTGGAGTCACATACAAAATATTATCCAGCACACTTTTTATATTTATATTAATGTTTTTTATTTTCTTCTATTATATGATTCTTTTGCTTTCACCAGATATCCGTCATGCTCCATGATCTTTTTTATAAACATTTCAATTAAATCAATGGAGTAGTAGTGATATTCTGGGTTTTCATTTTTATGATGATATTTATTATTACTATTTTTCCATGAATTTTTGCATATAACCGCATCGAAACAATTTCTATTTATTACATACTTACCTTCTCTATTTTTCGAAGTAAGACATTTTGACAACTTATCTTCACTATATCTGGAATGCAATCTATCATTGATTTCTTTTATAGCATTTTTTTGCAGAAATGGATGCGTTTGAGAGCGATCAACAGCTTGTTTTATAACAAGTGCTTTCTTTAGCCCTTCCATACCTTCTTCTGCTTTAGCAAGAATGATGGAATTCCCATCCTCTGAGTCTTTCACGAAGACAAGTTTTACATTTAGGGGAATTGCGAATTCAATATCATCATTATTTTCCATAACATTATATAAAGATGATGTTAAGTTAAGTATGTCATCAGCAATATTTCCATATGTTGATTTCATCATTGCAAATGGAGGGGGTTTAAATTCTCCAACTAATGAAATCATCCCCACATGGGAGTTTTTTAAAAATGATATCTCAGTAAATTCTTCAAAATGAGAGGTGAAATTCAAAACACCTGACTGAAATATTCTCGATATAATACCTTGAACTTCCGGCATTAACAAATGAACAGCTTGATCCCTGAAATAAGCTATTTGCTCAATGTTCTTTCTGACTTTTGATTCGACAGGATAAATCCTGTCCAAACATTCTCTTAAAGAAATTGTTTCTTTAATTCCTTTTTTGTTGGTTTGTTTAAAGATTGTTTTTTCGCCATCCTTCTCAATTATTTTTGCTTTGAGAAATTGCTCCCATGCTGTACAAAAACACATAACAAACGCATCCATTTTATTTTCTAATGATGGTCTATTATATAACTCCAATGCTAATATCATATTGTCTCTTGACTTTTTCAATAATGCCTTTGCTAACTTTGATTTGCAGTTATGTCCTAAAGCTATTATATGTTTACTCTGAGATAATTGTTTGGCAAACTCTATCAGAGAAATACTTAGTGTATTTGAAGACTCAAATGAACTATTCCCGCTTTCACTGATAAATTCAGAAAGTTGACCTTTTCCATAATAAGTTTTAAATGTTGCTGGCTTCCAGCCTGTAGCTTTTAGAATATCAAACTCATCAAATATCTTATGGTTTTTTTCTGCATCTTGTAAAAAAATATAAAGTGCAGAAATGCTCTTGTTAATTTTCATACTATAATGCCTTATCTTTAATTTATTGTTTTTGAATAAATATATTTTCAAATTTATTATAATTAATTGAATTTTTTATGTTGTTTTTTATTTGTCAATAATTATCTTTCTCGAAAGTATGTTATTAATTTTTTAAAACTAAACCCAATTCCAGATATATTAGGTTCTAGTATTATTGAATCTACGATCGCAGAACCAACTCCTTTTTTTATTTCTTTTGCTATTGCAAAGTCAGAAAGATCTTTTTCTGACTCAATATCTGAAAATATTCTTCCAATGAGAGATATAACTTCAGTCGTGTTTGTGCAAAACTTTTTTATAGGAATTAATACTAGTTTAAGGCCACCTGAATTGGATTCTTTATATAATCCCTTGTTCTTGTTATATCCGTAATTGTTTTCCTTGAAATAGGATGGGTGAGCATTGGTTATTAAAATAGCTGGGAGAATGTTATCTCCTTTTTCATTATTTATCTGATGCCATGAAAACACTTCATTTTCAAAATGAGCAAGTTCGGTTCCTTTTATCACAATAGCCCTATTTTTTGCAGCTATGCTTGCCATCTTATCAAAATTCTCATTTATAGCTTTTGCTAATGGTTCATGCCATCCGTAATCGAGCAAATATATTAGATAATCTCTGTTTTCACTTTTAGGGATATTATTAAGTGAGTGAACATAAAGCCCCATGTTTTCCCTCCAAATATATCATCTGTGCATACTATGATTTCTATATTTAAATATATTAAAGGTTATTTGACCATTGATTATGTGCTTTCAGCACAACCTCAGCAAAATCATCATCAACCGTATAAAAATAACACTCCGGCACATTAAGCACTTTAGCAAACGCGCACATCATCTCAAATGTTGGGCGGTGTATACCGCTTTCATATTGGGATATGCGTGATCGTGCAGTGGCTTCTTCAATGCCAGCCAGTACGCCTAGCTTTTCTTGAGTGAGATTGGCTTGTAAACGAGCCGTTTTAAGGCGAATGGGCAGCATGATGGCACCATCAATAAGGATATTGATAGCATGTTTAGCACTACTTTACATGTAGGTTGCTTAGACTTCCTGAACAATCGAGGAGGGGATTTACTTGCATTTGTTAAGAATGACTCTGATGTTTAAGGTAAAGCTCCAGAACCATCTCAGAAAAATCATCGTTAACGGTGTAAAAGTAGCATTCCGGCACATTAAGTACCTTTGCAAATGCGCACATCATTTCAAATGTTGGACGATGTATCCCACCTTCATACTGAGACACGCGGGAACGCGCAGTTTCTTCTTCAATGCCAGCAAGAACTCCCAATTTTTCCTGAGTTAGATTAGCCCGTAGTCGGGCGGCTTTGAGACGAGTAGGCAGCATCCATTACACCATCAATGATTATACATTGACTTAGTGTTTAGCATTACTTAACATCGTAGTTGTTTAGACTATCTGAACAAATGATGTTTAATGTGAGGCCACAAAATAAGGATCATGGAGATGATTGATCAGGATTGGCACCCGGCAGATATCATCGCCGGGTTAAGAAAGAAGGGAACAACATTGGCAGCCGTTTCCCGAGAAGCGGGGTTAGCGTCTTCCACGCTGGCAAACGCGTTAACAAAACACTGGCCGAAAGGGGAAAAGCTGATTGCGGAAGCGCTGGGGGTTTCGCCTGCGGAAATCTGGCCTTCCCGTTACCGCAAATCAGAGGATCGTTAAAGTAAAATAGGATCTCCCGAACCGTTATCGAACTAGGTCGGTAACGGTTCGGGAGAAGGCAAGCGAAGCGCGACAGTTTACTTTTGTTGTTCGCCCCATACCCTCACCCCATGACTTCTCCCCATGGTATGGGGCGAATGTATGCGGCGAGCGCGTGGGGCGAATGCGGTGGCAGCAATGCAGCCCTGTGCCGGAAAATACATTTCCCGGCACAAAACGGCGTGCGCCAGTTCATGCGGGCTGGACGCCCTTATTGCCTGGTACATGAGGGTAATGTCGCGGCTGGACGCCACGCCAAAACCCCCAACGTCAACGGCGGCACACCGTCGCGCGCTACGCGCGACCAACCCCTTTAAGACGCGCGTTTTAGCCTGTTATTTCTCTTTCTCGCAAGCTCGGTGCGAAATAACGGGAAACGCTGCTTTAAATGGGTTGGTCGCGCCTCGCTACCGGCTTGTGACCGGAGACTTAGCGGCGACGGTGTGCGGGGCAAGCCCCCCAAATAAACCGACGCGTGGGCGCGTCTTTTTGCTCGCTGGGGCGGCAAAATTTATTCGGCTCCCCCCGGCCTGCTCGGTTTCCCTTGGGGGAAACGCTCGCGGGTGGGGTCGGGCGACGCAAATTAGCCATTTCTACGAAATGGAATTTACTCGCCTTACGCCACTTTTTAATTTCTGCTGTTCGCATCCATTAAAAAGCCATACAAGCGCGGCCTGTCATATCGTTTGTCCCTGTAAACACGGGTCATTGCGATGGTGAAAAATCCGCTGTTTTTATCAGGGATGTTCGGTGCTCGCTTTGCTGCGCTCCGCCTCAGCCCTGATACAACAGCGGCGTAGAGACACAAGATAAGCCGCCTCTGTTCGATTAGAAGCGGCTTATTCCATCGGTGTATCAGTCTGGCTCAGGCAACCTTAATCGACTTCTCAAAGCGATAAGCCGGGATGAATTGGTGCTGGCAGGTATCGAGATAATCTGACCACCATTGCATCATCTGAGTCCGTTCGTCGAGGTGTTCCGCTTTGTGAATATAGGCGGCACGAACGTGATTGCGCTCCTGATGGCTCATCTGCCGCTCCACCGCATCTTTTGACCAGCGACCTGATTCAATCAATGCGCTACACGCTATCGTGCGGAAGCCATGTCCGCAGATGTCCACCTGTGTGTCATAACCCATTGTGCGCAGTGCCTTGTTGATGGTGTTCTCACTCATTGGCTTACGGGCATCATGATCGCCGGGAAAGAGTAATTCCCCGTTGCCGGACAACAGTTTTAGCTGTTTCAGTACCGTTACCGCCTGTTTTGACAGCGGCACCAGATGAGGCGTTTTCATTTTTGCGCCGCGCTCTGAGTGACGCACGCCAGCGATAGGCTCCCGCTGTGCGGGAAGTGTCCACATGGCGTTATCCAGATCGATCTCTACCCAACGGGCAAAACGCAATTCACTGGAGCGGATAAAGATCAGCAAATTAAGCTGTACCGCCAACCTTGTTAGCAGTCTGCCTGAATAGCCTTCTATTCTTTCCAGCAGTTCCGGCAACTTTTCCAGCGGTAGGGCAGGGTAATGGTTTTTCGGCGGCGGGGTGATAGCACCGCAGAGGTCATTGGCCGGATTGCTGGCAATCAGTCCTTCCTGTACGGCGTAACGCATGATGACTGTCGTGCGTTGCTGTATCCGTGCAGCCGTTTCCAGACAACCCTTTTTCTCCGCTACCCGCAGCGGGATCAGCAGGTTGGCGGTTTTCAGGTCGGTGACAAGGACATTGCCGATGAGCGGGAAAACGTGCAGTTCCAGTGAACGCAGGACTTTGGCAGCGTGTGCCTCACTCCAGCGAATGTTGGTGCCCACCCACTGACGGGCGATGGCTTCAAAGGTATTGCCGTTTTTCTTCGCCTGTTTGTCGTGCTGTTTTTTTACGCCGGGATCGTCCCCTGCGCTGAGAATAGTCCGGGCTTCTTCACGCAGTTTACGGGCACTGGCAAGCGATACCGTCGGGTAAGCGCCAAACGCCAGCTTCTTCTCCTTGCCGCCGAAGCGGTACTTAAGATGCCAGAGCTTGGAACCGTTAGGTTTAATCAGCAGGTACAGACCCTGCGCGTCGCTGAGTTTGTAAGGTTTATCGAGCGGCTTGGCGTTGCGGATGGCGGTATCAGTCAGAGGCATGGTGGGGGCTCCGTAGTTTATCGAACCGACAGGCCCCCAATTAAGCCCCCAAAAACTACGTATGTCAAAAAATCTGGTAGTACCTTGAGGTACTCCAGATTTTCATCAACTCACTGATTTTTCTATGTTCCCGGACGTATAGGAACGTCCCAAAACAAAAATATGGTGCCCGGACTCGGAATCGAACCAAGGACACGGGGATTTTCAATCCCCTGCTCTACCGACTGAGCTATCCGGGCAACGGGGCGCATTAAACCGGATTCGGGCGTCTGCGTCAACGTGAATTCACCCACTTTTTGACGGTTTGACTGCTTTTTCGGCGTTTATGCGTTTTTTGCATAAATAAGCAACAGTGCATTGCTGGTGGAGCGGTTGGGTACGGTGCGCCGCGCGCGTGAATGCGTTACGCCAGCGCACCGTGTTTGCGGCACATTGCCACGCGTAGTACGTCTTCTGCCAGCCGTTTTGCTACTGTCACGTCAGACAGCTGGCGTTTTACCAGTAACTTACTCAGGCAACCTTCCAGAATCAGTTCCAGTTGTAATGCCACCATGTCTGGGTCGTCGGTTTCCAGCTCTTCCAGCAACGCTTTGGTGTAGTGGTACGATGCCTGTTTCTGCTGTTCCGCAATCTGGTGAATGGGGTGGAGTGGGTCGGGATACGCGCTGCAAGCGGCGATGAACAGGCAGCCCGGAAAACGATGCTGGCTGACGGCGTCCTGTAACCGTTGGTAGCGTACCAGCAGCTTCTGCTCTGGCCCGGTCTGTTCATCCAGTTGCACCTGTTTGCGCCAGATATTCACCTGCTGGCTGTGATAACGCAGGCTGTCGTACAGCAGGGCTTCACGGTCGGGCCAGAAGGACTGTAGCTCAGTTGGAGAAACGCCCAGTTGGTCGGCCAGCATATCCAATGTCGTGTCGGCGAATCCACGTTGTTCCAGCAAGGCCAGCGCCTGCTCCAGAACGTCTTCCCGTTGCATCATGCTCCTCCTGCTTATCAATCATCACTAACCAGTGTGGTTTATCTGCGACATCTTTCAAGTTAATGTCAGCCTGTCGCGATAGGGCTCGATGTTAGCGCGACAGCCCCTGCACGTGTGCGTTAAACGCGGCAGCGTCCATAAAGCCAGTCACTCGCGACCCCGGAATTTCCTGGCCGCTGGCATCAAAAAACAGAATGGTCGGTAGCCCCAGCACTTGCAGGTGCTGCAATAGCGCCCGCTGCGTTTCGCTGTTGGCGGTGACATTCGCCTGTAATCGTTGCATGGTGGACAGCGACTGTTGCACCGCCGCATCGCGGAAGGTGTACTTTTCGAACGCTTTGCAGGCCACGCACCAGTCGGCGTACAGGTCGAGCATGGTGATGCGGTTGTCGCTGCGACTCAGTGCCGTGGTCAGGTCATCCAGCGTGTTGGCTGGTGTGAAGTGCAACTGGCTGCCGATCGGCTCAGCCTGTACCGGCGCGAACGCCCAGTCTTGCAGCGGCCGGACCGCCAGCAATGCGCCCAGTAATAGCAGAATCTGTACTACGCGCATTCCGCCGACATGACTGCGCAAGCTGAGAGCAAACGCCCAACCGAAAAACGCTACACCGAGCAGCCCCCACAAGCGCCATTCCCAGACATCACCCAGCACTCGTCCCAGCAGGAATACCGGCAGCGCCAGAATCACAAACCCGAAACCTTCCTTGACGTGGTTCATCCAGGGGCCGCGTTTGGGTAGCAGCCGATTGCCGAACAGGGTAATCGCCATCAGCGGCAGCCCCATACCCAGCGCGTACAAGTACAGCGAGCCACCCCCGGCCAGCAGGTTGCCACTTTGAGCGATGTACAGCAGCAGCGCGCTGAGCGGTGCGGTGGTGCAGGGCGAGCAAATCAACCCGGCCAGTGCGCCCATAGCGAAAACCCCGGCAGCGGAGCCGCTTTGCTGGCGATTGCTCCACAGGGTCAGGCGCGTTTGCAGCGATGACGGCAATTGCAGGCTATAGACGCCGAACATCGACAGCGCCAGCGCGACAAACATTACCGACAGACCGATCAGAACGTAGGGGTGTTGCAACGCGGCCTGAAAACGTAATCCGGCGGCGGCGACCACCAGGCCGAGCAGGGTATAGGTCAGCGCCATTCCCTGTACATACACCAGCGTCAGCAGCAGCGTGCGACCGGCGGACAGCCGTTGCTGGCGGCCGAGAATCAGCCCGGAAATCAGTGGGTACATCGGCAGCACGCAAGGAGTAAAGGCGACGCCAATACCGATGAGCAATGCCCACAGCGGCGAGAACGGCAATTGTGGGGTATAAGCGCGGTCCGGCTGCGGTGTGACAGCGGTTGGTGTCGCCGGTGGGGTGTCAGTGGTGGTGCTGGCAATAGCGCTGAGCGGCACCGAACGGGTTTCCGGCGGATAGCAGAAACCGGCATCGGCGCAGCCTTGATAGGTGATGCTGAGCGACGCACCGGGCGGCACGTCGCGTAAAGGGACATTGAGCGTCAGCGACTGGCGGTAGATAGCGACTTCACCGAAAAATTCGTCCCGGTGTGGTTCGCCGGGCGGCAACGTCAGGCCCGGAGGTGCTATCAGCGCGCTATCCAGCTTGATTTGCTGGCGGTACAGGTAGTAACCGGGGTGAATCTGCCAGTTCAACGTCAGTTGGTTGCCTTGCTGGTGAAAATCAAAGGTAAAAGCTTGATCCACCGGCAGGAACTGCGACGTCGCGCTGCGCCCGAAAGGGCTTTGCGCCGGTGCCAGGGTACTGAAAAACAGGCTGAGGCACAGAACCGTCAGCGTAAAGATGCGTTGAGCCATGAGAGATAATCGCTGTCGCCACCCTCGACCGGCAGCACCAGTAATTCTGGTGTCTGGTAAGGATGCTGTTGTTTCAGGTGAGTCAGTAGAGCGGACTGGTGTTCCCTGTCGCTTTTAAGCAGCAGTTGCAGTTCCGTCTGCTGTTCCAGTTTGCCTTCCCAGTAGTACAGGGAAGTTGCGCCCGGCAGTATGGTAACGCAGGCGGCCAGACGCGCTTCCAGCGCAGAGTTGGCCAACCGTCGGGCACAGTCTTCATCGGGCGCGGTGCAGAGTATCACCACCGCGTTACTGAATTGCGCATTGTCGTTGGGTTCTGACATCGTGACCTCGATAACGGTAACGGTTGACACACTATACCGTGCGGGGTCGGCAATCGTAAGGCCGGATCGGCGCTGGAGCGTCGATCCGGAAAAACTTTACGATTCAGCGGCGCGTTACAGTACCAGGTGACCGATAACGAAGCCGAAGGCGACCGACAGTGAAATCGCCACCACGCCGGGGATCAGAAACGCGTGGTTGAATACGTATTTGCCGATACGGGTTGAACCGGTGTCATCCATTTCTACCGCTGCCAGCAGCGTGGGGTAGGTCGGCAGCACGAACAACGCCGATACTGCGGCAAACGAGGCAATCGCCGTCACCGGGCTGACGCCCAGCATCAACGCGGCAGGCATTAGCGCTTTGGCGGTAGCCGCCTGCGAATAGAGCAGCGTGGCGGCGAAGAACAGCACCACCGCCAGCATCCATGGGTGGCTTTGCAGCAGTGTACCTGCCGTGCTCTGAATATCGGCAAGATGGGCTTTAACGAAGGTATCGCCCAGCCAGGCCACGCCCATCACGCACACGCAGGCGCTCATGCCAGACTTGAAGGTGCTGGCACTGAGGACTTGAGCGGTATCGACGCGGCAAGTCAGGCAAATCAACGTAGCGATGGTCAGCATGAACACCACAATCGCTTCGTTACGCGGCAGCACCGGGTTTTGAATCAGCCCAACCGTATCGCTGATAGCGGTCGCGTATAACACCACGGCGATAATACCGACAAGAAACAGCCCAACCGACCGTTTAGCACCCGGTTTCAACACCTGCTGACCGTGGCCGCGCAGGGTAACTTCGCCTTTACGCAGGCGCTCCTGATAGACTTCGTCATCCTTCAGCTCTTTGCCGAGAAAGTTGGTGAACACGGCGGTCAGCATGATAGCGATCAGCGTGCTGGGAATGCAGATACCGAGCAGTGCCAGATAGCTCACGCCTTTCGGCTCCAGCAGACCGGCGACGAACACCACCGCAGCGGAAATCGGCGAGGCGGTAATGGCGATCTGCGAAGCAACTACGGCGATCGACAGCGGACGAGACGGGCGGATGCCCTGTTCCTTTGCTACTTCGGCGATAACCGGCAGGGTGGAGAACGCGGTATGACCGGTGCCTGCCAGCAGCGTCATGAAATAGGTCACCAGCGGCGCGAGAAAGGTGACGTAACGCGGCTGACGGCGCAGCAATTTTTCCGCCAGACTAACCAGATAATCCATGCCGCCTGCTACCTGCATAGCGGCGATGGCGGCGATAACTGCCATGATGATTTCAATCACGTCGAATGGGATCGCGCCCGGTTTGATGTGAAACCCCAGTGTTAGAACCAGTACACCCAGCCCACCGGCGAAACCGATGCCGATGCCGCCGAGTCTGGCACCCAGATAAATAGCGAGGAGTACGATAAACAGTTCCAGAATAACCATGTTGATGTTCCTTCTGATTTTGTTGTCCGTGACATTGCAAAGCGTCTTTCCATATCTTTTTCTTATGATTATGGCGAAAGCCTGGCCTTTTGCGGCGCGGAAAAAAGTAGCGATGAGTTGTAGTGAATAGAATAAAGGCACGCAGTCCCAGGCGGGGCTGACGTGCCTTACAGAAAAGACCGCGCGGAATTACGACGCGTCTTGGTCTTCGGTGTAGCGTTTGGCTTTGTACGCCGGGTGCATCAGGTTTTGCACCGAGAAGATGTCATCCAGCTCGGCTTCGGTCAGCAGACCGCGCTCCAGCACCACTTCACGCACGCTCTTACCGGTTTCAGCACAAATTTTGCCGACGATATCGCCGTTGTGGTGACCGATGAACGGGTTCAGGTAAGTCACGATGCCGATGGAATTAAAGACGTAATATTCGCAGACGTCTTTATTGGCGGTGATGCCCTCAACGCATTTCTCCAGCAGGTTGTAGCAGGCACTGGTCAGAATCTGGGTGGATTCAAACATGGCCTGGCCGATGACCGGTTCCATCACGTTCAACTGCAACTGACCCGCTTCGGCCGCCATGGTAACGCAGGTATCGTTACCGATAACTTTGAAGCACACCTGGTTAACCACTTCCGGCACCACAGGGTTGACCTTGGCAGGCATGATGGAGGAGCCAGCCTGCAGTTCCGGCAGGTTGATTTCGTTGAGGCCAGCGCGCGGGCCAGACGAGAGCAGACGCAGGTCATTACAGATCTTGGACAGCTTGACCGCCAGACGTTTCAGCGTGCTGTGTACCATCACGTAGGCACCGCAGTCGGAGGTGGCTTCGATCAGGTCTTCCGCCGGAACACATGGCAGTTTGCTCACTTCTGCCAGTTTCTGCACCGCCAGTGGCTGGTAGCCTTCCGGGGTATTCAGACGAGTACCGATAGCGGTGGCACCCAGGTTCACTTCCAGCAGCAGTTCGGCGGTGCGCAGCAGGTTTTTGTTCTCTTCTTTCAGCAGCACGTTGAAAGCGTGGAACTCCTGGCCCAGCGTCATTGGTACGGCATCCTGCAACTGGGTACGACCCATTTTCAGGATGTTTTCAAATTCTTTCGCCTTCTGCTCAAAGCCATCGCCCAGTACGGTTACGGCTTCGACCAGTTTCAGAATGCAGTTGTACACCGCGATGCGGAAACCGGTGGGGTAGGCGTCGTTGGTGGACTGGCATTTGTTGACGTGGTCATTGGGGTTCAGATACTGATATTCCCCTTTTTTATGGCCCATCAGTTCCAGACCGATGTTGGCCAGGACTTCGTTGGTGTTCATGTTGACGGACGTACCTGCGCCGCCCTGGAACACGTCAACCGGAAACTGGTCCAGGCATTTGCCATTGACCAGCACTTCATCACAGGCCTTGATGATGGTGTCGGCAATCTTGCGCGGAATGGTCTGAAGTTCACGGTTAGCCATGGCGGCGGCTTTTTTAACCATCACCATGCCGCGTACGAATTCCGGCACGTCGCTGATTTTCTGGTTGCTGATATAGAAGTTTTCTATCGCGCGCAGTGTATGGACGCCGTAATACGCATCAGCCGGAACTTCTCTGATACCTAACAGATCTTCTTCAATGCGAATGTTATCTGACATGAGAGCCTTCTCTTAACTTCTGTCGATTAGAATTTATAGAATGTATCGTCTTACCGTGGAGGACAGCAGCAGAATGTTTAACCACCATGCTGGCTGTTGTTGTTATGATATTCTGTTGTTATGCAGGATTTCCGTTGCCCCGATCACATATGGGCGGTCAACTCTCCCCTACTGTGTGAAGTGTGATGAGGGTCAAGACCGTGGTACAGGAATAAACGGATACATCCTCATCATGGTTGAAAAACGGCGCTTGCACTACCATCTCCAGAACTAGCGTCCGCCAGTATGGGTAAATGACGTGTTCGAGTATAAGGTACTGTACCACGCCAACTGGTCGTATCTTCATACCTGTTCGTGATGACAGCACGAGATCAAGATGATGACCGTGTGCTGTTAAGTAAATATTTTTATCAATAGGTTAAATATCAACCACGGGAGTATCGGGTGCGCTGGTTACCGCTTTTGCTGATTTTTTTGTTCGTTTACATCGAAGTCTCTATTTTTATTCGCGTGGCCGAAGTGCTGGGCGTAGCGCTTACCTTACTGCTGGTGGTGCTGACGTCCTGTATCGGGATCTCCATGGTGCGCAACCAGGGTGTGAAGAACATCATGCTGATGCAGCAGCGCTTGCAAGCCGGGGAAAGTCCGGCGGCTGAACTGGTTAAAAGCGTATCCCTGATCCTGGCCGGTTTCCTGCTGGTGGTGCCGGGGTTCTTCACCGACTTTCTCGGCCTGTTGCTGCTGTTGCCACCGGTACAGAAGCACCTGACGCTCAAGCTGATGCCGCATCTGCAAATCTGGCGCGGCCGTCCTGGAACGGGCGGGCAGGGCAATGTGTTTGAAGGCGAGTTTCAGCGCAAAGACGAACACGAGCGGTTGGATAAGTCCGATGACGACCGCCACGATGGCACCCCGCCTAACGATTCCTCACCGCGTTGACCCTGGCCGGAAGGGGCGAAGAACGACGCCGGGCGCAGGCTGACGGAAAAATTTCACTTAACGCAAAAAAAATTTCTTTTTTCCCTTGAAGCGTCGTGAAACGTCCCCACTTAGTTCACCACAAGGCCGGATACCCGAGTGCATCCGGCGTTTAACCTAAACTGATATGGACTTTCTCAAAGGAGAGCTATCAATGAAAATTCGTCCATTGCATGACCGCGTGATCGTCAAGCGCAAAGAAGTCGAGTCAAAATCTGCTGGCGGCATCGTTCTGACCGGTTCTGCAGCGGGTAAATCCACCCGTGGTGAAGTCCTGGCTGTTGGCCATGGCCGTATCCTCGAAAACGGTGAAGTAAAACCGCTGGACGTGAAGGTTGGCGATATCGTCATTTTCAATGATGGCTATGGCGTGAAGACTGAGAAGATCGACAATGACGAAGTGTTGATCATGTCTGAAAGCGACATTCTGGCGATTGTTGAAGCCTAATCTTACGTAATCATCTGAACTGAACGAAACGAATTCTAAGGGAATCTACCAATGGCAGCTAAAGACGTAAAATTCGGTAATGACGCTCGGGTAAAAATGTTGCGTGGCGTTAATGTGCTGGCTGATGCAGTGAAAGTAACACTGGGCCCGAAAGGCCGTAACGTGGTACTGGACAAATCTTTCGGCTCACCGACCATCACCAAAGACGGCGTATCCGTTGCACGTGAGATCGAACTGGAAGACAAGTTCGAAAACATGGGTGCCCAGATGGTGAAAGAAGTTGCCTCCAAAGCGAATGATGCAGCAGGCGACGGCACCACCACCGCGACCGTACTGGCTCAGGCTATCGTTAACGAAGGTCTGAAAGCCGTTGCTGCGGGCATGAACCCGATGGATCTGAAACGCGGGATCGACAAAGCGGTTATCGCTGCAGTAGAAGAACTGAAGAAACTGTCCGTACCTTGCGCTGATACCAAAGCCATCGCTCAGGTCGGCACCATCTCCGCCAACTCCGACGAAACCGTGGGCAAACTGATCGCCGAAGCCATGGAAAAAGTGGGTAAAGAAGGCGTGATCACCGTTGAAGAAGGTTCCGGTCTGCAGGACGAGCTGGACGTGGTGGAAGGTATGCAGTTCGACCGCGGTTACCTGTCTCCGTACTTCATCAACAAGCCGGAAACCGGTTCTGTTGAGCTGGAAAGCCCGTTCATTCTGCTGGCTGACAAAAAAATCTCCAACATCCGCGAAATGCTGCCGGTGCTGGAAGCTGTTGCCAAAGCTGGCAAGCCGCTGCTGATCATCGCTGAAGATGTAGAAGGCGAAGCACTGGCAACGCTGGTGGTCAACACCATGCGCGGCATCGTGAAAGTCGCTGCGGTGAAAGCGCCGGGCTTCGGTGACCGTCGTAAAGCTATGCTGCAGGACATCGCTACCCTGACCTCCGGTACGGTGATTTCTGAAGAAATCGGCCTGGAGCTGGAAAAAGCGACCCTGGAAGATCTGGGCCAGGCTAAACGTGTGGTTATCAACAAAGATACCACCACCATCATCGATGGTGTGGGCGATGAAGCCGCGATTCAGGGCCGCGTGACCCAGATTCGTCAGCAGATCGAAGAAGCCACTTCTGACTACGACCGTGAAAAACTGCAGGAACGCGTAGCTAAACTGGCAGGCGGCGTTGCCGTTATCAAGGTTGGCGCAGCGACCGAAGTGGAAATGAAAGAGAAGAAAGCCCGCGTTGAAGATGCGCTGCACGCAACCCGTGCTGCCGTTGAAGAAGGCGTGGTTGCTGGTGGTGGCGTGGCGCTGGTGCGCGTAGCAGCATCCATCAGTGCACTGACTGGCGACAACGAAGACCAGAACGTGGGTATCAAAGTTGCGCTGCGCTCTATGGAAGCGCCGCTGCGTCAGATCGTGTCCAACGCCGGTGAAGAACCGTCTGTTGTTGCCAACAATGTGAAAGCAGGCGAAGGTAACTACGGTTACAACGCCGCAACTGAGCAGTACGGCAACATGATCGACATGGGTATCCTGGATCCGACCAAAGTAACCCGTTCTGCACTGCAGTACGCGGCTTCTGTTGCTGGCCTGATGATCACCACCGAATGTATGGTGACCGAGCTGCCGAAAGGTGATGCGCCTGACTTAGGTGCTGCTGGCGGCATGGGTGGCATGGGCGGTATGGGCGGCATGATGTAATCTGCCGTGCCGCCACGGCGACATCCTCGCTGTGGTGCCTATTGCACTGTAAAAACTACCCGGCTTCGGCCGGGTAGTTTTTTTTAAGGGCTGCCGGAATGCCTGGGTGAGTGCGAACGCACCTCATGAGCGATGAGGCTTAACGCCTTACTGGTTTGCAACAGGCGGTGATCCGGACTGATGAATTGTGTGAAAATCACCCAATTCGTTAACGGTTGGTTCGCCACCTGTTATCAGCGTACGATTCTTCGCTACACTGAGCATCTGCGCTACAATAAGCGCGTTTATACCCGTCATACTTCAAGTTGCAGGTGTGTTGGCTGCGTTCGTTCACCCGAATCACTTACCCGAGTAAGCTCATCGGGACTCACTTTCTTGCCGCCTTCCTGCAACTCGAATTATTTTGGGTAAGTTTGATTTATTAACACCGGGTGGAATGGGATACATGTCTGAGAAGGCGTTGGCTAGCCTGCACTTGGTCGAGTGGTGCACGCCTGAGGATTTACCCGCGTCAGTGGTGGATTGGTTGGTTTACCGCGATTCGATGACGCGTCGTCTGGAGCGGCATTGCCTGCGACTGACCGTAGAGGTGAGTGAGGAGCAGTTTGTGCCGTCACTGGATATCGCTGGTGAGTCGGCGCTGTTGCCGCTGAGCGAGCGCTATTGGCTGCGAGAGGTGACGCTGTTGGGCGATGGCAAACCCTGGTTATTCGGCCGCACGGTGATACCGGAGCAGACGCTGGAAGAAGCCGATATTGACCTGACGCAGGTCGGTAACACACCGCTGGGGCGTTACTTGTTTCTGCAGGGGCCACCGCCGCGTGACGTGATGCAAGTTGGCCGCAGCGGGGCGCTGTGGGTGCGGCGTTCACGTTTGCTGTTGTCGGGTAATCCGTTGCTGATCACCGAGATGTTTTTGCCGGATGCCCCCATTTATTTCCCCGATGCCCACCAGGGCTGAGCGCAGAAGGAGAATCAGACGTTGGAAAGACTGTTAACGTCAGAACGCTGGGGTGCGTATTGTCGTTTGATGCGTATAGACAAACCGATTGGCACGTTGTTGCTGTTATGGCCCACATTGTGGGCGCTGTGGCTGGCGGGGCGAGGGACACCAACACTCTGGACGCTGCTGGTGTTCGTGGCGGGCGTGTTCTTGATGCGTGCAGCAGGGTGCGTGATCAATGACTATGCTGACCGCCACTTTGACGGTCATGTTAAACGTACTGCCGCGCGTCCGTTACCGGCTGGTTTGGTGAGTGAGCAATCCGCCAAGGTGTTGTTTGTGGTGCTGGTACTGCTGGCGTTCGGCCTGGTGCTGACCATGAATCCGTTGACCATCTGGTTATCGGTTGCTGCGCTGGCGCTGGCCTGGGTATACCCATTTATGAAGCGCGTCAGCCACCTGCCGCAGCTGGTGCTGGGCGCGGCGTTTGGCTGGTCGATTCCGATGGCTTACGCCGCCGTCAGCGAATCATTACCTGCCACCTGCTGGCTAATGTTTTTTGCCTATATCTGCTGGACTGTCGCTTATGACACCGAATACGCCATGGTGGATCGCGACGATGACCTCAAGATCGGGATAAAGTCCACCGCCATTCTGTTTGGCAGTCACGACACCTTGATTATCGGTGTACTGCAACTGATGACATTAGTGGCGATGCTGGCGCTGGGACGGATGATGGGGTTGAGCCAGATTTTTTACTGGTCGGTGCTGGCTGCTGCCGCCTTGTTTGCTTATCAGCAAAAGCTGATTGCCGGGCGTGAGCGTGATGACTGTTTTCGGGCGTTCAGAAACAATAACTACGTGGGGATGGTGCTGTTTTTGGGCATCCTGTTCGGTCTGTAACCGTTCTTCCGGATATTCTTCTGGCAATAAATGTAGCCCTGCGGAGTGGATCCGCAGGGCTGATTATCATTCGGTTTCTTCTTTTTCAACGATACTGGCGGCTGGTTCGCTATCGTCGCTTTCCTGTGCCAGACTGGCGCTTTCAATCGTCAGCTTCACTTCCGGACTCAGTAACTCGCCCAGAATGGCGTAAATCGCCTGGACGTGCTCCAGCACCGCTTCACCGCTGTCACTGACATAGCCTTCGTTACGCAACGTGTTGACCAGCGTTGAGAACACCGCCTTGTCGAAAAACTCCGGTGCGTTGATACCGTGCAACACTGAGAGACGTTGCGCCATGCTGCGACTTTCTTTTTCCAGCGCCCCGCGGCTGATGGTTGGGTTGGCACTCAGCAACGCCAGGGTAATGGCGTAACGTTGCAATGTTTCGCGGACACCGGCGGCCAGCAGTTGCAAGGCGCGGATACGCACAGGGTTCAGTTCCAGCCCGCTATCCTTGTTCAGAATCAACTGTTGGCGCGCCAGCTCGGCCACCAGGGCGTCCAGCACATCAGACAGCTCGGATTTCTGGTAATGCAGGAACAATTCGGCCTGCAACAGCGGATAAATCAGCGTTATCTGGCGCAGCAGCTCTTCGGTGGTGATGCGGCGATAATGCATCACGATGCTGGCAACCAGCGACGGCAGCACCAGCATATGGTGGATGTTGTTGCGATAGTACGTCATCAACACCGCCTGCTCGCGTGGCAGGATGATAATGTCGCCGACGTTGTCCTTTTCCACCTCGAACTTGTCCATACCGAGCGCGTGTTCCAGCAATTCGGTGGCAGTTTTGTTCGGCACGGTGATATCGCTGCTGTAAGGAACGTTACGCAGTAATTGCAAATAACACTCCAACTGCTCTTCCATTTGCTCACGCGTCAGTGCCCGCTGGCGGGAAGCCAACAGCGCGGTACAGCACAGGTTCATGGCATTGGCCGCTGCTGCGTTGTTGATGCGCACCATGATGTCGTCAGCGATATCCTGCACCGTCGGTGTCAGCCAGGCCGGACGCTGCGGATCGATAGGATCGATAGCGTCGCGCCACTGTGGCACACGGTTGTTGAGGTAAGTGGTCAGCGACAGCGGCTCGCCGATGTTAACGTACCCCTGGCCGAGATTACGCAGCTTACGCAGCCCGCGCACCATTTGCAGGAAACCTTCTTTTTCCTTGGTGGCACCGCGCAGTTCTTTGGCGTAAGTACCCACTTCCATCACGTGTTCGTAGCCGATGTAAATCGGCACCAGCGTGATCGGGCGGGTGCCGCCGCGCAGCATCGCCTGAATGGTCATAGCCAGCGTGCCGGTTTTCGGCTCCAGCAAACGACCGGTGCGGGAACGGCCGCCTTCGACGAAGTACTCCACCGAATAGCCGCGGGTAAACAACTCGCCCAGATACTCGCGAAACAACGTGGAATAGAGCTTGTTACCTTTAAAGGTTCGACGGATGAAAAAGGCACCGAGACGGCGGAAGATCGGACCGGCTGGCCAAAAGTTAAGGTTAATACCGGCGGCGATATGCGGCGGCACCAGCCCCTGATGGTAGAGCACATAAGAGAGCAACAGGTAGTCCATGTGGCTGCGGTGGCAGGGAACATAGACGATTTCATGCCCATCCTGCGCCAACTGGCGTACCCGCTCAGCATTGTGCACGTTGATGCCCTGGTACAGACGGTTCCAGGTCCAACCCAATACCCGGTCGGATAGCCTAACGGCCTCATAGGAGAAGTCGGCGGCAATCTCTTCCAGCAGCGTGATAGCGTTCTGCTGTGCCTTGTCGTGGGAAATTTTCTTGACCCGCGCTTCATCATCAATCGCTTTGGCGATGGCACGGGAAGACAACAGCTTGTTGAACAGCTCCTGGCGAACCGGCAAACGCGGGCCGACAGCGGCCAGTCGCAGACGGGAGAAATGCATACGCGCCACGCGTGCCAGTTTGTGGGCGATGGTCTTGTCGGTGCCGTGCTCGGTCGCCATGTAACGCAGCGAGACAGGAACGGAGAACCGCACAAAGCTGTCGCGACCCAGCCACAGAACGGCGAAGAATTTCTCTATGCCGTTCAGCAACCGCAGATGTGGCGTGTCCTGATTCTGCCCTTCGCGGCCGGGTGAGCGGCCAAACATGACCGACACCGGCACCATCTGTATGTCGAGTTCCGGATTGTTGCGGTGTAAATCCAGATAGTCGTGAAACAGTTTTATCGACTGCTGTTTGGGCACGTAGTAACGGAACAGGCGCGGGCCGTCGTTGACAAATACGTGGCTCGGCAGGGTTTTTCCGTCGATCGTTAACGGCTGCAACGGGTCAGGCAGATTGAGCTCCAGGCATTTGGTGCGCAGAGTCAGCAGGTCCGCCTTGGAATTGTAGGGCAGCACATAGAAGATCGGCCGAGTTGGATCCAGACGTTGTTCGTTAACGGGATCCTGTGGGATAACCTTACTCTTTACCAAGAGTTTTAGTGGGAAATTCAGTAGTTTATAGTAGATTCTACGCCAACCTGACATAACAACCAGAAGCCTCTTGTTAGCAATGCGGGCCAAGGATACCAGAAACCCGGCAGGATATCTGTGGTGATGAGACGATGGCAACGCGTTAAAATTGTGGCCAATGACAAATTAAAGGTGGAATAAGCATGAACAAAACAACGGGAATAACCCGCATTATCAAGGCGGCGGGTTATTCGCTACAAGGGTTGAAACAGGCATGGCGGCATGAAGCCGCATTTCGTCAGGAGTCATTACTCACCCTTGCTGCGATTATTATTGCCTGCTGGCTGCCAGTTTCAATGGTGGAGCGGTTATTGTTGATCGGTTCCGTGGTGCTGATCGTGCTGTTTGAACTGGTTAATAGCGCGATTGAAGCGGTGGTAGATCGGGTCGGAATGGATTACCACGAACTGTCCGGCCGAGCGAAGGATATTGGCTCAGCGGCGGTATTTGTCGCCTGTTTGCTCGCGACCGGAGTTTGGGGAGCCATATTGTGGAGTCGTCTTGCGTGAGGCTTTGCATAATCACAGAAAAATCCGTGCAATAGCGATATCGCGGTTCCCATCAGCACTTTCCCTGTATATACTCACAGCGAAACTGTATAAACAACCAGGGGGCGGAATGAAAGCGCTAACTACCAGACAACAGCAGGTTTATGATCTGATTCGCGATCATATTTCACAAACCGGTATGCCGCCCACCCGGGCCGAAATCGCCAGTCAGCTTGGTTTCCGTTCGCCGAATGCGGCGGAAGAACACCTCAAGGCATTGGCGCGCAAAGGCGTTATTGAGATCGTCACCGGCGCTTCCCGCGGTATTCGTTTGCTGATGGAAGAAGAAGATCAGGGGTTACCGCTGATCGGTCGCGTCGCCGCTGGTGAACCGTTGCTGGCCCAACAGCACATCGAATGTCACTATCAGGTCGACCCTGCAATGTTCAAGCCCAGCGCTGATTTTCTGCTGCGGGTCAGCGGGATGTCGATGAAAGATATCGGTATTCTGGACGGCGACCTGTTGGCGGTGCATAAAACGCAGGACGTTCGCAATGGCCAGGTAGTGGTCGCACGTATTGAAGATGAAGTAACGGTTAAACGACTGAAAAAGCAGGGTAACGTTGTGCAGCTGCTGGCGGAAAACAAAGAATTCGCGCCAATCGTTGTCGATCTGCGTGAGCAGAATTTCTCGATTGAAGGACTCGCGGTTGGGGTGATCCGCAACAGCGACTGGAGCTAATGCCCCGGCTCTAGTCCGCTTTTGAGGGATAGAATCCTCCGCCCATGCAGGTGTTCAGCTTGTCTGGATGAACACCTGTGCTACCTGGCACGTTGACCGGGTTGAACGCGATGTATGGATTCAGGGATGTGCAGTGTATTCAGGAAAGAATCACTTTATTCAGCACGAACAATCGTATTCAAAAGGCGTCATGTGCCTGGAAGAGCCGTGTGAAGCAAAGCTTCACACTCAGCGCTTCTTCACCATAATGCTGTGATCATGATTACAGCTGTCCCGATGTTCACAGGACTCCACCTTCTGGCATTCGCCACACAAACCGTGGGCTTCCACCACACTGTGGCGCAGAGCGAAGCCCGCCTGTTTCGCCAACTGGTGCAGCGTTTCCTCAACGCCTTCCGTCTGACGTTCCGTCACCTGGCCGCAGCGGTCGCAGATAAACAATGCTGAAGTATGGCTATGTTCTTCAAAGTGATGGCACAGCACATAGCTGTTGGTGGACTCCACCTTGTGGATAAAACCTTGTTCCAGCAGAAAATCCAGCGCGCGATAAACGGTGGGGGGCTTGGCCTGAGGCTCGGAAACGCGAAGCAAATCCAGCAGATCATACGCGCTGATCGCACCGGGTTGCTGGGCCATTAAGCGCAACACTTCCTGACGTTGTGGCGTCAGACGTACATTGCGTTGCTGGCAAAGCTGTTCAGCCTGGGCAACAAGTTTGTCCGGATTGGTTGAATCCATTGCAGTAACCCTGAAGCGAGTGTGAAATCATGGCGGCATCTTACCATGACTGAACAAAAACGCCGAGATGGCTGCCTCAAGGTTGCATCAGGCTATCTTCGTCACATGGCATAACCGACGATACATAACGGGTGATCTATTTTTATTGCGGGATTTTGGCCATGTCCTGACCGGATTCGTCGTGTCGATGTTGCCCTGATTGGTAGCTATCAGGGCATGAGATAACATACATGGCGGGATGTTATACCTTCGGCCTTGCGCAGGCTAAACCACCAGGTCTACCAACAATACTCGTGTGGCGGTTTCTGCCCGGATGATAAGGCTGCTTTCCTGCTGGACAAATGCACCGTCACCGCAGCGCAATAGGTTAGGAATCGCTGCGCTATTGCCGTTGATGCTGATCGTACCGTGAATCGATTGCAGATAGGCGCGGTTACCGTTTAGCGTCAGGGTGTGTTGCTCGCCAGCCGCCAGATTCAGGTGGTGGACCCACACCTGCTGGCGCAAATGAAAGGCGTTGGCCGATTCATCCGGCGATGCCAGCAACTGGTAAGGTTGGTCCTTCAGCGCTAACCGCTGCAAGCACTGGTTTTCCCGTGTTGGACAGGCGTCCAGCCACAGTTGTAGCCGGGTCAGCGGCGTGTCGTTGCCGATATTATGCTCGCTATAGCTGATGTTGGGCTGGGCGGCCAGCAGCAAGGCTTCACCTGCTTTGGCGCGGGTATGGTTGCCGTTGCTGTCACGATATTCCGCCTCACCCTGCAACAGGATATTTAGAATGTCGACGCGGGGATAGGTTCGCGGCTGAAAGGAGGCACCTGGAGCCAGTACTTCCTGATTGAGCACACGCAGTGAGGCGAAACCCAGTAGATCAGGATCAAAGTAATGACCGAAAGAAAAGGTGTAACGTGCCTGCAACCAGCCATAGTCAGCCTGGCCGCATTGTTCTGCTGCTCTGCTAATGATCATGGTATTCGACCCTGAGAATTATTGATGGAGCGATAGTAATTGTCTGGACGATGGATTGTTAGCCAGTTAATCTGGTCGGTACGTTCAAAAATCCTGAATGAGTGAATATATGGCAAAAGAACGGGCATTAACACTGGAAGCTTTAAGGGTCATGGACGCCATCGATCGCCGGGGAAGTTTTGCTGCCGCTGCCGATGAACTGGGGCGAGTCCCGTCCGCTCTGAGTTACACCATGCAGAAACTGGAAGATGAGCTGGATGTGGTATTGTTTGATCGTTCAGGTCATCGCACTAAATTCACCAATGTCGGACGGATGTTGCTGGAGCGGGGACGCATTCTGCTGGAAGCCGCTGACAAACTGACCACCGACGCCGAAGCGCTGGCGCGAGGGTGGGAAACGCACCTGAATATCGTGGTGGAAGCGCTGGTGCCGACCGAGCGTTTTTTTCCGCTGTTGGACAAGTTATCGCTAAAGGCCAATACCCAGGTGTCATTATTGACCGAAGTGCTGGCCGGGGCATGGGAACGGTTGGAACAGGGGCGGGCGGATATTGTTGTCGCGCCGGACATGCATTTTCGTTCGTCTTCGGAAATCAACACCCGCAAGCTTTATTCGATAAAGAACGTGTACGTGGCAAGCCCAGACCATCCGATTCATGACGAACCAGAGCCGTTGTCGGAGGTTACGCGGATCAAATATCGCGGTATCGCGATTGCCGATACCGCCCGTGAGCGCCCGGTGTTGACAGTACAATTGCTGGATAAGCAACCACGCCTGACCGTCAGCTCGATGGATGACAAACGCCGGGCGTTGTTGGCTGGGCTGGGGGTGGCGACCATGCCGTATGAGCGGGTGGCACAGGACATCGCCGAAGGCCGTCTGCGGGTAGTCAGTCCGGAAAACACCATTGAAGGCCAAATCATCATGGCATGGCGACGCGACAGCATGGGCGAAGCCAAGGCGTGGTTTTTACGGGAAATTCCGCGTCTATTCAACACATTTTGATAGCGATATAACGGCAAATCACAACGCCGCCGGTTGGCTGAAATCAACCGGCGGCGTTGTTGTGTCTGGCGCGTGTTGGTAAATTCTGGGCGTTGTTGTTTACCCGCGTTTATGGATAGTGTTTATCCCGGCCGTGCGGCGCATTCAGGTCCATCTCAGGTCCAATGGAGATGATGGCGTGGGGATTGATGGTGCCGTGACTACGATAGTAGTGGTGGCGGATATGCGCCATGTCGACGGTATCGGATACGCCAGGCAACTGGTAAAGCTCACGCAGATAGCCATACAGGTTTGGGTAATCACTTATCCGGCGTTTGTCGCATTTGAAATGGGTGTGGTAGACCGGATCAAAGCGGATCAACGTCGTCCACAGACGAATGTCTGCTTCCGTGAGGTGCTCACCGGTCAGGTAACGTTGCCGGGTGAGGAGAGCTTCCAGTCGGCCCAGCGCGGTAAAGAGTTGCCCGACAGATTCATCGTAAGCGGTTTGCGTTGTGGCAAAACCCGCTTTGTACACGCCGTTGTTGACCTGGTGGTAAATCCACTCATTCAACTCGTCGATTTGCCCTTGCAACGCCTGCGGGTAGTAATCTCCGGGGGCCGCTCCGCAACCGTCGAATGCGCTATTGAACATACGGATGATATCGGCAGATTCATTACTGACGATGGTGTGCTGCTGAGTGTCCCACAGCACGGGAACGGTAACGCGTCCGCTGTAGTCGGTTTTGGCGTGCAGATAAAGCTGATAGAGAAATTCGTGCTGATAAAGCGTGTCGCCGGTGGCTTGTGGAAAATCGGTGTCAAAGGTCCAACCTTGGTCTAGCATCAGCGGATGCACGACCGAGACATCAATGTGTTGTTCCAGCCCTTTGAGTTTTCGCAGTAATAATGTGCGGTGAGCCCAGGGGCAGGCCAGCGAGACGTACAGATGGTAGCGACCGGCTTCTGCTTTGAAGCCGCCAGTGCCTGTCG
This sequence comes from Dickeya undicola, assembly GCF_000784735.1. Classification (GTDB taxonomy): domain Bacteria; phylum Pseudomonadota; class Gammaproteobacteria; order Enterobacterales; family Enterobacteriaceae; genus Dickeya; species Dickeya undicola. The sequence goes on from NZ_JSYG01000037.1 coordinate 26,327, forward strand.
GGCCAGCTTCGCCATTGGCGGTGACCCAGTTACGGAAAAAGGTCTGCGGTCGTTTGAAGTGTCCGCCGGAGGACTGGGTTTCATACCAGGTGTCGTGCCATACGCCGTCAACCAATAATCCCATAGCCAGATTCTCCCAGTAATAATGACAATGGCGGTCACAGGATGCTGTAGACCGCCGTCAAATGATAGTCAGGCTGTGTTGCTCAACTGATTATTCAGACTGCCATTACCATTTTTTGTTCAGCAGACGGTCGATGCTGAATGCGCCTGGACCGGTGACGAACAGCAGTACATAACCGCCAGCAATAGACAGGTTTTTCATGAACATCAACTGGTTTGCGCCCTGAGCGAAATCAGTATGGAAAATGAAGGCAGTCAACAGCGTGAAAAGGGCAGTAATGATCGCGGTAGTACGAGTCAGGAAGCCAAACAGAACCGCCAGACCGCCACCCAGTTCCAGCAGAATGGTCAATGGCAGCAACGCACCTGGAACGCCCATCGCCTGCATATACTGTTGGGTTGCGGCGTAAGATGCGCCCAGTTTGCCGTAACCGGCCACGATAAACAGGATTGGCAGCAGAATACGGGCAACCATCAGCAAGGCATTCTCAAAACTTTTCATCGATACTCTCCAGTAGTGTGTTTGCTGCCGGAGCAAAATCGACAAGGGCGCATCCGGCGTGGCTTGTTTAGAACGTTTGTGTAACAGATGGGAAGAATACTAGAGGCGAACGCTGGCCGGTGCTAGCGAGTAAAATTGTTGTTTTATGTCAGAAAAATTGACCATGCCGACAACCAATGAGCGAAAAAACGGAAAACGTTATGGATGCCGACAGCAGTGATGATAACGCCTGAAGACGATGCCGGTGCGTGACGATATAGCGAAAAGATGCAAAGTCGAGATTCAGCGCCGGGGGGAGCGTGTCGGAGATTGAACGACGGTGCGTATCAGTTTCAATGCGCTCCAGATGCCGGTCGCCCGACGTGCCAGTTTCACCAGACGCCGTGGGTGGCGTATCCCTAATATAGCGATAACCGGTGGGATCACGACCAGATAGCGGCGTATCCACGCCAGTTTCTGCCAATAGCTGTCGTAAGGGGCGGTGATTTCCAGCCAGCGGTTTTTGTTCGCAGCCAGATCCAGCCGTTGTTGCTGGATCTGGCGCAGCAGTTGCTGTTTCTCGGCAGCCAGACGCTGCTGACGATTCATTTTGACTCGTCCTCCAGCAGCGAGCGATCCGTCGCCAGTTCTTTACGGGTATCCCGTAATAGTGTAGAACGGCGCAGACGTTTTAGCGTCCAGAGTGCGCCGAACAATGCCAGTCCGAACAAGGTGGCCGTGATCCAGCACAAAGCCGTCAGGCGCAAGGCTGGATCTATGCTCCAGATTATCAGCACAATCAGGCTCATCAGGCCAAATGCGGTGAACAGCAGGGTTACCCCTACCATCAGTAACAACTGAATTAGCAGGTTTTTTTCCTGCTCCAGCTCCACCACTGCCAGCCTGAGACGTGTTTCCGCCATACCGATCAGAATGGCAAGAATGCGCTGTATGGTGGAAACGGCGGTGCCGCCGGGGCCCTGGCGTTGCGGTTCGGTTTCCATGCGTTAACGGCGAGCCAGCAACAAGCCCAGCACCACGCCGACAGCCGCGCCGATGCCAACCCCGGTCCAGGGGTTTTTATGTACGAAATCATCGGCGCACTGCGTTGCTTCGCGGGCTTGCGCTGAGATTCGTTCGCCAGTGTCATTCAGGCGCTCGCGTGACTCTTTGAGTACGGTTTCAGCTTTATCGCGCAGTTTTTCCAGTTCAGCCTTGGATTTGTCGCTGGAGGAGCGTAACACCTCTTCCAGCGTGTCTCCCAGAGAACGCAACTCTGCTCGCAACTGTTCGGTATCGGATTCTTGTGCCATGTGAACACTCCTTTACTTGATGAATCATAGTGTTAACCACTTTCAGTGTTAACTATAGTGCAGATTTTCATCTTTGCTGAAGGAATAACTACGGATAAGTCTGATAACTCGCTGTAAAACTGGCGGAATTATTTCGACAACAAGGGAATGGCATGACTGGTGGGACAAAACGCAACACGGCAGAGATCAGCTTCTGATAACCGCTGAAGTGCCGCTGATGCGTTGGGCAATGACAAGGGCGTGCGGTAGCGCGGTGCTCAGTATTTCTCTGGCCGCACCGCTTTGCTCTGGTGACGAGAGCCGCACGATGATGCTGTCGTTTTCCGGGGTAATGCTCTTGATAGCGATACCCCGTTCGTTAAGCCGCTGGTAAATATAGAAGCCATCCGGCAAGGGGGCACCCTGATGCATTGGCGTAATGTGCAGCATCACCTCGTCCGGCAAACGCCGTGACGACATAGACAGCAGCACGACCAGCGGCAACATCAGCAGCAACAGACGCCAGGAGGAGGGCTTTAGAAACCCGCGGTTGCTCATCAATCAATTCCTTTTTTCACGTGCCATCATGCGTTTTTTACGCCATAGCACCAGTAATGACCCGGCCAGGCCGATGAACAACAGAACCAGCGGCAGCATCATCAGGCATAACATCATCTGGTCTTCATATTTGCGAAATACCGGGGTTTTACCCAGTGCAAAGCCGAGTGAAACCAGAATGATCACCCACAAAAAACCACTCATCCAATTAAAGAACTGAAAGCGGGTACTGTTCAGCCCGGACAGTCCGGCAATGGTCGGCAGCAACGTCCGCACAAAGGCCAGAAAACGGCCAATCAACAGCGCGGATAACCCATGGCGGTGGAACAACTGATGTGCCCGCTGGTGATAGTGTGATGGAAGATGTGACAACCATCCTTGAACAACGCGTGTATTTCCAAGCCATTTCCCCTGCAAATAGCTGACCCAACAGCCAAGGCTGGCTGCAGTGGTTAACAGCGCGATGGTAAATGGATAATTCATGGTGCCTTTTGCGACCAACACCCCCACCAGAATGAGCAGGCTATCACCCGGCAGGAACGCAGCAGGCAGCAGGCCGTTTTCCAGGAACAAAATCAAAAACAACAGCAGGTAAATCGTCCAGACCAGTTTGGGATTGGCCAGGACTTCGAAATTCTGGTGCCAGAGAGCATTTAAAAGTTCTTTAACTATATCCATCTGGTGTTCCTGTACTGCGGCGTTGGAGAAACCATGCTGAGAACCTGTGACCTTTCAGCAATGCGGTTGTTGGCATAGTCCGATACCTGGAACCATGAACTGGCGCACTAATGAGGCGGTACGCAGAGTGGTCATTGCTGTACATCGGGTGGCGTTCTCCTTCACGTCCTGCTCACGCTGATAAACATGGTGATACAGGCAGTGGACCGGTTTGTCGGGGAACACAGGCGCTTTTCAGCACATTTCCCCCACTTGCCATGTTACTTTCCGGCTCTTTTGCCTTTCAGGTTGTTCTGCCAGTAATTAAGCGTAAAAAAAGTATCCTAACTGTAACAAAAGCGGTGCGGGCGAGATAGGAAAATATCACGTTCTGAAAACGTATAACGACCTGTTTATAGGGAAAAGGTTGTGATTGCCGTCATATTTTACACTTGCTGACAGAACTCGACGCTGGATGACTTTTTTGCCCCCGAATGGTGGGGGCAACGGGCAGGAAAAGTAGGGGGAAACTCAGGATTTGCCGCTGGTGATGTGATCGAGATGGACGACCGGATTTTCGGCGAACATGTAGCGGTCAACATTGAATTCAAAGTCATCGGTGGTGGCACGGAACAACATCTGCTTGGTGTTTTCCAGGTGCTGCCACATTGCCAGTTTGGCGGCGTATGGATCTTTGCGGATCAGCGCTTTAAGAATCTGATCATGCTCTTCGCACCAGCTTTCGATCGACTTGTCGTCGATATGTTCATGCAGCTTGCGCCAGTAGGGGTTATGGATGCGCTGGCTCCACATTTTTTCCACGATGGTCGCCATGGCCGAGTTCTGGGTAGCCAGTGCGACCTGCACGTGGAATTTCAGGTCCCACTCCGAATCGCGGAAACGATCTTCCTGACGCGCATTTTCCTGAATTTCCATCAGTTGGATGATGTCTTGCCGGGTGACCTGAGTGGCGGCGAACTCTGCAATATTGCTCTCTATCAATTGACGCGCCTGTAGCAGTTCGAACGGCCCGGCGGTGAGAAAATCGGCGTCGCTACCGTTGGAGGCTAGCAGATGGCGCTGTTGGCTGGACATGACGTGAATGCCGGAACCTTTGCGGACTTCTACGTAACCTTCTACTTCCAGCATGATGATGGCTTCGCGTACCACGGTACGGCTGACGTTCATCTCTTCGGAAATATTGCGCTCAGCCGGTAATTTGTCTCCCACCGGATAAACGCCGTTCTCAATGCGTTGTTTTAATTCTGCGGCCAACTGCTGGTAGAGCCGTCTGGATTCTGTCAGTGCCATGATGCCTGCTCTTAAGATAGAGGACGCTCCCTGAGGTAATGTGCGTCACTGCGACTATCTCGTTATTAATGTAGACTGATATTCAATATAGATTTGTTATACCACCTACAGCAGACGGCGACCAACACCCACGTCACAGTTAGCTGTTGTGATAAATCCGGAGGCAAGGATCCATCCGGTATCCCATGATACCGGATGAATGGCGTGAAGCAGAAATTGTCTGTCAGTGTTGTTGTGCGGTTTTCAGGTCTGCGCCGTTGTTTCCTTCTTCGGAAGCCGGGCGGTTCTTCAGTACCGTCCAGATAACGATCGCACCCAGCAGGTCAAATATTGCCAGTACAGCGAACAGCGGGCTGAAGCCGATGGTATCGGCCAGAGCGCCCACGACCAGGGCGAACAGGGTGCTGGCGGTCCATGCAGCCATCCCGGTCAGACCGTTGGCGGTGGCCACTTCGTTACGACCAAACACATCAGAAGACAGGGTGATCAGCGCACCGGACAGGGACTGATGGGCAAAACCACCGACGCACAGCAGCGCGATAGCGATATACGGGCTGGTGAACAGGCCGATAGTGCCGGGGCCGATCATCAGCAGTGCACCCATCGTTACCACCAGTTTGCGGGAAACGATCAGGTTTACTTTGAAATATTTCTGGAACAGCATCGGCAGATACCCGCCTACGATACAGCCCAAGTCGGCGAACAGCATCGGCATCCAGGCGAACATGGCGATTTCTTTCAGGTTAAAGCCATAGACTTTGAACATGAACAGCGGGATCCAGGCGTTGAAAGTACCCCAGGCCGGTTCAGCCAGAAAACGCGGCAGTGCAATACCCCAGAATTGACGGTTACGCAGAATCTGCCAGGCGGACAGTTTTTTGGCATTGCCGACCTGATGCTGAGATTCCTGGCCATTCAGGATGTAGTCGCGCTCTTCCACGCTGAGTTTTTTCTGGTCTTTCGGATGCTTGTAGAAATAGAGCCAACCAATAGCCCATACCATGCTCAGCGCACCGGTGATCAGGAATGCCATCTGCCAACTGTGCATCATGATAGCCCAGACCACCAGCGGCGGAGCCAGCATACCACCAATTGAAGAACCGACGTTGAAGTAGCCGACGGCGACAGAACGTTCCTTCGCTGGGAACCATTCGCTGCTGGCTTTCAGACCGGCAGGAATCATCGCGGCTTCCGCTGCACCGACCGCACCACGTGCGATGGCCAGGCCGCCCCAACTGTTTGCCAGCGCGGTGCCAGCGCAGAACAGCGCCCACAGGACGGCAAATACGGCATAACCGACTTTGGTGCCCAGCAGGTCCAGCACATAACCGGCAACAGGTTGCATAACGGTATAACAGGCTGAATAGGCCGCAATAATATAGGAGTATTGCTGGGTGCTGATATGGAGCTGTTCCTGCAGTGTTGGCGCCGCTGCGGCAATTGCGTTACGCGTCAGGTAGCCCAGAACGGTCCCTATGGTGACCAGTCCGATCATGTACCAGCGCAAGCCTTTGATCTTGAACATGTTAAATATCTCTCCGAGTTTAATTACCACAGCGGAACCTGTCATTGCTCTGCCGCGATAGGTGTAGACCACGCCGAAAGTGACGGGATGCTGTTGCACCCCGGTCAAAACCTGCGGGAGTTGCCGCCTGACCGGTTGCCCTGCTGCCGGGCACGGCTGGCGGGCTGCGACGGCGATCCCGCCGTGCGCGTTATTGTTTTCCGGTGGGGATATCAACCTTGTTGACGATATTGAGATTGAATCCCCTCATCAGGCAGCGCTACAATAATTTGTCATACCAATTTAAAAGTTGAGTGATATCACAAAACCATTATTTTGATAGGGAATAAAATAATTCGGTCCGCAACAACCGCTGTCTGGCGTGGCTGAAGCGTAAAAGTGGTGTGATGGGAAGTGATTTATGCCATTTTTGCGATCATGACCTCACTAATGGTGTCAGTTATCGCAGATAATTGGTGTGATATCTTTGTAAGCGCGACCGCATTTGGTTGGCAAATGTAGTGTGAGGAAGCAAACATGCCCCAGTTTTTAAGTGAAGATTTTTTGTTGGATACTGAGTTTGCCCGTCGGCTGTACCATGAATTCGCAGCGGATCAACCCATTTTTGATTACCACTGCCATTTGCCGCCTGCGCAGATTGCCGAGAATTACCGCTTTAAAAACCTGTATGACATCTGGCTGAAGGGCGACCATTACAAATGGCGCGCCATGCGCACTAACGGCGTGCCAGAGCGTTTCTGTACTGGCGATGCCAGCGATTGGGAGAAATTCGAAGCCTGGGCCGCCACTGTGCCGCATACCATCGGCAACCCGCTGTATCACTGGACGCATCTGGAATTGCGCCGTCCGTTCGGCATCACCGGCACCCTGCTGTCGCCGTCTACCGCTAAAGACATCTGGAACCGCACCAATGCGTTGCTGGAACGTGATGAGTTCAGCGCACGCGGCATCATGCAGCAGATGAACGTGAAAATGGTCGGCACCACCGACGATCCGATCGACGATCTGGCGCATCACAAAGCCGTCGCTCAGGATAAAACCTTCTCTATCAAGGTGCTACCAAGCTGGCGTCCTGACAAGGCATTCAATATCGAACTGGCGACCTTTAACGATTATATGGCGAAGCTCGGTGAAGTGTCCGATACCGATATCCGCCGTTTCAGCGACCTGCAGGCCGCGTTGACCAAACGTCTGGACCACTTCGCCGCCCACGGTTGTAAAGTGTCCGACCATGCGCTGGACGTGGTGCTGTACGCCGATGCGGATGAAGCCACGCTGGATGGCATCCTGGCCCGTCGCCTGTCTGGCGCAACCCTGAGCGAACACGAAGTGGCGCAGTTCAAAACTGCGGTACTGGTGTGGCTGGGGGCTGAATACGCTCGTCGCGGCTGGGTGCAGCAGTATCACATTGGTGCGCTACGCAACAACAACCTGCGTCAGTTCAATCTGCTGGGGCCGGATGTGGGCTTCGACTCCATCAACGACCGCCCGCTGGCGCAGGAGCTGTCCCGTCTGCTCAGCAAGCAGAATGAAGAAAACCTGCTGCCGAAAACCATCCTGTACTGCCTGAACCCGCGTGATAACGAAGTGCTGGGCACCATGATCGGTAACTTCCAGGGCGAAGGTATGCCGGGCAAGATGCAGTTCGGTTCCGGCTGGTGGTTCAACGACCAGAAAGACGGTATGCAGCGTCAGATGACGCAGTTGGCGCAACTGGGTCTGCTGAGCCGTTTTGTCGGCATGTTGACCGACAGCCGCAGCTTCTTGTCCTACACCCGTCATGAATACTTCCGCCGCATCCTGTGCCAGATGATCGGCCGTTGGGTGGAAGACGGCGAAGCACCGGGCGACCTGCCGCTGCTGGGTGAGATGGTGAAAAATATCTGTTTCGATAACGCCAAAAACTATTTCGGCATCGAGTTATAACCAAAATAATTCGAGTTGCAGGAAGGCGGCAACCGAGAGACAAATTCGTCGGGAACGAATTTGACCAGCCAACGGCTGGCCTCCGGTGAGAGACAGGATGTCTCTCATTTCATCCCTGGGAGCTTACATCAGTAAGTGACCAGGGTGAGTAAGGGCAGCCAACATACCTGCAACCTGAAGTATGACGGGTATATAAGAAAAAGGAGGGCGGGCGCTATCGCGGGCCCGTCTGTCAATGTTGTGATTTCGGGCTGGCGCAGGGTGCTCAATCCGCCGCCCTGACGCTGTCGTGCTGACCTGACGCTGCCGTAATGATCTGACGGTTGTACCGACTGGCGTTTGTCCCGAAGTGTCGTGTTCTGAGGTAGCTTGTTAATGCAAACGCTGAATCGTCGTGATTTTCCTGGCCGTCGTCACCCTGATCGTGTTATCCAATTTGGCGAAGGCAATTTCCTTCGCGCCTTTATTGACTGGCAACTGGATCTGTTGAATGAACATACCGATCTGGATGCGGGTATTGTAGTGGTTCGTCCGATTGATACCGATTTTCCACCCGCGCTGGATACTCAGGATGGTCTGTACACCACCATCATCCGCGGCCTGAACGAGCAGGGTGAAGCGGTGCGTGAGCCGCGTTTGATCCGCTCTGTGAACCGTGAAATCAACGTTTACCGTCAGTTTGACGAGTATCTGGCGCTGGCGCATGACGCTAACATCCGCTTTATGTTTTCGAACACCACGGAAGCAGGCATCAGCTACCATGCTGATGATCGTCTGACCGATACGCCACCCGCCAGCTTCCCGGCCAAACTGACCCGCCTGCTGTTCGAACGTTTCAATCACTTTAACGGTGCTGCCGACAAAGGTTGGGTACTGTTGCCGTGCGAGCTGATCGACTACAACGGCGAAAAACTGAAAGAACTGGTACTGCGCTATGCGGCGCAATGGGAACTGCCTGCGGCGTTCACCACCTGGCTAAATGAGCACAACACCTTCTGCTCGACGCTGGTGGACCGCATCGTAACCGGTTATCCGCGTGCTGAAGTAGAGGCATTGCAGCAGGAACTGGGCTATCAGGATACCTTCCTGGATACCGCCGAATACTTCTACCTGTTTGTAATTCAGGGGCCACAGTGGCTGGCAGAAGAACTGCGCCTGAACAAACTGAAGCTGAATGTGCGCATTGTTGATGACATTAAGCCGTACAAAGAACGCAAAGTAGCGATCCTTAACGGCGCGCATACCGCATTAGTGCCGGTAGCGTTCCTGGCTGGCCTGGATACCGTGGGCGAATCGTTGAATGATGCGCAGATCGGCAAGTTTGTCGAAACCACCATCGCCGAGGAAATCGTGCCGGTGCTGGATCTGCCGCACGACGAGTTGGTGTCATTCGCGCAGGCGGTGCTGAGCCGTTTCAGAAACCCGTTCATCCAGCATCAGTTGTTATCTATCGCCCTGAACGGCATGACCAAATTCCGTACCCGCATCCTGCCACAGTTGCTGACCTACCGTGAACGCCATGGTGCTTTGCCGAAGCGCCTGACCTTTGCCCTGGCGGCATTAATCGCTTTTTATCGTGGCGAGCGCAACGGCGACAGCTACCCGTTGCAGGATGATGCTCACTGGCTGGAGCGTTATGAGGTGCTGTGGGGCGGCGTGCGTGCTGGCACTACATCGCTGGCGGAAGTCGTAAATGTGGTGCTGGGCGATGCGGAGCACTGGGAGCAGGATTTGACGCGGGTGCCTGGTCTGGCGGCGTTGGTTACTGAACAACTGCAGGCTATCGTTGAGCGCGGTATGCGTGACGCGGTAGCGGGTTATTGCTAATCGCATAAGGTTTTATCCATGCAAAGCATCATCAAAATTCATTCGTTGGACAATGTTGCCGTCGCCTTGCGTGATCTGGCGCAGGATGAAACGGTGTCGGTTGGCGATATCTCCCTGACGCTGCCGCAACCGGTGGCGCGTGGGCATAAGTTCGCCCTTAAACCGATTGCGTCTGGCGAGATGATCGTGAAATACGGTCTGCCGATTGGTCATGCATTGGTCGCCATCGCGTCCGGTGAACATATCCACTCACAGAATGCCAAAACCAATCTAAGCGATTTGGACGAGTACCAGTACCAGCCAGAGTTCATCGATCTACCGGCGCAAGTGGCGGATCGTGACGTTCAAATTTATCGTCGCCAGAACGGCAATGTTGGGATCCGCAACGAACTGTGGATCCTGCCGACCGTCGGCTGCGTCAACGGCATCGCCCGCCAGATCCAGCAGCGTTTCCTCAAGGAAACCAATGAGGCGGAAGGTATCGACGGCGTTTACCTGTTCACTCATCCGTTCGGTTGTTCCCAACTGGGGCAGGACCACGAAAACACCCGTACCATGTTGCAGAACATGGTGCGTCACCCGAACGCAGGGGCGGTGCTGGTTATCGGTCTGGGATGTGAAAACAATCAGGTATCGGCGTTCCGCGATACGCTGGGCGAGTTCGACGCTGATCGCGTCAACTTCATGATCTGCCAACAGCAGGAAGATGAAGTGGAAGCTGGTCTGGAACGTCTGCACCAGTTGTATCAGGTGATGCGCAATGATAAGCGTGTGCCGGGCAAACTCAGCGAGCTGAAGTTTGGTCTGGAGTGCGGTGGTTCGGATGGCCTGTCCGGTATTACTGCCAACCCGCTGCTGGGGCGCTTCTCGGATTACCTTATCGCCAACGGTGGCACTACCGTGCTGACCGAAGTACCGGAGATGTTCGGTGCCGAGCGTATCCTGATGAGCCGTTGCCGTGACGAAGCGACATTCGAGAAAACTGTGCATATGGTCAATGATTTCAAACAGTATTTCATTGAACATAACCAGCCTATCTACGAAAACCCATCGCCGGGTAACAAAGCGGGCGGCATTACCACGCTAGAGGAAAAATCCCTCGGTTGTACCCAGAAAGCAGGGCAAAGCCAGGTGGTGGACGTGCTCAAGTACGGTGAACGCCTGCATACGCCAGGGCTGAACCTGCTGAGTGCGCCGGGTAACGATGCGGTAGCCACCAGTGCGCTGGCAGGCGCTGGCTGTCATATGGTGCTGTTCAGTACTGGTCGCGGTACGCCTTACGGCGGCTTTGTGCCGACGGTGAAACTGGCGACCAACACCGAACTGGCACAGAAGAAACCGCACTGGATCGACTTTGATGCCGGGCGTCTGATTCACGGTATGTCGATGGATGCGCTGCTGTCGCAATTTGTCGATCTGATCGTTGAGATCGCCAACGGTAAGCTGGCGAAAAACGAGATCAACGATTTCCGTGAACTGGCGATCTTTAAAAGTGGTGTGACCTTGTAAAGCGGATCATAGCAACCTCGATCGTCAGCGATTCGGTTGTTGTAAAATCAAACGATTCCAAATAAAATAAAACGGCGTTTCATTATTTGAACGCCGTTTTTTCGTAATGGCGCTTTTAAGGCAGGGATCATGACATCTTACGTGTTTGCTCAGGCAGTTGGCGTACTGGCCTTTCTGGTCGGTATCACGATGTTTTTCAACCGCAATGAAAAGAAATTTAAAATCCAGCTTTCCGCTTACAGCGCAGTTATTGCGTGTCACTTCTTCCTGATGGGGGCGAACGCCGCGGGTATGAGTGCCATGCTGAACTCGGGCCGTACCCTGATTACCCTGAAAACCAACAATATCGCGGTGATGTTTGTCTTTATTACCCTGACGCTGGCGCTGGGCTTGCCGGGCGTGAAACACCCGATGGAATTGTTGCCGATTATCGGCACCGTGTGCAGCACCTGGGCGTTATTTCGGGCTCATGGATTGGCGATGCGCGGCATTATCTGGTGTTCAACCTCACTGTGGGTGATACACAACATTTGGCTGGGGTCGATCGGCGGGTCGCTGATTGAAGCCAGTTTTCTGGTAATGAACGGATACAACATCGTTCGTTTCTGGCGTATGCAGCGCAACGGCATTGATCCGTTCAAGCTGGATGAGCACTCGTCGACCAAGAGTGCCTGAGAAAAAAGCCCCGCGACGGCGGGGCTTGCGTTAACAGACGGATGCTATCCGCGCCCGGCGCGGCGATTCACCCAGATGTTGATCAGGATGGTTGTCAGCAGGATCGCGGCCACCACGCTGAGCGAAATGGCGACTGGAATGTGGAATAGATCGATCAGCATCATCTTGATGCCGATAAAGATAAGGATCACCGCCAGCCCATATTTCAGCATCGAGAACTTCTGCGCCACCCCGGCCAGCAGGAAGTACATGGCGCGTAACCCCAGAATAGCGAACAGGTTTGACGTCAGCACGATGAACGGGTCGGTGGTGACGGCGAAAATGGCCGGGATGCTGTCTACCGCGAAGATCACGTCGCTGATTTCCACCATCACCAGTACCAGAAACAGCGGTGTGGCGTACCACAGGCCGTTCTGGCGGATAAAGAAATGCTCGCCTTGCAGGTCGTCGGTCATCCGCAGGTGGCTGCGTAACCAGCGGACCACCGGTTTATCGCCAATGGCGGAGTCGTCCGCTTTCGCCAGTGCCATTTTGAGGCCGGTGAGCAGCAGGAACGCGCCAAACAGGTACAGCAGCCACTGGAACTGGGAAACCAGCCAGCTACCGGCGAACACCATGATGGTACGCAGTACGATCGCCCCCAGCACGCCGTACACCAGTACCCGGCGCTGATACTGGGCGGGGATGGCAAAATAGCTGAACAGCATCAGCCAGACGAACACGTTGTCGACGGCCAGCGCTTTTTCGATCAGATAACCGGTGAAGAACGCCAGCGCCTGAGCATCTGCCACTTCTCGACCCATCGTGTCGGTGAGATACCACCAGAAACCGGCGTTGAACAGTATCGAGAGTGTGACCCACACCAGTGACCAGGCGGCGGCCTGTTTGAAGGTCATGACCGCAGAGCCGTTCTTGCCCTGATAAAACAGGTCAATGGCTAGCATGACCACCACAATGATTGCGAAGCTGCCCCACAGCAGGGGAGTGCCTATAGTTACCATAACAGTATCCCTTAGAGCCTATCCCATTCGGGTGATGGCATCGGCTCTGTCGTCAGAAAACAAAACGGCCTGTGTCAGAAGGCACCGGCCGTTTGCTATTAAGCTGCAAATAGACCTCGCCTTCTGGCAAGGTCTCACTTACAACTTAATGCGGAATAGTCATTAAGGTTGCCTGGTAACCGAGTGCTATTGCACTGTAATGACGATTGACCAGCGAAAAGTTACTCCCCTTTGCATTCCCAAAGATAGGATAGTTCCTGTATAGGGTCAAACAATTCTGCTGGTCCGGTTGCTGGCGGCTTATCCCGCGATGTCATCATCGGCAATGGTGTCTGCACGCGCGGATGACATCGGCCGTTGTCATGACGAACTATTGGCGGTTAAACAGGAAAACCATTTACTGTGACGCCGTTTTAAGGGATAAACAGCGCCAGATTTTGTATTGCAGGAGAGGCCATGAGCCAACTTGATCTGGAAACACATAGCCTGACGCTGGTCCGTTACCCGCAGTCCGATCACGAGTCATCGTTACAGGCGTGGGAAGCGGCGGATGAATACCTGCTGCGGGAGTTGGCTTCGATGCCGATCGGGCCTGGTCCGCGGCTGATTTTCAATGATGCGTTTGGGGCGCTGGCTTGCGGTTTGCAGGCGCAGTCGCCTTGTTGCGTTAGTGATTCGTACCTGAGCCAACTGGCGACCCGGCATAACCTATCGCTTAACGGGTATGAGTCAGAATCGGTCACCCTGCTGGACAGCCTGTCTGCGCTGCCAGACGCACCGGCGCTGGTGGTATTGAAAGTACCGAAAACGCTGGCGTTACTGGAGCATCAGTTACGGCAACTGCGTGAGGTGGTGACGCCGCAAACGGTGGTTATCGCTGGCGCTAAAGCACGGGATATCCATACGTCGACGCTGCAACTGTTCGAGCAGATTCTGGGGCCGACCCGCACCTCGCTGGCCTGGAAAAAGGCCCGGCTGATCCATTGCCAGCCGGAGCCGCGTTCTGTTGACGAACCGTCGGTGATGACGGTCTGGCCGCTGGACAACATGGGTGATCCTACCCACAACTATCAGATTCACAACTACGCCAATGTGTTTGCCCGCGGCGGACTGGATATCGGCGCTCGTTTTTTCATGCAGCATTTACCGCAGCAACTGGACGGCAAGATTGTCGATCTGGGCTGCGGCAATGGTGTCATCGGCCTGGCCGCGCTGGTACAGAACCCACAAGCTTATGTCAGCTTTTTCGACGAGTCTTATATGGCGGTGGCTTCCAGCCGACACAATGTGGAGTTCAACCGGCCGCAGGATATGGCGCGCAGCAGCTTTGTGGTGAACCATGCGCTGGCGGGTGTCGGGCAGGACAGCCTACAAGCGGTGCTGTGCAATCCGCCGTTCCATCAGCAACAGGCGATTACTGATGATATCGCCTGGCAGATGTTCCACGATGCACGCCGCTGTCTGACCGTCGGCGGAGAGTTACGGATCGTCGGCAACCGCCATCTGGACTACTTCCACAAACTGAAGCGGCTGTTCGGCAATTGCGAAAACGTTGCCAGCAATGCGAAGTTCGTCGTGCTGCGAGCGGTGAAAACCCGCAGTCGCTAAGCGGTGGCGTCTCGCATGACATTTGTTGTCGTGCGGGACTGTCATTATAATCCGCAGGTTACGTCAGCGAAGGAACCCCTATGTGTATCGAAGAGTTGGAAGCGCGGTTGGACAGCGCGTTGCAGGCATTGGAAGCCAGCGTCAGCCGACAGCAACAGATCTGGCAGCGCGACTATCAGCATTTTCACTTGCAACTGGTGCAGGCGCGCCAGCGCGAAGCGGATTTGTGCGCCAGAATCAATGAGCTGGTGACACGGGTCAACATGATGGATGAATCTCCTGAACGTAATCCGTTGCTGCAGAAAATCAACCTGATCCGCGCTCACCTTGATGCGCTAGCCAACGAAGCCGCCGCGTTTTATCGTTCTCTGCCCTGACGAGTGGTCAGGGCCGAACTGTTTTATTTTCGGTATTATTATTTTTGTTAATTATATTTGTTTTTATTTTCCTGTCGAAATTGATATCTCATTTATAATTTAATTATCTTCTTTGCCATTCGTCTTTTTTGTGTTTGTTTTATTTAAAGAAATTATATTGGCCGTTGTGTGGCAGATGGGCCAATACCAAAACAATGAGCATTATAAATTCCTGTTGTAGGGTGAATATGTCTGAAACATCAGGCAAGGAAAAAGAGAATTCCTCTCTTTTTATTCATTCATCTACACCCTAAATAATTCGAGTTACAGAAAGTCAGCAACCGAGTACATTCTCGTGAGCTTATTCTGGTAAGTCTCTGGGGTAAGCCAACACACCTGTAACTTGAAGTATGGCGGGATATTTCGACAGGAGTATTATTATGGCCTATCCAACTACAGGTACATCCGGTATGGTCGGTTTTGCAAAATCGGGCAGTACTACCGGCGGCACCGGCGGCACCGTGGTTTCGATTACCAGTCTGAGCGACCTGCAAACCCATGTGGCGGGAACGGATGCGAAAATTCTGGTGATTAATGCCAATATCAGCGCCAGTTCATTAACCAAGGTATCGCTGGGAGCGAATAAATCGATTATTGGTTCTTATAGCAGTAATACGCTGACCAATATTCATTTTCGCAGCACGTCGAGTTCGAAGAATATTATTTTTCAAAACCTGACGTTTAAACACACCAGCACTATCAACGGTAATGACGATATTCAGATTTACCTCACGCACGGCAATAAATACTGGCTGGATCATCTCACCTTCCCCGGACACGATTATACGCTGACCGACGGTGGGCTGGATAAGCTGATTTATATCGGAGAAAAAGCCGATTACATCACCATCAGTAATTGCCTGTTTAAAAACCATGAATACGGATTGATCTTCGGTTATCCGCAGGACGGCAGCAGCAATGGTGCCACCTACGACGGTTACCCGCACCTGACTATTTGCCACTGCTATTTCAGCAATATCTACGTGCGCGCGCCGGGGTTGATGCGTTATGGCTATTACCACGCCTATAACAACTTCATCGACAAATACCAACTGGGGTTCACACTGGCGCAGAATGCCAAGATTGTGTCCGAATATAACTATTTTGGCACCACCACCAGCAGCAACAAAGGGATGCTGGACGACAAAGGGAATGGGACGTTTACCGATACCGGTAGCACACCGTCTATTACCAACCAAACCTCGTCGGCCAGCAAGTGGACGCCGTCTTCCAATTACAGCTATACGCTGAAGACGGTTTCTGAGGCCAAAACCTTTACCCAGAAATACGCCGGGGTACAAAGCAGTAGCCTGACTTTCGGCGGATAAGCAATCAAAACGGGCTGGCGACAGCCCGTTTTACGCATTACCTGATAGCGCAATGCCGGGTAGCTCAACACCTGATTGCTCACCTCTTGAACACGCCAGGTCTTAACGCTAAGGTAAGCGCCTCTCAGTTACCCAGGTTCAACCATGATTACCCTCGCGCTCATCGACGATCACCTTATTGTCCGTTCCGGTTTTGCCCAACTGCTGGGGCTTGAGCCTGATATGCAGGTGGTGGGGGAATTCGGCTCCGGGCGCGAGGCGCTCGCCGGGTTGCCGGGGCGGGGCGTGCAGGTGTGTATCTGCGATATTTCGATGCCGGAGCTTTCCGGGCTTGAACTGCTCAGTCAACTACCCAAAGGCATGGCGGTGATTATGCTGTCGGTGCACGACAGCCCGGCGTTGATTGAACAGGCGCTGAACGCCGGGGCACGCGGTTTTCTCTCTAAACGCTGTAGCCCTGATGAGCTGATTGCGGCGGTGCGCACTGTCGCGGGCGGCGGCTGCTACCTGACGCCAGATATTGCCCTGAAACTGGCGTCGGGGCGGCGAGATCCGTTGACGCGTCGTGAGCGTCAGGTGGCGGAAAAGCTGGCGCAGGGATTGGCGGTGAAAGCCATTGCCGCCGAACTGGGGTTGTCGCCGAAAACGGTACACGTTCACCGGGCCAACCTGATGGAAAAACTGGGCGTCAGCAACGACGTAGAGTTGGCTCGCCGCATGTTTGATGGCTGGTGATGCGCCCGATTGCTACCTGGCTTATCGCCGCCTTCGCCAGCTGTTTTATCTTCTGTGCCGCGTGGTTTTGCCTGTGGAGCATCAGCCTGCATCTGGTGACGCGCCCGGATCTGGCCGCGCTGCTGTTTCCTTTCGGCCTGCGGCTGGGGCTGATGTTGCAATCTCCGCGCCGTTTCTGGCCGGTGCTGCTGGGCAGCGAGTGGCTGCTTCTGGTCTGGCTGGCGAAGGAAGTGGCGCTGGCGCATTTGCCGCTGCTGTTGACGGGTAGCGTGCTGGCGCTGCTGCCGGTGATACTGTCATCACGGCGGGCGCGTCAGGATGACTGGCACACATTGCTGTGGCAGGGCGGTGCGCTGATTGCAGCGGCGTTGCTGCAATCTTTGCCGTGGCTTGGCCGCAGCGAGGACGCGCTCACAGTACTGCTGCTGACCCTCACTGGCGGGCTGACACTTTCACCCACCTGTTTGCTGATCTGGCACTACCTATCCAGCTCAACCTGGCTGCCGCTCGGGCCGTCGCTGGTGTCCCAGCCGGTGAACTGGCGCGGGCGTCATCTGCTCTGGTATCTGCTGCTGTTTGTGGTGAGCCTGTGGTTGCAGCTTGGGTTGCCAACGGAGCTGGCGCGTTTTACCCCGTTCTGTCTGGCGCTGCCGATCATTGCGCTCGCCTGGCACTATGGCTGGCAAGGCGCGCTGATCGCCACACTGATGAACGCCATCGCGCTGATCGCCAGTCAAACCTGGCACGAACATCCGGTGGATTTGTTGCTGTCGTTGCTGGCTCAGAGCCTGACCGGGCTGCTGCTCGGTGCGGGTATCCAACGCTTGCGCGAGCTTAACCTGTCGCTGCAAAACCAACTGGTGCGCAACCGTCGTCTGGCGGAGCGATTGCTGGCGACGGAGGAATACGTGCGGCGTGATGTCGCTCGCGAGTTGCATGACGACATCGGCCAGACCATCACCGCCATTCGCACGCAGGCGGGCATTCTGCAACGGCTGGCACCGGAAAACCGCAATGTGCGGCAGAGTGGCGCGCTCATCGAGCAGTTATCGCTCGGGGTGTATGACTCGGTGCGACGCTTGATGGGCCGCTTGCGTCCGCGTCAATTGGACGATCTCACTCTGGAACAGGCGGTGCGTTCTTTGATGCGTGAAATGGAGCTGGATGCGCACGGCATCGTTAGCCATCTCACCTGGCAGATTGATGAAGCTTCACTCGGCGAAGGGCTGAGGGTAACGCTATTTCGTGTGTGCCAGGAAGGACTGAACAATGTTGTGAAACACGCCAACGCCAGCGCGGTGACGTTGCAGGTCTGGCAGCAGGATGAACGGCTGACATTGGTGATCGAGGACGACGGTGGCGGGCTGCCGCCGGGTTCCGGTGCGGAAGGTTTTGGCTTACTCGGGATGCGCGAGCGCGTCACCGCGCTGGGCGGCACCTTGCAGCTTTCCTGTACTCACGGCACCCGTTTAACCGTTAGCTTGCCGCTGCCAGTCCGTGAGGAGTCTTGATGTCCGGCTTTCTGAACATGAGTTTCCTTAAAATTCCTGCCAGCGTGCCGCCGTTGGTCGATCGTCAGGCGATTGATGAAACCTACCGTTACTGGCGTCGGCATATTCTGCTGACGTTGTATGTGGGCTATGCGCTGTTCTACTTCACCCGTAAGAGTTTTAACGCCGCTGTGCCGGAAATCCTCGCCAGTGGGTTGATGGCGCGTACCGATATCGGGCTGCTGGCGACGTTGTTTTATGTGACTTACGGCGCGTCGAAATTCCTCTCCGGCATTG
This sequence comes from Dickeya undicola, assembly GCF_000784735.1. GTDB lineage: Bacteria > Pseudomonadota > Gammaproteobacteria > Enterobacterales > Enterobacteriaceae > Dickeya > Dickeya undicola. Next base: position 45,086 of record NZ_JSYG01000037.1, read on the forward strand.
TGAGCGACCGTTCCAACGCCCGCTACTTTATGGGGATTGGCCTGCTGGCGACCGGCGTGGTGAATATTCTGTTTGGCTTTTCCTCGTCGCTGTGGGCTTTCGCCTCGTTGTGGATGGCAAACGCCTTTTTCCAGGGCTGGGGCGCACCGGTGTGCGCCAGGCTACTCACCAGTTGGTATTCGCGTACCGAACGCGGTGGCTGGTGGGCATTGTGGAATACCGCGCATAACGTGGGTGGCGCGCTGATCCCGATGGTGGTGGGGGCGGCGGCGCTGCATTACGGCTGGCGTGCCGGGATGATGATAGCCGGTGTGCTGGCGATCGTCGCCGGGCTGTTTTTATGCTGGCGATTGCGCGACAAGCCGCCCACGCTCGGCTTGCCGAGCGTGGGCGAGTGGCGTCAGGATGCGCTGGAGATCGCCCAGCAGCAGGAAGGGGCCGGGTTGTCGCGTCGGGAAATCCTGCATAAATACGTGTTCACTAACCCCTATATCTGGCTGCTGGCTTGCAGCTATGTGCTGGTGTACGTGGTGCGTGCCGCGATTAACGACTGGGGCAATCTCTACATGTCGGAAACGCTGGGGGTCGATCTGGTAACGGCTAACTCGGCGGTGACCATGTTCGAACTGGGCGGATTTATCGGCGCGCTGGTGGCGGGGTGGGGGTCGGACAAGCTGTTTAACGGCAATCGAGGCCCGATGAACCTGATCTTCGCCGCCGGTATCTTGCTGTCCGTCGGTTCATTGTGGTTGATGCCGTTCGCCAGCTACGTGATGCAGGCAGCCTGCTTCTTCACCACCGGTTTCTTCGTTTTCGGCCCGCAAATGTTGATAGGCATGGCTGCGGCCGAATGCTCCCACAAAGACGCTGCCGGTGCTGCCACCGGATTTGTGGGGCTGTTTGCCTATCTTGGCGCGTCGCTGTCCGGCTGGCCGCTGGCACGCATCATGGATGTGTGGCATTGGACCGGATTTTTCGCGGTGATCGCCGTGGCGGCCGGTACGTCGGCGTTGTTGCTGTTACCTTTCCTGCGCGCTTCGTCGCCGCGCACTGAAAACGAAACGACGTGATTCGCTTCACCCTTTTGTGCTGCTGTCGTGAAAACCAGGAAAATTTCCTAGTTTAAGCAGGACGTTCCCTCAGGCCCGTAATGACCGGGCTTTTTACAATACAGGTACAACAAGGCCCAGGCGGGCATTCTAAGGCCACAGGCCGTTTTGTCCTGTAAGAGGAAACCTCATGCTCAACTTTTTAAACCAGGTGCGTAAACCAACGCTGGAACTGTCGCTCGATGTGCGGCGCAAAATGTGGTTCAAGCCGTTCATGCAGTCTTATCTGGTGGTGTTCATCGGCTACCTGACCATGTACCTGATCCGTAAGAACTTCAATATCGCGCAGAACGACATGATCAGTACCTACGGGTTGAGCATGACGCAGCTTGGCATGATTGGCCTTGGTTTTTCGATAACCTACGGTGTCGGGAAAACGCTGGTGTCCTACTATGCGGACGGCAAAAACACCAAGCAGTTCCTGCCGTTTATGCTGATCCTTTCTGCTATCTGTATGTTGGGCTTCAGCGCCAGCATGGGAACGGGGTCTGTCAGCCTGTTTTTGATGATCGCGTTTTATGCATTGAGTGGCTTTTTCCAGAGCACTGGCGGGTCGTGCAGCTACTCCACCATCACTAAGTGGACGCCACGCCGCAAACGCGGCACCTACCTGGGGTTGTGGAACATTTCCCATAACCTCGGCGGTGCGGGTGCGGCGGGTGTCGCGCTGTTCGGTGCTAACTACCTGTTCGACGGTCACGTGGTCGGGATGTTTATCTTCCCGTCGATCATCGCGCTGATTGTCGGGTTTATCGGCCTGCGTTTTGGCAGCGACTCCCCGGAAGCCTACGGGTTGGGGAAAGCCGAAGAGCTGTTTGACGAGGCTATCTCCGAAGAAGACAAGGAGACGGAAGACGGCAGCATGACCAAATGGCAGATCTTTGTTGAGTATGTGCTGAAAAACAAAGTGATTTGGCTGCTGTGCTTCTCCAACATCTTTCTGTACGTGGTACGTATCGGCATCGACCAGTGGTCCACGGTTTACGCCTATCAGGAGCTGAAACTGCCGAAGACGGTGGCGATTCAGGGCTTTACCCTGTTTGAGGCTGGTGCGCTGGTGGGCACGCTATTGTGGGGCTGGCTGTCGGATCTTGCTAACGGACGCCGTGGATTGGTGGCCTGCGTCGCGCTGGCGTTGATCATCGTGACGCTTGGCGTTTATCAACACGCCAGTAACCAGTATGTTTATCTGTCGTCGCTGTTTGCACTGGGCTTTTTGGTGTTCGGCCCGCAGTTGCTGATTGGCGTGGCCGCTGTCGGTTTTGTGCCGAAGAAAGCCATCAGCGCCGCTGACGGTATCAAAGGCACCTTCGCCTATCTGATTGGCGACAGCTTCGCCAAGCTGGGGCTGGGGATGATCGCCGACGGCACCCCGATCTTTGGGCTGACTGGCTGGGCAGGCACCTTTGCTGCGCTGGATGCCGCCGCGATCGGTTGTATCTGCCTGATGGCGATGGTGGCGGTGATGGAAGAGCGCAAAATTCGCCGTGAAAAACGTCTGCGTCAGGCACAAACCGCCTGATGATCTTCGCCTCCGGCGGTGTGCCGGAGGCGATTGCGGGCAACGTTGGCTGGTCAAACACTTCCGATTTTGTCGGCTTCTTACGGAATATTTCCGCTTTCTCCACAATTGGCGCAATTGTGAATATCTCCCTTGCAAAGCTTTACCCTGACCCACGGTTAACTGAAGTTCACAGGCCTATACTCCATCGCAAAGGTTGACGCACACCGGTGCGTTAATAATTAAAAACCGTAACGTGAAGGAAGGTCTTATGTCTAAATTAACTGCTATTGTGATTGCCTCTGCGCTGGCGCTGGGTAGTGCCGGGTTTGCCTACGCTCAGGACAATACCCCGCCGGATCAGGGCGCACGCATGATGAAACATCATGACGGTGAGCGCGGCATGGAACATAACATGATGTTCAAAGGGTTGAATCTGACCGATGAACAGCGCCAGAAAATGCGCGACATCATGGAGAATGCTAAGCAGGACCGCGAACGGCCGTCAGCTGAAGAGCGTACTGAATGGCATAACCTGATTGCTGCCGACAGCTTTGATCAAACCAAAGCCGAAGCGGTAACCAACAAAATGGCTGAAACCAGCAAAGCCCATATGCTGAAACGTCTGGAAATTCAGAACAAGATGTACAACGTACTGACGCCGGAACAGAAAAAGCAGTTCAACGATAACTTTGCCAAACACCTGAAAGAACCGGCACCGGCCAAAGCGCCGCAGTAACCGCCGAGCCTGACATAACCGGAACGCGCCTGTTGGCGCGTTCTGTCTTTATCGCTATTGATGGCGTTATCGTTGTGTTGGAGTTGTCTCCACCCGCCAGGCTGACTGACCAAGACGGTGCTTTGGGCTGATCTCTTGCGCTCAGACAGTTTTTCTCCACTCCGCACTTTTCAATCGCCCGTTCTTGCTCTATCAATAGCGCGTCATTGTGATTCATGGAGTACGGCTCATGGCGTCTTTCGCCCTTAAATCTGTCCTTTTTCTTGGCATTGTCAGCGTATTGAGTGCCTGTAAGCCGGAGCCTGCCGAGGTTTCCCGCCCGTTTACCACGTTTGAAGGCAAGACGATGGGCACCTTCTACAGTGTGAAAATTAGCGGAGAGCTACCAGAAAGCAGCCAGCAGTTGCAGCAGGAAATCGACGTGTTACTGGAGCAGGCCAACAACGAGATTTCCACCTACCGTAACGACTCGGTGCTGTCCCGTTTTAATCGTTATTCGGGTACAGAACCGCAGCCGGTGAGTGCCGGTATGGCGGATATCATTTTGGCCGCACAGCGTATTGGCCGGGCGACAGGCGGCGCAATGGATATCACGGTGGGGCCGCTGGTTAACCTGTGGGGATTTGGACCGCAGAAACGGCCGGTCACCATTCCCAGTCAGCAGCAAATTGATGATGCACGGCGCAAAGTGGGGCTGAACCACCTCCGTCTGATCAGCGACCATCAGGGCGAGTGGATTCAAAAAGATCTGCCGGATCTTTATGTAGATCTCTCTACGATGGGGGAAGGGTACGGGGCGGATCTGCTGGCGCAACTGATGACCCGCAAAGGCATCACCAACTATCTGGTGTCGGTGGGCGGCGCGATTTCCAGCCGCGGCGTCAACGGTCAGGGGCAGCCCTGGCGGGTCGCCATTCAGAAACCCACCGACAAGGAGAATGCCATTCAGGCGGCGGTAGACCTGCAAGGCTACGGCATCAGCACTTCCGGCAGCTATCGCAACTATTTTGAGCAGGACGGCAAACGCTATTCGCATGTCATCGACCCGGCCACCGGTCGGCCGATTACGCATCAGCTGGTTTCCGCCACCGTGATTGCCAGAACCGCGCTGGAGGCGGATGGCTGGGATACCGGGTTAATGGTGCTGGGCACCGAAAAAGCGCTGAAACTGGCGGAACAGCAAGGACTGGCGGTTTATTTGATCACCAAAACCGATAAAGGGTTTGAGGCCGTCATGACGCCGCAGTTCAAGGCGTTCCTGTTACCGACGCCGTAATCAGACGCCGGGCCTGATGCCGCTCATCAGGCTCGGTTATTGCTGGATAATCCGGCGCGGTGCAGGTACAGCCCGCCCTGGTTACTGAGTTATCAATTTATACCCGTCATACTTCACGTTGCAGGTGTGTAGGCCGCGTTACTCGGCCCATTTCATGGGCTTCGCCCTAACGGACCAACGCTTTGCGTTGTTCAATACGCACGCGTGTTGTCCTGCAACCTGAATTATTTTGGGTATATCTCTCCGCATTTTTTTCAGCCGATGTCATTTCCTGCCATTGATATGACTCGTTATCGTCTGGCGGTTTTTTATATCGACCATGTACTCATGGGAATAAATGGCCGGGTCGCCAGATAGAATAAACTTATAAAAAGAAGGGGTAATGGGTAAGTGTATTTGGGAGGGAATAATAATGAACCGCTGTTTTATTTATTCAGTGTGACGGGTCATGTTAGCGACTGCCCCAGCTGCGGTGGCTGATACCACTCAATGGAGCATGAGCCTTGTAGCGCAGAGCCATCTGGGTCAGCTCTGGCCTGGGTTCACGACGTAGTAACCTGAAAAAGAGTGCTTATATTCAAAGATCAGCCTATCCAGGTAAATAAAGCGTTACTTCATTTTAAATAAATGTGAATGGTTTATTTTTTAATGAATCAGTCTTTAAACAACGCTATGACATAATAATGGAATATTAGTTAATTAACTAATTTGATTATTTATAAACTAAAAAGCCAATCATATTAACGTTATGACATCGGCCTGCTAAGCAAAACCAAAAACAATAAACCGATAACAAATTTAAAGACTATGAAATATTTTTAATTATGGAGTTATTAACGATGAACATTAACGACCAGGTATTGCGTCCGTTTATTTTGCCAAATGGTGTCGAGCTTAAAAATCGTCTCCTGATGGCACCCATGACTACCTGCACCGGTTTTTATGACGGAACCGTCACCAAAGAGCTGGTGGAGTACTATCAGGTGCGTGCCGGCAGCATCGGCGCGGTGATTGTGGAATGCTGTTTTATCGATGATAAAGGGCTGGCGTTTCCCGGTGCGATTGGTATCGATAACGACGATAAGATTGCCGGGCTGGCAAAAGTTGCTTCGGCCATCAAGGAAAAGGGCTCGAAAGCCATTTTGCAGATCTACCACGGCGGGCGCATGGTGGAGCCGAAACTGATTGGCGGCCAGTCACCGGTCGGGCCAAGCGCCGTTGCCGCACCACGGGAAGGGGCGGCCGTTCCTGACGCGCTGACGGGCGAGGAAGTGGATGCCATGATCGCCAAATTTGGCGAAGGGGTGCGTCGTGCCATTGAAGCCGGTTTTGATGGCGTGGAAATCCACGGTGCTAATACCTACCTGATTCAGCAGTTTTACTCCCCGAACTCCAACCAGCGCACTGACGAATGGGGTGGCAGCCGCGACAATCGCGCCCGATTCCCGCTCGCCGTGCTGGACATCACCCATAAGATGGCGCGCCAGTATGCGGATGCGTCCTTCATCATCGGCTATCGCTTCTCGCCGGAGGAAATCGAAGAGCCGGGCATCCGGTTTGACGACACCCTGTACCTGCTGGAAAAACTGGCGGCACGTGGGTTGGATTACCTGCATTTTTCTATGGGACATACCCTGCGCTCATCCATCGTCGATACCACCGATCCCACCCCGCTGATTGGCAAATATGTCGCCATGCGTTCCGACACGCTGGCTAAGGTGCCGGTAATCGGTGTCGGCGGCGTAGTGAATAAAGCGGATGCCGACGCGGCGCTGGAACAGGGTTACGATCTGGTGGCGGTGGGGAAAGCCTGCATTGCCTATCCGGACTGGACCGATCGCCTCATCAATCAACAGACGCTCGAACTGTTTATCGACAGCACTCAACGTGAAGCCCTGACCATTCCGGAACCGCTGTGGCGCTTCTCGCTGGTGGAAGCGATGATCCGCGACATGAGCCTGTCGGCGAAAAAATTCAAGGCGGGTGTGTTTCAGGAGACAGTGCAGGACGACGCTGGTGAGCTGGTTATCAACGTCAGCCTGGAGACGGATCGCATTGCTGACGTCACGCTGGAACCTAATTCACTGTTGAATAGCGATTTCGTCAGCAGCTTTGAGGTTATCCGCTCCCGTATTCTGGATGCCAACAGCCCGCACGTGGATGCAGTCACCGGTGCCACCACCCAGAGCGAGGCGGTGAAAAAGGCGGTATCCAAGGCGTTGGCCAAATCCTGCAAGGCAGCCATTCTGGAAGAGGGCGGCAATCCAGCGGCGATGCCGAGCTATGACGTGGTGGTGGTCGGTAGCGGCGGTGCGGGTCTGGCTGCGGCGATTCAGGCTTGTGATGACGGCGCTAATGTCCTGATTGTCGAGAAAATGTCCAGTATTGGCGGCAACACCATCAAAGCGTCCGTGGGGATGAACGCGGCGGGTACTCGCTTTCAGAAAATAAAAGGCATTGATGATGACCCGTCTCGTTTCTATGAGGAAACGCTGAAAGGCGGTCAGCATAAAAATAATCCCGATTTGCTGAAACGATTCGTTGACGGTGCGCCGAGGGCGATTGAGTGGCTGGCGGATCACGGCATTGAGCTGAACGACATCACCATTACCGGCGGGATGAGCGTGGATCGCACCCATCGCCCGGCGGATGGTTCGGCGGTAGGCGGCTTCCTGATCAGCGGTCTGGTGAAAAACATCAACAAGCGCAATATCGATGTGATGCTGGATACCTCGGTGCTGGACGTGGTGCATGACAAGGGAGCGATTACCGGCGTTCGGGTACGGAATGAGGACGGCGAAGAGCTGACTATCGCTGCCAAAGGGGTGGTCATGGCTACTGGCGGATTTAGCGCCAACCGTGACATGGTAGTGAAGTATCGCCCGGATCTGGATGGTTTTGTCACCACCAACCATAAAGGCGCTACCGGCAGCGGTATCGCCATTCTGGAGCAGGTAGGGGCCGATACCGTCGATTTGGGGGAAATTCAGATCCACCCGACGGTCGAGCAGACCACCTCTTACCTGATCTCTGAATCCATCCGCGGCGGCGGTGCGATTCTGGTGAACCAGCAGGGGCACCGCTTCTTTAACGAGATGGAAACCCGCGATAAGGTGTCGGCGGCAATCATTGGCTTGCCGGAGAAGTATGCCTACATTCTGTTTGATGAGCAGGTGCGCATGAAGAACAAAGCGGCGGACGAATATCTGTCCCGTGGCTTTGTGGTGAGCGCTGCTTCCCCCCGTGAGCTGGCGGACAAGCTGTCTATCGACTTCCACACGTTGTTAGCGACGCTGGAACGCTACAACCGGTTTGTTGAACAACAGCATGATGACGACTTCGGCCGTAAAACCGCGTTGCGCCACCCCATCAATCAGGGGCCGTTCTACGCTATCCGCATCGCGCCCGGCGTACATCACACCATGGGCGGCGTGGTGATCAACACCGATACCGCGGTACTGGACCACAAGAAACGGGTGATCCGGGGCGCTTTCGCCGCTGGTGAAGTCGTAGGCGGTATTCACGGTGGCAATCGCATCGGCGGCAATGCCGTCGCCGATATCATCGTTTTTGGTATTCAGGCGGGCCGTAACGCGGCATCCTACGCGCAGCTGTAATCCATTGCTGACCCGCCAACGCCAGCACGTGCTGCTGGCGTTGGCTTCACCTCGCTTGTGGGATGATTTGTTATGTCGCCAGATGCTCAGGTTTATACCTATTCCACCGTATTAATGGGTTCACCCATACTCCTGAAACTGTTTGTGCATGATGAGCCGCTGGTTTCCGAGGTGTTCCGTTGTATTAAACAACAGGAAGATCTTCTGACCGTCAATCGAGCGCATTCCGAGGTAATGGCTATCAATCAGGCAGCGGGTAAACATCCGGTGGTGGTGAGTCAGCCTGTATTTAATCTGATAAAACGTGCCAGAGAGGTCAGCCTGCTGGAGGGCAGTTGTTTCAATTTTGCCATCGGGCCGGTGGTGAAATGCTGGAAAATAGGCTTTCAGGGCCACAGCGTGCCGCCCGCCGATGAATTGCGGGCGTTACTGGCGCTGACTGACCCTCACCACGTCGTGCTCAATGCGCAGGACTGCTCGGTATGGCTGGAAAAGGCGGGGATGGAGATCGATTTAGGGGCGATCGCCAAAGGGTATATCGCCGATGTCGTCAGGCAATTCCTGTATCAGCATCATGTCTATCATGCGTTGATCAACCTGGGCGGCAACGTGCTGGCGCTTGGCAGACCGCAGAACGGCGGTCAGGCTGGGTGGGCGGTAGGCTTGCAAAAGCCGTTTGGCGACAACGGCGAGCTGATCGGCGTTATCCATGTAGCCAACAAGTCGGTGGTGACCTCCGGCATTTACGAGCGTTATTTCGAGTGCGATGGTCGCCTTTATCACCATATTCTCGACCCGAAAACCGGTTATCCGCTGGATAACGAATTGCTCAGCGTGACCATCATTTCCGATGCCTCCATCGACGGGGACATCTACACCACCCTAATTTACGGCCTGGGCGTGGAAAAAGGCATGGCTTACCTGTCCCGGCTGCCACATATTGACGCCATTTTCGTAACCAAAGACCGGCGAGTCATTCTCTCTTCACCGCAGCAGTATGATTTCACGCTGTTGGATGCGGAGTATGAACAGGTTGTGGTGTGATTACGCGGGAACGCTACTCTTCACCTAACAGTGTTTGTTTGGCGGCGGCAAGAAATTCGTCCGACAGCGGATCGCCGGTGGTTGCGCGAGACAACATCAGTGCTCCGACCAACAACGCCGCCTGCGACAGCGCCTGTTGTCTGCGTTGCTCGTCATCTTCCTTATCGGAAAGGGAGGCCAGCCTACCCAGCATGGCTTTCACGCCATTGAGATACACCTCTCGAACCGGCTTATCCTCGCTTTCCCGCGCGACATCGCTGGCTAAGGCTGAGATAGTGCATCCGTCTTTCACACCATCGCGGTGGGCGGGAGACAGGTAGCTTTCTACCAGTGTGCGCAGGTCGCCTGGCTCCGGCTGTTGGCAAATTGCCTGCCAGTGGGTGCTGGCGTCGTCAAGAGCCTTACGGCTGGCGATCGCGGCCAGTTCATCCTTGGAGGCAAAGTGCCCGTAGAAACCACCGTGGGTTAACCCGGCTGCCGCCATCAAGTCATTCACGCTGACGCCATTCAGGCCACGTTCACGAAAGAGCTGTGACGAAACCTGAATAATTTCCTCGCGGTTACGCTCCATCTGTTGTTTTGATACACGGGCCATCGCGTTCTCCTCCTATCGGATGGGCATCATCTTAGGGCATGGAAATACCAGACTCAATAGATGATGCCCTTCATCAATAACGATCAATCCATTCAGGCGCGCGGTGGTCGCAGATTGGTGATGCGAGCGCTATCGCCGCCCTGAGCGTGAGGCAGACTGCTGACGATCTGATCGTGTGGCGTGCCGAGTGCCAGTTCAGAGACGCGTAATCCTGTGTTTCGGCCAAACCAAACGTGGTGTATTGCATTCTCTCCCACCTCTTTTAAATGTTGGTTGACATCTATTATATATGTCATTCATCATCTATTTGGCAAGGGCGACATCCACCTTCTTCACGCTGACAAAAGGACAAACGAATGAATACCACTCCTGCTGTGCTTATTACGGGGGCGTCATCGGGTATTGGCGCGGTTTATGCCGAACGCTTTGCACGTCGCGGTCATGATCTGGTGCTGGTTGCCCGCGATCGCTCGCGGATGGATACGCTGGCTGTTCGCCTGCGTCAGGACTACGGCGTGACGGTTGATGTCCTGCCAGCCGATCTTACCCAACCGGATGAACTGGCTACGGTGGAGACGCGACTGCGTGAAGACAACCATATCGGGATCCTGGTGAATAACGCGGGCATGAATATCGGTGGGCGCTTTCTCGAACAGGCGACGGACGATATCGAGCGGCTCGTCGCGCTTAACACGACAGCGCTGGTGCGGCTTGCCAGCGCGGTTGCGCCACGTCTGGCAGCAGCAGGTGCAGGTGCCATCATCAATATTGGTTCAGTGGTTGGTTTGGCACCAGAGTTCGGGTTGACCGTTTACGGTGCGACCAAGGCATTTGTGCTGTTTCTGTCTCAGGGACTGTGCCTTGAGCTGGCACCCAAAGGCATCTACGTTCAGGCGGTGCTTCCTGCGGCGACACGCACAGAAATTTGGGAACGTTCCGGCACGGATATCAATACGCTGCCTTCTGTGATGGAAGTTGAAGAACTGGTGGATGCTGCGCTGGTCGGTTTTGATCGCCGCGAACCGGTAACCATCCCACCGCTCCACGACGCTGGGCAATGGGAAACTTATCAACACACCCGGCAAGCCATGCTACCAGGGTTTTCACAGGCTCATGCTGCCGCACGTTATCAATTGCTGCACTCGCCGATACAGAATTGTGTCAGCAGCGCACCCGCTTTATTTACTCAAACAACAGACAGCCTGATGGCAAATCAATAGGCAAGGTATCTTATGACATCAAATAAACCTATCGCGCTGGTTACCGGTGCCTCATCGGGGATCGGTGAGGCGACAGCGGAACGGCTGGTACAAGCTGGTTATCAGGTATACGGCACCAGCAGACGAGGTGCGCAGGCCAGTCAGCGGCGGTTTGAGCTGTTGGCGCTGGATGTGACTTCTGATGAGTCGGTCAATACTGCTGTAAGCGAACTGCTACGGCGGGAAGGACGTATCGATCTGCTGGTGAACAATGCGGGTTTTGGGCTTAGCCCTGCGGGGGCAGAAGAAAGCTCAATCGAGCAGGCGCAGGCGCTTTTTGACACGAACTTTCTCGGTGTTGTTCGCATGACTCGCGCGGTGGTGCCGCACATGCGCCAACAAGGCAGCGGCCGCATCATCAATATCGGTTCCATTCTCGGCGTTGTGCCGATGCCTTATGTTGCGCTCTACGCGGCCAGCAAACATGCAGTCGAAGGGTATTCAGAGGCGTTGGATCACGAGTTACGCACGCGTGGCATCCGGGTTTCGGTCATTGAGCCTGCGTATACCAAAACGCAGTTCGAGTCCAACAACGTGCCGCCGGATGCGGTGCTGGATGAATACGCCTCGGTACGCCGGGCACTGGAAAAGGTGGTGAAGCTGGCTATGGCGAACGCGGATGATCCGGCAGTGGTCGCCGAGGTTGTACTGAAAGCTGCCCGCGCAAAACATCCGAAACTTCGCTATACGGCAGGCGCGGCCGCGGCTCGCCTGCGACTGCTGCGCCGATTCGCACCGGGTTTACTGGACTCGGGTATCCGCAAAAGTTTGCAGCTTGATGCGTAGCTTAGGAACTCAGCGTATGACCGCCTTATCACTCAGATTCCGGCCTCTGGCTATCTTATCGGCGCTGTTGTTCTTCGTGATCGCCGTCGCCTGGATATCGGTGCCAGACCTGATGCTAGCCAGTTGGGGCGTTGACTCCAGTCGTTCGGCGGAGCTGGTCAGTCGTCGTTCAGCGGCGCTGTATGCCGGAGTGGGCGTAATGTTATTCCTGACCAGAAATGTCGCGCCATCGCCAGCCCGCTCATCCCTGATGAAGGGAGTCGTGGTCACTTGCATGATACTTGCAACGCTTGGAATAGGGGAGTTTGTTGCAGGACACGCCAATAGCGGGATCCTGCTGGCTGCCGTGTTAGAAGTGGTCCTCGCACTGGCTTTTCTTTCCGTCATTCGCACCGATAGCCGCGGCCAAGCTGGTCGTTAATAGGTAATCACTCTGGAGAAAATACGTGATGAAGGCGTTCATTATCGATCGCTATAGCCGCAGAAGCAGTGGACGAATAGGCGAAATGCCTGAGCCGACGTTACAGGACGATGATGTTCTGGTCCAGGTTCACGCCGCCGGTGTCAATCTGCTTGATGCCAAAATCAGGAATGGCGAATTCAAGCTGATCCTGCCGTATCGTTTACCGCTGGTGCTGGGAAATGATGTCGCAGGCGTTGTCGTTCGCATCGGGCCGAAGGTCACACGATTCAGACCGGGCGATGAGGTCTACGCCCGGCCTGAGCAGGCGCGCATCGGTACTTTTGCTGAATTGATTGCGGTCAACGAGGATTCGCTGGCGCTGAAACCCAGCAACCTTAGCATGGAAGAAGCGGCGTCTATTCCGCTGGTTAGCCTGACGGCCTGGCAGGTGCTGGTTGAAACCGCAAAGTTGAAGAAAGGGCAGAAGGTGCTGATTCATGCTGGCTCTGGCGGTGTGGGGACTATCGCTATCCAGCTTGCCAAACATCTCGGCGCTTTCGTCGCCACCACAACGAGCACGAGTAATGTCGAATGGGTGAGGGCGCTGGGTGCGGATGTGGTCATCGATTACAGGAAGCAGGACTTTGAAACCGTACTGCAGGGCTACGATGTGGTGCTAAACAGTTTGGGCAATGACGTGCTGGAAAAATCGTTACAGGTGTTGAAAACCGGCGGGCAGCTCATCTCTATATCCGGCCCGCCCGTACCGGAATTTGCGACAGAGCAGGGGTTGTCATGGGGGCTAAAACAAGCGATGCGTCTCCTTAGCTATCGTATCCGTAAGCAAGCCAGGCAGAAGGGGGTCAGTTACGCGTTTGTCTTTATGCGGGCCAGTGGAACGCAGCTTGATGCTATTCGCACGCTTATTGAATCAGACATCATCAGACCGGTGGTAGACAGCGTTTTGCCATTTGATGCAACGGCTGATGCGCTGTCTTACGTTGAGACGGGGCGGGCGAAAGGTAAGGTGGTCGTCAGGTTGAGATAGTGGTTATCGACAGGTGAAGCGCGGCGACGGCTTAGCAGCCTGATGGCTCTGCGTGCTACGTTGGCATTGAATCGCCACACCGGGATAGATGAATAAAAAAGCCACCGATTAAAGGTGGCTTAATTATATGATTTTAAATCTAAAATTTGGTGGCCCCTGTTGGGTTTGAACCAACGACCAAGCGATTATGAGTCGCCTGCTCTAACCACTGAGCTAAGGGGCCAGGAGGGTGTTGATTATAGGTAATCCAGCTAGTGGGGTCTATAGTCTGGCGGCCATATGGTTGTTTTGTATCCAGCACTTAGCCGATTGTTATTATTAAAAATTCATTATATTGGCGATAGGGATGGAGGGCATTGTGCGTAAAAGCAAGAAAAACGGAATGTGTTGATGGGGCGTTATAGGGCGAGTGGCTACAGGCGCGATAAAGAAAAACCCCCGGTCGGGACCGGGGGTTGATAGTACGACGTAATAACAATCTTATTAATCGTCCAGGAAGCTGCGCAGCACTTCGGAACGGCTTGGATGACGCAGTTTACGCAGCGCTTTCGCTTCGATCTGACGAATACGCTCGCGGGTTACGTCAAACTGTTTGCCGACTTCTTCCAGCGTGTGGTCGGTATTCATGTCGATACCGAAACGCATACGCAGTACTTTAGCTTCGCGCGCGGTCAAGCCAGCCAGCACATCGTGGGTGGCGGAACGCAGGCTTTCCGATGTCGCGGAGTCCAGCGGCAGTTCCAGCGTGGTATCTTCGATGAAATCCCCCAGATGCGAATCTTCGTCATCACCGATCGGGGTTTCCATGGAGATCGGCTCTTTGGCGATCTTCAATACCTTGCGGATCTTGTCTTCCGGCATCAGCATACGCTCGGCCAGTTCTTCCGGCGTCGGCTCACGGCCCATTTCCTGCAGCATCTGGCGGGAAATACGATTGAGTTTGTTGATAGTCTCAATCATGTGCACCGGGATACGAATGGTGCGCGCCTGATCCGCGATGGAGCGGGTGATCGCCTGACGGATCCACCAGGTGGCGTAGGTGGAGAACTTGTAACCGCGGCGGTATTCGAATTTGTCTACCGCTTTCATCAGGCCAATGTTGCCTTCCTGAATCAGGTCGAGGAACTGCAAGCCACGGTTGGTGTATTTCTTGGCGATAGAAATAACCAGACGCAGGTTCGCTTCCACCATCTCTTTCTTGGCGCGACGGGCTTTGGCTTCACCAATCGACATGCGACGGTTGATGTCTTTGACTTGCTCGATGGTCAGGCCGGTTTCTTCTTCAATCTGTTGCAGTTTCTGCAGGCTGCGATGCACGTCGTCTTCTACTTCACGCAGTTTTTCGCACCAGGGTTTACCCATGGAAAGCGCGGCGTCGAACCACTTGCTGTTGGTTTCATTGCCGGTGAACAGCGTGACGAAGTTTTTCTTCGGCATTTTGCACAGCTCAACGCACAGTTTCATGATCTGGCGTTCCTGCGTGCGCACGCGGTCCATCATGGTGCGCATGTTGTTTACCAGCAGGTCGAACTGCTTCGGCACCAGACGGAACTGCTTGAACACTTCAGACAGCTTGTTGATTTCATCAATAGCGGTCGGGTGGCTACGGCCATGCGCCTTGATACTTACGCGGGTCGCTTCGTACTGATCACGCAACTCAGTGAATTTCTGACGCGCCAGCTCCGGGTCGATGCTGTTGTCATCGTCGCTGTCGTCTTCGTCTTCTTCGTTTTCGTCGTCGTCATCATCCATGCCGTCGTCGGCCAGTTCGGCGTTCTCAGGCGTGGTATTCGGTGCCAGGTCTTCTTCGGCGTTCGGATCAACAAAGCCGGTGATCAAATCGGACAGGCGGCTTTCTCCCGCTTCAACGCGGTCGTATTGATCCAACAGATAGGTGATGGCTTCCGGATACTCGGCAACGGAGCACTGTACCTGATTGATACCGTCTTCGATTCGCTTGGCGATATCGATTTCCCCTTCACGGGTCAACAGTTCGACGGTGCCCATCTCACGCATGTACATACGAACCGGATCGGTCGTGCGGCCAATCTCAGATTCAACGCTGGACAATACCTGCGCCGCTGCTTCGGCAGCGTCTTCATCGGCGGTATTCTCAGCCAGCATCAGATCATCGGCATCCGGCGCTTCTTCCATCACCTGGATGCCCATGTCGTTAATCATCTGGATGATGTCTTCGATCTGATCGGAGTCGATGATATCTTCCGGCAGATGGTCATTGACCTCGGCATAGGTCAGGTAGCCTTGCTCCTTACCACGGGTGACAAGTAGCTTGAGCTGTGACTGCGGGTTTTGCTCCATAAGACGGTATCCACACTTCAGAATATTGGGGTTGGTGTCGGTCAGCGTAAGTCGCTAACAATAACATTAGGGGAATTTTTCTTATCGCCGCAGCCCCCTGTAGCGGCACGCTGTAGGGCTCGACCCTACTATTTATCGGCAATTAAGCCGCGGGAAATCAGTTTTTTCGTGTTAGCGCCAGTTGCAGTGACCATAGTTCCTTACGCTCGTTTGTACTTAGCCCGTGCGTTCTGTCGCGGGCGATTAGCGTATCCATTCGCAACTGCAGTAACTGGTCGTAGAGCTCGGCCAGGCTGATCCTGAATTTTTCTTCGAGCTCTTCCTCTTCAATCATATGGTCCCAGGCTGCCAGGGTTTCAAGCTGCTTGCGATATTTACTTTCGCGATATTTCTCCAGCAGCAATCCCATGTTCATGCCTGGGCTTTCATTGCAGGCTTTTACCAGATCCAAAAACAGCTCCAGTCCTGCAACTTTGTTCTCTTCCACACCTTCCAGCGCCAGTTCCGGCACCTCGGCGGACAACCTCGGATTTTGTACTAAAAGTCCTATCAGTATACGCATAGTTGTGACTTTTAGCCGTGGAGGCTGGTAAGACGATGTTTGCTCCGCTGTTTTCGGCAGCAGACGGTCCAGTTGGCTGTCATCCAGCAGCCCCAACTTATTGCCAAGTTGCTGACGTAAGTATAATCGCAACGTTTCGCCCGGTACTTGCCCAATGAGTGGTAGAGCCAGCGTACTGAGCTTGGTGCGCCCGTCCCGAGTACTCATGTCAACCTGTCGCAGTAGCGAGTCGAACAAAAACGCCGACAACGGCATCGCTTGCTCAATACGTTGCTCGAATGCGGCCTTACCTTCCTGACGCACCAGCGTATCCGGGTCTTCGCCGTCGGGCAGGAACATAAAGCGCAACTGCCGACCGTCATTCAGATAGGGTAGCGCGGTTTCCAGCGCGCGCCAGGCGGCATCGCGCCCGGCGCGGTCGCCATCGTAACAACACACCACCTGTTCAGTGGCACGAAACAGCAACTGGATATGGTCTGCTGTGGTTGATGTCCCTAGTGATGCCACCGCGTAATCGATGCCAAACTGGGCCAGCGCGACCACATCCATATAACCTTCGACGACCAATAGCCGCTTTAATTCCGGATTTTTCTGTTGTGCCTCGTACAGGCCGTACAGCTGTCGACCTTTATGAAAAATCTCGGTTTCCGGCGAATTCAGGTACTTTGGGGTGCCATCACCCATAACCCTGCCACCGAACGCAATGACCCGTCCGCGTTTATCACGGATAGGAAACATCACCCGATCGCGAAAACGATCGTAAGTACGACCATTCTCGTTGGTCACCAACATACCTGCGTCAGTCAGCGTCGTTTTATCGTCACTGTTGCGCCCGAAACGTTTTAACGCGTTATCCCACCCTGGCAGTGTACACCCGATGGCGAAATGCCGGATGACATCATCGCTCAAGCCTCGTCTGGCCAGATACTCTCTGGCTGGCGTACCGGCAGGTTGGTTCAGAGTATGTTGGTAAAAAGCGCTTAATTGTTCCATCAGCTCGTATAAACTTTGCCGTTGATGGCGTTCGAGCTGGGTCGGGCCGGTGCCTGCCTCGTAAGGAACGTCCAGACCGTGCATTGCAGCCAGTTCTTCAATGCTTTCAACAAATTCCAGACGGTCATAATTCATCAGGAAATCAATGGCGTTGCCGTGGGCACCGCAGCCGAAGCAATGGTAGAACTGCTTGTCACCGTTAACGGTGAACGAAGGGGTTTTCTCGTGGTGGAACGGGCAACACGCGTGATAATTCTTGCCCTGCTTTTTCAGTTTGACGCGCGCATCGATCAGGTCAACGATGTCGGTGCGGGCCAGCAGGTCATTAATAAATACGCGGGGAATACGTCCAGCCATAAGCCCCTTATCTATATACGTTTATAAACGACAATAAGCCGCGCATTCCTTTCGGAAAGCACGGCCTTCGTATGCAACTGCTAAGTCTGCGGATTAATCACGCGGTGGAGGATAACCCTCCAGAAAATTAATACAGACGAGTGCGGCGTGCGTTTTCTCGAGCCAGCTTCTTCGCGTGACGTTTCACGGCAGAAGCTTTAGCGCGCTTACGTTCGGTAGTCGGTTTTTCATAGAACTCACGACGACGAACTTCAGCCAAAACACCTGCTTTTTCGCAGGAACGCTTGAAACGACGCAGAGCAACGTCGAACGGCTCGTTTTCACGTACTTTAATTACCGGCATGTGCCTCTCACCTCAGTAAATTCGGTTTGCTGCTGGCCTTGTGCCAGCCTTTTCAAAATGGTGCGGAATTCTACTGCAACTGTGGCGCGTTTGTAAAGTGCATCGGCGATCATAAAACGTGCGGTGCCGGTTCGCTCGTCTGTGGGCTGGCTTATGATAGACTATGCCGCGCCTGAATCAAGCAGCCGTGGCGGGCCGCCGTAAATGTAACCGAGAGTGAAAATAGCAATGCGCGTATTGGGTATTGAAACATCCTGCGATGAAACCGGGGTCGCGATTTATGACACGCAGGCCGGGCTACTGGCGAATCAGCTTTACAGCCAGGTGAAGTTGCACGCCGATTATGGCGGCGTGGTGCCTGAGCTGGCCTCTCGCGATCATGTTCGCAAGACCGTGCCGCTGATTCAGGCAGCGTTGCATGACGCCGGGTTACAGCACAGTGATATCGATGGTGTCGCTTACACCGCTGGTCCGGGGCTGGTCGGTGCGTTGCTGGTCGGTGCGACGGTAGGGCGTTCGCTGGCGTTTGCCTGGAATGTGCCAGCCATACCGGTGCATCACATGGAAGGGCATTTGCTGGCACCGATGCTGGAAGATAACCCACCGGCGTTTCCGTTTGTCGCGTTGCTGGTGTCTGGCGGGCATACCCAGTTGATAAGCGTAACTGGGATTGGTGAATACCGTTTGCTGGGGGAATCCATTGACGATGCGGCTGGCGAGGCGTTCGATAAAACCGCTAAGCTGCTGGGGCTGGATTATCCCGGCGGGCCGCTGCTGTCGAAAATGGCGCAAAGCGGGCATTCTGACCGTTTTGTTTTTCCCCGGCCGATGACCGATCGACCTGGCCTGGATTTTAGTTTCTCAGGGCTGAAAACTTTCGCTGCCAATACTATCCGTGAAAACGGCAGCGATCCGCAGACACAGGCGGATATCGCGCGGGCGTTTGAAGATGCGGTGGTAGATACGCTGGCTATTAAATGCCGCCGAGCGCTTGATGAGACAGGGTTTAGTCGGCTGGTGATGGCGGGTGGTGTGAGTGCTAACCGGACATTACGCCAGCGGTTGGCTGAGATCATGGCAAAGCGGGGCGGTGAGGTGTTTTATGCTCGCCCAGAATTCTGTACCGATAATGGTGCCATGATTGCCTATGCAGGAGCAGTTCGTCTTACCCAAGGCGTGACGGATGATCTGAGTATTACTGTTCGGCCGCGTTGGCCGTTGGCTGAATTGCCCGCGCTGTGATTTTCTGGCTATACCGCCCCAACCGTATGGCGGGGCGGTGGCGCATCACAGTTCCTGTTCAAACAATACCAGTATGGCTTCATACAGTTGCTTGACGCTAAAGCCGCGGGCTGGGGTAGTGAAAATAGTATCATCGCCAGCGATAGTGCCGAGAATCCCTTCCGATTTACCCAGTGAGTCGAGCAGACGAGCGATTAACTGTGCTGCGCCAGGGCTGGTGTGAATCACGACCACCGCGTCGTTGTAATCTACATCCAATACCAGGTTTTTTAGCGGACTGGTGGTGGTGGGAACACCCAGTTCGACTGGCAGACAGTAAACCATCTCCATTTTCGCGTTGCGGGTACGTACTGCGCCAAACTTGGTCAGCATACGGGATACCTTGGACTGGTTGATATTCTCAAACCCATCGTCCTGCAGTGCCTGCACAATTTCGCTTTGCGAACTAAATTTCTCTTCTTTTAACAGCGCTTTGAACGCTTTAACCAGATCTTCTTGTTTAGTGGAGTTACGCATTCTGCACCGTGTCCGGGAAAAAGTGGAACATGCGGGTATTATGCATTTGAATGAATTTTTATGCAATATGAGCGCGTATAAAAGCGGATTGCTGGCTTGGAACGGCAGATTCAATGACCTGGGGGGCAATACTTTACCAGGGTGTCAAAAAGTGTGCTCTTCATCACATAAAAGTAAAATAAATGTTATCAAAATGATGTTGTTTGGAGGCTGATGGTCGGTGTAATGTAACACACCCGTTAATCAGTCGTGGGCTTATGCCGGGGCGCACTATAATTGCCTGTTACTTTAATTACCTTTCAGATATCAGGCAGATTGTTAGTTTATTATTAATCACATAGTGCGTTATCGCTGCGTGCCTATTTATCGCTGCGGACCTATGTTGTGTCCCTCTGAAAACAGGTCTGACGCCTGGCTTCTCTCGCGAGCATAAACGTTTTTAACTAAACGCATCCACGGTAATTTTACTTAACATAATAAGGAGTTTAGGATGAAAGTTGCAGTTCTCGGAGCCGCAGGTGGTATTGGTCAAGCCCTTGCCCTTCTCCTCAAAACCCAGCTTCCTTCAGGTTCAGAGCTCTCTCTTTATGATATCGCCCCCGTTACGCCGGGTGTGGCTGTCGATCTGAGCCACATCCCCACCGATGTGAAAATCAAAGGTTTCAGCGGTGAAGATGCTACTCCGGCTCTGGAAGGCGCAGACATTGTGCTGATGTCGGCTGGGGTAGCTCGTAAACCGGGGATGGATCGTTCCGATTTGTTTAACGTGAACGCAGGAATCGTGCGTAACCTGGTTTCACAGATTGCCCGTACCTGCCCTAACGCTTGTATCGGTGTTATCACTAACCCGGTCAATACCACGGTGGCGATTGCCGCCGAAGTGCTGAAACAGGCTGGCGTGTATAACAAAGACAAACTGTTTGGTGTCACGACGCTGGACATTATCCGTTCCAGCACCTTTGTTGCCGAGCTGAAAGACAAACAGCCGCAGGCTATTGACGTGCCGGTTATTGGTGGTCATTCCGGTGTTACCATCCTGCCGCTGCTGTCCCAGATCCCAGGTGTGAGCTTCACTGAGCAGGAAGTGGCTGCTCTGACTAAACGTATCCAGAATGCAGGCACCGAAGTTGTGGAAGCAAAAGCAGGTGGCGGGTCAGCTACCCTGTCGATGGGTCAGGCTGCTGCGCGTTTTGGCCTATCTCTGGTTCGTGCTATGCAGGGAGAAAGCGGTGTGGTTGAGTGCGCTTACGTGGAAGGCGATGGCAAGTACGCTCGTTTCTTTGCTCAACCGCTGTTGTTGGGTAAAAACGGTGTGGCCGAGCGTAAAGACATCGGTACGCTGAGTGCATTTGAACAACAGGCTCTGGTTAGCATGTTGGATACCCTGAAGCAGGACATCGCTCTGGGCGAAGAGTTCGTTAACAAGAAATAATCACCTCTGTGTGATACATCGGGTTAATAAGGCCGGAGTCTCTTCTCCGGCCTTTCTTTTTCCGTCAGTATTATTCGGATTGCGGATCAGACTGCGGGCGGATCAATTTTTTACGATCGAGCAGTTCTTGTGTTTCTGGATCGTAATAACGGCTTGGCCATATTTCCGATGGGTGAATACCCAAGGCGTCGGCTATTAACCATTCTCCCTTCGGCCATGGGCGAGATAAAGCATTTGCCAGCGTAGAAGAGCTTAACCCGGCTGCTCGTGATACGGCTGCGAGCGTTGTCCCTTTCTTTCTCAGTGCCGCAATAATATCGGCAGGATGCCAGTCATTTTTCCTTGAATTCATAATCCTTCCCTTATTGCTATTAAGACAACAGCGTATTAATGGTATAACTAACGGCTCATGGTGAATGGTTTCGCTAACCAAAAGCCATTATTTGGAAATAATATAGCACCAATTTCCTTAATATTTCCAAATTAATTTCCTAATGGATCTGAATAGGTAACGAGTATCACTATCGGGATGAAAAGGACATGAAAAAAGAGTGGTTTGCGACCAGCGAATTGGTTGGTATTGGCGGACTTCCTAAATCACGGCAAGGATTGAATAAGCGAGCCCGAGAAGATGGTTGGGAAAAGCGTCGCCGTAAAGGTGTACAGGGACGAGGGGTAGAATATTCTATCCATAGCTTGCCTCAGTCTGTTCAGCAAACACTGCTGATGCAGGAAACGTCAGGTGAATATTCGGCAAAGCCGTCCGACATGCTGTCAGTCTGGATCCAGATTTACCATCAGTTATCTGTCCCGGAACGGGAAAAACTGATTGCGCATATCATGCGTGAAGGTGTGTCTGCCACGCTGAAACAGCTGGGTCTTGCTAATACAGCAAGCGCGACTTTGATAAAAGATTTTTCTGATTAAGTGACTCAGCCATTCCCGATTTTCTGTATTGTGGAATGGCTTTCTCTTCTCATTTCCCCCATCTGATTTCTTTTCGAAGAGTTTTTCTGATCGTAATTAATACTCCCTTTAACACTATTGCATTAGTGGTTTGAATAAAATTGGTCTATTATATGGAAACGTAATTGCTGTTTTGGTCATCTGATTACGTATTCATATCAGGAACGAGATGAAAGGGAGAGTGATGATGGAAAAGGCATGGTTTACTACGAATGAATTATTAGGTGTGGCAGGGTTGCCAAAATCTCGCCAGGGGCTCAATAAAAGAGCGAAGGAACATGGCTGGGAGAAACGGCGTCGCAAAGGCGTTCAGGGTAAAGGCGTCGAATACGCGATCTGGAGCTTGCCGGAGGAGGTGAAAACCAGCCTCATGCAGGAAACCCCGCCCGACTACATCTACGCCGGAAGAGCGGCGACGGTTCAGGAGCATACCTGGATACAGATTTACCACCAGCTTTCCGTGGAAGAACGTACCCGGTTGATTGGACATATTCTGCGTGAAGGGGCGATGGGAATGCTGGCCCGCTTGGAAAGCGGGCCGCAGGAATACAAAAATAAAGGGGAATGACTCAGAAGTCGCGTTGTACCGCGAGATGAGCCAGACCTTCAAGCGCCGTGCGAAAATCACTGGCAGGCAGACACTGAAGCGCGGTAATGGCTTTGTCTGCTTCTTCTTCGGCTCTTTGTCGGGTGTAAGTCAAGGAGCCGCAGGATTGCATGGCTGCCAACACGGGCTCCAGCAAATGGCGCCCATTACCTTCCTCAATTGCCTGACGAATCATGGCGCGTTGTTCTTCGTTGCCGTGATGCATGGCGTGCAGCAACGGCAGTGTGGGTTTGCCTTCATTCAGATCGTCGCCGGTATTTTTTCCCAGCGTTTTGCCGTCGGCGCTGTAGTCGAGCAAGTCATCAATCAATTGGAAGGCGGTGCCGAGGTAGCGACCGTAATCCTGTAACGCCTGTTCCTGCTCGCTGCTGGCATCCGACAAAATGGCGGATGACTGCGCGGCTGCCTCGAACAGCCGGGCTGTCTTGCTGTAAATCACCCGCATGTAGCTGTCTTCGGTAATGTCCGGATCGTTGCAGTTCATGAGCTGGAGTACTTCACCTTCCGCAATGACGTTAACGGCGTCGGACATCACCGACATGACACGCAGCGAAGCCAGACTGGTCATCATCTGAAATGCACGGGTATAAATAAAGTCGCCTACCAGCACACTGGCGGCATTGCCGAAGGCGGCGTTTGCCGTGGCTTTTCCCCGACGCATATCGGATTCGTCTACGACATCGTCATGAAGGAGCGTTGCGGTGTGGATGAATTCAATCAGCGCGGCAACGGAAATGTGTTTGTCACCCTGGTAGTTCAGCGCTCTGGCGGTTAATACCGCAATCATAGGTCGGATACGCTTGCCACCACCGCTGATGATGTAATTTCCTAACTGATTGATCAGGACAACGTCGGAGTTGAGCTGATCCAGTATGGTCTGGTTGACGGCGGCCATATCCTGTGCGCTTAACGCTGTGATTTGCTCTAAGTTCATTGTTTCTGCCAGCTGATTGCTTCTGTTTCTGCCGTGAAAATGCTGATGGTGTCGGCACTGAAAAGGGGAACGTTAGGGCTGATTGTACTTGAAAAACGGCGCAGATAAACGGCAGTTCATGGGTTGTATCCTTTTTCTTCACATTGATTGATTCTAGGCTTGTCATCAGTGGGTTTTTTGCGTAGAATTCGCGCCCTATTGTGAATATTTATAGCGCGCTTCACATCATTCAAAGAAGCACGCGGAAAGCGGAGTTTTATATGTACGCAGTTTTCCAAAGTGGTGGTAAACAACACCGAGTAAGCGAAGGCCAGACCGTTCGCTTGGAAAAGCTGGACATCGCAACCGGTGAAGCTGTTGAGTTTGACCAGGTTCTGATGGTTGCCAATGGTGAAGATGTCAAAATCGGCGTTCCTTTCGTCGATGGTGGCAAAATCAAGGCTGAAGTTGTTGCTCACGGCCGTGGCGAGAAAGTTAAAATCGTTAAGTTTCGTCGCCGTAAACACTACCGTAAGCAGGCTGGCCACCGTCAGTGGTTCACTGACGTGAAAATCACCGGCATCAGCGCTTAAGTTCTAGGAGAGCGGATTAATGGCACACAAAAAAGCTGGCGGTTCTACTCGTAACGGCCGCGACTCAGAAAGCAAACGTCTTGGCGTAAAACGCTTCGGCGGTGAATCAGTTCTGGCTGGCAGCATCATCGTTCGTCAACGTGGCACCAAGTTCCACGCTGGCAGCAACGTAGGCTGCGGTAAAGACCACACCCTGTTTGCTCTGTCTGACGGTAAAGTCAAATTCGAAGTTAAAGGCCCGAACAACCGTAAATATATCAGCATCGTCGCTGAGTAATTTCTCGGTATCAGGTTGAATAATAAAGCCCTGCAACTTGTTGCAGGGCTTTTTACATTTGCGCGGTGCACAATATAGAGATACGCGCACAATACAGAAATCGATAAAAGAACAGGTAATGTGATGAAACAGAATGCTGTCATCGGATTTTGTCTGGCGCTGACTACCGCCATATGTTGGGGGGCGCTGCCAATCGCGATGAAACAGGTTCTGGTTGCGATGGAGCCTTATACCATCGTCTGGTATCGCTTTTTGATCGCATCTGTTGGACTGTGGGTTTTCCTGTACAGCAAAAAAGCATTGCCAACACTACGGATATTTGATCATCAGCGGTGGTGGATCCTGCTGTTGATCGCTACCGGTGGGTTGCTGGGCAATTTCGTGCTGTTCAGTTCATCTTTGCAATATCTGAGCCCGACGGCGTCGCAAGTGATCGGACAGTTGTCGACGGTGGGGTTGATGGTTGCCAGCGTTGTGATCCTCAAAGAGAAGATGCGGGTGACCCAAATCATCGGTGCCGGGATACTGATTTGCGGATTACTGATGTTTTTCAACAATAGCCTGGTGGAGCTTTTTACCCGGCTGACGGATTACACCTTCGGGATATTGCTGGGTGTGGCGGCGTCCACGGTATGGGTGGCCTATGGTGTGGCGCAAAAGGTGTTACTGCGTCGTCTGACTTCGCAACAACTGCTTTTTTTGCTGTATATGCTCTGTGTTCTATTTATTACCCCGTTGGCAAAACCGGGTGTGATTTTCCAACTCACTGGCTGGCAACTGGCTTGTTTGCTGTTTTGTGGTGCGAATACGCTGGTGGGATACGGGGCGCTGGCGGAGGCCATGGCGCGCTGGCAGGCTGCGCAGGTGAGTACCATCATCACAATGACGCCATTGTTTACGCTGCTTTTTTCGGATTTATTGTCAATGGCCTGGCCTTCGGTATTTGCCGCACCGGCCCTCAATCTGCTGGGGTACATTGGCGCTTTTGTCGTGGTGAGTGGTGCCATGTTTTCTGCGATTGGGCATCGGCTGATCACATTAAAGCGCAACAAGCGCCCGATGGTTTGATGAGGCAGGCGGATACGCTGAATAAGAAGTGGCAAAGCGAATCAGGGCTGATTATTTTTAATACAGGTGAAATCCTTTCGCCAAGCAGGTACAATCAGCGCCCTTTTATCGGAACGGTTCTGATGCGTCGGTTTTTCAGTGGCAGGTGACATACTGCGGTTATCTGTCATCAACCCAATTCGTTGAGCCAAAGAGAACCAATAAATTATTCAAACGCGTCGGTCATTCTCTATTGGTTTTTTGCGGAGACAGTTCATGAAGTTTGTAGATGAAGCCACCATTCTGGTGGTGGCGGGTGACGGTGGCAACGGCTGTGTTAGCTTCCGTCGTGAAAAATATATTCCCAATGGCGGGCCTGACGGCGGTGACGGCGGTGACGGCGGTGACGTCTACCTGCTGGCGGATGAAAACCTTAATACCTTGATTGACTACCGCTTTGAGAAAAGCTTCCGTGCGGAACGTGGCCAGAATGGTCAAAGCCGTGACTGCACCGGCAAGCGCGGCAAAGATATCACCATCAAGGTTCCTGTTGGTACGCGTGTGCTGGATAAAAGCACGGGTGAAGTACTGGGCGACATGACTCGCAATCAACAGAAGTTGATGGTCGCTAAAGGGGGATGGCATGGCCTGGGTAATACCCGTTTCAAATCCTCCGTTAACCGTGCGCCGCGACAGAAAACCAGCGGTACGCCAGGCGAAGAGCGTGAGTTGATGTTGGAGCTGTTGCTGCTGGCGGATGTCGGTATGCTGGGCCTACCGAATGCCGGGAAATCAACGTTTATTCGAGCGGTGTCGGCTGCTAAGCCGAAGGTGGCGGATTATCCGTTTACCACGTTGGTGCCGAGCCTGGGCGTGGTGCGGATGGACAGCGAGAAGAGCTTCGTGGTGGCGGATATCCCTGGGCTTATCGAAGGTGCGTCTGAGGGGGCTGGGCTGGGCATTCGTTTTCTGAAGCATCTGGAGCGTTGCCGCGTGCTGCTGCATCTGATCGACCTGGCACCGATCGATGAATCTGATCCGATCGAAAATGCCAAAGTGATCGTTAATGAATTGCAGCAATACAGCGCGTCTCTGGCGGAAAAACCGCGCTGGCTGGTATTCAACAAGGTTGATCTGCTGGAGAAAGGCGAAGCAGAAAAACGTGCGAAAGCGATCGCAGCCGCACTTGGCTGGGAAGGTCAGTATTACCTGATTTCTGCAGCCAATCGGGAAGGGGTAAATGCCCTGTGCTGGGATGTGATGAATTTCCTCGATACTCAGCCGAAAGCGTTGGCGGAAGTTGAGAACAAAGCGCCTGAGAAAGTCGACTTCATGTGGGATGATTACCACCGTGAGCAGTTGGAAGCCGCTGAGGCGGAAGCTGAAGAGGAGTGGGATGACGACTGGGATGAAGATGACGACGAAGGTGTTGAAATCATTTACCAGCGTTAATCGCCATCAGGCCATCTGAGTGGTGGCCAAAAGAAAAATTTGCTTGTTAGTTGTGTATGTTTCCCTTATCCGCTGAGCAGATAAGGGAATTTTTTATTTTTCAGCTAGTTGTTTTGGTATATGTCTTTGTAAACGCGGCTTTCGAAACGAACCAGCGGAATGCGACGTTCTTTTTGATCTTCTGGTGGAACCGCGTAACCGGAAAGATACTGTACAAAGGCCATTCGCTGGCCGCTGGCGGTAGTGATAAAGCCTGCCAGGTTGTACACTCCTTGCAACGCGCCCGTTTTGGCCGAGACTTTTCCATCAAGCCCAGCCTCATGCAGACCTGCACGATAGCGCAATGTCCCGTCATAGCCTGCCAGCGGCAGCATCTTAATGTAATTCAACTCATTATCGTGTTGAGCAATATACTGTAGCACCTGCATCATGGTTGCTGGTGATATCAGGTTATGTCTGGATAAGCCCGAGCCGTCGACGATGATGGTGTTGCCCAGGTCGATTCCTGCTTTCTGACGTAGGATCTGGCGAACGGCGTCAGCACCAGCACGCCAGGTTCCTGGGACCTTGAAACGTTCATGCCCGATGGTGCGAAATACCGTATCGGCAATCATGTTGTCCGATTTTTTCAGCATGGTGGTTAGCAGTTCATGCAACGGTTCCGATTCGGTTTGCGCCAATACGGTGCCCGGAGCGCCAGGCAGTGATTGTCGACGCAGACTGCCGATGACGCGGATGTCTGCCTGCTGTAATTCGTCTTTCACGATCGCACCGGCGTAACTGGCACCATCCTGTATGGCGAACGCCAGTGGTAACGGTTCGGCACGTTGTGTCAGGCAGCCAGTAACGGTAAAGCGATTGAGTTCACCTGGTACGACATCCAACTCGCAATACTGAGCGTCCGGTGAGCCTTTCGCCAGAGTACGAACCTCGCTGAACATCTGCACCGGATAATAGGAGGCGACGCGAATAAATGCGTTATCGCCTGCTTTGGGGGCGCTGTAGAGTGAGATGGAAAAACAGTTTTTGTCGACAATCGCGGCAGCAGGCGGTGCACTGAAACATTGTGTCATATCGTTCCAGGGCCAGCCGGGCGCTTTGTCGTGGCTGGCGAATACGGATGTATCGATCAGGACGTCACCGCTGATTTCCCGAATTCCCCGTTTCTTGAGTTCCTGTACCATGTTACGGAGTTGCTGTCGTTTCAGCGATGGATCGCCGCTGAAACGCACCGCCAGATTACCGCGTAGCACCCCGTTGGCGATCGTACCGGTGCTTTCCATCGTGGTGACGAAACGGTAATCCGGCCCCAGTTGCAACAACGCCGCCAGCGCAGTGATCACTTTCTGCGTACTGGCAGGTAGCGCCATCTGCTGGCTGTGATAATCGACAGTCGGGGTAGATGCTCCGATTTTTTGCACCACCAGTGCCAGATTGGCTCCATCGGGCAGGTATTTGGTGTACTCGTCAATGGGGGCAGCATTGGCCTGTAGGACAACCGCGCAGGCAAAACCGGTCAGAATCGATGAAAAACGCATAATCTCAATTAAGTACAGGGTAACGTGGTGGTCATACTACGGCGCATCAAGGGATAAAGTAAACGATGACCCTGGTGGAACTCTGGGGTAAAATGCGTATCAAAATGCAAAAACGCGTCTGGCCTGGAAGGAATGTTCCGGGCGAGGCTATTTTTGTTTAAATTGTCAGGATGACGGTAACGTGAGCCGTACGGATTTTTTAGAGGTAGTGACGATATGAAACAATTTCCGATGACGTTGCGTGGTGCTGAAAAGTTACGCGAGGAGCTGGACTTCCTGAAGTCGGTGCGTCGGCCCGAAATTATTGCAGCGATTGCCGAGGCACGTGAGCACGGTGATTTGAAGGAAAATGCGGAATACCATGCCGCTCGTGAACAGCAAGGATTCTGTGAAGGTCGGATTCAGGAAATTGAAGCCAAACTGTCTAATGCTCAGGTGATTGATGTCACCAAGATGGCGGCGAACGGCCGTGTGATTTTTGGCGCTACAGTAACCGTGATGAACCTGGATACTGAAGAAGAACAAACCTACCGCATCGTAGGTGACGACGAAGCCGACTTTAAGCAGAACCTCATCTCTGTCAACTCGCCGATTGCGCGGGGACTGATAGGCAAGGAAGAGGATGATGTGGTAACAATCAGCACCCCAGGCGGGGTCGTAGAATACGAGATCCTGAAAGTGGAATATCTCTAATTCCTATTGACTGGCAAGGTGCCAGCCCCGATTGTAAAGAAAGGAAAAAGGCCGATATCGGCCTTTTTTCTCACCAGCAGGTCATGGAACCTTGCCGGGAAACAGGGTAACCTGAATCAAAAATGTTAACGCGGCAACACAATCTTGCGTTCTTTTGACGCACGATAGAGTACCAGAGTGTGGCCGATGACCTGGACATTGCTGGCACCGGTTTCGCGCAAAATGGCTTCGACAATCAGGCCTTTGGTTTCACGATCCTCAGCGGCGATTTTCACCTTGATCAGTTCGTGATGTTCCAGAGATTGCTCGATTTCAGCCAAAACGCCTTCAGTGAGGCCGTTATTGCCCAGCATGACGACTGGCTTTAACGGATGAGCCAGGCCTTTCAGGTGCTGTTTTTGTTTGTTACTCAGATTCATTGTCTTTTTTGCTTAGGTTGGGATTGAAAACGGGTCATTCTACCGCCATCTCATGATTATCACCAATCCGGCTATGCAGATTGGTTGTCATTGGGACGTTTTGCCCGCCGCGGACACTTAATTAACACTAGTTAGAAAAAATCATAGTTGGAAAATCGATGGCTAACAAAAAGCGTTCTGCAAGTTCCAGTCGCTGGTTGCAGGAACACTTTAGCGATAAATATGTACAGCAGGCGCAGAAAAAAGGGCTTCGCTCGCGTGCTTGGTTTAAACTTGATGAAATACAGCAGACTGACCGGTTGTTCAAACCCGGCATGACCGTGGTGGATCTTGGCGCAGCGCCAGGCGGATGGTCCCAGTATGTTGTGAGTCAGATTGGTGGAAAAGGGCGCATTATCGCGTGCGATCTTTTACCGATGGATCCTATTGTTGGAGTCGATTTCCTTCAAGGGGATTTCCGTGATGAATTAGTGCTCAAAACCCTGCTGGAACGGGTTGGAGACGAGAAGGTTCAGGTGGTGATGTCCGACATGGCCCCGAACATGAGCGGTACACCGGCGGTGGATATTCCCCGCGCCATGTATCTGGTGGAACTTGCGCTGGACATGTGTCGGGATATATTAGCGCCCGGTGGCAGTTTCGTAGTGAAAGTATTTCAGGGCGTGGGCTTCGATGAGTATCTGCGAGAGATTCGCTCCCTGTTTACGACGGTGAAGATTCGTAAGCCAGATGCCTCGCGAGCCCGGTCCCGTGAGGTGTACATTGTAGCGACAGGTCGTAAACTGTAGTACCCTGACGCTATTTTTTAACACAGTTGTAATATGAGGTTAATCCCTTGAGTGACATGGCGAAAAACCTGATTCTCTGGTTGGTCATCGCGGTCGTGCTGATGTCCGTATTCCAGAGCTTTGGGCCCAGCGAGTCGAATGGCCGTAGGGTGGATTATTCAACCTTTTTGACTGAAGTGAATCAGGATCAGGTCCGTGAAGCGCGTATCAACGGGCGCGAGATCAATGTTGTCAAAAAAGACAGCAGCCGCTACACCACGTACATCCCTGTCAACGATCCTAAACTGCTGGATAACCTTCTGACCAAAAATGTGAAAGTGGTTGGCGAGCCGCCGGAAGAACCGAGCCTGCTGGCTTCGATCTTCATTTCCTGGTTCCCAATGCTGTTGCTGATTGGTGTCTGGATTTTCTTCATGCGCCAGATGCAGGGCGGAGGCGGCAAGGGTGCCATGTCTTTTGGTAAAAGCAAGGCACGGATGCTGACGGAAGATCAGATTAAAACCACGTTCGCCGATGTGGCGGGCTGTGATGAAGCCAAAGAAGAAGTTGCCGAGCTGGTTGAGTACCTACGCGAGCCGAGCCGCTTTCAGAAACTGGGCGGTAAAATTCCGAAAGGCGTGCTGATGGTTGGCCCGCCAGGGACCGGTAAAACCTTGCTGGCGAAAGCTATTGCCGGTGAAGCGAAAGTGCCGTTTTTCACCATTTCCGGTTCTGACTTCGTAGAAATGTTTGTGGGCGTCGGTGCTTCTCGTGTGCGTGACATGTTCGAGCAAGCCAAGAAAGCGGCACCCTGCATCATCTTTATCGATGAAATCGACGCCGTGGGCCGCCAACGTGGCGCGGGCTTGGGCGGTGGTCATGACGAACGTGAGCAGACGCTGAACCAGATGTTGGTTGAGATGGATGGGTTTGAAGGCAACGAAGGCATTATCGTTATCGCCGCGACTAACCGTCCTGACGTGCTGGACCCAGCGCTGCTGCGTCCCGGTCGTTTTGACCGCCAGGTGGTGGTCGGTTTGCCGGATGTCCGTGGCCGTGAGCAGATTCTGAAAGTCCACATGCGTCGCGTACCGCTGTCGCCGGATATTGACGCTTCTGTTATCGCACGCGGCACGCCGGGCTTTTCCGGTGCAGATTTGGCTAACCTGGTGAACGAAGCGGCGTTATTTGCAGCTCGCGGTAACCGTCGTGTGGTTTCGATGGTGGAGTTCGAGAAAGCCAAGGACAAAATCATGATGGGGGCGGAACGCCGCTCTATGGTGATGACCGAAGCACAGAAAGAATCGACCGCTTATCACGAAGCGGGCCATGCGATTATTGGTCGTCTGGTGCCAGAGCACGATCCGGTGCATAAGGTGACGATCATTCCGCGTGGCCGTGCTCTGGGTGTGACGTTCTTCCTGCCTGAAGGCGATGCGATCAGCGCCAGCCGTCAGAAACTGGAAAGCCAGATCTCTACACTGTACGGTGGCCGTCTGGCTGAAGAAATCATCTACGGATCCGAGCATGTTTCTACTGGTGCTTCCAACGACATCAAAGTGGCAACGTCCATCGCCCGCAACATGGTGACGCAATGGGGCTTCTCAGAAAAGCTGGGGCCATTGCTGTATGCGGAAGAAGAAGGTGAAGTGTTCCTCGGCCGTTCTGTAGCCAAAGCTAAGCATATGTCGGATGAAACGGCGCGAATCATCGATCAGGAAGTGAAGGCGTTGATTGAACGTAACTACCAGCGTGCCCGCGAATTGCTGATGGCTAATATGGACATTCTGCATTCGATGAAGGACGCGCTGATGAAATATGAAACGATCGATGCGCCGCAAATTGATGACTTGATGTCGCGTAAAGATGTTCGCCCGCCAGCGGGTTGGGAAGAGCCAACTTCCGGTAATAACTCTTCGTCGTCTGACAATGGTGGGGCTCCCAAGGCACCGACGCCGGTGGATGAACCTCATGCGCCGACACCGGGTAATACCATGTCCGGGCCTTTGAACGACAAGTAATGGTATGGCGGCCTTTAGTGGGCCAACGCTTCCCTCCAACCCCGGCTTGCCGGGGTTTTTTACTCCGGTAGGGAATGCGGGTTAGACGAATGTGGGAAGCAAAACATGAAATTGAATGCTCGTGGATCAACGCTGGATCTCTCCTGCCCCCAGGTTATGGGGATTTTGAATGTAACCCCGGATTCTTTTTCTGACGGTGGTAAACACAACACACTGAATGCGGCTTTGATCCATGCTGAGCAGATGATTTCTGCCGGAGCCACTTTTATTGATGTGGGCGGCGAGTCTACCCGGCCAGGTGCAGATGAAGTTAGCACCAATGAAGAGTTGGATCGGGTTGTTCCGGTGGTGGAAGCATTGGCACAACGCTTTGAAACCTGGATTTCGGTGGATACGTCCAAACCTGAAGTGATTACCGCCTGTGCCGAGGTCGGTGCACATCTGATCAACGATATTCGTGCGCTCAGAGAACCGGGAGCACTGGAGGCGGCCGCGGCCACTGGTCTTCCCGTGTGCCTGATGCACATGCAAGGCCTGCCCAGAACCATGCAACATACGCCGCATTATGACGATGTAGTAGGTGAGGTTTCGGCATTTTTTGAGCATCATATTGCCCGTTGTGTCGCAGTTGGGATTCCACGTGACCAGTTATTGCTGGATCCGGGATTCGGCTTCGGCAAAAATCTGCAACATAATTATCGGTTGCTTGGACACCTGGAAGAATTACACCGTTTCGGTTTGCCGTTACTGGTTGGTATGTCCAGAAAAACCATGATTGGACAATTGCTGGGTGTTCCGCCGCTTGAACGGGTTTATGGCAGCGTGGCATGTGCGGTTATTGCTGCTATGAAAGGCGCTCATATTATCCGTGTCCATGATGTAAAAGCGACGGTGGATGCAATACGTGTAGTTGAAGCAACTCTATCAGCGAAGGAATAACAACAATTATGAGTAGCCGCAAATATTTTGGCACTGACGGTATTCGGGGCAAGGTAGGTGATCTGCCGATTACGCCTGATTTTGTATTGAAACTAGGATGGGCCGCTGGAAAAGTTCTGGCACGTCATGGTTCCAAAAAAATTATTATTGGCAAAGATACTCGTATTTCCGGCTATATGCTGGAGTCTGCGCTTGAGGCCGGACTGGCAGCGGCTGGCTTGTCTGCATCGTTTACCGGGCCTATGCCAACCCCCGCAGTGGCTTATCTGACCCGCACTTTTCGTGCTGAAGCCGGGATCGTGATTTCGGCGTCACATAACCCCTACTACGATAACGGTATCAAGTTCTTCTCGATTGACGGCACCAAGTTGCCGGATGAAGTAGAAGAGGCGATCGAAGCAGAAATGGAAAAGCCATTGACCTGTGTCGAGTCCGCCGAATTAGGTAAGGCGAACCGTATCGTTGATGCCGCCGGGCGCTATATCGAATTTTGTAAAGGCACGTTTCCCAGTGAGCTGAGCCTCAGCGGACTTAAAATCGTGGTGGATTGCGCTAATGGCGCGACCTACCATATCGCACCTAGCGTATTGCGTGAATTAGGCGCCAGGGTGATTGCCATTGGTTGTGAGCCTGATGGCATGAATATCAATGAACAGTGCGGAGCGACTGACGTCACGCAGTTACAGGCGCGTGTACTGTCTGAAAAAGCGGATGTCGGTCTGGCATTTGATGGTGATGGTGATCGTCTGATTATGGTTGATCACCAGGGCAATAAAGTCGATGGCGATCAGATCCTGTACATTATTGCACGCGAAGCGTTACGGCAGGGACAACTGCGTGGTGGGGCAGTTGGCACATTGATGAGTAACATGGGGCTGGAGCTGGCGTTAAAACAGTTAGGCGTCCCATTTGCTCGTGCCAAGGTCGGAGATCGCTACGTGTTGGAGTTGATGCAGACAAAAGGCTGGCGTCTGGGGGCGGAAAACTCCGGTCACGTTATCCTGTTGGATAAAACCACCACTGGTGATGGCGTTATCGCAGGCTTGCAGGTACTGACAGCGATGGTCCGCAATCATATGAGCCTGCATGACCTGTGCAGCGGCATGAAGCTCTTTCCGCAAATACTGGTCAATGTGCACTTCTCTGGAGAAGGCGACCCACTGGAAAGCGAGTTGGTGAAACAGGCCACGCAAGCTGTGGAAGAGCAATTGGCCGGTCGTGGCCGGGTACTACTGCGTAAATCAGGTACTGAACCCTTGATCCGGGTAATGGTGGAAGGGGAAGACGAAGTGACCGTTACGCAGATGGCAAACCGCATTGCTGATGCGGTAAAAGCGGCTGGTTAAGGGCAGAATCATGTGCTGGCCGAGTGACGGAGGCGATGCCGTCACTCGGCGTGACAGGTATGAATGCTTGTGTAATCAGTCGGCTAGCCAGTATTTTCTAATCTTTTCTTTCCTGTCGCTGATTTTTTCCTCAATCAGCGGCTTGGCACCAAATTACCCTTGCGCACGTCCAATGCTTTAGTTAGTATTCAGACCCGCTTTGTAGGGGAGTTACCTCTCCTGGCGGGTAGTCGCGGGTAAGCCGCAAGAATTAGTGATGCCTTACCAGTTGGTGGGGACAAATAACAGGTACGACTATGTACGAAGCTCTTCTGATAATTTTCCTGATTGTAGCGATTGGCCTGGTTGGTCTGATCATGCTGCAGCAGGGTAAAGGTGCAGATATGGGAGCGTCGTTCGGAGCAGGGGCTTCCGCTACCTTGTTTGGTTCGAGCGGATCCGGCAATTTCATGACCCGAATGACGGCGCTGTTTGCCACGCTGTTTTTCGTACTCAGCCTGATTCTGGGGAATATGAGTTCCGACCACAGCAAGAAAGGCAGCGAGTGGGAAAACCTGAACCAGCCAGCTGCGACCGAGAAAGCAGAGCAGTCGAAAGCACCGGCTGCACCGTCGAGCGATATTCCTAAATAATCGCGGGCGTTTCATCAGCAGGTAAACGCCGCTGATGATAAAAAAGCAATTGTGATGCCGAGGTGGTGGAATTGGTAGACACGCTACCTTGAGGTGGTAGTGCCCGATTGGGCTTACGGGTTCAAGTCCCGTCCTCGGTACCAATCCTATAGATAACTTGCATTTTCGAAGTTGTCAGCGTAGTATTTGCCACGTTTTCGGACGCGGGGTGGAGCAGCTTGGTAGCTCGTCGGGCTCATAACCCGAAGGTCGTCGGTTCAAATCCGGCCCCCGCAACCACTTAACTTCTCTGAAAAGTTTTTTTTCAAATAAACTGTATTGCATCAAGCGCGTTATCTACGGTGAATTCTGAAAGAATACTTGATGGTAGTTATGCCGCAGCAGTTTGCGGTAAATAGGGTCCAGTTGCACAAAGCCCCGATATATCGGGGTTTTTTGTTATCTGACAGCAGAATTACTGGGCTATTAAGCCCTTTTTTTATGTCTTGGGGGTGGGCTTGTCCACATTAGAACAAAAGTTAACAGAGATGATTTCGGCACCTGTTGAAGCCCTGGGCTATGAGCTGGTGGGCATTGAGTTCATTCGGGGACGCCAGTCGACACTGCGAATCTATATTGATAGTGAAGATGGCATCACTGTTGATGATTGTGCTGATGTTAGCCACCAGGTCAGTGCGGTACTGGATGTTGAGGATCCCATATCCGTTGCCTATAACCTGGAAGTGTCGTCGCCGGGCCTGGAACGGCCGCTCTTTACCGCAGCGCATTACGAGCGTTTTATCGGTGAAGAAGTTAGCCTGGTGCTGCGCATGGCGGTGCAGAATCGCCGTAAGTGGCAGGGCATCATCAAGTCCGTTGAGGGCGAAATGATCACTGTAACAGTGGAAGGCAAAGATGAAGTGTTCGCGCTGAGCAATATCCAGAAGGCGAACCTGGTACCCCACTTTTAAAGTTTGGATGAGGCAACTAGGATGAATAAAGAGATTCTGGCTGTTGTTGAAGCGGTTTCTAATGAGAAAGCCGTGCCGCGCGAAAAGATTTTTGAAGCGCTGGAGACTGCACTGGCGACAGCGACCAAGAAAAAATACGAGCAGGAGATTGATGTTCGTGTCTGTATCGATCGCAAAACCGGCGATTTCGATACTTTCCGTCGTTGGCAGGCTGTCAACGAAGTCACCCAGCCGACACGTGAAATCACGCTGGAAGCGGCGCAATTCGAAGAGCCGGGTATCGAGCTGGGCGGCTACATTGAAGATCAGATCGAGTCTGTCACTTTTGACCGCATCACTACTCAGACTGCCAAGCAGGTTATCGTACAGAAAGTGCGTGAAGCTGAGCGTGCCATGGTGGTTGATCAGTTCCGTGAACAGGAAGGCGAAATTGTCACCGGTGTGGTGAAAAAAGTTAACCGCGATAACATCTCGCTGGATCTGGGTAGCAATGCTGAAGCCGTGATTGGTCGTGAAGACATGCTGCCGCGTGAGAACTTCCGACCGGGCGACCGTATTCGTGGCGTATTGTATGCCGTTCGTCCGGAGGCGCGCGGAGCACAGCTGTTCGTGAGTCGTTCCCGCCCTGAAATGCTGATCGAATTGTTCCGTATCGAAGTGCCGGAAATCGGCGAAGAAGTTATTGAGATCAAAGCCGCAGCCCGTGATCCGGGTTCTCGCGCCAAGATCGCGGTCAAAACCAATGATAAGCGTATTGATCCGGTCGGTGCCTGTGTGGGGATGCGCGGTGCGCGTGTTCAGGCGGTATCCAGCGAGCTAGGTGGTGAGCGTATCGATATCGTGCTGTGGGATGATAATCCGGCACAATTTGTCATTAATGCTATGGCACCTGCCGATGTGGCGTCCATCGTGGTCGATGAAGACAAGCACACTATGGACATCGCAGTTGAAGCAGGCAATCTGGCGCAGGCTATCGGCCGCAACGGTCAGAACGTTCGCCTGGCTTCTCAGCTGAGTGGCTGGGAACTGAACGTGATGACAATTGAAGACCTGCAGGCGAAACACCAGGCAGAAGCACATGCCGCCATCGATATTTTCACCAAGCACCTGGATATTGATGAAGAGTTCGCAACGGCGCTGGTTGAAGAAGGTTTCTCCTCGCTGGAAGAACTGGCTTATGTCCCTATGCATGAGTTGCAGGAGATCGATGGTCTGGATGAAGAAACCATCGAAGCGCTGCGTGAGCGGGCGAAAGCGGCGTTGACCACGCTGGCTCTGGCGAATGAAGAAAACCGCGGCAGTGGTCAGCCTGCGGAAGATTTGCTCAATTTATCTGGTCTGTCCCGTGAGCTGGCGTTTAAACTGGCCGCGCGCGGTGTTTGCACGCTGGAAGATCTTGCTGAGCAGGGCGTCGACGATCTGGCAGATATTGAAGGGCTTGATGAAACGCAAGCCGGCGAGCTGATTATGGCTGCACGTAATATCTGTTGGTTTGGTGGCAGTAACGAATAACGAACTGTAGCAGGAAAGGAACAGCATGACAGATGTAACCCTAAAATCACTGGCCGCAGAGATCCAGACGCCGGTTGACCGCCTGATACAGCAGTTTGCTGATGCGGGAATCACCAAGTCTGCGTCGGACTCTGTGACTCAGAATGAGAAAGAAACACTGCTGGCACACCTGAACCGTGATCGCGGCGGTGCGCCGGGAAAATTGACACTGCAGCGTAAAACACGTAGCACTTTAAATATCCCCAGCACCGGTGGTAAGAGTAAATCGGTGCAGATTGAAGTCCGCAAGAAGCGTACCTATGTAAAACGCGATCCTCTCGACGAGCAGCAGGCGGCGGCAGAGGAAGAGCAGGCACGGCGTGAAGCGGAAGAACAGGCGCAGCGCGCAGCCGAAGAGCAAGCCAAACGTGAGGCCGAAGAAAAGGCCAAACGTGAGGAAGAAGATAAGGCAAAGCGCGCTGTTGCTGAAGAGCAAGCCAAACGTGAGGCCGCTGAAAAAGCTAAGCGTGACGTAGCGGAAAAAGAGAAAGTGAGCAACCAACAAAACGATAGTATGACTAAACCAGCTCAGGCTGAGAAAGCGCGTCGCGAAGCGGAAGCGGCTGAGCTCAAGCGTAAGGCGGAAGAATCGGCTCGTCGTAAGGTCGAGGAAGAAGCTCGTCGTATCGCAGAAGAGGCTCGCCGTATGGCAGAAGAAAATGCCGGACGCTGGGA
Organism: Dickeya undicola; assembly: GCF_000784735.1. Lineage (GTDB taxonomy): Bacteria > Pseudomonadota > Gammaproteobacteria > Enterobacterales > Enterobacteriaceae > Dickeya > Dickeya undicola. The sequence continues at coordinate 83,613 of NZ_JSYG01000037.1, forward strand.
AAAAGAAGGCAGTGAAGTAACCGAAGACGCCGATTATCACGTAACCACCTCTCATCACGCTCGTGAAGCGGAAGATGAGAATGATCGTCAGGTCGAAGGTGGTCGCGGTCGCGGTCGCGGCAGCAAAGTAGCCAAACAGAAGAAAGGCAATCGCCTGTCTGAGTCGAAAGCTGATCGTGAAGAAGCCCGTGCGGTGACTCGCGGCGGCAAAGGCAAACGTAAGCCGAGTACGCTGCAACAAGGCTTTAATAAGCCGGTACAGGCGGTTAACCGCGATGTGGTCATCGGCGAAACGATTACTGTAGCTGAGCTGGCGAACAAGATGGCCGTCAAAGGTTCTCAGGTCATCAAGGCGATGATGAAGCTGGGCGCGATGGCTACCATCAACCAGGTTATCGATCAGGAAACCGCGCAGCTGGTAGCGGAAGAAATGGGTCATAAGGTGATCCTGCGCCGTGAAAACGAGCTGGAAGAAGCGGTAATGAGCGATCGTGATACCGGTTTGTCCTCAGCCGAATCGCGTGCGCCGGTAGTGACCATTATGGGTCACGTTGACCACGGTAAAACCTCGTTGCTGGACTACATCCGCTCCACCAAGGTAGCGGCTGGCGAAGCCGGTGGTATTACCCAGCATATCGGTGCTTATCATGTCGAAACTGACAACGGCATGATTACCTTCCTGGATACGCCGGGGCACGCCGCGTTTACCGCCATGCGTGCGCGCGGTGCACAGGCGACCGATATCGTGGTGCTGGTAGTAGCTGCTGATGACGGCGTGATGCCGCAGACCATCGAAGCTGTTCAACATGCCAAGGCTGCCAAAGTACCGGTGGTGGTTGCTGTGAACAAAATCGACAAACCGGAAGCCGATCCAGATCGCGTTAAAAACGAACTGTCTCAATACGGCATCATGCCGGAAGAGTGGGGTGGTGAATCGCAGTTTGTGCATGTATCCGCCAAAAGCGGTGAAGGCATCGATGAACTGCTGGAAGCCATTTTGCTGCAAGCCGAAGTTCTGGAACTGAAAGCCATTCGCAGCGGCATGGCCAGCGGCGTGGTGATCGAGTCCTTCCTGGACAAAGGCCGTGGTCCGGTTGCCAGCGTGCTGGTACGCGAAGGTACATTGAACAAGGGCGACATCGTTCTGTGTGGCTTCGAATATGGCCGCGTGCGTGCTATGCGTGACGAACTGGGTCGTGAAATTACCGAAGCTGGTCCGTCTATTCCGGTGGAAATCCTGGGTCTGTCCGGTGTACCGGCGGCGGGTGACGAAGCGACTGTAGTGCGTGACGAGAAGAAAGCTCGTGAAGTAGCACTTTACCGTCAAGGTAAGTTCCGTGAAGTGAAGCTGGCGCGTCAGCAGAAATCCAAGCTGGAAAACATGTTCGCCAACATGACCGAAGGCGAAATTTCCGAGCTGAACATTGTGATGAAAGCCGATGTTCAAGGCTCTGTGGAAGCGATTTCCGATTCGTTGCAGAAACTCTCCACCGACGAAGTCAAAGTCAAGATTGTGGGTTCCGGCGTGGGTGGGATCACCGAAACCGATGCCACTCTGGCTGCGGCATCCAACGCGATCATCCTTGGCTTTAACGTGCGTGCGGATGCCTCTGCCCGTCGCATCGTTGAGGCAGAAGGTCTGGATCTGCGTTACTACTCCGTCATCTATGACCTGATCGACGAAGTGAAGCAGGCCATGAGCGGTATGCTGGCACCGGAATACAAGCAGGAAATTATCGGCCTGGCGGAAGTGCGCGATGTGTTCAAGTCACCGAAGTTTGGCGCAATTGCCGGTTGTATGGTGACCGAAGGTGTGGTGAAACGTCACAACCCAATCCGCGTGCTGCGTGACAACGTAGTTATCTTTGAAGGCGAGCTGGAATCCCTGCGCCGCTTCAAAGACGACGTTAACGAAGTCCGTAATGGTATGGAATGTGGTATCGGTGTGAAGAACTACAATGACGTTCGCACGGGTGATGTGATCGAAGTGTTTGAAACTATTGAGATCAAACGCACCATCGATTGATACGTGCAGTAACGTACTTGATGTTTTCATGCTGGGGGGCCGAGTGCCCCCCGATTTTTCTCTAAGGATTCATCATGGCAAAAGAATTCAGCCGCACGCAGCGTGTGGCTCAGGAAATGCAAAAAGAAATCGCCATTATCATTCAGCGTGAAGTGAAAGATCCGCGTGTGGGCATGGCGACGGTATCCGGCGTGGAAGTGTCACGCGATTTGGCTTACGCCAAAGTGTTTGTGACCTTTCTGAATGACAACGAACCGGAGCAGGTCAAAGCCGGAGTGAAGGCGTTGCAGGATGCGTCTGGTTTTATCCGTATGTTGTTAGGCAAGGCCATGCGTCTGCGTGTTGTGCCGGAACTGACCTTCGCCTATGACAACTCTCTGGTAGAAGGGATGCGGATGTCTAATCTGGTGACCAACGTGGTCAGACGTGATGCGGAACGTCGTACCCCTGCCGCAGATGATGAGCAGGAGGGGTAATGTCGCGTCCTCGTCGCCGCGGCCGGGATATCCACGGTGTTTTGCTGCTGGATAAACCGCAAGGAGCATCGTCTAACGATGTGCTGCAGAAGGTAAAACGCCTCTTTAATGCCAATAAAGCCGGGCATACCGGCGCGCTGGACCCGCTGGCAACCGGCATGTTGCCGATATGCCTGGGTGAAGCGACCAAGTTTTCCCAGTACCTGCTGGATGCCGATAAGCGTTATCGGGTGATTGCCCGTCTGGGGCAGCGCACAGATACTTCGGATGCCGATGGCAATGTTATCCAGGAACGTCCGGTAACCTTTACCCATGACCTGCTGATGCAGGCGCTGGACAGTTTCCGCGGAGATACCCAACAGGTGCCGTCAATGTATTCCGCATTGAAACATCAGGGCCGCCCGCTGTATGAGTATGCGCGTCAGGGGCTGGTGGTGCCGCGTGAAGCTCGTGATATCACCGTATATGAGTTGCTGTTTATCCGCTGGGAAGGGGATGAACTGGAGCTGGAAATTCATTGCTCCAAGGGAACTTACATCCGCACCATCATTGATGATCTGGGCGAGAAACTGGGGTGTGGTGCCCATGTTATTTACCTGCGCCGTTTGCAGGTGGCAACTTACCCGATCGAGCGGATGGTGACTCTGGAGCAGTTGCAGGCGTTGCGTGAACAGGCGGAAGCGCAGGCGCAGCCGATCGGTGAATTGCTGGATGTGCTGCTGTTGCCGATGGATACCGCCGTGCAGGCATTTCCGGAGGTTAATCTGACGCCGGTGGTGGCGGGGTATCTCAAACTGGGGCAGGCGGTACGAGCCGCAACTACACCAGCTAACGGTATGGTGCGCATCACCGAGGGTGACGAACACCGCTTTATTGGCATGGGGGAAATCGATGACGAGGGGCGGGTCGCGCCGCGTCGTCTGGTAGTAGAAAACCCTGTGCCGACGGATGTCTGAGCGCCTTGCGATTAGATGGCGCTGAGAGTAAAATAGCGCGGCTTAAATACTGGGCGGCTGAATTAGAGATCGGCGCCTGTTCTATCTATAATATTTTGGAGTAAATCATGTCTCTAAGCGTTGAAGCAAAAGCGAAAATTGTTGCGGAATTTGGTCGTGGTACGAATGACAGCGGTTCTACCGAAGTTCAGGTTGCTCTGCTGACTGCTCAGATTAACCATCTGCAGGGTCACTTTGCTGAGCACAAAAAAGATCACCACAGCCGCCGCGGTCTGCTGCGTATGGTTTCTCAGCGTCGTAAGCTGCTGGACTACCTGAAGCGTAAAGATCTGGCACGCTACACCACCCTGATTGAACGTCTGGGTCTGCGTCGCTAATTCGACGAGTTTCAGGAGAAAGGGGCCTCTTTGGGCCCCTTTCTTCTAGGAAGTGCCAGCAAAACAGAGTAATGTATTGCTGTTGTGAATATGATCCGTTATTACAGCGATTCGCGCGGCTAATGAGAGGCTTTATCTGTGGTGTCAGATGAAGGTTGTCATTAGTCGCGAGGATGTAATGCGCGGGTCGGATACTAACTGGTGTGCCGTATCAGGGATATGGCGCACGCCTCTGGTAAAGGACAGTATTTTGCTTAATCCGATCGTTCGTAAATTCCAGTACGGCCAGCATACCGTGACACTGGAAACCGGCATGATGGCGCGTCAAGCCACTGCCGCTGTGATGGTTAGCATGGATGACACCGCGGTATTTGTAACCGTGGTTGGTGCCAAGCAGGCCAAACCGGGTCAGGACTTTTTCCCGCTGACCGTTAACTATCAAGAGCGTACCTACGCTGCTGGCCGTATTCCCGGTGGTTTCTTCCGTCGTGAAGGCCGTCCAAGCGAAGGCGAAACGCTGATTTCCCGTCTGATCGACCGTCCGATTCGCCCGTTGTTCCCAGATGGTTTTGTTAATGAAGTACAGGTTATCGCCACTGTCGTTTCCGTTAACCCGCAGGTTAACCCGGATATCGTCGCCATGATCGGTGCTTCCGCTGCGCTGAGTCTGTCCGGTATTCCGTTCAACGGCCCGATTGGTGCGGCTCGCGTGGGTTACATCAACGACCAGTATGTGCTGAACCCGACTACCGAAGAACTGAAAACCAGCCGTCTGGATCTGGTGGTTGCCGGTACTGAAGGCGCGGTATTGATGGTTGAATCTGAAGCGGATCTGCTGAGCGAAGATCAGATGCTGGGTGCGGTCGTGTTCGGTCACGATCAACAGCAGGTGGTTATCGAGAACATCAAGTCGCTGACGGCGGAAGCTGGCAAGCCGAAGTGGAACTGGCAGGCACCGGAAGTTAATGTTGAACTGCACAACCGTGTGCAGGCGCTGTCTGAAGCCCGTCTGGGCGATGCCTATCGCATCACCGAAAAACAAGAGCGTTACGCACAGGTTGATGTCATCAAGTCTGACGTGGTTGCCGCTCTGCTGGCAGAAGACGACACGCTGGACGAAAATGAACTGCGCGATATTCTCGGCAGCATCGAGAAGAATGTGGTGCGTAGCCGCGTTCTGCGTGGCGAGCCGCGTATCGACGGCCGTGAAAAAGACATGATCCGCGGTCTGGACGTGCGCACTGGTGTGCTGCCGCGTACCCACGGTTCCGCACTGTTCACCCGTGGTGAAACTCAGGCGCTGGTGACCGCGACGCTGGGTACTGAGCGTGACGCACAGATCATTGATGAGCTGACCGGCGAACGTACCGATCGTTTCCTGCTGCACTACAACTTCCCGCCGTACTCCGTGGGCGAAACCGGTATGGTCGGCTCGCCGAAACGCCGCGAAATCGGTCATGGTCGTCTGGCTAAACGTGGTGTGCTGGCGGTGATGCCGAAACCGGAAGCCTTCCCGTACACCGTGCGTGTGGTATCCGAAATCACCGAGTCCAACGGTTCCTCTTCTATGGCGTCCGTGTGTGGTGCGTCATTGGCGCTGATGGATGCTGGTGTGCCGATCAAGGCTGCCGTTGCCGGTATCGCGATGGGTCTGGTGAAAGAAGGCGACAACTTCGTGGTTCTGTCTGACATTCTGGGTGACGAAGACCACCTGGGCGACATGGACTTCAAAGTAGCTGGTAGCCGTGAAGGCGTTACCGCGCTGCAGATGGATATCAAAATCGAAGGTATTACCCGCGAAATCATGCAGGTTGCCCTGAATCAAGCCAAAGGTGCACGTCTGCACATTCTGGGCGTGATGGAGCAGGCTATCAGCTCACCGCGTGGCGATATCTCTGAATTCGCACCGCGTATTCATACCATCAAGATCAGCACTGACAAGATCAAAGATGTGATCGGTAAAGGTGGTTCGGTGATCCGCGCGTTGACCGAAGAAACCGGTACGACTATCGAGATCGAAGATGACGGTACGGTGAAAATCGCATCGACTGACGGCGAAAAAGCGAAACATGCTATTCGTCGTATCGAAGAGATCACCGCTGAAATTGAAGTGGGCCGTATCTATCAGGGCAAAGTGACCCGTATCGTTGACTTTGGTGCCTTTGTTGCTATCGGCGGCGGTAAAGAAGGTCTGGTACATATTTCTCAGATCGCTGACAAGCGTGTTGAGAAAGTGACCGACTATCTGCAGATGGGCCAGGAAGTACCAGTCAAGGTACTGGAAGTGGACCGTCAGGGTCGTATCCGTTTGAGCATAAAAGAAGCAAATGCTCAATCTCAGGAAACTGTTCAGGTTTCCGAGGAAGAATAATAGCGGATAATCGATTGGCAGCTCCTTACGATGTGAAGGAGCTGCGTGTATTATAAGGAACGGATATCCTTATGCTGAGCAGTCGGGGACAGGATGTTCATCCAATGTTTGTCTTCGGGAGTGGGAAATGAAGCCTTTCTTGCGCTGGTGTTATGTTGCGACAGCAATTATGCTGGCAGGATGCAGCAACACGGATTGGCGCAAAGATGCATTGCTGGCTGTACCATTGCAGCCAACGCTGCAGCAGGAAGTCATCCTGGCGCGCATGGAGCAGATCCTTGCAAGCCGGGCAATTACTCCCGATGAACGAGCACAGCTGTTATATGAGCGCGGAGTGCTGTATGATAGCCTCGGGTTACGGGCGTTGGCGCGAAATGATTTTTCACAAGCGCTTTCCATCCGTCCCGATATGCCGGAAGTGTTTAACTATCTCGGCATTTACTTGACGCAGGCAGGCAATTTTGATGCTGCCTATGAAGCGTTTGATTCTGTATTAGAGCTTGATCCAACTTACAATTATGCGCGTTTGAATCGGGGCATCGCTTTGTACTACGGCGGTCGCTACCTGTTGGCGCAGGATGATCTGCTAGCGTTTTATCGCGACGATCCTAATGATCCTTTCCGTTCCCTGTGGCTTTACCTGGTGGAGAGAGAAATCAATCCCGAGAAGGCCAAATCAGCGTTGAAAGAACGCTATGAAGGGGCAAAGAAAGGTGTGTGGGGATGGACGATTGTCGAATTCTACCTGGGCAACATCAACGAAAAAGTGTTGATGCAGCGTGTGCAGGAAGAAGCTAAGGATAACACTTCGCTCGCCGAGCATCTCAGTGAAACTGACTTCTATTTAGGTAAGCACTACCTAAGTCTGGGGGACAAGAACACCGCCGAGGCGTTGTTCAAGCTGACGGTTGCTAACAATGTTCACAATTTTGTTGAGCACCGCTATGCATTGTTGGAATTGGCGCAGTTAGGCCAAGAGCAAGACGACCTATCAGGATCGGACCAGCAATAGCTGACGAACACCTTTCAGCCTGAAATCATGATGATTTCTTCATCGCCTTAACGGGCGAGGCTTTTTTGTTCGCTTTTTAATCCAATTTGAGCCGGTTCACACTTTTCAATGAAAATGATTGAGTATTTTCTCGACAAGTTATGTAGACTGGCCGCCATTTTGAAGTGAGGCAAAGTTTACATGGCAGAGTTTGAAACCTCTTTTGCTAGTCTGGGGCTGTCCGCTCCTATTCTGAATGCACTGTCTGAGATGGGGTACGAAAAGCCGTCTCCGATTCAGGCGGAATGTATTCCTCATCTGCTCAACGGGCGCGACGTACTGGGTATGGCGCAGACCGGGAGCGGTAAAACCGCGGCATTTTCTCTGCCGCTGCTGAACAATATCAAGGCTGACCTGAAAGCGCCGCAGTTGCTGGTGCTGGCACCGACCCGTGAGCTGGCGGTGCAGGTTGCGGAAGCCTGTAACGAATTCTCCAAACATATGCAGGGCGTCAACGTGGTGGCGCTGTATGGCGGCCAGCGTTATGACGTGCAGTTGCGCGCGCTGCGTCAGGGGCCGCAAATCGTAGTCGGTACGCCGGGACGTCTGCTGGACCACCTGAAACGCGGTACGTTGGACCTGTCCAACCTGAGCGGTCTGGTGCTGGATGAAGCTGATGAAATGCTGCGTATGGGCTTCATCGAAGATGTAGAAAACATCATGGCGCAGATCCCGGCTGAACATCAGACGGCACTGTTCTCCGCTACGATGCCGGAAGCGATTCGTCGTATTACGCGTCGTTTCATGAACGATCCGCAGGAAGTCCGCATTCAGTCCAGCGTGACCACGCGTCCGGATATCAGCCAGAGCTACTGGACGGTATACGGGATGCGTAAAAATGAAGCGCTGATCCGTTTCCTGGAAGCGGAAGACTTTGATGCCGCGATCATTTTCGTGCGCACCAAGAACGCGACACTGGAAGTGGCCGAAGCGCTGGAGCGCAGCGGTTACAACAGCGCTGCGCTGAACGGTGACATGAATCAGGCACTGCGTGAACAAACGCTGGAGCGCCTGAAAGACGGTCGTCTGGATATCCTGATCGCAACCGACGTTGCTGCGCGTGGTCTGGATGTTGATCGCATCAGCCTGGTCGTGAACTACGACATCCCGATGGATTCTGAATCCTACGTACACCGTATCGGCCGTACCGGTCGTGCGGGTCGTGCGGGTCGTGCACTGCTGTTCGTGGAAAACCGCGAACGCCGCCTGCTGCGCAACATTGAGCGCATCATGAAGTTGACGATTCCGGAAGTGGATCTGCCGAACGCCGAACTGCTGGGTCAGCGTCGTCTGGCGCAGTTTGCTGCTAAAGTACAGCAGCAACTGGAAAGCAGCGATCTGGAGATGTACCGCGCGCTGCTCAGCAAGCTGCAACCGCAGGAAGAGCTGGACATCGAAACGCTGGCTGCCGCGCTGTTGAAGATGGCTCAGGGCGAACGTCCGCTGATTCTGCCGCCGGATCCGGTGGTTGAGCGTCGTCCGCGTCGTGAATTCCGCGAGCGCGACGAACGCTTTGAGCGTCGTGGTGACCGTAACGATCGTGCCCCGCGTGGTGAAGATCGTCCGGCTCGTCGTGAACGTCGTGACGTTGGCGAAATGGATCTGTATCGCATTGAAGTGGGTCGTGACGACGGCGTTGAAGTGCGTCATATCGTGGGCGCGATTGCTAACGAAGGCGACATCAGCAGCCGTTACATCGGCAACATCAAACTGTTTGCCTCGCATTCCACCATTGAGCTGCCGAAAGGTATGCCGGGCGATCTGCTGTCGCATTTCACCCGCACGCGTATTCTGAACAAACCGATGAATATGCAACTGATGGGCGATGCACAGCCGCATGAACGCCGTGAGCGTCGTGAAGGCGGTGAGCGTGGCGATCGTGGTAGCCGTAGCTTTGGCGAACGTACCGGCAATGGCCGTGGTCGTCCGTTCAATGGCGAACGTCGCGAAGGTGGTGAGCGTCGTGGCGGTAGCCGTGACGGTCAACGCGCACCGCGCCGTTTCAGCAATGCCTGATAACGTGTGACGTTGATATGAAAAACCAGCTCTCGGGCTGGTTTTTTTACGTCTCTATTTTTATGTCACGGCTTTTATGTGATGTTTTTATCTCATTGAATGCGCGGTTCTCGCACGATTTCCGCTTGCAGTTGCGCCACCAGTTCAAATGAACGCAGCCGCGCCTGATGGTCGAATATCTGGCCGTTAATCATCAGCTCGTCCGCCTGGGTTTCCCGCAGCAGGGTTTGCAGGCCGTGGCGTACTTTAGCTGGATCGCCCACCACCGCCAGCCGTAACGTCTGCTCTACCGCATACTGTTCCGCAGCGGACCAGTATGCTTCCATCGATGTTACCGGCGCAGGCAGCGGCCCCGGCGTACCGCGTCGCAGGTTGATAAACTGCTGCTGCAACGACGTGAACAGAAAACGGGCGTCCCGATCGCTGTCGGCGGCAACCACGTTGACGCACACCATGGCATACGGCTTCTCAAGCTGGGCGGATGGCCGGAAGTTGTCACGATAAAGCTGCAATGCTTGCAGAAGCATGTCCGGCGCGAAATGGGCGGCGAAGGCAAACGGTAACCCCATCGATGCCGCTAACTGGGCGCTGTACAGGCTGGATCCAAGCAACCAGATCGGGACGTTCAGCCCTTGCCCCGGCACCGCTTGCACGGCCTGCCCCGACTGAACAGGGGCGAAATAGCGCTGAAGTTCCTGCACATCACGGGGAAAATCGTCAATATCGGCATTCAGATGGCGGCGCAACGCCTGCATGGTACGTTGGTCGGTGCCTGGCGCTCGCCCCAGACCCAGTTCAATCCGGCCAGGATAGAGCGATTCGAGCGTGCCAAACTGTTCGGCAATCACCAGCGGGGCGTGGTTTGGCAGCATGACGCCGCCGGAACCCAGCTTGATACGTTGTGTACCACTGGCGATATACCCGATCAGCACCGACGTAGCCGCGCTGGCGATCCCCGTCATGTTGTGATGTTCTGCCAGCCAGTAGCGTTGATATCCCCAGTTTTCCGCGTGCTGCGCCAGACTCAGAGAATGGTGGAACGCATCGCGGGCGGTGTTGCCTTGCGGGATAGGGGCCAGATCGAGCAGCGAGAAAGGAACGGTAGCGGTCATAAGCGTGACTCATCGGGTTGAGGGGCTGACGTGTCAGCCCGAATAAACACTCATGAGATGTTACGTGATCTTAACAATGTGCAACGGACGATGCGTGCACATTGCCCCGACTGATTTAACCGACCAGCTCCAGTCCGGCCACCCGTCGCCAGTAGCCGTTGCAATCCTGCTGGTTTGCCAGTGTCAGCGGCTGCCCGCCGTGCTGGTTGGCGCGGAAGCGGTCGAGCATTGCCAGCGTATCCAGCCCTTGCGGCGACAGGCGCACGATATCCACCAGCCCGCCCATTGACGTCAGATCGTTGCCGAGGTTATAGCAGTAACCGCTCTGGGTCTGGATGCCGTTAAGCACAAACACCTGCTGGTTTTCCTGCGACAGTACCTGGCGTCCTTGCGGGTAATTGATGCAGCAGGTTTCGCACTCGTCCTTGGGGCGGTTTTCCGAACGGGCGGTAAAGCAGCGGGCGGAATACGCCAGCGGCAGATGACCGTAGCTCAGCACTTCCACCTCAAACTGATGGCGAAAACCGAGTTCATCGCATTGGTTGAGCAGATGTTGTAACCAGTCCCGCGACAGTTCCACCGGCATACACCAGCGCATCATGCCCTGTTTGTGCAGCAACCGTAGGGTGTAGGCGTTATAACAGTTGAGCGCGTGCCCCGCGACAAACGGCAGGCCGCGCTCCGCCGCCATGTTGACCGCGCCCAGATCGTTGGCCTCCAGTAAAAACTCGCCGTTTTCCACATACCGTTTCAGCTCGGTCAGTTCGGAAGGCGCTTGTAGCAGCGACAGTGTGGAGATCACCACCTGTTTGCCGCTGGCGGCGATCGCACGCGCCAGGTCAAGCCAGTCGCTGACTTTCATGCCCCGGCGCTTGCTGCACACGGTTTCACCCAGATAGATGATATCGGCACTGCTGGCGGCCGCAGCCTGATAAAACGTTTCAATGTCGGCTTTGGGCCAATAGTAGAGCAGAGCGCCCAGTGAATATTTCATGTTGTTGATGTCTCCTGGCTACTGCCACTGGCGATGATAGGCACCCAGCGTCGTCTGCGTACCTTCAGCAACGGCACCCAGCGCGTCCATCCATTCAGCGGTCGGGGTGAAGTGTGTCGGGTCGGCCTTGCAGCGGTCGATCGCCTGCCGCCATACCTGGGTTACCTGGCTGACATAAGCCGGGCTGCGTTGGCGACCTTCGATTTTCACCGAGGCAATATTGGCCGCCATCAGTTCCGGCAGCAGCTCCAGCGTATTCAGGCTGGTGGGTTCCTCCAGCGCGTGATAACGCTGGCCGTCCACCAGATAGCGGCCTTTGCACAAGGTTGGGTAGCCGGCGTTTTCATGGTCCTGATAGCGGTCGATCAACACATCGTTTAACCGCGATTCCATGCCGTTTTCCGTCTGCTGCCAGCGCACGAAGCGTGCTGGTGAGCAGGCACCGACCGTATTGGGCGACTCGCCGGTCAGGTAGGAAGACAGATAGCAACGCCCTTCAGCCATGATGCACAGGCTGCCGAAGGCGAATACTTCCAGCGGCACCGGGCTGGTGCGCGAAAGCTGTTTGACCTGATGAATGGAGAGCACGCGCGGCAGCACGATGCGGGCGACATCGAAGTGGCGCTGATAAAAACGAATCGCTTCCTCGTTGGTGGCGGAAGCCTGCACCGACACGTGTCGCTCTACCGCTGGATAGCGCTCGGCGGCATACTCCAGCATCGCCAGGTCCGCCAGAATCAACGCATCGGCACCGGCGGTCTGTACCGCGGTATCCACCGCGAGCTGCCAGCGCTGATAGCCGTCCGGGTGGGCAAAGGTGTTGATGGCGATATGCAGTTTGCGGCGGTGGCGGTGCACGTAGTCGCTGGCGTCCTGCAGTTTTTTGTCGTTGAAATTGAGGCCAGCGAAGTGGCGGGCGTTGGTATCGTCTTTCAGCCCGATGTACACCGCGTCGGCACCATGGTCGATGGCGGCTTTTAGTGCCGGTAAATTACCAGCGGGGCAAAGCAGTTCCATTCTAACGTCCTTTCATCACGGCCTGACGCAGCGGGCCGGTTTGCAATGAACAGGAATCTTAGTGAACCCGGCTGTCAGCAACTTTGATTTAAACCAGCATATCGGGGAATTGCTGGCGCTTACTGGTCGTGATTTGGCGCAGAACAGGCTAAATTTAATGTGTCACATTCCAGCGACTTGCCCGCGGCTATCTCTACATGATGTTAAAAAACGCGTCCGGCGTTTTTATTGATGTAGACCCCTGCTGCCGGTTTCCCGTTCTGTGGCAGAATAATGACCATATCGGTTAAGCCGTATCGCTTTATGAGGAGTACGCCAGTGTTGGAAAAACTACGTGCGCAGATTGTGCGTCAAGGGCCACGTTTACTGAGTAAACCGTTAACGCTAACGCCTTTCGTCCTGCAACGCCGGGTGCTGGAACAACTGCTGGGATGGCAGTTCCGTCAGGCGCTGGAAGAAGGCGAGCTGGATTTTCTTGATGGACGTTGGTTGCGAATCGAAGTCCGCGATATTGGTTTGCAGTGGTTTGTCACGTTGCGGGATAACCGGCTTGAAATCAGTCATAACGAACTGGCGGATGTCAGCTTCAGTGCCGATGCTAACGATCTGATCCTGATCGCTGCCCGTCGTGAAGATCCGGATACGTTGTTTTTCCAGCGTCGCCTGCGCATTGAAGGGGACACCGAGCTGGGGCTGTACGTCAAGAACCTGATGGACGCCATCGAGCTGGAAAGTATGCCCGCACCGCTGCGTGTTGCGCTGCTGCAACTGGCCGGGTTCGTGGCCGCTGGTTTACAGGAGGGCGCGGAGCAGGTTAGCCCGCACGCGCCAGTATCATGTTGATTCGAGTTGAAATTCCGGTTGATGCACCGGGGATCGATACCCTGCTGCGGCGCGCGTTTCCTACCAGCGCCGAGGCGGAGTTAGTGCATCAGTTGCGTGAAGACGGCCAGTTGACGCTGGGTATCGTCGCGACTGACGACGAAGGCGGCGTGGTGGGGTATGCCGCGTTCAGCCCGGTGACGCTGGGCGGTGAAGATCGACAGTGGGTTGCGCTGGCACCGTTAGCGGTGGATGAAAACCTGCGCCGTCAGGGCATCGGCGAGCGACTGGTGTATGAAGGGCTGGATGCGCTGAATGAATTTGGTTACACCGCCGTGGTGGTGTTGGGCAATCGACATTACTACACGCGTTTCGGTTTTGTTCCGGCGGTGGAACAGCAGCTTTATTGCCGCTGGCTGGGCTGCGAGTCGGACTTTCTGGTTTACCCGCTGGCGGACAACCACTTTCAGGGAGCCAGCGGTCTGGTGGAATACGCCGAGCCGTTCAATCGTTTCTGACGAGGGGCATAAAATCGGTCAGCGTCGAAGGCTGGTGTTGCACCAGCCTTTCTTTTTGCATTTTACTCAGTTGCTTGACGCGATATTCCCACTTCAGCGCGGTGGAGCGATCGCCCGCCACGCAGTGATACACCAGCGTCAGTGGTCCTTTGCCGCGCAACGCCCGCGCCCCTTTTCCGCTCTGATGTTGTGCCAGCCGCCGCGCCACATCGGTGGTGATGCCGGTGTAAAGCCATCCGCTGCTGGTGCGCAGCAGGTACAGAAACCAGGTTGTCTCACTGTTATTCACGGCATTTCCTTCTCGTGGGTCCGCGCTTATCTTACGGGGATAAACCTGCATTATCAGGTTTCATATAATTCGATACAGTGCTTACCTTCTTTGGTGTTACAATATTCACAATAAACGTGATTAATGTTCATTTAATTTCCTTTTTATGTGAATAAAATCACATTGCAGAGTGCGTTATCTGGGTGACATGCCCGGAAACGCGATAGTGTGCTGAGAGCGGAGTGTTGTATGAGTGATTTAACTGCGGCGGCGCAACGCGCGCTGGGACTGATGGATTTAACGACCCTGAATGATGACGATACCGACGAGAAGGTGATCGCCCTGTGTCGCCAGGCGAAAAGCCCGGTGGGCAATACCGCTGCTATTTGTATCTACCCACGTTTTGTGCCGCTGGCGCGCAAGGTGCTGCGTGAGCAAGGCACGCCGGATGTGCGCATCGCCACCGTGACCAATTTCCCGCACGGTAACGACGACATTGACATTGCACTGGCGGAAACCAAAGCGGCTATCGCTTACGGTGCCGACGAGGTGGACGTGGTGTTCCCCTATCGTGAACTGATGGCGGGTAACCGTCAGGTCGGTTTTGAGCTGGTGAAAGCCTGTAAAGCGGCGTGTGCGGCAGCGGGTGTGCTGCTGAAAGTGATCATCGAAACCGGTGAGTTGAAAACCGATGAGCTGATTCGTGACGCCAGCGAGATTGCTATTGACGCCGGGGCGGATTTCATCAAAACCTCTACCGGTAAAGTGGCGGTGAATGCCACGCTGCATTCTGCCGACGTGATGCTGAGTGTGATCCGCGATAAAGGCGTGGGTGAGCGCGTTGGGTTTAAACCGGCTGGTGGTGTGCGCACGGCGGAAGATGCCGCGCAGTATCTGCAACTTGCCGACACTATTATGGGCGAAGGGTGGGCGGATGCCCGTCATTTCCGATTTGGCGCGTCCGGTTTGCTCGGTAGCCTGTTGACTACGCTGGGCCACACCACCGAGCAGGCCCGCAGCGGCTACTGATGCGGTTCGCGCCTGACGGGCGCGATACATCGGTACTCATGGATTATGCAGGAGAACGCACCTTGTTTCTGACTCAGGAAATTATCCGCAAAAAACGCGACGGGCATCCGCTCAGTGCGGAAGAGATTCGCTTTTTCATCAACGGTGTGCGCGACAACACCGTGTCGGAAGGGCAGATCGCCGCGCTGGCGATGACCATCTTCTTCCACGACATGAACATGGATGAACGGGTGGCGCTGACGCTGGCGATGCGCGATTCCGGTACAGTGCTGGATTGGTCCGGGTTGAATCTGAACGGTCCACTGGTAGACAAGCATTCGACCGGCGGCGTCGGCGATGTGACGTCGCTGATGTTGGGGCCGATGGTGGCGGCCTGCGGCGGCTATGTGCCGATGATTTCCGGTCGCGGTTTAGGCCACACCGGCGGCACGCTGGACAAACTGGAGTCGATTCCAGGGCTGGACATCTTTCCCGAGGATGAGGCTTTCCGGCAGATCATCCGTCAGGTTGGGGTGGCGATTATCGGACAGACCAACTCGCTGGCACCGGCGGACAAGCGTTTTTACGCTACCCGCGATATTACCGCCACGGTTGATTCCATCCCGCTGATCACCGCCTCGATTCTGGCGAAAAAGCTGGCGGAAGGGCTGGATGCACTGGTGATGGATGTCAAAGTCGGTTCCGGCGCGTTTATGCCGACCTATGAACAGTCGGAGCAACTGGCGCAGGCGATTGTTGGCGTAGCGAATAATGCCGGTTGCCGTACCAGCGCGCTGTTGACCGACATGAGTCAGGTGCTGGCTTCCAGCGCCGGTAACGCGCTGGAAGTGCGAGAAGCGGTGCGTTTTCTGACCGGTGAGCAGCGTAACCCGCGCCTGTTTGAGGTGACGATGGCGCTGTGCGAGTCCATGTTGCTGGCGGGGCACCTGGCGCGTGATGCCGCCGAGGCGCGGGCAAAACTACAAGCAGTGCTGGACAACGGCCGGGCTGCGGAAGTCTTCGGGCGTATGGTCGCCGCGCAGCATGGCCCGACGGATTTTGTCGAACATTACGATCGTTATCTGTCGCCCGCCACGCTCAGTAAGCCGGTATTTGCCGAGCGCGAGGGTTTTGTCAGCGCGATGGATGCGCGCGCATTGGGTATGGTGGTAGTCGCGCTGGGTGGTGGTCGACGTCAGGCCAGTGATATCATTGACAGCAGTGTTGGGCTGAGCGACATGGTCAGTCTGGGTGACCGGGTGGATGCACAGCGTCCGCTGGCGGTAGTTCACGCCAGAACCGAGTCGGACTGGCAACTGGCCGCGCAGGCGCTGCGCGAGGCGATTCGCCTTGATGATCAACCGCCTGCGCCTTGTCCGCTGATTTATCGTCGCCTGGACGCCGCGGACATCTAACCGCACTGTCGCCGCCCGGCCTTACGTACATCGATGCTTTATGTTTTACATATAAGCTGTGCCTTACGCAGGAGATAACAACATGAAACGTGCATTTATTATGGTTCTCGACTCGTTCGGGATTGGCAGCGCCGCTGATGCCGAACGGTTTGGCGACGCAGGTTCAGATACGCTGGGCCATATCGCACAAGCCTGCGCACAAGGCAAGGCCGATGTCGGCCGACAAGGGCCGCTGCGGCTGCCGAACCTGAGCCGTCTGGGCTTGGGTAAGGCGGCGCAAGGGTCTACCGGGCAGTTTCCGCAAGGGCTGGATGAGCAGGCTGAGATTATCGGTGCCTACGCTTACGCCAGCGAAATCTCTTCGGGTAAAGATACGCCATCCGGCCATTGGGAAATTGCTGGGGTGCCGGTGCTGTTTGACTGGGGCTACTTCCATGATGAGCACAACAGTTTCCCGCAGGCGCTGTTGGACCGGTTGGTCGCGCGTGCCGGGCTGCCGGGTTATCTGGGCAACTGCCATTCCTCTGGCACCGTGATCCTCGACCAGCTCGGCGAGGAACACATGAAAACCGGCAAACCCATTTTCTACACCTCGGCGGACTCGGTATTTCAGATTGCCTGCCACGAAGAAACCTTCGGGCTGGAGAAACTGTACGAACTGTGTGAAATCGCCCGTGAAGAGCTGACCGAAGGCGGTTACAACATCGGCCGGGTGATCGCCCGTCCGTTCCTCGGTGACAAAGTGGGGCAGTTCCAGCGCACCGGCAACCGTCACGATTTGGCGGTGGAACCACCGGCACCGACCATGCTGAAAAAGCTGGTAGACGAGAAAAATGGCACCGTGGTGTCAGTGGGCAAAATCGCTGATATCTACGCCAACGTCGGCATCACCAAAAAGGTGAAAGCCACCGGTATCGATGCGCTGTTTGACGCCACGTTGAAAGAGATGGAACAGGCGGGCGACGACACCATCGTGTTCACCAACTTTGTCGATTTTGACTCGTCCTACGGCCATCGTCGTGATATCGCCGGGTATGCGGCGGCGCTGGAGCTGTTCGACCGTCGCCTGCCGGAGATGCTCTCTCGCGTGACCGGCGATGACATCCTGATCCTGACCGCCGACCACGGCTGCGACCCGAGCTGGCCGGGCACCGACCACACCCGTGAACACGTGCCGGTGCTGATTTACGGGCCGAAAGTGACGCCGGGTGACCGCGGCCATCGCACCACCTTTGCTGACATCGGCCAGACGGTTACCGGTTATTTCGGGCTGTCGCCGATGGATTACGGCCAGTCTATTCTGTGACAGGACTATTCTGTGACCGGTCCATTCTGTAACAGGTCAATGCTGTGACACGGACCGGTGATAGGCACTATAATTTATCATCATGATTTCACACTGAATTTGAAAAGGAAGAAAAAGCATGGCTACGCCACATATCAATGCAGAAATGGGTGACTTCGCGGACGTGGTGCTGATGCCGGGTGACCCGCTGCGTGCCAAATACATCGCGGAAACCTTTCTGGAAAATGCGGTGGAAGTGAACAATGTGCGCGGCATGTTGGGCTTCACCGGCACCTACAAAGGCCGTCGCATTTCCGTGATGGGCCACGGTATGGGCATTCCGTCCTGCTCTATTTACACCAAAGAGCTGATCACCGAATACGGCGTGAAGAAAATTATCCGTGTCGGCTCCTGCGGCGCAGTGCGTGCTGATGTGAAGCTGCGTGACGTGGTGATCGGCATGGGTGCCTGCACCGATTCCAAAGTGAACCGGATGCGCTTTAAAGATCACGACTTCTCAGCGATTGCCGATTTTGACCTGTTGCGTCACGCGGTGGATGCCGCCAAAGCGCGTGGCATCGACGCTCGCGTTGGCAACCTGTTCTCCGCCGATTTGTTCTACACGCCGGACCCGCAAATGTTCGACGTGATGGAAAAATACGGCATTCTGGGCGTAGAAATGGAAGCGGCCGGTATCTACGGCGTGGCGGCGGAATTCGGCGCTAAAGCGCTGGCTATCTGCACCGTGTCGGACCATATCCGTACCCACGAGCAGACCACCGCCGCCGAGCGCCAGACCACCTTCAACGAGATGATCGAAATCGCGCTGGAGTCGGTATTGTTGGGTGACGCTGCTGAGGCGTGATGGTGCAGTAGTACCTGGATGCAAAAAGAAAACACTGCCATTTGGCAGTGTTTTTTTATGCTGCTTTAACTGGGCGCAGTGTCACCCCAGCGGTAGCGCCATAATGATGGCGTCTTCCCGGCCACCGACGGTCGGGTAATAATCCCGCCGCACCGACACTTCGTTGAATCCCATGCTCTGATACAGCGCGATGGCGCGCGCGTTGGAGGCTCGTACTTCCAGCCACAGCGTCACCACATCGCTGCGCTCCAGCTCGGCGATCAGGTGTTCCAGCAACTGACGTCCGTAGCCGTGGCGTTGATGCGCCGGGTCGACGGCGATGTTGAACAGCGTGGCTTCATCCAGCACCACCTGGGTGATGGCGTAGGCCACCAGTTGCTGGTCATGACACAGTTTCAGGTTGAGGTAACGCTCGCCCTGATTGCTGATGAAGGTTTTTTCGCTCCACGGAAAAGCGTGGCTTAAGCATTCAATGTCAAACGCCTGCGGCAGGTCAGCCGTGGTCAGGGTGGAAATCATGTTCATGGTGACAAATCTGTTGCCACAGGGCGCGTTTCGCCCCAGCGTTGTGAGAGAGCTCGGCCAGAGCCGGGCTGGTCAGTTGCACGCCATCCAATGCCAGCGCATCGGTGACTGGCTGACCCAGCCACCAACTGTGGCAGCGGGTATGTTCCGGTAGCATCTGCGCCTGACGTGGCGTCAGGCTTATCATCTGCTGCGAAGAGAGATTCAGGCTGCGCAAGACATCCTGTAACAGCGGGTCATCGCTGGCGGGCAGTGGATCGGCGATGATAATCAGCCGGACATCAGGCGGCAGGCTGACGGCGATTTCGCCTTTCAGCACCGACGGACGACGCAAGGTCCACTGGGTGATCCCCAGTTGCTGTAACAGCCAGTCCCGTCTTGATGTCATGCCTTACTCACTCTGCGTGCGATGTTAGTGCCCGTGGTAACCGCGCCCGATGTCGCAAATCGTCGTATCCGGCGATGGCGGTGCACGATTGTGCGGCGCTATGCTAACAAATCGCTGAACATGCGCCAACAAACCACTATAATCCTCGCTCAGTTTATTAAGGAGCCACGCCTGATGTCAGCATTAACCCCCGCCAGTGAAGTGATACTGCGCCACAGTGATGAATTTGTTTCCCGCCGGGTGCTGTTTGCCGGTGATTTGCAAGATACGCTGCCCGCTCATTTTGACGCAGCCGCCGTCACCGTGCACACCACGCAGTATCATCACTGGCAGCAGTTGCAGCCCGTATTGGGCGACAACGTGCATTTTTCGCTGCTGGCACAAGCGGAAACCGTAGCCGGGTGCGACACCCTGATCTACTACTGGCCGAAAAGCAAACAGGAAGCGCAGTTCCAGCTGTCCAACCTGCTGTCGCTGCTGCCGGTAGGCTGCGATATTTTCGTCGTCGGCGAGAACCGCAGCGGGGTACGCAGCGCCGAAGGCATTCTGGAGCCGATCGCCGCCATCAACAAGATCGACAGCGCCCGACGTTGTGGGCTGTATCACGGTCGTCTGGAAGCACCGTCTGCTTTTGCGCTGGAGGATTGGTGGCTGGAGTATGACGTGGATGGCGTGCCAGTACATACACTGCCGGGCGTATTCAGCCGTGAAGGGCTGGATACGGGCAGCCAATTGCTGCTCTCGACGCTGGAGCCGCACCGCAAGGGTAAGGTGTTGGATCTTGCCTGCGGCGCTGGGGTGCTGGCGGCATCGTTTGCCCGCCTGTCACCGAAAATCCGCCTGACGCTGAGTGATGTGAGCGCGGCGGCGCTGGAAGCGAGCCAGGCGACGTTGGCCGCTAACGGCCTGGAAGGGCAGGTGATCGCCAGCAACGCGTACTCGGATATTCAGGGGCGTTTTGACCTGATCATCTCCAACCCGCCGTTCCATGACGGTCTGCAGACCAGCCTGCACGCGGCGGAAGTGATGATCCGTGGTGCCGCCGCGCACCTGAACATGGAAGGTGAGTTGCGTATTGTCGCCAACGCCTTCCTGCCGTACCCAGCGCTGCTGGACGAGACATTCGGCAGTCATGAAGTGATCGCCCAGACCGGTCGTTTCCGCGTTTATCGTGCGGTGCTGCGTCGCAATAAAAAACGTTAACTGCGCTGCCCGGTTTTCGCCGGGCGCAATGCGGCGCTTAGGCGTTATCAAGCGTCGCCATGCCTTCTTGTCCGTAGCGTGCGCCTGCGGCGATCTCCGGCGGGAAGATGGCGTTAATGTCATCCAACTCGCGTGCCGTCAACAACACCGACAGTGCGCCGACATTTTCTTCCAGGTAGCGACGGCGTTTGGTGCCGGGAATCGGAACGATGTGCTCGCCTTGTGCCAGCACCCAGGCCAGCGCCAGCTGTGATGGCGTGACCGCTTTTTCCTGCGCCAGCTGCGTGATTTTGTCCACCAGTTGCAGGTTTTTAGCAAAGTTTTCGTCGCTGAAGCGCGGGTTGGCGCGTCGGAAATCGTCCGCGGCCAGGTCATCCTGCTGTTTGATGGCACCGGTCAGAAAACCACGCCCCAGCGGACTATAAGGCACAAAACCGATGCCGAGACGACGGCAGGTGGGCAGAATCTCTGTTTCCACATCGCGCGTCCACAATGAGTATTCGCTTTGCAGCGCGGTGATAGGGTGAACGCGGTGCGCGCGCTCCAGGGTGGCGGCGGAGGCTTCGCTCAGGCCGATGTAACGGATCTTGCCTGCTTTAACCAGATCGGCCAGGGCGCCAACACTCTCCTCAATCGGCACTGCCGGATCGACGCGGTGCTGATAATAAAGGTCGATGACTTCGACGCCCAGACGTTTCAGGCTGCCTTCGACCGCCTGACGGATATACTCTGGCCGACCGCAGACGCCACGCAGGTTCGGGTTGGCCGGGTCGCGCAGAATGCCGAACTTGGTCGCCAGAAATACC
Organism: Dickeya undicola; assembly: GCF_000784735.1. Taxonomy (GTDB): domain Bacteria; phylum Pseudomonadota; class Gammaproteobacteria; order Enterobacterales; family Enterobacteriaceae; genus Dickeya; species Dickeya undicola. The sequence continues at coordinate 105,112 of NZ_JSYG01000037.1, forward strand.
TGATCCCGTTTGCCTTTGATGGCGTTGCCCACCAGCGTTTCATTGGTGTAAGGGCCGTACATGTCGGCGGTATCCAGCAGGGTGACGCCCAGTTCCAGCGCACGATGCAGGGTGGAGAGAGCCTCTTTTTCATCCTGCCCGGTGGAGTAGAAATCGCTCATGCCCATGCAGCCGAGGCCCAGTGCAGATACCGTTGGCCCCTGTGGGCCCAGTTTTCGCTGTTGCATGTTGTTGCTCCGTATGATTAACCACGCTTTTCAGTGTGGTTGTTTGGAGGGAAAAGATAAATTCGCAGTTTTATGCAACACTGTTTGTAAAATGCAAACAATGGAGCCGGTGATGGATCAGGTGCAGGCGATGCGGGTGTTCGTGCGCATTGTGGAAGCAGAAAGCTTTAGCCGGGCGGCGGAAAAGCTGGGACTGCCGCGGGCGACCGTCAGCCAGACGCTGAAACGGTTGGAACTGCGGCTGGGTGTACGCCTGTTGCAACGCACCACCCGTCAGGTACAGGTGACGGACGAAGGTTTGCTGTACTACCAGCGCTGTGTGCAGTTGCTGGCGGAAATTGAGGAAACGGACGCACTGTTCTCCCATCAGCGTCAGCAGCCTAGCGGGAGGGTGCGAATCGACATGCCGCATTCATTAGCCCGTCAGGTGGTGATCCCGTCGTTACCCGCGTTTTACCGCCGCTATCCGCAGATTTCGCTGGTGCTGAGCGCCAACGATGCCGCGATTAATGTGGTGCGCGAAGGGGTGGACTGCGTGCTGCGCGCCTGGCAGGTGGACGATGATTCACTGGTGGCGCGTTCGCTGCCGTCGTTGCCGCAGGTAACCTGCGCTTCCGCAGCGTATTGCGCCGAATTCGGCATACCGGACACGCTGGAAGCGCTGACCTCTCACCGGATGGTGAGCTATTTTTCGCTGCGTACCTCGCAGCGTTACCCGCTGGAATTTATGCAGCAGGGGCAAGTGATCACCCGCTCTCTGCCCAGCCTGGTGGAAATCAATGGTGCCGATGCTTATATTGCTGCCTGCCAGGCCGGAATGGGGATTATTCAGGCTCCTCGCTATGGTATTGCGTCGTTGCTGGACCGTGGGGAACTGGTGGAAATCCTGCCGCAGTTACCGCCGCCCGATATGCCGCTGTATGTGATGTATCCCTCCGGGCGCTTTCTGGCTCCGCGCATCCGGGTGGTGATTGAGTGGCTGGTGCAATGCTTCCAGCAGGCCCCGTTTGTCTGAATGCTGTTTTTTACAGCAAACGCCGTAACGACATGGAAATAATGATTGACGTTGGTGCGAAAATCTCTAGAATTCGCCTCCGTGGTGACATTGTGTGACGTAATGTTGCTTGGTTTGCGAAGGTGGCGGAATTGGTAGACGCGCTAGCTTCAGGTGTTAGTGTCCTTAGGACGTGAGGGTTCAAGTCCCTCTCTTCGCACCAAAATCACCACAAATTTGTATTTCACAGTACCTGCGAAGGTGGCGGAATTGGTAGACGCGCTAGCTTCAGGTGTTAGTGTCCTTAGGACGTGAGGGTTCAAGTCCCTCTCTTCGCACCACTGGGATACAAATCAAGATGTCGTAGTCAGCAGTACGTGTAGTAAACAGTATCGTAGTAAACAGTGCGAAGGTGGCGGAATTGGTAGACGCGCTAGCTTCAGGTGTTAGTGTCCTTAGGACGTGAGGGTTCAAGTCCCTCTCTTCGCACCACTCTCCTCATCCTTATTTTTCTTATCTTTTTCCAGCACAGCAATGTTCCCCGCCCATAGCATCAACCGGCGTTTTCTTCCTTTATCTTGTGCGTTATGCCCGTTCAGGCTCGGTGTTACCATCCTTTTAGCGTAAGCGACAGCGCCGCCAGGCCGCCTGCCAGTGCAATACAGGACGGTAGCAGCAGGTAGTGACGCATACGGCGATGAAACAGCATACTTAACGTAATCAGCATCGCCAGTGCACAGATGTATTTCAGATGGGTCAGGTTTAGTTCCGGCAAGGCCAGTAGCGGCATCAGCGCCGCCGGTAGCAGAACGCCCCAGGCGCTGGACAGACGCTTGCCAAAATACCAGCTTATTCCCCATAGCCCACAGGCGGCGATCATCGCGGTTAGCATGGCGACTTCCATTGTTGATAATGATAACTAATATCATATATGAGATTTGCCGCTATACAACCGGTGTCGCGTGATTTTCATATGACCTGCCGTTTAACGACGGCAGGTTTTTGGAAACCTGGGAACGATCAGGTGTTGTGCAGATAGTCCCGCACCAGTTGCAGCATCTTCAGCAGCGTGGCGGAGCGGTCATGTTTACGCCAGATAACCGCAATCTGTGTGGTGAGATGCGGTGTATTGGTGTCGTGATAGGTCACATTCCCGGTCTGGATACTGGTCAGTGACTCGGGGACAAAGGTCACGCCAAAACCGGATGCCACCATACTGATGGTGGCGGTGATATGCGGAGCCAGTGCGTTGATTTTGGGCTGGTAACCCGACAGGTAACAGGCGCGAACAATCAGGTCGTGCAGGCTGGGGCAGAGTTCACGCGGAAAGATGATCAACGGCTCCTGCTGTAGTTGCCCCAGGCTGACTTGTGTTTGATCGCTAAACGGGTGATTTTCTGGCAGCACCAGCCGCATCGCTTCTTCCGCCAGTAATTCGCCTTCAAACTCCTCGCCGATATCACATGGCAGGCGCACAAACGCAATATCGGTGGTGCGGTTGCGCAGGCTCTCCAGTATTTCATGAATGTGTTCTTCCCGCGGTTGTAGCTGCACGCTGGGATAGTGCTGCCGGTAACGGCGCAACAGCGCCAGTACCACCGGGTGAAAGGTCACCGCACAGGAAAAACCAATATTGATCGCGCCGCTCTCCCCGCGGGCGATGCTGCGTACCCTCTCAATCGCTGAGTCGGTCAGCTCCAGAATATGGCTGGCATCCTGATACAACGCTTCCCCCGCTTCCGTCATCTCCACGCCTCGGGTCAGTCGCTTGAACAACGGTGTCCCGATTTCCCGTTCAAGTTTTTGAATTTGCTGGCTTAATGGCGGCTGTGATATGCCGAGAATTTCCGCCGCACGGGTGAAATGCCGGGTTGAGGCCACTGCGACAAAATAGCGCAGGTAACGTAATTCCATATATTTTCGATCTCCAAATGGCCACATCTCTGTATTGGAACTTTGGTGTGACGGCGGTCAATATTCAAGTGAAACATTAAATAAATTTAAGTTGATCATCGTCAGAAGGGAACGGATATGAAAGATGTTAACTGCGTCGACTCCTGTGTCAGGGAACTGGCCAGCTTTGCACTTCATCATCAGAAACAGCATCCAGAGTGCGTTATTTATCAGACGTCATTAATGAGTGGACTTATTAATGGTGTTTATGAAGGTGACACCACGATGGAAGAACTTCTGAAACATGGCGATTTTGGATTAGGGACGTTTAATGATCTCGACGGTGAACTGGTAGCGCTTAACAGCCGCATTTTCCAGCTACGTGAGGACGGTAGCGCCCGTTCGGCACTACCGTATCAAAAAACGCCTTTCGCGGTCATGACCTTCTTCCGCCCGACGGAACAAATCCATTTCGGGCAGGGCTCCAGCCGTGAAGCAATTCATCAGCGCATTAATGACTTGATTGCAACAGATAATCTGTTTTGTGCCCTGCGGATAGATGGCCGCTTTAGCCATGTGGAAACCCGTACGGTGCCTCGCCAGGAACGCCCTTATAAACCGATGCTAGAAGCGATTGCCCAACAACCCACGTTCCGTTTCGAACAGTGTCAGGGCAGCGTTATCGGTTTCCGTAGTCCTGCCTATGTTCAGGGGATTAATGTTGCTGGTTATCACGAGCATTTCATCACTGATGACCGCAAAGGCGGCGGGCATATCCTTGATTATCGACTGGAAGAAGGTGTGCTGACCTTTGGCTCTATCGCCAAACTGGTCATTGACCTTCCCCGCGACAGGGATTTCCTGAAAGCCAATTTATCCCCTGAAAATCTCGATAGCGTCATTCACTCCGTAGAGAGCTGAGACATCGAGCAGGTACTGAAAGCAAAAGCACACTGTTATGCAGAGGATAAACATTATGGAAAATAGGGATGGTCAACAGCATTGGTCTAGCGGTGCGGAGCTGATCGTAAAACATCTTGAGCAACAAGGCGTCAACTATGTCTTCGGCATTCCTGGTGCAAAGGTAGACCGCGTGTTTGATTCGCTGGTGGATTCGCCGATTCAAACCATTCCCGTGCGTCATGAGGCTAATGGTGCCTTTATGGCGGCAGCCGTCGGCCGTCTGACCGGTAAAGCCGGTGTGACGCTGGTAACGTCGGGGCCAGGTTGTTCGAATCTGGTGACCGGGCTGGCGACCGCGACGGCCGAGGGTGACCCGATAGTCGCATTGGGTGGCGCGGTCAAACGCGCCGACCGCTTGAAACTGACCCATCAGAGCCTGGATACCGTCAGCCTGTTTCAGCCGGTGACCAAATACAGCGCTGAAATTACCGTGTCGTCTGCTATTTCAGAAGTGATGGCTAACGCCTTTCGCGCGGCTGAACTCGGCCGGCCGGGGGCGTCGTTCATCAGCCTGCCGGAAGATATTGTCAATGAACCGGTAGACAGCCCGGTTCTGGCCCGCACCTCGCTGCCAACCCTTAATAGTGCGCCACGTGCGGATGTTGAACGGGTGGCTGGGCTGATTAAGAAAGCCAAACATCCGATACTGTTGCTGGGGCTGATGGCCAGCCAGCCGAAAAACGCCGAGGCACTGCGTCGTTTGCTGCACCATAGCCAGCTGCCGGTGACCAGCACCTATCAGGCCGCTGGGGTGATTGATCAACAGCATTTTGACCATTTTGCCGGACGGGTTGGGTTGTTCAACAATCAGGCCGGTGACAAGCTGTTACAGCAGGCGGACCTGATCGTCACGGTTGGTTACAGCCCGGTAGAGTATGCACCGGCACTGTGGAATGCTGGCAAGGCCACGCTGGTGCATATCGATGTGTTGCCCGCTGAAGTAGAAAGTGCCTACCGCCCGGATGTGGAACTGGTTGGCGACATCAGCATTACCATTGATACGCTCAATGAGCAACTGAGTTCGCCGATCGTGCTGTCGTCCCAGTCGGTGGCGATTCTGGAAGAGCGTCGTCAATTGCGCCATGAGCTGGCGACCCGCGCCATCAATATGGACGGCTTCGCTATCCATCCGCTAAGGCTGGTGCGGGTGATGCAGGATCTGGTCAATAAAGACGTTACCCTGTGCGTGGACATGGGCAGCTTCCATATCTGGCTGGCGCGTTATCTCTACAGCTTCCGCGCCCGTCAGGTGCTGATGACCAACGGCCAGCAGACCATGGGGGTCGCGTTGCCGTGGGCGATCGCCGCTGCGCTGGTGAATCCGCAACAGAAAGTGGTGTCGGTGTCTGGGGATGGCGGCTTCATGCAGTCCAGTATGGAACTGGAAACTGCGGTGCGGCTGAAATCCAACATTTTGCACATCATCTGGGTGGATAACGCCTACAACATGGTGGAAATTCAGGAAGAGAAAAAATATCACCGCGCTTCCGGTGTTAAATTTGGGCCGATTGACTTCAAAGCCTATGCCGAAGCCTTTGGTGCGAAAGGTTTTGCCGTAGAGTCCGCCGCCGAACTGGTGCCGAAACTCTGGCAGGCGATGGATGTGGACGGCCCGGCGGTGATCGCCATTCCGGTGGATTACTCCGACAACCATTACCTGATGGAGAACGTGAATATCAGCCAACTGATCTGAGCCTGATTCGCTCGGTTCAGGTGCTACAGTCCTACCTGCTGCAAGGCTTTGCAGCCTTTTGAGCCGTGTTCGCCGGTGACGAATATTCCAGCGTAAATGCTGTATTGCGAATGCTGAATGTTCGTCACCGGCGCTGGTTGCTCCACGCGTCCTGAAGCCCCGATAGTAATACGGGCTTGATTGGTCTGCCGTTGTGTTTGACGCGGCAGGTTCCGGTTCATGTTTGGCAGGACGCGCGTTTTTTACCCCCTCACGTCACGTTTCGTCGTTTTTTCATCGTACAGTTGAACACCTGATTTGATGTTCAGTAGATCGACTGGTACAACGCTTCTATCTCCTTCACGCTAGCCGGGCGCGGATTGCCGCCGGTACAGACATCCTCGAACGCCGCTTGCGCCAGCGCCGGAATATCCTGCTCTTTAACGCCGACCTGACGCAATTGCGCCGGAATATCCACATCCTGAGCCAGCTGCCGCACCGCCTGAATTGCTGCACTCCGCGCCTGCATCAGCGGCATAGCCTCTGCGCCTTTTACCCCCATAGCCACGGCGATGGCGCGGAATTTTTCGCCGGTGTATTCCGCGTTCCAGGCCATGATATGGGGTAGAAGAATCGCGTTGGCGACGCCGTGCGGGGTGTTATAAAACGCGCCCAGCGGATGCGCCATACCGTGCACCAGCCCCAGGCCGACGTTGGAAAAACCCATACCGGCGATGTATTGCCCCAGCGCCATCGCTTCCACACCCTGTGCTTTCCCTGCCACCGAGTCGCGCAGCGAACGGCTGATGATTTCGATGGCTTTGAGGTGCAGCATGTCGGTCAATTCCCAGGCTCCCTGCGTCGTGAACCCTTCAATGGCGTGGGTCAGCGCGTCGATGCCGGTGGCGGCTTTGAGTGAGGCGGGCATACTGCTCATCATGTTCGCGTCGATAAACGACACGATGGGGATATCGTGCGGGTCGACGCAGACGAACTTACGCCGTTTCTCTTCATCAGTGATGACGTAGTTGATGGTAACTTCCGCGGCGGTGCCTGAGGTGGTCGGTATGGCGAAGATCGGTACGCTAGGTTTGCGGGTGGCAGCGACCCCTTCCAGGCTGCGCACATCGGCGAATTCCGGGTTGTTGATGATAATGCCGATGGCTTTACAGGTGTCCTGCGGTGAACCGCCGCCTATCGCTATCAGGTAGTCGGCACCCGAGGTTTGAAAACGCTCGACGCCCTGCTGGACGACGGCGATGGTTGGGTTGGGAATCACGCCATCGTAGATGTCATAGGGCAGGCCCGCGTTGTCGAGCAACGCGGTGACTTTACCCGCCACGCCGTACTTCATCAGTTCCAGGTCCGTCACCACCAGCGCTTTGCGAAAGCCGCGTCGCTGCACTTCTTCGGTCAGGTGGGTGATAGCACCACTGCCAAAATAGGACGTTTCATTCAAGATCATTCTTTGTGCCATGATTTCTCCTTAACTTATTGATTTTTAATCATCGAAGCTTGTCGGTTATCCATTTGCGCCAGTAGTCGGTGTGGTTAATAGTTAATCTAGTCGTGCACCGCGCAGGGTGAGACAAAAGCTCGCTTGCGGTTGATGAAAGTCAAACCTTTGTCGGATGGATCTCCCATTGATGTACCCAGTGTGAAACCGGTTGGGACTCACTGCCTTCTTACGGCTGCCATCTGCCGTGACGTACTGTCGCTAGCAGGAAGATGTCCACGACGGTGATCACAGAATCGGAGAGTGAAGACAATGAAACGCAGGCGTGGCGTTACCTGAAATAATCTAATTTTAGGGTTTTTTCGCATTACTTAATCTAATTTAACTTATGGGTTTTTGTTCTGATGACAAACCAATGATTCAATTGTTTTTGATTTTTTATGTTGGTTTTATTTTTTAATTTGGAATTAAATTTTAATTATTTTTTATTTTTTGGTTTTATATCTTTAGTTGGATATCGGGTAATTCAATGCTGATTTGGCTTTTTATATAGATAAACTTATGGTTGTGGGAGTGGTGGAACGCGCGCTTCGGTGGTAAGTTCAGGAGCAGGATAAACGTTTGCGTCGTGAGGCCTGGCGTCACAACGCGCGGCTAACGTAGAAAGGCGTAGAGAGAAAAGAATGGCAAACCACACTCCGTTGTATCAACAGCATCTGGCCGATGGTGCCAAAATGGTGGACTTTCATGGCTGGATGATGCCGCTGCACTACGGCTCTCAGTTGGATGAACATCACATCGTTCGTAACAGCGCGGGTATGTTCGATGTGTCGCACATGACCATCGTGGATCTGCGCGGTGCCCGCGTGCGTGAATTTTTGCGTTATCTGCTGGCGAATGATGTCGCCAAACTCACCCAGCCCGGTAAAGCACTTTACACCGCAATGCTGACGCCCTCCGCCGGTGTGATCGACGATCTGATCGTCTATTTCCAGACCGAAGACTATTTCCGATTGGTGGTGAACTCCGCTACCCGTGAGAAGGATCTGGCCTGGATCACCGAACATGCCAAACCGTTCATGGTGGAGATTACCGAACGTGAGGACCTGTCGCTGATCGCGGTGCAAGGGCCGCAGGCGCAAGAGAAAGTACGCAGCCTGTTGAACGATGCCCAGCGTGAGCAAGTGACCGGTATGAAACCCTTTTTTGGTGTGCAGGCGGGCGACCTGTTTATTGCCACCACTGGCTATACTGGCGAAGCAGGCTATGAAATCGCGCTGCCGCAGGAACAGGCGGTTGGCTTCTGGCAACAATTGCTGGCGGTTGGTGTTAAACCGTGTGGACTGGGCGCGCGTGACACGCTGCGTCTGGAAGCGGGCATGAACCTGTACGGTCAGGACATGGACGAATCCATCTCTCCACTGGCGGCCAACATGGGCTGGACCATCGTCTGGCAGCCGGAAGACCGTCAGTTCATCGGCCGTGAAGCGCTGGAGCGTCAGCAGGCGGAAGGCACCGAACAACTGGTTGGCCTGGTGATGACCGAAAAAGGCGTATTGCGTCACGGTCAGCCGGTCCGCTTTACCGATAATCATGGCGTGATGCAGGAAGGTGTGATTACCAGCGGGTCGTTTTCACCCACGCTGGGCGTCAGCATCGCTCTGGCGCGTGTTCCCGCCGGTATCGGCGAACAGGCTATCGTGCAGATTCGTCAGCGCGAGATGCCGGTGCATGTGACCAAACCCAATTTCGTCCGCGCCGGTAAGGCGCTGGTTCAGTTTTAATTTTTGGCGTTAATGGAAGGAGAAGGTGGCAATGAGCAATGTTCCGGCAGAATTGAAATATACCTCGTCCCATGAATGGGTGATGGCGGAAGGCAACGGCGTTTACAGTGTGGGCATCACCGAGCACGCGCAGGAATTGCTGGGCGATATGGTGTTTGTCGATCTGCCGGAAGTCGGCAGCACGGTTAACGCCGGTGATGATTGCGCCGTGGCGGAATCCGTCAAGGCCGCATCCGACATCTATGCGCCGATCAGCGGTGAAGTGGTGGCAATCAACGAAGAACTGGAAGACGCACCGGAACTGGTGAATAGCGCGCCGTATGCCGAAGGCTGGTTGTTCCGCATCAAAGCGTCTGATGAAGACGAACTGAACGAATTGCTTGATGCCGCTGGCTATCAGGCGCTGCTGGAAGAAGAAGACGGCGACGAAGAAGAATAAGCCTGATGCCCCGTTTGCTCCCTGCGACGGGGCGTTTTTATTATCGGCTTATTGTTGTCATTGGCTGGTTGTGCCAATGGCTTGTTTGTTTTTCTGAATGATTTGCTTGTTTTCTGAATGACTTAATTGTGCTGCACATCACTGTGCCAAATGCAGGAAATTCCCCCACATGACCCAGACTCTCAGTCAGCTCGAACACGGCAGCGCCTTTACGGAGCGCCACATCGGCCCGTCGGCCGCTCAGCAACAACAGATGCTGGCCGCTATCGGGGCGGATTCGCTGGACGGGCTTACCCGCCAGATCGTACCCGCCGATATCCAGTTGCCCCAGCCACCGGCGGTAGGCGACGCCGCCACCGAGTATCAGGCGTTGGCCGAGCTGAAGGCGATCGCTGGCCGCAACCTGCGTTACAAAAGCTACATCGGCATGGGCTACCACGCGGTGCTGACGCCGCCGGTGATTTTACGCAATGTGCTGGAAAACCCAGGTTGGTATACCGCGTATACGCCGTATCAGCCGGAAGTGTCGCAGGGGCGTCTGGAAGCGCTGCTGAATTTCCAGCAGGTGACGCAGGATTTGACGGGGCTGGAGTTGGCTTCCGCGTCGTTGCTGGATGAAGCGACTGCTGCCGCAGAAGCGATGGCGATGGCTAAACGCGTCAGCAAACTCAAGCAGGCAAACCGTTTCTTCGTTGCTGATGACGTGCATCCGCAGACGCTGGACGTGGTGCGCACCCGTGCGCAGACCTTCGGCTTTGACATCGTGACCGGCAACGCCGCTGACGCGGTGAAGTATGACGACGTCTTCGGCGTGTTGCTGCAACAGACCGGCACCACCGGCGAGTTGCACGACTATCGCGCGCTGATGTCTGAGCTGAAAAACCGCAAAGTGATCATCAGCGTGGTGTCGGACATTATGGCGCTGGTATTGCTTGACGCGCCGGGCAAACAGGGTGCCGACATTGTGCTGGGGTCCGCCCAGCGTTTCGGCGTACCGATGGGCTACGGCGGCCCGCACGCGGCGTTTTTCGCCTGCCGCGACGAATACAAACGCGCCATGCCGGGCCGCATTATCGGTGTTTCGCGTGATGCCGCCGGTAACACCGCGCTGCGCATGGCGATGCAGACCCGCGAGCAGCACATTCGCCGCGAAAAAGCCAACTCCAACATTTGTACCTCGCAGGTACTGCTGGCTAACATTGCCGGTATGTACGCGGTGTACCACGGGCCGCAGGGGTTGAAACGCATTGCCGGGCGTATCCACCGTCTGGCCGATATTCTGGCCGCTGGGCTGACCCAGCGTGGTCTGACGCTGCGCCATCAGCACTGGTTCGATACTCTGACCGTTGAGGTTACCGATAAGGCGGCGGTACTAGGTCGTGCGCTGAGCGCTGGCATCAACCTGCGTGCTGATCTGGAGGGCGCGGTCGGCATCGCACTGGATGAAACCACCAGCCGCTACGACGTGCTGTCGCTGTTTGCCGTGCTGCTGGGCAACGATCACGGGCTGGATATCGATACGCTGGATGCGGCAGTCAGCGGCCAGTCGGCGTCAATCCCGGCGGCGTTGCTGCGCGGTGACGACATCCTGACTCACCCGGTATTCAACCAGTACCACAGCGAAACCGAAATGATGCGCTACCTGCATCGTCTGGAAAGTAAGGATCTGGCGCTGAATCAGGCGATGATCCCGCTCGGCTCCTGCACCATGAAGCTCAACGCGGTGGCGGAAATGCTGCCGATTACCTGGCCGGAATTCGCTGAACTGCATCCGTTCTGCCCGACTGAACAGGCGCTGGGTTACCGTCAACTGATCACGCAACTGTCTGACTGGCTGGTGCAACTGACCGGCTATGACGCAGTGTGTATGCAGCCGAACTCCGGTGCTCAGGGCGAATACGCCGGTCTGCTGGCGATCCGCCGTTATCACGAAAGCCGTAACGAAGGTGAGCGCAACCTCTGTCTGATCCCCAGTTCGGCCCACGGCACCAACCCGGCTTCTGCCCAGATGGCGGGGATGCAAGTGGTGGTAGTGGCCTGCGACAAGCAGGGCAACATCGACCTGCATGACCTGCGGGAAAAAGCGCAGCAGGCGGGCGATAAGCTCTCCTGCATCATGGTGACTTACCCGTCCACCCACGGGGTGTACGAAGAAACTATCCGCGAAGTGTGCCAGATTGTTCATCAGTACGGCGGCCAGGTATACCTGGACGGTGCCAACATGAACGCACAGGTAGGCATTACCTCGCCGGGCTATATTGGCGCGGACGTGTCGCACCTCAACTTGCATAAAACGTTTTGCATTCCGCACGGTGGCGGCGGCCCAGGTATGGGACCGATCGGCGTGAAAGCGCATCTGGCACCGTTTGTGCCGGGCCATCAGGTGGTGGAGATGGACGGCGTGCTGACCTGTCAGGGTGCGGTTTCCGCTGCGCCGTTCGGCAGTGCGTCCATCCTGCCGATCAGTTGGATGTACATCCGTATGATGGGGGCGCAGGGGCTGAAACAGGCCAGCCAGTTGGCGATCCTGAACGCCAACTACGTGGCGACGCGCCTGAAAGATGCTTATCCGGTGTTGTATACCGGCCGCGATGATCGCGTGGCGCACGAGTGCATTCTGGACATTCGTCCACTGAAAGAGAGCACCGGCATCAGCGAGATGGATATCGCCAAGCGTTTGATCGACTACGGTTTCCATGCACCGACCATGTCGTTCCCGGTGGCGGGTACGTTGATGATCGAGCCGACCGAGTCGGAAAGCAAAGTGGAACTGGACCGTTTCATCGACGCGATGCTGGCGATCCGCGCGGAGATCGACTGTGTGGCGGCAGGCGAATGGCCGCACGAAGACAATCCGCTGGTCAACGCGCCGCACACCCAGACCGAGCTGGCAGCCGACTGGCCGCATCCGTACAGCCGCGAACTGGCGGTATTCCCGGCCGGGCAGACCCACAAATACTGGCCTGCGGTGAAACGTCTGGATGACGTGTACGGCGACCGTAATCTGTTCTGCTCCTGCGTGCCGATGAGTGAATATCAGTAAGCGCGGTTTTTATCGTGTGAATCATCGGGAGGCGGTTCGAGGGCCTCCCGTTTTTCTTTCTGTTGGTTATGGTTGGCTGTGTCAGGTTACTTCAACCAGCCCTTCGCCTGTGCGTCTTCCAGATGTTGCTTCAGATAACCCCACAGCGCCGGGTTAATATCCTGGATAAAATCGTTGCGGCTTAGTACCTGTTCCAGCCGGATACCGTGTTCCACCCAGCTTTGGCCGCCGTTGTGCAAGTTCATCAGCACCGGCATTACGCGGTCGATCATCAGCGCAAAACGCGCTTCAGCAGTATCCCCGGCTTCGTATTCGTGCCATAACGCCAAAAACTGGTCGCGCTGCGGTTGCGGCAGCAGGCCGAAAATGCGCGTTGCGGCGGCTTGCTCTTGTTCCTGAATGGCTTCACGGGCTTTCAGGTCATACACCAGTACGTCTCCGGCGTCGATCTCCACGATGTCGTGAATCAGCGCCATTTTCAGCACCTGGGTGAGATCGATACCGTCATCGGCGTAAGGTGCCAGGCTCATCACCGCGACCGCAAAATGCCAGCTGTGTTCTGCGGAGTCTTCCTGGCGATCGGTGCCAATCACCTTGGAACGGCGCTGAACACTCTTGAGTTTGTCGATTTCCATCAGAAACCGAACGACATCGGTCATGGGGCCGAAATCCAGTACGGGTAAAGCGAACGACATCCGTTAACCTCCTGTAATAAAGACGCTCTATTGTAGGGGATGCGTCATGAGATGAATATGCAAGAATACCGTCTGAAAGGCGCTGATTTTTATTTTAGCGTACAGGTGTACACTGGAATTGTTCTCAGTTAAGCTGCTCAAAGCTTGCTCAGTGTGGCAGGGAAGGCCGCTGGTGCAAGTGTGTAGGTATGTGTAGGGCAAGAGGTGTACATGAAGAAAAAAATGGGGGCGTCGGGGTATACGCTGGCGGAAGAAATCGCCAACAGTATCAGCCATGGAATCGGTTTTATTTTTGGGATTGTCGGGTTGGTGTTATTGCTGGTGCAGGCGGTGGATAACGGTGCTACGTCTCTGGCTATCACCAGTTACAGTTTGTACGGCGGCAGCCTGATTTTGCTGTTTCTCGCCTCAACGTTATATCACGCCATTCCACACCAGCGGGCTAAACGCTGGCTTAAGAAATTTGATCACTGCGCCATCTACCTATTGATTGCCGGAACTTACACACCTTTTCTGCTGGTGGGGCTCAACTCGCCACTGGCGCGCGTGCTGATGATCACCATCTGGAGTCTGGCGCTGTTGGGGATCATCTTCAAACTGGCGTTTGCACACCGTTTCGAAGTGTTGTCACTGACAACCTATCTGGTGATGGGCTGGCTGTCGTTGATTGTTATCTATCAACTGGCGATGAAACTGTCCGTCGGCGGGGTGACGTTGCTGGCAATCGGTGGCGCGGTATATACCCTGGGCGTGGTGTTTTACGTCAGCAAGCGTATACCGTTCAATCACGCTATCTGGCATGGGTTTGTGCTGGGAGGCAGTGTGTGCCACTTTTTGGCGATCTATCTGTACGTGGGGTAACCGGTGCAGATATCGCCGTCAGCCGGATAAGCATCAGGGAGCCGGGGCATCCCCGATGCTTTGCAGGACCGGTTACTCTTCCAAAGAATAAGGTAATGGCTGAATGGCGAGTTGGCTGCCGATGTCGTCGCGCACCCGCAGCACGCTGTCAGCCTCCAGGTCGTTGTTCAGCACCGCCTGAACCCACAGTGTGCCTTCATGCAACTGGCTGGCTGCCAGCACGGTGCCGGTTCGACGCCAGTTATCACCGAATTTCAGTTCCAGCTCATCACCCGCTGCGGGGGCCTGCGCACCGGTGCCTGCCAGCCAGTACAGCGCACGCTTGTTGGCACCGCGGTATTTGGCTCGTGCGACCATCTCCTGGCCGGTATAGCATCCTTTGGTGAAACTAATGCCTTGTAGCGCCTGTAAGTTGGTGGCTTGAGGAATGAACTGTGCGCTGTTGGCGCTGTCAATGATGGGTTGCCCGGCCTCGATATCCAGCGCGTGCCATTGACGGCTGTCGTTAAGTTTGAGGCTGGCTTGCAGTGTTTCAATGAACGCCGCAGCACGCTGCGCATCCAGCACCAGCAGGAAGCGTTCGGCAGGGTGGGGCAGATGCAATAGCGTCGCCCCCGGTTGCTGCACCACGGTGTTATCGGCGTCGGGCAGTGCATCAAACAGCGGTGCCAGATGCGCACGAATGCCGAGGCCAGCGGCACCCAGCAGCACAACGCTGTCGTCGGCGGCGATAGTGGTTTTAGAGAAGACCGCGTATTTTTTCAGCTCTGCCAGTTGGCTATCCCGCACGCTGCGGCGCTCCAGATAAGCCAGCCCATCGCCATAATGGAACAGGCGCACATTGCTCCACATTTTCCCTTTGGCGTCGCAGTGGGCACACAGCACGTGCTGGTTGGCCTGCAAGGCATCCACATCGGCCGTAAGCTGGCCCTGAAGGTATTTGGTCGTGTCTGGTCCGCTCAGGGTGACCAGTGCCCAGTCATCCAGTGATATCAGGGTAGCGGGGAGTTGAGCGGAAGAAAACAGCGGTTGTGCGGTAAACGGATGAGCCATATTACAATCCTGCGATGCGTAATGTCAGCGAATGGCCCATGGTAAAAGAGCGACAACGGTTTGCAAGCAGTTTAGGCTGTGTTCCGCCATAAGGCCGCGATGGGTGGAACAGAAGGCCGAAGTAACAAGGCAAAATGAATGGTCTAATCGTGCGGTATGCTGTGCATCCGTAAAATAGTACACGCAGTAATACGCGAAAATATGTCAAAGTGTTACTATTAGTCGAAGACCATCAGGTAGAATAGGGTTATACCGCCGGTTATCATGACGCTGCGCGGGTAACCATACAGAGAAGTGGGCGAAATGAACATGGACATCAATAACAAATCACGTATTCACTGGGCGTGCAGACGTGGAATGCGCGAACTGGATATCTCTATCATGCCGTTTTTCGAGCATGATTACGACACGCTGAGCGACGACGACAAGCAGCAGTTCATCCGTCTGTTGCAGTGCGACGATCCTGACTTGTTCAACTGGCTAATGAATCATGGTGAGCCGGTGGATCCGGAGCTGAAGCGCATGGTTTCCCTCATTCAAACGCGAAATAAAGATCGTGGCCCAGTGGCAATGTGATTTGCGCGTGTCCTGGCGTATGCAGCTGTTTTCTCTGCTGACGCACGGGTTTCTGGTGCTGATGATTCTGCTGGCTCCCTGGCCGGACGGTTATGCGCCGCTATGGCTGGGGTTGGTCACGCTGGTGGTGTTCGGTTTCGTGCGCAGTCAGCGCATTATCAAGTCGCGCCAAGGGGAAATTTCCCTGCATGGGGAAAATCAACTGCATTGGCAGCAGCGTGACTGGCAGATAGCCCGGCGGCCCTGGGTGATGCGCAATGGCGTGTTGCTGTCGTTGCGGGCGACGACGGGCAAAGGGCATCAGCGTCTGTGGCTGGCGTCAGACAGTATGGGTAATGAAGAATGGCGGCTGTTGCGCCAGCTGTTGCAGCAGCATCCGTTGCCGGGTACGGAATCCACTCGTCATCATTAAGGCTGCGGTGGGAACGGCATCGAGTCGGTAATCAGGTGTTGCATGACTGTCACGAATGTCATACACGCAACGCCTGAATGTCACCCCTGGCGTAGCGCGTCAGAGTAACTCCGCCATTTCGTGCAGGATTTGCACGCACCACTGCTGAATCCGCTCGTCGCTCATGTCGTATTGATTCACGTCATCCAGCGCCAGGCCAACAAAGTGTTTACCATCTTCCGTAACCGGTTTCGGGCTGGTGAAATCATATCCTTCGGTCGGCCAGTAGCCAATAAACCGCACACCCAACGGCTTGAGCTGGTCATGCAACATGCCAAGCGCATCCAGAAACCATTCGCCGTATCCCTGCTGGTCGCCCATACCATAGAGTGCGACGATCTTGCCTTTCAGGTTCAGCGTCGACAGTTGCGCCCAGACGGCTTCCCAGTCTTCCTGAATTTCACCGAAGTCCCAGGTGGGGATGCCAAGGATCAGCATCTCATAGTGTTCCATTTCCTGAGGCGCAACGTCTTTCACGTTGTGCAGCTCTACCAGTTCCTCGCCGAGAATGTCGCGGATTTTCTCCGCCGCCATTTCGGTGTAGCAGGTGCTGGTGCCGTAAAAAAGTCCAATCTTCATAAGTGTCTGATCGTGATTGCATCAATAAAGGCGGTATCGCAGAGCGATTAGCCTAACGGAATATCACAAGGGCGTACAGGGCGGGAATGCAGAGAGGAAGGGATGAAGGTAGTGCCTTCATCCCTAAATGACTTAACCGAGAGACTGGTGACGGGTTTCTTTCGTCAGCAACAGGGCGATCAATGTCAGTGATGCCATCGCGGCGAGGTAAACGCCTACGTAGAACAGCCCGTAGTGACTGGTCAGCCAGGCCGCAATGTACGGTGCCACGGACGCTCCCAGAATAGAGGAGACGTTATAGGAGAACGAGGCTCCGGTATAACGTACTTCGGTCGGGAACAGTTCTGGCAGCAGCGCACCCATCGGGCCGAAGGTCAGCCCCATCAGGCTCAGACCGCATACCAAAAACGCCATAATCAGCGCCTGGTTGCCAGAGCCCAGTAAAGACGGGAACGCCATCGCGAACACCAGCATGATGCAGGTTACGGTGATCATGGTCTTGCGACGGCCGAAGGCGTCAGCCAGATAGCCCGCCACCGGAATAGTCAGACCAAAACCGATCACCGCCATCATCAGCATCCACAGGAAGTTGTTGCGCGGAATGCCCAACCCGGTCGGTGCTGGTGTGGTGCCGTAGGTCATGGAGTAGACGGTCATGATGTAAAACAGGGTATAGGTCGCCAGCATGATGAAGGTGCCAAGAACGGTGGCTTTCACGTGTTTGCTCAGCAGGGTGCCCAACGGCACACGCACCTGTTTCCCTTCTTTGGCGACTTTAGCGAATACCGGCGATTCGTGCAGTGATACGCGCACGTACAGACCGATGATCACCAGTACGGCGGAGGCGATGAACGGCACGCGCCAGCCCCAGTTCATGAATTGCTCGTTGGTCAGCACCCAGGACAGCAGCAGGAAGGTGCCGTTGGCGAAGAAAAAGCCGATCGGCGCGCCCAACTGCGGGAAGGAGCCGTACAGTGCGCGTTTGTTAGCCGGGGCATTTTCGGTCGCCAGCAGCGCCGCGCCGCCCCATTCGCCGCCGAGGCCCAGCCCCTGGCCGAAGCGAGCCAGCGCCAGCAGCAGCGGAGCCAGTACGCCGATGGTTTCATAGCTTGGCAGCAGGCCGATCAGAACGGTGGAAATACCCATGGTCAGCAGCGACGCGACCAGCGTCACTTTGCGGCCAACACGGTCGCCGAAGTGGCCGAATAGCGCGGAGCCGATCGGGCGCGCGATAAAGGCGATGGCGAAGGTTGCCAGCGATTGCAGCGTAGCGGCGGTAGCATCACCCTGCGGGAAGAAGATGTGCGGAAATATCAGCACCGCAGCGGTAGCATAAATGTAAAAATCGAAGAATTCGATGGCGGTGCCGATCAACGAGGCAACCACCACTTTATTGCGCGAGTTTACCGGCGCATCTGGTGTTTGAGTATCAATAGTGGATGAGATGGAGGCTTGCATAGTTTTTTGCTTTTTTGTAACACACGGACCCGCATTCTATGCATAGAAAAAAGTTCTTTTCAAACCAGCCCCACGACTGACGCAGACCCTTGCGGCAAAGGCATTCCGGGATACGCGGGAATAAGAAAATATAATCCCTTCTGTGCTTCGTTTTGCCACAGGATGTGGTGAAGTTGAGAATGATTACCGAATTGTACCCCGAACATACTCTGTGAGGCATAATAGCGGAATGAAGCCGTTGGCGGCATGATGGGAGAGGGTGATGCAGAAACAGGATCAGACGTTAATCGAGCAGTTTCTGGATGCCCTGTGGCTGGAGCGCAATCTGGCGGAAAATACGCTGTCGTCCTATCGTAACGACCTGCGCTCGCTGGCGGACTGGCTGGCTCATCACGACAGTAGCCTGTTGCAGGCGCAGCCGTCGGATTTGCAGGACTTTCTGGCTGAACGCCAGGAAGGCGGCTACAAGGCTACCAGTTCAGCGCGTCTGCTGAGCGCGATGCGGCGCTTGTTTCAGTACCTGTACCGGGAAAAGCAGCGGACTGACGACCCGAGCGCACCGCTGTCGTCACCCAAACTGCCGCAGCGGCTGCCGAAGGATCTGACGGAAGCGCAGGTGGAAGCGCTGCTGGCGGCACCGGTTACCGATCAGCCGCTCGAACTGCGCGACAAAGCGATGCTGGAATTGCTGTACGCCACCGGTCTGCGTGTGTCGGAACTGGTGGGGTTGACCATCAGCGATGTCAGCCTGCGTCAGGGCGTGGTACGCGTGATAGGTAAGGGCAACAAGGAGCGTTTGGTGCCGCTGGGAGAAGAAGCGGTGTACTGGCTGGAGCAGTATCTGGAGTACAGCCGCCCCTGGCTGCTGAACGGCCAGACGCTGGATGTATTGTTCCCCAGCAACCGCGCCCAGCAGATGACGCGCCAGACATTCTGGCACCGCATCAAGCACTATGCGACACTGGCGTCTATTGACAGCAATAAACTTTCTCCGCATGTTTTGCGTCATGCCTTTGCAACCCACCTGCTGAACCACGGTGCGGATTTGCGAGTGGTGCAGATGTTATTGGGCCACAGCGATCTGTCCACTACGCAGATTTATACCCACGTTGCGACGGAGCGGCTGAGACAACTGCATCAACAGCACCATCCCCGGGCATGATGTCCGGCGGGCTGACAGGATGTCATGGCGGGGTTCCGCCAATGATGGATAAGCACGGCGCTTGCGCCCTGATAACAGGATAATTCCATGAAAAAACGTGTAGTACTCTTTTCATTGCTGACGCTGGCCTTGAGCGGCGTGGCGCGCGCGGATGACGCCGCAATCAAGCAGACGATAAACCGTCTGGGCTTGCAGAATGCGGAAGTGAAGGACTCCCCCATCAGCGGGATGAAAACTCTGCTGACCGAGAATGGCGTGCTCTACATCACCGAAGACGGCAAGCACCTGTTGCAAGGGCCGTTGTATGACGTCAGCGGCAAGAATCCGGTGAATGTCACCAACCATATTCTGAACGAGCGTCTGGATGCGTTAAAAGACCAGATGATCGTCTATAAAGCGCCACAGGAAAAACATGTCATTACCGTGTTTACCGACATTACCTGCGGTTACTGCCACAAACTGCACGAGCAGATGAAAGACTACAATGCGCTCGGCATTACCGTGCGTTATCTGGCCTATCCCCGTCAGGGTATGAACTCTCAGGCGGCGAAAGACATGCAGTCGATTTGGTGTGTGGCGGACCGCAACAAGGCGTTTGACGCTGCCATGAAAGGTGATGATGTGTCACCTGCCACCTGTAAAACCGACATCGGTGCCCATTATCAACTGGGCGTGCTGTTTGGCGTGCAGGGCACACCGGCGATCGTGCTGGAAGATGGTACGGTAGTGCCGGGGTATCAGCCGCCCAAAGAGATGAAGGCGATGCTGGATGCGCACCAGGCCTCGCTGAAATCCGGCGGTTAATTAAATCGAGTGGTTAATCAAGCGTGAATGTTGTTACCCAACTCCGTCGTCGGCCGACGGCGGAGGCCGAGTTACCCGATACCCTCCCTGCTTTGTTACGCCGTCTCTATGCTCAGCGTGGTGTACGACAGATGCAGGAACTGGAACGCAGTCTGCGAGGGCTGCTGGATTACCGCTTGCTGAGTGGGATTGAGCAGGCGGTAGAGGTGTTACGTCAGGCGCTGGCGGATAACCGCCGTATCGTGATCGTCGGTGACTTTGACGCCGACGGTGCCACCAGTACTGCGCTGACGGTACTGGCGCTGCGCAGTATGGGCGGCCACGAGATTCAATATCTGGTGCCCAACCGGTTTGAAGATGGTTACGGGCTCAGCCCGGAAGTGGTAGCGCAGGCTGCTGCCAAAGGCGCGGAGCTGATCGTGACCGTCGATAACGGCATTTCGTCACATGCCGGGGTAGACGATGCGCACCGGCGCGGCATCGCGGTGGTGGTAACCGACCACCATCTGCCAGGAGAAACCCTGCCTGCGGCTGAGGCGATGATCAACCCTAATCTGTCGGATTGTGCCTTTCCGTCAAAAGCACTGGCGGGCGTCGGGGTCGCATTTTATTTAATGATGGCGCTGTTCGTGCGCCTGCGCGACGCCGGTTGGTTTGCTGAACGCGGTCTGGCGGTCCCCAATCTGACAGAGCTGCTGGACCTGGTGGCGCTGGGCACGGTGGCGGATGTGGTGCCGCTGGATGCCAACAACCGTATTCTGGTTTCGCAGGGGCTGAACCGGATTCGCGCGGGCAAATGTCGGCCGGGGATTCGCGCCCTGCTGGAAGTGTCCAACCGAGACGCCGTTCAACTGGTCGCGAGCGATCTGGGGTTTGCGCTCGGGCCGCGTCTTAATGCCGCGGGTCGACTGGATGATATGTCTGTCGGCGTAGAGCTGTTGTTATGCAACGATATCGTGCAAGCGCGGATGTTGGCCAGTGATCTGGATGCGCTGAACCAGAGTCGTCGTGAAATTGAAGCGGGGATGCAGGTGGAAGCGCTGCACTTGTGCGAACAACTGGAGCGTAGTCGCGACACGCTGCCGCTGGGGCTGGCGATGTACCACCCCGAGTGGCATCAGGGCGTGGTGGGGATTCTGGCATCACGCATCAAGGAACGCTTTCACCGCCCGGTGATCGCGTTTGCGCCTGCGGGCGACGGGATTCTGAAAGGTTCCGGGCGTTCTATCGCTGGGTTGCATTTGCGTGATGCGCTGGAACGGCTTGATACTTGTTATCCCGGTTTGATGTTGAAGTTCGGTGGTCACGCGATGGCGGCGGGATTGTCGCTGGCGGAGGACCGTTTTGACGAGTTTCGCCAGCGTTTTGCCGATCTGGTGGGCGAGTGGCTGGATGAATCGCAACTGGAGGGTGTTGTCTGGTCTGATGGCGAACTCGCTATCCCGGAACTGACACTGGGCACCGCTGAAATGCTGCGCGAGGCGGGGCCGTGGGGGCAGGCGTTTCCCGAGCCAACGTTCGACGGGCGCTTTCGTATTCTGCAACCTCGCTTGTTAAAAGAACGCCATTTGAAAGCAATGTTTGAACCGATCGGCGGAACCGGTCAGGTGCCGCTGTTAGATGGCATAGCGTTTAATGTAGATACCGCCATCTGGCCTGATCCGAGTATTAAAGAAGTGGAAATGGTGTACCGGCTGGACGTCAACGAATTCCACGGCAAACGCTCGGTACAACTGCTGATCGAACACCTATGGCCGTTGTAGCGTACAGGCGCTAAAACCGACGCCGGGTTTCTTCCGGCGTTTCCTTTTCGTTATGCGGTGCATCCCGCTAAAATCGGTAAAAAGCTATAAACCACGGCGTGGATCCGCTACAATTCGCGGTTTACATGCATTCTGTCATCGACAAATAACATTAAGATCCTAACACCATGTTTGAAATCAATCCGGTAAAAAACCGCATTCAGGACCTGTCTGACCGGACAGCTGTTCTGAGGGGGTATCTTTGACTACGACGCCAAAAAAGAGCGTCTGGAAGAGGTAAACGCCGAGCTGGAACAGCCCGACGTATGGAACGAGCCTGAACGCGCGCAGGCGCTGGGGAAAGAGCGTTCCTCCCTGGAAATGATTGTCGACACCATTGATCAGATGGTTCAGGGGCTGGACGATGTATCCGGTCTGCTGGAGCTGGCGGTGGAAGAAGACGATGAAGACACCTTCAACGAAACTGTTGCCGAGCTGGATCAGCTGGAAAACAAGCTGGGTCAGTTGGAATTCCGTCGTATGTTCTCCGGCGAGTACGACAGCGCGGACTGCTACCTTGACCTGCAGGCCGGTTCAGGCGGCACCGAGGCGCAGGACTGGGCCAGTATGCTGCTGCGTATGTATTTGCGCTGGGCGGAAAGTAAAGGCTTCAAGACGGAAATCATTGAAGAGTCCGAAGGCGAAGTGGCTGGTATTAAATCCGCTACCATCAAGATCATGGGCGACTATGCGTTTGGCTGGCTGCGTACCGAAACCGGCGTACACCGTCTGGTGCGTAAGAGTCCGTTTGACTCGGGCGGCCGTCGTCACACCTCGTTCAGTTCCGCTTTTGTGTATCCGGAAGTGGATGACGACATCGATATCGAGATCAATCCCGCGGACCTGCGTATCGACGTATATCGAGCGTCCGGTGCTGGTGGTCAGCACGTTAACCGTACTGAATCTGCGGTGCGTATCACCCACATTCCCACCAATATCGTTACCCAGTGCCAGAACGATCGCTCCCAGCATAAGAACAAAGATCAGGCCATGAAGCAGCTGAAAGCCAAGCTGTATGAGTTTGAAATGCAGAAGAAGAACGCGGAGAAACAGGCGATGGAAGACAACAAGTCCGACATCGGCTGGGGCAGCCAGATTCGTTCTTATGTGCTGGATGACTCCCGCATTAAAGACCTGCGCACCGGGGTGGAAACACGTAATACCCAGTCGGTGCTGGACGGTGATCTGGACAAGTTTATCGAAGCAAGTTTAAAAGCGGGGTTATAAGGAATCTCATGTCTGAACCACAAAACCAGGGTGCCGAGCAGGCGCTGGATCTTAATAACGAACTCAGAACGCGCCGCGAGAAGCTGGCGTCGCTGCGTGAAACCGGCGTGGCTTTCCCGAATGACTTCCGTCGTGACAGCACGGCTGATCGGCTGCACGCCAGCTACGACGAAAAAGATAACGAAGAGCTGGAAGCGCTGGGTCTGGAAGTGACGGTAGCAGGCCGCATGATGACCCGCCGTATCATGGGCAAAGCCTCGTTCGTGACCTTGCAGGACGTGGGCGGCCGTATTCAGCTGTATGTGGCGCGTGATGACCTGCCGGAAGGCGTTTACAACGAGCAGTTCAAGAAGTGGGACCTCGGTGATATCGTCGGCGCGCGCGGCAAGCTGTTCAAAACCAAGACCGGCGAGTTGTCGATCCACTGTACCGAACTGCGCCTGCTGACCAAGGCGCTGCGCCCGTTGCCGGACAAGTTCCACGGCCTGGCGGATCAGGAAACCCGTTACCGTCAGCGTTATCTGGACTTGATTGCTAACGATGAATCACGCCACACCTTCCGCGTGCGTTCGCAGATTCTGGCTGGTATCCGCCAGTTCATGGTCGGCCGCGACTTCATGGAAGTGGAAACCCCGATGATGCAGGTGATCCCCGGCGGCGCGTCCGCGCGTCCGTTCATCACCCATCACAACGCGCTGGATATCGACATGTATCTGCGTATTGCGCCGGAACTGTATCTGAAGCGTCTGGTGGTGGGTGGTTTTGAACGTGTGTTCGAGATCAACCGCAACTTCCGTAATGAAGGCGTGTCGCCGCGTCACAACCCTGAGTTCACCATGATGGAACTCTATATGGCGTATGCGGACTATAAAGACCTGATCGAACTGACCGAGTCGCTGTTCCGTACCCTGGCGCAGGACGTGTTGGGCACCACCGAAGTGCCGTACGGCGACCAGGTGTTTGATTTTGGTAAGCCGTTCGAGAAGCTGACCATGCGTGAGGCGATCAAGAAATATCGCCCGGAAACCAATCTGGCGGATCTGGATAACTTCGACGCGGCGAAAGCCATCGCCGAATCTATCGGCGTCAAGGTAGAGAAGAGCTGGGGCCTGGGCCGTCTCGTCACCGAGATCTTCGAAGAAGTGGCGGAAGCGCATCTGATTCAGCCGACCTTCATCACCGAATACCCGGCGGAAGTCTCTCCGCTGGCACGCCGTAACGATCAGAACCCGGAAATCACCGATCGCTTTGAATTCTTCATCGGCGGGCGTGAAATCGGCAACGGTTTCTCCGAGCTGAACGACGCTGAAGATCAGGCGCAACGTTTCCAGGATCAGGTTGCTGCGAAAGACGCGGGTGACGACGAAGCCATGTTCTACGACGAAGACTATGTTACCGCGCTGGAGCATGGTTTGCCGCCGACGGCGGGTCTGGGTATTGGTATCGACCGTATGGTGATGCTGTTTACCAACAGTCACACCATTCGCGACGTGATCCTGTTCCCGGCGATGCGTCCGCAGAAGTAAGCCTCACCACAGTATTTCGGCTCACCTGCCAGCAGGCAGGTGAGTTGTTCGCTCTTCCTGTCCTTAACTCCTTTTCCTTGTACTTCCATCAGAGCGAAATCACATCAGATAGACTCGTCTTGCCGTTGGCGAGAGACTGATGTTACTGTCGTTTTTCTTGAATGCAGCGGAACTGCAGTTGTTCATCCACGATAGTTTTAAGAGATACGCTATGTTACTGGTGATGTTGAGTGGCTTGTTGTTGTCGTTGTCGCTGTGTCTGGATTTAGGGATCGTCAACACTGCCATTATTAATCGTGGTGTTCGGGATGGTGCAGGCGCGGCGTTTTTTATTGGGCTGGGATCCTGCTTTGGCGACTTGATTTACGCCACGTTGTCCGTACTGGGAATGGCGGTGATTTTCAACTATACGCCAGTGCGCTGGTTGCTATGGATTGGCGGTGGCGGCGTATTGTTGTGGCTGTCGTTCAGCATGGCGCGTAGCGCCTGGCGCGATTATCGACAGCATCGCGCTTTAGCCATTGATACCACAAGTGGACCTTCATCATCGGGATCCGCGCCTGCGCGCCGCCATTTTATTAGTGGAATGGGAATGGCGCTGGCGTCACCCAGTGCGCTGCTGTGGTTTGCGGCGGTCGGCGGGACGTTGATTGCCCAGGCCACCGACGGTTCTACCAGGCAGGTCGCGCTGTTTCTGGGAGGATTTTTTATCGGCGGTGTGCTCTGGACGCTATTCATGGCACTGTTGATCCAGTACGGGCGCAGCGCGTTGAAAGGACGACTGTCGTTTTACTGCAGCGCGGTATCCGCGGTACTCTTTGCCATGTTTGCCGTACAGGTGATCACTAACGGATATCAAACGCTACTCACGCCGCTCAACTGAATCGTTTGATTAAAACACGCGCAGTCAACCGGTGTTTTGTCTTGCCCGCCAGACAGATGACGCTATAATGCCAGTCACTTCGATGCGGGCGTAGTTCAATGGTAGAACGAGAGCTTCCCAAGCTCTATACGAGGGTTCGATTCCCTTCGCCCGCTCCAAGTCCTTTCTTCCGTCCCTTTAAGCCCTGCCCTTTTGCTATCACGTCTTGCTGCTTAGGTAAGTGATGTACTGCTATTGTCTCGTTCCCCATGTTTTTACCATGAACACCGTGCCTGCCTCCTTGGTTTTAAAAAGAAACTAACTCCCCAAAAGAAATAACATGCGCTATGGTAAGCAGGTATACCAAAATATACCGAGTAAGATCTTAACTGAGACAACAGAGGTCATAGGATGCCTGAATTCAGTGTTTACAGTAAAACCTGCCCGGCACGCGTGGTGCTGGATCGCCTGTCCAATAAATGGTCGCTGCTGATTCTGGATCGGCTGGCGTGTGAGCCGGTCAGGTTCAACCAACTAAGACGTGATATTGAAGGTGTATCGCAGAAAGTGTTGTCACAAACGCTCAAACATCTGGAACGTGATGGCATGATTCACCGGCAGGTGTTTGCTACCGTGCCAGTGACGGTGGAGTACTCAATTACTACACTGGGTAAGACACTGGTCAAGACCGTGCATGAACTGACCCACTGGGCGGAGCGGAACATCGATGAAGTCATGCTGGCGCAGCAGCGGTATGATGAACTTAATTCTACCTCGGCGGTGATATCGGTATTAGGGTCTGTCCCTTAACCTCCCAGCGCGCTAAAAAGTGCCGCAAGAATCATTTCCGAAAGGTTATTTTTTGGTTGAAAATTGAACGTTTTTAGTCGTTATTTATCGCTTAAAAGCGTTTTTGGGCACAGTTATAACAATGCTGATCTGTACAAAAAATAGTTACGGGACACACCCTGGTGATGAATAAAGCCATCAATATGTCTACGTAATTCAATAAAAATATTATTTATCAATAAGTTATTTTTTTGATTAAGATGCATTCGGCGTGCTTACAAGCATGAGCACAGTCTAAATAGCGGGCCGGATCTTTAGGTAGGATAATGCTCATTTCCGTCAAATTTCTGTTTAAGTTCAACGAATCTGTAATATCATTACACCAAGTTTGCTCTGACATGTAAAATGTGCAGATAGTGCGCTATTTACCCTGCTTCTTTGGGAGGGTCATGGTGAGCAGTCGGTTATGTGCTTTGGGGGGATACCCAAGGGCGGTAGCATTGTCTAAAAGATAGTTAGCTTTATAGAAACTGTGGCAACTACCTATACAGAAGTTAGATTATTGTCTGGAAAACCTCCAATCCAATCTGAGATGAGGTCTTTAGTAACTTTGCATTGGCCTGGTTATCAGAAGAAGGAGGCAGGCTTTTTTGCCTGTTGTGTCTATTCAATGCTGTAACTACAGGCATGCTGTAGAGAACGCGTATTGAACTAAAGTCGGCTTGCAAGCTCTGTTTATCCACTATTCACATGAAAAGAAATTATATAATTCTTAATTAGTTATCTCTCATTTTCCTTAAAATGATCTGATCACAACGTATAGGCGTATGTACTTTCTAGGACTAATCAGTCTGAAATGTATACTAGTGTTGGATTTTGTGGGCGAAAAATAAGCATCAGAGTGTTAAATCCACCATGTCTGCAAAACATGGTCCAGGAGGTTAGTTTGTCAACAGTAATTATTCCCGTGATCATGTGCGGCGGTAGTGGATCACGTCTTTGGCCTGTATCGAGAGAACAGCACCCTAAACCCTTTATTCGTTTGTCAGATGGCGAAAGTTTGATTCAAAAAGCTTTGCTGAGGGCATTGGCTTTTGATGGCGTAAAAGAGATCATCACTGTTACGAATAAAGAATTGCTTTTTAAGGCAGTAGATGCTTTTTCCGAAGTTTATAAAGGCGAAATTCCGATTTCGTATATTCTTGAGCCAGTAGGGCGCAATACAGCTGCAGCTATTGCATCTGCTGCATTGCTTACGCATAAGAAATATGGCAATGATGCGATTCTGATGATCCTGGCTGCGGATCATCTAATTAATAATAGTGATGCCTTTATTAGTGCAGTGTCTCATGCTGCTTCACTGGCTTTACAGTCAAAATTAGTTACTTTTGGCATTCGGCCTGAGAAACCCGAAACTGGCTATGGATACATCAAGTATCATGGAAATCAGGTTGAAAGGTTTGTAGAGAAACCGTCTGCTAGCAAAGCTCATGAATATATAGAGTCAGGCGATTATCTGTGGAATTCAGGTATGTTCTGTTTTTCTTGTGGAACGATTTTGGAAGAGATGAGGGCTCTTTGTCCAGAGGTTCTGGTTGATGTTGAACATAGCATTAGTGTTTCTCATTTTTTGGAGATGAATGGTGCAACACAGCTTGAATTAGATATGGGGACGTTTTCTCAGGTTGAAGATATTTCTATTGATTATGCAGTCATGGAGAAATCTAAGCAGGTTTCTGTAGTTCCTTGCGATATTGGCTGGTGTGATATTGGTTCCTGGACTGCTTTAGGTGAGCTGGGCAGTATTGACAGTAATGGCAATACTGTGGAAGGTTGCGCCGAAGTTCTCGCTTACAATACAAGTAATTGTTATATCAAAGCCGATGAAAGAGTGATAGGTACTGTAGGCGTAGATAATTTGGTTATTGTTGATACTCCTGACGCCTTGTTGGTTGCGAGTAAAGATGACGGTCAGAATGTTAAGTCTATATATAATCAACTTAAAGCTAAAGGACACCAGGCTTATAAAATTCATCGTACCGTTCATCGCCCTTGGGGGACATCAACAATCCTGGAGGAAGGAAATAACTTCAAAATTAACCGAATTGTTGTCAAGCCTGGTGCCAAATTGAGTATGCAGTTACATCATCATAGAAGTGAGCACTGGATAGTAATGTCAGGAGCTGCAAAAATCGTTAACGGTAATAAAAATATATTCCTTTCCACTAATCAGTCTACTTATATTCCTGCTGGCGAGCAACACCGTGTTGAGAATCCTGGTGTCATAGACCTCGTAATGATAGAGGTACAGAGTGGTGAATATCTTGGTGATGATGATGTTATTCGATTTGATGAGAATGGGAGTCTAATTCAATGAGTTTGGTGTGCTTTAAGGCTTACGATATACGAGGTCGATTAGGTGATGAGTTAAATACGAATATTGCATATCGTATTGGGCGTGCATTTGGACAATATTTAAATGCTAAAACCGTTGTTGTCGGGGGCGATATTCGCTTAAGTAGCGAGGAATTAAAATCTGCTTTGGCTGATGGTTTGAGAGATGCCGGGGTCGATGTTATCGATCTTGGAGTAACTGGAACCGAAGAAATCTATTTTGCTGCTTTTCATTTGGATGTGGATGGAGCTATTGAGGTTACAGCCAGCCATAACCCAATGGATTATAATGGTATGAAACTGGTAGGGCGTGGAGCCAAGCCAATCAGTGGTGATTCGGGGTTAAACGATATCCGTGACCTTGCTGAACGAGAACAGTTTAATGCTATCACTTGTAAAGGTAATTATACTAAGCGTTCTTTGCTGAATGAATATGTTGATCATCTCATATCTTATATTGATGTGAGAAAATTGATGCCACTAAAATTAGTAGTCAATGCAGGTAATGGTGCTGCTGGGCATGTTATTGATGAAATCGAAAAAAGATTTCAACAGTATCAAGTCCCAGTAGAATTTATAAAGATACACCACGAACCTGATGGTCATTTCCCTAATGGTATTCCTAACCCGTTATTACCTGAAAATCGCTCTGCGACGTCAGATGCTGTGAAATTACATCAGGCAGATATGGGGATTGCATGGGACGGTGATTTTGATCGCTGTTTCTTGTTCGATGAAAACGGGGAGTTTATTGAAGGATACTACATCGTTGGCCTTCTAGCCGAAGCTTTTCTTGCTAAAAATCCTGGTGCCAAGATTATCCATGATCCCCGTCTGACGTGGAATACAGTTGATGTGGTCAGCAAGGCTGGTGGCGTTCCTGTCCAGAGCAAGACGGGCCATGCTTTTATCAAAGAGCGTATGAGAGCGGAAAACGCTATCTATGGTGGGGAAATGAGTGCTCACCATTATTTCCGTGACTTTGCTTATTGCGACAGTGGTATGATCCCTTGGTTATTGGTAGCAGAATTACTGTCATCCAGTGGAATAACGTTATCTGAAATGATTGGTGCTCGCGTTAAAGCTTATCCGTGCAGTGGTGAAATTAATTATAAAGTTAATAATGCTAAAGAGATTATTGCCAGCATTGAAAGTACTTTTAAATTAGACGCCATTAATATTGATCGTACTGATGGATTGAGTATGGATATGTCAGAGTGGCGTCTGAATGTTCGAACATCAAATACTGAACCACTTCTTCGCTTAAATGTTGAAACACGGGCTTTGACTGATTTAGTCTGGCAGAAAGTAGCGGAAGTCGAGAAAATAATCAAAAGTTAGTAGAGTATCAAGGTTGTTATAGTGTGATTCTGGCATCATTTGGTTAGTGCATGATGATGCCAGTTAATGTGTTTTTGTATATGTAAGATACATAGTTCTATTTTTTGATTTTTCTATATTTGTTTTCTTATAAAGAATAGGTTGTGTTTCTGTGAACGATATTCAATGTTAGTGTTGTTTGTGTTTTATTCAGAATTATATCGTTATCTTAAATATTAACATTGAGAAATATTTTTTATAAAATCTACTCATTACATTTAATCGACAAGCTGAAAGTATGCATCCTGAGAAAATGAATAGAAAAGAACTTTCTACCATTCATAGTTTTGAAGAACAGTCTCTGCAGTTAAGAGAAAGTATAGAAATGAATATCATTTATAAACAAAAAATTGATATTTATTATGAGCAGTTAAGTGAATTGCAGGATGAGAATAAAAAGATTCTTCTCAGATTAGAACAGTGTGAACAGCACTTATACGCAATTACACATAGCCGATCATGGAAAATAACTGCTCCTATGCGTACGGTAGGTCGTCATATTAAAAAATTACTTCTCATTACTTTAATTCGGAAATTGATAAAAAAGGTATTGAAATACAGTATTTCATTTATATCAAAACGACCTTTTTTGAAGCGAATAGCTATTAATTTTTTGAATAAATTTCCAGGTATTAAAAGCCGAATTAGAAGTATTGCAGTTAATTCTATTCATCAAGATAATAGAGATTATTATTTCCCAATAAATAATTTTGATAATGTAGATTTTTCATTATTAAGTCCATTTGCGTTAAAAATTTATTATAAGATGAAAGAGAATATAAAAAACAAGGAAAACTCCCGATGAGAATCATTATAGATATGCAAGGAGCTCAGACTCCTTTCTCTGCTCATCGCGGGGTTGGGCGTTATACTCTTGATCTTATAAAAGCGGTTATTAATAATTCGAAAGGACATGAGGTTTTTCTTGCTCTCAACGGAGCCTTTCCTGAATCTATCAGAAAAATAAGAGATTACTTCAACGATATATTACCACAATCAAATATTGTTGTTTGGCAACAGTATTTATATTTCGCTGGGCAGCAACGTGATAGTTATGTAAAAATGAGTGCAGCGGAGATATTGCGTGAAGCTTTTTTGAATTCATTTTCCCCAGATGTTATTTTTTCTACCAATTTACAGGAAGGCTTTTTTGACCCAGCTCCTACATCTGTACGAAAATACTATGCTAATAATGTGGTATATGTAACAACTTTACATGATGTTATTCCTTTATCCCAGCCGGATACCTATCTTAATGATGTGGTAACAAAAGCTTGGTATCAGGAGAAAATTGATGCAGCTATTAATTCTGATGCCATTATTACAGTTTCAAATCATTCGAAAAATGAGATATTAAAATATTGTAATGTTGGGTCTGAAAAAATTTATTCCATTCATAATGCAGTAGATAAAGTTAAGTTTAAACCTGTAGCTTTATCTGAAGATGAAAAAGCTAGTATCTTGGCTGGAATAGGAATAATAAAACCATTTATTCTTTATTCTGGTGGCAGTGATGCACATAAAAATCTAGGTGGGCTATATAAGGCTTTTTCTTTACTTCCTGATGAAATAAGAGAAAACTATCAGCTAGTAATGGTAGGTAAAGAATTAGGGAATGATCAGCTAATACACCGTGCAACATTAGCAAAACTGGGTATTAATGAAAATGTAGTATTTACTGGTTTTATTAGTGATGATGTTCTGATATCCCTTTATAATTTATGTTATCTTTTTGTTTTTCCTTCTTATAGAGAAGGCTTTGGATTACCGGTACTTGAAGCTATGTCTTGTGGGGCCGCTGTTCTAAGCTCAGGTACATCCAGTATTATAGAGATTAATAATCTCAATGGAGCCTACTTCGATCCTTACGATATCGATGATATAGCTGAAAAAATTAAATCTGCTATTATTGATAATGATTTCTATTCCAGATTAAAAAGATACGCTGTTGAGCAATCAGGTAATTTTTCTTGGGATGCAAGTGCTTGTGCGCTATTAGCGATTATGCAGAATTTAGTAAGCCAGCGTGATTGCTATTCTCTTTGTACCGAGTCCTGTTCTGAGGGCAAAGTCGATGAGATTATTAGTAAGATAAGCTCCTTAAAAGACATTGATGCATTAAGTTACTCAACCTTGGCCTGTATTTCACAATCAGTTGCCGAGACCTATCCAGCTATCGAAAATAGAAAAAGTCGACTCTATCTAGATGTTAGTGCTGTTATGGTAAATGGTGACCGAACAGGGATTCAGCGTGTAGTAAGGGCTATTTCTTTTGAGTTGGTTCGCAGTAAGCTAGAACAATTAGATGTTTATCCTATATATAAAAAACCAGAAGATAATTCTTTTAAAATAGCCAAAGAGCTTTTAGATGAAATTATGGGAGAGCAGTTTGACTCGTCCATGCTCATTGATATTGATTTTATCTTCGGAGATACTCTATTATTCTTAGACTTACATCCATCGCTTGCGATCTCACATGAGCTGAGAACCGATTACTTAATTAGTAAAGGTGTCAATGTTTATCATGTAGTATATGATCTTTTGCCATTAAATTTCCCCCAATATTTTTGGCCAGAGTTATGCCAAGAGTTCAAAACCTGGTTCGAGTCTATCTTAAAATCACAGGGGGTTTTGTGTATTTCAAAGGCTGTTGCGAATCAGGTTAATCACTATATTGAAAAAAATGATATAAAAATTAGAGAAAATTTTATCGTAGGCTCGTTTCACCTTGGTGCCAATATGGAGTCTTCTTTGCCAACCAAAGGTATATCCCATGCTGAGAAAGAGATGATATCTCATCTAAAACGGAATCCTACTTTTTTAATGGTTGGTACTATAGAGCCGAGAAAGCAACAAAAGCAAATCCTGGATGTGTTCAATATATTATGGTCACAAAAATTAAATATTAATCTTGTTTTTGTTGGAAAGAAAGGATGGGGCGTTGATAACCTTATTTCTCAGATTTCAACGCATCCAAAATTAAATAAGCAATTTTATTGGTGTAATGGTATTTCTGATGAATGCCTGGAGTCTTTGTATTCAATTTCCTCTGGATTAATTATAGCCAGCGAAGATGAAGGCTTTGGCTTGCCATTAATCGAGGCTGCTCAACATGGAATTCCTATTATTGCCAGAGATATTCCTGTTTTTCGTGAGATTGCTGATGACCATGCTTATTATTTTTCCGGTAAATCAGTGTCAGATATCGCTAAAGAATTCACTGAATGGTTAGCACTCTTTGAAATGAACGAACACCCCAAATCAATTGCTATGCCCTGGCTGACATGGAAGCAAAGTGCGCAGCAACTTTTGGTTTCATTAGGTATTAATGCTGAGCTAAATTGACATGTCGCCACATTTTAGACATCTCTTATATGGCAAATTCAGATTTTTAGGGTGGTTTATATTTTATTTCATCCTTAACTGGCTATTTAAGTGTTTTACTGGGTTTTTATATTTTTATGGAAAGGATTAAATAATTTGATCTTTATCCGAAAGTCTCAAGTATTCTTTAGGAGCTTTTAGAGGATAACTTGAGATTATAGCTTATCGTGAAGAAAATGTTGAATATGCGATATCTGTAATACTGATTTCATATAAAAGTATTACTTGAACAGGTGGTTGCATTTTTTATTATTATGATGTTTATATTTTAACTTGGAGCATTATCTATGAAATCCGCAGTCGTTACTGGAATTACTGGTCAAGACGGTGCTTACCTCGCTGAATTATTGTTAAATAAAGGTTATGCTGTATACGGTACTTATCGTCGTACTAGCTCCGTTAACTTCTGGCGAATTGAAGAGCTGGGTATTGATAAGCATCCAAATCTGCATTTGGTTGAATATGATTTGACAGATCTTTCCGCCAGTATTCGACTTCTTCAAACGACTCAGACTACAGAAGTGTATAACCTTGCTGCGCAAAGTTTCGTCGGTGTTTCTTTTGAACAACCGGTAGCAACAGCAGAGATTACTGGGGTCGGCCCTTTAAATCTGTTGGAAGCTATTCGCATTGTAAATCCGAATATCCGATTTTACCAAGCATCCACTTCAGAGATGTTTGGCAAGGTTCAGGCTATACCACAGATTGAAAGCACCCCGTTTTACCCGCGCAGTCCCTATGGTGTGGCAAAATTGTATGCTCACTGGATGACTATCAACTATCGTGAGAGTTATGGTCTTTTTGCTTGTAGTGGTATTCTGTTTAATCATGAGTCTCCGCTACGTGGCCGTGAGTTTGTAACGCGTAAAATCACTGATTCAGTGGCCAAAATCAAGCTGAACAAATTGGATGTTCTGGAACTAGGTAATCTGGATGCAAAACGTGACTGGGGATTTGCCAAAGAGTATGTTGAAGGTATGTGGCGCATGTTACAAGCGGATAAGCCTGATACTTTTGTGTTAGCGACTAATCGCACTGAAACTGTGCGTGATTTTGTATCTATGGCATTCAAAGCGGCTGGATTTACCTTGAAATTTGAAGGCTCTGCAGAAAATGAAATAGGTATCGATACTGATACTGGTAAGGTTCTTGTTCGGGTGAATCCGAAGTTTTATCGTCCAGCAGAGGTCGAATTGCTGATTGGGAATCCTGTATATGCCAAGGCCAAACTGGGATGGGAACCTAAAACTACATTGGAAGAACTGTGCCAGATGATGGTAACAGAAGATATCCGTCGTAATGAAGCAGGATTCTCTTTCTGATGACAGAAAAACGTGTCTTGATAACTGGAATTCAGGGCTTCACTGGCCGCTATATGGCGGCCGAAATGTCTGCATCTGGGTACCGGGTCATGGGATTAGGAAGCCAGCTGTCGCCTATATTAGATGTTTATCAGGCTGATTTGACTGATCAGGCTGCACTTAAATATGCGATTGAGCAGATTCAACCTCATGTTGTTATTCATTTAGCTGCATTAGCATTCGTTGGTCATGGCAATCCAAATGATTTTTATCAGGTAAACGTTATAGGTACTCGCAATTTGCTCGAATGTCTAGCGCAGTTGCGCCAATCGCCAGAAGCTATACTGATTGCCAGCAGTGCTAATATTTATGGTAATAGATCCGAAGGTGCTTTATCTGAAAGTAGTTTGCCAGACCCTGCAAACGATTATGCGGTTAGTAAGCTATCTATGGAGTTTATGGCTCGGCTGTGGATGGATCGGTTACCAATTATTATTACCCGTCCTTTTAATTACACAGGGATCGGCCAGGCAGAAAGCTTTCTCCTGCCAAAAATTGTAGCTCATTTCCAACATAAAGCTGATGTCATCGAATTGGGTAATTTGGATGTATGGCGTGATTTCAGTGATGTTCGATCCTTAGTTCAAGCATACAGGAGGCTTATTGAAGTAAAAGCCTTCAAGCGAGTTGTGAATGTATGCTCTGGCGAGAGTTATAGTCTACGTGAAGTTGTTACTCTTTGTGAATCTATTTCTGGGCATAAGACAAAAATACAAACTAATCCAGAGTTTGTCCGGAGCAATGAAGTCAGAACACTGTGTGGTGATGCCAGCCTGTTACGTTCATTAATTGGTGAGTGGCAACCTCCAAAACTTGAAGAAACTCTCCGCTGGATGTTGGGATCATTGATGTGAAGGTAATACTATCCGTAGATGTAATTAGATTTCCTTTAACGGGAATCGGCCGTTATACATGGGAGTTAGCATCTGCTTTAATGCAAATGCCACAGATTCTTGAACTGAAACTTTTTTCTGGCAAGAATTTCATTCCGACTCTTCCAGCCATTCAAGAAAGTGCGGGCTTTAAACATGGACTTAAGCAATTAGTGCAAGGAAACTATATTGCAACAGAAGCTTATCGGCTTCTAATGCCCTTGTTGAAAAAAAGAGCGCTTAAAGGGAGTGATGACTATTTATATCATGGTCCTAATTTTTTTCTTCCACCATTTCCCGGAAGAAAAATTGCGACTTTTCATGATTTGTCACCATTTACGTGGCCACATTGCAATACACCACAACGTATTCGTTTTACACAAAAAGAATTACTCAAAACGATTTCGTCTGCTGACGCATTGATTACTGACTCTGAATATGTGCGTCAAGAAATTTCAGATTATTTTGGCTGGCCGGTTGAACGCATTTATACTGTACCTTTAGCATGCTCCACTGATTTTCATCCGCGTACTTCAGATGAGTGCAAAAATGTATTATCGCAATATCGAT
The DNA here is from genome assembly GCF_000784735.1 of Dickeya undicola. GTDB lineage: Bacteria > Pseudomonadota > Gammaproteobacteria > Enterobacterales > Enterobacteriaceae > Dickeya > Dickeya undicola. The sequence goes on from NZ_JSYG01000037.1 coordinate 141,389, forward strand.
TGACATATCGTCAGTACTCTTTATATGTCGGTACAATTGAACCCCGTAAGAATCTAATTGCATTATTGGATGCCTATTCCAGGCTTCCTCTAGACTATAGACTAAGAATTCCTTTGATTCTAACTGGGTACAAAGGGTGGCAGAATGAACCTATCATGCATCGAATTGAAGCGGCGCAAAGAGAGGGATGGGTTCGTTATCTTGGCTATTTGCCGATTCAGGTTTTACCTATTCTGTTTTCTGGCGCAAGGGCATTTTGTTTCCCTTCGCTATATGAAGGGTTTGGCTTACCTGTGCTTGAGGCTATGGCATCGGGGATTCCAGTTGTTTGTTCTGACTCATCATGCTTGCCTGAGGTAATCGGAGATGCAGGGCTCATGTGTAAACCAGATGATATTGAACAAATGACGTATTTGCTTACCAAGGCTATCGATGATGATTCCTGGAGAGAGAATATTATTAGTAAGGGTGTGCAACGTGCCAGGGAATTTTCTTGGCAGAAGTGTGCTGAGCAAACAATTAAAGTTTATCAAAAAGTTATTAATAACTAATGAGAATTCTACACTTTACTAAAACATATTATCCGGTAGCTTACGGAGGTGTTCAGCAGGTCATTTATCAGATTGCTGAAGGCTCAATTCAGCGAGGGGCCTCTGTGGATGTGCTTTCTCTCAGCCCGGATGGTTCCTCAAAAGATGGTGTTATCGGACATCATCATGTTCATACTTCAAAACAAGACCTGTATATTGCTTCGACAGGTTTTTCTTTGTCGGCAATTCGTGACTTCAGACGACTTGCTGAAAAAGCTGATATTGTACATTATCATTTCCCATGGCCGTACATGGATTTATTACACTTATTGACTCAGCCTAATAAACCAACAGTGGTAAGTTATCACTCAGATATTGTAAAACAAAAATATCTATTATATTTCTATAAGCCTCTGATGCGATATTTTCTAGATCATGTCGATTCCGTTGTAGCTTCCTCGCCTAATTATGTGCGTACTAGCCCGGTTCTGCAATCACTGAAAAAGCCCCCAGAGGTTATACCGTTTGGTATCGACCCTAGTTCTTACCCTCGAGCATCGTCGGTTCAGATTAATAAATGGCGTGCCCGATTCCCTGAACGCTTCTTTCTATTTGTCGGTTTTCTTCGTTACTATAAGGGTCTGTCTTATCTATTAGATGCACTGGCGGGGATAGATTATCCCCTCGTGATTGTCGGAGAAGGGCCTTATGAATTAGAGTTGAAGTCTCAGGCAGTAAAGCTTGGGTTAAAAAATATCCATTTTTTGGGTGCAGTGACGGATGAAGATAAAAGGACTTTATTTGAGCTCTGTTATAGTGTTGTTTTCCCGTCTCATCTGCGTTCTGAAGCATATGGGATGACACTGCTTGAAGCTGCAATGTATGGTAAACCGATGGTCTCATGTGATATTGGGACTGGAACTACTTATATTAATCAGCACGGAGTGACAGGGCTTGCGGTTGCCCCTGCCAACTCACAGCATTTAAGCAACGCTTTGCAGTATCTATGGTCTCATGTGGATGTCGCCATGAACATGGGTGAGCAGGCACGTATACGATTTCTTGAGCATTTTACTGCCGAAAAAATGATAGATAGTTATATGGAATTATATGAGAATTTGATTAAAAAAAGAAACTAGGGATATCTTTTATAGAATTAGTAGTTGTAGCTTTTATATTTTATAAATTTTCAGATATTAATTGGTGTTGTTTTCTTGTTATTTTTATTGCTAATAAGTTATTGTTTAGGAGTCTATATTACTCACCAGAAAATGGTTTAGTCGTTGATCTCTAAGTATAGGATACGCTGTCATCTTGATAGTATTGTTTGTTAGATAGCGCTTTCAGTCCTTAGGGTATGGATTATTTTCTAAATACTAACTTGTAGTAGAGCCTAACCTTATGATGGAGAGTACGATGAAATTTGTCTCGTATGCTCAGAACTTTGAAGATGTAATCCTATGGCGAGCGCTGAATGCATTTGGGCCTGGTTTTTATATTGATGTAGGTGCTTGTGATCCACTTTATGATTCAGTGACAAAGTCATTTTATGATCGTGGATGGTATGGCATTAATATTGAGCCAATAAAGAGTGCTTATGAATTAGTAAAATCGCAACGAAGCCGTGATATCAATCTAAATATAGCCATTGATAGCTATAATGGAAATGCTAGTTTATATTCTGTAGATGGTGGGAATGGCTTGTCTACTACTATCGATGAAATAGCTGAAAAATATCGTAGAGAAGGTAAAGACGTATTATCTGTTCAGATAAATGTCAGGACATTAGCTGATATATGCGAAGAGTTTGTTTCACACGATATTCATTTTCTGAAGATTGATGTTGAGGGGAATGAGCGAAATGTTTTACTTGGGGCTGATTTTAAAAAATATCGCCCCTGGATCCTTGTTATTGAATCTACCTTACCGAACACTAATATTCCTAATCACTCTAGTTGGGAAAGTATTGTTATTGACTCTGGTTATAAGTTTGTTTATTTTGATGGGCTTAACCGATATTATGTTTCTAATGAGAAGTTGCCTCTGTTAGAGTCATATTTTTCTGTACCGCCTAATTGGTTTGATAATTTTGAGAAATGGGATAAGATGAAGCTGGATGAAGAAAATAAAAAATTAAATTCAGTTCTTTATAAAAAAGATCAAGAAATTGATAGTTGTTATCAAGAGCTTTTCGAAAGCTCTCGTTGTATAGGCTCGCTTCAAAAAGAGAGAAATAACGCATATATTCGAATTCATCAGTTGGATCGTGAAATTGAACGGCTTAACGAAATTATAAAAAATAATAATAATGAGATTACACGATTAAATGAAAGCAATGCCATGTTGAATGGAAATGTTGCTGCTTTTATCAATAGCAGCTCATGGAAAGTTACTTGGTTTTTTCGTATAATTAAAAAGTGGATTTATAAATGATTCATTTTATGCAAGGAACACCGGAAATATGTATTATCGGCCGTACTAATTTCTCTACAGGAATTGGTGCTGTGTGCTATTCAGCTTGTGAACTTCTTTCCAGATATTTCCCTGTTTGTCTGTATCCTACAGATTTACCTCCACATGCACAAGAGTATATATCTCTACCTAATAATAGATTGATTCCTATATGTAAGGATTTTTCTAATATAAAGGTTTATTTTTATACTGATGTTTTATGGAATGGTGAGTATGATTTAAATTATACACTAATTCCTCTTTCTTCTAATGTATTACGTATCGCTCATATTGCTTACGATTCAGATTTATTTCCTAATAAATGGGTGAGTATACTTAACGAACGATTCGATGTGGCCTATTTTACTAGCCATCATCTTGAAGAGATTGCTATTAATAGTGGTATTAAAATTGCAGTTGGCACATTACCTGTTGGTTTAGATTTTGATGAACTTCTTTGTCGGGATTTCAGAAAGAATGATCAGGTTGTCAGATTCGGATCTATTGCAGCTTTTCATAAAAGAAAAGGTAGCAACATATTAATTGATGCATTTATAGAGGAATTCAAAGGGCAAGATGATGTTGAGCTTGTCATGCATTCTAATCTTGCGATTGGTTCCGTTTTAAATGATATACAAAAGAAAACGAATGAATTAAATGTAAAGAATATTGTTCTAAGTCATTCGAATCTGAACAATGCTGAGAAGTTAAACTTATTAGAGTCATTTGATATTTTTGTCAATTTCTCTCGAGGTGAGGGATATTCAATAGGTCCGAGAGAAGCGCTGGCTCTTGGCAAGCAATTGGTTTTATCTGAAATTGGTCCCCACTATGATTTACTCGGTATTCCAGGTACTTATGGTGCTACGGCTTCGATTAGAACGCCTGCGCGTTATCCTGAGATCGATAATCTTATTATTGGTCACCAGTTTAGTGTATCAGTCGAAGATGCTCGTTTTTGGTTAAGAAAATCTTATGAATCATTTCTTCAGCATTCATCTTGTGAGGAAATAAGATTACGTCGCCAACGCGCTGCTGAATTTTCATTTTCTGCGTTGGCTGTACGTTTTGCTGAAACTATTGTTCCTGAGATAATTAAATTCAAAGATACAAAAAAAAGCTCTACATTCTCTCATATCCCAGTGTCGTGTAGGAATATAGCAAAGAAAATATTAGGAGAGCATGGCGAATCACTATCAGTCAGAAATAGATATGTCTTACCTGCACATGATGGTGGTTTTTTCTCTGTATTTAATGCTTTTATGAGCCATCTGTGTTGGGATGTTAATGAAGATAAATGTCATATGGTTTTACCTGATTGGGATGTATCAAGATTACTTAAGCGCCAGGGAGATAAAAAACTAATCAGTTTCTGTTATGGGAAACCTGATGATGGCAATATATGGTTAAAAATATTTAAACCATTATATGATCTAAGTGATGAACAGATGAATGATGAGCATTTCTTATACTCTAAATCTGTTCTGCCAGAAACAACCTGGAACCAGCACCGTGAACCATTATTAACTTATGTCTATGCATATGACTTATATATTAGTGGAGAATTCCAACGATTCCGGAAACAATATCATGAAGTATATAAGAGGCATATTCATCTTAGAGATGAATATCAGCGTGAAATAGAAGATTTTTGTCACCAGAAATTTAATGAAAAATTTATGATAGCCGCTCATGTGAAACATCCGAGTCATATGATCGAGCAACCTGGGATGTGCATAGCACATGCTGAACTATTCATCAATGCTATTTTTGAAAAAGTGGAGCAATTAGGTTTTAGTATTCATGATGACAATTGGGGAGTCTTTTTAGCGACAGATCAAGATCGAGTTGTGGCTCAATTTAAAGATGTCTTTAAAGACAAAGTCTGTTTTTATGACGATGTTCGCAGGACGAAGATCTCTGAAGATGAACTTTATGACGCCTTATCTGATGAAGATAAAGCGGCTGAAGGATTCCAGGTTCAGCATCTCGTCGCTGCGGATCCTGACAGTTGGTCGTTTCGAATGGCTTGGGAAGTCATCCGGGATGCGATCACCATGTCCCATTGTCGGACTCTTTATCATGTCGTAAGTAATGTATCTACCGCTGTTTCTTATATAAATCCAGCAATAGAGCTTCATTTTATTAAGAGTGAGTAATTTTGTGATAGCTGAGAAAGTTAATAGAATTGCTATTGTCAGTTCGCCTAGAAGTGGTAATTCATGGATCCGCAGTGTGATTGCTGGCTCTTTGAATATGCCTGAAATGGCTGTGCACAATATTGCAGATATTCGTGATGAGTTGCCTGAAAGAGTTTTTTTACAAATACACTGGTATAGGGAGCCAGGCTTTCAGAAGTGGTTAGACGATAACCATTTCAAAGTAATTTGTGTAGCTCGGCATCCATTAGATGTTCTACTATCTATTTTGCATTACATTCGATATGAAAAAGCCACATCAAGGTGGCTGGATGGTAATGGGAGCATACCGGATAGTTTAAAGCTAGCATCATCTGCCTCAACTGATTTCTTAGATTATGCATTGAGTTTTGGTGCATATAATTTATTATCGGTATCTGAATTTTGGTGGCAAGATCCGAATGTTATCAAAATTCGATATGAGGATTGTGTTGCGGATCCTGTTGGAGAGTTGGGCACTTTAGTTGAAAGATTCGGTGGTTCTCAAAAAGCTATTTATGACATGCTAGAAAAAAATAGTATCGAAAATATGCAAAGAACTCCTAACCGGCATGGATGGAAAGGGATGCCTGGATTATATAAAAAGCTTATTCCAACAAGCTATATGTTTAAGATATATAAAAAACATAAACAGCTGTTTGATGTTCTAGGTTATGATTTTTCTCTTTACTTTCTTACGAAAACGCAAGCTGAAAGAAATTGGATATCATATTTGTAATGTTTTATGAATCTGATTATATTCGCTGAGTGTTTTAAATGGTACTAAGCTGATTTTGTTTATCAATTTTAGCTTGCCGATAATATCGGTGCTGTCTCGACGTATAGTGCTGTGCTACTGATGTCGTTAGGTTACTTTATTTTGAATCAGGATTGCTTAATTTATCTTTCTTAGTAAAGATAAGCGAGTTTTCATTATGTTCCATATGGAGAATATTGCGTAAATCGTATATATACCAGGTGCCTGTTGCTTGAGCTAAATATGATTGAATAAACTTCGTGATAATCAATTTATAACTGTCAGTCAAATGTAGGCTATTAATATCTTAATTGGTAAATTTGTCTTTGTTTTAGGTTCATATTAATTTGAAGACTTTATTTATACAATAGGGGTATACTAAGTCCTTTTTAAGGAGAGGTTCTAGAACGATGCAAGGCTGTACTAGCAGAATCGCTATCAAAGATATAACCCAATCTTTCAAGAGATATTCTCTTTTTAGTATGTTAGGGTGGCAAGATATAAAACAACGATATCGGCGTTCTGCTCTTGGGCCATTCTGGCTTACTATGAGCATGGGCGTTATGATCGGTACTATTGGTATAGTTTTTGGTCAGATATTTAATTCTCCTATGATAGATTTTTTCCCTTTTCTTTCTATTGGGATGATTATATGGGCTTTCATGTCTGCCACTGTATCTGAAGGATGTACAGCTTTTATTAGCTCTGAAGGAATTATTAAACAACTGTCTATCCCTTTGTTTGTTCATATTCTTAGGATGATGTGGCGGAATGTTTTGATTTTATTGCACAATATAATTATATTGCCATTGGTTTTTTTATCAGTCGGGAAATTACCTGGCTTCATAATGTTACTGTCAATCCCTGGCTTTTTTTTTGTAATACTTAATTTAATGTGGATTTCACTAATTTTAGGTATAATGTGTACGCGCTACAGAGATTTATCCCAGATTATTAATAGCATATTACAGGTGGTTTTTTATCTTACACCGATTATGTGGATGCCGAATTTATTGCCTAAACGTTCAAGTTTATATTTGCTTGATATTAATCCAATATATCATTTGATTGAAGTGATAAGAGCTCCTCTCCTTGGCAATTATCCCTCTTTGATTAGTTGGGGGGTTTCCGCTAGTTTAGCTATTTTAGGGTGGAGTATAACTATTTTAGTATATGGCCGGTATAGAAATAGAATTGCATATTGGCTGTAACATTGAGAAGCGAAGATATAATGGCCTCGATTGTATTTAATAATGTATGTGTTGATTTTCCTATATATAATGCTAGTCAGCGCTCTCTGAAAAATAGTCTTTTACGAGCAACAACAGGTGGTCAGTTGGGGGCTGATGGACAAGGGAAAGTAGTTGTCCGTGCTTTAGAGGATTTGACTTTTACTCTCAATGATGGTGATAGAGTTGGACTGTTAGGACATAATGGTGCTGGTAAGAGTACATTACTGCGGGTGTTGAGTGGTGTCTATCAGCCCACATCAGGTCGTGTTGATATTCAAGGTGAAATTGGTTCTCTTATCGATATATCTTTGGGCATCGACCCCGAGGCTACAGGAAGAGAGAATATATATATAAGAGGTGCGTTGCTTGGGATGAGCAAAGCGAGAATTACCAGGGAGCTTGATGAGATCATAGAGTTTTCTGAGTTGGGTAATTTTATTGATATGCCTCTTAGGACTTATTCTAGTGGCATGCATCTTCGGCTTGCTTTTTCAATTTCTACTATACTACGTCCTGAGATCCTGATAATGGATGAGTGGCTCTCTGTCGGAGACGAAAATTTTAAGCATAAGGCCGAAGTGAGAATGGTAGAAATGGTGAAATCGTCTAATATATTGATTATTGCCAGCCATTCAAAAGAACTGATATACAAAATTTGCAATAAAGTATTGTGGCTTGAACACGGAAAACTTAAATTGGATGGTGATGCGATTGCTGTCGCTAATCAATATTTTTCATAGAAAAAAATTATTTTGCGGGGTGTGGAATGTATTCTGATAAAGTGCTAATTACTGGTGCGTCAGGTGTTATCGGCAGAGCATTGGAACAAGAATTAGAAAAGGCTGGATATATGAATGTCGTTTCTATTTCCAGCGCTCAGGTTGATTTGAGAAATCAATCTCTTACAGAAGCGTTTTTTGAAGAAGTAAAACCTAAAATAGTGTACCATTTGGCTGCTCGCGTTTATGGAATCATGGGCAACCTGCAGAACAAAGGTCGTGCCTATCTAGATAACGTAAGAATTAACACTAACGTTGTTGATGCTAGCCAAAAATGTGGAGTAAAGAAGATTATAGCCATGGGATCTTCAGCAATCTACTCAGATAATGTGATTTTACCTATGAGTGAAGATCAGGTTTGGAATGGCGCTCCTCACTATTCTGAAGCCCCGTATGCTCATAGTAAACGGTCTATGCTAGCTCATCTTGAGGCCTACAAGGATCAATATGATCTGGATTATGCATTTTGTATTTCAACGAACTTATATGGACCATATGATAAGTTTGATGAGAAATGGGGGCATGTTATCCCTTCTCTTATCTCTAAGTTTTATAACGCAGAGAGAAATGATGGTGAAGTAAGCGTATGGGGAACGGGAAAAGCAAAACGTGATTTTTTGTTCAGTGATGATGCTGCATATGCAATGCGTATGATAGCAGAAAGCTTTACTGGGCCTATTAACCTAGCGACTGGTATGACTCACACTATCTATGAAGTAGTGGAAATGCTTTCTAAGATCTCTAATTTAAAGAGATCAGTAAATTGGGATAGTAGCAAGCCTGATGGACAGTACTTGCGTGATTATGATGTAAGTAATTTAAGAACTATAGGTTTTTCTCCTCGTTATAATTTATTCGAAGGACTGGAGAAAACATATACTTGGTATAAAGAAAACAATAAGATAGCTAGATGCTAGTAATTTTCGACTTTATACTATTGGATAGTATATTGCTACGTTGACTGTGGCTGTATTATCTCAAACCTGATCTGACAGTTACCGGTTATTTATACAGGTATCTGTCGGATGGTAATGCATCCAATTAGTAGGACATGTATTTTTCAATAAACGCTCCGATGACTTTTTCGTGGATCTCAACTGAACGCGAGAAGCAGATTGTTTTACGATCCAATCGCTTAATGCGGGTGCGAAGTGTCAGGTTATTACGCTCAATACGTTGGGTGAATATTTTTCCGGTCAGATGCTTATCTTTCGGTACCTCCCGGTCATAGCTGCCCCAGTCGTCGCTGGTGATCATGCCGATGTTGAATGGCGTAAGCAGTGCCAATAGCTCCCGGCAGATTTCATCGGTTCGGGGACCAAACGTGTAGGCCAGTACACCGCCTGTTTTGGTGTTGTACGCGACCAGAGCCAGTGCTGCCGTGCTTTACTGCCAACGAAACTCCATTGCTCATCAAGTTCGCAGATAAGCGCCACATCAGCATGGGTAACGGGCGAGGACGTTATGCGCTTTGGCGCGAGTTTTTTAAAGTCAGGATGACGGTGTTAATGCCAATTTTCAGTGTCCTGGCGGTATCGCGAACCCCAGCACCATTGAAGGCCATGTCAGTGATCTGCGCTTTAATACCAGGCTTACGGGCTTCATAAGCGTAAATGAGCTGAAACACTCGGTGGCAGTCACGGCAGCGAAATCTGTCGTGGCCTTTAGGGTTCTGACCATGGCGGTAAACCTGAGCAGACTGACAACGGGGGCAATGAACGTTAACGCTGGCCATAATAGAACCTCAAAATCCCGTATTATATACCAGATTCAACTAATTAGAGGCATCACCCTTAATCTGTATAAAACCATGTTGAAAATTTTTCTTAGATATGCCTGATTGGCGGGATCAACACCGCCATCCATTGGTTGACCTTTGCAGTTGTTTATTCATCATTTGGTCAACAGCAAATGATTAGTAACTTTGCTGCTTTCTGTATGGCTGTTACTTTTAGTTTTTTTGCTAATGCAAAATGGACTTATCAAGTAGAGCACACTACTGCAAAGTATTTTTTATATGTGGGGTTCATGGGCTTGCTCGCTCTAGGTTGTGGCTATCTGGCGGATAGAGTGGAGCTAAGTCCAATTTTAACCCTGTTATGCTTCTCTTTGATAAGTTTATTCGTCGGATTTATATACTCGACTTACATCGTATTTAGGGCAGAGTAATGAAAATATCTCTTGTTGTACCTGTTTTTAATGAAGAAGAAACAATTCCATTATTTTACCGTGCTGTCCGTGATTTTCATGGTTTTTCTGGGCATTCAGTAGAGTGATCCTACCCACGTAATGTGGACACAGCCCTAAGCGAGGTTCTGGTTTTCAAATTGTTCCGGACTGATACCGCCACAGGCACTGTGACGGCGCCACCGATTGTAATCACACTCGATATAATTAAATACCGTCGTCCGCATTATTTCCCGACTGACAAAGCGTTCACCATGGATGCATTCGACTTTCAGTGAGTGGAAGAAGCTTTCCGCACAGGCATTATCGTAGCAGCAACCTTTTGCACTCATGCTCCCATGCAGATTATGCCGTTTCAGCAGGCTCTGGTAATCCGCTGAGCAGTACTGCCCGCCACGGTCAGTGTGAACAATAACGTTTTTCGGTCGTTTACGCCGCCACAGTGCCATCTGTAGCGCATCACAGGCCAGCTGTGCCGTCATCCTCGATGACATCGACCAGCCAATAACAGCACGCGACATAGGTCAATGACGACGGCCAGATACAGCCAGCCTTCATCTGTACGTAAATACGTGATATCTCCCACCCATTTTTGATTTGGACCGCTGGCGATGAAATCTTGCTTCAGCAGATTTTCAGACACAGGCAGCCCGTGCTCCCGGTAACTGACAGGACTGAACTTCCGGGCCGCTTTTGCCCGCAGCCCCTGACGGCGCAGGCTGGCAGCAATGGTTTTCACATTATATTCCGGTAGCTCATCAGCCAGTCGCGGGGCACCGTACCGCTGTTTGGCGTTATTGAATGCCTTACTGACGGCATCATCACAGACACGTCGGAACCGCTGACGCGAGCTGACCTGATGGCGGCGACAACGCCAGGCATACCAACCGCTGCGGGCGACCCGAAGCACCCGGCACATGGCTTTGATGCTGAACTCTGCCTGATGTTTTTCGATAAAGACAACCTTCATTTCAGGCGCTTCGCAAAGTATGTCGCGGCCTTTTGGAGAATGGCCAGCTCTTCGGCCTGTTCAGCCAGCTGGCGTTTGAGGCGGGCATTTTCGGCCGCCAGTTCATTCTCGCGCTCTGAGGTGGTCATCTGTTGCTGTTGTTTACTGCGCCAGTTGTAGAGCTGGGATTCATAAAGGCTGAGCTCGCGGGCAGCGGCAGCGACACCGATGTGTTCAGCGAGTTTCAGAGCTTCATCGCGGAATTCGGGTGTATACTGTTTACGGGCCGTTTTGCTGGTTGATGCTGGTTTTGTCATGAGTAATCACCTCTGGTTGAGAGTTTACTCACTTAGTCGCGTGTCCACTGATGGTGGGGAGGATCATAAATTCTGGGGGAATGACAAATTTACACATAAAAAGGCATAGAGATGATTTCACTGAATTTGTTAGTAAATCAGTAGACCACAAAACTCTATACCTGTCTCGTTTATACCTTAGTGAATTACCAAACAATCAAAATGTTAGTTTTTTTCTAATTTTTCTTCTATATTTTTGCGATATTGATTCTATCAATATATTACTGATGATGGACATGAGAAAAGAAATGGAGAAAACATAAAAGACATATTCTGATAAATTCACATCATTCCCTTTGTATTTATGGATAATAGATATTGGAATTGAATGATTTAGATATATAGCATAGCTTAGGTCGCCAAGAAATGTATCCAAAGCACCTTTGGAATTTATTTTATTTAGTAAGAAAACAATAGGGACTCCTATTAATAGGCCTGCTATTATTTCAATGTTGAATCCATTTCCCAAATAACTTCTTGTTGTGGGATATATTAGAATTACTATAAGTAAAATGTAGAAAATAAAAATCTCCTTTATTTTGTCCTGAGCTATAAATGAACCAATTATGAATACAAATAGCATGCCGGATAGCATTCTATACCCAAAGTAATCCGAATTAACAATGCCGAAGAAGGCCACTAAAAATGAGAGAACGGAGAAAGCTAATGCTGGTAGTTCTTTTTTATATAAAATAATTATAGGGAATAGTAAATAAAACTGCATTTCAATCCCCAGGGACCAAGATTGCGGGATGATTATGTATTCATAATTATATACTGTAAAAAATTCAACGGCAGCATCATTAAATTTATTATCAACTTGCCAATTGAGAGGCCTTGGCCCATTAAAGAATATAACAAATAAGTTATAGCCAAATAAAAAACAAATTGTGGAAATAACCTTAAGCATCTATCAATATAAAATTGGAGTAGTTGGTTTTTCTTTGCATACGTCTTATTTAACAGATGTGTCATGGCACACCCACTAATCAAGAAAAAGGAAACAACAGCAGATACACCTTCATTTTTCCCCAAAAATGTTATTTGACAATGCGAAAACATCACCAATGTAGCAAGTATAAATCTATAAATACCCATAATTTATTCCAAATGGTTATATGAATTCTATGCCGTTGATGTATTATATGTTTCTATTTTATGAATAAGCGATACATTTTTTATTTCTTGTGCAAAAATATGCACTTTATACTTACAGTTGCAAGTGTGTTAGCTTTTCTCACCCGAATTACTGACTTGAAGTAAGTTTATCGGGATTCATTTTATTGTAGGTTTCCTGTAATTCTAATTTTTTTTCGCATATATGAGAGGAAAGTAATAGATATAATCTTGTGAATATCTTTAATGTATCATAGCCTTAATCTATCAACTTACATTTTCCCAGATTAATCTCATTCAAGATCATCTGTTGATTATATCCACTGCAAATGTTATGTGACTTTACCTGTGCTTTGAATAGATGTAAAAGTTCCAGTGTTTTTGCTCAATATACATTGGTTAATGTGAGCAGAAAACACATGGTATGTCGATTTTATTTGTTCTATATAAATCAGTTTTGACTTATCAGCTTGCTATGAAATAGATTGCTAAAGTATATCCCTGCGTTGACATGTTCTATCTAACACCCTAACTGTACGCACTACTGATGCAGTCGGTGCCGGCAGTAGTCTGTGGATATTCCTCCCCATCTTTACTTTTGGCATTCTCTCAAGCCAAGGGAGTAGCCAGTCGGCGCATTTAATAAGAGCTCTTTAATTGTCTCGACATCAAACTCATGGCAATTCTTATCCAGTTTATCTAGTAACTGTTCCATCTCTTGCCAGCTCAGCTTCTCTTCCTGCGCCGTCATGATCTTCGGATGGCTAGTTCCCGCCACATTCTCACCGATCAATAACTCTTCGTAGAGTTTTTCCCCTGGGCGCAATCCTGTGAATTTAATTGCGATATCGCCTTCCTCTGAAGGGCCATGACCCTCTATATAGCTTTTCATCCCCATCAGGTTAATCATCCTGCGGGCTAAATCGAGTATTTTGACCGGTTCGCCCATATCCAGCACAAACACCTGTCCGTTAATCCCCATTGCACCTGCTTGTATGACTAGCTGTGCCGCCTCGGGTATAAGCATGAAATAACGGATAATATCCGGGTGTGTCACTGTGACCGGACCACCTTGTCGAATCTGCCTTTTAAACAACGGGACGACTGAACCGGATGAACCCAGTACATTCCCAAAGCGTACCATGGTGAATGTTGTTTGGTTTTGGCGTTCCGCCAGCGCCTGCAAAATTAATTCAGCCATCCGTTTGCTGGTGCCCATAATATTGGTAGGGCGTACCGCTTTGTCTGTGGAGATCAGTGTGAAATTCTGTACCCCTTCGGCGATCGCCGCTTCAGCACAGGCTAATGTGCCAAAAACGTTATTGCGAATCCCTTCAATTACATTGTCCTCAACCAACGGCACATGCTTGTAGGCGGCGGCATGGTAAATGGTTTCGACCTGATGAGCATGTATCAGCTTTTGTACGCGGTTCTGCTTTTGCACCGAACCTAATGCCGCGACGATTTTTGTCTCAAGCATCAGGCGCTTTTTAATACCCTGTAATTCCTGATCGATGGTATAGAGGTTGTATTCGTTCAGTTCGAATAGCACCAGCGTCTTTGGGCGTTGGGCTAGAATCTGACGGCAAAGTTCGGCACCAATTGACCCACCTGCCCCTGTGACCATCACGGATTTACCCGTAATATTTTTCGCCACCAGTTGCTTATCCGGAGCAACCGCTTCACGCCCCAGCAGGTCCGCAACATCCAGGTCACGTATCTCTGTCGCTGTTGCTTTGCCTGCGGCAATGTCTTCAACTGAGGGCACGGATTGCACTTCGATTGGCCAGTAAGAGAGCTTTTCCAGTAATCTCAGCCGTTGCCCTTTTTGTATATTATTGATGGCTAATAATAATTTTACCGGCTGATACAATGGTTTCAGTCTCTCAAATTCACTACTGTGATGTACTTTGATGCCGCAAATGATCTGACCAATTTTTTTCTCGTCATCATCAAGGATGATAACGGGGTGATACTCGTCCCCCTGTATTAACGCGTACAGCAAGTCTCGCCCGGTAGCCCCTGCGCCATAGATAAAAACGTTCGGTTTCTGTCGTTTATAGTAGTGGTAATAGAATGTTCGAATGAGTACTCGAGGGCTACCCAGTGCGAGCGTTGCCAGACCAGCATAGATAAACGGCACGCTTCGAGGGACAAATGACTGAAAAAAGAAACTACTGAGTGCCAGGCTGATAGCGGATAAAAAGACGGACAAAAATACATACCCGATTGCGGGTAGCATCATGTAACGCAATACGGCACGGTACATGCCACAGCGTATGAACACTAAGATGGTGATGGATAATGTTACGGCAACACTGGCTATTTCAGCATAACCAACAGAAAAATCCGTGGTGCCTAAACGGACGGCAACAGCCAGATACAGTGAAACAACGATGGCGATAACGTCATAGAGTACCGTCACTATGCGTTTAGTGGCGCGCTCTGCATTAAGCAAAAGCGGAATAAGTTTAAACATCAGAGCCTGAATGTCCGTGTGCGACAATAGAATGGTATTAGCGGGGTATTTTAGTGGTCTAACAATGTCTTGACCAGATGTGCTCATCTTAATTTTAGTTATGCCGCTATGCCGGGTATCATGAGCCGAGCCATTCAGGAAGGTAATTACATTGAAAATTTTAGTAACGGGAAGCCGCGGGTTTGTCGGAAGCCGGGTCGTCGCGTTGGCGGGTGAGCAAGGCATAACCTGTGTTTTGCACGGCAGTGAACATAGCGACGCAGGCGATGATTCGATAATTCGTGCCAATTTGACCGCCACGACAGACTGGATGTCAGCGCTACAGGGAGTCGATGCCGTGGTGCATTGTGCTGCCAGAGTGCACCAGATGCAGGACGGCGGTGATGCCTTAGCGCTTTACCGGGAAACCAATGTCGCGGGGACGTTACGATTGGCGCGACAGGCCGCAGAAGCTGGTGTTAAGCGCTTTGTTTTTGTGAGTTCCATCAAGGTGAATGGCGAGGTCACCCCGCCAGGTCAGCCTTTCCAACCGGACGTAGCCGTAGCGCCGACCGACCCTTATGGTCTGAGCAAATATGAAGCGGAACAAGGGCTGATGCGTCTGGCGCAGGAAACCGGCATTGAGGTGGTAATTATTCGTCCACCGCTGGTGTACGGGCCGGGTGTCAAAGCCAATTTCCGGGCGATGATGAACTGGGTCAACAAAGGTGTGCCGCTACCACTGGCAGCGGTTCATAATCAGCGCAGTCTGGTATTTGTGGACAATCTGGCTGACTTGATTCTGCTGAGTTTGCGCCATCCACAGGCTCCGGGACGGGTGTGGCTGGCGTCGGACGACCACGATGTTTCCACCGCTGAGCTGCTGGCGGATATCGCCGCGGCGCTGGGCGTGAAAAGCCGCTGTTGGCCGCTGTCACCGTGGGTATTGAAAAGCGCCGCGGCTCTGCTGGGAAAATCTGCGGTGGCGGAGCGCCTGCTGGGTTCACTACAGGTGGATATCCGAGAAACCCGGCAACAACTTGGCTGGCAGCCCGCCGTCCCTTATCATCAGGCGATTGCCATCACGGCGCGGGCGTTTCTGGCGAAAATGTCCGGCGTTCCCGAGTCCAAATCCAAAAAAGAAGGTTGACCGATTATCATGCTGCGTGTTCTGGATGTGTTACTGGCGCTGATTGGCTTGCTGTGCCTGTGGCCGGTGATGCTGATTGTTTATGTCTTGGGATTATTTGATACCGGCTCGCCGGTGTTTATTCAGCAGCGGGTTGGCCGACATCAACGCCCGTTTAATCTGATCAAGTTCCGCACGATGGCGGTGGCGACTGAGTCGGTGGCGACACATCTTGCCAGCCGTAGTTCGGTGACACGGTTAGGCGCATTTTTGCGTAAAACCAAGCTGGATGAGCTGCCTCAGTTGATTAATGTGCTGAAAGGCGAGATGAGCCTGGTGGGGCCGCGTCCTTGTCTGTTTAATCAACAGGAACTGATTACCGAGCGTCAGGCGCGGGGTGTCTTTGATGTATTGCCGGGGATTACCGGGCTGGCGCAGGTTAACGCTATCGATATGTCCACGCCGCAGAAACTGGCAGAGTGGGATCAGCGCATGATCCAGACCCTGTCGGTAAAACATTACTTCACTTATCTGGTACAAACCGTCGTCGGCCAGGGCTCTGGCGATCGGGTTCGTTGAGAAAAAACGATGCCGGTCAAGCCGGCATCGTAACTAATATCTCGTCAATCTCGTCCGCTATAGTGCAGAAAGATTATTTCACTGGAGCCAACGCTGTCTGGTCCACGTAGGGCTTCATGATGGTGTCCGCTTCCTGCTGGGCGGCTTTGGCCGCCGCTTCCGGCGTGACTTTCTCGTCATTCACCACCGCCGCCAGCTGGTTTTCCATCGCTTTTCGCACCGCGACGGTTTCATAGGTGGAGTACCACGGATGGGCGTACTTCAACTGTTCCAGCGCGGTGGCAGCACGCGGGTCTTTTTCCAGATAGGTTTTCATTTCTGGCGTATCGTATGAGGCTTTCCGCGGTGAGAAATAGCCGGTGAATCGGCTCCAGGCACCGTTGACCTGCGGGCTGACCAGATAGCTCAGGAACTGGTAGGCGGCCTTTTTCTGTTCGTCGGAAATGCCTTTGAAGCTGACCAGGCTGGCACCGCCGATCGGCACCGCACGCTGCTCTTTGGCGGGCAGCATCGCCACACCCAGTTCAAAGTCTTTGGTATTCTCGCGCATAAAACCCAGTGCGCCGGTGCTCAGCATCGCCATGCCGAGTTTGCCGGAGAAGAACGCTGCGCTGATCTGTTTGGAGTCCAGAACGCCGGACGGCATCACTTTGTCTTTGTAGATCAGGTTTTGCCAGAAGCGTAGCGCGCCGATGGTGGTCGGGGTGTTGTAGTAGACCTCGCCCGGATAGTCCTCGTTGAAGTAATTGCCGCCGTTGGCGCGTACCAGCGAGGAGAAAATCCAGCCGCCGTAGTCGTCGTTGGTGGACGGCAGCATGATACCCCACTGGCCTTTGCTTTGGTCGGTCAGCTTTTTGGCATCTTCCAGTAGCGCCTGCCAGTTTTGCGGTGCCTGGGTGATACCGGCTTTTTCGAACATCGTTTTGTTGTAATAGAGGATTGGCGTCGAGTTGTGGAACGGAATGGCGTAGGTCACACCCATGACCTGTGCGTTCTTGCGCATGGCTGGCCAGAATTCGTTGGTCAAAAACGTACCGGCTTTTTCGTTGCCGAATTTGAACAGCTCGTCCATCGGCAGGATTTCGTTTTTCAGTGCCAGGTCGGTGGTGAAGTTGGCGGACATGATCACCAGTGCGGGCGGCTGACCGGCTTTCTGTGCCGCTTCCGCTTTCATTTTGGTGGTGTCGTAGTTACCGGTGAAAATCCCGCGTACTTCCACATCCTGCTGGGCGCTGTTGAACTCCTTGATGATGCGGGTCATTTCCATCGTCAGTTTGCCGTCCACGGGGGCTGGGAACATGAAATCGATGTTTTGTTTAGCCAGTGCCGAACCGGCGAAGGCCAGCGTAATGCCGAGGGTGAGCGCCTGTAATCGCTGTTTCAGGGGCTTATGCATGAGACGTCTCCTGGTATAAATTCTGCTGTGTATCAGCATGGAAAAGATGAACATCAAAAGGTGAAAAACCGAGGTTGACGGTATCGCCGACCATCGGGGCGTCGCCGCGGTTTTTGCGGCTGTAGCGTAGTTCGCCAATCGGCGTGCTGATGTGCAGCAGATAGTCCGCGCCCATCAATTCTCGTTGCGTCACGATGCCAGACAGACGCAACGTATGCTGTTCGGCTTCAGGGGCATCGGAAAGGTGTTCCGGGCGGATGCCGAAAATCACCTGCTGATGCTGGTTAGTGTGCGGTGGCAGAGGGAGCATTTGCTCACCTAGCCGCATTGCACCGTCTTCGCAAGGCAGCGTGATGAGGTTCATGGCGGGCGAACCGATGAAACC
>NZ_JSYG01000038.1 GCF_000784735.1 Dickeya undicola
GCAGCACGGTGACGGCGGTGGAGGCACTCAACATCGCCGGCGGCGGCACCCTGAGCAACCGCGAGGGCGGGCTGCTGAGCGCCGACGGCGCGCTGAATCTGGTGGCGCTGGGCAATCTGACCAACAGCAGCGCGACGATACAGGGCAACCGGGTGACGCTGGCGAGCGTCAACGGCGATATCGTCAACACCACCACCAGCAATCAGTGGCAGACGGCGGCGAAGGACGGCCGGGGGCGCGGGTCGCTGACGCGCACCGATATCGGGCAGGCCGGGCTGATAACGGCGCAAAACGGGCTGACGCTGCAGGCGGGACACGATATCGCGCTGAACGGGGCGCAGCTGAGCGCGGGCGGGCCGCTGCAACTGGCGGCGGGCAACGACATCCGGCTGGCGGCGCTGACCACGGTGACGGACACGGTGAATCAGACGGGCGGGGCCAGCACCGAGCGACGCAGTCAGGGACGGGTGCAGAGTACGCTCGCCAGCGGGGGCGAGCTGAGCCTGAGCGCGGGGCGTGACCTGAGCAGCACGGCGGGGCAGCTGAGCGCGGCGGGGACGCTGGCGCTGTCGGCGGGGCGGGACCTGAGCCTGCTGTCGGCCAGCGAGGAGCAGTTCAGCTCGAACGCGTGGACGCGGCATCTGGACTGGCAGCAGACGGTGACGCAGCAGGGGACGGTGCTGAATGCGGGCGGGGGGCTGAGCCTGCGGGCGGGTCAGGACCTGACGCTCGAGGGGGCGCAGGCGGAAACGCGTGGCGCGCTGACGGCGCAGGCGGGACGGGACCTGAACCTGCTGTCGGCGACGGAGAGCCGGCATGATTTTTTTGAAGAGACGACGGTGAAGAAGGGGTTCCTGTCGAAGACCACCACGCACACGCTGCGGGAAACGGCGCAGACGACGGAGAAGGGGACTCTGCTGTCGGGGGGCAGCGTGGCGCTGACGGCGGGGCATGATATCGGGGTGCAGGGCTCGGCGGTGGCGGCGGACGGGGACGTGACGCTGACGGCGGGGCATGACATCACGACCGCGGCGAGTGTGGAAACCTACCGTAACTACGAGGAGCACAGTCGCAAGAAGAGCGGGGTGTTCAGCGGGGGCGGCATCGGTTTCACCATCGGCAGCACCTCCCTGAGCCAGAAACTGGACGACAAGGCGACCACCCAGAGCCAGAGCGTCAGCACGCTGGGCAGCACCGGCGGGTCGGTACGGCTGAATGCCGGGCAGGCTGTGTCGGTGGCGGCCACCGATGTCATTGCGGCCAGGGATATTCAGGTGACGGGCAACAGCGTGACCATTGACCCCGGTTATGATACGCACAGCCAGTCCCGTCATACGGTGCAGAAAACGGCGGGATTGACGGTGGCGTTGTCTGGCGTGGTGGGCTCGGCGCTGAACAGCGCGGTACAGGCACTGCAGGCCGTTCAAAAACAGAGTGATAGCCGTCTGCAGGCGTTGCAGGGGATGAAGGCGGCGCTGTCGGGGTATCAGGCTTATCAGGGCACTCAGGTTGATACCAACAATAAAGGCGCGTCGTCGTTTGTCGGTATCAGCGTGTCACTGGGGGCGCAGCGCGCCAGCAGCAGCCAGACCAGCGAGCAATCGCAGAGTTTTGCTTCGACACTGAACGCGGGCCATGATATCAACGTGGTCGCTCGTCAGGGGGATATCACTGCGGTTGGCAGCCAGTTGAAAGCGGCCAACAATGTGGAGCTGAATGCTTCCCGGGCGATTAATCTGCTATCGGCGCGCAATACGGAGTCGATGACCGGCAGCAACAGCAGCAGCGGCGGGAATATCGGCGTCAGCTTTGGGTTGAGCAACGGCGGGGCGGGATTCAGCGTCTTTGCCAATGTCAATGCGGCCAAAGGTCGTGAACTGGGCAATGGCAACAGTTGGTCAGAAACCACGGTGGATGCCGGGCAGCAGGTTGGCCTGACCAGCGGCGGTGATACGCGCCTGACCGGGGCGCAGGTCAGCGGCGAGCGCATTGTGGCGAACGTGGGCGGCGACCTGCTGCTGAAAAGCCAGCAGGACAGCAACCGCTATGACTCGAAGCAGACCAGCGTGTCGGCGGGCGGTAGCTTTACCTTTGGCAGCATGACCGGCAGCGGTTATCTGAGCGCCAGTCAGGACAAAATGCACAGCAGCTATGACAGCGTGCAGCAGCAGACCGGATTGTTTGCGGGCAAAGGCGGTTACGACATCAGCGTCGGCAATCACACGCAACTGGACGGCGCGGTAATTGGTTCAACCGCCAGTGCGGATAAAAACCGGCTGGATACCGGTACGCTGGGCTTCAGCAATATCGATAACCGGGCAGAATTTTCGGTGTCGCACAGCGGTATCGGGTTGAGTGCCAGCCCGTCGCTGAGTATGTCGGATATGCTGAAATCGGCAGCCCTGACCGCGCCTTCGGCGTTGATGTCGATGGGTAACGGCGGCAATGCCAGCAGCACCACCTACGCGGCGGTGAGCGACGGGGCGCTGATTATCCGTAATCAGGCCGGTCAGCAGCAGGATATTACCGGTCTGAGCCGGGATGTGGAGCACGCCAACAATGCGCTGAGCCCGATCTTTGACAAGGAAAAAGAGCAGAAGCGCCTGCAGACGGCGCAGATGGTCGGTGAACTGGGCGCACAAGTGATGGATGTTATCCGCACCGAAGGGGAAATTCGTGCGACGCGGGCGGCAGAAGCCAGCGGCAAGGTGGATCGCCCGGCGGATAACGCGACCGAAAAAGAGTGGGATAAATACAAAAAAGATCTGACGGAAACGCCGGAATACAAGGCGGTGATGCAGTCTTACGGCACCGGTAGCGATCTGCAACGGGCAGCGCAGGCGGCAACGGCGGCAATACAGGCGCTGGCAGGAGGGGGAAACCTGCAGCAGGCGCTGGCCGGTGCCTCGGCACCGTATCTGGCACAGCTGGTCAAAGATGTGACGATGCCGACGGATGAGAAGAAGGCGACAGCATCGGACATTGCGGCCAACGCGATGGGACATGCGCTGATGGGTGCGGTGGTGGCGCAACTGTCGGGCAAGGATGCGTTGGCGGGTGCTGTGGGGGCTGCGAGCGGTGAGTTGGCCGCGCGCCTGTTGATCATGAAGGAGTTGTACCCAGGGCGGGACAGCAGTGACCTGACGGAAGCGGAAAAACAGTCGGTCAGCGCGCTGGCCTCGCTGGCGGCGGGTCTGGCCTCAGGGATTGCATCGGGTAACACCACCGGTGCGGCGACAGGAGCGCAGGCAGGACGTAATGCGGTGGAGAATAACTTTATGGCTCCACCACCGGCGGCCCCTGTGGCGGTAGGCGGTGAAGCGGCAGCAGTCGCCGGTGCGGTAGGTCAGGGCGTTCGTCAGGGAAGCGGTAAAGGCGACGGCGAGGAGATGGGGGGAAGCTGTGAAGGCACCCGCGAGCAGTGCGCGGTGCGCGACGGCACCCGTGGGCCGGGACATACGGAGTTACCGATAGCGGATAACGATCCGACCGGTGGCAAGCTGGAAAATCCGGCCCCGACAGAGAACACGGCCACCACGCTGACAACGCCGGATCAGTCGGATAATAACGGAGCCAGCCATACCGGAAATACTGATGGTGCCTCGTCTACTGCCGGAAATACCACCACGACGCCGATCCCGGATGGGCCGAGTCAGGATGATTTGGCGTATTTAGCTGATGGGCACATGTTAGGGGCTAATGGAGTTCAGACGTCCAGTAAAACGATATGGAAAGGTGTAGGTAAAGAACGAATAGATGTTGAAAATCCGGCACCAGGACAAAGAGCCGGACAGCTACATTATCAAGATAATAAGGATAACAAATATCTTTATGATCCTAAGACGGATTCATTCCCCGATGCACCTAAGTCGGTAAATAATCTATTGAATGATCCATCATTTAGAAAGGCTATTAATAAAGGGATGACTCAGTATTTAGGAGAGAAGAAATGAAATGTAATCAATTGATGAAAAAGGAAATTAAACGTGCCGATTGGAGGGGGTTATCTCTTCCTGATGATTTGCAGTCATGGATCAATGGTGGTTTTGTAGAAGATGACGGCTGTGTTTTTTTGCGATCTTTATACAAGAATTATAAAGGGTTAGATAATTTTCCTGACAGGACGGGGGTTGAATGTTTTGTAAACTCTTTCCATATTGACGATTACGTATCTGAGCGGTACTTGGATTACTCCTTTTTATTTTGCGAGCAAATATTAGCTTGCTGGAAAAAATACAATCATGCTCAGAAATTAAATGTGATTATTTCTCATGATGAATTTGGTGCAGTAGTTAAGTTCCATATGAAGCGTCAGGACGAAAATTGGTTAAGTAGTAATCTTGAAGGATATGAAGAAGCAGTTTTGGAAACAAGTGAGCCTATTTAAAGTTAAAAACGATCCCGGCCTCTGCGCCGGGATCGTCGTTTTTACCGGTCAGATCCTAATCTCCGCCTCAATCACCAGCCGCCCGCGCTCGACGGTGACAATCACCGGCTGGCCGGTGTTAAAGCCGAGATCTTCCAGCCAGCGGCCCTTCAGCGTGAGTTGCGGCGGCGGGTTGCCCTTCATGCCATTGGGGGCGTAGCCGACGGTGTAATGCCGTTGGGGTTCTTTTACTTCAGTTGCGCGGGGTTCTGACTTAGAATCGCGTCCAGCCCGTTTAGTTGCTTGTGGTGAGCGGTTGGAGCAGGTTGCCGCCTGTTCTCACCGCGCTCAGTAATCTGTTTAGCCTGGTACTTCAGTATCATCCCATCCAGTAACGCCTTGATTATCTAGCGCTCTTCTTCCGGCATCCCGCTGACGGCCTCAAACTGCAATGCCAAATCATCAGACGGGCCACGCTCATGGCCATCAAACAACCAGCCTATCCACTGCTCCATCTACTGAACCGATTTTTGATCCACCGGATGGCAGTAACAGGATTTGCATCAACACCAGAGTTCTTTGCGGAATCAAACCTCATTTTGACATGAGTCAAAAGTACATCTGAAAAAATAGTGGTTTACAGGATAATTCTTGAATATTGACAAAACAGTGGGATAGTTTCGCCAGTTTTTAGACGATCGGTCAATATTAAATTAATAAGGTGACTAGCATGAAAATTGACTCACAAATGATGTCAGAAGCCTGGAAGGGGTTTGTCGGCGATGTGTGGCAAAACGAAGTCAATGTCCGGGAATTTATTCAACAAAACTATACGCCCTATGATGGCGACAGTGCATTTCTCGCTGGTCCAACCGAAGCGACGACACGCTTATGGAGCCAAGTTCTTGAAGGGATAAAACAGGAAAACCGCACGCACGCACCTGTCGATTTCGATACATCCCTGCCTTCCACCATTACGTCACACGACGCTGGTTATATCGATAAAGCAGTTGAAAAAATTGTCGGTCTTCAGACCGAAAAGCCGCTTAAGCGTGGGATTATTGCTTATGGTGGTATTCGCATGGTGAAAAATTCATGTGAAGTTTACGGCAAAGAACTGGATCCGCTGACTGAGAAAATTTTTACTGATTATCGTAAGACGCATAATCAGGCCTGCTTCGAACTGTATACGCCGGATATCCTTGCCTGTCGTAAATCCGGCGTTATCACCGGATTACCTGATGCCTATGGGCGGGGACGTATTATTGGCGATTATCGCCGTATTGCACTGTACGGCCTGGCGTTTCTCATTCAGGACAAACAGGCGCAGTTTGATTCCACGCAGACGATGATGGAGAGCGCTGAAGAGCTAACACCAGCACTACGGCTACGCGAGGAGTTGGCAGACCAGATCAAGGCATTGCATGACATTCATGAAATGGGGCTGAAATACGGCATTGATATGGCCAACCCAGCGCGTACGGCCCAGGAGGCCATCCAGTTCACATATTTCGGCTACCTTGCTGCTGTTAAATCACAAAACGGTGCTGCCATGTCTCTCGGCAGAACATCCACTTTCCTGGACGTTTATATTGAGCGTGACCTATCTGCAGGGCTGATTGACGAACAAGAAGCTCAGGAGCTCATTGACCATTTCATCATGAAACTGCGAATGGTTCGTTATCTCCGTACCCCTGAATATGACTCACTGTTCTCGGGTGATCCTATCTGGGCGACGGAAGCTATGGCCGGTATGGGCACTGATGGCCGTACCCTCGTCACGCGTACCACGTTCCGTTATTTGCAGACGTTATACAACATGGGGGCGGCACCGGAACCAAACCTGACAGTCCTGTGGTCTGAGCAACTTCCTGATGGCTTTAAGCATTTTGTTGCGAAAGTCTCGATTGATACGTCTTCTATTCAGTACGAAAACGACGATCTGATGCGCAATGATTTTGGCAATGATGATTATGCTATCGCCTGCTGTGTCAGTCCGCAGATTCTCGGTAAGCATATGCAATTCTTCGGGGCGAGAGCGAACCTGGCGAAAGCGCTGCTCTATGCGATCAATGGTGGGATTGATGAAAAGTCGGGCGCGCAGGTCGGGCCGAAAACCGAGCCATTAAAGTCAGATGTGCTCGATTTTAATGATGTGATGGCACGCTATGACCGCATACTTGACTGGCTGGCGACCCAGTACGTTACCGCACTGAATATCATTCATTATTCCCACGACCGCTACAGCTATGAGGCCTCTCTGATGGCACTCATGGATCGCGATGTCTACCGTACCATGGCATGTGGCGTGGCGGGGCTTTCGGTGGCAGCGGATTCGCTCTCTGCCATCAAATATACCGAGGTTAAACCGATCCGGAACGAAGCAGGGATTGCTGTCGACTTTGAGATCGCCGATAGCTATCCCCAGTTTGGTAACAACGATCCGCGCGTGGATGATCTGGCCTGCGATCTGGTTGAACGGTTTATGAAGAAAATTCAGCAACACCCGACTTATCGCCATGCCACACCCACTCAGTCGGTACTGACCATCACTTCAAATGTGGTTTACGGCAAAAAAACGGGTAATACACCAGATGGCCGCCGTACCGGAGCACCTTTTGGTCCGGGGGCGAATCCAATGCATGGACGGGATCAGAAAGGCGCTATCGCATCTCTGACGTCAGTGGCTCGTCTGCCCTTTAGTTACGCCAAAGATGGCATTTCCTACACGTTTTCCATCATCCCTGGGGCGCTGGGTAAAAGTGACGATGTCCGAAGCAAGAACCTGGCAGGATTGCTTGATGGTTACTTCCATCATGAGGATGCCATCGAAGGAGGCCAGCACCTGAATGTGAATGTCATGAACCGGGAAATGTTGCTTGATGCCATGGAGCATCCTGAAGATTACCCACAACTGACCATCCGCGTTTCGGGTTATGCCGTCCGTTTTAATTCCCTAACCAGGGAGCAGCAGCAGGATGTCATCACCCGAACCTTCACGGCCTGCCTTTAAGGTGTGAGCGTATAGGATACGTCCGGCCTGGTGGCAGCCGGGCGTATTCCTCAGCATGTTTGAAGACCCGGCATTCCCGAAATGAGTCGTGAGCTCATCATAAATTTATTTAGTAGATGATCGGTCAATATTTTTATTATACTCCCGAATACTGACAGTCATATAACCGGACATACGAGGTAAAAGTGTTTAAATCTTTATTAATTAACAAGACAGAAGATCGTTACACCGCGCTGTTTGCTGAGATCGCTGAAAGCGAACTGCCTGAGGGGGATGTGACTGTCAATATTGACTACTCATCCATCAATTATAAAGATGCCCTGGCTATCACCGGGCGTGGCCCGATCGTCCGTCATTTTCCGATGGTGCCGGGCATCGATTTTGCCGGTACTGTTTCCGATAGCTCGCATCCGGCCTATCAGGCTGGTGATAAAGTCCTTCTGACCGGTTGGGGTGTTGGGGAAAAACACTGGGGCGGGCTGTCCGGAAAAGCTCGGGTGAAGGGGGACTGGCTGACGCCCCTCCCGGCAAGCGCAAGCAGCAAACACGTTATGGCGATCGGGACTGCTGGTTTTACCGCGATGCTATGTGTCGACGCGTTGCTGAAACATGGTGTGAAGCCTGAGGATGGCCCGGTACTGGTTACTGGTGCCAGCGGAGGCGTCGGCAGTATTGCCGCCATGATCCTTGCATCCATGGGCTACCACGTGACCGCATCGACCGGTAGGCCGGAAGAAGCCGCGTGGCTTTATAAAACGGTCGGGGTGAACGACATTATTAATCGTGCCGAACTCTCTAGCCCCGGAAAACCGTTACAGAAAGAACGTTGGGCCGCTGCAATTGATACTGTGGGCAGCCATACGCTCTGCAATGCCTGCGCCGGGGTTCGCTATGGCAGTATTGTTGCGGCCTGCGGGATGGCACAAGGTATGGAACTGATGGGCAATGTGGCCCCGTTCATCCTGCGTGGTGTCACGCTGAAGGGGATCGACAGTGTCATGTTCGCGAAAGAGAAAAGAGCAGCGATTTGGCAACAGGCGTTACAGTATTTACCGGAGTCCAGACTGGATGGTCTGACCACCGTCTACCCGCTCAGTGAGGCCATCAATGTAGCCGAAAAACTCCTGAATGGCGAAATTCGGGGTCGGGCAGTAATTCAATGTCGTTAATTAAAAGGATGCCAGGCTCAGCCTGGCTTTTCTTAGCACCCTTTACTGTTTAGTTATCGCTTCTTGCGACGGCTTATAGTGCACCGAAGCTTTGAAATAGCTCCAGAAATCGTACACGGGTTGGGTCGAACAATAAAGTTTGGCACGCATTACGGCACCTTCCCAGCCACTCCAGAAAATAGCCGCTAGTTGCTTATCATTCATCTCTGAGCATATTTCGCGCGAAGATAGAGCATCGGAAAGACAGGCCGCAACAAGTGCCTGCCATCTCTCAAGAATATCCTGTAGCTGTTTAATAAATGATGGCGGAAGTCCCGGAGTCTCTTGCATCATATTTCCGACCAGACAGCCCCGGGTGAAATTGTACTTTTTAATACCGTTGCAGGCATCATTGATAAAATGTTCCAGACGTACCATTGGTGCGTTGGATGGTACATGCAGATGCTTTTTGAGTTTATGCTCGAAGAAAGTGTCATAGGCATTCAGAACAGTCTGCGCATATTCCTCTTTACTCTTGAAGTAATAATAAAATGAGCCTTTAGGGACACCGGCATTTTTGACAATGGCATCGACTCCCGTCGAAAGAAAACCATTTTGCGTCAACAGTTCAAGTCCGCTGCGGATCAAGTCATCACGGGTATCTGCATACGAACTTTCTGTTTTTCGTGGTCTTCCCCGTCCGCGCGTTTCGCCAGTCATGAGTCATTTCCTGCATGTTCAAACGATGGAGAATAAGTGATTTCTAGGGGGGGCTTCAATCAGTTTGTCCTTTTGGTTATAAGGTTGTCTCCTCTTCGTGCTGGACACCTACAATCAATGCCTGATGTGGACTGACCCCATCACGGGAGCCGATGGCATAGGTTGTTCTCCTCGCTGCTGCTTCACGCATAAACGCCGTACCTTCCTATCATTCCCCCCGAATCTTCACCTCCCTTGATGCACGTCAAGGGACGACTCGCAGACAGGAATATGATTGATAATCGTTATTACTTGCTTTGATGTATCGCCGCCAGTGAGCTGGTGGAATGCGTGTACTGTCTGTGAAGGAATGTCGTATGGCTCTGAGTCTTCAAACGCTGCTTGATCTCCCTATTAACGTGAATGCCGTGGTGGCGCGTATTCGTTCAACGGGCGAATACCAACAACGACTGACTGAGCTTGGCATCCGCGTTGGCGGGCAGGTGCGCGTGATTCAGCGCGACGCCAATCAGCCGTTGATGCTGGCCTCCGGCGACAGCCGGGTGGCGATCAACTGGGAGATGGGTAAGCAGGTGTGGGTGTCGCCACAACAATAATCGGCATCAATTGATTTATAGCAATCGATCTACAACAACAGGTTTACGGCAGCGGTCGTTCTTCTGACGCAATAAATGGGTATGAGGTCAACACAGCGATGACACTGGAAGCATTGGCGGTGGGCACACAGTGGCGTGTGCTGGGGTTTCAGAAGGGGTCGGCGGATTACCGCAAGCGTCTGCTGGCGCTGGGTGTTACGCCGGGGGTGGAGTTTTCAGTATCCCGCGTGGCACCGCTGGGCGACCCGATTGAGCTGCGTCTGCGCGGTGCGGCGATCAGCGTGCGCAAAGGTGAAGCACAGATTTTGATTCTGGAAAAATGTTAATCCGGGCAGGTAAGGATTTTTTATGAGTACGCAATCCGTAATTTGCGTGGTGGGTAACCCGAATTGTGGCAAAACGACGTTATTTAACGTTCTGACCGGTGGTAAGCAAACTGTCGGCAATTGGCCGGGCGTGACGGTGGAAAAGAAGGTCGGGAGCTATCGCTATCAGCAGCAACAGGTGACGCTGGTGGATTTGCCAGGGGTGTACTCGCTGAACCCGTCTTCCGAAAGCTCAGAAGATGAACGGGTGGCGCGCGATTACATCCTGTCCGGCGAAGCCAATCTGGTGCTGAATATCGTCGATGCTTCTAATCTGGAGCGTAACCTGTATCTCACCGCGCAGTTGCTGGATATGCAGGTGCCGATGGTGGTGGCGGTCAACATGATGGATATCGCCACCGCCCGCAAACTGGACATTGATATCGCCGGTCTGCAGCAGCGATTGGGATGTCCGGTCATCCCGATTACCGCCAGCCAGAAGAAAGGCATCGATATGTTGCGTGAGGTGTGTCAGGCGGCGCTGGCGCAACCGGTCATTCCACCGGTATCGATTCCTTATGACGCACCGTTGAGCCAGGCGGCGCAGGCGATTGCGGAACAGTTGCAGGGGCAGAGCGCCATCCGCAACCCGCATTGGCTGGCGATCCAGTTGCTGGAAGGCGATGTTACCGTGCGTGACCGGGTGCCTGCTGACGCGCTGGCGTTTGCCGATGCGCAGGTGGCCCGGCTGGTGGCGGAATATGAAGATGAACTGGATATCTTTCTGGCGGACGCGCGTTATCAGTTTGTGGGCGCCGTTGCGCGTGAGGTGATTACCCGTCGCGGTGAAGTGTCAGCGACGCTGACCGATAAGATTGACCGCATTGTATTGCACCGTTTTTTCGGGATCCCTATCTTCCTGCTGGTGATGTACCTGATGTTTGTGTTCACCATCAATGTGGGCAGTGCGTTTATCGATTTTTTCGACAAGCTGTTTGGTACGTTGCTGGTGGATGGGTTCGGCGAACTGTTGCTGGCGCTGCACACCCCTGAATGGCTGAAAACCTTGCTGGCGGATGGGGTGGGTGGTGGTATTCAAACCGTGTCCACCTTTATTCCAGTGATCGGTTGTCTGTATCTGTTCCTGTCCTGGCTGGAAGACTCAGGTTACATGGCGCGGGCGGCGTTCGTGATGGACCGGTTCATGCGCAGCATTGGTTTGCCGGGTAAGGCGTTTGTGCCGCTGATCGTCGGTTTTGGCTGTAATGTGCCCGCGGTGATGGCAACGCGCACCATGGAACGTCACAGCGATCGCGTGGTTACGGTGATGATGGCACCGTTTATGTCTTGCGGTGCGCGGCTGCCGGTATATGTGTTGTTTGCCTCGGCGCTGTTTGTTGACGGCGGGCAGAATATGGTGTTCGGGTTGTATCTGGTGGGGATTGCTGCCGCCATTGCCACCGGTTTCCTGCTGAAAAATACCGCGCTGAAAGGCGATGCTTCCGCCTTCGTCATGGAGATCCCGCCTTACCATCTGCCCAGTTTGCGCAGTGTGTTGATCCGTACCTGGGAGCGCCTGAAAGGTTTCCTGTTGCGTGCCGGTCGGCTGATTGTGGTGGTGGTGACGGTGTTAGGTTTCCTTAACTCGATGGGGACGGACGGTTCGTTCGGCAACCAGAATACCCAGAAGTCGGTGCTGTCGGCAGTGGGGCAAGCCATCGTGCCGGTATTCAAACCGATGGGGATCCGGGAAGAGAACTGGCCTGCGGCGGTAGGGGTATTCACCGGGATCTTTGCTAAAGAAGCGGTCGTCGGTACGTTGGATTCGCTGTATGGTGCGATGGCGGCTTCGCAGGGCGGTGGCGCGAAGGAGGAAAAAACCTTCAGCCTGACCGGTGGCATTCACGAGGCACTGGCGACCATTCCGGAAAACCTGGGCAAGCTGGGCGATGCGTTGCTTAACCCGATGGGGATCAACGTCGGGGATTTGACCGATACCGACGCCATCGCCAAAGACAACAAGTTTTCCGTCACCTCGCTGACCGTGATCAGCCAACTGTTCGATGGCCGCCTGGGGGCCTTCAGCTACTTGCTGATGGTGTTGCTGTACATCCCTTGTGTGGCGGCGGTGTCGGCTATCTGGCGTGAAGTGGGGACCGCCTGGACGCTGTTCTGCGCCGGATGGACCATTCAGGTCGGGTATAGCACCGCGGTGGTGGTGTATCAGATCGGACGTTTTGCTCAGCATCCGCTGTACTCGTTATGCGCACTGCTGGGTGTGGCGGCGATGCTGTGCGTTACGGTGATGCTGCTGCGCCGTAATGGTTTGCAACGCCAGCGTATGCCGGTGGGTGAAGTGAAATAACCAGTCGGGCGGGCCTGCCGCCCGCCGGGGAGAGCATGATGACGCTACTGGAATTGCGGGATTTTGTCCGCGAAAGAAAAAAGGTGTCGTTGCAGGACATCAGCACGACTTTTAAGACAGACCCCGGCGTGGTGGAAGGGATGCTGGCGGTGTGGGTACAGAAAGGCAAAATACGCTTTCACAGCGGCGAAGCCGCGCCAAAATGTGGCAGTTGCTGTGGCTGTGATAAAAGTCTGGGCCAGTATTACGAGTGGTTGTGACCTACGCAGGCCGACAGGTATCAAACCGTCGGCCCTTATTCCTGCCTGGTGGCGACAGGGGTCGCCAGTCTTTATGTTTAATGGTTTGTTAAATAATTGCTGAGCCTTATGGCATGGCTGGTATGCCAGTGTGCTCGCCGCCTTGCAGCGCAGGCCGTTGGTGCAGGCGAGCCAGAGGGAAAGCCAATAAAAACTGACCTGACGCAATATCTGATGCAGACACCCTCTACATAATGAAACACGTAATCCATCGGAGGGGGTGGTGATGGAAAAGTTACTTGATCGTTTTTTGAATTATGTCACGTTTGACACCCAGTCAAAGCCGGGTGTACGGCAGGTGCCGAGTACCGAAGGGCAACTAAAACTGGCGCAGGTGTTGCAACAGGAGTTGACCGAACTGGGATTTGAACAGGTGTCCGTCAGTAAGCACGGCTGCGTGATGGCAACATTACCCGCCAATGTGGCCTGGTCGGTGCCGACGGTAGGGTTTATCGCCCATATGGATACCTCGCCGGATTTCAGCGGCAAGCATGTCAATCCACAGATTGTGGAAAACTATCGCGGCGGTGATATCGCGTTGGGCGTGGGGGATGAAGTGCTGTCGCCGGTGATGTTCCCGGTATTGCACCATCTGCTGGGTCAAACGCTGATTACGACCGACGGTAAAACGTTGCTGGGCGCTGATGACAAAGCGGGGATCGCGGAGATCATTACCGCGCTGGTGCGGTTGAAAAAGCGACAGATCCCACATGGCGACATTCGCATCGCTTTTACGCCGGATGAGGAAGTGGGCAAAGGGGCGCAACACTTTGATGTCGAGGCGTTCCGGGCTGAGTGGGCTTACACCGTTGACGGTGGTGGCGTGGGTGAGTTGGAGTATGAAAACTTCAATGCTGCGTCGGCGGTGGTGAAGATTGTTGGCAATAATGTGCACCCAGGTTGGGCCAAAGGGGTGATGGTTAATGCATTGTCGCTGGCGACGCGTTTCCACCAGTTGGTGCCTGCTGATGAGACACCAGAGCAAACCGAAGGCTATCAGGGGTTTTACCATCTGCACGGCGCGAAAGGAACGGTAGAGCGGGCCGAATTGCACTACAGCATCCGGGATTTTGAGCGCGACGGTTTTGAGCGGCGCAAGAAAACCTTGCTGGATATCGCTGAAACGGTGGGTAAAGGGTTGCACCCGGACTGCTATATCGAGGTCACCATTACCGACAGCTACTACAACATGCGTGAGCAGGTAGAGCAGTACCCGCATATTATCGCGCTGGCACAGCAGGCGATGCGCGATTGCGACATTACGCCACTGATGCAGCCGATTCGCGGCGGCACCGACGGCGCACAGCTTTCCTTCCGGGGGTTGCCATGCCCCAATCTGTTCACCGGTGGTTACAACCCTCACGGTAAGCACGAGTTTGTTACGCTGGAAGGGATGGAAAACGCAGTGTCGGTAATTATGCGTATCGCTGAGCTGACCGCGTTGCGCGCCAAAACCCGGCAGAGCAGCAGCGAGAGTATGTCGGTTAAAGCTTGATGATGATCTGGGCTTTGGGCAAACAAGAGACGCCAAGTGGCGTCTCTTGCGTTTCTGATGACCGGAAAAACGATAATCAGTCGACAAAGTACCAGTAGCCGCTGTTGACCAATGCGGTCAACTGAGCAAGGAACGAGGGATCGTCCAGCGCGTCGCCAAGGCGTTCGGCATTCAGCACGTCATAGTGCGCCAGCGCCGCAATGGCCTGCGACTGGCGGCTGTCCAGATGCTCGCCGTTCACGAAGCAGTCCTCACCGATACGCACCACCCGCAGCCCGCCAAGGCGGCGCAACGCCTCGCCCTGTTGCAGCAGGTCGTACATTTCGCCCGGCTGATAAGGCGGCTCTGGTGGTGCCAGGTCCAATTCATGGCGTGACTGGGAGACAAATTCGCCGAACCACTGACGGAATGCCTCTTTATGCTGCACCAGGTCCAGCATCATGTGCTGCAGTGTATCCAACTCCTGCGGCAGTATGTCCGCCGGGTGCGCGCGTGAAGGGATATCCGGATCGCTGTAGCGCTGACCACCCAGTTCACGAGACAGCACGTAGTCGGCAAAACCGCTAACCAGTTCACGGGCGCTGGGCGCACGGAAGCCTACCGAGTAGTTGAGCGAATTTTCCAGCGAATAGCCTTCATGCGGGAAACTGGGCGGAATATAGAGAATATCACCGGGTGCCAGTTCCTCATCAATAATGGCGTCGAACGGGTCGACTTGTAGCAGGTCAGGATGCGGGCAGTGTTGTTTCATCGGCACTTTGTCGCCCACTCGCCAACGGCGACGGCCAGTGCCCTGAATGATAAACACGTCGTACTGGTCAAGATGCGGGCCGACGCCGCCGCCCGGCACCGAGAAGGAAATCATCAGGTCGTCAATGCGCCAGTCAGGCAGATGACGGAAAGGGCGCATCAGCGCGGCAGACGGCTCATGCCAGTGATCGACCGCCTGTACCAGCAGTGACCAGTTGCTTTCTCCCAGGTGGTCGTAGCTTTCGAACGGACCGTGGCTGACATCCCAGCGGCCATCCTGATGGCTGACCAGTCGGCTGTCCACCTCGTTTTCCATAGCGAGTCCGGCTAATTCATCCGGGGTAATGGGGTCGATGAAATGGCGGAAACCACCTTTGATGATTACCGGTTTTTGTTGCCAGTGGTGGGCCAGAAAATCCTGCCAGTCGAGATTAAGTTGGTAGTCCATAACGCCTTTCCAGTAACAGGGAGCTGTCGGCGATTATAGCGAAGTCGCCGTGAGAGTGTCCCGTCCTTAATTCACGGTTGAAACAACAGCTCAGAAGACCTTGAACCGTATCGACCGGCAGAGACGGTGGTTTTCCTTGTATTGTAGCCGGTTATAACGCCATACGGTGTCAGCTCTCATTCTGACCAAGATGCTGACGGCCGAAAATGGCTTCTACCTTGGCGCCGCCGAGCGCGCTGGTGCCGATCAGGATTTCCCCCTGGTACTGCTCGATGATTTCCGCGGCGACCGACAACCCGATGCCCTGACCGGGGCGCATTGTATCCGCCCGTTGTCCGCGCTGGAAAATGACTTCCCGTTTGCTGTCGGGAATGCCGGGGCCGTCGTCCTCAATCACCAGGTGTAGTTTTTGACCGGAATAGCGGGCGCTGATTTCCACAAATTCCAGACAGTATTTACAGGCGTTGTCGAGGATGTTGCCCATCACTTCCATAAAATCGTTTTTCTCGCCAATGAAGGTCAGTTCCGGGGCGATGTCCATCGTCAGCACCACGCCTTTACGCTGGTACACTTTGTTCAGCGCAGAGCAGAGCGCGTCCAGCTGTGCCGGAACGGAGTGCACTTCCCGCGTGATGGCCAGATGTTCCGTTCGCACGCTGGCGCGGTGCAGGTAATAGCCGATCTGCTGTGAGATACGGCTGATTTGCGTCAGCATGATCGGCTCGGCTTGCTCGATGGTCAGTTCTTTGCCGGTGCGTAACGAACGCAGCGTGGTTTGCAGCACGGCCAGCGGCGTTTTCAGACTGTGGGTCAGGTCGGTGAGGGTGGTGCGGTATTTGTGATAGCGCTGGCGCTCGTTGCTCAACAACGTATTCAGATTGCGTACCAGACTGTTCAGTTCCCGTGGTGGATTTTCGTCCAGATGCTCGCGGGAGCCGTGCTCCAGCTCGCTGATCTGATGTACCAGGTGTTTGATCGGCCGCAGGCTCCAGTGCGCCGCCAGCCACAGTAGCGGCAATACCAGCACCAGGTGGGCGATAAACACGTAACGGAACCACTCCCAGACGACATCTGCCTGTTGCAGTTCCTGCGGCACGCGGTCCACCACCACAATCACCATTTTGGGCAGGCGTTCGGACGCCGGGTAAACATTAACGGCGATAGAATGGGTGAATGGTGTTTTGTCTTCGGAGCTGTAGGCGTGCAGTTTGTCCAGCATCTGCGGGTTACTTCCCTGCAATACCGCATTACTGGTGTTGGTGTCGGCGTCTAACTCGTGATAGTCGGTTTTTTCCAGCCATTCCGGTTTTATCTGCGATTCCAGTTCGGGGACGGCGCGCTCCCGCCACAGCAGTTTGCCGTGCTTGTCGTAGATAAACACCAGCGTCGGGTAATTGATGTCGATTTCAGGTGGCGTGGCGATGGTCAGCTGATTGTCGTGCCATTGCGCCAGACTGTAAAACAGATTGCTTTCACCGCGTAGCAGGCGGAATGAGGTTTTGTCGAAACTGACGCTGTATCCCACCACGGCGACAATACCGTAAGAGAGCGTCAGCGCCAGCACCACCGCGGCGGTGGCGATCAGAAAGCGAAAACGTAGCGAGAAAGGAGATTTTTTCAATATGCTATCCAAAATAAAACATGCCGTCCGGCATGATTAGATATCGAAGCGGTAACCTTGCCCGCGAACGGTCGTGATGACATCGTGGGAGTTGGCGGACTGCAATTTTTTGCGTAGTCGGCCCATCAGCACGTCAATAGTGTGGCTTTCCCGCAACTCGGCATCTGGGTACAGTTGCAGCATCAATGACTCTTTGCTGACTACCTTGCCGTTGTTACGAATCAGCGTTTCGACGATGGTGTATTCAAACGCCGTTAGCTTCACCGGGTCGCCATTCACCAGCAATTCTCGTCGTGACAGGTCGACCTCAAAGGGCGGCAGACTGATGATTTGAGAAGCCAGGCCGCTGTTACGGCGCATCAACGCCTGCATACGTGCCACCACTTCCTCAATGTGAAACGGTTTGGTGACATAATCGTCGGCACCGGCTTCCAGCACCGCCACTTTTTCTTGCCAGCTTTCCCGTGCGGTGAGAACCAGAATCGGTAATTTGACCTGATGCGCGCGCCAGCGGCGGATCAGGCTGGTGCCATCTTCCACCGGCAGCCCCAGGTCGATAATGGCGATGTCCGGCGCATGTTCCTGCAGGAAATAATCCGCTTCTTTCGCGTCCGCCGCCGCGTCAACCTGATGTCCCATCTCATTCAACTGGACATTGAGGTGATGGCGTAACAGAACATTATCTTCAACGACAAGAATGCGCATGACGTTTTCCTCGGTCATTTTCCTGATGGGATTTACCCAAACGTAGTGAACTATCAACGCGTTGTACAGGCTTTAGCGCCTGTGTCGCACGTTTACCGCAATCCGGGATAGTCATAGGTAGAATTACGCCATGATGGCGGTACGTCAGCATTATCCACAGTTGTGCTCAACTGAGGCTAAACAGTGAGGCAGGAAATAAGAGCCTATCCCCAATAGAATAGGGATAGGCTTTACGCCAGACGACGGATAATGCCGCCCGGAGTGGGTTAGAGGTCGTCGACCAGTTTTACCGCGTGGCCGATGTAATTCGCCGGTGTCAGTGCTTTGAGTCGCGTTTTTTCGTCGTCTGGCAGCGCCAGGCTGTCGATAAAGGCTTTCATGCCTTCTGCATCTACGCGCTTACCGCGGGTCAGCTCTTTGAGTTTTTCGTAAGGCTTCTCAATGCCGTAGCGGCGCATCACCGTCTGAATCGGCTCAGCCAGCACTTCCCAGTTGTGATCCAGCTCATCCAGCAGGTGACTGCGGTTGACCTCCAGCTTGCTGATGCCTTTCAGGGAAGCCTGATAGGCGATGACCGCATAACCGACGCCAACACCGAGGTTACGCAGCACCGTCGAGTCGGTCAGATCGCGCTGCCAGCGCGATACCGGCAGCTTGCTGGCGAGGTGGCTCATTACCGCGTTAGCCAGACCCAGGTTGCCTTCAGAGTTCTCGAAGTCGATCGGGTTGACTTTATGCGGCATGGTTGAAGAGCCGATTTCACCCGCGATGGTTTTCTGTTTGAAGTGGTTGAGGGCGATGTAGCCCCACACGTCACGGTCGAAGTCGATCAGAATGGTGTTGAAGCGGGCGACACAGTCGAACAGTTCGGCAATGTAGTCGTGGGGTTCAATCTGCGTGGTGTAGGGGTTCCACTGGATGCCCAGCGAGGTGACAAAACTTTCGCTGAACTGGTGCCAGTCTACTGCCGGGTAGGCCACCATGTGGGCGTTATAGTTCCCCACCGCGCCGTTGATTTTGCCCAGGATTTCCACCTGTTGCAGTTGGCGGAACTGGCGCTCCATGCGGTAGGCAACGTTCGCGAATTCTTTACCGATGGTGGACGGTGTGGCGGGCTGGCCGTGAGTCCGGGATAACAGCGGAATATCGCGATACTGCTGTGCCAGCTGTTTGATGGCGTCAATAATGTTGCGCCAGAACGGCAACAGCACATCACGACGAGCGGTATCCAGCATCAGCGCATGGGACAGGTTGTTGATATCCTCGGAGGTGCAGGCGAAATGGATAAATTCACTCACGGCGTGCAGCGCCGGAACCGTCGCCACTTTTTCCTTCAGGAAATACTCCACCGCTTTGACGTCGTGGTTAGTGGTACGTTCGATGGTTTTGATGCGCGCGGCGTCTTCTTCGCTGAATTCGGCGATAATTTTGTCAAGGAAAGCGTTTGCGTCAGCGTCAAATGCAGGAACTTCCCTGATTTCTGCACAGGCCGCCAGTTTTTGCAGCCAACGTACTTCAACCTGCACACGGAATTTCAGCAGACCGTATTCGCTGAAAATAGTGCGCAACATGCTGACTTTATCGCCGTAGCGTCCATCAATAGGGGAAACGGCGGTCAGTGAGGATAATTCCATCGCAAGCAACTCCTGGGATTGTTTTCAAATAAAGAACATGGGTTGTCGTCATCCTATCGCATGACGAATAGCATTTCATAGCAGACAGTATCTCATGGCAGCGGCTGAACCGGAATAAGCGGCCGCCGCCAATGCGCTGACTCTTTTGCTCAGGTCAGTCGTGGCACCGGGCCAGAATTTCCTGTGCATGGCGCATGAGTTTACTGCGGGAGAACATCAATTGCAGTCGGCTGCCACCGACCTGTTGCCAGAGTACGGCAGCACGGATTCCGGCCAGCAGCGCGGCCCGAACCTTTGCCTGAATCTGTGGGCTTCTCAGCACTTCCTGTACGCCAGTCACCTGAATGCGGGGGCCGAGTTTGCTGATCACGTCGACGTAAATGCCCGCCAGCACATTAACAAAGGTGTCTGACAGCAGGTCGTAGTGCTCTAGTTGCCGGTCTAACTGGC
Organism: Dickeya undicola; assembly: GCF_000784735.1. Taxonomy (GTDB): domain Bacteria; phylum Pseudomonadota; class Gammaproteobacteria; order Enterobacterales; family Enterobacteriaceae; genus Dickeya; species Dickeya undicola. Next base: position 19,916 of record NZ_JSYG01000038.1, read on the forward strand.
TGATGCGCTTGCCTAATTCGTCCATCGCTTCACGGTTCTTGTGCAGCCGACGCTCCAATACCATCAGGCTAAAGGTATAACGCGACAGCTCCGCACCCAGCCCCTCACGTGATGAGTTAAGAATACCCAGCAACGTTTCCAGCCCGATTTTTAGATTACGCTCCGTGTTGCCAAAAACATCCAGCGTGCTGGGCGGGTTAATGTTCATGATGCTTTTCAGCGATGCTTGCAGCGCATCCATATTACAACTGCCCTGATGTGCCAATTGTTGCACCAAATGAGCAGACTGGCAGATCCCTGCCATTGCCAGCGTAATGTCATGATAGTTTTTAGCCACAATTGCTCCTGTAAACATCATCTGGCCGGCGTGCGAGTTCGGAAGACCGGTATTAACGGTGTTTCCGGCTCGGCTGCGTTTCCGGTTCGGCCCAGAGGGAAAATAAACGCCGGCGAACATGCCCTGGCTTTTTTACTTAAGACAGCCTAAAAGGGCGGTGATCATGCCATAAAAGTTGACATGAACCCAGCCTGAACCCGGTAAAACCTTGTTCAGGCTGAAAATCGTCAGACCCGAACGTCCGGCAATTCAAGTTTAGTGTCATGAAAACGGAAAAGGTGCCCGAGCTGCGTTTTATTTGACGTAGCGCACTGGTGTGATGGGTGTTGATGGGGGATATGCCTGAGGTGTCAGAGGAACCATGCAGTTCCTCTGACCGGCGCGACGATGGATTATTGCGCAGCGCGCAGGCGTTCTTCGATGATGCCGCCGCCAAGGCAGACTTCGCCCTGATAAAATACGGCGGATTGGCCGGGTGTCACGGCGGCGACCGGTTCGTCAAAACGAACGTCGATGCGGTCCGCGTCGATAGGCGTTAAAAGGCAGGGAATATCGGCCTGGCGATAGCGGGTTTTTACCACGCAACGCAGTGGTTGAGTCAGCGGCTCACGATCAACCCAGTGCAGTTGCTGGGCAATCAGACCAATGGACATCAGGCGCGGGTGTTCATGACCCTGTGCAACATACAGCACGTTGCTGGCGACATCTTTGTCGACCACGTACCACGGATCGTCGCCGCCTTCCTTCACACCGCCAATACCAAGACCTTTACGCTGTCCCAGCGTGTGGTACATCAGCCCCTGGTGTTCACCCATTACCTTGCCATCGTCGACAGACAGAATTGGGCCGGGCTGTGCGGGCAGGTAGCGTGCCAGAAAGTCGCGAAACTTGCGCTCGCCGATGAAACAGATGCCGGTGGAGTCTTTCTTCCGCGCGGTCGCCAGATCCAGCTGTTCCGCGATTTTACGGACCTGCGGTTTTTCCAGCTCACCGACCGGGAACAGGCTCTGCGCCAGTTGCTGGTGGCTCAGGGTGTAAAGGAAATAACTCTGGTCTTTGTTGCCGTCCAGACCGCGCAGCAGGCGGCTTTTACCGTCCACATCCTTACGGCGCACGTAATGACCAGTAGCGATGTAATCCGCCCCCAAATCTTCAGCAGCAAATTCCAGGAACGCTTTGAACTTGATTTCCTTATTGCACAAAATATCGGGATTGGGCGTGCGGCCAGCGCGGTATTCCGCCAGAAAGTGCTCAAAAACGTTGTCCCAATATTCGGCGGCGAAATTGACGGTGTGCAGTTCAATGCCCAGTTTATCGCAGACCGCCTGAGCATCGGCCAAATCAGTGGCGGCGGAACAATACTCCGTATCGTCATCTTCTTCCCAGTTCTTCATGAACAGGCCTTCCACCCGATACCCCTGCTGTTGCAGCAGGTAGGCGGATACCGATGAGTCAACACCGCCGGACATACCGACAATGACTTTTTTCTGGTTGTTATCTGACATGGCAGTCTCGCGAACTCTTAATAAAGCGTCTTAATTCTTAATGAGGTAAGCGTTAAGGCGAAAAACAGGCGTAATAGTATAACACACTCACCCTGCGGAAGCACGTCGATGCCTGCGTAGGGCGAGGTTGTTCCGGTACGTTGAACGCCGTACCGGATGTGGCTTACGCAGCGTTATACCGGGTCAGGAAACGGCCAGTTGAAGGCTTCCAGTAGACTTAACGGGTAGCGCTGGCCGCGCTGATAGCATACCAGGCTGGCAGCCACCAATGGGGAGCGCAGGCAGTCGGCTTGAAGAATGTCTTCCGGCTTCAGCCAGTGGCAGCAGGCGATATCACTATCGTGCGGGGTAGTGGGTAGCCGTTCAGGCAGGTCGATGGTGAAACTAAAACGCAGAAAGGGCGTTTTGTCCGGCGCGATCCACTGGTGTAGTTGCAGGAAGCTTTGCGGCGTGGCGTGAATACCGGTTTCTTCGAACAGTTCTCGTTGCGCTGCCTGAATCAGGGTTTCGTCCGCTTCCAGATGACCAGCAGGCTGATTCCACAGACGCCGGTGGTTAATTTCTTCCTCAACAACCAGAAAATGGCCTTCCGCCTGTACGACACAGGCTACGGTCACATGCGGTTTAAACATGGTCGATCTCCCTCCATTCGCCGGGGTGTAATCCATCAAGCGTTTGATTTGCCATACTGTAGCGAATCAAACGCAACGTGGGATAGCCGATATGCGCCGTCATACGCCTTACCTGGCGGTTACGCCCTTCGTACAACGTGATTTTTAGCCAGCTAACCGGAATGTTTTTACGTTCGCGGATCGGTGGCTGGCGCGGCCACAACCAGGCGGGTTCTTCCACCCGCTCAGCCCCAGCGGGCAAGGTTGGGCCATCACTCAGTATCAGGCCGGTACGAAATGCGTGCAAAGTCTCTTCGTCGGGGACACCTTCAACCTGGGCGTAATAGATTTTGGGCGTTTTCTTGCCGGGCTGGGTCAGGCGTGCCTGCAACTTACCGTCGTTGGTCAGTATCATCAGGCCTTCGCTGTCCCGGTCTAACCGACCTGCGGAATAGACGTCACGAAAGGGGACATAGTCCTTCAATGTGGCGCGGCCGCCCTCGTCGGTAAACTGGGAAAGCACATCGAAAGGCTTATTGAACAACACGATGCGCGTTTTCGTTACGACAGTCGGTTCATTTTTTTTTGGCCGAGAGCTGAATCGTTTAAGTTGGTGATTTTTAACAGGGAATTTATTCATCTTATTACTGGCTGTGGATGGCAAAACCATTATACTCGAAATGGTTTGTGATTGGCTCAGGCTAAATATTCAAGTAGTATTGACACGCATCTTACAAGTCATTAACAAAATGGCGCTCGAAGGAGAGGTTAATGGAAAGTAAAGTAGTTGTACCGGCAGAAGGGCAGAAAATCACGGTTGACGCTCAGGGTAAACTGGTCGTGCCGGCTAATCCGATCATTCCGTTTATCGAAGGTGACGGTATCGGTGTCGATGTGACGCCAGCCATGATTAACGTTGTCGATGCCGCGGTGAACAAAGCTTACCAGGGCAAGCGCAAAATTTCCTGGATGGAAATTTACACCGGTGAGAAATCCACTCAGGTGTATGGTCAAGATGTTTGGCTGCCGGATGAAACGCTGGATCTGATCCGCGAATACCGTGTAGCGATTAAAGGGCCGCTGACCACGCCGGTAGGCGGTGGTATCCGTTCTCTGAACGTGGCGTTGCGCCAGCAACTGGATCTGTACATTTGTCTGCGTCCGGTTCGTTATTACGAAGGTACGCCAAGCCCGGTTAAACAGCCCGAACTGACTGATATGGTCATTTTCCGCGAAAACGCTGAAGACATTTATGCCGGTATCGAGTGGAAAGCCGGTACGCCGGAAGCGGACAAAGTCATCAAGTTCCTGCAAGACGAAATGGGCGTGAAGAAAATCCGTTTCCCGCAACAGTGTGGTATCGGTGTGAAGCCGTGTTCCGAAGAAGGGACCAAACGTCTGGTTCGTGCGGCAATCGAATACGCCATCACTAATGATCGCGATTCTGTGACGCTGGTGCACAAAGGCAACATCATGAAATTCACCGAAGGTGCGTTCAAAGATTGGGGTTACCAGTTGGCGCGCGAAGAGTTCGGCGGTGAGCTGATTGATGGTGGACCGTGGGTAAAAATCAAGAACCCGAAAACCGGTAAAGACATCATCGTTAAAGATGTGATTGCCGACGCCTTCCTGCAGCAGATTCTGCTGCGCCCGGCAGAGTACGATGTCATCGCTTGTATGAACCTGAACGGCGACTATATTTCCGATGCCCTGGCGGCACAGGTTGGCGGGATCGGTATCGCGCCGGGAGCCAACATTGGTGATGAATGCGCACTGTTTGAGGCCACTCACGGTACAGCGCCGAAGTACGCTGGTCAGGATAAAGTGAACCCTGGCTCCGTGATTCTGTCCGCTGAAATGATGCTGCGCCACATGCAGTGGTTTGAAGCCGCGGACCTGATCGTGAAAGGCATGGAAGGTGCCATCAAGAACAAGACCGTTACCTATGACTTTGAGCGACTGATGGACGGTGCCACGCTGCGTAAATGTAGCGAGTTTGCCCAGGACATCATTAGCAATATGTAATCGACGGTTACATCGAACCTCACGGTGGCTCTGGCTTCCGTGAGGTTGTTTGTAATGAGAGATTGCTTTCTGCGATGTTTACCGTTTTTCTGACGTACTATTCCGCATTAATGGTGAGTCTTTGGGCTTACTTTTCGCATTTTTGTACTATCACTTTACTTTCTCTTCTCTTTTTTTAACGTATTTCCTTCATGCAAACCGTCGTTTGGGTTCGAGATTCAGCGGATGATCCAGCAACCGACTGTTTTTTCTGCTCATTCTTGCATCGTGTGGGAATAAGGTTGGCGTCGGATATCATGTCGGTAGATATAATGGTTATTTCGGTTTTACATACCAGTTTTTTTAATAGGGAAAGTCTTTTATCGGCATTTAACCACTCAGGGAAAACATATCTGCTGAGCTATCGGTTATGAGAAAGCGTAAATAAGAACATTTTTATAGTGATAACTTATCAACTTTCCCTTGATGATTGGGAATAACGATCTATTAAGATAATTAACCACTTGCGTTTTTCTTTATTTTCTATAGCAATCAAGTAATCCTGGAAAATCTTGGCGGCAGGTCTTCCTCCTTGTCTGCATTTTGCTATTCTGTTGGCGCTGCCCGTTAATTTGCATGAAAGCGGTGAACCCTGGTGTGGGGAAGAAACTAAGCAAAGAGGGATAGTAGCCAGTTATCGTTTTAAATTTAATCGAAAGAGATCGATGGATTTTATTCGTCGATGATTTTTTTTGCGTGAAAAGTTACGGTAAGCACCGTCGCGACAACAGGCTACAATTTTTTCTGAAAGAAAAAACAATGGATAATGTGAGGGGAACCCCCATGAGTCGAGCCCCAGCAAATAAAGATGAGAAAAGCCGACTTGAGGCATTAAGAGAGTACGGCATCAGTAAACCGCTGTCTGATCCTGGCTTTGACAATTTGATCAATCTGGCCGCTAACGTTTTCAATGTCCCTATCGTATTGATTTCGCTGGTCGAGGAAGAACGGCAGTTGTTTGCCGCCAGTATCGGTATGTCGGCATGTGAAACATCAAGAGACGAATCATTTTGTGCACATGCGATTCTCAAAAAGCGGATCATGGTGATCCCCGATACGCGCAAAGATCCCCGCTTCCAGAATAATCCATTGGTAACCGGTGAGCCGCACATCCGTTTTTACGCCGGTATCCCATTGCGGACGCCAAGCGGCTTTCCCATCGGTGTGTTATGCATTATTGATAACAAACCCCGATCTTCTCTCAGTGCGCGTGATGCACATAATTTGCAGGATTTTGCCGCGCTGGTGATGGACAAACTGGAGATGCGGCGTCTGGACCTGGCACGCCGCGCCAGTCAGGCTCGTTTTGAGAGCATTGCTGAATCTTCGCCAGATGCCATTCTCTGTGTCAACGACAGGGGAACCATCACCTTCTGGAACGAGTCGGCAGAAAAAATGCTGGAGTACAGCTGTGAGCAGATTCTCGGCGAGCACATCAGTACTATCGTACCGGATATGTTCGTGGTGCAGTTACATCACCTGGCGACGGACAAAACGGCAATATTTAAAGGTAGCTCAATCGAGCTGGAAACACGTGCATTACCCGGTACTCTGATTCCAACCGAGCTGACGGTGTCAATGTGGCATGACAACAATCAGACACGTTACGGCATCATTCTGCGTGATATCAGCGAGAGACAACGCTATGAAGAGCGATTGTTCTTGCAGGCACACCGGGATCCTCTCACTGGGCTTGCCAACCGCACACTACTGACGTCCACGCTGGATCAGGTGCTGAAAAACGGTGAACCAGCCGCCATCATGATTATCGACCTGGATGGTTTCAAAGATATCAATGATAGCCTTGGTCATGCCAACGGCGACGAGATTCTGTCCAGTGTTGCCAAACGATTGCAGAGTAATGTTCGCTCTGGTGATCTGGTGGCCCGTATGGGGGGCGATGAGTTTGCGGTTCTGTTGCCGAAGCAGAATGATGAAGCGCAGGTGGCAACGCTGGCGGAAAAAATCATTTATGACATTTCGCAAGCTGTGCTGGTTGATGATAAACAAATCAACACCAGCGCCAGTATCGGGCTGGTCATGTATCCGTCGCATGGGACAACCGTGCAGGACCTGCTCACCAGCGCCGATTTGGCACTGTATCAGGCAAAAGCGGACGGACGTAACTGTTATCGCTTCTTTACCCGCGAGCTGAGAGAAGTCTTTCAGGCGCGACATGCTTTCCAACTGGAGTTTATCCGGGCGTATGAGCAGGAGGAATTTGAGGTCTTTTATCAGCCTCAGGTCAGCCTGGTTAACAGTAAGGTCGTCGGTGCGGAGGCGCTGCTGCGTTGGCGTCATCCTTATAAAGGACTGCTGGGACCTGCGGCGTTTATGTCTGCATTGGAGCGAGGTCCCTGGGCTGAGCGCATCGGCGACTGGGTTGTACGGTCCGCCTGTCAGCAGGCGTCAGACTGGTGCCGGTCTGGCGCGAGGGATTTTCGTATCAGTATCAACCTGTTCGCGGCCCAGTTCCGTTCCGGTATGTTGGCGGAGAAAATCAAAGACGTTCTGACGCAAACGGGCCTTAAACCCGGCTCGCTGGAGTTGGAAATCACGGAAAATATCATATTGCGGCATGACGAAAATATGATGAAACCGCTCAATGAGCTGCGCAATAGTGGTGTCGGCATCGCTTTTGATGACTATGGTACAGGTTATGCCTCACTCAGTATGTTGAAGCATTACCCGGTCACGCGGCTTAAAATTGATCAAACCTTTGTTCGAGCTATGTGTGAGTCGGCACCGGATGCAGCGATTGTTCGGGCGATTCTCTATCTGGGGAAAAGCTTCGGTTTGGATGTGATCGCGGAAGGTGTGGAAACGCAGGAGCAATGTGAACGGCTACTTAACAAAGGGTGCGAACAGGCGCAGGGCTATTTGTTTGGCAGGCCGATGCCGGCAGAGGAGTTCGAAAAACTACTGGGCCTGGAGGATGCGCCGTTGGTCCGGTAATATTGCCTGTGTCATGGTTCAGACTCGTGGCCGTTTTTCGCCAGCCCAGAATAACTATTACATTAATTATATTTTATTACATCTCAATCTACAGGCATGTCGGTTCTTTCATGGGTATCCGGCAGAGTTATAGCAGACTCGCTGCTGCTGGCTGTTATTGCAAACAGCCATGTTCAGCATGGATATCATTCCCTGCATTCCTCGGCGTCATCATCAGCAAAAGTGTAAAGTTATGTTAATTTGGTAACATAAAGGTTATGGATACTTGAAAATGATGGCGCAACCCATACGATGTGGTTGTTGCAAACACTTTTGTTGCTTTTGCTGAAAGAGGAAATCTGAATCATATGATGCGTATTGCGCTTTTCCTGCTCACTAACCTGGCGGTGATGGTGGTATTTGGACTGGTGCTTAGTCTGACGGGCGTTCAGCACAACAGCATGGCAGGTCTGATTATCATGGCCGGTGTGTTCGGCTTCGGTGGTTCGATTGTTTCGCTGCTGATGTCTAAGTGGATGGCGTTGCGTTCCGTTGGCGGTGAGGTGATTGAACAACCACGCAATGAAACCGAACGTTGGCTGCTGGACACAGTGCGTGTTCAATCTCAACAGGTAGGGATCGCCATGCCGCAGGTCGCTATTTACCATGCGCCTGATATTAACGCGTTTGCGACTGGCGCTCGCCGTGACAGTTCACTGGTTGCGGTCAGTACCGGGCTGTTGCAGAACATGAGCCGTGATGAAGCTGAAGCGGTTATCGCTCATGAAATCAGCCACATTGCTAATGGTGATATGGTGACCATGACGCTGGTGCAAGGCGTTGTGAACACCTTTGTGATCTTCATTTCCCGCATTATCGCGCAAATCGTTACCAGTTTTCTTTCCGGCAATCGTGACGATAGCGAAGAGAGCAGCAACGGCAACCCGTTGGTTTACATGGCTGTATCTATGGTGCTGGAACTGGTGTTTGGTATTCTGGCCAGCATCATTACCATGTGGTTCTCTCGTTACCGTGAATTTCATGCCGATGCCGGCTCCGCGAAATTGGTCGGGCGTGAGAAGATGATTGCTGCATTGCAGCGTCTGAAAACGAGTTATGAGCCGCAGGAAGCGGGCAGCATGATGGCATTCTGCATCAATGGCAAATCCAAGTCCCTCAGCGAGCTGTTTATGTCGCATCCGCCGTTGGACAAACGTATCGAAGCGTTGCGTGCAGGTGAATACCTCAAATAATCGCTGTGATTGTCCTATTCGCAAAGGCCCTTCGGGGCCTTTGTTTTTTGTGGTGTTCAATCAGCTTCTCTATTGCCATACCTGGATCAATATTGGGCAAAATAATCTTGTCCCAGCGCAAACAGTCCGTGAAAAGCGAAAGAATGTTTTATAAAATAAAACCACGATCACGGAAAAATGAAACATTGTTTCTACAATACTGGTATAACAAGGCGATTGGCCGGGATGACGGGTAATCTTTCATCTGGCGGCGTCTGATTTTTCACGATAAGCGCTAAGGATTTACGGATGGCCAAAGGTAAAAAGCTTTCTTTTTCGTTCCATACTTACCAGGATTCAGTCACCGGCACCGAAGTGGTGCGTCTCACTCCTCCTGATGTTATCTGTCACCGCAACTACTTCTACCAGAAGTGTTTTTCTAATGATGGCAGCAAGCTGTTGTTTGGTGGTGCCTTTGACGGCGCGTGGAACTACTATTTGCTGGATCTGAAAACCCAGCAGGCAACGCAGTTGACCGAAGGCACCGGCGACAATACCTTCGGTGGTTTCCTGTCTCCAGATGATGACGCACTGTATTATGTGAAGAACGTTCGTAATCTCATGCGTGTTGACCTGAATACACTGGAAGAAACCAACATTTATCAGGTGCCAGACGATTGGGTCGGATATGGCACTTGGGTTGCCAACTCTGATTGCACCAAAATGGTCGGTATCGAGATCAAAAAAGAGGATTGGAAACCGCTGACCGACTGGAAAAAATTCCAGGAATTCTACTTCACCAATCCATGCTGCCGTTTAATTCGTATCGATCTGAAAACCGGCGAAGCCACCACTATCCTGCAGGAAAAACAGTGGTTGGGTCATCCTATTTACCGCCCAGGCGACGACAATACGGTGGCATTCTGCCATGAAGGTCCGCATGATCTGGTTGATGCGCGTATGTGGTTCATCAATGAAGATGGATCCAATATGCGTAAGGTGAAAGAACATGCGCCGGGTGAAAGTTGTACTCACGAGTTCTGGGTGCCGAATGGTTCTGCGTTGGCCTATGTTTCCTATCTGAAAGGCAGCACCAACCGCTTCATTTGCAGTGTCGACCCGGTAACGCTGGAAAACCGTGAGTTGACTGAAATGCCGCCATGTTCTCACCTGATGAGTAACTACGATGGTACGTTGATGGTGGGTGATGGATGTAATGCACCTGTCGATGTGAAAGATGATGGTGGCTACAAGATTGAAAACGACCCGTTCTTGTATGTGTTCAATATGAAGACCGGGAAACATTTCCAGGTTGCACAACACAACACCTCGTGGGAAGTGCTAGAGGGTGACCGTCAGGTCACACATCCGCATCCATCCTTCACGCCGGATGACAAACATATCCTGTTTACGTCTGATGTTGATGGTAAACCGGCGTTGTATCTGGCAAAAGTACCTGATTCTGTTTGGCAATAACAGCACCTGCAGCCGTGCCCGTTAAGGGCGCGGTTTTTCGCTTTTACAATAAGATTATTAATCCGGCAGTGCCATTATAATGGACGATATTTAATCAGATTGTCAGTTATAGTAATGCCTGATTGCCATATTCAAAGCGTTCCCTTTATACTAAAACAAGTGTTCTATTTTTTTTAAAACAAAAAATACTGAGTAGGGTAACCACCAAAATGGCTATTGCAGATTTAGATAAACAACCCGATTCCGTGTCATCTGTCTTAAAGGTTTTTGGTATTTTGCAGGCGTTGGGCGAAGAGCGTGAAATTGGCATTACTGAACTTTCACAGCGCGTGATGATGTCTAAAAGTACGGTTTATCGTTTCCTGCAGACGATGAAATCTCTGGGATATGTTGCCCAGGAAGGTGAATCAGAGAAGTACTCGTTGACGCTGAAATTATTCGAGCTGGGTGCCAAAGCACTGCAGAACGTTGATCTGATCCGCAGTGCGGATATTCAAATGCGTGAATTGTCGACGTTAACACGTGAAACCATCCATCTCGGTGCATTGGATGAAGATAGCATTGTCTACATCCATAAGATCGATTCCATGTACAACCTACGCATGTATTCGCGTATTGGTCGTCGGAATCCGCTGCACAGCACGGCGATTGGCAAGGTGTTGCTGGCCTGGCGCGACCGTGAAGAGGTTAAAGAAATTCTGTCTCAGGTGGAATTCAAGCGCAGTACTGTGCACACCATCGGTAGTACGGAAGAATTATTGCCTCAGCTTGATCTGGTGCGTCAGCAGGGATATGGCGAAGACAACGAAGAACAGGAAGAAGGGCTGCGTTGCATCGCGGTTCCGGTATTTGATCGCTTTGGTGTGGTGATTGCTGGCCTGAGCATCTCTTTCCCGACGATTCGTTTCTCGGAAGATAATAAACATGAGTATGTTGCCATGTTGCATACGGCGGCGCGCAATATCTCCGATCAAATGGGATATCACGATTATCCGTTCTGACATTGAAAGGTGTGCGGTAATCTGACCATTAGCCTGTCATGGTGACAGGCTTTTTTATGGGAGAAACACGGCATCCCAGACAAGGAATCTCGGTATGACTGTCGAATTGTCTGTCGGCACAGTGCTAGAATGCGCGACTGAGTCAGGTTACGTAACAGGTTTTAGAGATGAGTAGTTTTGCTTCAGACATGCTGGAAGTGGTTTTTGTCGCGTTGATTGTGCTACTGGTAATTTTGGTCTGGTTCTTTATCAACCGGGCCAGTGTGCGAGCGAATGAACAGATCCGGCTGTTGCATGAAATTGTCGAGCAGCAGAAACAGCAAATCGCGCTGTTGCAATCGTTATCCCCCGTGTCAGTACCAGAGACAGTGGAGCAGGAGCCTGCTCCTGAGCAGCCGGTTTCCTTACCGGAAATGAAGGAAAGTGAGATTGACCCGCTGTTTAAGGACATGATTCCGGAGCGTTAATTCTCTGCCCGGCGTATTTATTGGCCGAGGGCATCAACCAGACCCGTAGCCATGACGGGTCTTTACCTGTATCTCAATGACGCCAATCCGTATTTCTGCCGCCCTGTTTGGGCTGGATGGGTGGTATCGCCGGAAGCATGGTGCTACTCTACGCCGTCGGATTAGGGCATTGCTATGCCATCTGATGACAGGGCGGAACTGATTTAACAATTGTGGGTTAAATCCTTTTCCACCGCTCACCTAAATCAAACGCAATTATCTTTTGTATGTGATCTTTCGTGTGGGTCACCACTGCAAATAAGGGAATTTACATGCCTGTTATTACGCTTCCTGACGGCAGTCAGCGTCATTATGACCATGCCGTTTCTCCTCTTGATGTCGCATTGGATATCGGCCCTGGCTTGGCAAAAGCTTGTGTTGCCGGTCGAGTGAATGGTGAACTGGTTGATGCTGTCGATTTGATCGAGTCCGACGCACAGCTGTCCATCATCACGGCCAAAGATGAAGAGGGGATGGAAATTATTCGCCATTCTTGCGCGCATTTGCTGGGCCATGCCATCAAGCAGTTGTGGCCGGACACCAAAATGGCGATCGGTCCGGTGATCGACAATGGCTTTTACTATGACGTTGATCTAGACCGTACCCTGACTCAGGAAGATCTGGACCTGCTTGAAAAGCGGATGCATGAGCTGGCGGGTAAAGACTACGACGTTATCAAGAAAAAAGTCAGTTGGCAGGAAGCGCGTGATACGTTTGTAGCGCGTGGCGAAAGCTACAAAGTGGCGATTCTGGATGAAAACATCAGCCATGATGACCGTCCGGGGTTATACCACCATGAAGAATATATCGATATGTGCCGTGGACCGCACGTACCGAACATGCGTTTCTGTCATCATTTCAAACTGCAGAAAACCTCAGGTGCTTACTGGCGCGGCGACAGCAAGAATAAAATGTTGCAGCGTATCTATGGCACCGCCTGGGCAGACAAGAAACAACTGAGCGCCTATTTACAGCGTCTTGAAGAAGCCGCCAAGCGTGACCACCGCAAAATCGGCAAGCAGCTGGACCTGTATCACATGCAGGAAGAAGCACCGGGAATGGTATTCTGGCATAACGATGGCTGGACTATTTTCCGTGAGCTGGAAGCCTTCGTGCGTATGAAGCTCAAAGCGTACCAATATCAGGAAGTGAAAGGTCCGTTCATGATGGACCGCGTGCTGTGGGAAAAAACCGGACACTGGGAAAACTACAAAGAGGCCATGTTCACGACGTCGTCTGAGAACCGTGAATATTGCATCAAACCGATGAACTGCCCAGGCCACGTGCAGATCTTCAATCAAGGGCTGAAATCCTATCGCGACCTGCCGCTGCGTATGGCAGAGTTCGGCAGTTGCCATCGTAATGAGCCGTCGGGTTCTTTGCATGGTTTGATGCGTGTGCGTGGCTTCACACAGGATGATGCCCACATCTTCTGTACCGAAGAGCAGGTGCGTGATGAAGTGAACAGCTGCATCAAGATGGTGTATGACATGTACAGCACCTTCGGTTTTGAAAAAATCGTGGTGAAACTGTCAACACGTCCTGAAAAACGTATCGGCAGCGATGACATGTGGGATCGCGCGGAAGAAGATTTGGCCGCTGCGCTGACTGAAAACGGCATTCCGTTCGACTATCAGCCGGGCGAGGGCGCATTTTACGGTCCGAAAATCGAGTTCACCCTGCATGACTGCCTGGATCGTGCCTGGCAGTGCGGTACGGTACAGCTTGACTTCTCGCTGCCGGGCCGCCTGAGTGCCTCCTATGTTGGCGAAAACAACGAGCGTCAGGTGCCGGTAATGATTCACCGCGCGATATTGGGGTCGATGGAGCGTTTTATCGGGATTCTGACCGAAGAATTCGCTGGCTTCTTCCCAACCTGGCTGGCACCGGTACAGGCTGTGGTGATGAATATCACCGATACACAGTCTGATTATGTCAGCGAATTGACAAGAAAATTGCAAGATGCAGGGATTCGCGTTAAAGCGGACTTGAGAAATGAGAAGATAGGCTTTAAAATCCGCGAGCACACTTTACGGCGTGTTCCCTATATGCTTGTTTGTGGCGACAAAGAGGTGGAGGCAGGCAAAGTGGCTGTCCGTACCCGCCGCGGCAAGGACCTGGGAAGCATGGACGTCAGTGAAGTAATCACGAAGCTGCAGGAAGAGATTCGCAGCCGTAGTCTTCATCAGTTGGAGGAATAAGGTATTAAAGGCGGAAAACGAGTTCAACCGGCGCGTCCTAATCGCATCAACAGAGAAATTCGCGCACAAGAGGTACGTCTTACAGGCGTTGATGGCGAACAGATCGGTATTGTCAGCCTGAATGAAGCGTTAGAGAAAGCTGAGGAAGCAGGAGTTGATTTAGTTGAAATCAGCCCGAATGCTGAGCCGCCGGTTTGCCGAATCATGGATTACGGCAAGTTCCTCTATGAGAAGAGTAAGGCCACCAAAGAACAGAAGAAGAAGCAAAAAGTTATTCAGGTCAAGGAAATCAAATTCCGGCCTGGTACCGATGATGGCGACTATCAGGTCAAACTACGCAACCTGGTTCGCTTTCTGGAAGATGGTGACAAAGCTAAAATCACGCTGCGTTTCCGCGGCCGTGAAATGGCACACCAGCAGATCGGCATCGAAATGCTTAATCGCATTCGTGACGACCTGAATGAATTGTCTGTCGTCGAGTCGTTCCCTAGTAAGATCGAAGGGCGTCAGATGATTATGGTGCTGGCACCGAAGAAGAAACAGTAAGGCACTCAAGTAACAGGTTCCGCGCTGCTGTTGTGTGGCGCGGGTTTTGTTCGCCTTATCTGATTCATTGTTTAACAATGCGAAGTGGAAATAACAATGCCAAAGATTAAAACAGTACGTGGCGCCGCTAAACGCTTCAAAAAAACCGCCAGCGGCGGTTTCAAGCGTAAGCATGCTAACCTGCGTCATATTCTGACCAAAAAAGCAACTAAACGTAAACGTCATCTGCGTCCGAAAGCTATGGTTTCCAAAGGAGATCTGGGCCTGGTTGCAGCATGTCTGCCTTACGCATAAGTAACCTTTTTTTAATTCAGAATAAGACTTTAGGAGAGAGCATATGGCTCGCGTAAAACGTGGTGTGGTTGCTCGCGCACGTCACAAAAAGATCCTGAAACAAGCGAAAGGTTACTACGGTGCCCGTTCGCGCGTTTATCGTGTTGCCTTCCAGGCAGTAATCAAAGCTGGTCAGTACGCTTACCGTGACCGTCGTCAGCGTAAGCGTCAGTTCCGCCAGCTGTGGATTGCACGTATCAATGCAGCAGCCCGCCAGAATGGCTTGTCTTACAGCAAATTCATCAATGGCCTGAAAAAAGCCTCTGTTGAAATTGACCGTAAGATTCTGGCTGACATCGCCGTATTCGACAAAGTGGCCTTCAGCGCACTGGTTGAAAAAGCGAAATCAGCTCTGGCGTAAGTCAGTGAAAGAGGGAGCTTGTCTCCCTCTTTTCGTCTTTAGCGTTGGTTGAAAGCTGATAACGCTCCGTAATTGCTGACGAAAAACTTTCGGAAAGAGCGAAATTGGTATATTGTCAACGGGTTAGACAATAATTAGCTAAACAACAATAAGGTAACGCAAGTATGAACGCTGCTATTTTCCGTTTCTTTTTTTACTTTAGCGCCTGAACGTCGGGGGCTTTGCGCGTAAGAATAGAAACGAAAAGTAGCGCCTAAGCCTCCTCTGTGGAGGCTTTTTTATTGGACCCAATTCCTGAATCCGTAGGTAGTGTTAGCGTCCGGCGTACTGAAAACCGTATCTTTCCAATCATGATTGTCGGCCATACAGGCAGAAGAAGAGGAATGCAATGCAACATCTCGCAGAACTGGTTGCCAAAGCCAGAACAGCCATAGAACAGGCTGGAGACGTCGCCGCACTGGAGAATGTGCGTGTCGAGTTTCTGGGCAAAAAAGGTCACTTAACCCTTCAGATGACCTCGCTGCGCGAGCTGCCTGCTGAAGAACGTCCTGCCGCGGGCGCGGTTATCAATCAGGCGAAGCAGGAGGTGCAGGATGCGCTGAATGCGCGCAAACAGGCGCTGGAAGGCGCTGAATTGAATGCCCGTCTGGCGGCGGAAACCATTGATGTTTCACTGCCGGGTCGTACGATTGAAAACGGTGGCCTGCACCCGATCACCCGTACTATTGATCGCATTGAAACCTTCTTTGGCGAACTGGGGTTTGCCGTGGCGTCCGGCCCGGAAATTGAGGACGATTACCACAACTTCGATGCGCTGAATATTCCGGGCCACCACCCGGCACGTGCCGATCACGATACCTTCTGGTTCGACGCCAAACGCCTGCTGCGTACCCAGACCTCCGGGGTGCAGATCCGTACCATGCAGAAACAGCAGCCGCCGATTCGCATCATCGCGCCAGGCCGTGTTTACCGCAACGACTACGATCAGACCCACACCCCGATGTTCCATCAGATGGAAGGGCTGATCGTGGATAAAGACATCAGCTTCACCAACCTGAAGGGTACGCTGCATGATTTCCTGCGTAATTTCTTTGAGGAAGATTTGCAGGTGCGTTTTCGTCCGTCCTATTTCCCGTTCACCGAACCGTCCGCCGAAGTGGATGTGATGGGCAAAAACGGCAAATGGCTTGAAGTGCTGGGATGCGGCATGGTGCACCCGAACGTGTTGCGTAACGTCGGCATCGACCCGGAAGTGTACTCCGGTTTTGCCTTCGGTATGGGGATGGAGCGCCTGACCATGCTGCGCTATGGCGTGACGGACCTGCGCGCCTTCTTCGAAAACGATTTACGCTTCCTCAAACAGTTTAAATAAGGCAGGAATATCAACATGAAATTCAGTGAACTCTGGTTACGGGAATGGGTTAACCCAGCTATCAGCAGCGATGCCTTATCTGAACAAATCACCATGGCCGGTCTGGAAGTGGACGGCATTGAACCAGTTGCAGGCGCGTTCCACGGTGTGGTTGTTGGGGAAGTGGTGGAATGTGCACAGCATCCCAACGCGGACAAATTGCGGGTGACGAAAGTTAACGTCGGCGGTGATCGCTTGCTGGATATCGTTTGTGGCGCGCCTAATTGCCGTCAGGGCCTCAAGGTTGCGGTGGCGACCGTAGGTGCCGTTCTGCCGGGCGATTTCAAAATCAAGGCAGCCAAGCTGCGTGGGGAACCGTCTGAAGGGATGTTGTGCTCTTTCTCCGAGCTGGGTATTTCCGATGATCACAACGGTATTATCGAATTGCCTTCTGACGCACCGCTGGGCACCGACATCCGCGAATACCTGAAGTTGGATGACAATACCATCGAAATCAGCGTGACCCCGAACCGTGCCGACTGCCTGGGGATTCTGGGTGTGGCGCGTGACGTTGCGGTGCTGAATGAGCAGGCACTGGCTACACCAGCTATCGAACCGGTCAGTGCGACTATCGCCGACCGTTTCCCGATTCAGGTGGATGCCACTGAAGCCTGTCCGCGCTATCTGGGACGTGTAGTCAAAGGAATCAACGTTAAGGCCGCCACACCACTGTGGATGCGCGAAAAATTGCGTCGTTGCGGTATCCGCTCTATTGATCCGGTCGTGGATGTCACCAACTATGTGCTGCTGGAACTGGGGCAGCCGATGCACGCGTTTGACCTTAACCGTCTGGAAGGTGGCATCGTGGTACGCATGGCGAAAGAAGGGGAGCCTCTGCGTCTGCTGGACGGCACTGACGCTACGCTGAGTACCGATACCCTGGTGATTGCCGATCATCAAAAAGCGCTAGCTATGGGCGGCATCTTTGGTGGTGAGCATTCTGGTGTGAATGACAACACGCAGGATGTGCTGCTGGAGTGTGCTTACTTCAATCCGCTGTCGATCACAGGGCGTGCGCGCCGTTACGGCCTGCATACTGACGCATCGCACCGCTATGAGCGTGGCGTGGACCCGGCATTGCAGCATCAGGCGATGGAGCGTGCAACCCGCCTGCTGCTGGATATCTGCGGCGGTGAAGCGGGCCCGGTGGTGGAGGTGGTTAGTGAGAAAGACCTGCCAACGCGTGCCACTATCACGCTGCGCCGCGACAAGCTGGATCGTCTGATCGGTCATGTGATTTCCGATGAGAAAGTCAGTGACATTCTGAATCGCCTGGGATGCCAGGTCACTAAAACTGCCGATGGCTGGCAGGCGGTGGCACCGAGCTGGCGTTTCGATATGGAGATTGAGGAAGATTTGGTGGAGGAAGTGGCGCGTGTTTACGGCTACAACAACATTCCGAATATTCCTACTCAGGCACCGCTGAAGATGACGCAACATCGCGAGGCAGATCTGGCGCTTAAGCGTGTGAAAACCTTGCTGGTCGATCACGGCTTCCAGGAAGCGATTACGTACAGCTTCGTCGATCCCAAAATTCAGTCGCTGATTCACCCTGGTGAAGAGGCGCTGATTCTCCCGAGCCCGATTTCGGTGGAAATGTCTGCGATGCGCCTGTCGCTATGGAGCGGTCTGTTGGGGGCGGTGGTGTATAACCAGAATCGCCAGCAAAGCCGACTGCGCCTGTTTGAGAGCGGCCTGCGCTTTGTTCCGGATCAGAACGCCGATTTGGGCGTGCGTCAGGAAACCATGCTGGCGGGCGTGATTACCGGCACCCGTTACGAAGAGCACTGGGATCTGGCGCGTCAGGCGGTTGACTTCTATGATTTAAAAGGTGATTTGGAAGCCGTATTGGCATTGACCGGGAAACTGTCTGTACTTGAGTTCCGGGCTGAAAGTCATCCGGCGTTGCATCCAGGACAGACTGCGGCCATTTATCTGGCTGGCGAGCGCATCGGTTACATCGGTGTGATTCACCCGGAGCTGGAGCGCAAGCTGGATCTGAACGGGCGCACCGTGGTGTTTGAAGTCCTGTGGGACAAGCTTGCCGAGCGCGTGGTGCCTGAAGCGGCGGACATTTCCCGTTTCCCGGCGAATCGTCGTGATATCGCTGTGGTGGTGGCTGAAAGCGTGCCAGCGGGCGACGTTTTGGCTGAGTGCAAGAAAGTTGGCGCAAATCAGTTAGTTGGCGTAAACTTATTTGACGTGTACCGGGGCAAGGGCGTAGCGGAAGGGTATAAGAGTCTGGCTATTAGTCTGGTATTGCAGGATACCGCTCGTACACTGGCAGAAGAGGAAATTGCCGCTACGGTTGCACAATGCGTAGCAGCACTAAAACAGCGATTCCAAGCATCCTTGAGGGATTAACCTATGGCGCTTACTAAAGCTGAAATGTCTGAATACCTGTTTGAAAAGCTTGGGCTCAGCAAACGGGATGCCAAAGAGCTCGTCGAGTTGTTTTTCGAAGAAGTTCGGCGTGCTCTGGAAAATGGTGAGCAGGTTAAGTTGTCGGGGTTTGGCAACTTTGATTTGCGGGACAAGAACCAGCGCCCGGGACGTAACCCAAAAACCGGCGAAGATATTCCGATTACGGCGCGTCGGGTTGTTACGTTCCGTCCAGGGCAGAAATTAAAGAGCAGGGTGGAAAACGCATCACCCAAAGAGTCTTGATTTGGCAAAAAGAATCTTGATTTGACAAAAAGGCCGCATTAGCGGCCTTTTTCTTGTCTATAGAAAACCCCCA
>NZ_JSYG01000004.1 GCF_000784735.1 Dickeya undicola
TCGATTTATTCAACAAAGCCTCATGTTCTTAGTATCCCCATGATTTTGCTGTTAGCCCTCTCTTCAGGCGGGGTCGTCGGTTTTTTCACCCTACGGTCATGTATTATCTTTTGGCGCTATAAAAAATTGAACCTTAAATAGAAAAACGGGCAGGATACCCTGCCCGTTTCCATCGCAGACCTGACAACAGTGGTTATTTGAATACCTTCTGCACAAATTCGATGTATGCCGGTCGCCAGACATCCATTTCATGCCCTAAACCAGGATATTGCCGGTAATCGAATTTCACGCCGTTCTGTTCCAGTTGCGCTTTCAACCCGGCGATGTCCTTGCCGGTTACCGTATCCTTCTCACCCACCACCACGGTGAAATTGTGCAGTTGCTGATTAATGCCAGCAGCGTTGCCCAGCTGTGCCGTAACCTTCGCATTCGGCACCGTTTCGGTGGTCACGCCGCTGAACGTCGCCAGCCAACCGAAATACTCCAGGTGACTCATTCCGGACACCAGTGCCTGATAACCGCCTTGCGACAGCCCGGCGAGCGCCCGGCCGTCAGCATCGCGCCGGACATTAAACCGTTCGCTGACCAGCGGGATGATGTCGTGGATCAGTTCACGATCGGCTGCTGCCGCATTACGCGGGTAAAACGTCTTGCGCCGCTCTTTCGGTGGGAAATCCTCTGGGATGACGTCAACAGCATCGGTTTCGGTATCTGGGATCACGACCAGCATCGGCGTAATCTTTTTCTCCGCCAGCAGGTTATCCATAATCTGCGGAATGCGGCCCTGCGTGACGGCGGAATCTCCAGCATCACCAAACCCGTGGTAGAAATACAGCACCGGCAGCGGCTTGCCCGTTCCGGTGTAACCCGGCGGCGTCCAGACATAAACCTGCCGTTCAGATTTCAGCGACGCCGAGTGATAGGTAACGGTACGCAGTTCGCCATGCGGCACCGCTCGGGTATCCAGCACACTGCCCGGCACCAGAATCAGGCTGGTATTGACCTGACGCTGCGGCTTGGGCAATGCCGAACCGGTATCTATGCTGCGAAAACCATCCACATTGAAAAAGTATTCGTACAGGTTGGGCCGCTGCGGCTCGCTGCGCCACGACCACACCCCCAGATCGTTCTTCGTCATCGGGTGTGCGCCCCAGGTTTCCGGCGTTGCACCGGTCACCACACTGACCGATTTGGCGTCCGGCGCAAACAGCCGGAAGGTAATGCTGTTATCCGTGTTGACCTGCGACAGGTAGTGCCGGGTCGCCACGTCGGCACGCGGCAGCGCTGGAATAGCGCCCGATGCAGCCAACGCCGCCAGCGGCGCGGATAGACTCAGGGCACAGAGCAACAGGCACAGACGGGTTTTCCTGGTTTTCATTGTCGACCTCTTTTTTATGGGGACAGGGTAAAAACGGGTGGGCTGTGTCATGGTGACTTACCACCAGACCTCAGCCTGAACACCGGCGGTAAATTGGTTCTTTTTGCTATCAGCAAAGGTGAACTGATCCAGTTCGTTATCCAGCACCCGGATATAAGTACCGTAGAAGCGGATTTCCGGGCGGGAAGCCAGCATACTGGTGTCGACCTTGATGGTGTGGAACAGCGTGGTTTTATAGCCTGACTCGGTGAAATACTTCCCGGCCTGATTTTTGTTGGTCTGGCTGAAATAACCCAGCTCGACGCCGCTCTGATTGTAATTGCTCCAGATGTAAGCCGGTCTGACCACCGCACGCACGCTGTCAAAATCGGTATGAGCACCGGTGTCATAGCTATAGACATCCTGCCCACGGGTATACACCAACGCGTTAGCCATGATCACATCCGGGCGCAGGTACATTTCCCCTTGAGAAATCAGACGCAGTGCCGTGCCGCCGCTATGGTCGCCGTAGTATTTACCGTTCACCGCCACAAACGGGCTGGACCCGGCATAACGCGCCAGGCTGCTGGCAATCGAGTTATTGGCCATCTGGGCGGTGAATTCATTGAAACCGTTGTTCGGCAGAGCCTGACGCAGCACCACGCCCCCCAGCCAGGAGTCCTTCATCGGGAAATAGTTGTTGTTGGCTTCATTATTTTTCTGGGTGTTGTTTTTATTCGCCATCGCGTATTTCCCCAGCACCATCAGGCTGGCACCGTTCCATAACGGAATGCCTTTATAGCGTGCTTCTACCGCGTTGGTATTCATCTGCTGATATCGGGTCAAATCACGGTTATAGACATCGATATCTTCACGGGTCAGCGCGACATCAATAGCGCCAACGCCCGCCTTAATATTTTCGACCCCCACACCAGCGGCAGAGTCGGTTTTATTGCTCTTCCAGTCCAGCATTTGAATTTCATACACCGGTAACGCATGTTTACCGACCCAGAAATCCGCTTCCGGCGCAAACGGCAGGAACCCGGTAGTGGTGAGATAAATATCCGAGAACTGCAATTTGTTCTCATTGCTGCTGTCTTCACCGAACCAGCCGCCGGAATAGGATTGACCAACGTTACCGTCCAGTTTTATCACCCCATAGGCGGACTTGCCGTCTTTGTTAAATACCCGCTGTTTCAGGATTAAGTCATACCAACTGGTGTGTTCATTACCAAATCGCCCCAGCGACCCAATGGCCCAGGATTTGGGTGCCCCTTGCGACCCAGTGGCCCAACCGGAACGGAAATAACCGGAATAGGTAAAGCCGATATCCTCTTTTACATACTGGCTGAGTTCATGCAATGTCATGGACGCGCGACTGTCAGATGATACTGCCACAGGCGACAAGGCGTTATCTGCGATCGGCGTAGCGGTTTTCGCCGTACTGCCGGTATTCCCTTTATTATTTGTACTGGTAGCGGAATTATCCCTAACAAGAGTAATGGCTTTATTTTGCCGCTCCTGTTCTTTATAACGCTGTAGCTCCTGTTTCGTTTCCTGTAAATCTTTTTCCAGCGCCGCCAGCCGTTGTTCAACGGTTAAGGATGCTGCTGTGGAAATAAATGACATCGGATATAACAAGCTGGCTATCACCAAATAGCTATTTTTTATTTTCATATTCTCATTCCCGTCGGATAATCGGATACAGAAAAAAATAACAACTCACGCCCGCCAATTAACGGCGAGCGTCAACACCCTGCGGGTATTTCTACCCGCAGGTTGACTTCAGATATCTACCGTCATATTTCAAGTTGCAGGTTCGTTAATTTTCCTGCAATGCGAATGGTTTGAGGTGTATTAACGCGTCAGCGTTTTTCCGTGACTGGCAATAACCGACTGATACCAGTAAAAACTCTTTTTACGCCGACGCTCCAGCGAGCCCTGGCCGTTATCATCGCGGTCAACATAAATAAAGCCATAGCGTTTGGACATTTCGGCCTTCGACGCACTGACCAGGTCAATCGGCCCCCAACTGGTATATCCCAATACGTCAACACCGTCGGCAATGGCTTCACTGACCTGCACCAAATGATCATTCAGATAGCGAATCCGATAATCGTCGTTAATGTCGCCATTCTCTTCGAGTTTATCTTTCGCACCCAGACCGTTCTCAACAATAAATAACGGCTTTTGATAACGGTCGTACAAGAAATTCAGCAAATAACGCAGCCCCAGTGGATCTATCTGCCAGCCCCATTCAGAGCTTTCCAGATACGGGTTCGGCACCATATTCAAAATATTACCGCGCGTTTTTTCGAGCTGAGCTTCATCGGTGCTGACACACCCGGTCATGTAATAGCTGAAGGAAATAAAATCGACGGTAGATTGCAGATCCAGCGTATCCTGTGCGGTGATATTCAGCGTAATGCCCTGTTCCCGGAAATAACGATGCATATACCCCGGATACGCGCCGCGCACCTGCACATCGCCGAAAAACAACCATTCCCGGTTCTGGTGCAGGCTTTCCATCACATCTTCCGGCTTGCTGGTCAGCGGGTAGAGCATCGCCCCCAGCAGCATATTGCCGATCTGTGCATCCGGAATAATCTCGTGACAGGCCTTCACCGCTCGGGCGCTGGCGACCAATTGATGGTGGATCGCCTGATAAATCGCTGCTTTATCACTGTCCGACGGCAACCCTACACCGGTAAAGGGGGCATGTAGCGACATATTGATCTCGTTGAATGTCAGCCAACGTTTAACCTTGTGCCGATAACGCGTAAACACCGTGCGGGCATAACGCTCAAAGCAGTCGATGGTTAACCGGTTACCCCAGCCACCGTGTTTTGCCACCAGTCCATGCGGCATTTCATAATGTGACAACGTCACTAATGGCTGAATACCGTGCTTCGCCAGCTCGTCAAACAGTCGATCGTAAAATGCCAACCCCGCTTCATTCGGTTCGGCCTCGTCACCCTGCGGGAAAATACGTGTCCAGGCGATTGATATGCGTAGACAGGTAAACCCCATTTCGGCAAACAGCGCGATGTCTTGTGGATAGCGATGATAAAAATCAATCGCCACATCTTTGATACCACTATCGCCCGGCTGGCGCGTCACAATCTCGCCGAAAATGCCATGTGGCTGTAAATCCGATGTAGAAAGTCCTTTACCATCCGTCAGATAGGCACCTTCCACTTGATTGGCGGCAATCGCGCCGCCCCATAAAAAATGCGTCGGGAAAGGGTTGCTCATCACTCATCTCCTTTTTTCTGTTCAATAATCATTCAGTACACCAGGTGCGTCAGCGGTTCATTGGCGTCCACCTTGCCGCTGGCGACGGGTTCAACGCCGCGATAGTCTTCGCTGTTGGTAATCACAATAGGTGTGGTGAGGTCATAACCTGCCGCCTCAATGGCCGGGCCATCGAACTCCAATAGCAGGTCGCCCTGACGCACCACATCGCCAACACGCACATGCGGGGTAAAATAACGGCCATCCAGCCGGACGGTATCGATGCCGACATGCATCAGCACTTCGGCTCCCCCTCGCGAGGCCAGGCCAATGGCATGGTGGGTTTTAAACAGCGACGCCACGGTGCCATCTACCGGCGCGTACAGCCGTCCTTGTGTCGGACGAATGGCGATCCCTTTGCCCATCACACCGCTGGCAAAGGTACGGTCCGCCACCTGTTCCAGCGGCAATACCTCACCGGACAACGGGCTGAAAAGCGTCTCATC
Source organism: Dickeya undicola (assembly GCF_000784735.1). Taxonomy (GTDB): domain Bacteria; phylum Pseudomonadota; class Gammaproteobacteria; order Enterobacterales; family Enterobacteriaceae; genus Dickeya; species Dickeya undicola. The sequence goes on from NZ_JSYG01000004.1 coordinate 5,098, forward strand.
ACGAACGACACCAGCACTGGCACTGTCTGGTGTAACGGCGGTGTCTGAGGCGCTGTTCGCCGCGACTGCCGGTTGCGTTTCATCTTTTGGCACGCCAAACACCCAACTACCCAAGGCAGCAAATACAAAGGCCACCAACGTACCGATGATTGCCGCCCAGATGCTCTGGTCCATACCGGTCGGTGGGATAACCTGAGTAAAGGAGAGTATGCTGGGAAAACCGAACGAATACATGGTGGTGTGCGCATATCCCATGACTGCCGCCCCTAACGCCCCACCGACACAACCGAAAATGAAGGGCCGACGCAACGGCAACGTCACACCGTACACGGCCGGTTCAGTAATCCCGAAAATCGCGGCGGAAAACGCCGACCCGGCAATACCTTTGCGTTTCAGGTCACGGGTACGCAGCAGCACGCCCAGCGTCGCCCCCGCCTGTCCCAACACCGCCGGTATCAGCAGCGGCAACAACGTATCCTGCCCGATCACACTAAAGTTGTTCAGCATCAGCGGCACAAAACCCCAGTGCAACCCGAAAATCACGCAAACCTCCCACAACGCCCCCACCACGGCACCGGCCAGCAGGGAATTCAGCCCGTACAGCCACTGGTATCCGCCCGCCAGCATCTGGCTCAGCCAGGTAGCCGTCGGTCCAATCAGCAAAAAGGTCAGCGGAACGCTAATGACAATACACAGCAACGGGGTAAAAAAATTGCGGATATTGGTGTGCAGCCAGCGGTTCAGCGGCTTCTCCAGCTTGCTGGATACCCAACTGGCAAATAAAATCGGAATAACCGAGGAGCTGTAATTAATAAAGGTAATCGGGACCCCCAGAAAATAGAGCGTTGAGTGATCCGGTGCCTGCATGGCGTTGAATGCGGCAATCATGCTCGGGTGTACCAGCGTGGCACCAATCACCAACGTGGTGAACGGATTACCCCCAAATTTCTTGCCAGCCGTATAACCCAGTACAATGGGGAAGAAATAAAATAGCGCGTCGCTGGCGGCGAACAACACTTTATACGTGCCGCTACTTTCCGATATAAATTGGGTGACAACACCCAGCGCCAGAAAACCTTTCAGGATCCCCGTTGCTGCCATCACACTGACAAAGGGGGTAAATATGCTGGAGATGACATCGATAAAACTGGCAAACAGGCTATTTTTCTTCTCCTCTTCCGGCGCAGCCGAGTCGCTAAAGCGGGCCATACCGTCAAGCGAAAGCAATGCCTGATAAACCTCAGCCACCTGATTGCCGACCACCACCTGAAACTGGCCGCCGCTTTCCACTACCATGATAATACCCGGATTGTTTTTCAGCGCATCGGCATTGGCGTGGGCATTATCCCTGAGTTTAAACCGCAGGCGCGTCGCACAATGTATCACGCTGATGATATTGTTCTTACCGCCTACGCTATCTCTTATTTCACTGGCTAATGTTTCGTAATTCATTGCTACATCCTTAATGCTCGACCCATGCCCGGAGAAAACCACTGAGTGACTGTCTCAGCACACCTCATTTTCAAGACAAAAAAAAACCTGAACCCTCTTCTTGCGGCACCAGGCTCGCAAAAAACGGTTCAGGTTTTGCCTGTATTTTCCACGTGGGATATACAGTCGCAATCCATATTTAACGCCTTACAGATTACCAGTGTGTTCTATCCTGACAAGTGCTTCACGTGGGTAATCTGTTATTTTGTGACATCCCGCAAACTTCGATTTTCCGCACACCAAATTACTCTGCCGCCTGCTCCTGTAATTCCGTGCGTACCCGTTCGATATGAATAGTCAGAAACATCAACTCTTCCTTGGTCAGGCTATAGTCGTAATGCAGCACGATGTGTTCCTGAATTTTTTCGGCACAGTGATACGCCAGCGTATATTTTGCTTTCACCACATCATGCAGCGATTCATCTTCACTAAATACCGACGAATGCCCTAATAAGCGCTGTGCAAAAAACTTCAGATGCGTCACAAACCGGTGATAACTGAATGCTTGCTCGTTATAGTCGAGATTCAACTGGTATTTGACGATATTCAGGATTTCCTGCATCACGCGGGTAATACGCATCACTTCAGGCATATGGCTGTCCAACTGGGCGTTAACCAGATGCAATGCAATAAAACCCGCTTCATCTTCCGGCAACCGGACCCCCAGACGCCGCTGGATAATGTCCAGCGCCTCCAGCCCGATGGCGAACTCTTTTTGATACAGCCGTTTGACCTCCCACAACAATCCATTGCGGATATCCACCCCTTGTCGGTGACGCTCGATGGCAAAGTGGCAATGGTCAGTCAATGAAATGTAGAGACTGTTCTGCAGGTTGCCACTCAGCTTTTCTTTCGCCAGCGCGATGATCCTATCCGCCGTGGTCACCACCTCCAGCGGGATGCGCTCCAGCACGTCGCTCAGGCGAGCGGTCAGCTCGCTACTGCGCAGAGAGAAGATTTTTTCGATAAGCGCGGCGTCTACCGTATCCCCTGGTCGTTTTTTGAACCCCAGTCCCCGCCCCATCACGACCTGTTCGTTATTCTGTTCATCCATCACCGTGACGACATTATTATTCAATATTTTGGCGATCTTCATTGTCTGACCCCTGAAAACAAAAAAACCAGACGCTCGCCGTAAACGCGAACATCTGGTTTTGCCTGCCGACGGCAGTAACAACCCTGGGTTGCTTACAGTCACGACACGATAACGTCACTGACCAGACACAACCTGCAAACGCTAACTTACCACTGGTGCGCAAGGGCTCAACCTCTCAATAACGGAAACGTGAGCGGGATCGACACAAACCCGGCAAGGCATGAATCCCCCCGTCAGGTTCCCGATAAAAAACAGGTCGGACAGCTGAGTGTAAACCCGCCGACAACGCCCCAACCGCCGGGTTCATTTCACACCGACAGGCAGATATTCTTCGTGCATTTGCGCAACAAGTTTGTGTAAAAACAATAAATCGCACATTTTTTTGCGCAAGAGCACGAAAATACGCGTTATCCTTCCGTTCAATGGCTTGTATCTCTTTGCCTGATAACTATAATACGGAACGTCGTTTCATTGAATGGTTTCAGCGAATCCACGTGCCACTGACAAAAATACAACTACTAACACAATCCTCAGGGATATTGCCGCCTCGCCCACTCTTGATTATGGGCAATATCCGCTCACGTGCTGCTTCACTCTCCCTCGTCTGTCACCATCTATACTTATCATTCTCTCGCAGTTGCAAACGTATTATCCCCGGAGGTTCAACTTCGGTTAACCGCCGGTCACCCTGTTTTTTTATCCATCACAACTTGTAGAAACTACCGTTATGAAAAAGACTAAAATCGTTTGTACCATCGGCCCGAAAACCGAATCAGAGGAAGTACTGGGCAAACTGCTGAACGCAGGCATGAATGTTATGCGCCTGAATTTCTCTCACGGTGACTACGCCGAACATGGTCAACGTATCAAGAACCTGCGCGCCATCACGGAAAAAACCGGCCTGAAAGCCGCTATCCTGCTGGATACCAAAGGCCCGGAAATCCGGACCATCAAGCTGGAAAATGGTGCCGACGTTTCCCTGACCGCCGGTCAGACCTTCACCTTCACTACCGACCAGAGCGTTATCGGTAATAAGGAATGTGTGGCGGTAACCTATGCTGGTTTTGCCAACGACCTGAGCGTCGGCAACACTGTACTGGTCGACGACGGCCTGATCGGTATGGAAGTTATCGAGATCAAAGGCGGCAACGTTATCTGTAAAGTGCTGAACAACGGCGATCTGGGTGAAAACAAAGGCGTTAACCTGCCGGGCGTTTCTATCCAGTTACCGGCGTTGGCGGAAAAAGACAAACGCGACCTGATTTTTGGTTGCGAACAAGGCGTCGATTTCGTAGCAGCCTCCTTTATCCGTAAACGTTCCGACGTGGAAGAGATCCGTGCCCACCTGAAGCAACACGGCGGCGAGCACATCCAGATCATCTCCAAAATTGAAAACCAGGAAGGTCTGAACAACTTCGACGACATTCTGGAAGCGTCTGACGGCATCATGGTCGCCCGTGGCGACCTGGGCGTTGAGATCCCGGTAGAAGAGGTGATCTTCGCTCAGAAGATGATGATCGAAAAATGCAACCGGGCTCGTAAAGTGGTCATCACCGCGACCCAGATGCTGGACTCGATGATCAAGAACCCGCGTCCGACTCGCGCTGAAGCCGGTGACGTTGCCAACGCCATCATCGACGGCACCGACGCGGTGATGCTGTCCGGCGAGAGCGCCAAAGGCAAATATCCACTGGAAGCGGTTACCATCATGGCAACCATTTGCGAACGCACAGACAAAGTGATGACATCGCGTCTGGATAAACTGCAGAACACCAGCAAACTGCGTATTACCGAAGCAGTGTGCCGCGGTGCGGTGGAAACAGCAGAGAAACTGGAAGCGCCGCTGATTGTCGTCGCTACCCAGGGCGGCAAATCCGCCAAATCCATCCGTAAGTACTTCCCGAACGCCCGCATTCTGGCGCTGACCACCAACGAAATCACCGCCCGCCAGCTGCTGCTGAGCAAAGGCGTGGAAACGCTGCTGGTGAAAGAGATCGCGTCTACCGATGATTTCTATCGCATTGGTAAGGAAGCCGCGCTGAAGAGCGGTTTCGCTCAGGAAGGCGACGTCGTGGTGATGGTTTCCGGTGCGCTGGTGCCGAGCGGCACCACCAATACCTCTTCGGTACACCGTCTGTAATTTGATAATGAGAATAATTCAAAGCGCCCTACGGGGCGCTTTTTATTTTGACGCCATATTCAGCGCTGATAAATCGCACAATCGGTTATACAAAAAAGGTATATCTACCGCCAGGAAGGTCGGAGGAATCTGATAAGATAGCGCTGTTTTCCTTACTTTTTTAACCAGTCTGTAAAACTCGATGATTCTTTGAGCGAACGATCAAAATTAAGCATGTTCCCATCAAAAATTTATTCTCATCAGAAAACGGTTTGTGTAATACTTGTAACGCTACATGGAGATTAACTCAATTTAGAGGGTATTAATAATGAATCGTACTAAACTGGTACTGGGCGCGGTAATCCTGGGTTCCACTCTGCTGGCTGGTTGCTCCAGCAATGCTAAACTGGATCAGCTGTCTTCTGACGTTTCTTCTCTGAACGAAAAAGTATCTGCTCTGACCAGCAAAGTTGACGCTCTGGCTACCGACGTGCAGGCTGCTAAAGATGACGCAGCTCGTGCTAACCAGCGCCTGGACAACCAGGTTCGTACTTACAAAAAGTAAGAACTGGTTGAATGAAAAATGGCGCACTCTGTGCGCCATTTTTTTTGCCCTTCCTTTGGTACTTATCACTCCCACCCTTCGTCTTTCTGAGCGTACCGCTCGTCACATTGACTATCGCCTTACTACTAAAAACCATCCTGACGAGTCAGAACGCCTGTTTATGACGTCCTGACACAGATAGTGATTAGGTGACGTTAATTCGACGGCGATGTCACCACCGCCGAGATCGGCGCGCTTTGTTGCTGTTGCAGCGGCTGATGGGGAACGCTCTGCCCGGCATTGACCAGCACCGGCATACCGGAACGGCGCACAATGGCCTCCTGAGCGGCTTCAGCATCGGTATCCGCATTGCGGACAAACGCTTTCATCTTCTGGCTCAGCGCAATAGGCATCGTCTGCGGGTCATCCTTATCGGTACGCGACAGCGGCTGATGCACTTCCACATAACGTTTCCCGTCAGGTTCCACCGCAACTTTGACCGGTTCATTGATGATCTGTACCCGTGTCCCTACCGGCACGTCATTAAACAGCGCTTCAATATCTTCCGGGCGCAGACGGATACAACCAGAACTCACCCGCATACCAATGCCGAAATCAGCATTCGTACCATGAATCGAGTACACGCCGCCGCTTTTCTCCAGCCGTAACGCGAACAGCCCCATCGGGTTGTCCGGCCCACCGGGCACGACGGCTGGTAACGTAACCCCCTGCTCCTTGTAGTGACGACGAATGTTGGCGGTAGGGATCCAGGTCGGGTTCGGACGCCGCTCGATAACGCGCGTCACCATCACCGGTGTATTACGACCAAGCTGACCGATGCCGATCGGATAAACGATCACCGTATTTTTCCCTTTCGGAAAATAGTACAACCGCAGTTCCGCCAGATTGACCACCACCCCTTCCCGCGGCGTATCCGGCAGCAACATCTGCAACGGAATCGTCAGGCTGGAACCCAGTTTGGGCAGGTAGGGGTCGGTGCCGGGGTTGGCTTCCAGCATCCCGAGCAGGCCAATTTTGAATTTGGAAGCAATGGTTTCCAGCGGATGCCCGTCATTGGGCACGGTATAGGTAATGTTTTCCCCAATCAGACGACTGTCAGGGGGTGGCAGAGGATATTCCGTCGCACTGGCAGACGGTATGCCCGCCAGACAGGAGGTAAACAATAATCCCACCAGGGTAAGCGCACGTTTCATTATCGGTTTCCTGTTTTACTGCTGAAGATCGGGTGAGCGACAAAGCGCAACACAAGGCCACACGCTAGAAAGGCATGGATGAATAGTCGTTGGCAGATGCCTTCTTTCTTATTCCTTATCAATAGGTTGAATCTCTTTTCATCATTGGAAACATCCAAGGATAAAAGCAGGTTAGCAGGAAATCCACCGGATGGATTCTGAAATGTGACCTGTCAGGGCGCAGGAGTCGCGCCCTGTGGCGTTACACGAACGCAGCCGCCCGCGCCCGCACGGCGCGCAGCATGGCTTCCAGCCCTTGAGAGCGTGATGGTGTCAGGTGCTGGGTCAGCGCCAGCGACGTGAAAAAGGGGCGCACATCCTGCCCGACAATCTCCTGGGCAGACAACCCCTGATACAGACTGAATACGATGGCTATCAATCCCTTGACGATAGCGGCATCACTGTCACCGTGCAGCACTACGTTGCCCTGCTCGTCACAGGTCAGGTCGATCCACACCTGACTTTGGCAACCGGCCACCCGATTGCCGTCCTGACGCTGTGCGTCGCTCAGCGGTGCCAGAGCGGTCCCCAATTCAATAATATAGAGGTACTTCTCTTCCCAGTTGCTGCAACGGGAAAAATTCCGCAGCAGTTTCTGCGGATCCGGTAGTTGCGCCATAGCCCTTTTCACCCTAACAGTTGGCACCCAAAACAATGACTTTCGCCGTCACTTCACTCCCCCAAGAGACGATGTATACGGTGTAGGCCCGCCACTAATCGGTCAATCTCATCCTGACAGGAATAGAGCGCCAGCGAGGCGCGGCACATGCTGGGTACGCCATAATGGCTCATCAGCGGCATGGCGCAATGGTGGCCGGTGCGAATGGCGATGCCGTACTGGTCGAGGAAGCTGCCAACGTCAAACGCATGGTGACGCCCCAGATTAAAGGCGATCACCCCCTGGCGATGCGCCGGACCGTACAAACGAAGCGTCGGCACCTCAGCCAGCGACGCCAGCGCGTAGCGCATCAGTTGCTCCTCATGTGCCCCAATCGCCGCCATCCCCAGCGCGGAGACATAATCCAGCGCCGCCCCCAGGCCGATAATCCCGGCAATATGCGGCGATCCCGCCTCAAAGCGCCACGGCGGGTCAGCATAGGTAGTCCCCTGCGTCAGGCTGACCTCGCGGATCATGGCACCGCCACCTTCCCACGGTGGCATCGCCTGCAATAGCTCGCTTTTGCCGTACAGCACGCCAATGCCTGACGGACCGTACAGTTTGTGGCCGGAAAAGGCGTAGAAATCACAATCCAGTGCCTGTACATCAACCGATTGGTGCATCACCGCCTGCGCACCGTCTACCAGCACTTTCGCGCCACAGGCATGTGCCTGACGGACGATCTCCGATAGCGGGTTAACCGTGCCCAGCACGTTGGAAACCTGTGTCACCGCCACCAGCCGGGTACGCTCATCCAGCAATGCCGGCAGTTGCGCCATGTCCAGTTCGCCGTCATCGGTGATCGGCAAAATGCGCAGCGTTAACCCGCGCGCCTGCGCCAACATCTGCCAGGGCACGATATTGGCATGGTGCTCCATTTCACTGATCACCAGGTTATCACCAGGCTGAAACGCGATACGCCCATAACTGTTGGCCACCAGATTGATCGCTTCAGTGGTGCCGCGCACAAACACGACGTTCTCCGCCGAAGCGGCATGGATAAAGGTGGCGACCTTCGCCCTCACCTCTTCCATCGCGCTGGTGGCGCGGGCACTCAGGGTATGAATGCCGCGGTGCACCGCCGCGTAGTCGTGCAGGTAAAAATCCCGTTCACGGTCGATAACCGCCAGCGGTTTCTGCGCACTGGCGGCGCTGTCCAGATAGGCCAGCGGCTGCCCGTTAACCGATTGCTGCAAAATAGGAAAATCCGCCCGCACGCGATCGATAGGGTAATGGTCGACAGGATGATGACCGATAGAGTGATGATCAGTAGGACAATTCACGCCGTTTCCCCTCCCAGTGCCTGCAAGCGCCGGGCTACTCGTTCCAGCACCGCATCACGCAGTGCGTCATCGCGGATCGCTTCCGTCAATTCAGCAGCAAACGCGAAGATAATCATCTGTTGCGCCGCCTGTTCATCGATACCGCGTGAACGCAGATAAAACAGTTGTTCTTCGTCGATGCGCCCGACCGTCGCACCGTGGCTACATTTCACGTCATCGGCATAGATTTCCAGTTGAGGCTTGGTGTCTACCTCCGCCAGTCGCCCTAACAACAGGTTGTTGTTGGTCATCTTGCCGTCGGTTTTCAGTGCGCCAGGTGCCACCTTGATCAAGCCGTTAAACACGCCGCGCGCCCGATCGCGCACAATGGCCTTGTGCAACTGGCGGCTTTCGCCAAACCCCTGATTGTGTTCCAGATAAGTGCGGGTATCGCAGACGTCGTTACCGGTCGGCACCATCAGGCTATTCATCGATAACATCACGCCTTCGCCGTTAATCTGCGCGCTGGTGTGATGGCGGGTCAGCCCGGCCCCCAGCAAAAAGCTGTGGCTGCGCAGTTGCGCAGCGCGCGCCAGCCGTAAGTCATTGTGAGCGAAGTGATAACTGTCGGCGGCTTCGAACCCCAGCTTGTAGTGTTCGGTGTGGCTGTTCTCACCCGCATCGAGGGTCAAACGCGCACCGCTAAAGTGAGTGGCACCGTCCAGACTGGCGTAATGCTCGATCAGCGTGGCGCTGGCCCCCTCACCGATACGCACGTGATGACGATAATGCAGCGTGTTGAGCGCCGCTGACCGACCACTGCTGATATGCAGCAGATAGAGCGGCTTCTCCGCCGTTACGCCGTTGTTGACCTGAATCAGCGTCTGTTCCGTCGCCAGGCTCTCCGTCAGGTGCAAAAACACCTCCGGCTGAATGGGTGGCAAGCCAGCTTGTCGCCGGGCTGACGGAATCACTTCCACCTGATACGACCCGGTATCGGCGTCGCTCAGCGCGCGGCACAAACGCCCGTCGACAAACACCAATCGCCAGCCGTCGACCGGCAGCGCCAGCGCGTCGCGCTGTGTCGGCGTGACTTCGCTTTCGGTCGCTACCGTGGTGAATTGATGTTCAAGCAACCGCTCCAGCGGGGTGTACTTCCAGTGCTCCAGCTTGCGGTGGGGAACCCCCAACTGCATCACCTGTTGCCAGTGCTGCTGTGCTTCATCGGCACGCGGTGCTGCGGTGTCAAACAGGCGTTGCCACTGCTGCAACGCCTGTTGCGCTTTACTGTTGGTCGGTAAGCCAGCCATAGCCTTGCTCCTCCAACTGTTTCACCAGCGAGAAATCCCCAGACTTCACGATTCGCCCCTGATAGAGCACATGCACGTAATCCGGCCGGATATAGTCCAGAATGCGCTGGTAATGGGTGACGATGATAAAGGCGCGCTTGCCGTCGCGCAGCGCGTTGACGCCGCCGGAGACGATTTTCAGCGCATCAATGTCCAGCCCGGAGTCAGTTTCATCCAGAATGCACAGCTCAGGCTCCAGTACCGCCATTTGCAGAATATCGTTGCGCTTTTTCTCACCACCGGAAAAACCGACGTTGACCGAACGCGTCAGCAGGTCGTCTGGCATGTTCAGCAGCCGGATTTTATCGTCGATGAAATCCTCGAAATCGAACCGGTCCAGCGTCGGTTGCTGGCGATAGGCGCGCACGGCGTTCAGCGCGGTTTGCAGGAAAAAGCGGTTGCTGACGCCGGGGATTTCCACCGGGTACTGAAACGCCATGAAAATCCCTTCGCCGGCCCGCTCTTCCGGCGACAGTTCCAGCAGATCTTTGCCCTTGAAACGCAGCGACCCGCCGGTCACCTCATAGTCCTCGCGCCCAGCCAGCGTGGCGGACAGGGTACTCTTGCCCGAGCCGTTCGGCCCCATGATGGCGTGAACCTCGCCTGGGTTAACCTGTAAGTTCAAGCCGTTGATGATCGGTTTGTCTTCGACGCTGACGTTCAAGTTTTCAATCGTTAACATACTCTTACCCTTCCGGCGTCTTAGCTGACGCTCATGATTATCGACACCGCAACGCGGTGCATGGCGTACCCTGGTGTTCGCGCATTCATCAGCCCACACTGTGTTCGAGGCTGATGGACAGCAATTTCTGGGCTTCCACCGCAAACTCCAATGGCAGCTCCGAGAACACGTCTTTACAGAAGCCGTTGACTATCATTGAGATAGCATCGTCTTCGCTGATACCGCGTTGCAGGCAATAGAACAGTTGATCCTCACCGATGCGCGAGGTGGTGGCCTCGTGTTCCAGTTGCGCGCTGTTATTCCTCACCTCTACGTAGGGAAAGGTGTGCGCACCGCAGTCACTGCCGATCAACATCGAGTCACACTGGGTGAAATTGCGGGCATTGGTAGCACTGGGCATGATTTTCACCAGCCCGCGATAGGTGTTCTCGCTGCGCCCGGCGGAAATGCCTTTGGCGATGATGGTCGAACGAGTGTTCTTACCGATATGAATCATCTTGGTGCCGGTATCCGCCTGCTGATAACCGCTGGTCAGGGCCACCGAGAAGAATTCGCCCACCGAGTAGTCACCACGCAAAATGACGCTTGGGTATTTCCAGGTGATCGCCGACCCGGTTTCCGATTGCGTCCACGACATACGTGAATGATCGCCAGCACACAGCGCACGTTTGGTTACGAAGTTGAGAATGCCACCTTCGCTGCCCTGACCGGAGAACCAGTTCTGTACCGTGGAATATTTCACTTCGGCATTCTTGTTGACGATCACCTCCACCACCGCAGCATGAAGTTGATAGCTATCGCGCACCGGTGCCGAACACCCCTCGATATAGCTGACATAGCTGTCGTCATCGGCAATCAAAATAGTGCGCTCGAACTGACCGGTCTTGGCAGCGTTGATGCGGAAATAGGTCGATAACTCCATCGGGCAGCGCACCCCTTTCGGGATGTAAACAAAGGTGCCGTCCGAGGCCACCGCGGCGTTCAGTGCGGCGAAGAAATTGTCGTTGGCGGGCACCACCGTGCCCAGATACTGGCGCACCAGCTCCGGATGTTCCTGAATCGCTTCGCTGAACGAACAGAAAATAATGCCCTGTTTCGCCAGTTCATCCCGATAGGTAGTGGCAACGGATACCGAATCGAAAATGGCGTCAACCGCCACCTCTTTGCCTTCACGTACCGGCACGCCCAGTTTGTCGAAGGCATCTTCGACTTCACGGGTCAGGTAATTATGGTGGGCAACCTCGTCAGCAGGCTGTTGCTGCGCCCCCGGTTGGGAACCACAACTGTCGTCACACTGCCCGCAGGAGGGCGCGGAATAATAGCTGTAGTCCTGATAGTTCAGCCGCTCGTAATGCGCCTTCAGCCAGTGCGGTTCCTCCATCTGCAACCAGGCTCGGTAGGCGCTGAGCCGGAACGCCAGCATCCACTCAGGCTCATTGCGTCTGGCGGAAATCGCCCGCACCACGTCTTCATTGATGCCGTGGGCCAGTTGGTCCATCGCCAATTCGGTGAAAAAGCCTTCTTTGTAACGGCCGTCATCGAGCCAGGTCTGAACATCATCGGATACGTCTACATTACTACGCGCCATAATCGTGTCGCCGCTTAAAGCCCAAAACTTTCGCCACACCCACAGGCATGTCGGGCTTTGGGATTGTTGAACTTGAATACCTGATTGATGCCTTCCTGCACAAAGTCGACTTCCGTGCCGTCGAGAAACGGCATCGCCTTGAGCGGAATGAACAATCGCGCACCGTCGCGCTGATAGAGCAGATCGGTAGTGTCAGGCTGATGCACCAGTTCCAGTACGTAACCGAACCCCGCACATCCCGACTGCTTAACCGCCAGCCGGATGCCCTGCACCGACGCATCCCGCCGCATCAGGTTATTGATATGGGCCACGGCGCTATCGGTCAGCGTCAATCCCTGCCATGACTGTTCATCCAGTGAAAATGTTTCTACATCGTGCGTTTGCATCGGGATCACCTCGCTTGCTGTTGTTGCCCCCCGCACGGTGGGCAGTGATACCGACCGCATGACATCCGTTTCCTTCGGCTTGATCGATTCGGATATCGATACTGTCAGAACTCACACAATGTTAATGATAATTATTACTACATCAACCGGGTGATTGTGGGGGCTTTTCCTGATAATCATGGGCTTGTCCCGGTGATAGGGGCGATATACCTGCTATACAGCCCATTTATTCACCACTTACCGCCATAAATCCAGTCAACACCTATTGATATAGCAAAAATTGATAATTTATACCTATGGTTTTACCTGTTGGTGCTATCAACATTTTCTTATCATCAGTATAACACTCCTGAATCAGTCTATTTTCTGAACACTTCTGCCATGCCCAATTTTTCCACGGCGCGCGCACAAGGCTAAATCCAACCTGCTTCGTGCAGAAAATGCGATCGCCGTCGCCGCTTACCCATGAAGACGTACAGGAAGCGTTGCATGATGAAGCACTTAAAAATATGATAATGATTCTTATTTAATTAATGAGGTGTCGAACATGTTCCCGTTCAAAGCCTGGCTGCAAACGCGAATTGATGACTATCGACGACAATTGCGGAATGCCACGATGGAGTTTTATCTGGCAGAGTTGTCGCTGGGGCAGGATGACGGCGAGATCGGCGAATTACGGCACTACTACCTGACCGGTATTCACATGGCGGAGCTGAGCCAGCAGCAAGGCGACGAAAACAGTTACCTGTTCAGCCTGATCAAGATCCACCAGCAACTGATTCATGAAATCAATAATGCCGAGCGCGACCACCTGTTCAGGGTGCAGAGTTACTGCTTTGCACGCCAAACATTGCATCGCATCTGTACCCAGTTCAGCCTGATGGGGAACTGGGACAAAGCCACTGCGTTTCAAACCGATTTTATGCAGCGAGTGGCGTTTATCCCCTGAAGGCTTATACCCGTCATACTTCAAGTTGCAGGTGTGTTGGCTGCGTTCGTTCACCCGAATCACTTACCTGAGTAAGCTCATCGGGATTCACTCACTTGCCGCCTTCCTGCAACTCGAATTATTTTGGGTATATACTCTGAAGAGAGAGAGGCTGCCGGGCCGGGTGCCCGACAGCCACAGAGCGAGTGGTGGGTAGTCAGGCGTCCGGCGTGATCACCGCCGTAGTCAAACGGGAGGTGCAGCACAGCCGATCCCGACTGTCAAAAATATCAATCTGCCAGACCTGCATCCGTTTGCCGGTGTGCAGCGCACGGCAAACACCGCGTACCTCACCTTCCGTTACCGCACGCAGATGGTTGGCGTTGATTTCCACCCCTACCACCCGTTGCTCACCTTCCGAACACAGATAACCGGCGATCGACCCCAGCGATTCCGCCAACGTCACCGATGCACCGCCATGCAGTAGCCCGAAAGGTTGGCGCGTGCGACTATCCACCGGCATCACGCCTTCCAGCGTATCGTCGGTCAGGCGCGTCATGCGGATGCCGATATGACCGGCCATGCCGCCCATCGCCATCTGATTCAACTGCTCAATATCTACGGTACGTTTCCACAGCATCACACCAGCTCCAGCAACGCCTGCAACGGATGTTTTAATCCACGCCCTTCCATACGCTTAACCTGACTGCGGCAGGAGTAGCCGGTCGTCAGGCAGCGCGCCTGCGGCAACCGTTGCAGGGACGGCTGCCAGGAGAGAGCATAGATCCCCTGAGAATTGACCAGGTTGCGGGTTTCATGACCATAAGTACCGGCCATACCGCAGCAACCGACGCTGATATTTTCTAACCGGGCACCAAAATGCGCGAAAATAGCCGCCCACTGCTGCCCACTGGTCGGCAGTGCCGTGGTTTCTGTACAGTGACCGAACAGATACCACGGCTCGTCGCGTAGCGCCGCAGCCCGGTCATCACGACCGTTCAGCAACGGCATGAGCCATTCATGCACCAGCTGTACCTGAAAATCGCCACGCTGCTCGCCCAGCACTTCCCGGTACTCATCCCGGTAGCACAGCACCAGCGCCGGATCGACACCCACCATCGGCAGCCCAAGGCGAGCCACCCGGTTGAGGAATTCCGCAGTCTTACCGGCAGTTTTGGCAAAGCGTTGCAGGAAGCCTTTGATATGCTGCGGCTTACCATTCGGCGAAAACGGCAGCAGTACCGGCCGTAGCCCCAGCTTTTCCACCAGCCGGACAAAATCCGCCACTACCTGCGCATCGTAATAACTGGTAAACGGATCCTGCACGATCAGTACATGATCGGCACGCGCCTGCGGCGACATCTGCTCCAGCTGTTCCAGCGTGGTGGTCATCACCCGGTGGCCGACAAATTGCTGGCGCAGCGACGGTGTAGACAGCAACGGCAAATCAACCATACCGATGAACGTGCGGCTGACCGCATTCACCCACGGCTGGCGCAGGAAAAAGTTGAAGGTTTTCGGGCTGTGCGCCATCAGCGGTGCGTAGCTTTCCACACCGGCCACCAGATAATCTCGCGCCGGGCGCAGATAGCGGGTGTGGTACAGCTGTAGGAAACGCGCACGAAAACCGGGAACGTCAATCTTGATCGGGCACTGGGTGGAGCAGGCTTTACAGGCCAGGCAGCCGGACATCGCCTCTTTGACTTCGTGCGAGAAGTCATACACGCCTTGACGGGCAGCCAGCGTGTTGCGGGTTTTGGCGATCAGCCCACGCAAACTGACACGCTGCTGCGGTAGCGCGCTTTCCAGCACCAGCGGATCCACGCCCTGTTCCGACAGCAGTCGCAACCACTCGCGCACCAGCGTGGCGCGGCCTTTGGGCGAATGGATACGGTTGCCGGTGATTTTCATCGACGGACACATCGGGCTGCGGGTATCGAAGTTGAAGCACAGGCCGTTGCCGTTGCACTCCATCGCGCCACGGTACGCGGTGCGCACCGTCAGCGGAATCTGCCGATCGTAAGTACCGCGTTTCACCGCATCCACCTGCATCATCGGCGCATCCACGCCCAGCGGCGCACAAATTTTTCCGGGGTTGAGGCGGTTATCCGGGTCGAACGCCGCTTTGACCCGGCGCAACTCGTCATACAGTTCCGGCCCGAAGAATGCCGGGCTGTATTCGGCGCGGAAACCCTTGCCGTGTTCGCCCCATAGCAAACCGCCATATTTAGCGGTCAGCGCCACGACCTGATCGGACAGTTGCTTCATCAGCACTTCCTGCTGCGGGTCGCACATGTCCAGTGCCGGACGCACATGCAGCACACCGGCATCCACATGACCAAACATGCCGTAACTCAAATGGTGACTGTCTAACAGCGCACGAAACTCGGCGATGTAATCCGCCAGGTGCTGAGGCGGCACGCAGGTATCTTCAGCAAACGGAATCGGTTTCGCCAACCCTTTGCTGTTGCCCAGCAAGCCAACGGCTTTCTTGCGCATACCGTAAATGCGCTCGATACCCGCCAGATCGCGGCAAATCTGGTAACCGATCACCCCCGCCTCGCGGGCAGCCAGCAACCCATCCAGACGTTCGCACAACGACGCCACTTGACTGTCGATAAGCGGCTCGTCATCACCGGCAAACTCGACAATGTTCAGCCCCAGCATCTCCTCGCCGGGCACATCGGTAATCAGTTCACTCACCGAGTGCCACACAATGTCTTCGCGTGCCAGATTCAGCACCTTCGAGTCCACGGTTTCTACCGACAACGCCCGCGCCTCCACCATAAAGGGGGCGTTACGCAGCGCAGAGTCAAACGAATCATATTTGACATTGACCAGCCGCCGCACTTTGGGCAACGGCGTGATATCCAGTTTCGCTTCGGTAATAAACGCCAGTGTCCCTTCGGCCCCCGTCAGGATACGAGTCAGGTCAAACGTTTGCATATCATCGCTGAAAACATGCCGCAAATCGTAACCAGTCAGGAAGCGGTTCAGTTTGGGGAACTTTTCTATAATCAGCTCGCGGCGTTCACGACAACGATGCAATACGGTGTGATAAATGCGACCGATCGGCGAATCGTCCTGCGCCAGTTGTTCCGCCAGCGCCACCGGCATCGCCTGGGTATCCAGCAGTTCGCCACCAGGCAGCACCGCGCGTAGCCCCAGTACATGATCCGAGGTTTTGCCATACACCAACGACCCCTGCCCCGAGGCGTCGGTATTGATCATGCCGCCAAGCGTGGCGCGGTTGCTGGTAGACAATTCCGGTGCGAAAAAGTAGCCGAACGGCTTGAGGTACTGGTTCAGTTGATCCTTGATAACCCCGGCTTCCACCCGTACCCAACCCTGCTCTGGATTGATTTCCAGAATGCGGTTCATGTAGCGGGACATATCCACCACAATGCCATGATTGAGCGCCTGCCCGTTGGTGCCGGTGCCGCCGCCGCGCGGCGTGAAGACCAGCTCGCGAAAGCGCGCCTCATCAGCCAGACGGGCCAATAACGCCACGTCAGCGGTAGAACGGGGGAAAACCACCGCATCCGGCAGCAGTTGATAGATACTGTTATCCGTCGCCATCGTCAGGCGGTCGGCGTACTGTGTGGCGATATCGCCGGTAAAACCGTTTTGCTTCAAGGCTTCCAAAAAGCTCAGCACCGGTTGAACGATTCCCGGTGCTTGTGTGATCTGTGGGATCATTATGTGTTGACCCTGTCCGTGCGAGAGGTGTTTGCCAATAAACCCAATACCGGCAGGCGACGCGTAGGCCATCCGCGGCCCCTTCGTTTTATCACATTTCCCCCGGCAGTGCGTTAATGGATCAATAAAAACTTAGGGTTGCGGCGACAAACGCCCCCGCAACAGGCCATTGATGATTCGCTCGCCCAGTCAGGAATCACTGTGCAAACCAGCAGAAATCACGCATGATAAATTCTGGCTTAAATCCTTCGCATTATCAGCCATCATGGACGACAGTCAGCCCCGTTTTCATCATTTTGCGTTAGGCCTGTCGCCTGAATTAACGAGGTAACCTCTCTTGATGAAGCAACCGCAGTCACAGCGATTCGATCTCGCGCGAATCCTGTTCAGTTTGTTGTTTATTGGTATTCTGATTATTGCCTGTTTCTGGGTGGTACAACCGTTTATCCTCGGCTTTGCCTGGGCCAGTATGGTGGTTATCGCCACCTGGCCGCTATTAATCCGTCTGCAACAGATGCTCTGGGGATCTCGTTCTCTGGCCGTTATCGTCATGACGATACTGCTGGTGCTGCTGTTCGTGTTTCCGACCTCAATTCTGGTCAGTAGCGTAATTGATAACGCGTCGAATCTGATTAGCTGGATAGGCGCGCAAGGGCGGATTACCCCGCCAGAGCTGGACTGGCTACAGTCCATCCCGTTGGTGGGTGCCAAGTTGCACAGTAATTGGCATTCGCTGGCACACAGCGGCGGTCCGGCACTGATGGCCAAAATCCAGCCCTATATCGGCCAGACCGCCTCCTGGGTGGTATCACAGGCGGCGCATATCGGCCGTTTCCTGATGCACTGTGCCCTGATGGTGCTGTTCAGCGTGCTGCTGTATAGCAAGGGTGACCAGGTCGCACTGGGCGTGCGCCGTTTCGCTATTCGCCTCGGGAGCCAGGGCGGTGACTCGGCGGTGATTCTGGCGGCGCAAGCCATCCGTGCGGTCGCACTGGGCGTTGTTGTGACGGCGATTGTACAGTCGATACTGGGTGGTATTGGCCTGGCGTTGGCCGGGATTCCCTACACCACGCTGCTTACGGTGCTGATGTTTCTGTCCTGCGTGGCACAAATCGGCCCGCTGACAGTGCTGGTTCCCGCCATTATCTGGCTTTACTGGAGCGGTGATACCACCTGGGGCACCGTCTTGCTGATCTGGAGCTGCGTGGTCGGCACGCTGGACAACATCATTCGCCCGTTGCTGATTCGTATGGGCGCTGACTTGCCGATGTTGCTGATTCTGTCCGGCGTGATCGGTGGCTTGCTGGCGTTCGGGATGATTGGGCTGTTTATTGGCCCGGTCGTGCTGGCGGTATCTTATCGTCTGCTGTCGGCCTGGATGAAAGCGTCTCCGGAACCGCAGCCGATCCGCGTGATGTCTCACCACCACAAGAAGCCCTGATTTTCACATCCATTTCCCGGTGTATCACGCACCGGGATTACTCCTAATATGTAAGATAATTTTATATTTTTAGGAAATATCCCAGCCAATATTCATCATTTATGGCAGTTAATCCGCCATTAGATCAGTTTTCCTGACAAAAACTCTTGCATGACAAATCTATTATTCAAAAATAATTAACCATTAGGATGATTCCTAATGACTCTGATCACCCCAAAACCTATTATTCATACCCGGAGCTATTGTTAACGTAATGTTTGTCAGTGAGGTTTCTCCTCGTCAGAGCTAGTAACGAATTGCTGTGTGTAGTCTTTGCCCATCCCCTAAGGTGGGCTTTTTTTTATCGGTTACTTTCCCTTTTGCTTCCCCTGTTGTCCTGCTTCATTTTTGTCTTCCGTCAGCTTGCCACTTTATTTCACATCACAACTTGCGGGCATAAAAAACCGCCCGGCGCAGTGCGGCGGGCGGTGGGTATCTCAATAACGCAGATAGACGGAGAGCGGCTTAGCGTTTCTCAGCCAGACTCAGCCAGGTTTGCACCACGGTATCCGGGTTCAGCGACAGGCTATCGATGCCTTCATCCATCAACCACGCGGCAAAATCCTCATGGTCGGATGGCCCCTGACCGCAGATCCCGACGTACTTACCCTGTTTTTTCGCTGCGCGGATCGCCATCGCCAACAGCGCTTTCACCGCGTCATTACGTTCATCAAACAGTTCAGACACCACGCCGGAGTCGCGGTCCAGTCCTAATGCCAGTTGGGTCATGTCATTCGAACCGATGGAGAAGCCATCGAAATGTTGCAGGAATTCGTCTGCCAACAGCGCGTTGGATGGAATTTCACACATCATGATGATTTTCAGGCCGTTCTCGCCACGTTTCAGCCCCTGACTGGCCAGTTCGGCCACCACGGCTTGTGCCTGCGCGACGGTACGCACAAACGGGATCATCACTTCCACATTGCTCAGTCCCATGTCGTTGCGCACCCGTTTCACCGCCTCGCACTCCAGCGCAAAGCAGGCGCGGAAGTCCGGCGACACGTAACGGCCTGCACCACGGAAGCCCAGCATCGGGTTTTCCTCTTCTGGCTCGTAGCGCGCACCGCCCAACAGGTTGGCGTATTCGTTGGATTTGAAGTCGGACAGACGCACGATCACCCGCTTCGGCCAGAATGCCGCTGCCAGCGTCGCGATGCCTTCCTTCAGCCGTTCAATGTAAAATTCAACCGGGTCATCGTATCCCTGCATCAGGGTACGGATTTCACGCTGCAATTCCGGCGTCTGCTGATCAAACTCCAGCAAGGCACGCGGATGCACCCCGATCATACGGTTAATAATGAACTCCAGCCGCGCCAGGCCAACCCCTTCGTTGGGCAGGCAAGCGAAGTCGAACGCCCGGTCCGGGTTGCCGACGTTCATCATGATTTTCAGCGGCAGCGACGGCATAGCATCCACCTGCGAGCTTTTCACGGTGAAATCCAGCAAATCCTGATACACGTAGCCAGTATCGCCTTCGGCGCAGGATACCGTGACTTTCTGGCCGTTTTGCAGGCGTTCGGTGGCGTCGCCACACCCCACCACCGCCGGGATACCCAGTTCACGAGCGATGATCGCCGCATGGCAGGTCCGCCCGCCACGGTTGGTGACGATCGCCGCCGCTTTTTTCATGATCGGTTCCCAATCTGGGTCGGTCATGTCGGTTACCAGCACGTCACCCGCATTCACCCGGTGCATTTCGCTAATGTCATGGACGATCTTCACTTCGCCCGCGCCGATGCGATGGCCGATAGCTCGCCCTTCAACCAGCACGTTACCACCGGCTGGCAAATGATAACGCTCCATCACCTGCCCGTTGGAACGCACGGTTTCCGGACGTGCCTGCACGATATACAGCTTGCCAGTGTGACCGTCTTTGGCCCACTCGATATCCATCGGGCGGCCGTAGTGTTTTTCAATCAACAACGCCTGATGCGCCAGCGCCTGCACTTCATCATCGCTCAGACAGAAACGGGTACGCTGCGCCTCTTCCACATCTTCCACCCGCACCTGCTTGCCGTGCTCCTGTGTGGCGGCGTACACCATGCGGATTTTTTTCGATCCCATATTGCGGCGCACAATCGACGGTTTACCCTTGAGCAACGTTGGCTTATGCACATAAAACTCATCCGGGTTGACCGCGCCCTGCACCACCATCTCACCCAGCCCCCAGGCGGCGGTAATAAACACCACCTGATCGAAGCCCGACTCGGTATCCAGCGTAAACATCACACCGGAAGACGCCAGATCGGAGCGCACCATGCGCTGTACCCCGGCGGACAACGCCACGCCACGGTGGTCATAGCCCTGATGCACACGATAGGAAATGGCGCGATCATTGAACAGCGAAGCAAATACATGCTTCACCGCCACCATCACGGCATCAATGCCCTGTACGTTAAGGAAAGTTTCTTGCTGACCGGCGAAAGAGGCATCCGGCATGTCTTCCGCTGTAGCAGAAGAACGCACTGCAAACGATGCGTCCGGCTCACCGTCCGCCAGTTGTTGGTACGCGTCGCGGATCGCCTGCTCCAGCTCCGGCTGGAACGGCGTGTCGATAACCCACTGACGGATCTGTGCACCCGCTTTGGCCAACTGGCTAACATCGTCGGCATCGGTGCGATCCAGCAGTTCATAGATCCGCTGGTTGATGCCGCTTTGGTTGAGAAAGTCATTAAACGCCTGGGCGGTTGTCGCAAAACCATTCGGAACCGACACGCCAAGTTCCGACAGATTGGTGATCATTTCCCCCAGAGAGGCATTTTTGCCACCCACCCGCTCAACGTCGTGCATACCAAGCTGGTTATACCACAGGACATTACGCATATCAGGGCCGTTGTTAGACATCGAAAATAATCCTTTTTGCATACAGTTAGGGTGTAAAGAGTTAAGGCGTGGAATATTGCGCCGTGAATCACTTCGGCTTTATGAGCGTAGCACAGGGTGGCAAAAAGGACGGAAAGGTGAATCGATCAACCAAATGAAAAAAAGAGGAATTGACGGTTTCAGATTGCCAAAAGTCGGAAAAATCTCAATATTTATGAATAATACCATCTGAATCATAAAGATAATGAAATGGCGTTTCAATAAAAAATCGATGAAACACCTGATTTTCGGCACAAAAGTCTTATTATGACCCGTGAAGGCATTTAAGGAGCGAGTATGGAAAGAAGCGTATTTTATGTGTCCGATGGCACGGCTATCACGGCGGAAGTGCTGGGCCACGCGGTGATGTCCCAGTTTCCGGTAAGTACCGTCAGCTATACCCTGCCGTTCGTCGATAACGAAGCACGGGCAACCGCTGTCCGCGAACAGATTGACGGCCTGTACCGCCAGCATGGTGTACGCCCGCTGGTATTCTATTCGATTGTCACACCCGCTATCCGCGATATCATCGTTGGCAGCGAAGGATTCTGCCAGGACATCGTGCAGGCGCTGGTGGCTCCCCTGCAACAGGAACTGAACGTTTCACCGATGCCGGTAGCCAATCGTACCCACGGGTTAACCGCCAACAACCTGATCAAATACGACGCGCGTATCGCCGCGATCGATTACACGCTGGCCCACGACGACGGCATTTCGCTGCGCAACCTCGACCAGGCCCAAGTGATCCTGCTGGGGGTGTCCCGCTGCGGCAAAACCCCAACCAGCCTTTATCTGGCGATGCAGTTCGGCATTCGTGCCGCCAACTATCCTTTCACCGCCGACGATATGGACAACCTGCTGCTGCCAGATGCGCTCAAGCCTTATCAGCAAAAACTGTTCGGCCTGACCATCGACGCTGAGCGCCTGACGGCCATTCGTGAAGAACGGCGCGGCAACAGTCGGTATGCTTCGCTGCGGCAATGCCGCATGGAACTGAGTGAGGTGGAGTCGCTGTTCCGCCGTCATCAAATCCGTTACATCAACACCACTAACTATTCGGTAGAGGAAATTTCCGCCC
Source organism: Dickeya undicola (assembly GCF_000784735.1). Lineage (GTDB taxonomy): Bacteria > Pseudomonadota > Gammaproteobacteria > Enterobacterales > Enterobacteriaceae > Dickeya > Dickeya undicola. Next base: position 27,573 of record NZ_JSYG01000004.1, read on the forward strand.
GCATTATCGACCTGATGGGCATAAATCGGCGTATGTATTAGCTGTTTTTCGCTCATCGGAGTAAGGGGTTAGCTGTGATAGACTATCGCCATCGCGGCCAGGCGGACCCGGAAAACGATCGGTGGCCCCACGGCCACCTCCCCGCGCCTTCTGCCAGACCTGATGGTTATTCATAAAAAGGCCTATACCTAACGGGATAGGCGTCACGTATATTCAGAGACTACACATGCAACCAACTGATGAGCTGCGCAGTGAGCGACTTGCCAGTCTGATGACGCCCCATGAACTGTTGACCGCACTTCCTCTCACACCGGATGTCGCCGACACCGTCATCGCCTCGCGCGCACGCATAGAACGCATTCTTTCCGGGCAAGACCGCCGTTTACTGGTGATCATCGGCCCGTGTTCCATTCACCATATTGATAGTGCCAGAGAATACGCCCAGCGGCTGGCCGCATTGCGCACAACCTACCAGCACCGGTTGGAAATCGTGATGCGAACCTACTTCGAGAAACCGCGTACCGTGGTGGGCTGGAAAGGGTTGATTGCCGACCCACTGCTCAACGGCAGTTTCCTGATCAATGAAGGATTAACCCAGGCGCGCCAGCTGTTGCTGGACATCAACGCGCTCGGCCTGCCGACCGCCACCGAGTTTTTGGATATCGTCACCGGGCAGTATATCGCCGATACCATTAGCTGGGGGGCTATCGGCGCGCGGACCACCGAAAGTCAGATCCACCGGGAAATGGCCTCCGCCCTGTCTTGTCCGGTAGGATTCAAGAACGGCACCGACGGCAACGTCCGCATTGCGGTTGACGCCATTCGCGCCGCCCGAGCACGCCACATGTTTTTGTCGCCGGATAAGCACGGCCACATGACGGTGTACCAAACCCACGGTAACCCGTTCGGCCATATCATTCTGCGTGGTGGCAAGACGCCCAATTACGAAGCACAGCACATCGCCGAAGCCTGTACCGCATTGCGGGAATTTGCACTGCCGGAACGGCTGGTGGTCGATTTCAGCCACGGCAACAGTCAGAAGCAATTTCAGCGCCAGTTGACCGTCGCGCAGGCGGTATGCGACCAGATTCGCAACGGTGCCAGCGCTATCGCAGGGGTCATGGCTGAAAGTTTTCTGGTGGAAGGCACCCAACCGCTGCACCATCCGGATCAACTCACCTACGGCCAGTCGATTACCGACGCCTGCCTCGGCTGGCAGGACAGCGAACAGTTGCTGGCTATGCTGGCAGACGCCGTGGACAGCCGTTTCGCAGACTAGCCCACCGCCATTCGGCATATCATGTTGCCCTGAAAACGAAAACCTCCGCCGCGGCGGAGGTCATTCCCTTTACAATTGACAAGGTGCGATCAGGCAATCGCCGCCCTGTCCTCCATGGCCTCTCGCCAGCCTCCCAACCAGTTAGACCGGGCATCGATAGATTGATAAGGACAGAGCTCCTTGGACCGGCCAACGATACCAGCCTGATAGCCCCGTGAATGCGCCCGTGCCAGACGATCTCTTTTCTGTCTCTTCATGCCTTGTTTCCCTCATTTCGACTCTGGTGGAAAGAAAACAGTGGTTAGTTTTCACTCAACCACACCCTATGAATAGCCATTTGAGAGACGAAGATCAAGGCGCAAAATTCACGCCATTGTCATATTTGTGAACCAGAATGGAGAATTTTCTGTGAGGCAACACCACATTTTGGCCTAACCGGCTGAGACAAAAACAAAACCCCTGGAACCCGATCGTGATCACAAAAACGGAATCCAGAGGTATTTGCTATAACTCAATTCATCTCGGTATAAAAGCGACCCGGCTTCCACGTCGGGTGGGTATCAAGCGCCAGCCTGCAGGCGTTGACGCACCTGCTCTGCCACTTGCTGCCAGCCTTTGCCAAGCGCGTCGATCAGCGCGTCGTAACCGTCTTCAGCCTGCGGGACTTCGATGTTGAACGGCTGGGTCACGACGCGTTTGCTCCCCTGTAGCACCCATTCGCCGCGAATCACCGCCTTACCGTCAAACCGCCCCTGAAACGCGGTGACAGTGACCTGCAAGCTGGAGGCACTATCACTGGCCGTACCGGTCGCGGCGACATGCCAGCCCGGCAGACCGGTGCGCAGCGACGCCACCAGCGCCTGCTGCAACTGCTGGTCCAGCGGGCTGGCCCACAGATTATTGGCCGCGATGGTGTAGCGTACCGCCGACGTCTGGAACACGATGCCATTCCCTGCCAACGAATCCACCAGGGTAACCGGTGCCACCCACAGCTGATGCCCTTCGGTCGACGCCACCGAGACACGGGTGCTCTGCGTGGCGACAGGCAGTTGATAATAAACCTTCTGCGGGCTGCTACAGGCCCCCAGCAACAACACCAGCCACAACGGCCATAACTTCATCATGGTTTCGCCTTTTTCGGTTGTGGATCACGGGCACCCGGTGCCTCGAAGATCAGAGCATTACTCTTGTCATTCAGGGTACGCAGCAACGGTTGTAATTCACGCAGTGTCTGATCCAGGCGCTGCATATCGCCAACCATATGGTTATACGCTGGCGAGCCGGGCTGCACACCCTGCAGGCTGCGATTCAGTTCGCGCAGTGTACGTTGCAAGTCTTCCGGCAACTGCTGCATTGCGTCGCTGTTGGTTAGTTTGTTGAGTGACACCAGCGTTTTCTGTAGCTCACGCAGGGTGGACTGGCTCTCTGCCAGCGTCTTCGTCGCCTGTTCCACCATCGGATTAAGTGGCAGACCATTGATTTTATCCAACACCGATATCAGCTTCTGTTGGATCTGCGTCAGGCCACCGTTGACCGTCGGCAACACCGGGTAGCCATCCATCGAAGCCAGTGACGTCACCCGGCCTTTTTGCTGCGGATAAAAATCCAGGTCTACGTACAGCGAGCCGGTCAGGAGATTGGCGGTTTTCATTGATGCCCTCATGCCAGAGATAGCACCCTTGCTCAGCTCCTGCTCCAGATTGAGCTGGTCGCGTAGCCCTTTCTTCAATCGACCGGGTTCGATACGAATCAGTACAGGGATACGGTAATCGTTGTCGAAACTTTGCGGTAAATTACGCGGGAAGAACGGCACTTCAGCCACCGTCCCCAGCCGGATACCACGGAATTCGACCGGTGCACCGGCTTGCAGACCGCGTACCGACTCGTCGAAAAACAGCAGGTATTCTTTGTAATCGGTATAGAGCGAGTCCTGAATGCTGCTCTGATTGTCAAACAACTCGAACTCGTCACGTTCATGGGACTGATTGCCCTTCTCCCAACCGGTAGGCACATCAAAGCTGACACCACCGCTTAATAAGGTGCTGAGCGACCCCATTTCCACCCGCATCCCCTGCGCAGACAAATTCAACGCTACACCACTGTCTTTCCAGAACCGGACATTCGCCGTGACCAGTTGGTCATAGGGTGCAGCGACAAACAGCTGATACTGCATCTTTCTGGCTGTCGGATCAAAATGGCTGGTTTCTACCGACCCAACCCGGTAACCACGGAACAGTACCGGATCACCCGCGGTCAACTGCCCGGATTGATCACTATTAAGGATGATACGAATCCCTCTGGCATCCGGTGATGCCAGCGGTGGCGAATCCAGCAGTTTGAAAGCACGGCTGTCTTCCTTGCTGGACCCTGGCTGAAGCTCGATGAAAGAACCAGACAGCAATGTCCCCAAACCTGAAACGCCTTCGCGGCCGATCTGCGGTTTCACCACCCAGAACGCCGAATCCTTACTCAGCAGTTTGTCCATACCGTCGTTAAGGCGCGCTTTGATCTCCACCTGATGCAGATCGTCACTCAGCACTACGCTTTCAACCACCCCAACATTCACGCTACGGCTCTTGATCGCCGTTTTTCCCGCCTCGATCCCTTCGGCGTTACTGGTGGTCAGCGTGATTTCCGGCCCCTGATGACTCACGTGATAAAACAGAATCCAGGCACCAATCAACACGGTCACAATCGGTACAATCCATACCGGCGACCAGCGTTTGATGCTTTCGATCTGCGCCATGCCTTGATTAGTTTTCGTCAACGGAACGCTCCTCTCCCTGCACGTGATGCCGATCCCACAACAGGCGGGGATCAAAGGTCATCGCAGCAATCATGGTCAGAATGACCACGGTGGCAAACAACACCGCGCCGATGGCCGGATAAATGCTCATCAGTCGGCCCATACGCACCATCGCCGACAACACGGCGATGACAAACACATCGATCATGGACCAGCGACCGACAAACTCCACGACCTCATACACCAAATGCAGCCGCTCAGTATCGTGACGGCGCGAGCCATAAGCACACCAGCACAGCCAGCCCATCGCCAGCATTTTTAGCGTCGGCACCATGATGCTGGCGATAAAAATCACCAGCGCCACCGGCCACGAACCGCCGTCCCATAAGATGATCACGCCAGACATGATCGTCGAGGTAATACGATGCCCCAGCGCCTCGGTCACCATAATCGGCATCACGTTGGCAGGCACGTACAACAGTATCGACGTCAGCAACAACGCCAGCGTCCATTGCAGGCTGTGACGCCGCCGGGTATGGCCGTGCGTATGGCAGCGCGGGCAACGGACCTCATCGGCAGGTAAAATAGCGCTACAGCAGGTGCAGGCCCGCACGCCTTGATCCAGCCCGCTGCGGCCGGTTTCCAGCCCCTGCGGCATGGGTGGCGGTGGGGCAACATCATCCCACAACCAGCGCCGGTCAAGACTCTGGAACGCCAGCAACTGTAACAGGCAAAACGCGATATAAGGGACGAAACTGGGGCCGATACCGATGTCGCCATACGACATCAGTTTGACAAAACTGACCAGCACGCCCGCCAGAAAGATCTCCGCCATGCCCCAACTCTTCAGTTGGAACAGTATTCGGGTGGACCAACGCCGCACCCCATCAGGCAACGGCGCACGCAGGCACAACAAGAGGATGACGGCCATTGAACAGGCGGGCACTAGCTGAGCAAACAACAGAAACAGTGTCGCCACACTGGTATAGTTTTCCGCCACCATCACCCGTGGAATCTCCAGCAGGGTAATTTCGCTGCGAATACCAGCAACGCTCATCGACACGAAGGGAAACAACACCGACAGCAACAGCATGATCAACGCACTAAACGCAAAGCTGGCTGGCCGCCAGCGCGGTTCTCGCTGACGGCTGGATAACGAGGTTTTACAACGCGGACACACCGCGCGCTGCCCGTCATGCAATATCGGCAGCTCTACCAGCAAGTCACAATGCGGACACAGCATATGCCGGTCATAGTGGTGGTGATGAACACCCATTCGCCGCCTCCGTTGGCCTGGCTGATACGAAAAATCGCAATGTTGTCGTACTGGATTGATGGCGGCACAGGCACGATAACCGGCGAGAGAAACCCGCTTATTTCTTCACAACTACCGCATCCCTGCAACCATTACGCACGCAGGCCAGGAAAAGACGCAAGCGCGCCCCGTCCTGGCCCCGAATGCATGACTCATGACACGCGTGTTTGGCTCAGCCACCACAGGCTATCGCCTCAACACGCCATGAGCATCCTTAGCCATTCTTCTGGGCTTCGAGCGTTTCCCAACGCTCGAAGCAGCTTTCCAGTTGCTGCTCCGCTTGCGCCAGCGCCGTCAGCACCGGCTGGGTTTCATCATGCGGCCGGGAAAAGAACGTTGGGTCGTTCATCTGCTGTTGCAGATTTTCGATTTCCGTCTCAAGCACTTCAATACGTTGCGGCAACTGTTCCAGTTCACGCTGCTGGTTATAACTGAGCTTGCCGCCGCCACGTTTAGCTGGCTGTGCGGCCGACGCATTCTGTACGTCCTCACTGTGGCGATTTTCTTTCTGCGGCGCGCTTTTTACCGATGCAGAGGTTCGCAGTGGTGCCGCCGAAGCACGCTGTTGCTGGGCATCATAATAGCCGCCGACATAGCGGCCAATCAGACCATTCCCTTCAAAAATCCAGCACTCGGTTACCGAGTTATCGACGAACTGACGGTCATGGCTCACCAGCAGCACCGTGCCCTGATAACTTTCCAGCAACTCTTCCAGCAGTTCCAGCGTTTCCACGTCCAGATCGTTCGTGGGTTCGTCGAGAATCAGCAGGTTGCTGGGTTTCAGGAACAACCGTGCCAGCAGCAGACGGTTACGCTCCCCGCCAGACAGCGCTTTAACCGGCGTCATGGCGCGTTTCGGGTGAAACAGGAAGTCCTGCAGATACCCCAGCACATGGCGCGGACGGCCGTTGACCATCACCTCTTGCTTGCCTTCGGCGAGGTTGTCCATCACCGTTTTTTCCGGGTCCAGCTCGGCACGATGTTGATCGAAATACGCCACTTCCAGCTTGGTGCCGCAGTGAATGCGTCCCGACGTCGGGGCCAGTTGCCCCAGCATCAGTTTTAGCAGCGTGGTCTTGCCACAACCGTTTGGCCCGACCAACGCGATTTTATCGCCACGCTGCACCTGAGCAGAAAAACCGGACGCCAGCGTCTTACCGTCTACCTGGTAATGCACGTCTTCCAGCTCAAAGACAATCTTGCCGGAGCGAGCCGCTTCTTCCACCTGCATTCTGGCGTTGCCCATCACTTCTCGGCGTTCGGCGCGTTCCTGACGCATCGCCTTGAGCGCCCGCACCCGGCCTTCATTACGGGTACGACGGGCCTTGATGCCCTGACGAATCCACACCTCTTCCTGCGCCAGCTTGCGGTCGAATTCGGCATTCTGCAGTTCTTCTACCCGCAGCGCTTCTTCTTTACCCAGCAGGTACTTGTCGTAATCACCCGGCCAGGACACCATCTTGCCGCGATCCAGATCGACAATACGGGTTGCCATACTGCGGATAAACGAACGGTCGTGGGAAATGAACACGATGCTGCCGGAAAACGTCTTGAGGAAACCTTCCAGCCAGTCGATGGTGTCGATATCCAAATGGTTGGTGGGTTCATCCAGCAACAGCACCCGCGGCGCACTGACCAGCGCACGCCCCAGCGCCGCTTTACGCAGCCAGCCGCCGGACAGCGCTGACAACGGCGTGTCTGCCGATAGCCCCAGCTGTTCCAGCACCTCGTTGATGCGGTCTTCCAGCTTCCACAGCCCCTGATGGTCCAGCACTTCCTGAACCTTCGCCAGTTGGTTCAGGTTTTTCTCGCTGGGGTCTTCCCCGACCAGCCGCAACGCAACATGGTAGGCTTTCAGGTATTCAGCCTGCGCCGCCACCCCTTCGGCCACGAAATCGAACACCGTGCCAGCCACATCACGCGGTGGGTCCTGCTGCAAGCGCGCCACAATCAGGTCTTGCTCGTAGACCAGTCGGCCGTCATCCAGCGGTATTTCCTTCGCCAGAATTTTCAGCAAGGTGGATTTGCCCGCACCATTGCGCCCAACCAGACACACGCGTTCGTTGTCTTCAATATGCAGCTCGGTGTCGTCCAACAACGGTGCATCGCTGAATGACAGCCAGGCACCGGATAAACTGATCAATGACATGGTGGTTATTTTTCCTCGCTGACGTGTTTCAGCAGCCAGCAGTTATGAATCTGACGGTTACGGGCGAAATCCTGCGACAAGGTTTGTGCGGTAATTTCTTTTGCCTCCAGTCCCAGTGCAGCCAGTCCAGGCTTATCCATCTGGAAACCGCGTTTATTGTTGGAAAAGAGAATAGTGCCGCCAGGGCGCAGCATCCGCTTGAGCTGGGACATCAGCATCAGGTGGTCACGCTGTACATCGAACGATTCGTCCATCCGCTTGGAGTTGGAGAAGGTCGGCGGGTCGATAAAAATCACATCGAACTGTTCACGGGTTTCGCGCATCCACGCCAGACAATCCGCGTGGATCAGCCGATGCTGGCGACCGGTCAGGCCGTTGAGGCGCAGGTTTTTCTCTGCCCATTCCAGATAAGTGCGCGACATGTCCACCGTGGTGGTCGAACGCGCGCCGCCTAGTCCGGCGTGCACGCTGGCGCTGCCGGTATAGGCAAACAGGTTGAGGAAATCCTTGCCGTGACTCATCTCACCCAGCATACGGCGGGCAATGCGATGATCGAGGAACAACCCGGTGTCCAGGTAGTCGGTCAGGTTGACCCACAGTTTGGCGTTGAATTCCGACACCTGTAAAAACTCGCCTTTCTCGGCCAGCTTTTCGTACTGGTTCTTGCCCTTTTGCCGCTCACGGGTTTTCAGCACCAGATGGCTGGCGGGCAGCCCCAGCACGCTCAGCGTGGCGTTGATCACATCAAACAACCGTTGGCGCGCTTTCTGGGCATCGACGCTTTTCGGCGGCGCATACTCCTGAATCACCACCCGCTCGCCGTAACGGTCCACTGCCACGTTATATTCCGGCAGGTCGGCGTCATACAGGCGGTAACATTCAATCCCCTGCTGTGCGGCCCATTTCTCCAGCTTGCGCAGGTTCTTACGCAGACGGTTGGCAAAATCCTCGGCGAACGTCGCCGTGCTCTCCGCGCCGTTTTCCTTTTCCGCCAGTTGATAATTTTTCTGTACGCAATCCAGCGGGCCGTTCTTGGCCTTGAACTGGCGATCGGCACGCAGTTGCAGACAACTGAGCAGTTCCGGCGAGGCGCTAAACAGCGACAGCTTCCAGCCACCGAATTCGGTTTTCATTTTACGGCCAAGCAGGTTGTGCAACGCAATCAGCGCCGGTTCGCTCTCCAGACGCTCGCCGTAAGGCGGGTTGCTGACCACAGTGCCTGTCGGCCCCTGCGGCAGCGGGTTTTTCAGTTGCGTGGCATCAACGGCTTCAAAACGAATCAGGGAACCGACCCCGGCACGGCGGGCATTGCTGCTGGCGATATCCACCATGCGCCTGTCGATGTCGGAACCAAAGAAACGAGACGTGGTGGCTTGCAGACCGGCACGAGCGCGTTCCTGCGCCTCGGTGGTGATGCTTTTCCACAACGTCGGGTTATGCTGCTGCCAGGCCAGAAAACCCCAGTGCTGACGGTGCAAACCGGGTGCACGATCCGCCGCCATCATCGCCGCTTCAATCAGCAGCGTGCCGGAGCCACACATCGGGTCCACCATCGGCGTACCGGTTTCCCAGCCGGAGCGCAGCACGATAGCCGCTGCCAGATTCTCCTTCAACGGTGCCTGCCCGGCCATGTCGCGGTAACCACGCAAGTGCAGGCTCTCGCCGCTGAGATCCAGCGCCACGCTGGCTTTCTCGCGTTGCAGAAACACATTAATGCGGATATCGGGCTGCTGGCGGGCGACGTCCGGACGCTGGCCGGTTTTGCGGCTAAAGCTGTCCACGATGGCGTCCTTGACCTTGAGCGCGCCGTACTGGCTGTTGCGAATCTCATCATTGGTGCCGGTAAAGTGCACCGCAAAGGTGTGGTTGACGCTGAATACCGCGCTCCAGTCCACCGCCTGCACGCCCAGATACAAATCCAGATCGCTGTAGACGTTAAACTCGTTGAGCGGCAGCAGGATGCGCGACGCCAGTCGGCTCCACATCAGGCTTTGGTACAACAGTCGATCGTCTCCCTGAAAGTGCACCCCGCCTTGCACCACGGTGCAATGCTGCGCGCCCAGCGCTTCAAGTTCACTTTTTAACAATTCTTCCAGACCACGCGCCGTGCTGGCAAACAGAGAGTTCATATCGCAAAGATTACCTTAATGAAGGACTACCTTAGTAAGCGCGCTTCCAAACAGAAAACGCACTGGAAAAAACGCCCCGTCAGGAAAACCGGAGCCTATCAAGAAAATTGAGGCGCATTATAGCTAATCCCGGCGGCTTGTCATAAAGTTGCCGCTTTACGTCAGCAAGGAAATCCTCATCGTGATCGTGTTAAGTCGGCTTTTTGTTCACCCGGTCAAATCCATGCGTGGTATCCAATTGTCGCAGGCGATGGCCAGCGCCAGTGGTCTGGCGTTTGATCGCATCTTTATGATCACCGAGCCCGATGGCACCTTCATTACCGCTCGCCAGTTTCCACAACTGGTGCTATTCACACCCGCGCTGACCCACGATGGCGTCTTCCTGTCCGCGCCCGACGGCCGTACATGCCTGGTGCGTTTTGACGACTTCGCCCCCGCCAGCGCGCCAACCGAAGTCTGGGGCAACCATTTCCAGGCCCGCATCGCACCGGACGCAGTTAACCGCTGGTTGAGCGACTATCTGCAACGCCCGGTGCAACTGCGCTGGCAGGGGCCAGAGCCGTCGCGTCGTGTCAAACGCCGCCCGGATATCCCGCTGGGGTTTGCTGATGGCTACCCGTTTCTGCTGATCAACGACGCGTCATTTGACGATCTGCGCCGCCGTTGCAGCGCGGGCATCCGCATCGAGCAGTTCCGCCCTAATCTGATCGTCAGTGGTGCCGACGCTTACGCCGAAGACAGCTGGCAGACCGTGCGCGTCGGCGAGGTGGTGTTTGATGTCGCCAAACCCTGTAGTCGCTGCGTGCTGACCACGGTGAGCGTCGAACGCGGGCGTCGCCATCCATCCGGCGAACCGCTGGCGACATTGCAGCAGTACCGCACCGCAGAAAACGGCGATGTTGATTTCGGCATGAACCTGATAGCCCGTAACAGCGGCATCATTCGTGCTGGCGATAGCATTGAGATTCTTGCCACCAAACCACCGCGGCCTTATGGTGCGGGCACCGACACTGAACGTTTGACGCCGCAGCCCAGCGCCGTCAACGCGGTACAAATCGCCTATCAGGGCCAGCGTTTTACCGGCAACAATCAGCAAATTCTGCTGGAACAGCTCGAACAACAGGGGATCCGTGTGCCCTATTCCTGCCGGGCCGGGGTATGTGGTTGCTGTCGACTCACGTTGACTGATGGCGAGGTGTCACCGCTGAAAGCCAGTGCGCTGGGCGAAGATGGAACAATTCTGGCGTGCAGTTGCATTCCGGCAGGAGATATCCAGCTAGCCTGAGAGCCGCCAGTGAGGTGATGAATGCGTGACGGTAAAAAGCCCGATTGAGATAGGCTCTTAGCCAGCGAACGCGTAATGCGGCGATGCTTCGTCGTGCTTATCCACAACAGGGCGCAGGCGGTCATGCATGATTTTGATGGCGTCACCCAGTTGCATGGTCTTGCCGCTGAGCGCCAGTTGCCCTTGCGCCAGCACGCACAAGCTGGCTTTCTCTCCCGCTTCCACCACCATGAAATTCGCCGCTTCCGGGCGTTCATTCAACTGCACGCTAACCTGATCGCCGGTTTGCGGTGATGATGTGGCCGCGCCCTGAGCCACAAAATGCCAGCTTTTCGGCATCATCGGTTTCAGAAAACGGTTCGCCACCAACGCGTTTAACACCAGTTCAGCCCTGGCTTCGGCGGGCAGTGCCAGCGCCTGACATTTCTCCTGATAGGTGAAAAACAGGGCGGCATCGTCAACGCAGAATACGCTTGGCGTAAACGCATCCGGTGTAAGCATTGAAGAAGAGAAACGGGAACGAAATACCATGCCATTGGCCAGGTCAAGCATCAGGCGCGCCTGTTCAATATCAAAATACCAGCGCCAGCTATCGTCAGGGGTTAATTTCATCGTATTACCTTCATTTATGCCTTGCTGATGCCAAAATACCGGACAATAGGTCCGGATGAATAATCGGCCACCACATCAATAAGCAACCGGAATGTATTAGCGTAATCCACATACCTGCAACTCGAATTATTTTGGGTATTACGCCATTCGTCGGGTACGACCGCGTTAAAAATAACCCATCAGGTACGATGATGCTGTATTTTTGCACAAACGAAGAAAATATAGACCAGCGCGGAGGAGAAATAAACCCCCCGCGCCAGATAACAGGAATGAAAAAATCAGATATGGGTAACAATATCTTTAATCAGGCGCGGTCCGCGGTAAATAAATCCGCTATAAATCTGAACCAACGTCGCCCCGGCGGCTAATTTTTCTCTGGCAGCGACCACCGAATCAATTCCGCCTACGCCAATAATCGGCAACCGCCCCTGCAATTCCTGCGACAGACGACGAATCACTTCGGTGCTACGCAACTGCAACGGACGCCCGCTTAATCCACCGGTTTGCCCGCAATGATTCAGCCCCTGGATCAATTGTCTGTCCAATGTCGTATTGGTGGCGATCACACCGTCAATATTATGGCGCACCAGACTGTCGGCAATTTGGATCAATTCTTCTTCGGAAAGATCCGGCGCAATTTTTACCGCGACTGGCACATATTTCTGATAATGGGCGTGCAGCTCAGCCTGTTTATCTTTTACAGCCTGTAACAAATCATCCAGCGCATCGCCATATTGCAGCGTGCGTAATCCCGGCGTATTGGGAGAGGAAATATTGATGGCAATATAACCGGCATGGGAATAGACCTTATCCATACAAATCAGGTAATCGTCTTTTCCCTGTTCCACCGGCGTGTCTTTATTCTTGCCGATATTGATGCCAAGCACACCGCCAAAACGCGACTGCTTAACATTTTCTACCAGATTATCCACCCCGCGATTGTTAAAGCCCATGCGGTTGATCAGCCCTTCGGCTTCCACCACCCGGAACAAACGCGGCTTGTCATTGCCCGGCTGCGGGCGCGGCGTAACGGTGCCCACCTCAATAAAGCCGAACCCCATGGCACCGAGCGCATCGATACACTCGCCGTCCTTATCCAGCCCGGCGGCTAGCCCCAGTGGATTGCGGAACGACAGCCCCATGCAGGTCACCGGCTTGGTGGGAACCGACTGGCGGACCAACCATTCAAACGGCGTGTGGGTAATGCGGCGCAGCTGATGCAAGGTAAACTCGTGCGCCTGTTCAGGGTCGAGCTGGAATAACGCTTTACGAATGAGGGGATACATGACTTCTCCTGGATTCCCGGTTACAAACCGGGGGCGTATTATCGTCCATCATCAAGCGAAAGGGAATTGACCTCGACCAAAAACGTCTCAACAACGCAATCGTTTTCCTTTATACGCCGCGCATTGCGGGTTTTTTATTCATTTTTTCGCTTTCCATTCCACAATAAATCATTTTTCGACCCTCCCCCGTCTCTGCCAGACTAATCGAATTGTTATTAATACGTAAAAACCGATGGTTTTTAGTTATAAGGAGTCACCATGCGCGTTATAACACTGGCAGGCAGCCCACGTTACCCTTCCCGTTCTACTGCTTTATTGCATCACGCGGGGAAATGGCTGGAAGCCAAAGGCACCGAGGTGTTGCCGTGGCACCTGCACAATTTTCCGCCGGAAGACCTGCTCAATGCCCGGTTCGACAGCCCGGCGCTGCAAGCCCTGAATGAACAACTCGCCAGCGCCGATGGCCTGCTGATCGCTACCCCGATTTACAAAGCGTCGTTTTCCGGCGGTCTGAAAGCATTGCTGGACGTGCTGCCGGAGCGGGCGCTGGAACACAAAGTGGTGCTGCCATTGTCCACTGCAGGCTCTGTCGCCCACATGCTGGCGGTGGATTACAGCCTCAAGCCGGTGCTGAACGCCCTGAAAGCACAGGAAATTCTGCAAGGTGTGTTCGCGGATGACAGCCAGATCAGCCACTACGACCGTACCCCACACTTTAGCGATGCACTGGAAGCCCGTCTGCAAGACGCTCTGAATGTTTTCTTTCAGGCACTGATTCGTCGTCAGCCCGAACTCTTTCGCCAGATCGCCTGACCGGCTGCTTTATATAAGGAAAGCGATACTATGTTATCCCGGATTAAACACACCATTCTGACACTGCTGCTCTCTGGCGCGCTTGGCGTGTCTACCTTCACCCATGCCGCCAGTGACCCAGAGCAATTGCGCATCGGTTATCAGAAAGGCTCGGTCAGTCTGGTGCTGGCCAAAACCCACCAGTTACTGGAAAAACAGTTTCCGCACACCAAAATCAGTTGGATTGAATTCCCTGCCGGACCACAAATGTTGGAAGCATTGAACATCGGCAGCATTGATGTCGGCAGTACTGGCGATATCCCGCCGTTGTTTGCACAGGCTGCCGGGGCCGATCTGGTCTACATTGGCGTTGAACCGCCCAAACCTAAAGCCGAAGTGATTCTGGTCAAGAGCGATAGCCCAGTCAAAACCGTCGCCGACCTGAAAGGCCGTAAAGTGGCGTTCCAGAAAGGCTCCAGTTCCCACAACCTACTGCTGCGTAATTTGCAGAAGGCGGGGCTGACATTCGCCGATATTCAGCCCGCCTACCTGACCCCGGCTGATGCCCGTGCCGCCTTCCAACAGGGTAACGTCGATGCCTGGACCATCTGGGATCCCTACTACTCCGCCGCACTGCTGCAAGGCGGCGTGCGGGTACTGGCCGACGGCACAGATCTGAATCTGACTGGCTCGTTTTACCTGGCGTCCCGCCGTTATGCCGAGCAGCACGGTGCTTTCCTGCAACAGTTACTCAATACGCTGACCCAGGCCGACGCCCTGACCATTAATCAGCGTTCACAAAGCGTTACGTTACTCGCCAACGCGATGGGGTTGCCGGAAGCGGTTATCAGCACCTATTTCGACCATCGTCCAATTACCGTGATTAAACCGGTGGATGAACGCACCTTGCAGGCACAGCAGCACACCGCCGACCTGTTTTACCAAAACCACCTGATTCCCGCTCGCCTGGATGTTGCCAGCCGCATCTGGCATGGCCCGGTAACGCAATAATTCTCAGCCCACCATCACGGAGACGATCATAATGAGTCTGAATATTTTCTGGTTCCTGCCCACTCACGGCGACGGCCACTATTTCGGTAAAGGTGAAAACGCGCGTCCGGTTGATTACGGTTATCTGCAACAAATCGCGCAGGCCGCGGACCGGCTGGGGTTTGGTGGCGTACTGATTCCGACCGGCCGTTCCTGCGAAGATTCCTGGCTGGTGGCGTCATCGCTGATCCCGGTCACCCAACGTTTGCGTTTTTTGGTAGCACTGCGCCCCGGCATTATCTCGCCAACGCTGGCCGCCCGTCAGGCCGCCACGCTGGACCGGCTATCCAACGGCCGGGCGCTGTTTAATCTGGTCACTGGCGGCGACCCGGACGAACTGGCCGCCGAAGGGCTGTTCCTCGATCATCAACAACGTTACGAAGCGTCCGCTGAATTTACCCGTATCTGGCGGCGGGTACTGGAAGGCGAAACCGTCGATTACGACGGCAAGCATATCCAGGTGAAAGGGGCCAGGCTGCACTACCCGCCGGTACAACAGCCGCGTCCACCGCTCTACTTCGGCGGCTCGTCCGACGCAGCGCTGGATCTGGCCGCCGAACAAGTAGAACTCTACCTCACCTGGGGCGAGCCGCCCGCGCAGGTGAAAGAGAAACTGGACCGCGTGCGGGCCAAAGCCGCCGCACAAGGGCGCAGCGTGCGTTTCGGCATCCGCCTGCACGTCATTGTGCGCGAAACCAACGAAGAAGCCTGGCAGGCCGCCAACCGCCTGATCTCGCGGCTGGATGACGACACCATCGCACAAGCGCAGGCGTCGCTGAATCGCTTTGACTCGGTGGGACAGCAGCGCATGGTGGCGCTGCACGGCGGTCGCCGCGACAAGCTGGAGATCAGCCCCAACCTGTGGGCCGGTATCGGTCTGGTGCGCGGCGGTGCAGGTACGGCACTGGTGGGCGACCCACAAACCGTGGCGCAACGCATTCAGGAGTATGCTGATCTGGGCATCGACACGTTTGTGCTGTCTGGCTACCCGCATTTAGAAGAAGCCTACAAAGTCGGTGAACTGCTGTTCCCACATCTGGACGTCGCCGTGCCGGAGGTGCCACAACCACAGCCCTTGCGTTCGCAAGGCGAAATCGTCGGCAACGAGTTTGTCCCCCTGCTGAAAGCAGCCCAAAGCTAAGGTCGCCGAATGCGTAAGACACTGACACGCCTCACCACACGTCTGACGCCCTGGCTGCTGCCGCTGCTGCTGGTGGCGGTTTGGCAGCTTGCGTCCAGCGTCGGCTGGCTCTCCACCCGGATCCTGCCTTCGCCACAAGCGATTGCCGTCACCTTCTGGCGATTGACCCGCAGCGGCGAACTCTGGCAACACCTCAGCATCAGTACCTGGCGCGCGCTGACCGGGTTTGCCATCGGCGGTGCAGTGGGGCTGGCGCTGGGGTTTATCACTGGCTTATCCCGTACTGGCGAACGGTTGCTGGATACCTCGATCCAAATGCTGCGTAACGTACCGCATCTGGCATTGATCCCGCTGGTGATCCTGTGGTTTGGCATTGATGAGAGCGCCAAGATCTTTCTGGTGGCGCTCGGCACGTTATTCCCCATCTATCTCAACACCTACCACGGTATTCGCCATATCGACAGCGGCCTGCTGGAAATGTCGCGCAGTTATGGCCTGTCTGGTTTCCGGCTGTTCCGTGAGGTGCTGCTGCCCGGCGCACTGCCCTCGATCATGGTCGGTGTGCGCTTCTCGCTCGGCTTGATGTGGCTGACACTGATCGTAGCGGAAACCATCTCCGCCAGCTCCGGCATCGGTTATCTGGCGATGAACGCGCGCGAATTTCTGCAAACCGACGTGGTGGTGGTGGCCATTATTCTGTACGCCCTGCTGGGCAAGCTGGCTGACGTCATCGCCCTGACGCTGGAACGTATCTGGCTGCGTTGGCACCCCAGTTGGCAAGTAACGGAGGAACACGCATGACGCTCAAGACTACCGCTATCAATACGACTGTTCTCAATACAACTGTTCTCAATACAACTGTTCTCAATACTGCGGCGCTCAATACCGCAACACCGGCCCGCCTTAACGCCGGTACGCCATTGCTGATTAACGGCGTCACCAAACGTTATGGTCAGCGCACCATTCTGAACGACGTACACCTGCACATTCCGGCCGGTCAGTTCATCGCCGTAGTCGGCCGCAGCGGCTGCGGTAAGAGCACCCTGTTGCGCCTGCTGGCGGGTCTGGAGCAAACCAGCGGCGGGGAGTTGCTGGCCGGCCGCGCGCCGTTACATCAGGCGCGCGACGATATCCGGCTGATGTTTCAGGAGGCCCGGTTGTTGCCGTGGAAACGGGTGCTCGACAACGTTGGGCTGGGATTGCGCAGTGAATGGCGCACGGCCGCGCATCAGGTGCTGGATGCCGTCGGGTTGTCATCACGCGCCAGCGACTGGCCCGCGGCACTGTCCGGCGGGCAAAAACAGCGGGTGGCGCTGGCGCGCGCGCTGATCCATCGCCCCGGTCTGTTATTGCTGGATGAGCCACTGGGCGCGCTGGATGCGCTGACCAGAATCGAAATGCAGGGGTTGATTGAATCCCTCTGGCTGCAACAGGGATTTACCGTACTGCTGGTGACCCACGACGTCAGCGAAGCCGTCGCGCTGGCCGACCGGGTGATCCTGATCGAACAAGGCCAGGTCGGGCTGGATGTGACGATTGACCTGCCGCGCCCACGTCGCCGTGGCTCCGCCCGGCTGGCGGAGCTGGAAGCGCAGGTGCTAGAGCGGATTTTGATGCCAACCGTGTCCCGCGATGCACCGCACCGATCGCAGGTACATGCCTAATGTAGGCTCCCCGTTCAAGGGATAAAAAAACCACCGACGGTTGACCGCGGTGGTTTTTCATTATTGCCATAATATCAATAAGACACTGATATTATTTTGGTTGCGCTTACGCCCCCAGCGCCTTGGTGATCTTCTCAAACAGATCGCCTGACAGGTTTTCCAGCCCTTTGAGGGTTTCCAGCGCCTGACGCATCAGTGCCTGACGGTTGCTGTCGTAACGTTTGAGGCGAATCAGCGGTTCAATCAGGCGGGAAGCCACCTGCGGGTTACGGGTGTTCAGATCGCTGAGCATCTCAGTCAGGAACTGATAGCCGCTGCCGTCTACCGCGTGGAACGCCGACGGGTTGCCCGCACAGAACGATCCAACCAGCGAGCGCAGGCGATTGGGGTTGTTCAGGCTGAAGGAACGGTGGTTGAGCAATTCACGCACCCGGTTCAACACGTCGCTGGCCGGGCTGCTGGCCTGCAAAGTGAACCATTTGTCCATCACCAGACCATCCTGATGCCAACGCTCGTCAAACGCCGCCAGCAGCGTATCCCGGCACGGCAGTTGCGCCGCCACAGCCGCCGCCATCGCCGCCAGCGAGTCGGTCATGTTGTCAGCATCGGTAAACTGCGCTGCCGCTAACGCATCCGCCTGTGAGCGATCGGCAAACGCCAGATAGCTCAGGCACAGATTGCGCAGTGCGCGTTTGCCCATGTCCTGCTGATCAACGCGGTAGGACGCCAGTTTGTTGGCACGGTATACCGCCAGCAGTTCATCCGCCATTTCCTGCGCCAGCGTTTGCACCAGCGACTGACGCACCGCAGCGATGGCTTCCGGGTCGATGACGTCAAACAGCTCTGCCATTTCGTTTTCGCTCGGCAGCGACAGGATCTGCGATGCCAGCATCGGGTCCAGTTGGTCATCCAGCAGCACGCCGCGGAAGGCATCCACCACGTGCATCGGTAACGACAACGGCTGTTTCTGCTGATGACGCGCTACGTTCAGGCGAATGTAGTTAGCCAGCAGGCTCTGAGCCGCGTCCCAGCGAGAAAATGCATTGCTGGCGTGACGCATCAGGAACGTCAGTTGCTCATCGCTCCAGGCGTAGTTCAGTTTGACCGGCGCGGAGAACTCGCGCAGCAGCGACGGCACCGGCTGGCACGGCACGTCATCAAACACAAAGGTTTGTTCCGCTTCGGTTACGTTCAGCACCGAACCCAGCTTCTGCCCTTTCTGACACAGCGGGATCACCTGCCCTGCGGTATCGTACAATTCCACATCCAACGGAATATGCAGCGGCAGTTTAGGCTGTTTGTCAGCACCGACCGGCGTCATCTGGCTGACATGCAACCGGTACTGGCGGGTGGCGGCGTCGTAATCGTCGCGGACCGTCACCACCGGCGTGCCGGACTGGCTGTACCAACGGCGGAACTGGGACAGATCGACGCTGGACGCGTCCTCCATCGCCTGTACAAAGTCATCACAGGTAGCAGCGCTGCCGTCATGGCGGTCAAAATACAGCCGCATCCCCGCCTGGAATTTCTCTTCGCCCAGCAGGGTGTGCATCATACGAATCACTTCCGACCCTTTTTCATACACCGTCAGGGTATAGAAGTTATTCATTTCGATAACCTGATCCGGGCGAATCGGGTGGGACATCGGGCTGGCGTCTTCGGCGAACTGTGCGCCGCGCATGACGCGCACGTTGTCGATACGATTAGCCGGGCGGGAGCCGACGTCGGAGCTGAACTCCTGGTCGCGGAACACCGTCAGCCCTTCTTTCAGGCTCAGCTGGAACCAATCGCGGCAGGTGACGCGGTTACCGGTCCAGTTGTGGAAATATTCATGGGCGATCACCGCTTCGATACCGAGGTAATCCTTGTCGGTGGCGGTTTCAGCCTTGGCCAGCACAAACTTGGAGTTGAAAATGTTCAGCCCCTTGTTCTCCATTGCCCCCATGTTGAAGAAATCCACCGCCACGATCATATAAATGTCGAGGTCGTATTCCAGCCCAAAACGGGTTTCATCCCACTTCATGGCGTTTTTCAGCGAGGTCATCGCCCAATCAGCGCGATCGAGATTGCCGCGGTCTACGAACAGCTCCAGCGCCACGTCACGACCAGAACGGGTGATGAAACTGTCGCGCAGCACATCAAAATCGCCCGCTACCAGTGCAAACAGGTAGCAAGGTTTCGGGAACGGATCTTGCCATTCCACCCAGTGACGGCCTTCGTCCAGTTCGCCCTGCGCCACGCGGTTACCGTTGGAAAGCAGGTATGGATAGCGCGCCTTATCGGCAGTAATACGGGTGGTGAAACGCGCCAATACGTCCGGGCGGTCCAGATAATAGGTAATGTGACGGAATCCTTCCGCTTCGCATTGGGTGCATAACGCATCGCCTGACTGATATAACCCTTCCAGCGCGCTATTGGTCGCCGGGCTGATTTCCGTTTCAATCCGCAGCGTGAATTTCTCCGGCAATCCGGTCAGTTCCAGGCCGCCTTCCAGCAAACGGTGCGCCTGCCAATCCTGACCATCGACCTGCACGCGCAATAATTTCAGTCCTTCACCATCCAGTTTCAGCGCAGCGCCCTGCTCGCCTTGCAGCACGACCTGACTGACGGCTACCACCCTGGTCTGTTCCGGGTGCAGGTCAAAATCCAGCGCGATATCGGTAATGGTATAGTCCGGCGCGCGGTAATCGTGCCGGTATTTGACTTGTGGTTGTTGACTCATGACTGATTACCTTAATGACAGCAGTAATAATGACGGCGCAGGATGCACTGGCGGCGCATCGCGCTTCCTTATATATAGAAGAGACGCACAAAAACACGCGATTAACACACCGCGTGCTACCGGCTACGAAGAACCCGCATAACCAGGCAATAATCGCCGTCTTTTATGTATTCACACAGTAAACCAGGGTAAACAGCACCGCTGCACCAACCTTTCTTTGCCAGTACGCGGGAAACCGTATGATCGCCTGCTTACGCACCTGATCTCGTCTACTTTGTACGCAGTTCCGTTATTCAACAGGCTGTTACGTCTATTAAAGGGGAGTGACTGCCGGAATGCAAACTTTCCTGCTTTTCATATGCTGTCGTGACGGCAAGCCGATTTTCCAGCTAATATTGTTTAGTATAAAAAACATTATAATTCAATCACTCATATTAACCAGGCGGTAAAAACAGCTACTTTTTTGTCACAATCGCACGATTGAATCTCGCCTTCATCCGCCCAATATGATGTGATAAGCCCCATTGAACAGACAGTTGACTCTCGCTGTCGATGACCATGACGGTCACGTGCATTAGCTTGTAAATTGTATTAAACGAGGATGCGGTAGCGCATTATGACTTTACACACTGCCCCGATACTGACCTCATTGCTGGATACCGACGCCTATAAGCTGCATATGCAGCAAGCCGTCTACCACCATTATTATGATGTGCATGTGGCCGCCGAATTTCGCTGCCGCGGCGATGAGTTGTTAGGGGGCTATGCCGATGAGATCCGGGCGCAGGTAGAGGCCATGAGCCAACTGTCGTTGCATGACGATGAGTATGCCTACCTTGCCTCCCTGCCGTTTTTCAAAACCGATTATCTCGACTGGCTGAAAACCTTCCGTTTTAATCCGGCGCAAATTCGCGTTAGTAATCATCAGGGCAAGCTGGATATTCGTATCACCGGGCCGTGGCGCGAAGTGATTCTGTGGGAAGTGCCGCTGCTGGCAGTCATCAGTGAAGTGGTGCACCGCGCTCGCACGCCCGGTGAGCATATCGCCGCCGCGCTCAGTCAGTTGCACGACACACTGGCACGCTTTCGCCAGCACAGTGTCGATACCGACCTTAGCCGTTTCAAATTGATGGATTTTGGCACCCGTCGTCGTTTCTCTCATGAGGTTCAGCACCAGATCGTGCAGACGCTCAAGACGGAATTCCCTTACCTGATTGGCACCAGTAACTACGATCTGGCGCGACGTCTGCAACTGACGCCGGTCGGCACTCAGGCGCACGAATGGTTCCAGGCCCATCAGCAGATCAGCCCGACACTAGCGAACAGTCAACGTGCCGCGCTGGATGCCTGGTTGCAGGAATACCCGGAACAGCTCGGTATCGCGCTGACCGACTGCATCACCATGGACGCGTTCCTGCGCGACTTCGACCAGCCATTCGCCCAGCGTTATCAGGGATTACGGCATGATTCCGGCGACCCGATCGAATGGGGTGAAAAAGCCATCGCCCATTATCACGCGTTAGATATCGACCCGATGAGTAAAACGCTGGTGTTTTCCGATAACCTCAATCTGGAAAAAGCACTGCACCTTTACCGTCACTTCGGGCAACGCATCAACGTGGTCTTCGGTATCGGCACCCGCCTGACCTGCGATATCCCCGGCGTCAAACCGTTGAATATCGTCATCAAACTGGTGGAGTGCAACGGCAAACCGGTGGCGAAGTTGTCAGACAGTCCAGGAAAAACCATTTGCCAGGATCAGGCGTTTGTCAGCGAGCTGCGCAAGGCGTTTGATCTGCCACGCGTGAAAAAAGCCTCCTGAGCACCATACTTCTCGCATTATTCACTCCTCACACTACTGGCTACTCTTTAAGCCAGTAGCACCGGAATCGCGTAAAACTTGGCGCGTTCCGGTGATTTCTGCTTGTGTCCTGCCTAACGGCAAGTAACATAATGAAATGCCCATGCTGGGCAATGACAGTTCCCCATTAAATTTCACCAATAGAGAGAATGTTATGAGCGTAGTGCCTGTAGTCGACGTACTGCAAGGCCGTGTCGCCGTTGACAGTGACGTCACCGTGCGCGGCTGGGTACGTACCCGGAGAGACTCTAAAGCCGGTATTTCCTTTATTGCCGTCTATGACGGTTCCTGCTTTGATTCGCTACAGGCCGTCGTCAATAATAATCTTGCCAATTACCAGAGCGATGTTCTGCGTTTGACGACCGGTTGTTCGGTGGAAGTCACCGGCAAGGTGGTGGAATCCCCCGGCGAAGGCCAGAGTTTTGAACTGCAGGCGACCGACATCAAGGTCGTCGGCTGGGTGGAAGACCCTGATACCTATCCGATGGCGGCCAAACGCCACAGCATCGAATACCTGCGTGAAGTTGCGCATTTGCGCCCACGCACCAACCTGGTCGGCGCCGTCGCGCGCGTGCGTCACACACTGGCACAGGCTATCCACCGCTTCTTCCATCAGAGCGGTTTCTACTGGGTGTCCACGCCAATCATTACCGCCTCCGATACCGAAGGTGCTGGCGAAATGTTCCGGGTATCCACACTGGATCTGGAAAACCTGCCGCGCAACGATCAGGGCAAAGTAGATTTCAGCGAAGATTTCTTCGGTAAAGAAGCGTTCCTGACCGTATCCGGCCAGCTTAACGGCGAAACCTATGCCTGCGCCCTGTCTAAAATTTACACCTTCGGGCCAACCTTCCGCGCTGAAAACTCCAACACCAGCCGCCATCTGGCGGAGTTCTGGATGATCGAGCCGGAAGTGGCGTTTGCCACGCTGGACGACGTCGCCGCGCTGGCGGAAAACCTGCTGAAGTTCGTGTTCAAGGCCGTACTGGAAGAACGTGCCGATGACATGAAATTTTTTGCTGAACGTGTAGATAAAGACGCCGTCAGCCGACTGGAACGTTTTGTCAGCTCCGACTTCGCCCAGGTGGATTACACCGATGCCATCACCATTCTGGAAAACTGCGGGCAGACATTTGAAAACCCGGTTTCCTGGGGCATCGACCTGTCTTCCGAGCACGAGCGCTATCTGGCAGAGAAACACTTCCAGGCACCGGTTGTCGTCAAAAACTACCCGAAAGACATCAAAGCATTTTATATGCGCATGAACAGCGACGGTAAAACCGTGGCAGCGATGGACGTGCTGGCACCGGGCATCGGCGAAATTATCGGTGGTTCCCAGCGTGAAGAGCGTTTGGAACAACTGGATGCCCGTTTGGAAGAAATGGGACTCAGTAAAGAAGACTACTGGTGGTATCGCGATCTGCGTCGTTACGGCACCATCCCCCATTCTGGTTTCGGGCTTGGTTTTGAACGTTTGATTGCTTATGTAACGGGTGTACAAAATGTGCGCGATGTTATTCCCTTCCCGCGTACCCCACGTAACGCCACCTTCTAAGCAAAAAATAACATAAGAAAAACAGATATCTGCAATAAGAAGGGCACCTTATGGGTGCCCTTCTTATTTATTTTAGATGCTGCTCACAAAGTTCCATCATTTTTACAAAATGAAACACATATTTTCCAATAGTTACTCGTTTTCGAAATTAGTATCATTTAAAGGGTAGATTAACGAGCGGGTGAATGGAAAACTGCGTGCAGACACAGGAAGACAACTGTGCTCGCAATAAAGTTCCGTTAAGTTTTTTTTTATTGTGATGCAGGGGTCTTAATAACACCAATGAGGGTAATAATGATGAAGCGCAATATTCTTGCAGTGGTAATCCCGGCTCTGTTGGCTGCCGGTGCAGCTAACGCGGCAGAAGTGTATAACAAAGACGGTAACAAGCTGGACCTGACTGGTAAAATCGAAGCTGCTCACTACTTCGGTGATGAGTCTAACAGTGTATTTGGCGACGGTGATCAGACTTATGCACGTCTGGGTTTCAAAGGCGAAACCAAAATCAACAACGACCTGACTGGTTATGGCCGTTTTGAATATCAGTTTGACGCTAGCAACGCTGAAGACAGCAATAGTCTGCCGAGCAGTAACACTGGCAGCAAAACCCGTTATGCTTATGCCGGTTTGAAATTTGGTGATTTCGGCTCGCTGGATTACGGTCGTAACCGTGCAGTTGGCTACGATGGCCTGTCTTATACCGACGTTCTGCCAGAACAAGGTGGTGACTCATCTTATACTGATAACCTGACTGGTCGTAACGCCGGTGTTGCTACCTACCGTAACAAGAACTTCTTCGGTCTGGTAGACGGCTGGGACTTCGCTCTGGGTTACCAGGCTAAACATGAAGACTCTACTCAGCTGAGAAAACAAACCGGTGATGGCTGGGCGATCTCTTCTTCTTATACCTCTCCGTTTGGTGTAGGTGTAATCGGCTCTTATACCGCAGCTGACCGTACCAAATCTCAGGTTCTTGATGGCCGTGGCGAAAAAGCTGAAGCATGGGCAACTGGCCTGAAATATGATGCTAACAACGTGTACATTGCAGCTACATACGGTGAGTATCATAACCTGTCTTACTTAGACAAGAATGCTACTTTTGCTTATGATAAAACCAAGGTATTTGAAGCTGTTGCACAGTATACCTTTGATTTCGGTCTGACCCCGTCTCTGGGTTATGTAACTGCTAAAGCAGATGATGATACCTCTACAGCGAAAACCAGCGGTTACCTGAAGAAATATGTCAGCGTAGGTGCTACCTATGCATTCAACAAGAACTTCTCTACTCTGGTTGAATACGATATTAACCTGATCGATGGTGACAACAACCCGCACAGCGTTTCTACTGGCAACACTGTAGCTGTTGGCGCTATCTACCAGTTCTAATCTCGCCTTATAATCTGTCAACTATTGATGTTGACAGATTACAGACTGAGTTCTAAACACCAGTTGGTTTTTCCGACTGGTGTTTTTTATTTCCACACGATGCCGAACATAAAAAGTCAAACCACTTTAGTTTAATAGAGCTTTTATTTACTGTCGTCACCCCCAATTACCCTGCATTTATTACAAAATGGGGCAAATATGATGACAGGCACATGAAATAAATATATTTTTATCATATGAATTCCGAATTAAACACATCAAAAAACCCATCAAATCATTAGATAAATTCAACAAAAAAAGAGACTTAAGACCCAAATCCTTAATAAAACTGTAAAAACAAACCTTAAATTAAAAATTAGTTACAAATAAGAACAAAATGCACCACTTTTGAGCTATTGGTATCATTTGTGATGTAGATAAAGCTCATTGTGAATGGAACACTGCTTTCGGACACAGAAAGACACCGGCTCACGTCAGAAGTTCCTTAAGGATTTATCTGTAAATGTTGAGCAGGCGATATAACACAATGAGGGTAATTATAATGATGAAGCGCAATATTCTGGCAGTGGCTATCCCTGCTTTGTTGGCTGCTGGTGCAGCCAATGCGGCTGAAGTGTATAACAAAGATGGCAACAAACTTGATCTGACCGGTAAAGTTCATGCCGGTTATTATTTTGGTGACTCAACCAAGAGTTTTGAAGGAAGAGGCGATCAGACCTACGTTCGTATGGGTTTCAAAGGTGAAACTCAGATCACCAAGGATCTGATCGGCTACGGCCGTTTTGAATATCATTTTGATGCCAGTAATCCAGAAGACTCCAACAGCCTGCCGATTGGCACCAACGGTAATGGCAGCAAAACTCGTTATGCGTATGCCGGTCTGAAGTTTGCCAACTTCGGCTCAATTGATTATGGTCGTAATAAAGGTATCGCCTATGACGGTATCTCTTATACTGACGTTCTGCCAGAATGGGGCGGTGACCAGAGCTACACTGATAGCATCACAGGTCGTTCTTCCGGTGTTGCCACTTACCGTAACAAAAACTTCTTCGGTCTGGTGGATGGATGGGATTTTGGCGTTCAGTATCAGGCTAAACACGAAGACTCAACTCAGTTGAGAAAACAGACTGGCGACGGCTGGGGTATTTCCTCCTCCTACACGTCTCCAATTGGTGTTGGTGTTATCGCATCTTATGAAGCAGCAGACCGCACTCGCTTCCAAACTCCCGATAACCGAGGCAAAAAAGCTGAAGCATGGGCTACAGGCCTGAAATACGATGCCAACAGCATCTATTTGGCTACGACTTATGGTGAATATCATAACCTGAGCTACCTGGGACGCACCTCTACCTCCGCTCTGGACAAAACCAAAGTATTCGAAGCAGTTGCTCAATATCATTTTGACTTTGGTTTGACCCCTTCTCTGGCATATGTTTCTGCTAAAGCAGACGATGATACAGCTGGCACCAGTGGCTACATCACTAAATATGTCAGCATCGGCAGCACCTATAACTTCAATAAAAACCTGGCAGCTAACGTGGAATATCTGGTCAACCTGATTGACTCAGACAATAATCCATACAACAGAAGAACCGGTAACAGCGTCTTCACCGGCCTGACTTACCAGTTCTAATTGCTGCTTTATTGAGTACCTGTGTCAAGCCGGGAGCCCTCTCTCCCGGCTTTTTACATTCAGGAATACTTACCACATATGTACCGCTTTTATCACACCGCTCTGCCCCAACCTTTCTCATAAGGTATTTGTACCATCACTTTATCTTCTACCATTATTTCCGTTTCTTTTGATGCAAACGGTTGGCAAAGCCAGACGCTGGCGTTAACCTGATATTTCTGTTTACTCTCTGTCATGGATTACTTCGCAATGTTTGAAAAGATCGCTGCCGCACCTGCCGACCCAATTCTGGGGCTGGCCGACCTGTTTCGTGCTGACGAACGCCCCCACAAAATCAACCTGGGGATTGGTGTGTATAAAGATGAAACCGGCAAAACACCGGTACTCACCAGTGTTAAAAAAGCGGAACAGCTGTTGCTGGAAACAGAAACCACCAAAAATTACCTGAGTATTGATGGCATCCCCGAATTTGCCCGCTGCACTCAGGAGCTGTTGTTCGGTAAGCAGAGCGAGATCATTGCGAACAAACGTGCACGCACCGCACAAACGCCGGGAGGCACCGGTGGCCTGCGTGTTGCTGCGGACTTCATTGCCAACCAAACCAGCGCTAAGCGCATCTGGGTGAGCAACCCGAGCTGGCCGAACCATAAAAATGTGTTTTCTGCCGTCGGCCTCGAAGTCTGTGATTACACCTACTACGACGCGGCGAATCACGCGCTGGATTTTGACAGTATGCTGACCAGCCTTAATGCAGCTCAGGCTGGCGATGTTGTGCTGTTCCATGGCTGTTGTCATAACCCTACCGGTATCGACCCAACACAAGCGCAATGGGCGCAGTTGGCTGACCTGGCGCTGGAAAAAGGCTGGCTGCCGCTGTTTGACTTCGCCTATCAGGGCTTTGCCCGTGGTCTGGATGAAGACGCCGAAGGGCTGCGCATTTTTGCCGCCAAACACAAAGAATTAATCGTCGCCAGCTCTTACTCCAAGAATTTTGGCTTGTACAACGAGCGTGTCGGCGCCTGCACTATCGTGGCGGCAGATGCCGCAACTGTCGACACTGCCTTCAGCCAGGTCAAGGCAGCGATTCGCGCCAACTACTCCAACCCACCGTCACACGGTGCGGCAGTTGTGGCAACAGTACTCTCCAACGAATCACTGCGTAACATCTGGGAACAGGAATTAACCGCAATGCGCGAGCGCATTCAGCGTATGCGTCACCTGTTCGTCAGTACGCTGCAGGAAAAAGGTGCCAATCAGGATTTCTCCTTTATCATCAACCAGAATGGTATGTTCTCTTTCAGCGGGCTGAGTAAGGATCAGGTGCTCCGTCTGCGCAACGAGTTTGGTATTTACGCGGTGAACTCCGGTCGAATCAACGTCGCAGGCATGACGCCGGAAAATATGGCACCGCTGTGCGAAGCCATCGTTGCCGTGCTGTAATCACAGCTGTCGCCCTTTAAAAGGGCACATGCAAACAAAAAGGCCAGCTGACTTTGCTGGCCTTTTTGTTGCCCAATAAAAGAGGAATCAGTCAGTATCGCGCACAAACGGGTTAGTACGGCGCTCGTCACCAAATGTGGACATAGGGCCATGACCCGGAATGAAAGCGATATCATCGCCCAGCGGGAATAACTTATTACGGATGGAGTCCACCAGTGCCTGATGGTTTCCTTGTGGAAAATCACTACGCCCCACTCCGCCACGAAAAATCACATCACCAACCTGTGCGAAACGTGCCTGCTTATCAATGAACACCACATGACCCGGTGTATGACCTGGGCAATGCAGAACAGATAACTCTGATTCACCAATAGCGACAATATCGCCCTCCTCCAGCCAGCGAGTGGGCACCAAAGGTGGGCAATCATCCAGGCCGAACATCCTGCTCTGGGCGGGTAGCCCATCAAGCCAGAAGGCATCTGCCTGCTGAGGGCCAACGATAGGCACTTGAAAGTATTCAGCCAACGCAGCAGCGGCACCAACATGGTCCAGATGACCATGCGTTAACAACACTTGCGTCACCGTCACGCCGGTCTGCGCCACAACGTGTTTGATTTTTTCTGCGTCACCGCCGGGATCAACAATGGCGGCCTGCAACGTTTTTTCACACCATAACAGCGTACAATTCTGGCTAAACGCTGTGACAGGAATAATCTGGTACTTCATACCGCTCCGTTTTACTTCAATCCTTGTTCAAGGGAATGCTGACGTCGCCACACAGTAATGCGTGTTACCAGGTGCGGACCGCGCCAGTATCAATGTGCACAAAATTGCTCTGCGGGTAATAGCCAACGCCACCGGCACGCATTTTCATCGCGGCTTTTCGGATATTCGCCAGTTGGACGCCTTCAATATGGAAATCCATGGCCTTTCCCTGGGTGTGATAGCTCTGTTTTGCCACGCCCTTACTGTGCGACCGCAAATCTTCATTGGTACTGTAAGAACGATAACCCGAGATCAGCTGTACCGGCTTGGCGGAACCTAACATGACTTGCAAGCGGTATAGCTGATCAAACAGCGCCGGGTCGATGGTTTTGACTTTATTCGCCCGATAATCGCGGAAGAAATGGTTTAACCGGGAGAGTTCTTCTTTGTTATAACGACGACCATCGAAGAATTCGACTTTGATGCGCTCACCGGTATTGATATTGTTCAACGTAAGAATGCGCGGACGAGCAGTGGATAATGAAGCCAGCGATTGACCCGGCAGCAGCGCTATCCCTAATGCTGCGCCGCCGAGCGCCAGCCATTTGCGTCGATGATTATCAATGTGTTCCATAAAACTTGAGTACCCTGGGCTAAAACAGCGAAGGAAGAACAACAGGTGAAGCGGTACGTAAAAAATGTACCGCTTTGCACCTTAACTGCACGCGGTTGGCCCGTCAACCGGCTTTACGCCAACGCTGGAGCCAACACCCACTGCCTTTCACCCGACAATACCTGTCGACGTCCCAGAGAATTGCCCGCATTACGGATACTTACTGTAGTAATAATCCAACCTTAGACAAAGCCAGCGCGCCGGTTTTCACCGTATCATCATAATTGTAAATATCTGTGCGGAACTGTGGCTTACCATCGTCAGCCACCCAGGCGGTCAGGTAGTAAAAATTCACCGGCACTCTTTGGCGCACCGCGACATAAGTGGTGTTGCCCTGTTCAAGAGTTGACGAAATACGGGCATTGTTCCAGCCAGCGTCCTGCAATAACAATGCCGCCAGTTCCGATGCCTTATTAACACGCACACACCCCGAACTCAGCGCCCGGATATCTTTCTGAAACAAATTGTGGTTAGGCGTGTCATGCAGGTAGATAGCATCCGTATTCGGCATGTTGAACTTGTAACGTCCCAGCGAATTGCTGTCCCCCGGAGCCTGACGCAGGCGATACGGAAAGTTGCTGGCCGACACCATCGGCCAATCGATCATCGAAGGATCAATCGGCTGGGCGCTTTCGGTCCAGTCTGACAAGACGGTATAACCGTGGCGTTGCAGATATCCAGGGTCCTGAATCACCTTGGGAATAATGTCCTGACGGGTAAGCGTGGTAGGCACATTCCACGGCGGATTCATCACCACATTGCTCAGCGAACTGCTCATCAACGGTGTCTTGCGCTTCGGCTGGCCGACAATCACCCTTGACGACAAAATCTCCGCGCCATTCTGATAGTAACTGAGTGAGTAGTTGGGAATATTCACCACGATGCCGCTGCTGACCTTATCCGGCACCAGCCGCAGGCGCTGGATATTCAACGCCAACAAGGTCGCACGTCTCTGCGAAGAGACATTGAGCCAGTCGCGAGTCCGTTTGCCGATCACCCCGTCATCCTGCAACCCTTGCGAGTGCTGAAAGCGTTTCACCGCGTCCACCATCTCCCCGTCATAGCGCAGCGGTGAGGTATTACCTGATGACGCCTCATTAAACAACGGCATCGCCCGACTGTCCTGATTCAACATGCCGGTTCGCAGCAGAATCTCTTTTAATACCGGTAACGCGTTGCTCTCATCGCCGGGGCGCAATGAATCCGCCAGGATGAGCTGTGGCCAGGGGCGGTTGTCCGTCAGCATGTTTTTCAACGCGTCGTGCATTTTGGCATACTGGGAATGACGAGGTGCCAGCGACGCAATAAACGCCAGCCCGTTACCCGATACAACCGCTCGCTGCCACTGATCAATCATCTCCGCCGATGGCATGGCCAGCTTATAAGGAACGCTGCTGTACAACCAGCTATTGCCATTTTTCTCCACCCCGGCAACAAACTGCATGTACCCGAGCATGGCGTCCGACAGCACCACATCACGGGCAAAACCGTTTAATTTCGGGTCGGTTAACCAGGTAACCCAGGTGGTGAATTGCGGTTGAATACCGGAAAGCGCAACTTCCGCTAATTGCTGCTGAAACGCCTTGACGACGTGACTGTCGCTCCACATTGGTTGCATATGCTGGCGTGTATACAGCGCCGTCAATTCGCCAAGATAATGCGGTGAAATACCGGCAGGCAAACCGGCGGTGACAGAGGTATGACTTTTTGACGCGGCCGACGACACTGCACTGCCCGGTGCAATCGGCGAAGCCGCCTGAGCGGAAAACGAAGTCGACAGACTACCCAGCCAAATCGCGCTGGCTACCCCCAGAAGCAGTCTTGGTGTATTTCGTTTGACTAACAACATCCATTTATCCCCTGTACATAAAATGACACTGCTTTTATTACACTGCGCTTTTCGCAACCGGCCCGTTTCTGTCTGCTCATTATTTCTCGCAACCGATATATCCGTTGCAACACACCGCCATCACTCATTGAAATAGCTCACCTGACAGGCAAACTCGCGCTACGAATAATGACGGGTATTCCCTAGTTTATACTGATTTTACAGCGTGACATGGGAAATAATCAGCCAGTTACTCCCTTAATTCCTGCCATTATACAGCCAGTTATTTTCCCTATCGGCCCCCACGCATTTTAGCTGGAACAGGAAATCTCCAGATGTTTACCCCATGTTGGAGGCAACGCGGCCAAGTCGGCCATATCCGGCTGATCCGCATAAGGTTGACGCAACGCCTGATGCAAACGCCCGAGCAGACCGGTATCTTCCCGCTCCGCCTGCTCTATCGCTTGTTGAGCCAGATAATTGCGTAATACATAACGCGGATTGGCCTGCTTCATCCGGCACTGACGTTCAGCATCGTCCGTGCTTTCCAGTGCCAGCCGCTGACGGTACGTGCTGAACCAATCGTCAAAGGCCGGACGATCGATAAACACGTCCTGTAATGGTGAGTGGCTGCTGTGCCGTTCGGTTTCCGACAACAGTCGAAAAATGTGGGTATAGTCCGCCTGCTCGCGCTGCATCAGCGTCAATAGCCCCACCAGCACGTCGTTATCTTGTGCCTGCGGCGTATCAAAACCGAGTTTAGCGCGCATCAGCTCGCCGAAACGCTGCATCAACGCAGGCTCATAGCGATCTAACGCCCGTTGCAGGATATCGCTGGACATCAGGCCCGATAGCGACTGCGCCAGGCGGTGCAGGTTCCACAACGCTACCGCCGGTTGATTATCAAAGGCGTAACGTCCCTGATAGTCCGAATGATTGCAGATGTAACCGGGTTGATAATCGTCCATAAAACCATACGGACCATAGTCGATGGTGAGGCCAAGAATGGACATATTGTCAGTATTCATCACCCCGTGGGCAAAACCAACGGCCTGCCAGTGCGCCATCAAGTGTGCAGTACGCTCAACAACATCGCAGAACCACAGGTAATAACGTTCGGTTTCCTGCTGCCACTGCGGCCAGTGCCGTGCAATGACATACTCTGCCAGTTGACGCACCTTCTCCGGCTCGCGACGGTAATAGAAATGTTCGAAGTGACCAAAACGGACGTGGCTGTCCGCTACTCGCAGTAGCATCGCTGCTCGTTCTTCCTGCTCACGCTGTACCGGATGGTCGCTGCTGACAATCGTCAACGCCCGCGTGGTGGGAATACCGAGATGGTGTAGCGCTTCCGACGCCAAAAATTCGCGCACCACCGAACGTAATACCGCCCGGCCGTCGCCCATACGTGAATAGGGCGTCAGCCCCGCACCTTTAAGGTGCCAGTCTTGTGTCCGGCCATCCGCCAGTTGCTGTTGCCCAAGCAGGATGCCGCGACCATCCCCCAACTGCCCGGCCCAGGCCCCGAACTGATGACCACTGTATACCTGAGCCAGCGGAGCCATACCCGGCAACAGGCACTCTCCGCTCCAGATTCGGCGGTTGTCGCCGTCAAACCACTCGTTCGATAACCCCAGTTCCTGAGCAAGCGTGGTGTTATGGTACAGCAAACGTGCGCCCTGCAATGGCGTGGGTGTCAGCTCGGTGTAAAATCCCGGCAGTTGCTGGTGATAATGGTTATTAAACAGAAGGTGATGCGACATAATTCCCCCTTTTTCATCAGTGTAGAACTGCGACGGGAGAATTAACACGGAGTAAATACAAGGGTATTAGCCGTATGGAAACAGCAATACTGCAACTCGAATTATTTAGGGGGCATCCCCGTCATTCTACAAGTTGCAGGTGCGTTGGCTTACAAACAGAACGGCGGGTGCCAGCCACAGCTGGACGCCCCGCATGACTCAACCGTAACAGGCGACCGGCATCAGCGCATGATCCAGTGCTTCCGGCGGCAAGCTCGGCCATAATTGCCCCTGGACAGCATTGATATCAAGCCCACCTATTTTTTCAAAACTGGCTATATTATCAATCCCTTTCGCCACCACTTTCAGTGAGGGGCAATGTTTTCTCATCACCTGCAACATGGGATTAATAATAGATACAGATGCAGGTCGGGTTAATAATTTATTGATGAACATAGCATCCATTTTTACACTGGCAACCAGACCATCATAGAATGGCTTCATAGTCATTTTTCCGGAACCGAAATTATCCAGCCACAAATGGAAAGACTGACTTAATTTAGTCAGCTGAGAATTATCCCGCCCACGACATATATCAGGAAAACCCTCATTAATTTCAAGTTGCAAAAAAGGTAATGCACGAAATTCCTGTCCCAGCGCTTCATCGCTAATCAGAAAATTTATTAATGTATGATCGATCTTTAGTAGTACCGTCACCCGGTGATTGATAAACCAGGCTGACTTCTCTTTCAGGATTGCCAGTTGCTCTCTGAGCAAGGTTCGCTTCTGCCGGTGGTTGAGTATGCCCAGTAAGATTTCCTGCGGCATGGACAGGTTCCCTACCGTGCTTTGAAAGCGCCCGATCATCTCTACTGCCAGCAACCGTGAATCCAGATGATAAATCGGAGAGAAAAGATACTGACTGATATAGTCAACTTCAAGCTGGATACGCATAGTGTTATAGCCAGATTAAAAAGGTTAAACCCGCTGTAACGGGCAGCCAGACAATTCATGCCTGACCTGATCCTATTCGCTGCTACCACTCCAGAAACATTAAAGATTATTATCAATAATATTCAAGCGAGGAATATAACATCAAGCCAATTCAACAACTATTATTGTTGACTCAACAACCTGCACTTAAATATCCGTAAGAATATATGATAAATAACCCCAATCCTTTTCTTCACGCGAACACCCATTTGGTTACTACCGGAACCGACACTAATCTATAATTCGGTGGTATCGAAAAACAATCCGTTTTTCATTTTTCAGACAAAGCCCTAATAGCCATGTCAAATTATTAACGAATGCTTTCCGATAACCAGACAATCAATGCGTTTATTTCGTGATGCTGTTGAGGAAAATCCGCCACCAAAACGTTCCATGATGAAAGCCACGATCGGCACTTTCCCGATAGGCGGAACCGGAAATCAGCAAACGTAATGCAGGCACGGTGAAACCCCGAATAGCAGCAGACCGCCATCAGGCGGCTGGAAACTCAGATACGGCGAGCCTGCCAGTAGGCCCGTTTCCAGTAAACGTTGTTCAGCGACGACCGCATAACGCCACGGCTGGTGGAGGCATGAATAAACTGATCATTATTGTCGTAGATGCCGACATGCAGCCCATTCTCACCGCTACCGGTACGGAAAAAGACCAGGTCGC
Organism: Dickeya undicola; assembly: GCF_000784735.1. Lineage (GTDB taxonomy): Bacteria > Pseudomonadota > Gammaproteobacteria > Enterobacterales > Enterobacteriaceae > Dickeya > Dickeya undicola. The sequence goes on from NZ_JSYG01000004.1 coordinate 62,234, forward strand.
CAGGCAGCAAGGCGTCACGGTCGACGGGTGTGCCCACTTCCATCTGCGCTTCTGTGGAACGCGGCAGTGTCAACCCGAATCGATCACGAAACGTCAGGTAAACAAAGCCGGAACAATCGATACCGTTCTGATCCAGACCGCCATAGCGATACGGCGTACCACGCCATGTTGCCAGTTGGGCGTGCAACTGCGACCGCACCTCGTCGGTATCGCCCAGACGAGTACTCTGCGGAACATGACTGCTGCATCCAGCCAGAAACAGCGCCATCAGTATTAGCCAGAATCTCCAGAACTTCATGCATCATGCTCGCTGTTGACAGGGGGGGACGATTGTTGACGAAGAACAATTGTTGGTGAAGAGCACCCCACAAAAATCGAATTACGTCATATTATCATTCGCGTGTGGGCATTAATCGGCCGAAAACAGAGAATTTTTCTATGATGACAACGCGTTACATCGCACATTTTGCCTTGCCGTCACACACGAATCAGCCAAAACCTCATTAGCCATGCATCGGTGTTGCCTCTGTTACCGTCATTCCTGCTGCGCCAGCATCCAGTGGCGGCCATCCAATGCATAGTGCGTAAACGCCACCCCAAATACCGGCGACAGTATTTCTGGCTGCATCACATCCGCAACCGCCCCTTGTGCCACCAACTCACCACACGACATCAGCCACACCCGGTTGGCATGATGTAAAGTATGATTCAGGTCGTGACCTGACGCGATGACCGTCATCCCGGCCCGGCACAACGCTGCCAGCAATGCATCCAGCGCCACTCGCTGGGCGATATCCAGACTGGCAGCAGGTTCGTCCAGCAACAACAACCGGGCCGAAGGATTGAGCGTCGGCCAGACTTGCAGTAGCACTGCCGCCAATCTGACCCGTTGCCATTCGCCGCCGGAAAGCCGGGTCAGCGGACGGCGCAATTTATCCGTCAGCGACAATCGCTCAGCCAACTGTTGTACTACGTTGTCCACGCTTGCAGCATCGCAACGCGGCGGCTGGTGCAACTGCAGGTACTGGAACACCGGTATCAATGCCAGCGCGCTGTGGTGTTGCGGCAGGTAGGCACGAACCCGCGCCAGGTCACGCGCTGACCAGTCGACGATCGCTTGATCCAACAACAACGTTTCGCCACCCCCCGGCTGTAATCCGGCCATTAACGCCAGCAACGTGCTCTTACCCGCGCCATTAGGACCAATAATATGCACCAGTTCGCCCGGATGACAACGAACATCAACCGATGACAAGCGTCCAGCGACGCTAACGCTATGCAGGGACAGCAACGCTTGGGCAGACACGGTTACTGTGCCAGCGCCTGCTCAATAGCCTTGATAATCGCACCGTCATCCGGTGTCATGTCCGGCGAGAAACGCGCTATCACCTCACCACGACGATTGACCAGAAATTTTTCGAAGTTCCACAGGATATCGCCCGGATGAGCCGGTGCCTGACCTTTGCTGACGCGGCGTTCGTAAAATTCGCTGCCCTGTGGCCGCAGTGCATCAGGCTGTGCCTGAATCAGCGCCTGATACAGCGGATGACGCCCGCTTCCGTTAACATCAATTTTGCCAAACATTGGGAACTGTACGCCGAACGTCCCGCGACAAAACGCGTTGATCTCTTCATTGCTACCCGGCTCCTGCCCGGCAAATTCGTTGGAGGGAAACCCCAGTACCGCAAACCCGCGATCACGATAGGTTTCATACAGATTCTCCAGCGCTTCATATTGCCTGGTCAGCCCGCACTGCGAAGCGACGTTGACCACCAGCAGCACGTTGTTGCGCCAGTTTTCCAGCGATGTCTGACGACCATCGATAGTTTGCAGGGGAATTGCGTATAACGTATTGCTCATTGCCTGTTCCTTTTTTGTCAAACCGGCTTGCCCGCCGACCTGTTCATCATGGTGAGATAACGATTGTAAATAACGAGGGTGGGATCATGCCTGATGGCGCAGTAGCAGCCAGATAAACCAGGGCGCTCCCAGCGTGGCGGTGACGACGCCAACCGGTAACTCCGCCGTCGCCAGCAACGTGCGCGCCAGCGTATCCGCCAGCATCAGTACAACAGCACCAGCCAGCCCACACCCGGTTAATAGATAGCGCTGATCGGTCAGCCCGCACAAGCGCAAAATATGCGGGATGACCAACCCGACAAAGCCGATCACCCCAGCCAGCGCCACACTGATCCCCACCAGTGCTCCCATCGCCAACACCAGCAGATTACGCCAATACAATACCGCGACCCCTAATTGCCGGGCAGCCAGCTCGCCTAGTGCCAGTTGATTGAGTACCTCACCGCAACGCGCCAGACCGACCAGTAGCGGCAGCATCAGCAACATCAATCCGCCGTAACGCCAGTCTACCCCGCTAAAGCCCCCCATCATCCAGTACATCAACTGGCGCAAATCGAGGCTGGTACTGAAATAGACGACCCAGGTCATCAGCGCGTTGCAGATGATGCTCAGCGCGACGCCGATCAACAGCAGGCGCGCGTTGGACACCCCGACGCGAGAAAAGTGCAGCAACATCAATGTGACCAGCAGCGCACCCGCGATGGCACACAGGCTGAGGCTCCAGACCGGCAGCATCCCTTTCCCTATCAGCACCGCCAGCACCAGCGCCACACCCGCACCACTGGAGACACCGAGTAACCCCGGTTCGGCCAACGGATTATCGAACACCGACTGCATTACCGCGCCCCCCATCGCCAGCCCCGCCCCAACCAGCATCACCGCCAGCGTGCGCGGCAATCGGAGCTGCCAGATAAACAGCGATGAGTCCGAATCCAGCCAGTGTGTTGGCCCAATCCAACGCTCCCCGGCACACAGGCTTATCGCCATTCCAACCGCCAGCAACAGCCATAACCCCAACAGCCGCTGGCGATCTCGCCTGCGTTGCTGCTGTTTCAGTTGGGTATAACGCACTGGGGTTGACTGCATGGGGTCGCCTGCAATGACAATCGGACAATGGCAATCATGATGCGCATATCCGCAGTGATATCAAGCTGATGCTGTGAATTTTCGCCAGGGAATGGAAAGTGGCTCGCAAAGTATGCCGTAAGGAATCATGTTCTATTCCTCCGCCACATTGCATGATATGTGATTATCTTATCCAGATTGATTGTTTTTTAATCACAAAAATTTCGACTACCTTTATACCTATAGGACATTATCAACACGCCTGTTATGCCCGTCATACTTCGCGCTGTCGGTACGCTGGTTTTCTGGCAACGTGAACTATCCGGGTAGAGAACATCAGCAACCAGTCATTCTGTGGGGTAAATTATGCTGACATCCCTTTGGCGCACGCTATCTCGCAGCCAGCGAAACAGCGAAAATCGCCAGGCTGAGCCATCCGACAACTGTATCGAATGCGAATACAGCTTCTACAACCACGAAGCCAATCTGCCATTCGACCAAATTGAAGAGTGCCTGCGTGCCCGCCGTGATGCGCTGATACAGGAACAGCCACCACTGACTAACGTCAGGCCCAGCGCCATACGCCCGCGCTGGGCAAGCAAGTCATCAGGTTCAGGTTGACGGGTGTCGAGCCAGCCAGGTGTGAACAAACTCCACCACCACTTTGCTGGCTGGGCCATAAATGTGTTCGTCGAACTGACTTTGTACCTGGCTGGGCTCCAGGTTCAGTTCCACGGTATGGGCTCCGTGTGCCTGCGCTTCGTGCACAAAACCAGCGGCTGGGTAGACATTGCCCGACGTACCGATGGCAACAAACAGGTCTGCTTGTGACAACGCGTGATAAATGCGTTCCATCTCCAGCGGCATTTCACCAAACCACACCACATGTGGGCGCAACGGTGCCGGAAACTGGCAACAGTGGCAGCGCTCATCCACCGAAACGTCGCCCGTCCATTCAAAGACCTGCCCGCTCTGGCTGCAACGCACTTTCAACAGCTCGCCATGCATGTGGATAATACGCTTACTACCGGCCCGCTCGTGCAGATTGTCAATGTTCTGGGTGACCAGCAGAAAATGATCGCCAAGCGCCGCTTCCCATTCCGCCAACGCCAGATGCGCGGCATTAGGCGTTATGTCCGGCTGTTGCAACTGACGGCGACGCTGGTTGTAAAAATTCTGAACGGTTTGCGGATCGCGATGAAACCCTTCCGGGGTGGCGACATCCTCCACTCGATGCTCTTCCCACAATCCATCCGAGGCACGAAATGTGCGAATACCGGATTCGGCAGAAATCCCTGCTCCGGTAAGGACAACAACACGTGGTTTATTCACGTTTTTGACCACCAGATAATCAAGATGAAAAATGCGGGCACACAGACGCTGATGACGGAGACGCTTTCGCTGCCGAAAACGGTGTAATCGCTGACGCGAGTGCATGTCTGCTCCTTAGATTGTCTTTAGAACGCACCGACGGTACGTTCTGCGTCCGCTCAGAGAGCGGGATTGGCAGCCGAGACCACCATTAGGACTGGCGAGGCGTCGGCTGCCCCATCAAGTGTAGCAATGCTGCGCCGCGCACGCCGCCCGCATCACCATAACGGGCTTTTTCAATGCGCGGTACGCGGGCGACCGGCAACAGGCTGCCCGGCAATCGCTGCGGCAATTGGCGATAAATCTCATCAAAATTCGACAAACCACCGCCTAGCACCACCAGATGCGGGTCGACCAGCGTGAGCAGATTGCCAAGACATACCGCCAGCAACGCCAGATAGCGTTCAACATGCGCCTGCGCCTCTGCCTCACCGGCATAGAACGCCGCAATAATTTCCGGTGCTGACCGCGTGCGTCGGCTGAAATGCGTATATAACCATTCAAACCCACGCCCGGAAAGGTAGTTTTCCACACAACCAACGCGACCGCAGCCGCATTTTACGCGTGGGATCGTCTCACCGAGAATATCCAGTGCGTCCACCGGCAAGCGAAAATGACCAAACTCACCCGCGATGCCATTCTTTCCGTCCACGACCTGCCCATTGACCACCAGACCGCCGCCCATGCCGGTGCCGAGAATAATCCCCAGTACCACCGGATAGGAGCGAAACGCCTCGTCCCAGGCTTCCGAAAGCACAAAACAGTTGGCATCGTTGCTGAGCCGGACCTCGCGTTGCAACAACCGGCTGAGATCAGCGCGCAATGGCCGCCCCATGGCGGCAGGCAGATTCGCGGCGAACAGGGTTCCATCATCAGCATTTTCCATACCGGGCACCCCCACGCCGACCAAGCCACGCCCACCGACAAGCGTATCGGCCTCGTCGGTCAGGGCGAGCAGGGAGCGCAGCAGGCCATCATAATCGTCACGGGGAGTGGGAATCCGTTTTTGCCAGATACGCTGCAGGTCGGCATCAAACACCGCCAGCTCGATCTTGGTGCCTCCGATGTCAAAACCGTAGTACATGGACGCTTCCCCAGCGTTAAACAGAATAACGTTGCCACTGCACCCATGCAGTGGCACAGCATTTACTGGCCGCTCAATATCCGTGCCGGGTCAATGCGGCTGGCACGGCGGGCCGGATACCAACTGGCAATCAGGCTCAGTACCAGCGATGTCGCCAGCACAATCATCACGTCCAGCATATGCAGTTCCGACGGCAGAAAATCGATGAAATAAATATCGCCAGACAGGAAACGGTGGCCGGTAAGCGCCTCAAGGCCGCGAACGATCGGGGTCAGTTGCAGCGTGACGACAATCCCCAAGACCGTACCCACCACGCTGCCGAGCAGCCCGGCCAACAGACCGTACCAGACAAAAATGGCGCGGATCAGGCCGTCGCCCGCTCCCAACGTGCGTAATACGGCGATATCACCGCTTTTGTCTTTCACCGCCATCACCAGCGTGGAAACGATGTTGAAGCAGGCCACGCCGATGACCAGCACCATCGCCAGGTACATGATGGTTCGGACCATCTGAATATCGCGGTACATATAGCCGTAAGTGCCGATCCAACTGCGAATATACACATAGACATTGATGGCCTCACCAGCGTCACGCACCAGCTTCTGAGCGGCAAACACATCCTTCGCTTTGATAGCGATACCGGTGATGCCGTCGCCCAGTTCCAGATACTGCTGGGCATCGGCCAACGGCACCAGCGCCAGGCTGTGATCCAGTTGGCCGCTCAACTGCAAAATGCCAGCCACCTGCAACCGAATGCGTTTCGGTTGTAACAATTTCATCTGCGGGTCGCTATTGGGAATCATCACCGTTACCCAATCGCCGTTTTTCACGCCCAGCGAATCCGCCACGCCCTTGCCGATAATGACCTGCTGCGCACCGGCATGAAAACGCGACCAGGCGTTATCCTGCACGAACTGCGGCAAGGCGCTAAGTTTGAGTTCCTGCTCGGGGTCCACGCCTTTGAACTGGATAGCCTTCAGGCTGGCACCGTTTTCCAGCAAACCGGTGAAGCTGACATAAGGTGCCGCCGCCGCCACGCCGGGCACACGCTCAATCTTCGGCAACAGCGGCTGCCAGTCACGGAACGGCTGGTTGACCGCTTCGATTTCGCCATGCGGCACCACGGCCAGAATACGGTTATTCAACTCGCGCTCAAAACCGTTCATCGCACTTAGTCCCACGATCAACACCGCCACACCGAGCGCGATGCCAAGGGTAGAAATCACCGAAATCAGCGATACCATGCCGCTGCGGCGGCGTCCACGGCTGAAACGCAACCCAACCAGCAGCGAAAGCGGAGGAAAGGTCATTGTGACGCCCCCATCAGGGTCAACTCCTGCTGTAACTGGCCGTCACGCATTTCTAACTGACGCCCCAGTCGGCTGGCTAACCGCAGGTCGTGGGTCACCACCAGAAACGCGGTGCCCTGACGCACATTCAGCTCACCCAGCAGTTCGAAAATGGCGTCGGTAGTACGCTGATCGAGGTTGCCGGTGGGTTCGTCCGCCAGCACCAGCGACGGGCTATTGACCAGCGCGCGCGCAATCGCCACCCGCTGACGTTCACCACCAGACAGCTCTGAAGAACGGTGCTGGCTGCGTTGCGCCAGACCGACTGCGGCCAACATCGCCTGCGCTTTCTCTTTTGCTTCCTTCGGGGCCACATTGCCTATCAACAACGGCATCGCCACGTTTTCCAGCGCGGTGAAGTCTGGCAGCAGGTGATGGAACTGATAGATAAAACCCAGCTCGCGATTGCGTATCGCCGCCTTGGCCGCGGCCGACAACTGGTTCAATGTTTTCCCCTGAAAGATCACATCGCCAGACGTCGGTGAATCCAGCCCACCCAGCAGGTGCAACAATGTACTCTTGCCTGAGCCGGAACTGCCGACGATCGCCATCATTTCGCCAGCCTGCATGTCGAAGGACACATCACGCAGCACATCGGTGGACAGGTTGCCTTCCTGATAGCGTTTGCACAGCTGACGACACTGCAATAAAGGTGAATTACTCATAACGTAAAGCCTCTGCGGGATGGGTGGCGGCCGCGCGCCAGGAAGGATAAAGCGTGGAAAGCAGCGCCAGCAGCATCGCTACCAGCGCAATGGCGATCACCTGCGTTGGCAGGATCTGCACCGGCAGCGCGCCGCCGTCAATCAGCAGCCCGAGCATCGGCATCAGCGTATTGAGCTGACTGGCCAGCACCATACCCAGTATCGCCCCGACCAGCGCCCCCATCACACCGGCGCCACCGCCCTGTACCATAAATACCGCCATAATCTGGCGTCGGGTCAGCCCCTGCGTTTGCAAAATAGCGACCTCACCCTGTTTTTCCATCACCAGCAGGCCCAACGAGGTAATGATATTGAACGCAGCGACAGCCACAATCAGGCTTAACAGCAGCCCCATCATGTTTTTCTCCATCCTCACGGCCTGAAACAGTTCGCCTTTGCGTTCACGCCAGTCTTTCCACACCGTCCCCGGCGGCAATGTCTGCTGGCTGAGCTGGTCCACCGCCAGCGGCTGATTGAGCCACAGTCGCCAGCCGGTAATAGTACCGAGCGGGTAGCGCATCAGGCGTGAGGCGTCTTGCTGGTTGACCAGCAACTGATAGCCATCCACTTCGCTGCGGGCAGAAAAGGTGCCTGCCACGGTAAACAAACGCTGGCTGGGCACCCGGCCCATCGGTGTCAGTTGGCTGGCGCTGGTGACCATCAGCCGTAGCTGATCACCTTGCTTTACGCCAAGCTGACTGGCCAGCCGCTCACCGAGAATCACCTGATACTGCCCCGGCTGCAATTGCTGCAAACGGGTATTGACCAGATAGTTCGCCAGCGGCTCCTGCTCGTCGGGGTTAACGCCGAGCATCACCCCCACCGCCACGCTGCGGGCGCTTTGCAGCACCACGTCACCGGTGGTCAGCGGTGCGATACGGCTGACGCCTTTCAGGCTGGACAGCGAGGAAGACGGCAGCGTCTGTGGGTTAAGGGAACCTTGCGACGTGGTGATGATGGCCTGAGGCATCAGCCCCAGAATGCTGTTTTCCAGTTCCCGCTCAAAGCCGTTCATCACCGACAGCACGGTGACCAGCGCCATCACGCCAAGGGTGATGCCAATAGCGGACAACCAGGAAACAAACCGCCCGAAGCGGTCCGCGGCCCGCCCTCGCATGTAGCGCAGGCCGATGAAAAGTGCGACAGGTTGATACATGAAATCCGTCTGGATGAGGTTGCTAAAGCAAAGTGAACAAGGATAATAAAGGGTAGTACCACTTTATGGAACCCTAACCCTCTCTCTTCCCGACTTTTTCTTAGTGGATATCGAGACTTGATAATCGGATGATGCCTGAACAATATCGCTATACCTTGCCTGGCAAAGCGGGTGAACAACGCCTGTTAGGCCAGCTTACCGGCGCAGCTTGCGCCGTCGAATGCGCTGAGATCGTTGAACGTCACGCCGGACTGGTGGTGCTGATTACCCCTGACATGCAGAATGCCTTGCGGTTGCGCGATGAAATTCGGCAGTTTACCGCTCAGCCGGTCATGACACTGCCGGATTGGGAAACCCTTCCTTACGACAGTTTCTCGCCCCATCAGGAAATTATCTCTGCCCGTTTATCCACGCTGTATCAATTACCGACGCTAACGCGTGGCGTGCTGATTTTGCCGGTCAATACCCTGATGCAGAAAGTGTGCCCACACACCTTTTTGCACGGCCATGCGTTGATGCTGAAAAAAAGCCAGCGCCTGTCGCGTGACAAGCTACGCAATCAACTGGAGCAGGCGGGCTATCGCAGTGTCGATCAGGTGATGGAACATGGTGAGTTCGCCACCCGCGGCGCACTGCTTGATCTGTTTCCGATGGGGAGTGAAGAGCCGTTCCGCATCGATTTCTTCGACGATGAAATCGACAGCCTGCGGCTGTTTGACGCCGATAGCCAACGCACGCTAAATGAAGTCGAGCACATTCATCTGTTGCCTGCCCGTGAGTTCCCGACCGACAAAACCGCCACCGAGCTGTTCCGCAGCCAGTGGCGTGAGCAGTTTGAAGTCAGACGCGACGCGGAACACGTCTACCAACAGGTCAGCAAAGGCACGCTGCCCGCCGGGATCGAATACTGGCAACCGCTGTTCTTTAGCCAGCCGTTACCGGCGCTGTTCAGCTATCTGCCCGCTGATACGCTGCTGGTGAATACCGGCGACATTCAGCAAGGTGCGGAACGCTTCTGGCAGGATATCCAGCAACGCCATGACAACCGCCGGGTCGACCCCATGCGTCCGCTGTTGCCGCCGGAGGCACTGTGGCTGCCGGTTGATACGCTGTTTGCCGAACTCAAACAATGGCCACGCGTACAACTGCGCAGCGACACGCTGCCGGACAAAGCCGCCAATATCAACCTGGGTTACCAGCCGCTGCCGGACCTGGCTATCCAGCACCAGAACAAATCGCCGCTGGATGCGCTGCGCCGGTTTGTGGAGCAGTTCGGTGGGCAGATTGTCTTTTCCGTGGAAAGTGAGGGCCGCCGGGAAACCTTGCAGGAGTTGCTGTCCCGTATCAAGCTCTCCCCTGCGCCGGTGAAAAACCTGGAACAAACGACCTCGCCGGGTTGCTACCTGATGATCGGTGCCAGCGAGCACGGTTTTATTGATACCCTGCGCCAGCGCACCCTGATCTGCGAAAGCGATCTGTTGGGCGAGCGTGTCAGCCGTCGCCGTCAGGACAACCGCCGCACCATCAATACCGATACGTTGATCCGCAACCTGGCGGAATTGCGCCCAGGCCAACCGGTGGTGCACCTCGAACACGGCGTCGGCCGTTATGCCGGGCTGACCACGCTGGAAGCGGGCGGCATCAAGGCGGAATACCTGATTCTGCACTACGCCGGTGAAGACAAACTGTACGTGCCGGTGTCATCGCTGCACCTCATCAGTCGTTACGCGGGGGGTGCCGAGGACAGTGCGCCATTGCACAAGCTGGGTGGCGATGCCTGGACGCGAGCACGACAGAAAGCGGCGGAAAAAGTGCGTGACGTGGCCGCCGAACTGCTGGATGTCTACGCCCAGCGCGCCGCACACACCGGTTTCGCCTTTAAACATGACCGGGAACAGTATCAGCTGTTCTGTCAGGGGTTCCCGTTTGATACCACGCCGGATCAGGCGCAGGCCATCAACGCCGTGCTGAGCGATATGTGCCGCCCGCTGGCGATGGACCGGCTGGTGTGCGGTGACGTCGGCTTTGGTAAAACCGAAGTCGCGATGCGCGCCGCGTTTCTGGCGGTGGAAAACCACAAGCAGGTGGCGGTGCTGGTGCCGACCACCCTGTTGGCTCAGCAACACTTCGACAATTTCCGCGACCGCTTCGCCAACTGGCCGGTACGCATTGAGATGCTGTCCCGTTTCCGCAGCCAGAAAGAACAAACCCAGGTGCTGGAGCAGACACAGGAAGGTAAGGTCGATATTTTGATCGGCACCCACAAATTACTGCAAAGCGATGTGCGCTGGCGGGATTTGGGCCTGCTGATTGTCGATGAAGAGCACCGCTTCGGTGTGCGCCACAAAGAACGGATCAAGGCGATGCGCGCCAACGTCGATATCCTGACGCTGACCGCGACGCCGATTCCGCGCACCCTGAACATGGCGATGAGCGGCATCCGCGATCTGTCGATCATCGCTACGCCACCAGCACGCCGCCTGGCGGTCAAAACCTTTGTGCGCGAATACGACAGTCTGGTGGTGCGTGAAGCCATCCTGCGTGAAATCCTGCGCGGCGGGCAGGTGTACTACCTCTACAACGACGTGGAAAACATCGAAAAAGCCGCCCAACGGCTGAACGAACTGGTGCCAGAAGCCCGTATCACCATCGGTCACGGTCAGATGCGCGAGCGCGATCTGGAACGGGTGATGAACGATTTCCACCATCAACGTTTCAATGTGCTGGTCTGTACCACCATCATTGAAACCGGTATCGACATTCCCAGCGCCAATACCATCATCATCGAACGTGCCGACCACTTTGGCCTGGCGCAGTTGCATCAGTTACGTGGTCGTGTTGGGCGCTCTCACCACCAGGCTTACGCCTACCTGCTTACGCCGAATCCCAAGGCGATGAGCAGCGACGCCCACAAGCGGCTGGAAGCCATTGCTTCGCTGGAAGATCTGGGCGCAGGTTTCGCGCTCGCCACCCACGATCTGGAAATTCGCGGCGCGGGTGAACTGCTCGGCGAAGACCAGAGCGGCCAGATGGAGAGCGTCGGTTTCTCGCTGTATATGGACCTGCTGGAAAGCGCGGTGGAGTCACTCAAAGCCGGGCGAGAGCCATCACTGGAAGACCTGATCAGCAGCCAGACCGACGTGGAACTGCGGCTACCGGCCCTGTTGCCGGATGACTTCATTCCAGACGTCAATACCCGCTTGTCGTTTTACAAGCGTATTGCCAGCGCCAAAAACGACAACGAGCTGGATGACCTGAAGGTGGAACTGATCGACCGTTTCGGCAAGCTGCCGGACGCCGCGCGTCATCTGTTGCAGGTGGCGGGTTTGCGTCAACAGGCGCAGGTGCTGGGGATCAAGCGCATCGAAGGTAACGATAAAGGCGGTTTTATCGAATTTAGTCAGCATAATCGCGTCGACCCCACCCATCTGATTGGCTTGCTGCAACGCGAGCCAAAAGTTTATCGTCTGGATGGTCCCAGTCGGCTGAAATTCATCAAGGATCTGAACGGATACCCGCAGCGGCTGACGTTTATCACTACCCTGTTGGAGGAGATGGCACAGCATACCTGTGCCGCGTGATTATTTTTCTGCTCTAATTTGTGATGGCCCGACTAAAATCAAAGGAATAACCGCCGATATAGAAAAACTATAAGGTCAGCTAAAGGGCCACACACAAATGAATAAACTGATCGCTGTCTTGACCTTTTTAGCGATGTTTGCCGTGAGCTTATGGGCTATTTACTACCAGGATTATAGTACTGAGCGTCAGAACGCTTACATCAATGCGGAAAGGGCAGTTAAAAACATTGAAGACATTCTCAACGAGGCCAAAGACGCGGTAGATGACAGTAAACCGCTGCTGGCCCAATTCTGCACGCCTGATGTCATCCGACGGTTGAATATGATAGCGGCGATCGCCAGCCATCTGCGCACGGTCAGCCTGGTCAAAAATGACGTGGTGTACTGTTCGTCGCTGTATGGCGTGGATAATCGCCCTGCTGCATTGGGACGCTTTCATATGCGTGAGCTGGCGTTGCTGGCCGGTAATTCAGTCACACCGGAAAGAACGTTGATTATGTATCTCGGCACCACCGCGGATGGCAGCGTTGGCGTAGCCATTCATGGCCAGCACTTGACCAACGTGCTAGACCTGCTCAGCAAGCGGCGGGATCTCTACCTGCTGGTCGGCAATACCTGGATATCACGTGATAATAAGGTGTCGACATTTAACCCCGAAGATTCGCACAACTTTGTCTTTATCCCCTCCAGTCATTACCATTTTTCCATCCTTTTTCCTCGTGAAGATAAATATTCTGTTATCGACTTTTGGAATCAGGAAAAAATGACCTTGCTGGTGGTATTCCTGATTGCCCTCGGGTCCGGGTTTCTGGCCTATAAGTACTCGACGCGTTTTAACTCCCCTTATGACGGCATTCGACGCGCCATTGAGAAGCAGGAAGTCATCCCCTATTACCAGCCGGTGATCTCTACCGAAACACAGGAAATATACGGTGTGGAAGTGCTGGCACGCTGGCATCATCCGAAGAGCGGTTTTATTTCCCCCGATATTTTTATTCCGCTGTGTGAACAAAGCGGTCTGATTATCCCGCTCACCCGTTCGTTGATGAGCAGCGTACTACGTGACCTGACCTCGCATATGGACAGCCTGCCCGATAATCTGCACGTTGGCATCAATATCAGCGCATTGCATTGCCAGTCTGACGATTTCATTACCGACTGCCAAAATTTCGTCGCCGCGTTCGGGAACAAAAAAGTGCATTTGCTCGTAGAAATCACCGAGCGGGAAAAAATCGAGCTGACGCCAGAAGTGCTCGGCTTTTTCAGAAAACTGAATGCCGCCGGTATCTCCATCGCGCTGGATGACTTTGGCACCGGTTATTCCAATTTTGATTATCTGCGCAAACTCCGGGTAAATTTCCTCAAGATAGACAAATCCTTTATCAGCATGATCGATGAACACGACGCACAATCCAGCACGCTGGTTAACTGTGTTATCGACCTGGCGCAGCAGATGAACCTGATGACTATTGCCGAAGGGGTGGAAACCGAATATCAGGCCGAATTCCTGTCTCGCAAACAGATCAATTTCATGCAGGGGTATTTATTCTCCCGGCCGCTGCCCTTTGACGAACTGGTTCAAACCTGGCTCAGCAAACGCTGAGCCAGCGTATTGTGTCGCTGACGCCCGACGATAAACGCGTTTTATCCATCCCTTCGTCTTTACAAGACCTGAGACAAGCGGTAAATTCCCGCCCCTTCTCTACTGGCATGGGGATAAAAAAACAATGTTTGTCGGCTTTGATTATGGTACGGCCAACTGCTCGCTGGCCGTCATGGAAAACGGAACACCACGCTTGCTGCGACTGGAGCAACAGTCGCCCTATTTGCAGTCGATGTTGTGCGCACCCAGCCGCGAAGCGGTCAGCGAATGGCTGTGGCGGCATCATCAGGTCACGGCGGAAGGTGAAAACGCCCACTTGCTGCAACGCGCTATCAGCTACAACCGAGAGGAAGATATCCGGGTTCAGCCGGACAGCGTCCGGTTTGGGCTGGCGGCGCTGGCGCATTACATGGATGACCCACAAGACATCTGGTTCGTGAAATCACCCAAATCGTTTCTCGGCGCGACCGGGCTGAAAGCCCAGCAAATCGCGCTGTTTGAAGATCTGGTCTGCACCATGATGCTGCACATCCGCCAGCAGGCAGAGCAACAGCTCGACCGACCTATCGAACAGGCGGTCATTGGTCGGCCCATCAACTTTCAGGGAATCGGCGGTGAAGCGTCCAACCGTCAGGCACAAGGCATTCTGGAGCGGGCGGCACAACGCGCCGGGTTCCGGCAGGTCGCGTTCCAGTTTGAACCGGTGGCGGCGGGCCTCGACTTCGAAGCCACGCTACAACAGGAAAAACGGGTGCTGGTGGTGGATATCGGCGGCGGTACAACTGACTGTTCCATGCTGCTGATGGGGCCAGACTGGCGTGCCCGCCGCGAGCGCGAGGAAAGCCTGTTAGGTCACAGCGGCTGCCGGGTCGGCGGGAACGATCTGGACATCATGCTGGCGTTTCGGCAGTTCTGCCCGTTGCTGGGGATGAACGGCGTCACCGAAAAAGGCACCGCACTACCAGTATTGCCCTGGTGGAACGCCGTCGCTATCAACGACGTACCGGCGCAGGCGGAATTCTACAGCAGTGCCTGTGGTAAGCTGCTGCGCGATTTAATCCGCGATGCACGCGAACCCGACCGGGTGGAACGCCTGCTGACGGTGTGGCGTCAGCGCCTCAGCTACCGACTGGTAAGGCTGGCAGAAGAGCAGAAAATCGCCTTGTCACAGGCCGACACCTCGCAGGCTAGCCTGCCGTTTATCGCCGCCGAGCTGGAAACCCACGTCAGCGTGAATCAACTCGAAGAAGCGATTGCCCAACCGCTGGAGCACATCAAACAGCAGCTCATTCAGGCCCAGAAAAACAGTCAAACCCAGCCGGATGTGATTTACCTGACCGGCGGCAGCGCCCGTTCGCCGTTGCTGCGCGCAGCCATCAGCCAGTGTCTGCCGGATGTGCCGATCGAAAGCGGTGATGACTTCGGTTCCGTTACCGCCGGGCTGGCCCGCTGGGCCGAGACGTTATTCCGGTAAAACACGGTATTCCGTTCGTTAAACGTCTCAGGACACGGCTGTTGTGAGGCGTTCAAACCAGCGCTGGCTGTCGTAATCGTCAGCCAGCACAATCCCGAAGTGCTGTTGCAGGCAGTCGAGATAATCTTGATGACTGTCGATCCTGCGTTCGCTTTTTTGCCCTTGTCGGGTCACGATCAGACGGTTGTCCGATAATGTCACCCGCCCTTGTGGCGTGACGCGGGTACATAACGATTTACCGGTGAAAGGCGACGACGGCGAGGTCTGGTGGTAATGCGCCATGTCGGCGTATTCTTCCAGTTGCCGGGGTTGTCGCGTAAATTTGTACTGTGGCTGCCATGCAGCATCACCCAATTGCTGCTGTAGCAGATAGCCATCATCGCAAGCCGTTACCCGGTAGCGGGCAAAGGGTTCATGCGAGACAGCCCCCGACAACGCCACCGGAACACAGAATGAATCGCCAAAACTGATATCGGCGATCACCGCGCCCTGCGGCAGTTCGACTTGCAGAAACAGGTGGTCGAACGGCTGCCCGTAATGACCATCGTCGTTCCAGACCTGACCGGCCAGCAGTTGCACGTCAAACTGCAACGCCTTCAGTAACAAATAAAACCCGTAGTTAAGCTCGTAGCAGAACCCACCACGCCGTTCATCAACGATCTTGCGATAAATAGCAGGCGGGTCAAGGCGAATGGTTTTCCCGAACACCACATCCAGGTTTTCAAACGGAATGTGCGTAAGATGAGCAAGATGGAGCTGGTGCAGCAGTAAATCCGGCTCCGCAGGCAATGAACTGACACCAATGCGTTGCAGATAACGTTGAACTTCTGAATGACTCAGCATATGCCTTCCCGGTGCCTGACGTATGACAATATCTACCCTCAATCATTCGCGTCGCAGGGCAACACGCTGGCGTGTCAAATAACGCCGCTGTAACGTGAAAGATGACAGGTATAAAACTTCCAATGTGGAATTGATAATACCCCTTCGTTGCCTATTGATAAACGGGACACCGCATCGGACCGGTAATAAGGCGATGCTGGTCACGGGCGGCGCATGAATACGCCTCGCGCCGCCCGTCGAGAATAGCTTAAGCCGGTAACGGATATTGCGTGCGGCACTCGCCGTTGATATAGAGCGTGCGCCGTTCGTCCGGTGGTAACTGTATGGTCAACTGTCGCCACGCCGGAATGAATGAGCCTTCGGTTCGGAAGGTGACATCAATACGTTGAGCGCTGTAATTCACCTCCCAGCGTAGCCACAACGCCTGTCCATCACGCCAGTGGTGTGTCTCGCCATCATCCTCAAACAGTAGCCCTTGCTGCACGCCATTGCCGGTCAGCGGGAAGAGCAACAAGGTGCGCTGGTCATCTTCCGCTGGGCAGGTGAAATCCGTGCGCGCTGACAGCGGAATCATGGCCCCGGCCCGTACCAGTAACGGCAATCTTTCCAGTGGTGCATCCAGCGTTACCGTCTGACCGCCGCTGAACCAATCACCGCGATAAAAGTCATACCAGCCGTCATCGTTATCTGGCAGATAGACTTCGCGCTGGCGTTGTCCCGGCTCCACCACGCTGGCTACCAGCAGATCACGTCCCAGCATGAAATCGTCGGTTTCCTCGAAGGTGCGTGGGTCATGCTCGTGATCCAAAAAGGTCGGGCGCAACATGGGTTCATCATCCGCGTGCGCTTGCCACAGCAAGGTGTACAGATACGGCAGTAACCGATAACGCAGTTGGATGGCATCACGGATAATCGGTGTCACCGCCGGATACATCCAGGGCTCGTTGACCGTCGCATCGTCATTCCACGAGTGAATGGTAAACCGTGGATGCATCACCCCGTTTTGCACCCAGCGCGCAAACAGCTCGGCGTCAGGTTTGTTACCCGAGAACCCGCCCACATCATGACCCACGTTATACAAGCCGGACAGACTCATGCCGACCCCCATACGGGTGTTGTAGCGCAACGTTTGCCAACTGGTACGGTTATCCCCGCTCCAGGTCTGTACGTAGCGCTGCATTCCGGCGCTACCGGAGCGCGAAATCAGATAAGGCCGCAACGCAGGTGCAAACCGCTGTTGTGCTTCCATTGAGGCGCGCATCATTAGCAACGGCATCAGCGGGCGGATATGCTTGATGGCAATCGGCTGACCAAAACCGTGGCAACGCGCTTCGCCGTCCCAGACCTCGAATTCGTTGTTATCGTTCCAGGTGGAATCGATACCTTTTTCCAGCAATTGCCGGGTCACGTTCTCCTGCCACCAGGCAACCGTCTCTGGGTTGGTAAAATCCAGATGAGAGCCTTCATCGTCCCAAAAGCTGGAGCGCTCCGGGTTGTCCGACTGCGAATCACGCACAAACAACCCTTTCGCCGCCACGTCCTGATAACGGGGATGATCCTGTAACAGGCAAGGTTTGATATTGGCCGCCAGGTGCATCCCGGCATCATGAAATGCCTGCGTCATCAGCTCCGGCTGCGGCACTTTGTCGTAGTTCCAGTTAAATACATACCGTTTGTTACCAATCGAGGTATAACCGGACGAAAGCTGGAACGAGTCGCACGGAATCGCATGTTGGCGACACAGGTCGATAAAAGACAACAGTTGCTGCTGAGCGTCCGGCGCATCGGTGTAATGCATGGTGGACCCACTGTACCCCAGGCTCCATTTGGGGCCGAAGCAGGTTTTGCCGGTGAGCCGGACAAAGGCTTTGGTCACATCAAGAATGGCGGGGCCGAGCAGCAAATAGTAGTCCAGATCCCCGGCGTCGGCCTGATAGCGCCGGTAAGCCGGATGGTAATTATCAATCTCATTGCCCAGATCCATCCAGGTGCTGCTGAGGTTGTCGTAAAACACACCGTAACTGGCCCCCGGTTGGTTGACGATGGTGAACGGCAGGTGCTTGTAGAGCGGATCGGTACTTTGCGCGTTATAGCCCATCGCATCCAGATTGCGGAATTCAAAGCGACGCCCAGAGCGGTTCAAGTCGCCCGCCTTTTCCCCCAGCCCGTAGCAACGCTCTTGCGGGATACGCCGCTGATAGTGCGCCACACCGTCACCGTGCATATTGAGCAGATAGGCACCGGTCGGCCGGTCGGACGCCAGCGGTTGCCACTGCCCGTGCGCATCAAGGTATTCCCATGCCAGCCACAACGGCTGATGTACCGTCACTCTCAATTGAGCGGTACTGATCTGCAAAGCATCACCTTGCCAGCTTAGCGTATAGCCCGGCAGCGGAAACCCTTCGCTGCACTCTCGATCCCGGCCCTGCCAGGGTACGTCCTGCTGCGGCGCAATACTCCAGGTGCGGTTTAACCGCAGTTCACCGTGCTGTTTAATCAACACCCGCATCAATCCCGGTGCCAGTACGTACAGCAAAAAGCGGTGTGAGCCGTCCACCAGCAGCTCAACCCGATCCTCGGCCTGATGGTGCAATACCCAATGTTTTAATGTCTTCATAGCATCACTCGTCTATTCGGAAATTCTGTCAGTGCGCGCGCTGACGACGTTCCGCGATGAACGCGATCAGGAACAGCGCACCGAATAAATCAAAAAAGCCCATCGCGACAAATAGCGGGTTGAATCCCACTTTGTCGGCAGTCACGCCAATGAGCAGAGAAAACAGGAAGCTGGCAATCCATGCGCTCGCACCACGCATACCGTTGACCGTCGCCATCTGGCCTTTATCGAACGAATCCACCACGACGGCACTTAACATGCAGGAGATGATTTGATGACCGAATCCGCCAATCGAAATCAGGATGATAGCCAAATACGGATTCTGGGTGGTGCTAACCAGCGCGAGCGACAGCATCAAAAACGCGCCGGTCACCGAGCTACCCACCACTGAGTTAATGCGTGAACAACCGAACCACCGGGCGTAGAGGCGGGTCAGGTAACCACTGGCGATACTGCCAAAGTCGGCGGCAAGAAACGGCAGCCAGGCGAACATGGCAATTTGTTTCAAATCCATGCCTCGCTCTTTAGCCAGATACAGCGGCACCCAGAAACTCAACATGGCCCAGGCCGGTTCCGCCATAAAGGCAGGAATGGCGATGCCGTAGAAACGGCGGTTTTTCATCACCGTTTTCATGGCGGTGAAGAAAGGCTGCTTCACCGGCTCCGGCTCATTATCCTGACGGATAAACGCCAGCTCTTCCTTACTCAGACGCGGATGTTCGCCTGGGTTATGGTAAAACAGCCACCACAAGACCACCCACACCATCGCCAGTACCCCGGCAAACAGGAATGCCCCTTGCCAGCCAAAAGCAGAATGCGCAACCACAATAATCGGCGGTGCCAACATGGCTCCGATGGAAAACCCCACCCCCGCCCAACCGGCGGCGATGGGTCGTTCCTGACGAGGAAACCACTCGCCGATGGTTTTGGCGTTAGCCGGTGTGGCCGCCGCCTCAGCGCCCCCCATCATGAAACGCAGAATGGCAAGTTGTACCCAACTCCCGGCACCGGCATGTAACAGGCACATCAACGCCCAAATGACGGCGCAGATCATGAAGCCCAACTTTAATCCAATGACGTCGATCAGCCACCCGCATAACGGCTGAAATATCGTATAGGCCAGTTGAAATGCACC
The DNA here is from genome assembly GCF_000784735.1 of Dickeya undicola. GTDB lineage: Bacteria > Pseudomonadota > Gammaproteobacteria > Enterobacterales > Enterobacteriaceae > Dickeya > Dickeya undicola. The sequence continues at coordinate 82,076 of NZ_JSYG01000004.1, forward strand.
GACAATCCAGGAGTATTGTTCGGTGGTAATATTCAGCACGGTTTTTAATTCGGGGGCCAGAATACCCAGTGAATTGCGGGTAATGTAATTAACGGTGACGCCAAACAGAAATAACGCCAGTATCCACCAGCGCACTTGCTTGAATTTTCGTTTTTCATTGATAACAGGTGGGGAATTAACGTCGAGACTCATGGTGATCTCCTTGCGGCAGATAACAGTGAAACGCCTCCCGGCGCCGCACCATCCTGATGCTCTAATATTCAGATTTTTATAAGTATTTTTGTCGTAACGACGTATTCCGCGGCGTAATGACGCCCGCAGAATCACGACCGATTCAGCGTAGAAAAATTAAAAAGCCGGAGATACTCACTTTTTTGCAACTATTTTCATGATAGCGTCAGAATCTCTTATTTCTGGCTATTCATGCCCCTGCTGCTGCCTTTTTTCTGGTAATGAAAATTTTTTCACGACTCAAGTTGAACAGGATCACAAAATGAAAAAAAACCTCAAGATTCGTGAAATCGCTATGCAAACCGGCTTCTCCGTCAGCACCGTTTCCCGTGTGCTGGCGGGCAAATCCAATACCAGCGATGCCGCACGGACACGGATCCTGACCGCCGCCCGGCAATACGGCGTGATGGACAACCTGGCTACTGGCCGCTTACTGCTCAATAGCCTGACGGTGTTCGCGCCGGAGCGCGCCTTTCATCGCCGGGCGGACATTTTTTACCATAAGGTACTGGAAGGTATTCTCGACTCGCTGGACTCGCACGATGTACGTCTGCGCTACTGTGGACTGGCAGAAAATGACAGCGATGCGGCGCTGTTTATGGAAAAAATGTCATCATCAGAAACTGAAGGTGCCATTCTGATCGGCATTGACGACCCCTATATCCACGCACTGGCCGCTGAATTGAACAAACCCTGCGTGCTGGTCAATTGTCTCGACAATAAAATGAGGTTGTCCGGCGTATCGCCTGCACACCAGCTTATCGGCGAATTTGCCGCCAACTATCTGATCGACCAAGGGCACCGCCAGATACTTACCCTGTTGTGCTTGCGGCGCTATACCATGGAGTGGCGTCTGGCAGGCATCCGTGATGCTTACCAACAGCACAACCTGCCCTTTATTGACGACATTCACTTACTGACACCCCACGGTTTTGGCAGCGCGGAAACCGAACAGGCCGTCACTGATTTTCTGGCTGTCTGCCCGCGGGAACAGTACCCTACGGCTATATTGGCGGGCGGCGATTTTATGGCGGTGGGAGCCGTCAACGCGCTGCATAAAGCGAAGCTGCGTGTACCGCAGGATATCTCGGTCATGAGTATGGATGGTGCAAATCTGGCAGCAGTGCACGATATTCCGCTGACATCGGTGTTGATCCCGCGAGAGGAGTTGGGGCGCGAGGCAGTGAGATTATTACAGCTTCAATTGATGCAGCCGGGGCGCGGTGCAGGCAACATGCTGCTTAACGGTACGCTGGCGGTGAGAGATTCGGTCAAGCGCATTCGGCCCAGCCAACGCCACTCGCCGGTACAGGATACCGATTTATACGATGCATAAAGCAAACTGGCGTATTAATGACATCAGGCCCGAGGTCATTGTCATGACAACGCGGGCCTGCCTGTCCACCGTATCATGGCGTATCAACTGGACTGATTGAGGACCAGCTGGCCGTTGCGATCAAGCGGGATACGGGTGCCGGGATCACGGTCCATCCGGACTTTTCCTTCCTGATCGCCGATTTTATAGGTGACGTCATAACCCAGCACTTTCTGCGACTTGTCATACACCGTCTGACAACGCTGTTGTGTCGAGGTAGTGGTATCACCGTCCTGCATTTTTCCCTGCACCTGATTACCCGCGTAACCACCGGCCAGCGCACCGGCTACCGTCGCCACATCGCGGCCACGTCCATTGCCGAACTGGTGCCCCAACACGCCGCCCGCCACAGCACCCAGCAACGACCCGGCAATACGGTTTTCATCCTGCACCGGCTGACGGTGCGTCACGGTAACATTGCGGCATTCCTGACGCGGCGTTTTCACGGTTTCTTTGATAGGTGTTGCTGTCAGCACCTGTGCAAACTGCGGTCTGGAAGCAAACACATCCAAACTGGCGACGGCTGCCACACCCAGAGCTGCAGCCATACCAATACCCACACCCGCTAACATTGACTTGTTCACAGGAAACCTCCTGAATAAATAACCACGCATCCCCCATCTAACCCTGCAGTGAACATTCTCACCGCGCATAATGGCTGATGGCTTTTAACCCGAAAGCCCCACCTTCCGGGGCGCGGCGTGTACGCTACACCGCCTGACGTGATGAAGTCTGCCTAATCCATCCGGTACTCTCAATCGGATTTCTACCTCAAAAGGGTTGCACAGATAACAAAACTGTCACATTTGAGAGTTTTCTTACCTTGGGTTGGTGTTAGTGCAATATTTTATTCTGTGATGTGCGTAATCTTGCGGGGAATAACAGGTTGCCCACCGAATAGCGGGCAACCGAGATACCAGATGAGAGCAATCCGGCCTTAATGCAGTTTGAGGCGCGGGCGGATCACCCGGTTGATACTACCGACCAGCATCATCAGGCCAGTCTTGATATAACCATGCAGCGCAATCTGGTGCATACGATACAACGAAATGTAAACGAAACGCGCAATACGACCTTCCACCATCACCGAACCGCGCATCAGGTTGCCCATCAGACTGCCGACGGTGCTGAATTTAGACAATGACACCAGCGAACCGTGGTCTTTGTAGACGTAAGGCTTCAGCGACTGATTACTCATCAGTGCCAGGATATTGCTGTAGCAACGCGATGCCATTTGATGCGCGGCCTGCGCGCGTGGCGGCACAAAACCACCGCCCGGCTGCGGGCAGGATGCGCAGTCACCGATAGCGAAAATAGCCGGATCGCGCGTGGTTTGCAGCGTCGGCTCCACCACCAGTTGGTTAATCCGGTTCGTCTCCAGACCGGCGATGTCCTTCATGGCATCGGCGGCCTTGATACCCGCTGCCCATACCATCAGGTCAGCATCGATAAACTCGCCATCTTTGGTGTTCAGGCCGTTCTGTTGGGCGCTGGTCACCATGGTTTTCGTCAACACTCGCACACCAAGCTTGGTCAGCTCATGGTGCGCGGCTGCAGAAATGCGTGGCGGTAGCGCTGGTAGAATGCGCTCCCCGGCTTCCACCAGCGTGACGTTGAGCGCCTGATTGCTGAGGCTGTCAAAACCATAGCTGTGCAGCTGTTTCACCGCGTTGTGCAGTTCGGCGGACAATTCCACCCCGGTAGCGCCCCCACCGACAATCGCGATATTGACCTTTTCCTGCTGCCCCTGGGAAGCAGAAAACTTGAGGAACAGATTCAGCATTTCGTTATGGAAACGGCGGGCTTGTTTCGGGTTATCTAGGAAAATGCAGTGATCTTTGACGCCCGGCGTACCGAAATCATTGGAAGTACTGCCCAGCGCCACCACCAGAATGTCGTATGGCAGTGAACGGGCTGCCACCAGCAGTTCCCCCTGCTCGCCACGAATTTCAGCCAGTTGGACGGTACGCTGTTCACGGTCGATGTCGGTCATCATCCCCAGTTGGAAATTGAAGTAATGATTACGGGCATGAGCCAGGTAGCTCAGCGCATCCATGTCGTCATCCAGCGAGCCGGTCGCCACTTCGTGCAGTAACGGTTTCCACAGGTGGCTGTGGTTACGATCCACCAGTGTTATTTCCACCTTTTTCTTACGCCCCAGCTTATGCCCCAGACTGGTGGCCAGCTCCAGCCCTCCGGCGCCACCGCCGACAATCACGATTTTCTTGATTGGCAATGATGTCAAAATGACCCCCTGAAAATTTGTGAACCAATAGTTAATAAAGAGTAAAAAACAATATCCTTATATTACATATGGTTATGATAAAGGAAATGGGATATATGCGATGAGAATAGCATGTAAGGTCATTTGGTCATACCAAATTTGACCTATATCAATTTATTTTAGTTACAGATCGTCAGAGCTGAGAATGAGACATTGAAATTCAGTAAGTTAGAGCAGCAGGTCAGCAGAGGGGAACGTGGCTGTCACACCGCGCTGATGCGATGCAGCGCTGACAGCCACAAAAGCCGTGTAGAAAGGAAAATCACCCCAGTGATTTAAACGCCTTGATGCGTTGCAGGTGTGGCGAGATATCGCGGAACTTATGCCCTTCGTTCTCATTCCAGACGATTTCGTAGTATTCACCCAGCAAGCAGGCGCTGCGCTGGTTATCCAACATTTCATCGTGGCGAGACAGCACCACCATGCAGCGATCGCGGTTTTTCTCGCGGAAATTCTCCACACATTTGGTGGCAATGTCCGCGTACTCTTCCGGACGATCGATTTTGCCTTCCATGTTTTCTTGCGGGAACAGATTGGGGTTGAACATCACCTGACGGATATCGCACAGAAAACCGATGCGTTCCGCCCAAAACCCGCCCAGCCCGACGCCACAAATCAGCGGACGGTTATCCGCATTCACTTGCAGCATCTTGTCCACTTCCCTGAGCAGATGCTGCATGTCATGGCGCGGATGCAGGGTGCTGTAACTCACCAACCGAACATCCGGGTCGATGAACTGCAACTGCAGCACTTTCTCATGATTACCCGGACTACTTGAGTCAAAACCGTGCAAATAAATGATCATCGGTGCCTTCCCTCCAGCCTGATTTAGCGGGTGATTTAACCAGCGGTCTTGTGTGCCTGCCAGCGTTCACTCAGTGCCGTTAACTGCGATGTTGACTGCTTCCAGCGCGATGAATTCAGCAGTTCCCGACGTGTGATCAACCCCCGATGATAGAGCGTCTCCAGCCCCGGTACTTTGACCGGAGACAGGTTATCCAACACGCTGATCGCGCCCTGACGCTGGTTACATACCAGAATCATGTCACACCCCGCGTCCAGCGCTGCCTGCGCGCGTTCGGCGTAACCGCCCATCACCGCCGCCCCCTCCATTGACAGGTCATCCGAGAAGATGATGCCGCCAAACCCGAGTTCCTGACGCAGCACCTGTTTAAGCCAGTAGGGCGACCCACTTGCAGGACGGGGATCCGCATCGGTATAAATCACATGTGCCGGCATCACCGCATCCAACTGCTGACGGGTGATCAGTTCCTGAAACACCCGCATATCCCGTTGCCGAATTTGCGCCAATGACCGCTCGTCCCGCGGCGTTTCCTTGTGGGAGTCCGCCGTTACCGCGCCATGGCCGGGGAAATGCTTACCTGTCGCCTTCATACCAGCAGCACGCATACCGGCGATAAAACGCTCCACCACCGCCAACAACGTATCCGGGTCGCTATGGAAAGCGCGGTCACCAATCGCCGCGCTCTGGTGACCGACATCCAGTACCGGTGCAAAGCTGATATCGATATCCATGGCGATCATCTCCGCCGCCATCACCCAGCCTGCCTCTTCCGCCAGTTGTTGCGCCTGCGGCAATGGGTTTAGTGCGGCAAACGACTGCGCGGCCGGTAGCGCGGTGAAACCATCGCGAAACCGCTGTACGCGTCCGCCTTCCTGATCGACCGACACCACCAGCCGTTCACGAGAAGCACGACGCATCTGGCGTACCAGTTCCGCCAGTTGGTCGGCGTCATGAAAATTACGGCTAAACAGAATCACACCACCCACCAGCGGATGCGCCAGCACCTCGCGATCTTCTGCGTCCAGCTCATAGCCAGCCACATCTAACATTAACGGCCCCACAAACACCCCTTCTGTATGATTGCCAATCGGCATGATGGAAAAGTCGGCCGGATAGTCGCACCCCAGAGAAAACGGCTTAATAATGCCATCTCGTGGCCTGCCGCATAGTGTCGGCTGACTGGCGGTAATACGCCTCAGCGCTTTGCTGCCAGCGAACTTCAAACCACATCAGCACCAGATAATCCACCCAATATTGCCAGCGAGCGACCTGCCGCTGCAATGACGCCGGGCTCAGGTGAAACCAGTGCCGACAATACGCCTGCAAAAAATCCTGCTGACGCGCGTCATCCAGCTCGCAGGACCGGAACAGTAACGCCAGCTCCAGCCCGATATCGCCGTCTGCCGCGTATTCCCAGTCAATCAATCGCCAACCGGCCTCGGTACGCAGCAGGTTGCCGGGATGCACATCCAGATGCAGCGGCGCGCTCAGTAACGGCGTCGGCAACGGCTTATCCACCATCTGCTGATAGGCGCGCCTCAGACGCGGTGAGCGCCGAGCCGGGTCCATATGCTGCCAGTGATGCATCATCAGGCGTTTCAACGGCAACGGATAGCCGTAACGCGGCTGGTGATGCAAACGCGCCAGCATCGCCGCCAACTGCCCTTGCGCCAGAGCCTGTACAAACTGGCGCTCATCGGCCGGCTCACCTGCCAGCCACTCCACCAGCAACCAGCCATCGCGCCAGCATACCGGATGCGGTGCCAGCGACTGCCCTGCCAGTTGCCGCAACACATGAAACTCACGCTGCCGGGAAGTGCCAAGCTGGCGTCCCTGCAACGTATCTCCACGCGCCAACCACAACCCAGCCGGAGAATGAACGCGCCAGCTCTGATGGCTAAGCCCATTGATCGGCTGTAAATAAAAACCGGCGGTCACTACCGCCGGTAAAGCCTGCTGCAACAGCGCATTTAGCGCCTCACTGCTGGCGAACCGTACCATTACCGGACCAGACGATTTCACCGGTCTGCACCAGCATCAGTTGCATCGACAGCTCCGGTGATTTGGCATCCCCGCTGGCGTCGGCATACAACACGTATTGCGCGCCGACATAGCGGGCTAACCCCACCGCTTTGCTGCGCGATTCCAAACTATCTTCTTCCGATAATCCCAATGACTGCCGGGCTACCCCAAGTTGCTCACGAGATACCATCGTAAACTGCCCGGAAGACGCCAACGCATTATACAACGCGGTAGTTGCCTGAGCGGTCTGCAACGAACCATTGGTATTATTTTTAAGCTTGTTCAGCAGCAAAATGCTGCCTCGGGTGATGCCGTCGGTTTTCACCATCTGCCCGACTAGCGGTGTAGCCGCAGCCGACCAGTCCAACACCGGCACCTGAATCTTCGGCGGTGTCGGCAATGGCTGACTTTCTGACGGCGGCAACTGCGGTTTTGACGGTGTGGGAACGGCGGGTTCGATAGTGGCCGGTTGTTCCGTTTGCGGCACGCGGCTGGTACAGCCTGCAATCACTAACGCCATCAGCACGATGCCAAGATATTTTTTCATGTCTGTCCTCTCAATCACGCCTCAGAGAAAAAGATAAAGTCGTACCTGGCTGGCTGCCGGGTCAACGTGCGTGGCAACAAGGGAGATATCCGTATGGGCAGGGATCTCAACCGTTTGACTAACATCCAGCGGCGGCACATCCAACCCTTGTTGATCATACCAGTAAAAACGGTAGTGCAGCGTCACCGGCTGTCCCGATGTATTACGGATACGGACCGACGCCTGCTGGCCTGTGTAGCCATGCGACAACGACGGACGAGAAGCGCTAATCCCGGCCGCCATTACCGAGGCGTCCAGCACCAGCGTCTGTTTGGAATTAATGCTCAGACTGGCCGTCTTGCTGCATCCGACAAGCGACATGCTCAGTAGCAGAACGGCCAATACCCTTGATGAAAATGCGCGCATGAACGCATCAACCGGCCAGCAACGGCCCCAGCGGGCGACCGCCCAGCAGATGCATGTGAATGTGGTACACCTCCTGACCGCCATGACGATTACAGTTGATGACCAGACGGTAACCGTCATCGGCAATCCCTTCCTGACGGGCAATGCTCCCCGCGACGGTGATCATACGACCGAGTGCCGCTTCATGCTCCGGTGCGGTGTCATTCACGGTGGGAATCAGTACATTCGGCACAATCAGAATGTGGGTGGGGGTACGTGGCGCGATGTCGCGAAAGGCAGTCACCAGTTCATCCTGATACACGATATCGGCGGGGATTTCCCGACGAATGATTTTACTGAAAATGGTTTCTTCAGCCATAACACAGTTCCTTTAAAAACGAGCGCTGTTCAGCGATGCGGCTTGCAGTATGAGTGATAAATCCAATACTTTTCAACTCTCTTTGTCGATGCTTGTCATGCATTGCACCGGCATTATGCCGCGAAAAATGCCGCTGGCATTCCCAGAGAGCACCCGGCATCGGTAATTTTCTGCCACTCGCCGTCGGAAATCGTGATGCCTTCAGCCTGACGCTGCTGACGAGCCAGACGCTCCGGCTCACCGGCAATCAGAATCGGTACGGACGGATCAGGCGACCGCGACGCACGAACATACGCCAGCATGGCATCGTACTCCTGTTTCAGCCACGCCATCCCCACCAGTTTAGAGGGGTCAATAACCATTGTGGTCATGTTGTTAACGATAGCGCCTTCGCGCGCATTGCCCGGCTGGATAGTACCGCCGCCGGACAATATCCCCGCCAGCAACTCCGCCGCCAGAATCAGCCCGCCCCCTTTGTGACGTGCGATAGGCAGCAACGCACCGGTCGCTTCGCCTTCCCACATCACCCGTGGGTCGGCGCTCAGGTGCCCATCACGGTCCAGCATCACCGGTTCATCAAAGGTTTTCCCCGCCAGCCAGGCCACACGCGTTTTACCCAATGCGACCATGCTGGTGGCGAAGTCCAGAATAAAATCGGGATTCGCGTCACTACCCGGAAAGGCAATGCAGATAGGATTGGTGCCAAAACGCGCCTCACTGCCGCCAAACGGTGCCACCAACGGTGCAATATCACTGACATTAACGAAGTGAATCGAAATCAAACCAGCCTGCGCCGCCATTTCACCGTAGGTGCCGATTCGCCCCAGATGGCAGGTCGATGCCAGCGTCATCAAGCAGATACCGGTGGTTTTCACCCGTTCGATCGCCGCCTGCATCGCTTCATGCCCGGTGCGCTGCCCAAACCCGCGATCGCCGGAGAACTGTAGCACTGCACCGCTGTCCTGTAGCAAACGGGCTGGCGTGTTGGGATGCATTATGCCCTGTGCGATGAAGTTGACGTATTCCGGTAACATCCCCACACCGTGACTGTCGTGCCCCTTGAGATTCGCACCAACCAGATGAAGCGCCACACACTCGGCTTCTTCATGCTCACACCCGGTATTACGCAACAGTTCGTAGGCTATTTGCGTTAAACGCTCAACTGAAATCCGCATACGGTTCCCTCTGAAAGAATAATGTCGTGGTACGCCGCTGATAAGCGATGTTGTTATGGGCAAAGCGGCATGGGTTATCGACTGTCGTGACTGACGATGTGCACTTACGCACGGCAGCGCCAGTTATCCTACTGCTGAACTTCCTGTGAGGGGAAACGATTCTGTCCTGCCGGGAGGCTGTCTCAGGATATAAAAAGCAGGATATAAAAAAGCGGGATGTAAAAAAGGGGCCAAAGCCCCTTTTCGTCAACTCCCGGTCATCCGTCAGTGGTTACGGATATTTCAGTGATTACGGATGTAATCATCCATGTCGGTTTTCAGGTTATCGGACTTGGTGCCGAAGATGGCCTGCACGCCAGAACCGGCTACCACGACGCCCGCCGCACCCAGTTTCTTCAGCTCGGCCTGGTCAACTTTAGCGACATCACCCACACTGACGCGCAAACGAGTGATACAGGCATCCAGGTTGGTGATGTTTTCTTTACCGCCGAATGCGGAAACCAGCGATGCCGCCATTTCAGAGTTACCCTGAGCGGACTGCTCGGACGTAGACTCTTCACGCCCTGGAGTTTTCAGATCCAGCTTGGCAATCAGCACACGGAACACGGTGTAGTACACCGCTGCGTAGCACAGGCCAACGATCGGGAACAGCCACAGTTTGCTACCGTTACCACTCAGCACGATAAAGTCGATCAGACCGTGCGAGAAGCTGGTGCCGTCACGCATACCAAGCAGAATACAGATCGGGAACGCCAGACCAGCCAGCACAGCATGGATGACATACAGAATCGGCGCGACGAAGATGAAGGAAAACTCGATCGGCTCGGTAATACCGGTCAGGAACGCGGTCAGCGCAGCGGAGATCATGATGCCGCCCACTTTGGCGCGATTTTCCGGTTTAGCCGAATGCCAAATAGCAAGCGCAGCAGCTGGCAGACCATACATTTTGAACAGGAAGCCGCCAGACAGTTTACCCGCAGTCGGGTCACCTGCCATGTAACGCGGAATATCACCGTGGAACACCTGGCCCGCGGCGTTAGTGAATTCACCTACCTGCATCTGGAACGGCACGTTCCAGATATGGTGCAGACCGAACGGCACCAGACTACGTTCAACGATGCCGTAGATACCGAACGCCAGTACCGGATTCTGGTAAGCAGCCCATTTAGAGAAAGTCTGGATCGCGCTACCCACCGGCGGCCAAATGAACGACAGCGCCACACCAATAACGATGGCGGTCAGGCCGGAGATGATCGGCACAAAACGCTTACCAGCGAAGAAGCCCAGGTATTCCGGCAAGCGGATACGGTAGAAGCGGTTGAACATGTAGGCGGCAATCGCACCAGCGATAATCCCCCCCAATACGCCCGTATCGGCCATATGGTTAGCGGCGATATCCGCCGGTGACATATGCAACACCAACGGCGCAACCACCGCCATGGTTTTCACCATAATGCCGTAAGCCACCACCGCAGCCAGTGCAGACACACCGTCATTATTGGTAAAGCCCAGTGCCACACCGATGGCAAAAATCAACGGCATATTAGCAAAAACGGAATCGCCCGCCTGCGCCATCACGCTGGAAACCACAGTCGGCAACCAGCTAAAGTTGGCCGACCCGACGCCCAGTAGAATACCGGCGATAGGCAGCACGGATACTGGCAGCATCAGCGATTTACCTACTTTTTGTAGGTTTGCAAATGCATTCTTGAACATAGAGAGAGTGCTCCTGAGTAATAGTGCTTCTACTTCTGACAGTTCGCCTGAAGATGGGGAGGTCATCCTTCATGCGGTCGGGATGTGATATGCATCCTCATTAATTTTTACGCAGAGTAAAATAAATGTTGCATCAAATGTTTGATAGCAGTCACGTTTCAACTCATGGGAAACCCACGTTACTATCAGAAGTCTTATGGTTTGTGATCTAACACTAAAAATTAACCCCACCATCGTGCAACATAAGCTGCAAATGGTAGGGATTATCAGCGATTAATTACGAAGCCAAAAAAAACTCGCGTATTCTCAACCAGTATCAGTCCACGGTCAACCGCGCTGCATCAATGTGGAATAGCCGAGCAAAATTTTCGGTAGTGGCAGATGCCAGCTGTTCAATACTGACATTTTTGAGTACAGCCAGATATTCAGCCACATCACGCACGTAGGCGGGCTGATTTTCCTTACCCCGATAGGGAACCGGTGCCAGCCACGGGGAATCGGTTTCAATCAACAGCCGATCCAGCGGTACGTAGCGTGCAACATCGCGCAATGCATCCGCATTACGGAAAGTGACAATCCCGGAAAAGGAAATGTAGAACCCCAAATCCAGCAGTTTCTCTGCGGTTTCCCGATCTTCGGTAAAACAGTGCAGCACACCGCCGCATTCATCCGCTTTTTCTTCCCGCAGAATAGCCAGCGTATCTTCACGGGCGGAACGCGTATGCACAATCACCGGTTTATTCAGCGCACGGCCAACGCGAATATGCTCGCGAAACGATGCCTGCTGCTGCGGGATAGTATCTTGCTGATAATAGTAATCCAGCCCGGTTTCCCCCAGGGCGACTACCGACGGTAAGGCCGCCAGTGTGCGCAGTTCAGCGAAGTCGTACGGCACTTCCTGGCTGAGAGGATGTACACCGCAGGAAAACGCCACATTGTCGCGTTCACCGATCAATTCGGCCATGGCGCGAAACCCTGGGAGGGTGGTTGCTACTGCCAGAAAAAAGCCCACCTCACGCTCACGAGCCTTGTTCAGCACGTCAGACACGTCTTTGTGCAGCGACTGATAATCTAAACCATCAAGATGGCAGTGGGAATCAACTAACAACATAATCAAGGATATCCGGTATTCAGGAAAAAGATGACGACACCGGCAACGTCGGAGAGGACAACAGGTTCTCCCACGCCAGCAACAGCTCCGTCAATAACAATTCGCGGTTAACGCCTGTCACCGACAGTAGCTGGTGACGACAATGCAGCCAACGACGCAAACCATGATGCAGACGAGCATCACCATATTGTGATGCCAGTTGCGCCACCAGCGGTGCCTGATCCAGGTTAGTTCGCTGCTCAGCGCCCTGATGGTGCCATTTCAACGCATCCAGTAGCAACGTACTCACCCAGTGGATACGGCGATCGGCGTCATCGTGATTAAGTACCGGCAACAGCGCCAGCGCATCACCAGACGGCAGGCTCTGCGCCAGTTGCTGGCAAACGGCCTGACGCGCTTTCCAGCTCTCCGGCTGCAACAATGCTTCAGCGGCCAGCGGTGCCCCCGCCGCCAGTCGCAATGCCGTCTGTAGCGCCAGTTCATCATGATGCCCTCGCCCGCGCAGCCACTGCATTCCTTGCGGCTCCGTTGGCACATCCAGGTACAAATGCAGGCAGCGACTACGCATTGTCGCCAGCAATCGCCCCGGTTCACGGCATCCCAGCAGAAAATAGGTTTGCGCCGGTGGCTCTTCCAGCGTTTTCAGCAGCGCATTCGCTGCGGCTTCGGTCAGGCTCTCCGCCTGTGGTAGCCAAACCACCTTTGCACCGCCCTGCCGTGAGCGCTGGTACACGTGCTCTAACGCGTCACGTACCACGTCAACCCCCAGACTGTGCTTGCCTTTTTCCGGGCTAAGGGTGTGCCAATCCGGATGGGTGCTGGCACTCATCAATTCACAAGAATGGCAACGCCCGCAGCTTTTTGCGCCATCCGGCTGCTGACACAACAGCCAGCGGCTAAAGGCATACGCCAGCGAAGCATCACCCATGCCGTCGAGAGCATGTAGCAACAACGCATGATGACCGCGCTCCGCCTGATGTGACGCCAGCAACTGGCGGTAAGGCGCATTCAGCCAGGGATACCACTCCATCAGCGGCTTACTCCCCTCGCCCATTCAGTTGCTGCAACCAGTCAGACAAGGCCTGGCGGATGTCGGCGTTGACCTTCTCCAGGTCACGGGACGCATCAATCGTCACAATAGAGGCATCAGCCGCCGCCAACTGCTGATAACGGGCACGGGTACGCTCGAAGAACGCCAGTGACTCCTGCTCAATGCGGTCCAGCGCACCGCGCTGGCGAGCACGTTTAAGCCCCTGTTCAGGTGAGATATCCAGATACAGCGTCAAGTCAGGGCGGAAATCGCCCAACACGGTGTCCCGCAGCGAGGTCATCAATCGTGCATCAATGCCCCGCCCACCTCCCTGATAAGCCTGAGAAGAGAGATCGTGCCGATCACCCACCACCCAGGCACCACGGGCCAGCGCCGGACGAATCACATTCTCCACCAGTTGTACGCGCGCCGCATACAGCATCAGCAATTCGGCTTTATCTGTCAGTGTTTCATCCGCAACGCCCTGCTTGATTAACTCGCGCAATTTCTCCGCCAGCGGCGTGCCGCCAGGCTCACGGGTAAACACGATGTCATCGATGCCGAATGTTCGCAGCGTGTCTACCACCACCGCATGAGCACTGGTCTTGCCTGCGCCTTCCAGACCTTCAATTACGATAAATTTACTGTTCATTTTTTTCCTTTCCGGCGGCAGCCAACGCGGAACGATACGCCTGCACGGCGCGGTTATGGTCGTTCAGATTGGTGGAAAATTTGTGCCCACCCTTGCCGTCGGCCACAAAATAGAGATAGCTGGTTTTGGCGGGATGTGCAGCCGCGTCAAGAGAGGCTTTGCCTGGCATGGCAATTGGCGTGGGCGGTAACCCGCTAATGACATAAGTATTGTACGGCGTGGATGCCTCCAGGGCACTGCGGGTAATGCTACCGTTATAGCTTTCGCCCATGCCGTAGATCACCGTCGGGTCAGTCTGTAATCGCATTCCGATACGTAATCGGTTGATAAACACCGAGGCCACCATCGGCCGCTCTTCATTAACTGCGGTTTCTTTTTCAATCAGTGACGCCATCACCAACAGCTCGTCCGGGGTTTTATAGGGTAATCCTTCGTCCCGCCCCTGCCAGACATCATTGAGCATTTTCGTCATCCGCTGATGTGCACGTTGCAGAATCGACTTATCGCTCATACCCGCAGTGTGCAGATACGTATCGGGATAAAACCAGCCTTCTGGGTTGGGTGTGTCTTTCAACTCCATCGCTTCAGCGATTTCCTGTGGGGTTTTATCATCCAGCGTATGTTTGAGATAAGGTGCCGACTTCAACGTTTCCAGCCAGTCTTTTAGGCGAGAACCCTCCACAAACCGCAGCGAAAACTGCGCTTCTTTACCGCTAGCCAGTAATGCCAGCATGTCGCGCACCGTCATTGCAGGCATCAGCCGGTAAGTCCCAGCCTTAAATGAGGCCAGCTCCGGCTCCAGATGCAACAGCCAGGGGAACCAGCCATTAGCACCAATAATTTGTTGTTCTACCAGCAACGCGTTTAGACCTTCACGGTTAGTACCGGCAGGGAGAGTAAAAATGGTTTCCTGTTTGATAGCCAACGGTGAATCGGCAAAATGCTGTATCTGTTTCCAGCCCCACCAAACACCTATCGCCAGCAGAACAATAATCCCAAGACCCCATTTCATTCTCTTCATAACACATCATGACTCACAGTTAGGGCTCAGAAAGTCGAACAACTCCCGTGAGCGATAACACCAGATATGCGCCTGGTTTACGGGTATCACCGGCATCAACGCATTGCATACCAGCACTTCGTCTGCATCCGCCAGCGTTTCCAGCGGCTCTGTCACCACATGCAGGTCAAATAGCGATGACGACAACAGCGCCATAATATGCTGACGCGCAACGCCGTCAACGCCAGCAAGTGATACATCCGGCGTGAAAACCCGTGTCCCCTTGCGCCAAAATAAATTAGCCGCACAGCATTCCACCAGCGCCCCAGAGGTGTCAAGCACCAGTGCCTCATCAGCACCGGACTGTTCAAGATGCATACGGATGAACACCTGCTCCAGCCGATTCAGATGCTTTATCCCCGCCAGCCAGGTACTTTGTGCCAGCGGAACTGGGCTCAACGCCAGCCGAATCCCGTCCTGACGCCATTGGACATAATGTTGTGGGTACGCTGCCTGCATAACAATACGTACCGGTTTGCCACATCCAGCCGGGCTGTAACCACGACCACCATTACCCCGACTGACGATGGCTTTCACCACACCGTCGACGCGACCTTCAGCGGCTTGCTGCATCTCGTTGCTCAGTTGCTGCCAATCAAGATCAGGCAACAACAATTTTTCCGCCGCCTGCTGCAACCGCCGAATATGTCGTTCCAGCCATACAATGCGACCATTCACAACCCTGGCCGTGGTAAAACAGCCGTCGCCAAATTGCACACTGCGATCCGATACCGGCAGGCATTGCTCCGCTTTACCGTCAATCCACCACATATTCGTCTCCTCAGTCAGGATGCAAGCCTGTCAGTCGTCTGGGCACCCGGCAAGCGGCAATATCCGATTTTCACTCAGACAAAAAAAAGCCCGGCAGAACCGGGCTCTTCATGTAAAGCATTGCATCAGACTTTACGGAACACCACAGAACCGTTGGTGCCACCGAAACCAAAGGAGTTACATAACGTGTACTCCATATTGATGACCTGACGAGCTTCGTGCGCCACGAAATCCAGATCGCAACCCTCATCCGGGTTATCCAGATTGATGGTTGGCGGAACAGCCTTATCACGCAACGCCAGAATACAGAAGATTGACTCTACCGCACCGGCCGCACCCAACAGGTGCCCGATCATGGACTTAGTTGAGCTAACCAGCACGCGGGTATCCGCACCGAAAACCGATTTCACTGCTTGTGCTTCAGCTTTATCACCCGCTGGCGTGGATGTACCGTGCGCATTGATATAACCCACCTGCTCCGTGGTAATACCAGCATCACGTAAGGCATTCTCCATCGCCAACGCTGCACCAGCGCCACTCTCCGGCGGCGACGTCATATGGTAGGCGTCGCTACTCATGCCAAAACCGACGATCTCAGCGTAGATTTTCGCTCCACGCTTTTTAGCATGTTCGTACTCTTCCAGCACCAGAATACCGGCACCGTCGCCCAGCACGAAGCCATCACGATCTTTGTCCCACGGACGGCTTGCCACCTGCGGATTATCGTTGCGAGTCGACAGGGCGCGCGCGGCACCGAATCCACCGACACCCAGCGGCGTACTGGCTTTTTCCGCCCCGCCGGCCAACATAACATCGGCATCGTTATACGCAATAATGCGCGCAGCGTGGCCGATGTTATGCACACCAGAAGTACATGCGGTGGCAATAGAAATGGTAGGGCCACGTAGGCCGAACATGATGCTCAGGTGCCCAGCGACCATGTTGACAATGGTGGACGGCACAAAGAATGGACTGATTTTACGCGGGCCACCATGCACCAGCGCGCTATGGTTTTCCTCAATCAGCCCCAGACCACCAATACCCGACCCGATAGCGGCCCCGATACGACTCGCATTGGCTTGCGTCACCTCAAGGCCTGAATCCTTCATGGCCTGAATGCCGGCGGCAACCCCGTATTGAATAAAGGCATCCATCTTGCGCGCTTCTTTACGCGGGATGAAATCTTCACTATTAAAGTCTTTTACTAAGCCAGCAAAACGTGTTGCATAGGCACTAGTATCGAAATGATCAATCAGGCTGATGCCACTCTGACCGGCAAGCAGAGCATTCCAGGTTGACGCTACTGTGTTGCCGACAGGAGATAACATGCCCAGACCAGTCACAACTACTCGACGCTTAGACACGCTGATCCTCCAGGGAGGGAAAAAATGATACTGAGGTAGAAGAAAACTTAGGCGGTCGAGCGACCGCCTAGATATGTTCGATTACTGCTGATTAGCTTGAATGAAATCGATGGCTGCCTGAACAGTCGTGATTTTTTCAGCTTCTTCGTCTGGAATTTCGGTATCGAATTCTTCTTCCAATGCCATTACCAGCTCAACAGTGTCAAGAGAATCAGCGCCCAGGTCATCAACGAAAGAGGCATTGTTCACGACTTCTTCCGGCTTAACGCCCAGCTGTTCAACGATGATTTTCTTAACGCGTTCTTCGATAGTGCTCATACTCTTAAATTTCCTATCAAAACTCGCTTTCGCGATGGTTTTCGTAGTGTATAAAATGTTGAAAAAGATGCAACAAAATCAAGACTGGTCGAACCAAGATTTTGTGCTTTTTGCAGTTTTCGCTGCAAATTAACGCAAATTACAGTGTTGCTTATCAGATCATATACATGCCACCATTGACATGCAATGTTTCACCAGTAATGTAACCCGCCTCATCCGAAGCTAAAAACGCTACAGCACTGGCGATTTCTTTCGCATCACCCAGACGGTTGGCAGGAACATTCGCCAAAATGCCCACACGCTGTTCTTCTGTCAATGCCCGTGTCATATCGGTTTCGATAAAGCCCGGTGCCACCACGTTGACGGTGATGCCACGAGACGCGACTTCCTGTGCCAGCGATTTGCTAAAGCCGACTAATCCAGCTTTGGCAGCGGCATAGTTAGCCTGACCTGCGTTACCGCGAGAACCGATAACAGACCCTACAGTGATGATGCGACCAAACCGTTTTTTCATCATGGCACGCAACACGGCTTTGGACAGTCGGAAAACGGAGCTCAGGTTGGTGTCCAACACTTCCTGCCAGGCCTCGTCTTTCATACGCATCATCAGATCATCACGCGTAATACCGGCGTTATTCACCAGAATATCAATATCGCCAAATGCGTCTTTGATGCTGGCTAAAACGCTTTCAATCGAGGCGCTATCCGTAACGTTCAACGCGTAGCCTTTGCCTTTCGGCCCCAGCCACTCGCTGATATCCGCTGCCCCTTTGTCGCTGGTGGCCGTACCGATTACAGTGGCACCACGAGCAGCCAGCGTCTCGGCAATCGCCCGACCAATGCCACGACTTGCACCTGTCACCAGGACAATTTTTCCTTCAAAATTCATTATCTTCACCGTTTTTACTGTTCAAGCGCTGCCGATAAGGAAGCAGGATCATTAATCGCCGTCGCCGTGAGACTATCAACGATTCGTTTGGTCAGTCCGGTCAACACCTTGCCAGGACCGACTTCCACCAGGGTAACCACACCCTGAGCGGCCATATATTCGACACATTCAGTCCAACGGACCGGGTTATGCAACTGGCGCACCAACGCGCTGCGAATCGCTTCCGGCGCGGATTCAGCACGAACGTCCACATTATTGATCACCGGTACATCAGGTGTATTAAAGGTGATCGCTTCCAGTGCGTCCGCCAGCTTACGAGCTGCCGGTTCCATCAGTGCGCAGTGAGAAGGTACACTGACCGGCAACGGCAACGCACGCTTCGCTCCCGCAGCTTTACAGGCCGCGCCCGCGCGCTCAACTGCTTCTTTGTTACCGGCAATCACCACCTGTCCAGGTGAGTTGAAGTTGACCGGCGAAACAACCTGACCCTGTGCCGCTTCAGCGCACGCTGTAGCAATTGCGTCATTATCCAAACCGATAATGGCATACATTGCACCAGTTCCTTCAGGTACGGCTTCCTGCATCAGTTTGCCGCGCAATTCAACCAGGCTGACCGCCTGCTTAAAATCCAGAACACCGGCACACACCAATGCAGAATATTCACCCAGGCTATGGCCTGACATCAGCGTCGGCAACGCACCGCCCTGCTGCCGCCAAACACGCCACAGCGCGACAGACGCCGTTAACAGCGCCGGTTGCGTCTGCCAGGTCTTGTTCAGTTCTTCCGCTGGCCCTTGCTGGGAAAGCTGCCATAGATCATATCCCAGAACCGACGAGGCTTCGTCAAACGTTTCTTTGATGAGCGGGAATTTTTCAGCCAGTTCAGCCAGCATACCCACTGACTGGGAACCCTGGCCGGGAAATACCATTGCAAATTTCGTCATAGTTATGCGTCCTGATGAATCAAAAACGAACCAGAGCAGAGCCCCAGGTAAAGCCACCGCCAAACGCTTCCAGTAAAATCAACTGACCACGTTGAATACGGCCATCGCGGACGGCCTCATCCAATGCGGAAGGAACGGAAGCAGCAGACGTATTGCCATGACGATCCAGTGTGACTACCACTTTATCCATATCCATGCCTAATTTTTTAGCAGTGGCATTGATAATACGCAGGTTTGCCTGATGAGGGACCAACCAGTCGAGTTCGCTTTTATTCAGGCTGGACGCATCCAGCGTTTCTTCGACAATATGGGCCAGTTCCGTTACGGCAACTTTAAAGACTTCGTTGCCTGCCATCGTCAAATAAGCGGGCTGCGGTTCTTGTCTGTCTGCATAAGGTAATGTCAGAAGGTCACCATAGCGACCATCTGCGTGCAGATGTGTGGAAAGGATTCCCGGCGCTTCCGAGCGGCCCAGCAAAACAGCGCCTGCTGCGTCACCGAACAGAATCAACGTCCCGCGATCAGCCGGATCGAGCGTTCGGGATAAGGTATCGGAACCGATAACCAGTGCGTAATCCACCGCACCGCTTTTTACATACTGATCGGCCACGCTCAATGCATAGGTGAATCCTGCACAAGCCGCAGCGAGATCAAAAGCGATCGTGTCTTTAATCCCCAGCATCTGCTGGATCTGACAGGCCGAACTGGGGAAAGCATGGCTGGACGACGTCGTAGCTACGATAAGCAAGCCAACCTGATTACTGTCAACTCCTGCCATGTCGAGCGCGTTCTGCGCGGCGCGGCATCCCATGGAGGCAACACTTTCATCCGGAGCAGCAATGCGGCGTTCGCGAATACCGGTACGTGTGACGATCCATTCGTCCGACGTATCCACCATTTTTTCTAAATCAGCGTTCGTCCTGATTTGTTCGGGCAAATAGCTTCCCGTTCCGAGAATCTTTGTATACATGTACGCTCAGTCACTCTTGGGTAATACAGCCTGTAGTCGCGACGCAATCCTCTCCGGAAGTTGCCGCTGCACCGTCTGCATCGCCTGTTCAATTGCAACAGCAAACGCATTCTGGTTTGCTGCACCGTGGCTTTTTATGACAGTTCCACGTAATCCTAACAGACATGCGCCGTTATAGTGGTCAGGGTTCAGGTGTCCAAACCGCCTGGCCAGACGCCGTTGCAACCAGCGCCCTAAAAATTTCAACCACCATGGCTGTGCTTGCCGACTTTCTCCCCTGTTGGATGAGCCCTTCAGGAGAGACAGAAACATTCGCACTACACCTTCCATGGTTTTCAACGTGACGTTTCCTACAAAGCCGTCACAGACCATCACATCCGTTTTGCCGGTCAATAATTCGTTGCCTTCCAGATAACCGATGTAGTTAATTGAAGGCATGACTTTCAGTTGCGCCGCTGCGCCTCGGATACTCGCGAGCCCTTTGCTCTCTTCTTCACCGATATTCAGCAACGCTACGCGCGGACTCTGCAATCCGAGCACTTCTTCCGCCATGACCGATCCCATCACGGCGAACTGCACTAACATTGCGCTGTCGCAATCAACATTCGCGCCTAAATCCAACACCACGCTTTTCCCGTGCTGTTGGTGAGGCAGCATTGTCACCAATGCCGGGCGATCAATCCCCTCAATGGGTTTGATCAACAATGTCGCCAGCCCCATCAATGCGCCGGTATTGCCTGCGCTAACGCAGGCCTGCGCTCGCCCTTCCCTGATCAATTCCAGAGCGATACGCATAGAGGTCCCCCGACTGGCCCGAATAGCCTGGGATGGACGCGCATCGCCAGCGATTACCGATTCAGCCGGCACAATTTCCAAACGGGAAAATAAAGAGGAATCGATTTTAGTAAGTAATGGAGTAAGCGCAGAAGGGTCGCCAACCAGCAGCAGATGGAGGTCTGGATTAGAAGCCAGTGCCTGCAACGCAGCAGGCACTGTAATGCAGGGACCGAAATCCCCGCCCATTGCATCTAACGCCAAGGTTAGGCGCGTCAAAGTGTTTCCTTGCTAAATCGCAGGAATTACTTGGCAACAACCTTGCGACCGCGGTAGTAACCATCCGCAGTGACGTGGTGACGCAGATGCGTTTCGCCGGAAACTTTATCTACGGATACAGCGGAAGTGGTCAGCGCATCGTGAGCACGACGCATACCACGTTTGGAACGGCTAGGTTTATTCTGTTGTACGGCCATGGACCTTACTCCTTAATTACTTACGCTTTAAACTGGCTAATACGGCAAATGGATTCGGTTTCTCCGCCTCAGCGGGTAACTGACCAAACACCATATCCGTTTCGGACACTTCACAGTGTTCAGAATCATGCACCGGCGCAATGGGCAAAGAGAGGATTAGCTCATCTTCAACCATCGCCAGCAGATCAACCTCACCGAATTCATTGACTTCGATAGGTTCATACGCTTCCGGCAAGGCTTCAGCCTGCTCATCACTGATGACCGGGCTAAAACAGAACGTGGTGTGGACCTGATGTTCGAAAGGCTTGCCGCAGCGCTGACACAGCAACGTCACCGTTACATCAGCCTGTCCATCAATCACCGCCAGCCGTTGGCTGTCAATGCTGAACGACAGCGTCGCATTCACATCACTGTCCACACTAACCACTGATTCGGCAACACGCATCAGCTGTTCAGCCGTATAGACACCAACGTAATCTAAACGCTTTTGAGCAGTGCGAACCGCATCAAGGGTTAAGGGTAATTTTACCTTTTGCATAGGGCGCGCATATTAACGTCGTAACGACGGAGAGTCAAAGAAAAAGGTGGCGATGCCAGTGCTTTCACCTAAATTTGCCTTCGCGCACCCAAATTCGCTTCCAAAGCGGCAGACAGTTTAAAATGCATTCTCTGATTACGCTATGACCTGGTTTACATTTATGTCCCAAATTGTCCTTGCTTCCACCTCTCTCTACCGCAAAGCCCTGTTGGAAAAACTGGGGCTGCCGTTTGTCTGCGCGGCTCCCGATATCGATGAAACACCGGCCGATGGCGAAAGTGCCAGCGCACTGGTCAACCGACTGGCTAGCGATAAAGCCCGAGCACTGGCTGGACGATATCCCGATACACTTATCATCGGCAGCGATCAGGTTTGTGTGCTGGAAGGCGTTATCACCGGCAAACCTCACACCCGAGAGAACGCCATACGCCAATTGCAACAGGCCAGCGGACGGTGCATCACTTTTTATACCGGACTGGCCTTGTTCAACAGCGCAACCGCGCGTCTGCAATGTGTGGTAGAGCCGTTCGAGGTGTATTTCCGTACGCTCAGCACTCGCGAAATCGAGCACTATGTTGATTGCGAACATCCCTTTGACTGCGCTGGTAGCTTTAAAAGCGAAGGGCTTGGCATCACGCTGTTTGACCGGTTATCCGGCCGGGATCCCAATACGTTGATCGGCTTACCGCTGATTACATTGCTGGAATTGTTGCGAGAGGAAGGTGTAAATCCGTTATTACCGTGATGGTAGCAATGTGCGAGCCACGTCCCTGCAGGTAGTCAGGGACGTGGCACAAACTTATTTCTGGCGCTGCCGCAACGCTTGCAGGCAATGACGCAAGGCCCCATCAAGCGGTGCCTCAATACGCAACGTTTCGCCAGTATGAGGATGAGCAAATCGCAGCGCTTGTGCATGTAGGAACAGGCGTTTGAGCCCGGTATTCGCCAGTTGAGCGTCGAACTCACGATCACCGTAACGATCATCGAACGCTATCGGGTGCCCGGCATATTGGGTGTGAACACGAATCTGGTGGGTGCGCCCAGTAATCGGACTGGCACGCACCAGCGTAGCACAGTCGAACCGCTCTTCTACCTTGAACAGTGTTTCAGAGGGCTTTCCTTCACTATTAACCCGGACGATACGCTCGCCACTTTGCAGCACATTTTTCAACAACGGTGCCTGCACTGACTTACAATGCGACTGCCATTGACCGCGAACCAGCGCCAGATAATCTTTTTGCATCCCCTTTTCGCGCAGTTGCTCATGTAATGAACGCAGCGCCGAGCGCTTTTTGGCCACCAGCAATACACCAGACGTGTCACGATCCAGACGGTGAACCAGCTCCAGGAAGCGCGCTTCAGGGCGCAACGCACGCAGCGCTTCAATCACGCCGAAGCTGAGCCCACTGCCACCGTGCACCGCTGTGCCCGACGGTTTATTCAGGAGCAACAGATAATCATCTTCATAAAGGATGCAATCAGCCAGCGCCGAGACTTTATCCAGACTAGCGGAAACCGCCGGTTCTTCACGCTCCGACTGACGCACCGGCGGAATGCGTACTTCGTCGCCATCCAGCAACTTGTACTCCGGCTTGATACGTTTTTTATTCACCCGCACCTCGCCTTTGCGCAGGATGCGATAAATCATGCTTTTCGGTACGCCTTTAAGTCGGGTACGCAAAAAGTTGTCGATTCGCTGACCGGCTTCCTCAGCGGAAACCGTCAGAAACTGTACGGTTGGATTCTCTGTTTTCATGGAGGCGGATTCTAAATATCACACACCGATAGCGCCACATCTTTTTCTATGCTTAACTGTCGGTCTGGCTTATGAAGATATTGTTACTGTCCATCTCCCGACTGATTTCAGCATCAACTGGCTTTAGTTTGGTTCAAAACAGCACAACAAACTTTATATTGACAGGCAAAGTCACCTTGCTATCGACGTGTCAGCAATGGAATAATGCTTTGGCTTTCCGTGCTGATTTCCGGTAAAACAAGGGAAATTGCGGAATTATTATCTTTGCCGGATTACTCATAAACGCAGCAATGGCGTAAGACGTATTGAATAATCAGGCAGTTAGCGAGCTGTGGTTTGCAGCTTGGCCGGCACATGGAATCAGATCTGGCAACCTATTTTCAGAAGCTGTTCCCGCACCAAATGCGCTGTATTCCATCAGGAAATACAGGCTACCGAAACATGCGCCTCTATGCAGGCGACAACCGTGAGGTTGACGCCCCTGCGATAAGACACGAGGCCATCGGTCCCCTCCGGTCATGCCTCCGTTCATCCGCAGCTCTATCAATAATGCAAGTAAAAATAATGAGTTAAGTACGATGAAAAGAATGTTGATTAACGCAACTCAGCAGGAAGAGTTGCGTGTTGCCTTGGTTGATGGTCAGCGGCTTTACGATCTGGACATTGAAAGCCCCGGTCATGAACAGAAAAAGGCAAATATTTACAAAGGCAAGATCACCCGCATTGAACCCAGCCTTGAAGCCGCTTTTGTTGATTATGGCGCAGAGCGACATGGCTTCCTCCCTCTCAAAGAAATCGCCCGCGAATACTTCCCCAGCAACTACAATGCGCATGGCCGTCCGAACATTAAAGATGTACTTCGTGAAGGCCAGGAAGTCATCGTTCAGGTGGACAAGGAAGAGCGCGGTAACAAAGGTGCCGCACTGACCACGTTCATCAGTCTGGCTGGCAGCTATCTGGTGCTGATGCCGAACAACCCGCGTGCTGGTGGTATTTCCCGCCGTATCGAAGGGGATGACCGTACCGAATTAAAAGAAGCACTGGGCTCGCTGGAATTGCCAGACGGTATGGGTTTGATCGTCCGTACCGCCGGTGTGGGAAAATCTGCCGATGCGCTGCAGTGGGATCTGGCGTTTCGCCTGAAACACTGGGAAGCGATCAAAAAAGCGGCGGAAGGCCGTGCTGCTCCTTTCCTGATCCACCAGGAAAGTAATGTTATCGTCCGTGCGTTCCGTGACTATCTGCGTCCGGACATCGGCGAAATCCTGATCGATAACCCCAAAATACTGGAACTGGCCAAAGAGCATATTTCGGCGCTGGGCCGCCCGGACTTCAGCAGTAAAATCAAGCTGTATACCGGCGAGATCCCACTGTTCAGTCACTATCAGATCGAATCGCAGATCGAATCTGCTTTCCAGCGCGAAGTGCGTCTGCCTTCCGGCGGCTCGATTGTTATCGACACCACCGAAGCGCTGACTGCCATTGATATCAACTCCGCTCGCGCCACCCGCGGCGGCGACATTGAAGAAACTGCGTTTAACACCAACCTGGAAGCGGCAGATGAAATCGCCCGTCAGTTACGCTTGCGCGACCTGGGTGGTTTGATCGTCATCGATTTCATCGACATGACCCCGGTCCGCCATCAACGCGAGGTGGAAAACCGCCTGCGTGATGCCGTACGTCAGGACCGTGCCCGCATTCAGATCGGCCGTATTTCACGTTTTGGCCTGCTGGAAATGTCTCGCCAGCGTCTGAGCCCGTCGCTGGGCGAGTCTAGCCATCATGTTTGCCCACGCTGTAGCGGCACGGGCACCATCCGCGACAATGAATCACTGTCGTTGTCTATCCTGCGCCTGATTGAAGAAGAGGCGCTGAAAGAGAACACCAAAGAAGTCCACGCTATTGTGCCTGTCCCCATCGCATCTTACCTGCTTAACGAGAAGCGTGAAGCGGTCAACGCGATTGAGAAACGTCAGGGCGGCGTTCGCGCCATTATCGTACCGCATGATGGTATGGAAACCCCGCACTACTCTGTCCTGCGAATCCGTAAAGGCGAGGAAAAACAGACCCTGAGCTATATGTTGCCTCAGCTGTTGGATGTTGAATCACAGCCTTCAACAGAAGAGCAGGTATCCGAACGTCGTATACCGGAACAACCGGCGCTGGCGTCCTTCACCATGTCGGATATCCCGCCTGCTGAAGCCAACCCAACCCCAGCGGTTACCGTAACGAAAGCGGAAAAACAGCCGGCCTCTTCTGAACGTGGTTTGTTCGGTCGTCTTGTTGGCGCACTGAAAGGCATCTTTGCTGCACCAGCCGACACCAAAGACAAACCGGCCGAAACTGTCGAAGCAGCATCCGATGAACAGGAGCAAAGGCAAGAACGCCGAAACAACCGCCGTCAGTCTGGCCGTCGCGATCGTACCCGCGACAATCGCGAGCCGCGCGAACGTGACGAACAGCGCCGTAACAAGCGCGCACCGTCGCAGAATGCTGACATCGAAGCTGCGCCGGTAGCCGAAGCCTCAGCACAGGACAAAGCGGTACGCGATGAACAACGTCGTGAGCAGCGTGCCGAACGC
The DNA here is from genome assembly GCF_000784735.1 of Dickeya undicola. Taxonomy (GTDB): domain Bacteria; phylum Pseudomonadota; class Gammaproteobacteria; order Enterobacterales; family Enterobacteriaceae; genus Dickeya; species Dickeya undicola. The sequence continues at coordinate 108,229 of NZ_JSYG01000004.1, forward strand.
CAACGCCGTCGTCAGGAAGAAAAACGCCAGGCGCAGAGCGAAGTTAAAGAGCTGAACACAGCGGCTGTAGATGCTGAAGACACCAGTGCCGAGCAGGAAAAACCGGCACAGGTCATGCAGCGTCGTCAGCGTCGTCAACTGACCCAGAAAGTGAGGATTCAGGACAGCGATACTGCTGAAGAGAATACCGAAGCGCAACTTCCGGCTGTTCCATACGTTCAGGAGCCGTCCGTGGTTGACGTTGCTGAACCTGTCGCATCGGCTACAGAGGGAACGGATACGGAAAATGATGCAACTGAAAGCAACCGTGAAAATGGTCTGCCACGTCGCTCTCGCCGTTCGCCTCGCCATCTGCGAGTCAGCGGTCAGCGTCGTCGTCGTTACCGCGATGAACGCTACCCGGCACAATCTCCGATGCCGATGGCGCAAGCTTCAGCCTCTCCGGAAATGGCCTCAGGCAAAGTCTGGATTCGTTATCCGGTTGCCCAGCCACAACAACCAGAGCGAGTGGAAGAGCTGGTATCCGAGTCCATGGATGCCCCGCACTCCATCGCACCGGAATTGGCAGTAGCCGCATCAGTAGCTACGCTCCCGGAAGCGGTAGACGCTCTGGATACGGCTCAGACCCATGCACCGACAACGGAAACATCAGCCATTGCATCGGCTCCGGCACAGCAAGACACCACGCTGAACGACGTGAAGGATCTCGACACTAACGTGCAGGAAGAAGCTCCTCAACCTCAGGAAACACAGGTGGCGACACCACAGCCTGTAGAAACAGCAACTCTTGCTGAAGAAAAGGTTGAAGAAACGCGCGAAGAGACTCCTACCGCAGTTGTTGCTGACGAGGCTGTTGTTACTGATAGCGATGCACCAACCAGCAGTGAACCAACCGAACCACAGGTAACTGAACAGCCGCAGGTTATTCACGAACCAGTGCAGGTTGAGAATGCGTCAGTAGCCGCTCAGGAGCCAGCTAAGACCACGGTTGTGGAACCAACCCGTCAACACCACGCCGCCGCACCGATGACGCGTGCACCAGCCCCAGCCTATGTTCCAGAAGCGCCGCGTACCAGCGACTGGCAGCGTCCGTCATTCGCGTTCAGCGGTAAAGGTTCTGCCGGTGGTCATGCGGCTGAGCATCAGGCTAGCGCACCAGCGACACGCCCGGTGGAATAATATAAAAAAAGCACCTCGTTTGGGTGAGGTGCTTATTTCCATCGAATGCCCGTCATAGACGGGCATTCTTTTTTTCAGGCAATCGTCTGCAGCAACTTAATGTCCATGCCATCGATCTTACCCTCCAACTGAGCAACAAGCGCACGAAAATGCGCAGTCTGCTCGTGCTCGTTAATTGCCTCCTGGCTTTTCCAGCGCTCAAAGAATACGAACGAACCGGTTTTGTTCAACTCTTCATGCAACTCATACTGCAGATTGCCTGCTTCCTGACGGCTTGGCGAGACGACCTGCCGGACAGCTGCCGCGACATCGTTAATAAATTCCGGTTTAGCCTGAATGCTGGCAACGATACGAATTTCCATCATAATGCTCCATGAATATAACAACCGATTGAATATCCAACCATAAAACGCCAACTGAAGGCTAAATTCAACCTTTTCACAACAAACGGATGCATTCGCTACACTTTCCGCTTATGCTTATCCCCCGCCATATCACTCCCTGTTTTAGGGACGTTATTTACCGACCGCCGGAGTTTTTCCATGACCCCCTTGCCGAATGTTCTGAAGATTCGTCGTCCTGATGACTGGCACCTTCACCTGCGTGACGATCAGATGCTCAAGGCTGTACTGCCCTACACCAGTCGACTTTTCGCCAGAGCAATCGTGATGCCGAACCTGACGCCCCCCATCACCACCGTGGCCCAGGCTGAAGCATATCGGCAGCGAATTTTGTCCGCGGTTCCAGTTGGTGAGTCATTCCAGCCATTAATGACCTGTTACCTGACAGAGTCACTGGACAAAAACGAAATCATTTCTGGCTATCAGCACGGTGTATTCACCGCAGCCAAGCTTTATCCTGCACATGCCACCACTAATTCCAGCCACGGCGTATCAGATATCACAACGATCTATCCCGTGTTGGAAGCAATGCAAAAACTGGGTATGCCATTGTTGGTTCATGGCGAAGTGACCGATCCTGACGTCGATATCTTCGATCGCGAAGCCCGTTTCATCGAGCGCATCATGGAACCGCTGCGCCAACAATTCCCAGAGTTAAAAGTGGTATTCGAACACATTACCACTCGTGAAGCGGCCCAGTATGTGCAGTCTGCCGATCGTTTTGTCGCGGCCACCATCACTCCGCAGCATCTCATGTTTAATCGCAATCACATGTTAGTCGGTGGCATCCGCCCACATCTGTACTGCCTGCCTATCCTCAAACGCAACACACACCAGCAGGCTTTGCGCGAAGCGGTTGCCAGTGGTAGCGATAAGTTCTTCCTCGGCACCGACTCCGCCCCACATGCCCAACACCGTAAAGAGTCATCATGTGGTTGTGCTGGCGTTTTCAACGCACAGGCCTCATTAAGTGCCTATGCTACGGTATTTGAGGAATTAAACGCTCTGGATAAACTGGAAGCATTCTGCTCGTTAAATGGCCCACACTTTTATGGGTTGCCGGTTAACGAAGAGATTATTGAACTACACCGTCAGCCGGTACAGTTTCCGGAAGAAATTGCGGCAGGCGAAGAAACCCTCATCCCGTTTCTTGCCGGTCAAAGCCTGAACTGGTCTGTCGCCTGATACCACCGTACTCCCTGCCAGCCGGGGAGTCATTTCTTACGCATTTTTTATTCATGTTGTTACCTTTCCTGCTATACTGTATAAAAAAACAGTACCAATAAGAAGGTAACCATGCGCATTGAACTTACCATAGCAAAAACGACCCTGCTGCCCGCCGGTGCACTCGAGGCGCTAACCAATGAGCTAAGTCACCGGGTTCATGACATTTACCCAGATACCTCCGTCCACATCCGCTACGCTGCTGCCAATAACCTGAGCGTCTTTGGCGGCAACAAGGACGATAAAGAGAGAATATCGGAAATCCTGCAGGAGACATGGGAAAGCGCTGACGACTGGTTTATTCAAAACGAATAGTCCTTGCTCCATCCGCACAGGTTACCCAATGGTCAGTCCTTTTGTGTCTGACCTCTTCATTTTTCCCTCATATATACCCAATTAATTCGAGTTGCGGACAACCGGCTGACATGTTAAACAACGCAACGCGTTGACCCTTTAGGGCAAAACGCATTAGAGCCTTGTAACGCGACAAGTGAGCGAATCCCGATAAACTTACTCAGGTAAGGGATTCGGGTGAGCGCAGCCAACACACCTGTAACTTGCAGTATGACGGGTATATCGCCTTAAATCGTACGTTCATATTAACAAACTGTACTATTTTTGTTCTGAACGCATCCTCCATCTCAACAGATAATTAACTGAAACATCCACTTGTGTTTTTTTTACATTTAATTTCCATAAATGAATCTGACAGAGATATACTGATATTGCTCAGCTACAAGAGCCGTCTTAAACCTCGTTTAGTCACTCACGGTAGTAACTAGTCAATAAGGGGTATTTATGGACAGAAAAAATGAGATTATTCAAACGCACCCGCTGGTGGGCTGGGATATCAGTACCGTTGACAGTTATGACGCAATGATGATCCGCCTGCATTACCTTTCCGCGGCGGATCAGGCGCCAGATGAGGCGCAGGTTGACCGGACATTATGGTTAACCACAGACGTGGCAAAACAGCTTATCTCGATCCTTGAGGCTGGCATTGCCAAAATTGAGTCGAATGAATTTCAACCTGTCGACTATCTTAAGCATTAATATTTTTTTATATTTATCACCATTCACCAATGTCATTCTCCCTGACACCGCTCTCCAGAGCGGTGTCTTACCCTGCATACCTGCCTGCATCACAATTAATTCAGCACCTGATTAGTTTATAAAAAGAAATCCCACCGAAAATAAAATTCAAAAAACAAATAATTAAACTTAATAAGTCAGAATTCATTACTCTGACTTTAAATAAAAAAAGAAATATTTTAAAAACCTTACACAATCACCATGAATAATTTTCAATAGCATATTCAATTTTATTGAAATATAAAAATATCATATTGGATAGCCCATTTTTATATTGATTTTATGTTTCAGGATGTTTATTTTTTTGAAACTAAAGTTAACCCACGATAAGGACTTCAATAATGCTTTGGCGTAATACGTCAACCCGTTATGGGCACATTAGCGTACTGCTGCACTGGATTACCGCCGCCACTGTGTATGGTATGTTTGCGTTAGGGCTATGGATGGTTGCCCTGGGATATTACGACCCCTGGTATCACAACGCGCCGGAAATACATAAAGGCATAGGCATCTTGCTGTTTCTGGCTCTACTGCTCCGGGTGATATGGCGTTGGATTTCTCCTCCTCCTCGTCCGCTGTCCAGCTATTCCACACTGACACGTATCGGTGCCACACTGGCACATGTTTTCCTGTATCTACTGTTATTCAGCATTCTTATTAGCGGTTATCTGATTTCTACCGCCGAAGGTCAGCCAATCTCCGTCTTTGGCTGGTTCTCGGTGCCCGCAACGCTGAGCGGTGCTCCTGATCAGGCAGATATCGCCGGTATCATTCATTTATACCTTGCATGGGCAGTTGTCATCTTGTCTGTTTTACATGCGCTGGCAGCATTTAAACACCACTTTATTGATCGTGACGCTACGTTAAAACGCATGTTGGGTCGACAGGCGGATTAACGCATTTTGGTTTTAAGGAGAAATACCATGTTTAAGAAAGTCATTCTGGGCGTAACTATGGCCTCCTTGTTTAGTTTTGCGGGAGCCGCTACTGCTGCCGATTATAAAATTGACAAGGAAGGGCAACATGCGTTTGTTCAATTTCGTATTAAGCATCTGGGATACAGTTGGTTATACGGTACATTCAAGGATTTCGACGGTGCCTTTACCTTTGATGAAAATAATCCCTCCGCAGACAAAGTCAGTGTAACCATCAATACTAACAGTGTTGACACCAATCATGCCGAACGTGATAAACATATTCGCAGCGCCGAATTTCTGAATGTCGCCAAACACCCTCAGGCAACATTTGCGTCCACCGAAGTGAAAAAAGACGGTGATGAATTGAAAATTACCGGCAACCTGACATTGAATGGCGTAACTAAACCGCTAACGCTGGAAGCAAAAGCGATCGGTCAGGGTAACGACCCATGGGGGAATTATCGTGCTGGTTTCGAAGCTGAAGGAAAACTGAAACTGAAAGATTTTAATATCACAACCGATCTTGGCCCGGCTTCTCAGGAAGTGGATCTGATCATTTCAGTTGAAGGTATTCGTCAGAAATAATCATTTGCGCAGAGTCTTTCATCGACTCTGCGCTTTTCACCATCAGCGTTGTTTTTTTTCTTCCGGCACCGGAATACCCAGGGTGGTATTCAGTAATCCTTTAGACTTATTGAAGATCTTCATGCTGACTTCACGATTTTTTCGGCGCTGACGTTGCTCGTCAAGGGGTAACCGGATCTCGTCCTGGCACACGGCGCTACAGCATCCCTCATACTTTTCCGCGCATGTCGGGCATTGAATAAACAGTAAATGACAGCCCTGATTCTTGCAATTGACATGGGCATCACACGGCTCACCACATTGATGGCAATGGGCAATCACGTCACCGGAGACGCGTTCCCCCATCCGTTCATCAAATACAAAGTTTTTACCGATAAATCTAAGGGGCAACCCATTGGCTTTGGCCTGCCGCACGTATTCAATGATGCCACCTTCTACGTGATAGACATTTCTGAAACCATGATGGAGCATGTAGGCGCTAGCTTTTTCACAGCGAATCCCCCCCGTGCAATACATCACAATATTCTTATCACGTGCGTCCGCCAGCATATCAACCGCCATCGGCAACTGCTCACGGAACGTATCGGAAGGCACTTCTATCGCATTCTCAAAATGGCCAACCTCATACTCATAATGGTTACGCATATCCACGAACAGCGTATCCGGGTCGTCCGCCATCCGATTGACCTCTTCTGCTTTGAGATACTGTCCAACCTGAGTCGGATCAAAGCTGGCGTCCTCAATACCATCAGCGACAATGCGATCCCGCACCTTCATGCGCAATACCCAAAATGACTTACCGTCATCTTCCAATGCAATATTCAGTCGAACCTCATTCAGAGCCGGATGCGAGCCGAACAGCGCACGGCGAAAATCCTCAAAATGACTAGCCGGAACACTGATCTGCGCGTTAATCCCTTCTTTGGCGATGTAAACACGGCCAAATACCTTTATATGGTTGAAGGCGATATAGAGCGCATCGCGGAAGGCCTGCGGGTCATCCAACTGAAAATATTTGTAAAAGGAAACTGTGGTACGCGGCTCGGTTTCAGCAAGCATACGCGCTTTCAGTTCCTCATTGGAAACACGGTTATGTAACACTGGCATGGTGTACGATCCTGTTTTTATTGAGGTGAATAGCGTTAAGATATTATGAAGGCGATGTTGCACAAACAATAAATTGCCGCGGCATCATACACGAGGGATAGCGTACTGTCAGTGAATGGCGTGCATATCGGAATGTGAAATCGTTATTTCAAGCGTAGCAGCATCTCTGGCAATCTTTCCCCGGTATATCTCAAACGGAGGTTATCTTCATGAGCAAACTGTTCAGCCCATTGGCGTTGGGAAACCTAACGTTACCAAACCGCATCATCATTGCGCCGATGTGTCAGTACTCAGCTGAAAATGGTAAAGCGACCGAATGGCATATGATGCATCTGGGTACGTTGTCGCATTCCGGTGCCGGACTATTGATTCTGGAAGCCACCGCCGTCTTGCCAGAAGGACGCATATCACCGCAGGATCTCGGCCTGTGGGACGACGATACCGAACGTGCACTGGGGCCAGTTGTGCGGGGAATCCGCAAACACTCAGCCATTCCACTGGGTATTCAGCTCGGTCACGCCGGTCGCAAAGCCTCAACGGGTGCCCCCTGGACTAATCGGGCTTTTTTGCACCCAGACCAAGGTGGCTGGCAGACAGTAGCGCCTTCCGCCTTACCTTATCACCCGGATGATACCCCGCCAGTTGCCATGAGCCACGATCAAATCAAAAATCTGATTGACGCTTTTGCCGCCTCAGCCAAACGGGCGGATCGACTGGGGTTCGATTTGATCGAGATTCATGCTGCTCATGGTTATCTGCTGCATCAATTTCTTTCACCATTGACCAACCAGCGTGACGATGAATATGGGGGATCACTACCCAATCGTATACGCCTGTTGCGTGAGGTTTATATGGCGGTACGAGAGGTGTTTCCGCCGCATAAAGCCGTGGGCATCCGCATTTCTGCCACTGATGCTGTAGAAGGAGGCTGGGACCTGGCGCAGTCTATAGCGTTAGGACAGCGGTTACGTCAGCTAGGATGTGACTATATTCATGTTTCCAGCGGCGGTTTGTCTCCCTTACAACAAATTCATCCCGCTCCCAATTATCAGGTGCCTTTCGCACAAAAAATTCGTCAGGAAACCGGGCTGGTGACTATCGCTGTCGGCTTGATCACCGAACCTGAACAAGCAGAAGCGATTCTCGCAACGGAAGAAGCGGATGCCGTAGCCCTTGCTCGCGCGATATTGTTCAATCCGCGCTGGCCGTGGCACGCGGCCATTCGGCTGAAAGAAAAGGTTACTGCGCCGCCACAGTACTGGCGCTGCGAACCACACTATGCCAAAGGGCTGTTCAGCCCGTTATAACGTAAAGCCCCCGCCGCACAGTGCGGGGCAGCGCCACCTAATGTCACCAAACGCTAAAACCCGTATTCCTCAAATGTTATTATGAATACCGTGTTGAATTTGCGGATAAAAGCAACAGGCATATTCTTTTTATTAACTACGCCGCTTCGGCTACGCTGTTGGAAAGCGCAAGCTTATTACATTAACCGTCGGTGCGTTGACTGCCGTTTTTAAATTCTGATACTGAGGCTATGACACAAACTCCCTCTTTCCATCGCTCACTATTACATCCTCGCTATTGGCCAATATGGTCAGGCATTGTGCTTCTCTACCTGCTGGTACTGCTGCCTTATCCTCTCATTTACCGTATCGGTACAGGGCTGGGAAGATTGTCCATGCGTTTTCTAAAACGCCGTGTTGCTATCGCCCATCGCAATCTGCAACTCTGTTTCCCGGAGATGACGGCAGAAGAGCGGGAACAGTTGGTGAAGAAAAACTTTGAGTCCGTCGGCATGGGCGTCATGGAAACGGGTATGGCATGGTTCTGGCCTGACTGGCGAGTCGAGCGCTGGTTCAAGGTGATCGGTATTGAAAATATGCACCCCCTGCGTGAGCAAAAACGCGGCGTATTATTGATTGGTCTGCATTTTCTGACCCTGGAATTGGGTGCGCGCATCTTCGGCCTGCAAAATGCCGGGATCGGTGTTTATCGCCCTAATGACAATAAACTGATCGACTGGCTACAAACCTGGGGCAGAATGCGATCCAACAAATCCATGCTGGACCGCAAGGATTTAAAAGGCATGATTCGCGCGCTGAAGCAAGGAGAAATTATTTGGTACGCCCCTGATCATGACTACGGTCCGCGTAGCAGCGTATTCGCGCCCTTGTTTGCCGTTGAGAAAGCGGCGACCACCGTCGGTAGCTACATGTTAGCCCGGGCTGCCAAACCTGCCATCGTGCCGTTTGTTCCTCGTCGCCTGCCGGATGCCAGGGGCTATGAATTGATTATTCAGCCTGCGCAGTTGGATATCCCGTTGGACAACGAAGAAGCAACCGCCACCTGGATGAATAAGCTCGTTGAAGAAAATATCCTGTTAGCTCCGGACCAGTATATGTGGTTGCATCGACGCTTCAAAACACGTCCTGCCGGGGAACCTTCGCTGTACTAAGCCCTGGGGCTACCCAGTCAGGAAAATACAATGGATAACACAGCCCCAATTGACTGGAAACGCAACCTCTACATTGCCTGGTTGGGGTGTTTTTTTACCGGGGCCGCCTTCAGTCTGGTCATGCCTTTTCTTTCTCTGTATGTCGAGCAACTTGGCATACAGGGTCATGAGGCATTGAATTTGTGGTCGGGGGTGGTTTTCAGCATTACCTTCCTGTTTTCAGCTATCGCGTCGCCGTTTTGGGGACGCCTTGCCGATCGTAAAGGGCGCAAGTTGATGCTACTGCGCTCGGCGTTAGGAATGGCGATAGTGATGGCGTTAATGGGGCTGGTGCAAAATATCTGGCAGTTCCTGCTGCTCAGAGCAGCATTGGGTATTCTGGGCGGCTTTGTGCCGAATGCCAATGCGCTGATCGCCACCCAGGTTCCGCGCAATCGTAGCGGCTGGGCACTGGGAACCTTATCCACTGGCGCAGTGGGGGGTGCTCTGCTCGGTCCGCTATTAGGCGGCTACCTGGCGGATACATTTGGCTTGCGGCCAGTCTTCTTCATCACGGCAGTGGTCTTGTTCATCTGTTTTCTGATTACGTTTTTTCTCATCCGAGAACGAATTGAACCCATTCGAAAAAAGGACATGCTGAGTGGGCGACAAGTGATGATTTCACTAAAAAACCCGCACCTGGTGATGAGCCTGTTTGTGACAACCATGATTATCCAGATAGCGACAGGATCCATCGCGCCAATTTTGACATTGTATGTGCGTGAACTGGCAGGGCAGACCGATAATCTGGCTTTCATAAGCGGCGCTATTGCCGCCATTCCAGGGGTATCAGCACTGTTGAGCGCGCCACGGTTAGGAAGGCTCGGCGACAAGATTGGCCCGGAGCGCATCCTGATAGCCATGTTGATGCTATCAGTATTGTTGCTGATTCCGATGGCATTCGTACAGTCGCCCTGGCAACTGGCTGTATTACGTTTCTTGCTGGGTGCGGCTGAAGGCGCGCTGCTGCCCGCGGTGCAAACATTGCTTGTCTATCACTCTTCCCATCAGGTCGCTGGCCGGATATTCAGCTATAACCAATCATTCCGTGATGTCGGTAATGTGACCGGACCATTATTGGGTGCCAGCATTTCCGCCAGTTTCGGGTTCAGATCCGTATTTCTGGTTACCGCTGCCGTCGTGATGATTAACGCGTTCTACTCATGGTTCTCTCTGCGTCGCAAGCCCAATCGCATACCAGTATCCGAACCTGAGTAAAGCGCTTTCCCTATGTGAGGTGAAAGTCATTCTGATGATGGGTTGATTCCGACCATAAAAAAAGCAACGGACTGGCCGTTGCTTTTTCTCTATCACCCTAACTTACTGGGCGCTTTTAATCACCGGAGCAGCAAGCGTCTGATAATGGCTTCGCCACTCGCTGTGAGTATCCGGCTGGCTCCACACCCGATGGTGCAGACGAGCCAACGTTACCGGGTCGCTAATCAACGCCAGACGCAGATTGCCATCAACATCCTGAGGTTTGCGGCTCAACGCATCGTTGACACGTTGCTCACGCATATTCTCAATCGGCGTGCTGAAACGGTGACGCGCCGTTGCCATTGCACTGCTCAGCGCATTGATTGACGGATCAAAGACAGCCTGCATGAAACCATGCTCCAGCTTGCGTTCACGATTGAGGCGGAAATACTCATCAGTCGCGACCAATTCACGCGGAGGATCATATTCTTCCGGGATCAGCAGCAATCTGGCTCGTTTACAGGCTAATCCCATACCCGCACGGCTGGACAGAACAGAAACCAGAGGCGACAGGATCAACGAAAATACGATAGGGGCTAACCACCACAGGAAACGTAAGTCCAGCCACGCCATGCCCAGTGCCCAAACCAGCCCCAGCAGCAACTGAGAGCCGTGACGAGTGAAAGCTTCACTCCAGGGTGTTGCATCGTCATCACGCTGCGGTGATTTCCACTGTACCGACCATCCCAGAAACGCACTGACCACAAACACGGTGTGGAACAGCATACGTACCGGTGCCAGCAATACGGAAAACAGCATTTCAATCAACAGGGAGATAAACAGCTTAGCCGATCCACCGTATGATTTAGCACCTTTAGCGCACACCAGAATGACACTCAGCAACTTCGGCAGGAACAGCAGAACCAATGTTGTTGAGAACAAGGCTATTGCCAGTTCCGGCCGCCACTGCGGCCATACCGGAAACAGCTGGCGAGGCTGCAAGAAGTACTGCGGCTCCATCAGCGTGTGCACCACCTGCAATGCCGTGGAGAGCGCCAGGAACATGAACCACAACGGCGCGGACAGGTAAGACATAACCCCGGTCAAAAACACCGCACGGTGTACCGGGTGCATACCTTTAACCAGGAACAACCTAAAGTTCATCAGGTTACCGTGACACCAGCGACGGTCGCGTTTTAATTCATCCAGCAGGTTAGGCGGCAGTTCTTCATAACTGCCCGGTAAATCATAAGCGATCCACACCCCCCACCCCGCACGGCGCATCAACGCAGCTTCAACAAAGTCGTGCGACAGGATGGAACCGGCAAACGACCCTTCGCCCGGCAGTGGCGCCAGCGCACAATGCTCAATGAATGGCTTAACACGAATGATGGCGTTATGGCCCCAGTAATGGGATTCACCCAATTGCCAGAAGTGCAAACCAGCAGTAAACAGCGGACCATACACACGTGTCGCAAACTGCTGACAACGGGCATACAGCGTATCCATGCCTGATGCACGCGGTGCAGACTGAATAATCCCTGCTCTCGGATTGGCTTCCATCAGCCGAACCAGCGAAGTCAGACACTCGCCGCTCATGACGCTATCGGCATCCAGCACCACCATATAGCTGTACTGATTGCCCCAGCGACGGCAGAAATCGTCGATATTGCCGCTCTTACGTTTCACACGGCGACGGCGACGGCGATAGAAGATACGACCGGCACCGCCAACTTCACGGCACAGGTCCATCCACGCTTTCTGCTCAGCAATGCAAATATCCGGGTCATTGCTATCGCTAAGCACGTAAATGTCAAAATGATCCAGCTCACCGGTAGCTTCAACCGACTCGTAAGTTGCCCGCAACCCTGCAAATACGCGTTCCACATCTTCGTTGCAGATAGGCATGATCAGTGCCGTGCGGTGTTCCGGATTCAGCGGCTCATTACCGGTCGTTGTCGACGAAATACTGTATTTGTCCTTGCCAATCAGCAGTTGCAGGAACCCCATCAGTGCAGTCCAGAACCCCGCTGATACCCAGCAGAACAAGATAGCGAACAGGATCAAAATCCCACTCTGTAGTACATAAGGCAACAGCTGCATAACCGTACGCCACACGTCCTGGTGCACCATCTCAAACGGATCGATCAACGCCCACCCCTGATAAGGAAGAATGGTCTTCATATACCAGGTGGCAATAGCGGTTTGGAATAGCGTCAGCAACAACAGGATATAACGACGTAACGTCCCTACCCTGCGCCAGCGATTTTCCGCTTCGTTTTCTTCCGCCGTCTTGTACTGATGACGAAGTGGCTTGGAGCGCCCGTTGATCATATCCCACCAGCGCACCATCGGGTTCGTCTGCCAGGCATCGGGGAACATAGAGGCACGCGTGATGCGCGGCATCGCCTGCAGCGCAGTGCGCCCTTCACAGTCTTTACCCAGTTGCTTACCGCCGTTCAGCCCGTCTTCCCATGCCAGCTCCAGGCGACGTGGGACAGAAACCAGAGGAACATCATCCGGTGACTGTGTAGTGACGACAGAACCATCAGACAAAGACTGATGCAGGGAAGATAGATCCTGAGACGCGGACAAGCTCTCACGCAGGGCCTCTGCCTGCCCGGCAGGCAGAGGCAATTTCTCGATATAGTCGAGAGTAGTCGTTGATTTATTCATTAGCAGGCAGCTGATAGCTCCAGGTTTCAGTCAATGTAGTCTCGCCATTGACCAATGCTGCTCGCATTTCCGTCGGCTGCTTGTTGTCTTTCACTTTTATACGCAGTGTCAGACGCCAGCCATGAGTTACCGGATTATAGCGAACACTGTTTTCCACAATTTCACCGTTGTCACCAATACTAACTTGTGGCGCAACTGGCGTATTCGGATCCAGATCCTTCATCTTACCGCCAACGAAATCGACCAGGAACGCAGTGGTGCCGTCCGGCTGACGAATCAGATTGGACTGTTTCACATCTCCAGTTGAACGCATGGTCTGCATCACATAAGCCTGTTCCGGCGAATGCAACGCTTCTTCATCTTTGGTGAAATGCAGGCGGTATTTAACTTCCAGTGGTTTGCCTTTCTCAGGCAGGTTTTCCGGTGTCCAGAATGCCACGATGTTATCGTTGGTTTCATCTGCGGTCGGAATCTCTACCAGTTCCACCTTACCTTTACCCCAATCGCCTTTGGTTTCAACCCAACCGCTGGGGCGCAAATCGTAACGGTCATCCAGGTCTTCATATCCGGAGAAATCGCGACCACGCTGCAGTAGCCCGAAGCCTTTCGGATTCTCAATCGTATAGGTGCTCACAGCCAGATGCTTCGGATTATTCAGCGGACGCCAGATCCACTCACCGTTGCCAGCATGGATAGACAAACCGTTGGAGTCATGCAACGCCGGGCGATAGTTCAGCGTCGGAGACGGCTGATTCGGCCCAAACAAGAACATGCTGGTCAGCGGCGCCACACCCAGCTTGCCCACTTTGTCACGCAGATAAATCTTGGCTTCCACATCCATCATGCTGTCGCTACCTGGGTAGAGCACAAAGCGGTAAGCCCCGACGGAACGCGGAGAATCCAGCAACGCATAAATCACCAGGTGTTTGTCTTCCGGCTTCGGGTGTTCAATCCAGAACTCGCGGAAACGCGGGAACTCTTCGCCAGACGGCAACGCGGTGTCGATAGCCAGGCCACGGGCCGACAGACCATACACTTGACCTTTACCCACCACACGGAAATAGCTCGCCCCCAGCATACTGAGGATTTCATCGTGCTTATCCGCTTTGTTGATCGGGTAAAGAACCTTGAAACCCGCGAAGCCCAGGTCTTTCACTGTCGCCGGATCATGGTTGACGGAACCAAAATTGAAATAGTCGGTAGAATATTTGATTTCGTTGACTTCAGTGGCAGTCACTTCATTGATTTTGACCGGAATGTCAAAATACATGCCCTGATGGTAGAACTGCAGTTTGAAAGGTGTCTGGTCCGAATTCCAGTAGGATTTGTCCTGGTTGAAGTGGATCTGCTGATAATCGGCGAACTTCATGTCGCGAAACTGGGCCGGAAGATTACTCTTTGGCGCTTCATACCCCTTTTCAGCAAGCTTTTCCGCTTTTTGCGCAACATCGTCAATGGAAAAAGCCCATGCGTGCAATGATGTCAGAGACAACATAACCGCAGCTGAAACCCAGCGAAGATTAGCAACCCGCTGCTTAACCCTAAATTTATTAACCAGCACATCTCCCCCTGTATGTGTGCCTAAATCAACTAAAACCCATATTAATGGATAAGTTAGCTTTCCGACAACTTGAGAAAAGAATGGTTCATCATAATAGGTCACCGTTTAAACAATATCGACACACCTAAATGACAAACTGCCTTTTCAGGATGAAAAACCATAACGGATATCGCCCTAAAAATGCCTAGGAATAGTCCGTTGAGAAACCAACGTAAATTTTCCTCTCACATGACCTCAGTAGCAAGAAACTTCTGGGTTTGACGGCCATTAACCGGTGTTTTATGGAAAGCGGAACGCAATTTTTTCACCTCAGATGATCAAAAAAGAACATTCTCTTAACCCTTATTCCATGATCAGGTACAGTGTCAGCCATATTGTCTTTTCTCGTTGTCACATGTAACGCATGTCTCTGTTTGAACTGAGACAATGGCGGACCCCAGCCTGGCTGGGAATACTAGCCATTGTCATGATCTTCCTGGCCCCCATTATCTCGCAATCATTGCGGGCCAGTCATCACGTTCAAATATCGTTACGCACGCATCATCATGCACCTTCCGCCAGCCTCTCCGTACAGGAACATCACAGTCAACATTCCCTAGATCGCTCTGCGACGCCCAAAAGAAACATGGATGAGATGGGCATGGGCATGGGCATGGATCATGCTGCCTGCGGCTACTGCGTGCTGCTTTCTCATCTGCCGTTACTCGCCTTATCAAGCCTGCTTCAACCGACTGTTGCCAACTGGTCACCTCGCGGACACGCGCGTCTCCCTGTCTTTTTCCTGTTCCAGGTCCCACGTTTCCTGGCACCGCTACCTCGCGCCCCTCCTCGTACATAAAGCATCGCTATCACAATTCCCTGTTCATTAAAGTCGTGTTTGGCACGGCTTAGCGGCAACGCTTGTTGATGTTTTTTATCATCCGATGCCGCCGAATAACCATGTCTGTCGACGGGAGTTACATTCATCCTTGTCGACTACTGGCTTACCCTATTGGGAGATTTTATGTCCGAGTCAAAAACCGGGACATCCTTCATTCAGGCGGAATCGGTCATTGATACACCGCTGACGTATGAGGTGTCTCACAACAGTCAGGTCCGCTCACAGCGCGCAGCGTTGCAGGCATTACTGATGCGGTTACATTTTTATATCGGGCTATTTGTCGGCCCGTTCATCTTTATTGCAGCGTTGACTGGCACGCTGTATGTACTGACGCCACAAATTGAATCAAGACTTTATTCTCATCAGTTATTTACTGGCAGCGAGGGTCCCCCTCAATTGCTATCGCAACAAATTACGGCAGCGACTCACGCTTTAGGCGATAAAGCCCAGTACGCCCGGCTGACCGCTGTTCGCCCGGCACCGGAAACAGGGCAAACAACACGAGTGATGTTTTCACTCCCCGAGCTTGGTCCATCAGAAAGTTTTGCCGTATTTGTAGATCCCGTGTCACTCGACATCCGTGGCGCGCTCACGGTATATGGCACCAGCGGAATTCTGCCGTTTCGCACCCGCCTGGATTATCTGCACCGTAGTCTATTACTGGGCGATCTTGGCCGAAACTACAGTGAGCTGGCCGCATCCTGGCTATGGATTGCCGCTCTTGGCGGCCTGTGCATCTGGTTTTCGACCCGCAAAAACCATTCTCGCCTGCATCAGCGTCCCGCCGCTGTAAGCCGGAGCCCGGCCCGGCAACGCCAGCGATTACGCCGCACCCACACCGCTACTGGCCTGCTGCTGTTGGTCGGGTTGCTATTCTTTTCAGCGACTGGCCTGACCTGGTCGCGCTGGGCCGGAGATAATGTCGCCCAGCTTCGTGCGGTCATGGGATGGCAGACGCCGTCGGTCAATACTCACCTTGATACAGCATCAGCGCCGCCGTCTTCAGCCCATGCAGAACACAGCCTCATGTCGATGCCATTACACCCGACAACATCTCAGACGGATCCTCAAACGTTTGATAGCGTACTGGCCGCCGCCAGAGCAGCGGGAATTGATGCCGGTAAAATAGAGATTCGCCCAGCAACCAGACTTCAGCGGGCATGGACCGTTAGCGAAATTAATCGGACATGGCCCACGCAGGTTGATGCCGTGGCGGTTGACCCGATGACATTCCGTATCGTCGACAAAGTCAATTTTGCCGACTACCCGCTAGCAGCCAAACTGACACGTTGGGGGATTGACGCGCATATGGGGGTATTATTCGGGTTGCCGAATCAGTTGCTGTTGTCGGCATTCGGCCTCGGACTCTGTTCTCTGATCGTCTGGGGATATCGGATGTGGTGGAACCGGCGGCCAAAGCGCCCCATCGCCACGAGCCCATTGCAGACACTGACCACCGCGTTCTTGCAACTGAGTGGTCGTCTACGGCTACTGGTGCTGGTTATTACCAGTACACTGGCGATCAGCCTGCCCGTGATGGGAGTCAGTCTGGCTATGTTCCTGTTGATTGATATCTGGCGCTGGTCACACCAGCGTCAGACCGTGTAGCACGTCCATCTGACCAAACCAGCAGGTGGATGCGTGTCGGCATAGGTTATCGGCTAATGTGTATTAGCTCACACCCGGCCAATACAGGCAGTTGTAAAAAAAACCGCAGTCATAATCGGCTACGGTTTTTATGCAATATGGCTACAAATCAGAACGTTGCCCATTCCGGCGTATCAGACCCGGTTGTGTCTTTCGCGCCAGGTAGACCTGCCAGCATCAGCCCTTTTCCTCCTGGTTGCTGCCGCATCGTTCCTTTCGCTGACCCGTTACCATTCAGTTTGAACACACTGACCGTTTTCGCCAGTGTTTGCGCTTGTTCCTGCAGAGAAAGCGCCGCTGCCGCAGACTCTTCCACCAACGCCGCGTTCTGCTGTGTCGTGGTATCGATCTGACCAATTGCCAGGTTAATCTGATTGATGCCTTCGCTCTGTTCCAGACTGGCTTTGGCGATTTCAGTAATCACGCCATCGGCATTGTGCGCATTATCAATCACGGCGCCCATGGTCTGCTCCGTATTTTCCACCAGCGACATACCGTCCTGCACCTTCTGCACCGAGTTATCAATCAGCTCCTTGATTTCCTTGGCCGAATTAGCGCTGCGTTGCGCTAGCGCCCTGACCTCGCTCGCTACAACGGCGAACCCCCTGCCCTGCTCACCGGCTCGGGCGGCTTCCACCGCGGCATTCAACGCCAGGATATTAGTCTGGAAGGCGATGCTATCAATAACACCGATGATTTCCGCCATACGCTGGGATCCACTTCGGATTTCGCGCATTTCCCGGGTGACATCCGCCATCATTTCGCCACTCTGACGAACAATCTCGGAAGCCTGCCCCGCCAACGAAGCGGCGTGTTCTGTATTTGCCGCCGTATTCTTTATGGTAGCGGTCAGTTGCTCAATCGATGCGGCGGTCTGTTCCAGAGAGCTGGCCTGTTCTTCGGTGCGGGCGGACAGGTCCTGATTACCTGCGGCAATCTGCGATGCGGCGGAAGAGATGGTTTCAGCGCCATCCCGTACCTGACTCACAATGTTACGCAAGCTACTATTCATTTCATACAGTGCCTGCAACAACTTACCGGTTTCATCCTGCGCACAAACAGAGGCTTCGGTAGTCAAGTCACCTTGTGCGACCTTTTCCGCCAGCACCAACGCTTCTTGTAACGGTTGTGTCACACTACGCGTGATCCACCAGGCGATCACGCCTCCAGCCACGATACTAATAATAAAAACCAGCCACAAAATCGTACGAATATCGGTATAGCTCTTTTGTACCGCTTCCCGGGCACTCATCATCTGATCATCCTGATAATCGATGAATTCGGTAACTTTGGCCTTATACTTTTGTTGTAATCCCAGAGAAACATTTATCAATTCAGCCACAGCCTCTTGCTTATTACCACGGCTGGCCAGTTCCATCAGCTTACTTCCTGATACGCTATATTCACTGCGAATCTGTTGAATATCTCTTAATAAACTGGCTGAGCGAGCATCTTTAGCATTTTTGCTTAAATCAGCCAGCAAAGCCGTGATCTCTGAAGAATGCCCGCTAGTTTCATCATTCTTTCGCTTGATATCCTCTTTAGAGTCCAACATTAATATTAACTGTTGCCCCAGCAACGCATCATTCAACTCATCAATAAGCTTATTCCCTTTTGCTGTCATGGGGTAAAGATCGGAAACGGTATAATCCATCTTGCGATTAAAATCGCTCAGATTACTTAATGCCACCGCCCCGGCAATCAATAACATAATGATAAGAAATAAAAATCCGGCCGCCAGTCTATAGCCTATTTTTAAATTAGAAAAACTCATTATAAGCCCCTTTAATTAAATCCTTTCGGTTACAATCCAATTAAAAAATCGTGTGGCAAATAATTTATATTCACCTGGCCTCATACCTTAAGGAGGTCATTCCATTGCCAAATAAACCAGCGGCAAGCCATATCTGCCTGAACAGCAGGGATATAGGATGAGGTAACAGCACAGATCTCTGACCTGCACGCCATACAGTAGCGCCTGAATGATGGAACCTGATATGGGTAAAGGTCGAACCAATCAGGTTGGTGCGATGAACGCGCCAACGCGTTATTCCTGTCCTGGGAATCATTTTATCCTCCGTGATAGTCCATTCCCGCCGTGAATCGGCAGGTGAAGTAACCATGCCACGGTTCAGGCCAAAGCCTAAACCGCGGCACGATTATTTATTCCGGCTATTGATTAACAATAATCGGATGCGGCATCCTGCCATCCCCATTATCAGCGTAATCACCTTGTCTGAAACCACGCTGATAGCAGATTGTTTCACATTATAAAAGGAATGATAAGAGCGTTATTGTTAATACAAAAAAAAACTTATAGAAATGCCCATCACACCGCGTGATAACCTATGTGATTATTCAGGTAACAAATATCATCACGATCCAAATTTTTCTTATGAAATTGGCATAGTCTGCGATAGAACAGAAAAATGCTCGACGAATTTGTGGAAATTCAGTTGAATATTTACGCTTCCAAAGCAGTTTTCTAACGTAAAAGTAAAGTTAATTTCATTTATACCCGTCATACCTCAAGTTGCAGGTGTATCGTGCTTTGAGATTGAGTAAGCACAATGCCATAAGAGTTCCACCAGATTATCTGAAAACACGTTCCTTATCATGCGACGTAATCGGTTACCGACGTCACTCACCGCAGGCACTTTCACCTGAAGCTCACTGCTCATACATGAGTCAAAAGAGAAGAATAAGAAGGGGGACGTTAAGGGAAAATAGTACTGAAGGTGTGGTAAATGCTGTATCCCTGCAATGGATACAGCATAGGAGAACCGGAATTACTTCTTCCTGGAGGTGCCCTTGCCTTTCAGCAACTGACGAAGTTTTTTGATTTCCTTCGCCGTCAGCGGCTGCTCCACGATCTCTTCCGTATTCTGATTATCAACGATCTCTGCCTCATCAGCGTCATGGGCATGATCTTCGATATCAAAACTTTTCAGCAAACGCGCACTGACCTCAGCGCTGATCGAAACGTCGTTCTCCAACGCTGCCGCTTTGATCTTTTCTTTCAGCTCAAGCGGGATTTTCAGTGACAGACTTGATATCTCACTCATTTCATTACCTTTATGGCAGGATAAAATCTCAAACTATGCCACTCTCCATACAAAGTCCATACTGAAACAAAAAATTAATATAAATGTCATGAAAATCACAAAAAAACATAAAATAAGCATACATTTGGTGTGATATAGATCTCGGTTTTATCTCACATTTTTCATTCAGCATTTTGCCTTTATCATACCGGTTATCTGAATCAGATAGATTTAACACAGTTAACTATCCGTTCCACGTGTAAATAAATAGCCGCTGAAAAAATTATCAATTGACGTTCGGATTGTTCCGGAATCTGTATTCTTTGACACATCCGTCAAAAATAAATGGATAACCCGCGTAATATATTATTACAACAGTACATGGCCCACCGAGAGTGACAATAACGCCCGACAGCAACAACACGGCGATACTACATTGTTAACACTTGGTTGATTGTTAACACTTGGTTGGCACATCAGCGACAGATGGTGATTCGTCACCATGCTGGCGAGAACCTGGGCTACCTGCCAACAGCAGCATTGCGAGGTTTTTCCATTCGTGAACGCATCTGAGCATCAGGATAGGTTAAGTAATTGATCGAAAAGTTTTAACAGCATAGAATACGCGCCCCTATAACCATAAGGAAGTAAATGTGTCACACCATCACCTGTGGGAAATGATTAGAACCCTCTATTTCATGGGCCTTGTAGTCTCGATGCTATTTACTTTTTTTATGAGCAAAGATAATTCTCTGGCTATGCGCTTTCTGGCCTCAATATTAATCGGCATCACCTGGCCATTAAGTTTTCCCGTGGTAATCGTTTTTTCATTTTTTTAATTATTATCACTTAATGAATTAGCAGACTTGATATTACTGCCCGGTGAAAAATGCGGATTGTGCGGGGAATAAGAGGCTGCCAGCGAGGATACCGCTTCTGTGTTAACAGCCAGCCTGCTTTTTGTCGCTGTCATATCGTAGCCGGCCTATTCGTTTTCCGGCGGCTGCTCCAACATTGCTTGCAGATCCTGCCTGAGCAGTGACATTTGGCTGGCATATTTCTCTTTATGCTCAGCATCTTCGATCAATTGTACGATCGTCTCCGATAAGGTAACGCCACGACGCTGCGCCAGCGCTGCCAAACGCTGCCAGACCAGATAGTCAAGATCAATGGACTTTTTGCGGGTATGTTGGTGCTCGGCGTTGAAGTGCCGTTTGCGCCGGGCGCGAATCGTCTGCTTCATACGGTTTTCCAGTGCAGGATTCATGCACTGTGCAATCCACTCCAGCACCAACGTCGGCTGGTTTTCCATTTTCAGCAATCGACCTACGGCCTCATCGGCCGCGCTTTGCTCGATAAAGCGCGTGACTGGCTCGCCTTCGCGATGTTTTTTGACCAGGTACTTCCACTTCCAGCCGCACTCAAGATTTTTTAGTTGTTGATATTTCATACATTATTCTTTAGTGACCGTGTAACGTGCCTGAACTTGTGCCCATTGTTGCCCGATATTCCTGTTTCAAGCAATGCCTTGCTGACCATTTCCTGCCCAAAAATTCGCCAATGAATGTTCTCTGGTTCTCATCTCCAGACTCAGCGCATGTGCAGCCCCAAGAATTCTTGTATAATTGAGGTTTTCCTTTAAACGATTACAGCAGATACTTTGACCAGTAACCGACTCGAATGGCAGCAACTGCTGCCCGATCATACGCCATATCAGACGTTATTCTCCCAGGCCGCCCAACTTGCTCCTGCCGAGTTCTCAGCAGTACAGCCTCGTCTGGCCGATGCCTTGACGATTTTCTGCCATCCCCGCTCGCCTTCACGATTCATGTTATTGAAGGCGCAGGAGAACAATGCCTATCTGGCATTGATTGCCAATGCCATCGAGCATCAACCGACCCGGCAATCAGAAACGCTGCATGGTAACCGTTATCAGATCGACGGCCGTCAAATCAGTGTCCAGCCAGCCCAATACCCGGACGACAATTTTGCGGCCACCCTGCGCTGCGGCTACCAGGAGTGGATCGAGCCGGAACAGCTGTTTGGCTGCGTGCGGATATACAAAGATGATATCCGCCTACAGCCCGGCCTGATCCATCGCGTCAACGGCGGCACGCTGATTCTGTCTGCGCGAACATTACTGGCTCAGCCGCTGATGTGGCTGCGACTCAAGCAGATCATTATCGATGGTCAGTATCACTGGTTGTCTCCCGACGAACGGCGGCCTCTACCGGTTGAGATCCCGCCGATGCCGGTCGACCTGCGGCTGATCGTACTTGGCGACCGTGACAGCCTGGGTGATATCCATGAGATGGAACCAGAACTGGGCGAATTGGCGATCTATGGCGAATTTGAATCACAATTGCAGTTGATCGAACCCGAAGACATGGTGCACTGGTGTTCCTACATCAATGCGCTGTGTCTGGAGAACCAGTTGCCGCTGCTGGCCGCCGATGCCTGGCCGGAACTGTTTACACTGGCGGTGCGCTACAGCGGCGATCAGGGCAATGTCCCGTTGTGCCCGCAGTGGCTGCTCCATCAACTCAAGCACGCCGCGCTCTATGCTCGCCAGGAAGATATCACCGGACAGGCGATTATTGATGCCGTTACCGCGCGTCGCTGGCGTGAGGGTTATCTGTCCGAACGTATGCAGGATGAAATCGAGCTTGGTCAGATCCTGATCGAAACCGAAGGCGACATGATCGGTCAGGTTAATGGTCTGTCAGTGCTGGAGTATCCCGGTTATCCGCTGATGTTTGGTGAACCAACCCGTATCAGTTGCGTGGTGCACCCTGGCGACGGCGAGCTGACCGATGTCGAGCGTAAGGCTGAGCTGGGCGGCAACCTGCACGCCAAGGGCATGATGATTATGCAGGCGTTCCTGATTTCCGAGCTGGAACTGGAACAACAACTGCCGTTTTCTGCCTCGATCGTGTTTGAACAGTCCTACAGCGAAGTCGATGGTGACAGCGCCTCACTGGCAGAGCTTAGTGCGCTGGTCAGTGCCCTATCGCTGCTCCCCATCAATCAACAGTTGGCTGTTACCGGCTCTGTCGACCAGTTTGGGCATGTGCAACCGATCGGCGGCGTCAACGAAAAAATCGAAGGATTTTTCGAGGTATGTCAACGCCGTGGTCTGACCGGCAAGCAGGGCGTGATTATACCCGCAACCAATCAGCGCCATCTGTGTCTGCAGCCGGAGGTGATTAACGCCGTGCGCGAAGGGCAATTCCATATCTACATCGTGGATTCAGTGCCCGAGGCACTGATGCTGTTAACTCAAATGCCGTATGATGACGATCAACAACCGAGTCTGCTGGCGGCGATCCGCGAGCGCATCGCACAGTTAGCACCTCCGGAGCGCCGCCGCTTCCCATGGTTTTTCCGCTGAGGAAACTGGTTGGTCCAGAAGTAACGGACTTGCTCAGCGTACATCTGTACGCTAACCTGCGTGCTCCACAAAAACAGGGCTTATAGAAACATGGTAGACAAACGCGATTCCTATTCCAAAGAAGACCTTTTCGCCAGCGGACGCGGTGAACTGTTTGGTCCGCAGGGGCCACAACTGCCAGCTGGCAACATGCTGATGATGGATCGTGTCATCTCGATGACCGAAGAAGGCGGTCTGCATGGGAAAGGCTACGTGGAAGCAGAACTGGATATCCGTCCGGATCTGTGGTTCTTCGGTTGCCACTTTATCGGCGATCCGGTGATGCCAGGCTGCCTGGGTCTGGATGCCATGTGGCAGTTGGTGGGCTTCTATCTCGGCTGGCTCGGCGGTGAAGGGAAAGGCCGCGCACTGGGCGTGGGCGAAGTTAAATTCACCGGTCAGGTGCTGCCGGAAGCAAAGAAAGTGACTTATCGCATTCACTTTAAACGCGTTATTAACCGTAAGCTGATCATGGGCATCGCAGACGGTGAAGTTCTGGTAGACGGTCGTCTTATCTACACCGCAACCGACCTGAAAGTCGGTCTGTTCAAAGATACCAGTACCTTCTGATAGCGGATAAAACGCGGCGTTAACGCCGCGTTTTGCTATCCAGAGCCGTTCGGTACGATGCGATTCCCCTTTCCTTCTTTTCCCTTCGATACACCTCGCACCGTCGTTTTTTATCTGCGATTTTGCAGCACAACCACTCCCCGATCATGACACGTCACTGGATGATGTCCCTGTTCAGGTGTCATACCGAGTGAGCCAACGCGGAGTTTGCAATATAAAACGCCGCCTCACTGGGGGGGAACGGTATCCGTCCGCGAATACGATCGGCGATCTTCTCCGCCATCATTATCGTGGTGGCATTGAGGTTACCGGTAATAATCTGCGGCATGATAGACGCATCCACCACCCGCAATCCAGAAAGCCCGTGCACTCGCCCTTGACCGTCCACCACGGCCATCGCATCCTGACCCATTTTGCAGGAACCACATGGATGATAGGCGGTTTCCGCCTGCTGGCGAATGAACGCATCTAATTCGTTGTCACTCTGCGCCTGTGGCCCTGGGCTGATTTCCGTCCCCCGATAACGATCCAATGCGGGCTGCGATATGATTTCCCGGGTAATACGAATCGCTGCACGAAACTCCTGCCAATCCTGTTCGCTCGACATATAGTTGAACAGAATACTCGGGTGCTGGCGCGGATCGCGGGATCGCAACTGGATGCGACCCCGGCTCGGTGAGCGCATTGATCCCACATGCGCCTGAAACCCGTGTTCACGCACGGCCTGAGAACCGTTGTAATTGATCGCCACTGGCAGAAAGTGGAATTGCAGGTTGGGCCAGTCAAACGCTTCGCTACTGCGAATAAACCCACCGGCCTCAAACTGATTACTGGCACCGATGCCCGTACCGAAAAATAACCATTCGGCACCAATCTTCGGCTGATTAACCCACTTCAACGCTGGATAGAGCGAAACCGGCTGTTTGCAGCGATACTGTAAATACATTTCCAGGTGGTCTTGCAGATTCTGCCCCACGCCCGGTAAATGCTGTACCAACGGAATAGCCAGGCTCTGCAGCAAATCCGCCGGGCCGACGCCAGATCGTTGTAATATCTGCGGCGACGCAATCGCTCCTGCGCACAGCAGGACTTCACGCCGGGCCGCAACCCGCCGCGGCTGATTGCTGTTGCCGCGTAGATAGCTGACGCCGGTCGCCCGTTTACCGTCAAACAGAAGGCGATCAGTCAGCGCATGAGTCACTATAGTCAGATTCGGGCGTCCCCGCGCCATGTCCAGATAGCCGCGGGCGGTGCTGGCCCGGCGTCCGTCAGGGGTTACTGTGCGATCCATTGGGCCAAACCCTTCCTGCTGATAGCCGTTCAGGTCATCCGTACGCGGATAACCAGCCTGTACGCCTGCGGCGACCATCGCATGAAAAAGCTCGTTGTTTCCCGTTTTGGGTGTCGTCACACACACTGGCCCCTGATCACCGTGATAGGCATCTGCACCACTATCGCGCCGTTCCGCCAGACGAAAATACGGCAGGCAGTCGCGATAGCCCCAGTCAGCCAGGCCGGGCAAGCTCGCCCAGTGCTCAAAATCCATAGCGTTGCCGCGGATGTAGCACATACCGTTGATCAGCGACGAACCGCCCAATCCTTTACCACGCCCGCATTCCATGCGCCGGTTATCCATATACGGCTCAGGATCGGTTTCATACGCCCAGTTGTAGCGCCGCCCTTGTAGCGGCCAGGCCAGTGCAGCCGGCATTTGAGTTCGAAAATCCAGCCGGTAATCCGGGCCACCTGCTTCCAACAACAGAACGCTGACATCCGGGTCCTCCGTCAGCCGGGCGGCCAGCACGTTGCCGGCAGAACCGGCACCAATAATGATGTAGTCATAATCCATGTCATCCTCCGTCAGCATTAAAAAATCGGATTGAAATCTCCCAGTTCGACCTGAATGGATTTGGTTTGGGTATAACTTTGCAACGTGACGATGCCGTTTTCACGCCCAACACCCGAGTGCTTGTAACCGCCGACCGGCATTTGCGCAGGCGATTCACCCCAGGTGTTGATCCAGCCAATACCCGCTTGCAGTTGATGGATAACCCGATGCGCCCGGCTGATATCCCGCGTCACCACGCCAGCTGCCAATCCATAATCGGTCGCATTGGCGCGTCGAATCACCTCTTCTTCATCGTCGTATGTGAGGATGCTCATTACCGGTCCGAAAATCTCTTCGCGCACAATGGTCATCTCATCCCGACAGTCGGTGAATACCGTGGGGGCCACCCAGGCATCGTGCGCGAATGCATCGCCCTCCGGCGCACCGCCTCCAGTCAACAATCTGGCACCTTGTGCTTTGCCGAGTTCGATGTAACGCAACACCGATTCCCGGTGAGCCATACTTGCCAACGGGCCGAAATTCACCGCCAGGTCGGTCGGGTCCCCCATACGGATACGAGCCACGCGTTCAAGAATTTTGTGCTCAAAAGCCCGCTTCAGCGCAGCCGGGATAAATACCCGCGTGCCATTGGTACACACCTGGCCGCTACTGAAAAAGTTGGCTG
Organism: Dickeya undicola; assembly: GCF_000784735.1. Taxonomy (GTDB): domain Bacteria; phylum Pseudomonadota; class Gammaproteobacteria; order Enterobacterales; family Enterobacteriaceae; genus Dickeya; species Dickeya undicola. The sequence continues at coordinate 134,749 of NZ_JSYG01000004.1, forward strand.
CCATAGCGATATCAGCGGCCCGATCCAGATCAGCGTCATCAAAAATAATCAGCGGCGATTTGCCGCCCAGCTCCATCGTCACCGCTTTGAGGCTGGATTCAGCGGCATTCGCCATCACCGTTTTGCCGCTAGCCACACCGCCAGTAAAAGACACTTTGGCAATGCCGGGATGACGCGTCAGCACCTGACCAACATTCTTACCACTGCCAGTCAGCACATTGAATACGCCCGCAGGCAGCCCCGCCTCATGGTAGATTTCTGCCAGTTGCAAGGTTGTCAGCGAGGTCAACTCACTGGGTTTAAAGATCATGGCATTGCCCGCTGCCAGCGCAGGGGCAGACTTCCAGAGTGCAATCTGAATCGGGTAATTCCAGGCACCAATCGCGGCTACCACGCCCAATGGCTCTTGTCGGGTATAGACAAAGGACATCTCACGCAGCGGGATCTGTAGCCCTTCCAGCGAGGGGGCCAACCCGGCGTAATATTCCAGCACATCCGCCCCGGTGGCGATGTCAACGGTTCGGGTTTCCGCCAGTGGCTTGCCGGTATCATGGGTTTCCATCAATGCCAGTTCGTCATTGCGTTCACGAAGTATCGCTACGGCGCGCTGTAACACTCTCGCCCGTTGTATTGCCGACATTGCCGCCCATACCCGTTGCCCATGCTGCGCAGACGTAACCGCGCGATCGATGTCCCCGACAGTGGCTTCCTGTAATTGCGCGATAACGTCACCCGTCGCCGGATTAACGGCAGGAAACCTGTCGTTACCGTCGCTGTTGACCCGTTCGCCGTGAATAAACAGTGGTTGTAAACCATAAAGTGACATGATCAGTTCTCCTGTTCAGGTATAACGCAGGCCTCCGGCTTTAGTAGGCAGTCAATAAAGTGACAAGCAACCGCCAGCGACGCCTCCCGGCTACATCCGTTGTCGTTCAGCGCACTGCGTAGCCACAGTCCGTCAATCAACCCCGCCAGACCTCTTGCCGCCCGACGAGCCTCTTCACGCGGTAAACAACGACGAAATTCGGCACAAAGATTGGAATAAAGCCTGTGGCTACTGACGCGCTGCAATCGATAAAGGTTGGGGGAATGCATACTGCTCGCCCAAAACGCCAGCCAGGTTTTCATCGCTGCGGCATTGGTTTGACTCGTATCGAAATTACCCGCCACCATCGCCCGCAAACGTAATCTGGGATCGTCTGACGTCAGTGTTGCCAGACGCGTCCTGACCGCCGTGCCCAACAGGCGCAACAGATAACGCATGGTGGCGTCAAGCAGGCCATTTTTGTCTTGAAAATAGTGACTGATGATGCCGTTAGAAACGCCTGCTCGTCGGGCAATCTGTGCAATAGACGCCTCATGCAGCCCCACTTCATCAATCGCCATCAATGTGGCATCAATCAATTGCTGTCGCCTGATCGGTTGCATCCCCACTTTGGGCATAAGTTCCTCCTGCGGCGGACGCATTACGGCTGCGTCTGCCTATGATTGTCTGGTTATCCACGTTCATTGAATCTTTTTTTAATTGAATGATCAATCAAAAATAAATTTAACCCAAGAATCACAATAGCGACAACAACCACGAGAGATCGATCAGCTCACGTTTTTGCGATCAATTCCGGTTTCTGGTGGTTTGCGGTTTCTGGCGAGCAAGGTATACTGGGCCATCTAAATGAAATAGTGTTTTAAAAAATGTAGTTGTCCGCACACATAAAGGAACGAACATGAAAATTGCACTGATTAACGAGAACAGCCAGGCCGCAAAGAACGCGATCATCGCCGCTGCCCTGTCTAAAGCCGTTGAACCGCAGGGTCACACCGTATACAACTACGGTCAATATGCCGTTGAAGATGCGGCACAGCTGACCTACATCCAGAACGGTATCCTGGCTGCCATCCTGCTGAACTCCGGTGCCGCTGATTTCGTGGTCACGGGTTGTGGGACCGGCCAGGGTGCGATGCTGGCTTGTAACTCTTTCCCGGGTGTAATCTGTGGTCTGGTTGTTGACCCGTCCGACGCTTACCTGTTCTCCCAGATCAACAACGGTAATGCAGTTTCTCTGCCTTACGCCAAGGGTTTTGGCTGGGGTGCCGAACTGAACCTGGAAAACCTGTTTACCCAGTTGTTCAAAGAAGAAGGCGGCCGTGGTTACCCGAGCGATCGCGTTGCTCCGCAGCAACGTAACAAGAAAATCCTGGATGCGGTTAAAGAAGTCACCTACCGTGATCTGATAACCATCCTGAAAGGTCTGGATCAGGATCTGGTCAAAGGCGCTATTGCCGGTCCGAAATTCCAGGAATATTTCTTCGCTAACAGCACCAACGCGGAGCTGACCAGCTACATCAAATCCCTGCTGAACTAATTCCGCTGGGTAGTATTATTCTGACCACCGCCCCGGCGGTGGTCTTTTTTTATCGGTTATTTGGCGTGCTTCCGTTCAGGTCGAACAACAGTTAGCCAGACGTTTCAAAAGCCTGAAATACTGCTTGACCATAACAGGGTGACTCCCTATAGTAGCGCCCCGTTGCCCCTGACGGCGACGATCCGGTGAGGTGTCCGAGTGGCTGAAGGAGCACGCCTGGAAAGTGTGTATACGTGAAAACGTATCGAGGGTTCGAATCCCTCCCTCACCGCCAGATTAAAAACAAAAACCCCAGACGCAAGTTTGGGGTTTTTGTTTTTAATCGGTGACGGAACGGATGAGAAGCCTCGACTGGGTTCGACAAAACGGCTTGGTTCCGACAATCTGATAGCGATAAGTCGTCACAAGAAAGAAAAAACATTCATTAATTGGCCCCCTATATACCCGTCATTGTTCAAGTTACAGGTGCGTTGGCTACGCTACAAGACTCTCTGAGCCTTGCCCTAAAAGGCCAACGTATTGTGTTGTTCAAAACGCCGAGCGCTTTGTCCTGCAACTTGAAGTATGACGGGTATAAGCAATTCTTTATATGCTACTTCCTTGCATTTATGCTCTTCAGCACGTCTTCATCAAGATATGGGTATCATTTCACCAATATAATTAACTCACTGATATTAAAGCCAGAGATAAAAAATAATTAATTAGATGGCTTATATTTTCCATGGAAACATACAAAAAATCATTTTTTCATCATCATTAATGTTCACTTAATCTAAATAAAATAAATTCAGTACGGTAAGATAATTACACTTTTTATCCCCAACCTCATTTTTGGCGGAGCATCCCACCATGACCATTGTGAAAAAATTAGCTATTGCAATCAGTATTTTTTCTCTAGCTCTGATTGGCGTAGGCATTTTTGGTCTTTATTCACTGAGCCAGTCAAAAGATCGTCTGGAATATGTGATGATTAACACATTACCCAGCCTTGATAATTTGGTTAAGTCGAATGATGCATTAAACAATGCTCGTAGTAATCTGGCACTTATTTTTCTTACCCGCGATGAACAACAGCGTAATAGCTTAAAACGTTCGCTTGATGACTCGCTGAACAACGTTGAAAAATTAAATGCCACCTATAAAAAGGACCTGCTCTCTGACAACAAAGATGCGCAGATGACCGATGATAACCTGCAATACCTGAACGAATTCCGTGCCGCTGAAAACAAGCTGTTTCAGCAGTCTCAAACTGATGCTCAAGCCGTGGAGAAAGCCTTTGCCTCTCAGGGTTATATCACTCAGGCTCAGGATAAATTGGTAAAAGGCTTTCAAGATCAATACAACTACAATGTTGGCCTGGCCGGAGGATTGCAGGATCAGAATAACACCAGTTTCAAACAGGCTTTCTTCGGGCTGGTCGGATTGATTGTAGCGGCTCTGCTCGCCGCCGGTGCCTTATCCACGGTAATTATCAGCTATGTACGCGCCAGCCTGAATGCCCTGCGCCAGACACTGATCACCGTGAGTGAAAATCTGGATTTGACCCTGCAAGCCGACAGCAGAAAGAACGATGAAATCGGCCAGACCGCCAGCGCCTTTAACAATCTGATCCAGCGGTTCTCCACCGTGCTTGCTGACGTACGTTCCGCCAGTGAAAGCGTTTCGACGGCATCCGGTGAAATCGCCGCTGCCAACGAAGACCTCTCCGCCAGAACGGAAGAGCAGGCCTCTTCGCTGGCGCAGACAGCTGCGAGTATGCATGAAATCTCATCCACCATCGAAAGTAATGTCGACAATACCGCACAGGCCAATCGCCTGGGCCAGCAGGCCGGTGTTGCAGTCCAGCATGGTGATGAAGCAGTACAGCGTATGATGCGTGCAATGGAAGAGATTGCTCACGGCTCTGAAAAGGTCGCCGATATCACCAATCTCATTGAAGGTATCGCTTTCCAGACCAATATCCTGGCGCTGAATGCCGCGGTGGAAGCCGCACGGGCAGGTGAACATGGACGCGGTTTCGCGGTGGTAGCTGGTGAAGTCCGCACGCTGTCTCAGCGTTCCTCCTCCGCAGCCAAAGAGATCAAGACCTTGATCGACAGTGCGATTGCCGCCGTGCGGCATGGTGCAGTCCAGGCTGACGAAGTCCGTGATTCCATCAATAACGTGAAAGGTGTGATTCAGAACGTGTCCAGTCTGGTCAATGAAGTGTCTCTGGCATCTGAAGAACAAAGCCGCGGTATTTCCCAGATTAACACGGCCATTAATCAGATGGAGGGAGTAACACAGCAGAATGCCGCTATGGTAGAGCAAGCTTCATCTGCGGCGGACTCACTCAACGAGCAGGCCACCAAATTGCGCCAGTCGGTGGAGGCCTTCAAACTGCAGGGGAACGGCCATTTTACCGACTCGTATGCCATGAACGACATACAGCCATTACGCCTCGGCCATCACTGATCGGTTTCGCACCTAACAACAGGGCTGCTTTCGCAGCCCTTAGTGCATTGACAGCCCCATGCTATTAACAACCGGAGGTCGCGAACGCACCATTCTCGTCCATTTTCAGAGCTCGTACCGCCATGTTAAACATGATTCACCAATTTTCTGGGTCTGCTCATCATACGAGCTCTGTCACTCAGCAATAACCGACAAGCGTCACCTTCTCTAATTTATGTGCTATCGCCAACAGCGGCTATCACACAACACCTTCAACAATATATGACACCACTAACAAAGCCATAATGCGTGCGACGCTCCACATTTGTCTTACACATTCCTTATACTGGACTGCCCCCACACCGGTAGACGATCCTGCCCTACAGTTTGAACTGACCCCGCTCCGGTAGACGAACCTGCCCTATAGTTTGAGCATAGGAGGAGCATATGGGCACACCACGATTTACACCTGAATTTAAGGAAGAGGCCGTCCGTCAAATCACGGAGCGCGGCTATTCCGTTGCCGAAGTATCCGAGCGACTGGGCTTACTGACTCTTATATCCTTGACGTTGATATCTTTTGTAACGGCGAGTAGCCTCATATTATGAATCAATAGTATGACTAAATGAGACATAAGGACGCTGAACATCAGTATCGGGGCGAAAAGACAAAGACAAGCGCAGCGCTATTATGCAATAACCATTCAGCGTACTGTGTGAGCCAATATTTATACAGCTCATGATTCCAACTAAATAGCTTCTCACATTAATGCTCCACTTATCATTGCGCGGCTCCAGAGCTGGCGGGATGTCATCTCTCACAAGTGTAGCGCTATTATGAGAAGCTATTTAGCTGATTGATATATAGTTTCAAATATTAATAGCATACCCGGAGTAAAGACGGTATCGTCAGTTTTAAGGATTCCGGGTCACTATCGGAGACAAGTATGATAGGGGCCAAGTTCTGCACTTTACAAAAGATCATGTTAACCCTAAGAGGCATAAATCAGTGAATATTCAGCATTTTATTGAAAATGAAGAGATTTATTTCGCGCCAATGCTGGAAAGACAAAAAAATGCTACGGAAGAAGATAAATTGATGTGGCGCACTGAAAATGTGCATCAACGGCGTCAACGCGTCTCGCTGGAGCTTTTTCAACGACTCCAGGGAAAAGTAGCTTTCGGCCCCTTTAAAAATTTATTACTAACCCAGGATACCTGGTGGGGAAAATCGGATTTAGGGTCAATGCTGCTTGGCCTTTATGAGAAGGAAATCCTGGATTTTATCTGCCATACCGAATCCAACCAATTTGATACATTTATCGATATTGGGGCAGCGGATGGCTACTATGCCTGTGGAATGCTTTTGAGCAAAAAAGTACGCCATGCTATCTGCTTTGAGCAGAACAAACATGGGCAAGAAGTCATTGCAGAAAATTGGCGCAGGAATGGTGCGGTCGGAGAACTGCAGATATTCGGAGAAGCCAATTCAAATAACTTGTCACTGATTCAACATGTTGATTTCCATAAAGCTCTGATGCTGATTGATATTGAAGGTGCTGAATTTGATGTGTTAAATGAGGCATTCATAGAAAAAATACAAGGCGCAACAATTATTATTGAAATTCACAACTGGATAGACGGTTTTCTCGGTAAGTATCGAGAGCTGCTACATATTCTTGATCAATATTTCAATATCAATGTATTGGATCGTGTCGAACGTCCCACCGTTCATCTGGATATCCTACGCGATTTTACTGATGACAACCGCTTATTGCTAACATCTGAGGCGAGACCTTGCCTGATGCGCTTTTTGCTTTTAACCCCTAAAAACTAATCGACGCACAAAAATATCAAACAAGAGATGCTATCCCACTTATACGTCAATAATCAAAAATAGCATCATTCTCTCTGAAAACAGGGCTGCGAAAGCAGCCCTGTTGCTATTTGGGAAAACCGCTCAGGAATACGCCACCAGCGTACGCTGGCACAGCTCGGAGCGGACGCAGTCCTCTTTGCCAAAGGTGACAATGCCCACCATACCATCCTCCGTGAATCGTTCCAACGCATCACGCAGGCCCGACTTCACGCCCACGGGCAGGTCGCATTGCGTAATATCACCATTGACGATCACCGTGACATTCTCGCCCAGACGTGTCAGGAACATCTTCATCTGATTGACGGTAACGTTCTGTGCTTCATCCAGAATCACTACGGCATTCTCGAACGTCCGTCCACGCATATAGGCGAATGGCGCAATCTCCACTTTGGCGATTTCCGGCCTCAGGCAATACTGCAAGAAGGAAGAGCCGAGCCGACGTTGCAACACGTCATACACCGGCCGAAAATAAGGCGCGAATTTCTCCGCGATGTCGCCCGGCAGGAAACCGAGATCCTCTTCCGCCTGTAATACCGGCCGTGTAACAATAATACGTTCAACCTCTTTATGAAGCAGTGCTTCGGCCGCTTTGGCCGCACTGAGAAACGTTTTGCCACAACCCGCCTCACCGGTGGCAAAGATTAACTGTTTATTTTCTATTGCAGACAAGTAGTGTTCCTGAGCTGGGGTTCGGGCCTCAATCATTGAGGTGTCGCGGCTTTCACGCGCCATACCGATAGCTTCAATGCCGCCCAACTGAACCAGAGAAGTGACCGAATCTTCTTCACGCTGACGATGACTGCGCGATTCGCGTCTGATCACACGTTTGGCTTCACGACGCGCTTTGATCACTGCTTTTTGTCTTCCCATAGTGGCACCTTACAGTTTGTTTCACTGACCGAACGACCTAAAGCCGACGGTGTTTTGTTCACAAATGAGGTTTGGCTTCCTTATTAAGCCGTAACGCAGGTGGGATGAAAAAAACCGATGCAAAATTGGCGCTGTCACCACTGTAGGTATGACGGCGCACTCGGCATCAGCGTTGGAGAATGGAGCGGGAATCACTCCAGGGAACATATCGTAACTATCAGGGGGCAGTGAGAAAATGAAGCGGGAGGGAGATCCTCCGCATCGATAAACCGATAAATGCGGGCGAATTTGCTGGCTATTCCGTCCAGGGAAGGACTCTACCATTCGCGCTCCTCACTGTGACAATAACTATTCGGGTGAATAATGATTGACCGTATCAGGCACCCGACATCTGAAGATGAAATTACCGTCCACAGATGTCATTACGATGACAGTGCTATATTTTGCCCCGGTATGGCAAGTGTTTTCACATCACCATAACATAAAACTATGAGCCAGGTTTCCTCCGCTCGTCAGCGGAGGAACGAGAAGGCTAGTAATGCTTCTGCCAATGTAGATATTGATCATACTTCCGCAGAGCACTGCGGTATGTATTCTGCTCGATATCAGGCAAATAATCGCAAATACGTTGCTGAATATTGCCATCCGAGGAGAAACTTTCCTGCGGATAATTCTTTAACAGCAGCAATTCATCAAGGCGCCGCAAGCGGATGACATATTCCCGCATCGTGCTATGACGCACTTCAGTCTGTTCGATCAGATACTGTGTAAACGCTTTGATATCGAAATAATTGGCGTGCGTATTGCAGAAAACTTCACTGCAAAAACGACATAAGGGGATGAGTTCTTCTTGCACAGACTCCCAAATAGCGTTGTCAATCAACCGATCCATCATGGCTATCGACTTTTTATTGATGAGCTGATCGCGGAATACCAGCGAAACACGATCCAGTTCCTTGGCACAATTGGCGCAGTGTGTTTGCCTGTGTTTGAAGTCTTTTAAATAACGGCTAAGAAGCTGCTTCTTCCTGGTTGCTTGAGGCATGAGTCCATTCCTGACAGTAGTGTGGGTACAACTACATATCTGCGTGCTCCAAAATTAAATATCACTCATTAATTTCGCACGCAGACGCTTTATCGCCTGGCTATGCAACTGACTAACGCGCGACTCCCCGACTTCCAGAACTGCCCCAATCTCCTTTAGGTTCAGCTCTTCCTGATAATAGAGGGTCAACACCATTTTCTCCCGCTCTGGTAGGCTCTCAATCGCATCCATCACTCGCTGGCGTAAATTCACGTCCATCAATTGATTTAACGGATTGGCTTCTTCATTTCCTTCCAGTAACGCCTCAGCGCTATCCCCATGCTCTTCCCGCCACTCATCGTAAGAAAACAACTGGCTATTGTTGGTATCCAGAAGAATCTGTCGATATTCCTCCAGCGGGATGTTCAGGGTTTGGGCCACTTCCTGCTCGGTTGGAGCCCGGCCGAGTGACTGTTCAGCCTGTTGCATTGCCTGAGCGACCTCACGGGCGTTACGCCTGACGCTGCGCGGTGCCCAGTCCCGGCTGCGCAACTCATCCAGCATCGCGCCACGAATACGTTGCACGGCATAGGTAGTGAATGCCGTGCCCTGCAACGAATCATAACGTTCTACAGCACTGAGCAGCCCAATTCCTCCCGCTTGCAGGAGATCATCGAGTTCAACGCTCGCCGGAAGACGAACCTGTAAGCGTAAGGCTTCATGGCGCACCAAAGGAACATAGCGCTTCCATAATGAATTTTTATCCATTGTGCCTTCAGCGGTATACAGTTCGCTCACAGTGATAAATACCTATAAAATTAAGGTGCTCAGTAACATTATGCGTTTAGCATACTATGGCAATCGGCAGAATAGGTGTAGAAAAAAGGCTTTTTTCAGATATGAGCCGGATGCCCTTCCTGAATATTGTAGCCGCTATAGCGTAAGGTGGATACCTTCCAGCAGTCGGCACCAACCATTTTTGTGATGTGCAGTTATTGACTGATAATGCAAGAAACTATTAATACAATAATAGTCATGATGTCAGAAACGACACCAGGCAACCAATAAAGGTATACCCAAAATAATTCGAGTTGCAGGAAGACGGTAATCGAGTGAATCCCCAGGAGCTTACTCAAGTCAGTGACCAGGGTGAACGAGGGCAGCCAACGCACCTGCAACTTGAAGTATGATGGGTATATACGGTGATAAACCGCTATTTCTGACGGTCGACAGAATAAAAGGTAACCAAGGAATAAAGCACCATTCCATTGATGCCTTATTCCTGTTGCTCAACAAATCTTAGTTGTTAATTTTATTTTCATATTTTTCAACAAGATAATCTTTGTATTCCGAGTAGCGATTTTGCGCATCCTTGATAGTCGTTACCACCCAGGCAAATGAACTTTCTCTGTGATTGACGTCACATGCTGAGGTCGAGTCTATCCTCGAAATATCATGCATCTCAGGTATCTCATCCACTGCAGCAGAGAGAGCAACCTGATCCAAAAACCAAACAACATTATTTTTATACAAATTATCCCAAATAAAGTGAGCGACTTTATCGATAAAGGCTGTTGACAGTTCCCCACCTTTAAGATAGACAAACCCTGCGAATACTTTCTCCCAGAATGGTGAGTTATCGTCTTTCGTAATAAGTACATCACCTGATAAATCAATAGAGTGCTCGATTAAGCTCCAGTTCTTCCTCACCAGACAATCCGCATCCAGAATCAATAGTGGCCCTTCGTTTATGGACAACAAATAACTAGCAAAAATAAACCGTCTCGATGCGTAGTGAACATTTACCCCAGGGACATCGCCAAATGTCTCTGTTGAGCATGAAATATTTAACTCTGGGAATTGCTGTTTTTTCGCTTTAATATCATTAAACGTTTCATCATCAATATTGTAGACATGGATGTGAACATTCAAGCTATCTTTATTGGTTTCATATAATGAATATAGCAGATAAATAGTATGCTGATGATAGTACTTTACATCACAGGAAACTAAAACCGTAGGTTTTTTATTTTTGTTTTCTTTTTGCAATAGCCATGTGTAACTTTCATAAGGCAGTTGATTTCTCGCTGAAACGAGAGAAGTGAAATCAATATAACTATTGGGATATGCACCATTTTTAAATATGGTCGTCACTATCATCAACAACGCCAATGGGTCTTCACCGATCAAGTACGAATTCTCAGTCATCTTTTTAACGAGAAGAAATGCGTACTCATAATTCTCTTCAACAATACAGGTAAGCAATAAGATCTTGAAAACGACAGGTACATCAACTAATAACGAAAAGTTACTTTCTATTAAGGCAACCGCATGTTCTACCGCTCCCACACGGAATAAAATTTGTATCGATGCAACTAAATATTCTAAGTTTGGTGTCAAGTTAATGGCATCAATAAGTGAATTGACTATACCCTCTACATAATCGGGAGGTAACTTGACTTGTTGCCCACCCCATTTATCATCGAATGCCAGATTAGACAGAGCAATAGTCTGCAACATCAACCTCAGTGCTTTATCCTGTGCTTCAGGCAAATTACTTGGACTCTCAGCAAGTTTTTTATTCAACTGATAAATATCACAACTTCTTTTGCCAATTAAATCAATGATCATATCTTTAGGAAGATCACCAACATCACCCAGCATAATTTCTCGACTAAACACATCGCGATAATACTGATGCGCGGATTTCATATGCATGTAATTATTCATAAGTAGCCTTCTAAAAGGTTTTCCTGCACTTAAACTATCAACCATATGGCATAAAAATACCATATGGACATTATATGCTGTTATTATGACAGTGTTATACGCCCGCCAGAATGCGCGCTGGCGGCAGCGGCCTGGAGATAACGAATACCTCGCATCGCAACATCGGCACCAAACACATACTCGTGTGTACCTTCTTTCAGATAGGAAGCAACATCCTCGTAGTAATTAGCAAATGCTTCAATGAATCCAGCAGGGTGGCCTGCTTTAAAGCGGTTGTATCGTGGCTGGGATGCGATCAGGTTATCCGGATGCGTCCGGTCTATTACATAGGAAACGCCGTTAATATTGCAGAGTTTCAAATGTTCAGGGTCCATTTGCAGCCATTCAGCCGATCCTTTGCTACCATAAACCCGGATACGCAGCCCATTGCGGTAACCCAATGCTGCCTTGGTGTACCAGTAATTGCACACCACCTGATTGGTGTAACCAGAGATGCAGTGAACCGTATCCACCACATCTGGAATCTCACCGAATCGATGGTGCACCGCATACACATCCTGCGCCTGCTCACCGATGATGAAATCCACCATTTGATGGGCATGAACCCCCAAGTCCAGCGACACGGTAGGGATCACGCCATCATGCTGACGCCAGTCCTGCGGGCGCGGCACCGCCCCACTCTTCACATGACGCAGAAACCCCTCCTGGGGCATTTCAACCATAACCTGCCTGATCTGGCCCAGCTCACCATCGGCGATCCGCTGCTTTAACTCCCTGACCATCGGGTAACCGGAATAATTGAAAGTAACCAGCAGAGTCCCCTTCATGTGCTCCAGCGCCTGCTGAATCTCGGCCACTTCCTCTACACTGGTTGCCAGCGACTTCTCACAGATAACGGGCAGTTGATGCTCAATACAAGCAATGACAATATCTTTATGCGTCGGCGTCGGTGTCAGAATGATCACCGCATCCAGTTTGCTGGCTTCGGCCTGCAAAAAGCCGCTCAAATCGCGATACACACGGTCTTCATGAATTCCCCAACTGGCAGCGGTTTGTTGATTGATATCATCATGCCGACTGAAAAAACCTGACACCAGTTCGAAATGTCCATCCATCTGCGAAGCAATCTTGTGTGTTTCACCGATTGCTGAATTAATACCTCCGCCAATGAACCCGACTTTTAATGCCTCACCGTTGTTTGTCATACTTTTCATTTCGCTTTCCCCAGAAAAGAGTGGCTCACCACCAGGTGATTTTTCAGGTTCACTGTGCTTTTTAGCAATTCGGCTTCTTCATCGAAGGTCATAAACACCACGGCAGCGCGATCGCCTGGTGCCGGGTTCAACACTTCGCCGCTTTTTTTCAGCGCGACACTTTCCAATAATTCACCGGGCAGTTGGTGATAACGCAGCGCATTAAAGATCGTTCTCTCAGACACCGATACGGTATGCCTGCCAACATAATGGCGAGCCGTTGGCCGCTTATTGGTGAATGTCGACGGCAGCGACAAAAAAGGTGCCACAAAATATTCCGCGTAAGGGATATCGGTGGAATAACGAATCAATTGGCAATATAAATCTCCTGGGCAGCGCCGGGTCAGTTCGATCAGCCAAAAATCGTCGCCATTGGCAATAAATTGTGTATGCAGCAGGCCATCACATAAATTCAGATCGGTAACAATACTGTTGATACAGTCACTGACGGCATTTTTCAGCGTTTCACTCATTTGATGAGCGACACAGCTGCTGTCCACCTGATAAGGGTAAACGGTGCAATATTCATTAACGAAGAACTCGCAGGCTATCTCACCATTGCGAATAAAGGCCGAGTGACTGTGCAATGAGCCCTGCTTGAACTCTTCTATCACGACTTGACCGCTTGCAGAGGAGGATGCAGCCAGTTGATAAGCCGGTAAAATATCCTGCTCACACTGGACTAACGTAATACCACGGCCACTATAGGCATCCACCGGCTTCACCAAAATTGGGTACGACAGTTGTCCTGCGCAGGCAATATCACGTACCGCAGTGGGAACAGGCAAGCCTTTGCGCTGAGCATAACTACGAAATTCATCTTTTCTCAGCAAAATGTTGGTTGTCTCAACCGAATCGAAACCAGGCATACCTAATGATTCAGCAACCCAAGCCCCAGTTTCGTAAGACACATCCGTCACACCGGGTAGGATAGCCTTAACATTTTCCTTTCTGACAATACCGAGGATTGCCTCTTTGTCCGAATAATCTTCAACAATCGACCGGGTTGCACGGATATGACCAGGATCGCCCGGTTTACCGCTACACACACCGATGGCAACCCCCTGCTCCAGGCACGCTTCCAGCAGTGGTAACGCAGAAAAACCGGCATCAAGCATTAAGGCATCTATCGTCGACATATCCATTCTCTGTTACAAAATTTCAGGTATCTCCTGAGGAGATATGCCCCCTTTGCTCGCGTTCAGTCGCGATAAGGGGAGCCGGTTCATTAACACACGTTTTCGTTCAACGTGCGCTCGATAATCTCAATGATGCGATCCTGGTCGTCAGCTTCCAGCCCTGGATAAATAGGAAGACACAACACCGAGTTGGCCACATTCGTCGCTACAGGCAAGTTAGCAGCACTCGCGCTGTTAATACCTCGGTACATTGGGAAGCTGCTGATTAACGGATAGAAATACCGACGAGACATAATGCCTTGCGCTTTTAACGCACTATATAGTTTCTCTCGAGTATCGAATGAGTAGTCATCCATAAATAGCGGGAAATAGGCATAATTCCAGTCAATTGAGTCAGGTACGCTCAGCGTTGTTAAACCATGAATCCGGGCTAACCCGTCACGGTAATAGTGATAAATACGCTTTCTATCTTCCAATGCCTGTTCAATATATTTCAGCTGCAATAAGCCAAACGCGGCCTGCACTTCGTTCATCTTGCCGTTAATACCTGGCGCTACAACGGTAGTCTCATCCGCAAAACCAAAGTTTTTCAGATAATCAATCCGCTTCTTCATTTTCGCATCAGGGCAGATAATCGCACCGCCTTCTATGGTGTTGAATACCTTGGTTGCATGAAAACTCAGGATAGAGAGATCGCCATAATTCAGAATACTGGCTCCGTCTTTTTTGACGCCGAAAGAATGTGCTGCGTCATAAATTACTTTTAGACCATACACATCGGCAATTTCCTGAATTTTATCCACATCACAGGGAATACCATAGCAATGGACAGGAAGAATCGCGGATGTGAGAGGTGTAATCGCCTCTTCGATCTTTTTAGGATCCAGATTACAGGTGACGGGGTCGATATCCACAAAAACAGGTTTCAGGTTATTCCACAGTAACGAATGCGATGTCGCCACAAACGAATAAGGCGTGGTGATAACTTCACCGGTGATACGCAATGCCTGCAATGCCGTCAGTAGCGCCAGCGTGCCATTGGTAAACAAGCTCAGGTGCTTAACACCCAGATACTCTGCCAGTTCCTGCTCAAGTTGCTGATGAAAAGGCCCACCATTTGTCAGGTACTTGTTATCCCATATCTTTTCCAGATAGGGCATAAACTCATCAAGCTCGGGCAGCAAAGGGCTCGTTACATAGATATTCTTGCTCATCATTCACCGATCCTTGCGCTTATGTTGCTAAGCAGAATTTTCACATTTTTTATCAAGTTGATGGCAGAAATCGCCATCTAGTACAATCTAAAGCAACCGTTATCTCTCAGATCTTTAATTGCTCTCTGAACTTATGCTGAATGACTTAGGAACCTCGCCAGCGCAATATATCTGCCATGCCTGACGCATCGCTTTTTCAAAATAAATAGATGGTGAATCCACAGAATAAATTTTGGCTGCCATAACGCTACGCATTCTGGCCCTGAACTCGCTTAACTTATCCAGCGAACCACTCCAATATCGCGCTTTCTCTACCAATTCATCGTCATTCTGTGCAATGAATTCATCCAATCCCAAAATCCGCATAATTGCACTACTTTGTCTTGATGGGATAGAGTCACCCTCACGGGTTAATACAGGTACCCCCATCCAAGACGCATGACCGATCGTTGTGCCGCCGGTATACGGATAAGTATCTAAAAGAATATCTACCTCATGGTGCATTCTCAGATATTCCTGTAAGCCAGTACGCATACGGAATACTAACTGTTCATATCTCACACCTAGCTCAAGCAACTTCTTGCGCAAATAATCTATTGTCTCCTGACCCGTCATATAGCCAATAATCAACCTAGAGTCTGGCAATGCAACCAGAATTTTTGCCCACGATGCGAGATTTTCATCACAAATCTTCTGTGGACGATTAAAACTGGCAAAAGTCAGATAACCATTGGTCAATGCAGGCAACCCATTAACATCAGGGCTGTTCTTATCCGGCTCAAAGAATTTTATCGATGGCATACTGATAGTTTTTTCTATCAAATAAGCATCCAGATTACTCTTCATGAGGAAATGCTCATCAAGCAGAATGTAGTCAACCGTCTTCATCCCCGTGGTGCCGGGATATCCTATCCAGGTCATCTGGATCGGCGCAGGCTTCAGTGCCAAAACCGGCAGACGGTTATATGCTGTATGGCCGGATAGATCGATCAGAATGTCGATCTCATCCTGATTAATAAGTTTCGCCAGTTCAAGCTCACCCATCTTGTCAACATCATGCCAGCCAGCCGCAGTCTGTTTTAGGCTGTCAGCCTTTGCATCGTTACGTTGAAAACTTGAGTAGGCATAAAGCGAAAACACATTTCTATCAAGCGAATTCCAGATAGGCTCTAAAAAATTTGTCACCGGGTGATCGCCAAAATCACCAGAAATAAAGCCTATACGTAATGGCCGATGGGGATCTTTATTGATTGAATAGGCAAACTGACAGTGATGACGAGCTGCGGCTTCTTCCACTCGTTGACCAAATATCAGGTGCTCTTGAAACAACGCTTGCGGCGTTATACTGATATCGTGCGACAAGCCCAGCAACAAATTACTATATAAATGGAACGCATGTGGCATCAATTCAATAGTCTTACGGTGATACTTAATGGCATCCTTACGTCCCAGATTATGACACACCATCCCCATATGACTGATAAAGTTGGGATTCTCTGGATCAATCTGTAGTGCTTTCTCCATACACAAAAATGCTGCATCAAGACTATGGGTGATATTTAATAGTACGGCCAGTGTATCCCACGCCAGTCCTTTGCGCTTATCACAACGTAATACTTTTCTGGTTAGCGCCATACCTTGATGCAATTCGTTCTTTTTCCAGAAGCACACCGCCAGATCAACATAAAAATCCCAGTTGAACGGCATCAGAGATATTGCCCGAGTAATCACTCCCATTGCACCATCAAAATCGCCGGTACGAACATAGGTGTTTACAAAGGGATACCAGACCCCCAGATTGTCGGGATAAGTACTGATAATCTCTTGCGTTCGTGCTCTGACCTCTGCAAACTGCCCCAGAGCAGTTAGTCGATCAAGTTCTTCGTACACTTTCCGACTGAGTGGATTTTTATCCTGCTGCTTATTCTTTTTATGCACTGCCGATTTTTCCGGCTCAACAAAACCGCCAGCATTGGTTTCACTGGTGTACATCACCAGAGACTGAATATAAACAGCAACCTGCCGGGCATCCGCATTAACAATCGCTTCCTGCAAGTAATCTCGCCATGCGCGTGAAGTGCCCCATACCACACCTTTATTACGCAGCGCCCAAAGCTGGCTATAAAATACCCTATCTTTACTCAGGCTCGATGATGACAGTTGTTGCAGGAACTGCCGTTCATCACTATCAAGCGACACTGTCTCATGCCAGAAATTGAATGCCAGATCGGTCGTGGCAATACCGGGTAAACCGGTCAATATTTTATGCTTACTGTTCCGGTAAGGACAATTTCCTATCCGCGTGTAAATACCGCTGATCCCTTTCACAAACAAGTTTTTCAATGCGATCAATACATCCTGCTGGTGATTCTCGGACTCCTTTTCCGGTAAACGGGTATTAAAGACCAATTGTTCCAACGTCAAACTGGCAGGCCAGGCCTCCCCCAACGTATCCAAAATACTTAATACTAGCGGGTTTTCCGTACTGATGGTTTCTCCAGTACCGGACGTGTGGGCATTCAACGTACTGCCATTACTTGCCATAACACGTTGAAAATTACCAGCCCAGTTCAAGTCCGCCAGCTTTGTCAGATCAGGTTCAGACAGAATATCCCCTGCTCTCGTCTGTGGTATCAGCATACTGAAACGCTGAGAACGGTTAACCGCAAAATCGAGGTATTGCTGGCGCAGATAGGTGGTGTTTTCAGGGCAAATCGTCTCGTGCAAACGCGAAACCTGATCGCCGTAATGCCCAGCTAGTTCTGTGTAAGCACGAACATCGCCGACATAGGCAAAGCCGGTTTGGGTAATCTGTGAATAGAAATCAACGAAGTAACAAGGCTGATGCAGCCCCTGTAAATAATGCAGCGCAAAATCTACATCAGACTGTTTTTCAGCTTGTTCAATAAAGGCTTTCAGCGCTGCATTCTGGGGATTGTCTGGAGCAGTTCCTAACGACAGATAGGTCAGCATCGCTCGGGCACTGGATTGTGCCGTCTTTTCATCATTGGCAAGACTGCTGTGAAGCTGAATGGCATCTCGCAGAATCTCGCCAGTTTTCCACCCCGGATACGTATTGTAGCAATAGCAGACCATGCCTTCTGCAGTCAGGTGCTCACTGCAGAAACGCAGCAATGCCTCTCGCGTTTCACCACCAATAAGACTAAACAGCCCGTGGATAATGATATAATCGAATTTCCCAGGATCACAAGCCAGCAGAGATTCGAGGTCCAGGGCAAATAATGCAATACTATCCAGCTCCAGCTGTTTTATCAGTGCATTGCCTTTTTCAATGTGCTCCGCATCAAGATCAACACCAACAGACTGCGACTGCGGATTCGCAAGCGCAAAAGGCAGTAAATTGCCACCATCTTTACACCCAATTTCCAGCACACGCGCTGCTTCTGGCGCAGCCGACCTGACACCGTAAAGATGTGCAGTGGCCTGAAGATGGAAAGGTGCAGAGTAAGGAATGGGAGGCGTTATCGAACTCAATGGAATTTTACCAGTATCTTCACCCAGGTCGTCATTATTCGCTAAAGGCTGTGTATCTGGCATGGTCACAAGAAATATCCTTCAATACTTTATACGGAGATAAAATTGTTTGTAGTATATAAGAAAACGCTTTTCACCAATCCTCTGAGGATCAAAATATAACTTCCCTATTTCGTCGATTAAGAAGCCGACTTTTATTCCAATTAATTCACTTATCCGAACTGTGTCACAAAATAAAAAAACCAACCCCGAGGGGTTGGTTTTCAATTCGAGACTGCGTAAACAGAGATTACTGCAGCAGTTTCAGAACAGTCTGCGGTACCTGGTTAGCCTGAGCCAGTACAGAAGTACCAGCCTGCTGCAGAATCTGCGCACGGCTCATGTTAGATACTTCAGTTGCATAATCAGCATCCTGGATACGGCTACGAGCGCTGCTCAGGTTGTTGATGGTGTTGCTCAGGTTGTCGATGGTAGACTGGAAGCGGTTCAGTGTCGCACCGATGTTCGCTTTAGCGGTATTGACGGTCTGCAGAGCAGTATCAATTGCCGCAACCAGTGCAGTAGCACCTGCAGCGGTAGACACGTCGGTGTTGGTAGTTGTGATACCCAGACCGCCTGCAGTGGCGTTGATCAGTGCAGAGCTGCCAACAGAGATGGCATCGTTAGAAGTGGTGCCGGCGCCAACCTGGATGTTGAAACCGGTAGCGGTAACCGAACCGTCCAGCAGCGCTTTGCCGTTGAAGTTTGCGCTGGCAGCAACACGGTTGATTTCGTCAACACGACGGTTAATTTCAGTCTGGATTGCAGAACGGTCGTTAGTACCGTTGGTGTCGTTCGCTGCCTGTACGGCCAGCTCACGGATACGCTGCAGGTTGTCGTTGATGGTGTCCAGGTTACCTTCAGCGGTCTGTACCAGAGACACACCGTCGTTGGCGTTTTTGGAAGCCTGAGTCAGACCTTTGATCTGAGCAGTCATGCCGTTAACGATACCAGAACCTGCGGCGTTGTCTTTGGCGCTGTTGATAGCCAGGCCAGAGGACAGACGTTCGATAGCAGTCTGCAGAGAGGATTGAGATTTGTTCAGGTTGGTCTGGGCCAACAGCGACATACTATTAGTATTAATGACTGCCATAATTATATTCCTTTCATCACTATTAATGGGGATGGGCTGTTGCCCCCGGTGTCATCACCGTCACTAACTGTATCGGCCGGGGTAAAACAACCTTTAGTTTTTTTTTGAAATTTTCGTTCTCCCCCCAAAAAACCTGTCCGGCAAGGACTTACAGCAAAGAAAATAATGAACGGAAACAACTGGCAGAGAATGTGATAACCGGTCGCGCCATACCAACCACTACAGGCCATAGAATGTAATGAGGCAAGTAAGTGCCATCGTCACCGTGCTTATCAAACATCATGCGTCAGCCATAGGCAACGCGGTGACGCATGAAAAGCGCCGACTTCACCCTCTCTAATATGTACATTCTCTTACTATACTTATATAAAGTATCTGGCGCATCGCTCCTGGCCTACTGACAAGGCGTAATGAAGGTTCCATCACATGCAAACCAACATAACCGTCATGTGTCAGGTATGGCACCAACCAGTGGATACGCGACTCTAAGCATCTAACATTCAGCCAGCCAAACGGATTCAGGCAACACATTCAATACCATTAGCAAGTCGAAACGCGCCCGATTACCGCTATTGTTCCCAGCAGCATATGCATCGTGCCGGGACTAAATCCTGCAGATGGTTATGCCGCTATGGAAATCAGGGAGGATAACGATTACGCTGAAATTTACATTACGTCTGTAAACTTTTCGGATACAGTGCCGATAAGACTGTCAGTTCACAATTTAAACGGAAGGGTATCTCTATGGCTACGACGGTTAGCAGTAACTCAGACATTATCTCATCGATAGGTATGAACTTGGGTACCTCTGTTAGTGGTTCTTCGCTTGACCTGAGTTCACTGCTCACCAAGCTGCAAACCGTCGAAGAGCAGCGGTTGACACCTTATAACAACAAGCAAACCAGTCTGAGTAAACAAGCGACAGCGTATAGCGCTGTCGAAGCATCGATGAAGAGCCTGCAAAGTGCAACGACCACGTTGCAGAACATGAAGAGTATCACGTCAACAGCGGTGACCAGTACCAATACTGCATTTAGTGCCACCACCGACAGCACAGCAGTTGCAGGTACTTACAGTATCTTCGTCAATAACCTTGCCCAAGCACAGTCGCAAATATCTGGCTCTTTTAGCAGTGCATCCACTGCTCTGGTATCAGGTGGCACTTCCAGTACCAGCAGTACGATCACCATCACTCAGACCAGCCAGTCCACGCCCCTGACGATTACGCTGACCGATGATAAAACATCGTTAAATGATATTCGTGATGCCATTAACAATGCAGGTGGTAGCGTCAGTGCCAGTATCATTAACAACGGCACCAGCAACTACCTGATGCTGACAGCAAAAGATACCGGTACGCAATCTGCGATGAATATCTCGGTAAGCGGTAATCTGTCCAGTTCACTGGGTAGTTTTACTGAACAGGTTGCCGCCAAAGATGCGTCCTTCACGCTTAACGGCATGTCGGTAACCAGCCAGAGTAATACCGTAACTACTGCTATTAGTGGTGTAACGCTGAATCTGAAAGCGGCGTCAGCGACAGGCTCTTCGGCTGAAAGCCTGACTATTTCCTCAGATGTTACCAGTACGAAACAAGCGATCCAGAATTGGGTCACGGCTTATAACAACGTGCTGAGCACCATCAAGACTCAGACTAATTACACTGCCCCGACAGCAGATGAACAAAGTAGTGGTAGCCAATCCTCCAGTAATGGTGCACTGGTTGGTGATAGTACTGTTCGTACCATTCAGCGCCAGTTACAAAGCCTGATGACCAATCTACAGAGTGGTAGTGGTTCCCTGCATACCATGGCTGACCTGGGGATTACTCAAGATCCAACCAATGATGGCAAGCTACTTGTCGATGACACCAAACTGACCAATGCACTGAAAACCAGTTCCAGTAGCGTAACAACGTTTTTTACTGGCGACGGCAGCACCACTGGATTTGCAACTCAGGCGGGTAATTATCTGAGCCGGACCCTGGACTCGTCGGATGGTTTGATTAAATCGGCTCAGGCGAGCATCAAGACCAGTCAGGCTACTGTGACCAAACAGCTTACTAGTATTCAGGATAGCATTGATGCCACGATGAATCGTTACAAGACCCAGTTTACTCAACTTAATACGTTGCTGGCCTCGTTGTCATCGACCAGTAGTTACCTGACACAGCAGTTTAATAAAACCAGCAGTTCAAGCTAATTAAACCGGGTGATGCGTGAAGTGCTGATTTACACGGCACTTCACGCAGTGATGAAAATTATAGTCTTTTTATTTATTGTTAATCGGTTATCCAACGCATGGTCATGTATAGAAAGAATGTCAGTCAGGCTTATGCTCAGGTAGGTGTGGAAAGCGCGGTAATGAGCGCTAGCCCGCATCAACTGATTGTTATGTTATTTGACGGCACCAAGAGCGCGCTTGTCCGGGCAAGAATTCTTCTTGAACAAAATGACATCGTCGGAAAAGGGAATGCCCTTTCCAAAGCCATCGATATTATCAGTAATGGGTTGAAACTCGGACTGGATATGGAGAAAGGTGGAGAGCTGGCGGAGAACCTTTCCGATCTTTACGATTACATGGTGCGTCGGTTATTACACGCCAATATCAATAATGATTTGCAGGCGATCATAGAAGTGGAGACTCTCCTCAGTAATATTGCGGATGCCTGGAAACAAATTGGACCTGGTTATCAACCAACGACGGAAACGCGCTAATGGAAAACCTCTCTCCATTACTCATTGAGTATCAGGGGTTACTCAAACTCATCCGAAACATCAAGGCCATGGCGCTTAATGGATTATGGGATGATGTTGTCGAACAGGAAATAATTTATATCCAGTCAATAGAGAGAATCAGCCAGATTACCGTTCCTGCCAATATTCCAAGTACCATACAATTACAGTTCCGGCAGCTTCTGCAGGACATACTGGATACGGAATCGCAGGTGAAAGAACTGCTGCAAAACAGGATGCAGGAACTGGCGGTACTTATCCAACAGTCACAAAATCAAAAATCGATTAACAACACTTATGCTGAGTTTTCCAGCGATATACTCCCGGGAAAACCGCAATCCTGACTACTACCACGTCAATATGAATGAGCCCGGCTTACCTGAACGGGCTCTTTTTACATAAAAATCAGGGCGAATAACCACGAGTTATTCACCCTTTCCTCAGGCTCTTCATTGAAGACCACAATGATTCAAATATAAAAATCAATACCGGACAGCGCTTTTCCTGCCGGTTATATCGTCATATTCATGACTTCCTGGTAGGCTGAAACCAGTTTATTGCGCACCTGAACCCCCATTTGCAAAGCAATAGAGGCTTTCTGGTTGTCAACCATGACATCATTCAGCGCAACCCCTGGCTTACCCAACGTAAATGCTTCTGCCTGCGCTTGTGCCTGCGTGCGCGTTTCATTGATTTTTTCAAGCGCTGCTTTCAGCTCGCCAGCGAAACCAGACTGGGACGCAACGTTAGAATCCGCTCCACCGGCCGCTTTGGTTGCGGTAATCTGCATCTGCTGCAATACTGCGTCGATACCCTGAATAGACATGCCTACTTCCTCAACTAAAGATTGAGAATGATATAAAAGCCCAATAAATGATAAACATATGTAGATGTAGCGAACGAACTGCGCCATCAGCGTCGTTTATTTCACATACACCTCTTTACAGGTTCAATACGCTACCATATCCATAAAGTAGTAAATCGTATAAATGACATTAAAAATGCCAGCTTATCGACCCATCAAATTTTCCGTAACGGAAAATAATGACATGCCGGTAAATGTAGGTGATGAGTTTTTATGATTGCGCAATCAGGGAGTTCTGTTTTGTTACGTTACAACGTTACCCATATCGTTCAGCAACCAGGCAGAGAAAGAGTATGAACGCCTTAACATCCGGAGCCGCAACCGGTGGGAAAAGCTTTGGCGAAATACTCAACCGTTTGCGTGCCAACCCTAAAATCCCGTTACTGATTGCTTCCGCTGCAACTATTGCGATTATTGTCGCATTGTCCTTGTGGGCTCGCGGCCCCGATTATCGGGTTCTGTACACCAATCTGAATGAACGCGATGGCGGCAGTATTGTCTCCGAACTGGGCAAAATGAATATCCCTTACCGCTTCAGTGAAAGCGGAGCGGCTATCATGATCCCATCGGACAAGGTTTATGAAACTCGCCTGAAGCTTGCCCAGCAGGGTTTACCCAAAGGTGGTGCCGTTGGCTTTGAACTGCTTGATCAGGAAAAATTCGGCATCAGCCAATTCAGTGAGCAGATTAATTATCAACGTGCACTGGAAGGCGAACTGGCAAGGACAATGGAAACCCTGGGGCCAATCCAGAGTGCGCGCGTACATCTGGCCATTCCCAAGCCGTCGCTGTTCGTGCGCGAACAGAAGTCTCCGTCCGCGGCGGTTACCGTTACGTTACAACCAGGACGTGCGCTGGATGACAGCCAGATTAGCGCCATTACCTATCTGGTTTCCAGCAGCGTTGCCGGCCTGCCGGCTGATAAAGTCACTGTTGTTGACCAAACAGGTAAACTGCTGACGCAGAATGACAGTTCAGGCCGCGACCTTAATGCCGCACAACTGAAATATACCAACGAAGTTGAAAGTAATTACCAGCGCCGAATTGAAGCTATTCTGATGCCAGTGGTCGGTGCAGGCAATGTCCATGCGCAAGTTACCGCTCAGATCGACTTTGCCAGCCGTGAACAAACTGACGAACAGTATCAACCCAACCAACCGCCGAATCAGGCTGCGGTTCGTTCTCAGCAAATTAGTCAGAGTGATCAGCGCGGTGGTCCTAATGTAGGTGGCGTGCCCGGTGCTTTGTCGAATACGCCGACACCGGCACCGACTGCCCCAATCTCTACCCCGCCGGCAAACAACGCCAATAACGCGAACAATGCCAATAACACAAACAACGCAAATAATGCGAATAATGCAAATGCGGCGGGCACAAATACTCAGACATCTGCCAGCAATGCTGCCAATCAAACCTACAATAGCCGCCACGATCAGACGATCAACTATGAAGTTGATCGCACCATTCGGCATACCAAACAAAACACCGGCAATATTCAGCGTTTGTCTGTTGCTGTCGTGGTTAACTACACACAGGGTGAAGATGGTAAACCCGCTGCACTCAATGATGAGCAGTTGAAGAAAATCGAAGCGTTGGTTCGCGAATCCATGGGATTCTCCAGTGACCGCGGTGATACCCTGAACGTAGTGAATACACCGTTCACCATCACTGATGCCACCGGTGGCGAACTGCCCTTCTGGCAAAAACAAGCGTTCTTTGATCTGCTGATTGAGGCTGGTCGCTGGTTACTGGTGCTGATTGTCGGCTGGATTCTGTATCGTAAGTTGGTACGCCCGCAGTTGCAAAAGCGTGTGCAGTTGCAAGAGGCGGCAGCGGCGGCGGCGGCACTGCGTGGTCAGGATGCTGATGTCACTGTCACACTCAGTAGCATTGAAGAGGAAATGCACAAGAAATCCGAACAGCGGGCCCACACAGAGATGCACAGCCAGCGTATCCGTGAACTGGCCGAAAATGATCCTCGCGTCGTCGCGCTGGTAATCCGCCACTGGATGAGTAACGAACTATGAGTTTGACTGGTACAGAAAAGAGCGCCGTCTTATTGATGACTATCGGTGAAGACCGTGCAGCTGAAGTTTTTACGCACCTCTCAACCCGTGAGGTGCAACATCTCAGTACTGCGATGGCCAACATGAAGCAGGTTTCTCAATCTGAACTGCTGGAAGTGTTGCGCGAGTTTGATATTGAGGCCGAGCAGTATGCGGCGTTAGGGGTGAATGCCGGCGAATACCTTCGTTCTGTCCTGGTCAAGGCATTGGGTGAAGAGCGTGCCTCCAGCCTGCTGGAAGACATCCTTGAAAGCAAGGAAACGTCTACCGGTATGGAAACGCTCAACTTTATGGAGCCGCAAAGCGCCGCCGACCTCATCCGCGACGAACATCCGCAGATCATCGCCACCATCTTGGTGCACCTCAAGCGTGCGCAGGCGGCAGATATTCTGGCCCACTTCGACGAACGTATGCGTAATGACGTCATGCTGCGTATCGCCACCTTCGGCGGGGTGCAACCATCGGCTCTGGCGGAACTGACTGAAGTGCTCAACGGATTGCTTGACGGCCAAAACCTCAAGCGCAGCAAGATGGGTGGTGTTCGTACTGCGGCAGAGATCATCAACCTGATGAAAACGCAGCACGAAGAAGCGGTTATCGATGCAGTACGCGAATTCGATGGCGAGTTGGCACAGAAGATTATCGACGAAATGTTCCTGTTCGAAAACCTGGTGGAAGTGGACGACCGCAGTATCCAGCGTCTGCTGCAGGAAGTGGAGTCCGAGTCTCTGCTGATCGCACTGAAAGGTGCAGAACAGCCGCTGCGCGAGAAGTTCCTGCGCAATATGTCGCAGCGTGCAGCGGAAATCCTGCGCGACGACCTGGCAACCCGTGGTCCGGTACGTATGTCCCAGGTGGAAAACGAACAGAAAGCCATTTTGCTCATTGTACGTCGACTGGCAGACAGCGGCGAAATGATTATCGGTGGTGGCGATGACGCGTTTGTCTAATTCTTCCAGCGATCTTGACTGGCAGCCGTGGAAACTGGATGACCTTTCCGCCCCTAGACCCGCTGCCGCGGATGTGGTGGCGCCGATATCGTCTTCTCCAATTTCTCCAGCGGTGCAGCCAGGGGACAATGACTTCTTCGGCATGTCTGACTTTCAACCGCCGGAGGATGACCTGGCGACCCTGCGTGAGCAGGTGCTACAACAGGCGCGGGAAAGTGGTTTTGCTGAAGGCAAGCAACAAGGCTACGCAGCCGGTTATCAAGACGGCCTCCAGACGGGTACACAGCAGGGTTTACAGGATGCAGCGCAACAGCAGCAACCAGTTATTGCCCAGATGCAACAAATGGTCAATGAATTCCAGCAAACGCTGGACGCGTTGGACAGTGTCATTGTCGCACGACTGATGCAGTTGGCTTTAACCGCCGCCAAACAGGTAATCGGTCAGTCGCCAGTTTGTGACGGTACTGCATTAATGGGACAAATACAGCAGTTGATCCAGCAGGAACCTATGTTCAGCGGTAAGCCACAACTACGTGTGCACCCTTCTGATCTGGAGCGAGTGGAACAGCACCTCGGCCCGACCCTCAGCCTTCACGGCTGGCGGTTGTTAGCGGATAACCAGTTACACCCAGGAGGCTGTAAAGTCAGCGCCGAGGAAGGTGACCTGGATTCAAGTATTGCTACCCGCTGGCATGAGCTTTGCCGACTAGCCGCACCGGGAGAACTTTGATGACAGTGCGTCTTTCCCGTTGGCTTTCTTCGATCGATGCGTTTGAAAAGCGCATCGTCAATACGCCTGCAATACGGCGTTACGGACGACTGACACGCGCGACGGGATTGGTGCTTGAAGCGACCGGTCTGCATATGCCGCTAGGTTCAACCTGCCTGATTGAACGCCAGAACGGCAATCAGGTTGAAGAAGTTGAAAGCGAAGTCGTCGGTTTTAATGGGCAGAAATTGTTCCTGATGCCGCTTGAAGAGGTCGAAGGGATCATACCGGGAGCACGGGTCTATGAGCGCGTAGGTCTTTCCGGCAGCAGCCAGGGTAAACAGCTACCGCTGGGCCCGGCATTGCTGGGCCGAGTACTCGATGGCAGTGCCAGACCGTTGGATGGTTTTCCTGCACCGGATACCGGTTACACCGCGCCACTGGTGAGCGCCCCATTCAACCCACTCCAGCGCACACCAATCGAGCATGTTCTGGATGTTGGCGTACGTGCCATCAATGCATTGCTAACGGTGGGCCGTGGTCAGCGTATGGGACTGTTCGCTGGTTCTGGTGTTGGTAAAAGTGTGCTGCTCGGAATGATGGCGCGCTATACTCAAGCTGATGTCATCGTCGTCGGCCTGATCGGGGAGCGTGGGCGCGAAGTTAAAGACTTTATTGAAAATATTCTCGGCACAGAAGGGCTTGCCCGCTCTGTGGTGATCGCTGCCCCAGCGGATGTTTCTCCTCTGCTGCGTATGCAGGGCGCGGCTTATGCTACGCGCATCGCAGAAGATTTCCGCGACCGTGGTCATCATGTATTGTTGATTATGGATTCGTTGACGCGTTATGCGATGGCGCAACGTGAAATCGCACTGGCGATTGGCGAACCCCCGGCGACCAAAGGCTACCCGCCTTCAGTTTTTGCCAAATTACCTGCTCTGGTAGAGCGTGCAGGCAACGGTATTTCCGGTGGCGGGTCAATTACAGCGTTTTATACGGTGCTGACCGAAGGCGACGACCAGCAAGATCCAATTGCTGACTCGGCCCGCGCCATTCTGGACGGTCATATCGTACTGTCCCGACAGTTGGCAGAGTCCGGGCATTATCCGGCTATTGATATCGAAGCGTCTATTAGCCGTGCAATGACTGCATTGATAGATGAAAACCATTATTCTGCGGTAAGGCAATTCAAACAGTCGCTATCCAGTTATCAACGCAACCGCGATCTGATTAATGTCGGTGCTTATGCCGCGGGTAGTGACCCATTGCTTGATAGGGCGATACAGCTTTATCCGCAAATGCAACATTTTTTGCAGCAGGGAATGTTTGAGCGAAGCTCATTTGAAGAAGCCTGTCAGGCACTGGATAACATTTTCCCGTATAATCGGTAGGAGGGCGAATGAGGACTCAGTCTACCTTCGTCATGCTGCGTGATTTGGCCCAAAAAGAGGTTGATGCGGCGACAACGCATCTGGGCTTGGTACAGAAGGCCTATTTACAGGCTGAACAACAACTTAATACGTTGTTAGGTTACCATGATGATTACCGCCAACGGCTCAATGACTCAATGACCGAAGGCATGGCCAATACCTCCTGGCAAAATTATCAGCAGTTTATTTTGACTCTGGAAAAGGCGATCGAGCAGCACCAGCATCAGTTATTAAATTGGACTTCTCGTTTGGATCAGGCGATGAAAGCCTGGCAGGAAAAGCAGCAACGACTGAATGCATTTAGTACACTGCAACAGCGTGAACAAACTAAAATGCTGGCGCATGAAAATCGCCTGGAACAAAAGCGGATGGATGAATTCGCCCAACGCGCATCAATGAGGAAAACATAATTATGAACTTGCCAGCAATGCCAATCACCACGACGACTGATGCAAGCACAACCGCACCTCAGGGGAATTCCTTACTTGCGCTGCTGGGCAAAGACCAGCTACCGGAAAATTTTGTTCAGTTGCTCTCGCAGAAATTGTCAGCGGTGCAATCCTCCAAGAAAACCATTATCAGTGATCAGGAAAGTGCTGACCTCAAAGACGCACTGGCAAAAAGCGGCATTGAAGCAAACAGTGACGAATTGAATGCCATTCTGGGCGCACTAACGAAAGGAACATTGACGCTTGCCGACTTGCAATCCGGCAATTCTCTTGAGTCGCTACTGGCCAAAGCTCAGAAGAAAGTCAGTGCAAAAGACGAGAAAGCGACCGATACCGATGCACTGGCTATGCAGGCGTTGTTTGCCATGATTCCAGTACAAACTACAGCTCAGGC
Source organism: Dickeya undicola (assembly GCF_000784735.1). Taxonomy (GTDB): domain Bacteria; phylum Pseudomonadota; class Gammaproteobacteria; order Enterobacterales; family Enterobacteriaceae; genus Dickeya; species Dickeya undicola. The sequence continues at coordinate 163,879 of NZ_JSYG01000004.1, forward strand.
AAAAACGGCAGCCCAAGGCACTGCGTCGAGCCTATCGCTATCTGATGGATTAAACGACAAGACCAGCAACAGTGTTTTGAACTCGTTGCTGAGTTCAGCAAAAACCGGTAATACGTCGTCACAAGGTGATTTTGCACTGAATGCAGCCACAACAACGGATAGCTCAACGGCGTCCGCGAGCGCCGCTGCAGTTGCCAAAAATACTGGATTGCAGGTCGCCGACCAGTCTAAAGATAACTCTCTGCTGACATCCCGTAAGGAAGACAGCGCCAGTAATCCGATAGCTGCATCCGCACCGGCTGATGCCAGCGCCAGCTCATCATTACAGACGTTGTCGTCACTGTTCGCCAGTAACGCCACACCCACGCAACCCGCAGCCCAGCATCTGACCAGTCAGATCAATGCGCCACTAGGCACTCAGCAGTGGAATGATGCCCTTGGTCAGCAGGTCGTGATGTTTAGCCGTAATGGGCAGCAGACTGCAGAACTGAAACTTCACCCGGAAGAGTTGGGCTCACTGCACATCATGCTAAAAATCGAAGATAATCAGGCGCAGATTCACCTGATTTCCGGTAACAGCCAAGTGCGATCCGCTCTGGAGTCCGCCCTTCCCCATCTGCGCAGCGCAATGGCTGAGAGCGGTATCAACCTGGGGCAGAGCAGCGTAGGATCAGATGCCAGTAGTTGGCAGCAGTCACAACAGCAAGTGGCAAGCAATGCCAATGGTAACGGCGGTGGCAACGCCTCGTCTTATCAGCAGCAATTTGGTCAGTCCGAGCATAACACCGCTGAAATTGAACCGCTGGCAGTACCAGCACAGCTGCAATCAATAGCAACCGGTATTAATGGCGTCGATATCTTTGCCTAATGAAGAAGTTAACGCTTTTTTTATTGTTTATTCATTGTATTGAAGCAGTGAATAGGCGGGATAATCGTGATATCACGCATTTATCTAATGGCTAATTTAGCTATTAGATACTGATAAATAACAGGATATATCATTGGCTACGTCTAATAAGAAAGCCCAGTCAGGCGGTAATAAAAAGTCCCTCTGGCTGATACTCTTGATTGTTATCGCCCTGGCGGCCACGGCTGCTGCGGGTGCAGGCTGGTGGTTATTAAGTCAGAAAAAAGCCGAAACGGCAGCCAGTGAACCGCCTCCGCCACCAGCGCCAGTATTTATGCCTTTGGATACATTCACTGTTAACCTGTTATCTCCGGATAACAACCCGGATCGGGTGCTGTATGTGGGGATCACCCTGCGAGTGCCGGATGAAGCAACTCGTGCGCGCCTGACCAATTATCTGCCGGAAATTCGCAGTCGTTTGATTATGTTGTTTTCTCGTCAGAGCTCATCTGTTCTGGCAACGGAACAAGGCAAGCAAAAACTGGTTGAAGATATCAAGCAGGTATTAAGCCCACCGCTGGTTCCTGGACAACCTAACCAGGTCGTCAGCGATGTCCTGTTCACTGCTTTCATTTTGCGGTAATCACTATGGGTGACAGCATTCTTTCACAGGCAGAGATTGACGCTCTGCTAAACGGTGACAGTGGCGATAGTAGCGCTGATGCCAGCAACGCTACTTCGCAGAAAGACGGGGATGTCAAACCCTACGATCCCAATACACAACGGCGCGTCATTCGTGAACGTCTGCAGGCACTGGAGATCATCAACGAACGTTTTGCTCGTCAGTTCCGTATGGGGCTGTTCAACCTGCTTCGTCGTAGCCCGGATATTACTGTCGGGGCTATCAAGATCCAGCCGTATCATGAGTTTGCACGTAACCTGCCGGTTCCGACCAACCTAAACCTGATACATCTGAAGCCACTGCGTGGCACAGCGCTATTTGTATTCTCGCCAAGCCTGGTCTTTATTGCCGTGGACAACCTGTTTGGTGGCGATGGTCGCTTCCCTACCAAGGTTGAAGGTCGTGAATTTACGCATACCGAGCAGCGCGTTGTGCGCCGAATGCTGAAACTGGCACTCGACGCTTACAGTGATGCCTGGAATGCGATTTACAAATTAGATGTGGAATACGTGCGTTCAGAAATGCAGGTAAAATTCACCAACATCACTACATCGCCGAACGATATTGTGGTGACAACCCCTTTCCATCTGGAAATCGGGACTTTAACTGGTGAATTCAGTATCTGTATTCCGTTCTCCATGATTGAGCCTTTACGCGAATTGCTGGCTAACCCTCCGCTGGAGAACTCTCAGCAGGAAGACCAGCACTGGCGTGAGACATTGGCAAAGCAAGTTCAGCACTCTGAGCTGGAGCTGGTTGCCAACTTTGTTGATATCCCGGTTCGACTGTCAAAGGTTTTGAAACTCAAACCCGGAGATATTCTGCCGATTGATAAACCTGAACGCCTGGTGGCTCATGTTGATGGTGTGCCGGTATTGACTTGTCAATACGGTACATTAGATGGTCAATATGCCTTGCGTGTTGAACACTTGATTAACCCCATTTTAAATTCTCTGAATGACGAGGAACCGCTCAATGAGTGACATCAAGAAACCGTCCGAAGAAACGGATTCCGTGGACGATCTGTGGGCTGATGCATTTAATGAGCAGCAGTCGGCAGAAAAAAGTGCGCCGGGCAGTACCGAAGGTATCTTTAAGAACTTTGATGTGCAGGACACGCAGGGTTCAATGCAAGATATTGATCTGATTTTGGATATTCCGGTCAAACTGACAGTGGAGCTTGGTCGTACAAAAATGACCATTAAAGAGTTGCTGCGTTTGTCGCAGGGCTCGGTGGTAGCGTTGGATGGTCTGGCCGGTGAACCGCTGGATATCATGATTAACGGATATCTGATTGCTCAGGGTGAAGTTGTGGTTGTCTCTGACAAGTATGGTGTACGTATTACTGATATTATTACACCGTCGGAACGTATGCGCAGGTTAGGCCGTTAAATGGCGAGCACTGCACAACAGACTATCTCTACAATTCAGCAGCCGCCCGCGGCTGCTGAATCCGTTATTTCCGGTGGTGCGTTGTTATCGCAAGTCGGCACCGCGCTGAGCGGTGTACTGTTGCTTATTTTATTGGCCGCCTGGCTGTTGCGAAAGCTTGGTATCGCGCCGCAAGCCAAAAGCAGCAATATTATGAAAGTGGTGTCGTCTTGTACGGTCGGACAACGCGAACGTATTGTGATCGTCGAAGTTGATGATACCTGGCTCGTGCTAGGCATAACAGCCCAGCAGATCACCCATTTGCATACTCTGCCTGCGCGTCCTGTTAGCAACGTGACATCAACAGAAAAAATTGCACCAGCCAATTTTATCCAGTTCCTCAAGAAAGCGACCACGCGTCCGGAAAAAACCGAATGAGTACCACCCTGCGTCCGACTTCCTTCTCCGCATGGCTGCGTCTGCTACGTTATCTTGCGGTTTCCATTCTGTTCCTGATCGCCCCTCAGGCTCTGGCTCAGTTGCCGGGTATTATCAGCCAACCCTTAGCTAACGGCGGGCAGAGTTGGTCATTGCCAATTCAGACACTGGTTTTCATCACATCGCTAAGTTTTATTCCGGCAGTATTGCTGATGATGACCTGCTTTACCCGTATCATTATTGTCCTGAGCCTGCTGCGCAATGCATTAGGAACACCAACCGCACCACCCAACCAGGTGTTGCTGGGGTTAAGTCTGTTTCTGACTTTTTTTGTGATGTCTCCAGTACTGAACCGTATCTATGACGAAGCCTATCGCCCGTTCAGTGAAGATAAAATCAGTATGGAAGTCGCGATTGATAAAGGCTCACAGCCGCTGCGTGAGTTCATGCTCCGACAGACTCGGGAAGCGGACCTGGCTTTATTTACCCGCCTTGCGCAGATTCCTTCGCTACAAGGCCCGGAAGCGGTCCCGATGCGGGTATTGGTGCCGGCTTATGTTACCAGTGAGCTGAAAACCGCCTTCCAGATCGGTTTTACAATTTTCATTCCTTTCCTGCTGATCGACCTGGTGGTAGCCAGTGTGCTGATGGCGCTAGGTATGATGATGGTTCCTCCCGCTACTATTTCGTTACCGTTCAAACTCATGCTCTTCGTCTTGGTTGATGGGTGGCAATTGTTGCTGGGATCGCTGGCCCAGAGTTTCTATACTTAGTCGGTGCGGTTACTGCTGTTCACCACATCAGAGGAATGCCTGTATGACTCCTGAATCCGTCATGGCTTTAGGCTATGAAGCAATGAAGATAGCGCTGATGCTGGCAGGCCCCCCACTTATCGCTGCACTGGTCAGCGGCTTAATCATCAGCCTGCTCCAGGCAGCGACGCAAATCAACGAAATGACGCTGTCATTCATTCCCAAGGTCTTGACGGTGTTTTTTACGTTGGTGGTTGCTGGCCCCTGGATGCTCAGTGTCATTCTTGACTATATGCGCACGATGTTCAGTCAATTCCCCAACATGATTGGATAGACATGGTCACCCTCAGCAACATCGACATGATCGGTTGGTTCAACCAATTCTTCTGGCCACTGGTCAGGATTCTCGCACTTATTAGCACCGCACCGATCTTTAGCGAACGCTCTATCACTCGACGGGTAAAGATCGGACTAGGGGTACTGATCACGATTGTCATTACACCGAGTATCCCTCACGCCTCAACCCCAATATTTTCTGCAGCCGGTATCTGGATGCTATTTCAGCAGGTGCTGATAGGTGTGATGCTGGGTTTTGCTATGCAACTGGCGTTTGCGGCTATCCGTCTGGCTGGTGAAATTATCGGCCTGCAGATGGGGCTTTCATTTGCGACCTTTTTTGACCCCAGTGGCGGCCCGAATATGCCGGTGATCGCCAGGTTTATGAACTTACTGGCGTTGCTGCTCTTTCTGAGTATGAATGGGCATCTATGGTTGATATCGTTGCTGGTTGACAGTTTTCATACCATCCCCATCAGTGCCGAGCCAATTAGCGGTAATGTATTTATGACATTAGCCGAGGCTGGTGGAAGGATATTTTCTAACGGGCTGATGCTTGCCCTCCCCCTCATCACACTGCTGCTGACTATCAATATGGCGCTGGGTTTATTGAGTCGGCTCGCGCCACAGCTCACCATCTTTGCTATCGGCTTTCCCATCACCCTTTTTGCTGGCATCATCACCGTAGGTTTTCTGGTATTCCTGCTCTCGCCTTATGCAGAGAAACTGTTCGGTGAAACCTACGACTTGTTGGCTGACTTATTAAGCCGATTTGCCGGATAACTCGCGCATTATTGTTCGGTATTTTTCTGCCTTACCCTTCAGTTTATCCAGACAGAATGACCTGATGCCATCACATTGCCAAATACACGGTAAAAAAAAGCATGTCATCTTATTAAGGATGACATGCCAAAAAGAATACGCCCGGTTTAAGCGTATCCAAATACGGGTCGCTATTCCGTTTTATTTATTAAGCTGAAACAGCGAAAGCCCCTGCATATCACTAAACGCTGAGTATGCAGCCTGCAGAGCCTGTTTTTGCATTGAGTATGTGGATATGGTCGCAACCAAATCAATGTCAACCAGGTCGCTCAATGTCTGTTTATTCGCCGTAGTACGATCGGTTCCAATACCGTCAAGCGTATCGATTTCCTGCAGTTGGACGCCTAGCGTTGCCTGTGCAGAAGACACATTCGTCAGCGCGTTTTTAAGCCCCTGGCTAGCTGCATTGATTGAAGCTGTATTCGCACTTTTCACGGCGTCAGTGGCACCTTCCAGCGGGGTTTCCAGTGCACTAATAGCGCTATCCAGCGCGCCGAAGATATCCGCGGTGCCGCCAGCATTGTTAAATACGTCAGAACCGATATGCCCAACCGTCATGGTTCGGTTAGCATCCACTTGCTGGGAAATGGCCTGAGTGCCCCCCACATAGCTAACGGTGCCAGACGCATCAGTAGTAAACGGCTGAGAGTCCGTTTTATAGCCACCGAAAATATAGCTGCCATTACCATCTGTACTGTTAGCCAGATTGAGCAACTGAGACTTCAGACCACGCAGAGAGGTTGCAATAAGCTGGCGATCGTTATCATTCTTTGTGCCGTCGCCACTTAACAATGTCGTACTGGCACTGGTCAGTGCGGTCGCCACATTGGTCAGAACAGACAATTCGCTGTTCATACCGTTCTCGGCAAAAGTACGCGCCAGCGTATACTGCTCGTTCTGAGCCTGGGACTGGTTAACCATTACCGCCTTGGATGCCGCAATGGGGTCATCAGAAGGCGTTAACACACGAGTGTTACTGGCGAGCTGCTGGCCCGTTTTACTGAAGGATGACAATCCATCTGTGACGCCTTGCATGCTCTGCTGAAAGATAATACTGGTACTCAGTCGCATAACTTATTCCTTACTGTTTCTCGTCACAAATTTAGCTACGGATAGCCAACAGTGCATCAAAGATCGTCGAAGCAGTCTGGATTACCTTGGCATTCGCCATGTAATACTGCTGGAAACGAACCAGGTCACCATATTCTTCGTCCAGGTTGACGCCGGATACAGACTGCTGTTCGGTAGTCAATTGCGACACCACATTTTTCTGTGATGTATCGGTAACCTTGGCAGTACTGGTTTTGTTACCGATATCCCCAACCAGGCTGGCATAAGCCTGACTGACACTGGATTTATTCTCGACAACTTTGCTGGTCTGTAAATTCAATAATGCTTTGGCGTTGGTATTATCACTGACACCACCACCGGCTGACGTCAACGAAACGCCTGCGGCCGCAATCTTGGATGAATCCGTCACTTTCACCGACATATCCACGATAACATCGCGTACACCCTTGACCGTAAACAGGTCTTTTGCTGCCGGTGTACCGGAAATATCCAGTTTCATTCCATCAAAAATCAGGCTAGCCGGTGTCGAACCACTGGCTGCGGTATACGTCGCAGAAGAAGACAGGTCTGCACCATCCGACAAACGCGTAATTGACCAGTCACTGGATGACGGACCAACGAACTTGACACTATAGTCACTCGCCTTGATGTAATTGGTGTCATTACGAGTCAAAGAAGCGGCAGAAGTCGAACCTGTTGGTGCAGTCTGCGAAATGGAGGATTGCCCCGGTGACACTTTGAAACTAAACGTATCGCCTGATGCTGCCGAACCCGAAATATCGATAGTGAAGCCATCAAAAGTCAATGCCGAGCCTGACAGGGTTGAGGCTGCTGTTGTACCGTCAGAGCGGGTCACACTCCAGGATGTTCCGTTGTACTGCATCGAGTAAGTATCGCTCAAATAGGAAGAGGTCAACTCAGTTGCAGATGTATTCTTGGCGCTACTTAGTGTGACAGAGGAGCCAATACCAAAGAAATCCCCACCCTGATCATTGTTCAGATCGTACCCGGCTTTGTGTTGCTGGTTAAAAGCATCGGCAAACGCCAGTGCCATCTGTCCCAATTGGTTACGGGCGCTATCCAACGTACTGGTGCGGAAACTGAGCAAACCACCGAGAGATCCACCCGTAATGGCGCTTTCTTTCACTTCGCTTACACCAGCGATGGCATCATTATAGGAAACCGTGGTACGCGCCGGGTCGGTGCTGGACTGGGTAGCAACAAGTGTGTTGTAACTTTTACCTTGAACCAGAGTCAGGCCATTTTTCAATGAGATGTTGTAAACATCGCCATCCTGAACCGCGACATCCACACCAACCAACTTGTTCAGATCATTAACCAGGTTATCTCGCTGGTCCAACAGGTCGTTCGGTGACGCACCATTGTTGGCCCCTTTCAGTCGAATAATCTGATCGTTAATATCCGCAATCTGCTTGGCATAAGTATTAATTTGCGTAACGGTGATGGAAATTTCACCGTTGATATTGCTGTCCATATCACGCAGGTACTGATCGGTAATTTTAAACTGATTGACCAAGGCTTCCGCCTTGCCGAGAACAGTCTGACGAACAGATGAGTCACTGGAGTTACTGGTCAGGTTCTGCAGGTTCTTGAAGAAATCCTGAATCGTGGTGGACAGGCTGGATGAACTACTCGACAACAAGTTATCGATCTTGGAGATCTGGCTGTAATACGACGTGGTAGAACTGCTTGTTGCCTGTGCGGTACGCAATTGTTTGGCAATAAAGTCGTTATAGTCACGATTGATGCTGACAACCGTCACCCCGTTACCGATGTAACCAGCAGAGGTCGTTGTGCCGTTGTTCTGTGCCAACAGTGCATTTTGACGGCTATATCCCGTAACAGCCTGATTACTAATGTTGTTACTCACGGTACTCAACGCTGCCTGAGCTGCGCTCAAACCACTCATTCCGGTATTAATCAAGTTGGACATGCTGGGTTCCTTTTACTCTCACTCATGCACAGACAGGGCAGTACCTATTACCGGGCACAAAAAGATATCGCCGTTATAAATTAACTTGTATAGCTATCGGCAGGCGGGCTGAAAACTTGAGGAAAATTAGAAAATCCCGCTCAGGTCGTGCGTATAGGCCTGAACCGCCTTTTCACCCGAGTTTTTCATCTGCTGAATCATACTCACCAGCTTCTTCGCATACGCTGGATCAGTCGCATAACCAGCCTGTTGTAATGCAACCGCAGCCTGTTCCGCAGTGGCTGCCGCAGCAACACCAGCATAGCGGGGGTTCTGCGTCAGCAATTTGGCATAATCGTTTAATGCTTCCAGATAAGAGCTATAAACACGGAAAGCGGCTTTAACCTTTTTAGCAATACCTTGCTCATATTCTGTCGTGGTCACTTCCGTGACCGGGCCATCCCAGCTACCACCAGCTTTAATACCAAAAATGTTGTGGCTACGCCGACCATCAGCAGTAGGAATTTCCCGCTGCCCCCACCCAGACTCTAGAGCAGCCTGTGCCATGATCAGATGATGAGGAATACCACTTTGCTGGCTAACCAGCATGGCTGGCGTTGACAAGCGAGAGATAAAATCAGTACTGCTCATCGGTAACGCACTGGATTTCTCCGGCAGTTTGGGAACCGCCTTACGCACCATTTGCTCCAGCACAAACGAAGGCATGGCTCGGGCTAGTTGAGTATCTGGCTTAAACGGAGCCGTCACTGCGGGTTCATTCCCGACAATACCCTGGCCCATCATCTGTTTTTCAATCATGGAAGCCAGTCCAAGCCCTTTACCCGCCGACATTTGCTGAGCGAGTTGCTGGTCATACATTGATGTGAGCATACGGGTTTGATCGCTGCTGAAAATCCCATCTTTTGGCAACGTATCACGCATACTCTTCATCATCATCTGAACGAAGACGCCTTCCAACTGCTTAGCCACCGCACGGATCCCTTCCCGGCTTTGGGGATGAGTGGATACATCCCGCTTCAGCGCGTTAAGTGACTGTGCCTCATAAGCCGGGTTGTTAAACGCCTTCATATCACTCATCAGATAATTTCCAGCTTCGCTCTCAGGCAACCCGCACTTTCCATCGCCTGAAGAATTGACATCAGATCCATCGGCGTGGCACCAAGCGAATTTAATGCTCTGACCACACTGTTAAGGTTCGCACTGGAGTTGACCCGTTGCAGCGCGCCGCCTTCCTGACGCATGGAGATTTCCGTCTGCGGGGTCACGACCGTTTGCCCACCAGCTAACGGCGTATTCGGCTGACTGACCACATTCTGCTGATTGATGGTAACGGACAAGTTACCCTGAGCGATCGCGCAGTTTTCCAGTTGAACATTGCGGTTCATGACTACCGAACCGGTACGGGAGTTAATGATAACCTTGGCGTCCAACGTGCCGACATTCACCTCAATATTCTGCATGTCGGCCAGGAATCTCACCTGAGCGCTATTACCTGCAGGCACCACAACCCGAACAGTACGTGAATCCAGCGGAGCGGCTGTACCACCGCGGCCAAAACGGTTGATGGCATCGCTGATGCTCTGTGCCATGGTGAAATCATCCTGATTTAACTGCAGTATGATGGTATTGCCTGTACCAAAAGTATTCGGCAGTTCACGCTCGATGATTGCACCACCGCTGATACGCCCACCCGACAGTTGGTTGACCTGCACGCTGCTGCCGCCCGCAGACGCGCCAGCACCGCCGATTAATACGTTCCCCTGCGCGATAGCATAGATCTGATTATCCACCCCTTTCAGCGGGGTCATCAGCAGTGTACCGCCGCGCAAACTCTTGGCATTACCCATCGAAGAAACGACAACGTCTACCGGTTGCCCTGCTCGGGCAAAGGCCGGTAATTTTGCCGTCACCATAACCGCAGCCACGTTTTTCAACTGCATATTAGTACCAGCCGGAACCGTGATCCCCAACTGAGACAACATGTTATTCAAACTTTGTGTGGTAAAGGGTGTCTGCGTGGTTTGGTCACCTGTACCATCCAATCCCACCACCAGACCATAGCCAATGAGGGCGTTATCGCGCACGCCCTGAATACTCACCAGATCGCGGATACGCTCGGCTGATGCGGGCATCGCCACAGCCATCAACAGAGCAAGAAAAACGGTGAAGAGTGAAGTGATCCGCATTATATGCCTCATCAATTTAGAACGGCGAAACATTAAGGAAGAACCGCTGCAGCCAGCCCATGTTCTGCGTTTCATTAATATAGCCGTTACCCACATATTCCATACGCGCATCCGCCACTTGAGTCGACGGTACAGTGTTGCTGCCGCTGATAGTTCTTGGGTTCACCACCCCTGAGAAACGGATAAACTCGGTTCCCTGATTAACAGCGATTTGTTTTTCGCCAACAACATGTAAATTACCATTCGTCAACACCTGATCCACGGTAACCGTAATTGTACCAGTGAATGTATTGTTGGCATTGGCTCCACCTTTGCCGGTGAAATCATTCTTTCCGGTTGCATCCAACGCAGCACGGTTATTCCCTAGCGGACCTTCCAGCAGACGCGGTGTCGTAGTCATACCGAACGAACCAGAAGCGTCACGACTGGCATTTGCCGACGAACTCTTGCTCGCACTGACGTTTTCCTGCAACACAATGGTAAGCGTATCCCCGACATTCCTTGGACGACGATCCTCAAACATCGGTTGATAACCGTAGTTCATCGCCTGCCCGGTTTGGAAAATAGAACCATTGGGAATAGCCTGTAAAGGCGGTGCAGGCTGCGCTGTCGTTGGCCCAGTCACCACCTTGTCATGAGGTATATAGGCGCAACCGGACAGTGTTAACATCATCACGTATGCCAGCAGACGGGGCCGACATGGCTGCAACGCTGCAACCGACTTCGTATTCATCATCACTACGGATATCGCCTTACTTTCAGTAATCTATCCACATATTGCATCAAGGTGGCCACTTACCCCTTTGCATTCCAGCCGCAAATCAGTAAAAAGCCACCCTATTTTGACAAGGACTACCCAGGAAAGATTACAGCTGGGTCAGTTTCTGTAGCATCTGGTCAGTGGAAGAAATCGCCTTGCTGTTGATTTCATACGCACGCTGAGTCTGGATCATTGACACTAACTCTTCGGCGACGTTCACGTTTGATGTTTCAACGTACTTCTGATAAATCAAGCCCGCGCCATTCAGACCAGGCGTACTCTGCGTCGGCGCACCAGAGCTGGCGGTTTCCGCATACAGATTTTCGCCCAGGTTCTCCAGGCCAGCTTCGTTGATGAACATGGCCAGGTTAAGCTGCCCGATCTGCACCGGTGCCGTCTGCCCCTGCTGAGTCACGGTAACCACCCCATCACGGCCAACTGTCAGGTTGCTGGAGTTTGCCGGGATAGTGATCGCCGGTTGGACCTGAAAACCACTGGAGGTCACCAGCTGACCGTTGGAATCTTGCTGGAAAGATCCATCACGAGTATACGACGTGGTTCCATCTGGCATCAGCACCTGAAAGAAACCGGCACCCTTGATCGCCAGATCCTTCACATTACCGGTTTCGGAAAAGGAGCCTTGCGTATGAATGCGCTCAGTAGCCACCGGACGCACCCCCGTCCCCAGTTGCAGACCTGACGGCAGCGTGGTCTGTTCTGAAGACTGGGCCCCTGGTTGACGAACGGTCTGGTACATCAGGTCCTCAAATACAGCACGCTGACGCTTAAAACCATTGGTGCTGACGTTCGCCAGGTTGTTGGATATGACATCCATATTGGTTTGCTGGGCGTTCAGACCGGTTTTGGCAATCCATAAAGAACGGATCATCGAGTCACTCCTGTGCGCAAGGGCACTTAATTCATTGCAAGTATCTGATTAGCACGTTGCGTATTATCATCAACGCTGCTGATCACTTTCATCTGCATCTCAAAACGGCGCGAGTTGGAAATCATCTCCACCATCGATTCAACCGTATTAACGTTACTGCCTTCCAGTACCCCAGGCATTACCCTGACCGTTGCGTCATTCTGTAATACCGCACCACGCTGCTGCTGTGCAGCTGGAGACACACGGAAAAATCCATCGTCACCACGAGTTACTTCGTTTCCCGTCGCTTTAACCAGCTTCAGGCGCCCAATCTGGGTAACCGTATTCGCGGCATCACTAGGGTTCAACGCGTTGATAGTACCATCAGGACCGATGGTAAGTTGCGTCTGAGGCGGAACGTCAATCGGGCCGCCGTCGCCCATTACCAGATTACCCTGAATAGTCAACTGCCCGTTGGCGTTGATCTCCATGTTGCCGTTACGGGTATAGGCTTCACTGCCGTCCGCCGAGCGGACTGCCAGCCAACCATCCTGCGATAAAGCAACATCCATCGAACGCCCGGTATAGTCCATCGAACCTGGGGTAGTATCCGCCCCAGGTGTTGACGAGATCACCAGCGTACGCGTCTCGTTGGTAACCCCTTGGATTGGCACAGCACGCATCGCAGCCAGCTGGGCGCGAAAACCCGGCGTCGAGGCGTTGGCCATGTTGTTCGACGTAATGGCCTGTTGCTCCAGCGTCTGGCTTGCTGCGCCCATCGCTGTATAGATAGCGTGATCCATGCAATATCCCCGTTATGATAATTAACGCAGGTTAACCAATGTGTTGAGAATCTGATCCTGCGTTTTGATGGTCTGCGCGTTCGACTGGTAGTTACGCTGGGCAACGATCATGTTAACCAGTTCCTTACTCATATCGACGTTGGAGCTTTCTGTGGCTTTACCAACCAATTTGCCAAGGTTGCCAGAACCAGCAAGACCTACAACAGCCTGACCAGAATTACTGGTTGCCGCCCAAACGTTATCCCCCTGGGGAGACAACCCTTCCGGGTTAGCGAAGTTAGCCAGCGCAATCTGACCGAGCAGTTGGGTTTTCGAGTTGGAATAAGAGCCGACAACTGTACCATCGTTGCTGATGCTGTAACCGGTCAGTTCACCAGGAGCATAACCATTCTGTGTTGGTGTCTTGGTGCTATTGGAACCGCTGTTCTGCTGTACTGTGCCAGTAAACGACAGCGTGAAGGTACTGGCAGCAGAACCATTCAACGTCGCCATGTTCAACGTCACCGGTGTCGTCGTTGTCAACGCACCGCTGTTATTAAAGGACAACGTGTTCGGCCCCTGGAAACCTGCACCGGTAATGCTGGTATCCTGAGCATATACATCCCAACTGTTAGCAGCAGTCTTCACAAAATAAAGCGCAAAGTTATGCTCGTTACCCAGACTATCGTAGGTAGTGATAGAACCTTTATAGTTTGAGGTGTTGGTCGGATCGGTCGCGTCCCAGGTATTGGTGCTATCCGATGAGTTCAGGTTGGCAATAATCGATGCGGTGGTCGTCGCACTAGCCGACATCGTGGTTTCCGGAATACTCAATGCTACCGGGTCAGCACCTTGCTGAATGGTCGGCGGCGTACCGGTGGCGGGATACCCTGTCAACTGCAGCCCCTGCGCGTTAACGATATTACGGCTGCTATCTAACGTGAACTGACCATTACGGCTGTAAACCACACTGCCGTTACTGTTTAGCAGGCGATAGAAACCATTCCCGTTAATGGCCACATCCAGCGAACGAGAAGTACTGGTGATCGAACCATTGCTAAAGTCCTGCAGTACGGATGCAACTCGGGTCCCCAGACCTACGTTGGAGCCGGCATACATATCGGCAAAAGAGATGTTGCTGGCCTTAAAACCAACGGTAGCGGAGTTGGCAATGTTGTTACCAATCACGTCCAGATTGTTAGAGGCAGCGTTTAAGCCACTGACCGCCTGAGAAAAGCTCATAGTGCTCTCCTGAATATTGATGAACTGTTATTCACTAAAAAGTGACGCGCGTTATATCCGTAACTGCTACAAAATCTGACGTACGTTATCCAATGTGGACTGCCCGCTCAGGCCCAGGTCCAGTAATGCACCACTACTATTGGTGACCACACCATTCACGTACGCGTAGTTCAACGCTTCTACTACCTGTTGAGTACCGTTTGAGGTAGCAGAAACCGAAATTGTATAAGCACCATCTGGTGCGGCCGTACCGTCGGAGGCCTTACCATCCCAAGAATAGGCATGAACCCCAGCACTCAGTGAACCCAGTTCCATACTGCGAACCACTTTGCCGGAACTGTCGGTGATATTGACGGTAACGTTCTCCGCGGCATTTTCTAGCTCGACGCCAAACGGAGTGGTCGTTTCATTGCCAACCAGCACTTTTGTACCCGGCACCAACACACCATGACCAATTAACGATGCCGCTTGAATAGACTGGTTGCTGTTGATTTGTGTGGAAATAGACCCCAACGTAGTGTTCAGCTTCTCAATACCGCTCACTGTGTTTAGCTGAGCTAGCTGAGAAACCAGTTGGTTATTATCCATCGGGTTAGTCGGATCCTGATTTTTCAGCTGTGCAACCAGCAGAGTCAGGAAACTATTCTGTAAGTCAGCACTGGTACTTCCGCTGATAGACGATGTCGACGTCGTGGATGTAGTACTTTGGACGTCACTGACAGAAGATGTGGTAGCCATGAATTCTCCAGATTACTGACCAATGGTTAATGTCTTCAGCATCATCGATTTGGTGGTATTCAATACTTCCACGTTCGCCTGATAGCTTCGGGACGCCGAAATGGTGTTAACCATTTCATTGACGGGATCCACATTCGGCATGCGGACATAGCCTTTGGCATCGGCCAGCGGATTTCCCGGCTGATAAACCAGTTTTTCCGGAGAAGGGTCTTCAACCACCTTGGCGACCTTCACACCGCCAGTCGCCTGTCCCGGAGCAGCATCGACCTCAAACACCACCTGCTTGGCACGATAAGGCTGACCATCTGGCCCCGTAACGCTGTCAGCGTTGGCCAGGTTACTGGCACTGACGTTTAGGCGCTGAGACTGGGCAGAAAGCGCCGAGCCGGAAATATCGAAAATATTAAGTAACGACATGAGACATCAACCTTATATCTGTCGCCAATGCTGTTATGATGAGCCGGACTGAAGTACCGACATCATCCCTTTAATCTGCCCGCCGATGAGCGTCAGGCTGCTCTGATACTTGAGACTGTTGTCCGCGAAGTTGGTACGCTCGCGATCCATGTCGACCGTGTTTCCATCTAGAGCTGGCTGAGTCGGAACACGATAGAGCAAGTCCAGTTCAGGCGGCTGCACTGTCTGAGCAGGAATATGGCGTGCAGACGTCAAACTCAGCGACACAGACTGACCGCTGGCACGCCCTTGCTCCATGACCTTGTTCAGTTCGCTGGCAAAATCAATGTCACGCGCCTGATAACCAGGAGTATCCGCGTTGGCGATATTGGCAGCCAAAATCTCCTGACGCTGGGCACGGAGATTCAATGCTTCTTGCTGAAACCGTAGCGCGGCATCCAATTTATCGAGCATGTTCCCTCCGCAATTTAAACTTTAGTGCTGGTAGGATAATTCTCATCCTGTAAAAATCATCGCAAGAATAGACATAAAATGAAGCGCTATTTATTGCCTTAACTGTAAGCAAGTACCGTTACACTGACACCGTGAAATTAACCGGGCTTTGGAGAGCGTAAAACTGATGCCGGAAATCAGAAAATACATACAGTTATCGATTTTGGGTGTCTTGTTTGCTCCAATACTGGTGAATGCTGCCGATCTTGCGTCACAACTTTCCCGTTTTTTTTCGGATAATTTTAAAGGTTCATCCAGTACGATTAATGTGGTGGTAAAAACGCCTGAGGCTCAATGGCCTGTTTGTGAAAACCCGCAGATTTCACTGCCGGGAAACGCCAGGATGTGGGGCAACCTTTCGGTGTCTGTACGTTGTAACCAAGAGCGGCGTTTTGTTCAGGTTGAAGTTCAGGTGACTGGAAATTATGTGGTAGCCGCGGCTCCGATCAGCCGGGGAACAGAACTGACTTCCAGCGATATTCGAACCATCCGTGGCAGGATTGATCAACTTCCTCCCCGCGCCTTGTTCACTCTGGAAGATGCCCAAGGTGCGGTGGCATTGCGGGATATCGCGCCAGGTCAGGCAATCACTCAGGTGATGATTAGAAAACCCTGGGTGATCCGCGCCGGGCAAAACGTGCAAATTCTGGCCCAGGGGAATGGCTTTAGCGTACGCAGTGAAGGAAAGGCTATGAACAATGCCGCCTCAGGCCAATCTGCCAGAGCTCGGACAGCTTCAGGGCAGGTTGTATCTGGCATCGCAACTGATGATGGGATTATTCTGATCTCACAATAATTTGCTAAAGTAATGCTCAATGCTGCCGATATGATGTACATAGTCGCTGATGATATACTGGTTAAATCAATGCCAGCTGTGGATAGAGTTATCTATCTCGTTGATTATCATCATTTACACTTTTCATGACACGAGCACACTACCATGAGCATTGATCGGACCCAGTCAGTCAAACCGGTAAGCCAGGTTCAACCTCGGGATACCGGTGACGTAGCAAAATTGAAGCGGAAGGAAGAAACCGGACAACAAAGCAGTGTAACCGGCACTCAGGTGAAACTGAGCGACGCGCAGTCCAAATTGATGCAACCATCATCACAGGACATCGATATGCAGCGCGTAGAAACCCTGAAGCAGGCTATTCGTGACGGTTCATTAAAAATGAACGTCGGTAAAATTGCTGATGCATTGATTAAAGATGCTCAGGACTTAATTTCAGGCGACTAACCCTATGGAAAAGCTTGTAAAGCTGCTGGAGCAACTTCTGTTCAACATGCGTGAACTTGAAGCCGTACTGTCTGATGAGCAGTTGTTGCTCTGCGCAGGCCATGTCGATGGGCCAGCCCTGCAAGTGATTACTGATAAAAAAAGTTCTTTGCTATCGACTGTCCAGCATCTGGACAAGATTCGTCTGCAGGGAGAGTCGGTGCTACGTGTAAAAGCCCCTTACTCCAGCCATGATGTTCTTACCGATCTCTGGCAGCAGATCTCCACATTAAGTGAATCACTACGTGATAAAAATCAGCATAACGGCTTATTGCTTGGCTATCATCTCGATCACAATGAAAAAGCGCTGGCTGTGCTGAAACCTCGTCATGCCCAATCACTGTACGGACCAGACGGTCAATCACGCAGCAATGCCATTTCCGGCCGACGAATCAGTATCTGACCTGGTCGTTCTGCTTGGTCCACTGCTGTTTCTAGCATCATCAGTGCAAATGCTATCAATGTCCTATTTATAGTTCACTGATATTTCATTAGATGCCACATCTACTGACGTAGCCATCCGCCCGTTTCCAGGCACATAAAACAACATCCTGAACTCGCTGTTGGCAGGCACCCCTTCCAATCCACGAGTCTGTCCGCTGGCACCATCCAGATTGACGCAACGATTAGCAGCACAGAGCTTGACGGCGAGATCTATCGGTGCAGGCGATCTCAGTTGATATCGCCAGTAAATTACCGTCACAGATTGGGCGGCCGTCACCCCCAATCCAGATGGAGGAAGTAACGCAGATGAAGAGGCCAGTATTCCCTTGTATTGAAATGATGGCCCAGCCACACTTGTATTCCATCCACCTTGCTGAGCGTGAGCATCGGATGAAAACGTCCCTGCCGCTAAACTAAACAAACAGGCTATCAATACGCCCTTCATCATGAAGATTCACCAATCATCGACGTCATTCTGATCTGCCGACTATCGCTGATTTCGAGATTCGACAATACGGCAATTTGCGGCAAGCTGCGACGTAAGAAACGTGACAATAACCCACGTAATGCATGATTAACCAGCAATACCGGCGGGGCTCCCAGCATTTCCTGCCGCTGTAATGCCTGTTTTGACTGTTCCAGCAATCTGTCGCTCAGCCCAGGTTCCAAGCCACCACCACCTTGAAGCGCCTGTAATAACAAACGCTCCAGCGCACTGTCAAGACCAATCACCTGCAGCTCCGTATCACCTGGGAACCACTGCTGTGTGATAGCTCGACCTAGCGCAATACGCACAGCAGTCGTCAGCTCATAGGGATCGGTTTGCACCGCTGCGTGCTCCGCCAGTGTCTCAATAACCGTGCGCATATCCCGAATCGAAACCTGTTCGCTTAACAAATTCTGCAGCACCTTGTGCAGAGTTGTTAAGGTCACGACACCCGGAATAAAATCTTCGGTCAGCTTCGGCATTTCCTGAGACACGCGATCCATCAATTGCTGTGCTTCCTGACGGCCGAACAACTCACTGGCATGAAGGCTGAGTAAATGATTCAGGTGCGTAGCCACGACCGTGCTGGCTTCAACTACGGTGTACCCTTGTGTTTGTGCCTGCTCTTTCAGCGCACTTTCAATCCAGATCGCAGGCAGGCCAAAAGCAGGGTCTTTAGTCAAATCCCCCGGTAAAGTACCTACCGCATTGCCAGGGTTAATCGCCATCCAGCGCCCTGGATGAGCTTCACCGCTGCCGATTTCAACCCCTTTCATCAGAATACGATAGCTGGCTGGTTGTAGGTCCAGATTGTCTCGAATGTGGACAACCGGGGGCAAAAAGCCCATTTCCTGAGCAAATTTCTTTCGGATACTGCGAATACGCCCGAGCAATTCGCCATTTTGCTGAAAATCAACCATAGGAATCAGGCGATACCCGACTTCCATACCAAGCGGATCTTCCAATTGCACATCAGACCAACTGGCTTCCACCACCTGCGGTGTGGTTGGTGCTGCCGCTGCGGCTTCATTCGCTGCAAACTCTGCTTTGCTTTCTCCTTTTCTCATCCACCAGGCCAGCCCAAGCAATGCACTGGTGAAAAGCAGGAAAACAAAGTTAGGCATACCGGGGACCAAACCAACCAACCCCAATACCCCGGCGCTCAGGACCATGACACGCGGGTTATTGAACAGTTGGGTCACCATCTGCTGACCAACGTCTTGATCGGTACTAACCCTGGTTACGATCACACCAGCCGCAGTTGAAATCACCAAGGCGGGGATTTGCGCCACCAGACCATCACCGATAGTCAACAGCGTGTAGTTCTCAACCGCTTGTCCCAGCACCATGTCATGCTGAACAATACCTACCAGTAACCCACCGATAACGTTAATCGCCATAATCATCAGCCCGGCGATGGCGTCACCCCGCACGAACTTACTGGCACCATCCATAGACCCGTAGAAATCGGCTTCCTGGGTTACTTCAGAGCGTCGTTTTTTGGCTTCATCCTCACCAATCAACCCGGCATTCAAGTCAGCGTCAATCGCCATTTGCTTACCGGGCATACCATCCAACGTAAAGCGTGCGCCAACTTCAGCGATACGGCCAGCACCCTTTGTGATGACCATGAAGTTGATCAGGACCAGGATAATGAACACGACAATACCGATGGCAAAATTGCCGCCAACCAGAAAGTGCCCGAATGCTTCGACCACACGCCCGGCAGCGGAGGCACCGGTATGCCCTTCCATCAGAATGATGCGTGTCGATGCCACGTTGAGCGACAGACGCAACAGAGTGGAAAACAACAGAATGGTAGGAAAGGCGGCAAAATCGAGTGTGCGCTGCGTAAACATAGCGACCAGCAGCACCATAATGGACAGTGCGATGTTAAACGTAAACAACAAGTCCAGAATAAACGGTGGCAACGGCAGAACCATCATCGACAAGATGAGCAATATCAGAACAGGTCCTGCCAGAATCTGCCATTGTGAGCCTTTCATATTGCCTGGTAGGCGAAGCAAAGAGGCCAGATTAGCCATCGGTTATTTTCTCTTTAGCAAAATCCAGTGCATCCGGCACAGGTAAGTTTTTAGGTTTACGCGGTATCAAACCGCCTTCACGTTTCCAGCGCTTGAGCTGGTAGACCCAGGAAAGCACTTCAGCAACCGCGGCATATAATCCGGTAGGAATCGGATGCCCTATCTCAGTATGACGGTAAAGAGCACGCGCCAGCGGCGGTGCTTCCAGAATCGGGATACGATGTTCTGATCCCAGTTCGCGAATACGTAGTGCTATCTGATTGGCCCCTTTCGCCAACACCTTAGGCGCGTGCATTTTCTTCTCATCATACTTCAATGCAACAGCATAGTGGGTCGGGTTAGTAACAATGACATCCGCTTTCGGTACATCCGCCATCATTCGACGCTGAGCAATCGCACGCTGCTGCTGGCGAATACGCCCCTTGATATGCGGATCCCCTTCATGTTCTTTGTATTCGTCGCGGATTTCCTGCTTACTCATACGCAACCGCTTGATATGGCTCCATATCTGCCAGCCAACATCAAACGCCACCATAGGAAAGAGCCCCAAAATCACCCAAAAGCAGCATAGGAAAGCAATATTCAGTGCATCCTTTATTGCGATTCCCAATGGCTCTGACACAAGGTGCAACATGCTATTCCAGTTATGCAGGAGAAACCAGCAAGCAATGCAGCCGACAATAACGGCTTTGAGAATGGCTTTAAATAATTCGGCCAATACCTGAGTTGAAAACATACGCTTCAACCCGGATAACGGATTCATTTTACCAAAATTGAAACTGATTGCCTTGGTACTGAAAATCAATCCCCCCAGCAATATCGGTGCAGCCAGGGCAACCAGCACCAGGCCGAATAAAATGGGGACAAGCGCCATTACCGCCTGCTCGATAAGCGAACCGACATGGGAAATGATTAACCGTTCATCACTAATGAAGTTATGATCGAAGCTCAGCCCCTTGGCCATCATATCAGTCAGTTTGGCAGCCATACCGGAACCACTTCCCCACAAAATAGCCAGGCCAGCAATCAACATAAGTACCGACGTCAATTCTCGCGATCGGGGAATCTGGCCTTCTTCGCGCGCTTTTTCCGTTCGTTGGGGGGTGGGAGCTTCTGTTTTCTCCAGATCGCTATCGTCTGCCACTACAGCCGCTCCTGTTAATACTCACTGACATAAAGTTATACACCGCTAGCATGACAAATCTGGCAAATCATGATGGGTAGAAAAAAGGAGAAAATAAGCGGCTATTTATTTTATTGCATAAGATGGGGCGCAGGAATTTACGATCGGGACATGCCCGATCGTAAACATCCACATACCTTACGCCACGATGCCCACTCATACAGATGCAATGGGTGTCGGGGAAAAATCAGAAGCCCAGGCTATCCAACAGGTCATCAACCTGATCCTGGTTAGAAACAATACCTGCAGCAGTTTTATCAACCTGAGGTCCATTAAGCAGGCCCTCATTCGCACGACGGGTTTCAGATGGTTTTTCTGGAATGTTTTCCAACAGGACCATCAGCAGTTGTTTTTCAATTTCCTGAACAACATCCATCATGCGCTTAATTACTTGCCCGGTTAAATCCTGGAAATCCTGAGCCATCATGATCTCCAGTAACTGAGCATTGGTAAATGCAGTATGGTCGGGGACGGATTCGAGGTAGCTACGCGTATCGGTAACCAGTTCTCGTGCCTCCGACAGTTCAATCGGATTCTCAAACCACTGATCCCAGCGAACCTTCAGGGATTTAGATTCCTCTTCCAATTGATTCTGGCGCGGCTGGGCGGCTTCAACACAACTCAACGCACGCTCTGCCGCTTGTGCGGTCATCTGAACAACATAATCAAGACGATCGCGAGCATCAGGAATCGCTTCCGCCGCTTCTGTGATCGCCTGATCCAAACCAAGCTCTTTCAGGCTATCACGCAGCATACGTGTCAATTGCCCGATACGAGAAATAATCTCTGTGGCAGACGCATGATCGTTAATGGGCATCGGATGTGGATTCATGGCATCTCCTTACATACCAAGCTTTTCGAAAATCTTACTCAGTTTTTCTTCAAGCGTAGCGGCAGTAAACGGTTTAACAACATAACCACTGGCACCAGCCTGTGCTGCAGCAATAATATTCTCTTTCTTTGCCTCAGCGGTTACCATCAGAACAGGAAGCTTGGAAAGCGCGCCATCGGCACGGATAGCCTGCAACAGTTCAAGTCCATCCATATTAGGCATGTTCCAGTCAGAAATGACAAAATCGAAACCGCCTGAACGGAGCTTGTTCAGAGCATCAGCGCCATCTTCCGCTTCTTCCACATTGTTGAAGCCCAGCTCTTTTAGTAGATTTCGAACAATACGACGCATCGTCGAAAAATCATCCACTACTAAAAATCTGAGTTCTTTATCAGCCATACCTACTCCTAATATTATTGCTCACCCGGAGCTGCTATATACGTAATGCCTGTCCGGCAGAAACTTGTGCCAGCATCCGCTGACTCACCTGGTGCAAATCCACCACCTCATCGACACCACCGAGTGCAATAGCCTCTCGCGGCATACCGAATACCACACAACTGGCTTCATTTTGCGCGATTGTATAAGCTCCCGCTTTATGAAGTTCCAGCATTCCCGCGGCCCCATCATTTCCCATGCCAGTTAGGATTACTCCTACCGCATTTCGTCCGGCGTACTGTGCAACAGAGTGGAACAGTACGTCAACAGAAGGACGATGACGATTAACCGGCGGACCATCATGCAATTTAACCTGATAGTTTGCACCGCTACGCGCCAACTCAAGATGACGAGCACCAGGCGCAATATATGCGTGTCCAGGTAGGACACGTTCACCATCTTCAGCCTCTTTTACTGTAATCTGACACAGTTTATTCAGCCGTTCAGCGAAGGACTTGGTAAATCCCGGTGGCATATGCTGAGTAATCAGCAGCGCCGGGCTGGTCGGCGGTAACGGCTGTAAAACATGTCTGATCGCCTCGGTGCCGCCGGTTGAGGCACCAATTGCGATCAGTTTTTCACTACTGAGCAACGGTGTACTGGGGATCAACACCGTGGGTGCAGGTGCCGCGTTGCGCTGAGGCAAACGCGCCTTGGCCGCCATACGGATTTTTTCCGCGATCAACTCGCTGTATGCCAACATCCCTTCGCGAATACCTAACTGAGGCTTGGTAACAAAATCGATCGCCCCGAGTTCAAGCGCCCGCAACGTAATTTCTGAACCTTTTCCCGTCAGCGAAGACACCATCACAACTGGCATCGGGCGAAGTCGCATTAACTTTTCAAGAAAATCAAGACCGTCCATCCGAGGCATTTCCACATCGAGCGTCAACACCTGAGGATTAAACTTCTTGATTAAATCGCGAGCCACTAAAGGATCAGGTGCAGTGGCAACCACCTCCATATCGGGATGACTATTAATGATTTCGGTCATGATCTGACGCATTAGCGCCGAATCATCAACACATAATACTTTTATTTTGCTCATTATCTTTCCTTAGCCAGCCCATAAACAGTCTGTCCGCGCAAGTAAAATTCCTTGCTGATCTGACTGAAGTTCTCTGAATGCCCGGCAAACAATAATCCGCCCGGTTTAAGCAGCGGAACAAAACGACGTAAAATGCGCTCTTGAGTCTCTTTATCAAAATAAATCATCACGTTACGACAAAATATCGCATCAAAAGGCGCTGGCAGTGACCACTCGGGAGCCAACAGATTCACTTGCTGAAAATGTATCATGTTCGCCAGGTCTGGCCGAACACGGACCAATCCACTGTGTGGCCCGGTTCCCCGCAAAAAGAAACGCTGCATCTGTTGTGGAGAAAGCGAACGCAAATCTTCCTGCCGGTAAATACCAGCAGACGCTTTCTCTAAAACCTGTGTATCAATATCGCTGGCGACGATCTGACAGTTGCTGGCACGATCACCATAGACTTCAGCCAGGGTCATCGCCAATGAATAAGGCTCCTCTCCCGTCGATGCAGCAGTACACCAAATACTGTACCCACCAGGCCGTTTACGGGCGTGATCTGCAAGAATAGGGAAATGGTGCGCCTCACGAAAAAACGCTGTCAGATTGGTTGTTAACGCATTAATAAATGCCTGCCATTCGGCACTGTTCGGATCTGATTCCAGCAAAGCAAGGTACTGACCAAAATCGTTGATTCCCAGTAAACGCAGCCGTCTGACCAGACGGTTATAGACCATCTCACGTTTATGGTCAGCCAGCACAATACCGGCGCGCTGATAGATAAGCTGGCTGATTCTCCGGAAATGAACATCAGACAGCGGCAACCGTTCAACCATCTGACTCAAAATAGATGTGGAACCTGAACGATTTGGCGATGGTGTATTTTTCATATCTGACCGCCCGAAAATGGATAGATGATTTTATTGTTTTCCAATCAGACTTCCCATTATAGCTATTACAGGTTTCATGCTTTAATCTCCGGCGTCTTCTCATGCGATGAACCGGGCACTACCCAGAGTACCAGCGGGAGGAATGCTTTTATCAGCCCTTCTCCGACGGATTAATAGCGATAATCATGCGATGGTTTGCATTGATGCCTTTGCGATACTGTTCATCGTAAAGATTACGCATCGAAAATAGTGCAACCTTTATCGTCACCATACGCTCCTGAGCACTGCCGACCCACACACATCTCACTAACCGTTACGCTCAGAATGCCGTTAAAATGTACCTATACAACAGGCATTACTTATATCAATCGGCCGCATTAAACCTTTCTTTAACTAAAGAAGCGTCATAACGGTAACAAAAATTAAAACTGCAACCCTCGTCTCAAAACCACAGCAGTATCAGTACCGCCTGCATAACATTAAGGCACAGAATCCCTTAAAAATATCTTAAGTAAACATCATCCAATATAGCGTCTCCCGGCCATTTTTGGGTTCTGTGATACAGTTTTCATCAGTGATA
The DNA here is from genome assembly GCF_000784735.1 of Dickeya undicola. Taxonomy (GTDB): domain Bacteria; phylum Pseudomonadota; class Gammaproteobacteria; order Enterobacterales; family Enterobacteriaceae; genus Dickeya; species Dickeya undicola. The sequence continues at coordinate 188,845 of NZ_JSYG01000004.1, forward strand.
AAAAAGAAAGCCGAAAAAACAACCAAATGAAAATTTATACTCAGCATTACTATTACTGCTCAGGATAAATTTCTATCATTAATTGCTCATTTACCAGATGGGCCGATAACTCAGCCCATCCAGCGCCTCAATTAAAAAGTTTCCCAGTTATCGGTGGTTTTACTGGCTCGGGCTTTTTTCTCTTTCTCTGCAGAAGCAGGTGTCGCCAGGAGAGCCGGTTTGGAAGCCGGGCTCCGCTGAGTAATCGTCGCGGGGCGTCCCGTCGCCATCGAATCGTCGGACAACCGGAATACAGCTACCGCCTGATTCAGTACCCGAACCTGCTCTTCCAGCGCATTAGCAGCAGAAGCCGACTCTTCCACCAGCGAGGCGTTCTGCTGGGTAACACGGTCCATTTCGGTCACAGCCAGACCGACCTGATCGATACCGCGGCTTTGCTCTTCGGACGCAGAAGCGATTTCGCCCATGATGTCGGTCACACGTGTCACAGCACCCACGATCTCGCCCATGGTTTCTCCTGCACTTTCAACCAGTGCAGAACCTTCCCCAACCCTGTTTACCGAATCCTCAATCAGCGATTTGATCTCTTTTGCTGCCTGAGCACTGCGTTGGGCCAGATTACGAACCTCTCCTGCCACCACAGCAAAACCTCTACCCTGCTCTCCAGCTCTGGCAGCTTCGACAGCCGCATTCAGCGCCAGGATATTGGTCTGAAACGCGATACCGTCGATTACGCTAGTGATATCGGCAATTTTCTGCGAACTGCCAGCAATGTTATGCATGGTTTTCACCACGTTATCGACAACCTTGCCGCCTTTCTGTGCGGTTTCAGAGGCACTCAATGCCAGTTGGCTTGCCTGCCGCGCATTCTCAGCGTTCTGCTTCACGGTGGATGTTAACTGCTCCATACTGGCTGCGGTTTCTTCCAGTGCCGCAGCCTGCTGCTCGGTTCGTGATGACAGATCACTGTTACCTGCACTGATTTCTGCTGCACCGGTATAAATGGCTTCCGCCCCCTGCCGAACCGCGCTGACCGTCGTGAAGAACTCTGTCTGCATATGGCGCAGGCTATCGGCCAGACTCCCCATTTCATTCGTGCCATGGACATCAATCCGGGTAGTCAGGTCGCCTTTCGCCATATGCCGGATATGTTCAATAAGATTAGTTAATGGCTGAATAAGCGAACGGTTGATACCCAGCCAAACGAGCAGTGCCATCGCGACAACCAGTATCGCTACCGATATCAACAGCCATAACGCCGTTGAATATGATGCATTATTTTCTTCTACGGCATTGGCATAAACTTTGTCGTAAGAATCTTTGTAAGAATAATAGGCCTTCTCGAACTTGTCCTGAAAACTTTGAGTCGGCTGATCAAAAAACTCTTTCAATTTGCCGTTAGAAATAAAAACGATCAGATCACTTAATGCGCTATTCAATGCGGTGTAATTATCTTTCACCGCCTGGCCCACAACAGGGTCTTGCTGACTGGTATAAGGGATCTTTTCATAGTTAGCGAAGTGAGTATTGGCGATAACAAGCTGCTTCTTCGCCATTTCAATCAGCTCTTTGGCTGACACACCGCCAGAGGTCCCACCCGAGACATCCATCGCATAACGGGTTCCTGCGCGGTTCAGCGTATTACGTGTCTGCAATAAATAAGACCAGGTAGATTCCAGTTCTGATTTCTGCTGATTAATAATTCGTGTCGTCGTGAAGATATCTCTATCCGACTTCAGTGCATTAAAAAACAGCCCACCAGAAATGATTTGAAGAGCAATAAATAGTCCAAGAACGGTAATGATCCCGGTAACAACTTTTACACGATTCAGCATATTAAGCCTTAATAACAACAATCACTGATGCTTGTGCATCTCTATAACTTTTTAAATGCCAGAAAATGAGGGTATCAAATGACATGGGCCACCGAAGTGGCCCAGTATGGCTGGTTTATTAAACCTTCATGACACTATCAACCAGCGCCATTTCCTCGCTGCTGAGTAGTTTCTCAATATCAACCAAAATCAGCATACGTTCGCCCAGAGAACCCAGCCCGGTGAGGTATTCCGTCGATAAGGTCACCGCGAATTCCGGAGCCGGACGAATTTGGTCAGCGGTCAGTGATAACACATCCGACACACCATCAACCACAATACCTACTACACGCTGTCCCAGATTCAAAACAATGACGACCGTATTGTCGTCGTAGTCGACTTCCTGCTGCATGAATTTGATGCGTAAATCGACAATCGGAACGATAACACCACGAAGGTTGGTCACACCTTTAATAAAGCTCGGCGTGTTAGCAATACGCGTGACCTGATCGTAACCACGAATCTCTTGAACCTTCAAAATGTCCACGCCGTACTCTTCGTCACCCAGCGTGAAAATCAAAAATTCCTGACCTACTGTCTCGCCTGCTAATTTTGTGACATTTGCAAGTCCAGTCATGTTTTTCACCTTTAATCTATAGCTGTAATATGCTGTTAAGCTGCGGTTTCAACCACACGCTTTTCCCGATAAAGCGCTTGCAACGCAGAAACATCCACAATCAGCGCTACGCTACCATCACCCAAAATAGTTGCGGCTGAAACGCCTGGCACCTTGCGATAATTGCTTTCCAGGTTTTTCACAACGACCTGATGCTGACCAATCAACTGGTCAACCAGCAAGGCATAGCGACGGCCGGCACTCTGCAGGATCACCACAATCCCCTGAGTGGCATCCGTTTTTGCTCCGGCAACCTCGAATACCTGGTACAGCTCAACCAGTGGCAGATATTCGCCACGAACCTGCAGTACACGCTCCCCTCCGGCCAAAGGATACAAATCCTCGGACTGCGGCTGCAAAGATTCCATAACCGCGTTAAGCGGCAGGATAAAGACTTCATTATTAACCTTGACTGACATCCCATCCAGGATGGCCAGTGTCAACGGTAGAAGAATACGGATAGTCGTTCCCTTTCCTTTCACGAAATGAATTTCAACATGCCCACCCATCTCCTGAATGTTCCGTTTCACCACATCCATGCCGACACCGCGCCCTGACACATCGGTCACTTTTTCAGCCGTGGAAAAACCGGGAGCAAAAATCAGCATACCGACTTCTTCGTCAGTCATACTATCGCTCACCGCCATTCCCTGTGACAGGGCTTTGGCCAGGATACGCTCACGGTTTAGACCCGCACCGTCGTCGATCACCTCGATGCAGATGTTGCCACCCTGGTGTTCCGCAGACAGTGTCAAATTCCCTACAGCCGATTTACCGGCTTCGAGACGCTTTTCCGGTGACTCAATACCATGGTCGAGACTGTTACGCACAAGGTGAGTCAGAGGGTCGATGATGCGCTCAATCAGGCTCTTATCCAGTTCTGTTGAACTTCCCAACTGAGTCAGTTCAACTTCTTTACCCAGCTTGGCAGCCAAGTCGCGAACCAGACGTGGAAAACGGCTAAAGACATATTCCATCGGCATCATACGGATGGACATTACGGACTCTTGCAGGTCACGCGCATTTCTTTCCAACTGCCCCATACTATTAAGCAGGTCACCATGTGCGACCGGGTCCAACGCACTGGAACGCTGAGCCAGCATGGACTGAGTAATCACCAGTTCACCGACCAGGTTAATGAGCTGGTCAACTTTTTCTACCGCCACACGAATGCTGGTATCACCAGTTTTTTGTCTGCCCTTGGCTGCGTCATTGCCGCCTGCAGGCTTAGCTGCCGGCGCTGCCGCTACTGGTGCAACCGACTGAACGGGTGCAGTAGGCTCTGGTTCTGCCGGCTCGGCCACCTCAGCCACTGACGGAGCAGCATCAGCAGGCATCGCCTCAGCAGCCGCTTTGAAGCTGATTTGGTCTGGTTCCAACACAAAACACAGTACCGCACTAATATCGTCTTCACTAGCTGACGTATCCAGCGTTAACTCGACACTGTTGCTAGTCTGCGCCGTATCTTTCACCGTACCAAGATTACCCAGTTCTTCAAGCAACTGAGGGATATCTGACTCTTTAAGATTAGTAAGGGCAATACGCAATCCCGAATGACCGCCGACGGAAGTCGGTGCAGGGGACGCGGAAACCGGTTGTACAGCCTCGACTACCTTGGCAGAGGCGGCTCCGGCAGCACCCTCATCTTTGGACTCCAGAGCAAGCTGGCGCAAAGCCTGACAGATATACTCAAAGCTTTCAGCGTTGGGCTCTTGTGTGGTTTTGTAAGCATCCAACTGATCCTGCATGATATCTTTGGTTTCCAAAAACAGGTTGATAATATCAGTGCTCAATCGCATTTCACCGCGTCTGGCACCATCCAACAGGTTTTCTAGTATATGAGTGGTTTCCTGTAATACCGTGAAACCGAATGTTCCCGCGCCCCCTTTAATCGAGTGAGCAGCGCGAAAGATGGCATTCATTTGTTCCGTATCAGGCGCTAACGGATCAAGTTGCAATAAATGCTGCTCCATGTCCGCCAACAATTCATCTGCTTCATCAAAAAATGTTTGATAAAAAGCACTCATGTCCATGCTCACGTGGGTCACCTCTGCTGTGAATCGCGGCTTGTTGAAGAAGGTGTCGCCTGGCTATCAGGTGCTGCTGGCAAGGCTGTAGTAGGCTGCCGACGTCCTGTCGTCGACGCGCCATTCGCTCCGGATGTCGGCACCGTCGTTGCCGGTGCCTGAGCAGGCGCAGGAGCCACAGTTGAGCCAGATGCAGGCGTCCCATTATTTTCGGGTTGTGGTGTAACCGTACTGCTACCGTTGTCCGCAGGCGCGGCAGCAGGCTTGGTCTTATCCATCCCCATGTTCTGTAAATTCTCTATTTTATCAATGTTTACTGCACTGCTTTCAGCATTTTCACGCTCGATGTTTTCCTGCGCCTGCTTATTCAGGACAACCAGACTGATTCGCCGGTTGATGGCATCACTGCCCCCTTTAGCCTGCTTTAAATTCATCGTGTCAGCCATGCCAACTACGCGTAAAACCTTACCCTCAGCCAATCCACCGATAATCAGTTCGCGCCGGGAAGCATTAGCACGGTCGGCCGACAATTCCCAGTTGCTATAACCGCGCTCACCCATTGCATACTGTGCATCATCAGTATGGCCCGATAAACTGATTTTATTGGGAATATCATTCAAAATAGGCGCGATGGCTCGCAAAATATCGCTCATGTACGGCTCAACCTGGGCACTACCAGTTTTAAACATTGGACGATTGTTGCTGTCAATAATCTGAATACGTAGGCCTTCATCCACCATTTCAATCAGCAGGTGCGGGCGTAGTGCTTTAAGGCGGGGATCAGCCTCAATCAACTGATCGAGCCGCTCCCGCAGTTTATTCAGTTTAATTTCCTCAAGACGGCCATCCATCGTGTCAATTTGCCGTTTCACATCACCCTCTTGCTGAGTCGGGTCCGAACCACCGCCAGGAATAGGGTTGGAGGCATCACTCATCTTTGGACCAGACGTGATAGCAATCTTTAATGGTGTACGAAAGTATTCAGCAATCTGGGCCAACTGGGAGGGTGAGGAAATAGCAATCAGCCACATGACCAGGAAGAGAGCCATCATAGCGGTCATGAAGTCGGCATAAGCAATCTTCCATGAACCACCATGATGAGCGGCATGTCCCGATTTACGTTTTTTGCGAATTATGGGGTGCTGGTGTTTCATGAGTCATTTTCCGATGCCTGCTGCGCCGGTGCCTTCACATTACGAATATGCTCTTCCATTTCAGTAAATGAAGGACGCACTGTTGAGTAAAGCGTTTTACGACCGAATTCAACAGCAATTTGCGGCGCATAACCATTCAGGCTGGATAACAGTGTAACCTTGATGCACTGGAGAACCTTGATTTTCTCTGAATTCTTCTGACGTAACAGCGACGCCAATGGTGATACAAAACCATATGCCAGCAAAATCCCCAGGAACGTCCCCACCATTGCGTGGGCGATCATCATTCCCAACTCTGCAGCAGGACGATCAACAAACGCCAGTGAATGCACCACCCCCATGACTGCTGCCACGATACCGAATGCGGGCAACCCATCCCCCATCAGGTTCAGACTGGTGGCAGGCACTTCAACTTCATGCTCGACAGTTTCGATCTCTTCATCCATCAGCGTTTCAATTTCAAACGCATTCATGTTGCCGCTAACCATCAGTCGTAGATAGTCCGTGACAAATTCTACGATATAGTCATCAGAAAGGATGCGGGGATAATTAGAGAAGATCTCACTCTCTTTTGGGTTGTCGATATCAAACTCCAGCGAGAGCATCCCCTGTTGACGGGACTTAGCCATCAGCCGAAATAATACCGCCATCAGATCCATATATACGGCTTTGGTGTATTTCGAACCTTTCAACAGCGTGGGAAGCGCTTTCAGCGTCGCCTTAATCGCTTTGCCGTTGTTACCAACAATAAACGCACCAGCAGCCGCGCCACCAATAATCAACAGCTCTGAAGGCTGATACAACGCCCCCAACTCGCCACCCACGATAAGATAACCGCCAAGTATGGAGCCTATAGTGACAAGATAACCCAATATAACCAGCACAAGAATTCCTTATAGATAGTAAAAGGGTGGCGGAGAGAGTTATAAATGCAGTCTTACCAACGACTTATTTGGAGGGAATACTGCCATCGGGCAATGAACGCGCGATGACAGAACCACAAAATCGCCATCAGGCTCAGACTGCATGTTTAACCTGTTCGTCCAGCAGTTGAGGTATCATATCGGCAACATTCGGCGAAAGTTTACGTCTTTTTACTGCTCTGGAGGGTGGCTGGCATAAACTGCAGACAAAACTATTCTTGGGCTGATGCGCATGGGTAATAAACATACCCTTGCAGCAATTACAAGCGGACAGTTGCAACATGCCGCTATCCACAAAACGAACCAATGTCCAGGCGCGGGTCAACGCCAACAAAGGCACATCGCTTTGAGGAGCACATTGTTCGAGGTAAAGACGATAAGCTTTGATTACGGCCTCGACACCGGTGCATTGTCCGTTTTTGAGCAAAAACAGATAGGCATTATAGAACATGGAAGAATGAATATTCTGTTCCCATGTCATGAACCAGTCGGTAGAAAACGGCAGCATCCCTTTGGGCGGAGGGCTACCTCGCAATTCTTTATACAGCTTGATCAAACGACCACGACTTAATTGTGTCTCGCTTTCCAACATTTGCAGGCGTGCACCCAGTGAAATGAGCTCCATCGCCAGTTGGATATCCTTAGCTTCCTGAACAATACTTTTCTCCGCCATCATTATGCCCTTTTCTTAGGCAAGCCTTCTTCTTTTGAAGACAGCTCTTGTAATAAATGACTCGACAACAAAATACCGGTATGAATCTGTTGCAGATCATCAACCCGGGATTCTTGTGTTAATAACTTAATCGTATTGTGATCACTGAAGCGGAAATGACATATTAGCTGGTTGGTTTCAGCGAGCTTTACCATTTGCGGCAAAGTCAGCTGCATCAATGTCTCAGCCATTTCTTCATTGATACCTAACCGGAACATCGCTGATGCTTTTTCGTCGTTTATTAATCGCTGAGCCAGTAACAAATAAGACAAATTGATGTCATATATGTGCTTGAGCAATTCAGAGGTACCCATATTCCCATCCCGACAGACTATGTTTCAAACATAAGTTAGGTGATAGACTGCTCACCCGCTAAACAATCACTCTCCATAGGTGGCATGAAAACTATCGGTGCCAGACAATTCTACTACTTTATAATCTTCTAATATGACGAAAAATACAGCATCAACATTGATGCGTCTGAGGCTCCATCTCTTCATAACTCCAGGCTCATCCTTTCTCTGTATTGCGTCCAACATAGAACGTAGGATTAATCCTAATCCTCCGCCACTGTACCGCCTTCGACCTGACTCATACAACGCAGGCATATCAGCATTTTGATAATTATGTGACCTCTATCACAAAAATGAAAGAGGCAAAACATAATATTTCACTGATTTTTGCCCTGCTGTGAAATTTTCCTGAACACAATATGATCACAACAGGAGAAAAAAACTCCTCACCGTAGAATTTCGCCCGACAAGATAAATCCAATCAATTGATTTTAAAAGTAAAAAACTGGCACATCTACTTATCAGATTAAACCCCGCGTCTACAACCACTTTGATTTACATTAATATTTTTAATTTTATCACATTAGTTACTATTTCATTAGTGTAATGAATATCCGTATAGCAATACACTGGCGCTATTTTCATGCTGGACGGTGAGTATTTCAACCCAGCAAGGACCCTGATTGGACCAGGTAAACTGACTGGGATTGTCAAATACGTTCCGGAAAATGCCTGCATACTAATAACTTATGGTGTAAATAACGCCATGAAATACGCTCGCTGGATAAAATTTGACGGATATTACTTCATTATACCTGCTTCAAATTCGACGGTATTGAACCTAACCCACAATATGAGACGTTGATACGAGCAGTCGACGCTGTGAAAGCGAATAAGATTGATTCATTATTAGCGATAGGTGGTGGTTTGATCATACCCACGTACTGTGGACACAGCCCTAAGCGAGGTTCTGGTTTTCAAATTATTCCGGACTGATACCGCCACAGGCACTAAGCAGGGGTCCTACGTCAGCGTGATTAAACCCCGGCCTTGCTACTCAGACACAGTAAGCCAATGCGCCATGTCCATATGCCATTTCCAGGTACACGCCTTCCCGTTTTTAGACATCCATCACGCGGACTAATTGCCTAATAATTGAAATATATAAATAACAGGATTTGATATGCCTCTGCCGCCAGATTCGTGATCGACATCGCATTGAAATTCATGAATGTTTCACATTATATGCCGATGTTAGATTATGTTGGTATTTGAGTACGGATCGCCACACAGCTGTTTCCAGAAACCAAAAAACGCCCAAACTACACCTGCGCGTAGTACGGTTGATGTACATATATTTTTCCTGAAAATGAGCGAATGGATATGAAAATGATGTCAAAGTCTGAACAACAGGGTAAAACCGGCATATTGGGTAATCTTGGACTGGTGCCGTTATTTGTCATCATTCTGGGCGGGATCATGCTGTTATTCGCCCTGGCCATCGGCACCGCCAGTTACTTTTTAGTGCGCGCCAATCAGAGCCTGGATTACGTTACTCAGGAAATTGACGTCCGCCTCGGGCTGTCAAACAGTTCCAACCATCTCAGAACCGCTCGCCTGCTCATTATCCAGGCTGGTGCCGCGGTTCGCGTCGGTGACACGGAGGTATTCAATAACAACCTGAAGCAGGCGGAACAGCGTATTGCCTCCTCAAAAGACGCCTTCAAAGTGTATGAGAACCGTGCTGTCAAAACCGACACGGACCTGGCATTGGAACCAGAACTGAACAAGGCCTACAACGACTACGTTGAAAAAGGCATCATGCCGATGCTTAAAGCGGCGAAAGATGGTTACTTCGAAGAAATACTGACGCACGAATCGGAAGAGGTTCGTGTGCTGGACGAAGCCTACAATAAGCCATTACTGAAAGCGATTGCCTTCCGTACCGAACGAGCCAAAGCGCTTAATAGCAACGCACAGTATCAGGCCATGATGGGTTACACGTTGATGGCTGTCAGCTTCGCGATTGCCATCGCCATGACCCTGCTGACCTTCCTGTTCTTACGCGGTACGCTGATTAAGCCGATGAACCGTCTGGTACAGCGTATTCAACGTATTGCTCAGGGCGATCTGACCCAGCCTAACGAAACCTATGGCAAAAATGAAATCGGTATTCTGAGCCAGAACATCCAGCAGATGCAGGCATCGTTGGTACATACGGTTTCCACCGTGCGCGACAGTGCAGACTCCATTTATCAGGGAACCACTGAGATCTCGGCTGGTAATAGCGACCTCTCTTCCCGCACCGAACAACAAGCGGCAGCGATTGAAGAAACCGCCGCCAGCATGGAACAGTTGACTGCAACCGTAAAACAGAACTCCGACAACGCGCACCATGCCAGCCAGCTTGCGTCTAACGCTTCAGGCAAGGCGAAACAAGGGGGCGAAATCGTCGAGAATGTGGTTAACACCATGAACAGTATTTCCGGCAGCTCACGGAAAATTTCTGAAATCACCAACGTGATCAACAGTATCGCCTTCCAGACCAACATCCTGGCATTGAACGCCGCAGTAGAAGCGGCCCGTGCGGGCGAGCAAGGGCGTGGATTCGCAGTGGTGGCAGGAGAAGTACGCAGCCTGGCACAACGCAGTGCTCAAGCGGCCAAGGAAATTGAAGGCCTGATCTCCGAATCCGTGTCTCTGGTTCATAGTGGCTCAGAACTGGTAGACAAAGCAGGGCAGACCATGCATGAAATCGTTCAGGCCGTAAGCAGCGTGACCGATATTATGAATGAAATCGCCTCTGCCTCGGATGAACAGAGCCGTGGTATCACTCAGGTTGGGCAGGCGATTTCCGAAATGGATAGCGTCACACAGCAAAACGCCGCACTGGTGCAACAGGCTTCTGCTGCTGCCTCATCGCTCGAAGAACAGGCGATGGTGCTGACCCGTGCGGTATCCGCCTTCAAACTTATCGGCCATCATCAGGATAAAGGGTACACACCGGCTCCTCTTGCGCCAAAACCGCAATTGGCTACATCAACTGCGGCGCTGAGTTCTTCTTCCAGCACTAAATCGGGCAGTGATAACTGGGAAACCTTCTGATGTGGGCAGGCCGATACGGTTAACAACGGTATCGGCCTGTTTATTTTTCCGCTGATTGACGCCGTTCGACAAAGACGCCTTCTGGGCTGTTAAGCTCGTTGAAGAACCAGATCCCCTCGGGGTACTCCTCCAATGCAATTAGGTACATGGTTCCCTCTTGAAACGGTTCCACCGCCAGAATGACTCCTTCTCTGCGCACCTCGCCATCGGTCTTTACTGTCACCATATCATTTACGTTCAATCGTTCACCTCTTCTTCTTTTCATCCCGACGCTGCCGTACAGCCCGGACGAAACCACTTATGCCAATCTACCGACGGTATTGTCAAACTCCAACTGCCGGGCCGCCGGGTTCCTCCTCAACCGGGACAAACCCACGTTTCCTCAGAATAACAGCATAGAAGCAGCACATAAGGTCGATACCCCAGGCACAGAGGACGAGGTGACTGAACATCTTTTTCTTTATTGCGACTCCACGTTCATGCTTCAGACACAACCATCAGTCAAACACACCGTTGATAATGGTGGTCACGACCGCCGTGCTGATCGCAATTAATACCAGATCCTTACCGACAATTCGCCACTCATACCCAGGATAAGACGGCAACCCCCGCAGCATTTCAGGCGGTACGGCACGGCGAGCAATCCCCGGCGGCAGAGGTTTCCCTCTGGCCAGATTCTTCGCAACGCCAGGAGGAAGCCCGCGATAACCGGTAAAGCCATGATCGACGGCAAGACGCCGCGCATCATTATATGAATATGAGAAACGATTATGATCCGGCGATCGCCCGCCATCATCAGGCATGGATGACCGCGCAGTGCCTGGGTGCCCTTCCTGATGACGAGGATTATCACGTTGCCATTGATAATCGGCTCCACCATTGCCCTGCCCCTTCCCTCCAGGCTCAGCCAATACTGGAACAGAAGTCAAAACCACAGAGGTAGCCAGCACTATTGCCAGCACTGAAAAAGAGGATGTAGACATAATGCGACCTTATTATGAATGGAAACCATAAGGAATATATATAGCGCGAATATCAGGACAAATAGGGAATTTCTCAGTTTTTGTCTATCGGCGTACATGGCACATCAGCGCTGCATTCATGTCACTGGCAGATGAATATATCGCCGCATACTTTTAAAACACCGTTTCATCTGAATTGCTGTTTTTCTGATATCATCGCCTCCACCTTGCTCTACATGCTTTTATAATCACCACGGTGAATAGTTTTATGAACATGTAATTCAGCCGCTGTGTTCAGGTATAACACAACGCCAGTCTGACCTCAGTTTGCGTTTGTTGGTTACGGCACTCTGGTTTAGATAAAGAATATGCTCAGTTCGTAATAAAAAAGGTTTGTGACACTTGTCCTCCTTCAGTCTGTGATACGAAGATAGATAACATGATTTTGAATACAGCCAAGCAGCTGTTGAATACTCTGAGAAACACCTCCTGGTACAAGAAACGTCATTCCAACCGAGTTTTGTTCTGGCGTGAAATTACACCATTAGCGGTTCCCATCTTTATCGAAGGGCTGTGTGTGGTGTTGATGGGAATATTCAGCACTTTTCTGGTTAGCTGGCTGGGCAAAGAGGCCATGGCCGCCGTGGGATTGGCGGACAGTTTTAACATGCTGATTATTGCGTTTTTCACCGCAGTCGCGCTCGGGACTGCCGTTGTGGTGGCGTTTAGTCTGGGTCAGCGTAATCGTAAACAGGCCCGGCAAGCCGCACGGCAATCGATCTCATTATTGGTGCTGATCTCCCTACTACTGGTGGTGCTGGTGGAGTTTGCTGGTCAAGTCATCATCGACCTGATTGCCTATAATGCCGAACCGGCCGTGAAATCTCTGGCGCTGACATTCCTGCGCCTTACCGTATGGGGTTACCCGGCGTTGGCTATCACGCTGGTCGGCTGTGGCGCATTGCGCGGTGCTGGTAACACCCGTTTGCCAATGATCATCAATATCGGGATGAATATCCTGAACATTCTGCTCAGCGGCGTATTGATTTATGGCGTGGCTTCATGGCAAGGCGTGGGGTTCATTGGCGCAGGGCTGGGGATCACGCTCTCGCGTTATCTGGGCGCGTTATGTGTCGTGCTCGCGCTGACCAAAGGCTTCAACAGTGCGCTGCGCATCCCGTTTCAGAGCTATTTCGCACCATTCACCACCACCATTCTCTATGAGGTGCTCAGCATCGGCATTCCGGCCAGCATTGAATCGGTCATGTTTAATGTGGGGAAATTGATCACCCAGCGATTTGTCGCTGGCATGGGAACCGAGGTCATTGCAGGCAACTTTATTGCCTTTTCAATTGTCGCACTGATTAACCTGCCAGGTAACGCACTGGGTTCAACCTCGACCATCATTGTCGGATCACGCCTGGGTAAAGGGCAGCGTATGCAACCGGAACGGCAGTTGAAGTATATTTTCTGGCTTTCTAATGTTGGTTTATGTGCATTGGCATTGCTCTCTGTACCGACGGCTGGATTGATGGCCTCAATGTATACCAACGAACCCGATGTGATTACCGTGGTTAAGCAGTTGATCTGGCTTAATGCGTTGTTCATGCCCGCGTGGGCGGCTTCCTGGGTGCTACCCGCCGGCCTGAAAGGAGCTAAAGATGCCAGCTATACTATGTGGGTTGCGCTGGCAGGTATGTGGGGTTGCCGGGTGGTCGCCGGTTATATTCTGGGCATTATGCTAGGATTTGGGGTAATCGGCGTCTGGATGGGAATGTTTTTTGACTGGATCGTCCGTGGTGCACTGTTTTATCACCGTATGGTCAGCGGCAAATGGTTGTGGCGCTACAAACCGACGGTTAATCAAAACAGGTAAGAAAATCAGCATTCTCAAAACATATTTAGGAGCGCGCCGTTCACTGTTTCCATAAGAACAGAATCATCACGGTGGCTAATCATTTAATCCGAAGTGCGTCTCAATTCCCTTTATTTTTAATAATTATCATTATCCTGCAATATAAAATCCATTTGACCATACATATTGGGTCGTGAATACTGCCGAAAACTAATAAAGAGAGATACCTGCCATCTGGCTAACTAACAGGAGTGAGCAATGAAAAAAACTATTATGGCTATCGGCCTGGCAATCGCGGCATCTACGGTAGCCCTGCCATTGACGAGTCAGGCTGCCGTCAAAGACGAAATGGGTGCAATGGCAAAGAGCTACAAGAGTGCTTCCAGTGCCAATGATGCCGCTACGCTAAAAGCAGACTTGTTGAACCTGAAAGCCCATGCGACCAAGGCCAAAGCAGACCCGGAGTTTAACAAAGGCCCGAACAGCGCCGTGTTTAACGAAGGCCTGGATAAACTGCTCAAACAAATCGACGCAGCTATCGCCCTGGTTGATGCAGGCAAACTGCAAGAAGCCAAAACCGCCACCGATGAATTGAAGAAAACCCGCGCCGAGTACCACAAAAAACTGGGCGTATAATTCACCCGCACCGCAGCAGTTGGCTCCTTATCTCTGCTGCGGCCTTCCTTCTTTCCTATCCGGCATTAATAAAACCGCATAACGACGTCTTTTCATCGCTTTATATCGTCAGATTATTCCTCATCGTGAGCATATTAGGAAACCACAGGCACCATCAAAAAAATACAACTGCGCATTTTCATGATGACTAACATCATCGGCAAAGATTGTATTGAAAATTCCGAGAATGAGCCGGGCATCTGGATCTACTGTAGAAAATCCACTATAACCTAGTGAGTTTCATCATATGCGGTATTGGTATATTGATGAACGCACCGACTGAATAGAATAAAACCAACCACATATTCTATTTACAGTTAACACTGACACAGTGTCATATGAAATGGAGATTCATTTATGCCTCTCTCTTATTTGGATAGCAATACATCCATCAATAGCAAAAAAGATACCCCCCGTAAAAAATTGTTTATATCTTTCGCCTGTTTAGGATTCGGTCTTGCCTGCCTTTCCAGTAATGTCTGGGCAAGTGTTGAACCATTATCCGTCAACGGCAATAAAATCTATGCAGGTGAAAAAGCCAAGAGCTTTGCTGGCAACAGCTTGTTCTGGAGTAATAATGGCTGGGGTGGTGAGAAGTTCTACACGGCAGATACCGTTGCTTCGCTGAAAAAAGACTGGAAATCCAGCATTGTTCGGGCGGCGATGGGTGTTCAGGACAGCGGTGGTTATCTTCAGGACCCCGCTGGCAACAAAGCCAAAGTAGAAAAAGTCGTGGATGCTGCCATTGCCAACGATATGTATGTCATTATTGACTGGCACTCGCATTCTGCAGAAAACAATCGCAGTGAAGCCATTAGCTTCTTCCAGGAAATGGCACGAAAATATGGTAACAAGCCGAATGTTATTTATGAAATTTATAACGAGCCGCTACAGGTATCATGGAGTAACACCATTAAGCCTTATGCCGAAGCAGTTATTTCCGCCATTCGTGCCATTGACCCAGACAACCTCATTATTGTCGGGACACCCAGTTGGTCGCAAAACGTTGATGAAGCCTCACGAGATCCGATCAACGGCAAGAACATCGCCTATACGCTACATTTCTACGCCGGAACTCATGGGGCATCATTACGTGATAAAGCACGTCAGGCATTAAATAACGGTATTGCACTTTTTGTCACTGAGTGGGGTGCAGTTAACGCTGATGGTAATGGTGGTGTGAATCAGACAGAAACTGATGCCTGGGTAACGTTTATGCGAGATAACAATATCAGCAACGCAAACTGGGCGTTAAATGATAAAAACGAGGGGGCCTCAACCTATTATCCGGACTCTACAAACCTGACTGAATCTGGGAAAAAAGTAAAATCGATCATTCAAAGCTGGCCATATAAAGTGAGCAATGCCGCCAGCGAAACAACCGAACCATCAACGGATACCACTACAACGCCTGTAGTTGATGAACCTACGACTACCGATACTCCGGCGACTGCCGATTGTACCAATGTCAACGTTTACCCCAACTGGGTTAGTAAAGACTGGGCAGGCGGGCAGCCCAACCATAATGAAGCGGGCCAATCAATTATCTATAAAGGCAACCTTTACACCGCAAACTGGTACACCTCATCCGTTCCGGGTAGCGATGCATCCTGGGCGCAGGTTGGTAGCTGTAACTGATTGATTAAATTTTTTCACCCCAGAAACAGGGCTGCATGATTGCAGCCCTGATATCAACACCCACTACTTAATTGCGTTCAAATGCGCCCAAATCCGGTGCGCTACCTGAATAGCTGATACCGCTCTCTTTTGTACCCGCATTAATCAGCTTTGAGTTAGCCGACAAACGGAATAATGACGTTTCCGGCAGCGTACCGTCATTATCACGAGATACGGTCGCAAGAGACGTGTCCAGGCTGACGAAATCGGAAGCAGAAGCCGCCGGTCCCGTATCCCATGAATTAGCCTTCGCATCCGCATTACTGACCGTTACAGAAGCAGACAGTGACACGTTATTACGGAAGTAATGTTTCTGACCTGACTGTACTTTGCTCCCAAAACCATAATTAATACCGTTTTTATATGACGTGTTATTTATCACAGTAACACCGCCAGCATTATTATTCTGGTCAAAACCTTTGCTCACATTACCAAACGCGACAGAACGGGTAATACGATGATTACCAACCGCCTGATTCCCCCCCAGCTTAAACCCGTTGCCATTACCAGCGAACGCGCTGTCATTCCAATAATTAACACCATTACGGAAGGCCCAACTATCTTCGATCACCACTTTCTGTGGGCTGTCAAATAAGTCGAATCCATCATCCGAGTTTTCCCAAGCCCGGCAACCGACGAAACGGTTACCCGGTCCTTGCTTTTGTTTCGGCCCAAAACCATCGGCCATACTACCGTTCTTCTTAGGATCATAGTTACGGTAAGCATCTGAATTAATGACCGTGTTATATGAGCCACCGTTATTGATTTCAAGTCCGGTATTACGGTTATGATGGAATGCTGTATTCTCAAAAGTATTATGGCTACCAATAACATAAGCCCCTTGATATCCGGCTCGGGTTACCTCTACACCTTTGAAATACCAGTAATCGCCAGTCACATAAAACCCGTAAGACGCCTGTACCCATTGGCTGTCCGGGAATGAGAAGTCAAATACAGCCCGACCACAATTAGCGGCGGCCACATAAATCGGCGAACCCTCTTTTCCGGATTTATTGAATGTAATCGTATTCCCTTTCCCCTGTGTATAGGGAATAGTATAGGTTCCTGGTTTCAGCAGAATCAATTCGCCGGGGTTAACCGCTGCCATGGCAGCAGAAAAATTCATTGGCGAATTAAAGCTATTGCCGTTATTACTGCTATTACCATTCGGTGCAACATAATAAATACGCTTAGTGCTAATCCCACTGGTAAGATCAGAACTACAATCTGCTGCCAGAACTGATGTGCTATTTACCAGAAAGAATGCCGCTAACCCGGTACTGATAAAACAATTTAAATATTTCATCCTTTGCCTCATGATGTTGTAAAAATCATCCATCCATCGTCCTCAAGATGCATACATTGGCAAATGTCGTCAGGAGGGGAAAAGGCTGCGATCCACTACATCTAAAATCGATAGCCAATGAGTCAGCCTGTCACGGTGAAAATTACGTTGGAAAAGTACCATTCCTTCGGTTTTCCTTGAACAGAAGCTGTTCTGAGTACATTGCATCCTGCATATTGAGGTAGTCTAAGTATACTATGTTTACAATATATGAATACTGACTATCAAGGGAGGACCTCGATTGTTAAAGATGTATATGCCACTCACAACTCACTTCTCACGATAAAAAATCAAATAAAAAACAAAAAAAGACATTTGTCACTTGTCTAAATAAAAATAACATTATTAGTGTATTAATTCAGAATTGAGAGCACCGCTATATATGTGAATAAGATAACCATTATATTTAACAGCAAGTATACCTACACGGATGCTTTATCCTCACCGTGACCGACAACATCGACTGCGCATTCCCCTACTCGTGCATCCAGCACGTTCCTGTTTGCTGATAACTGAACCATCACCCATCGCTGCCATCACCATACGTCAACTGGTTTAATGACCTGCATATAGCGCGAGACAACGCGTGAAAACATCCTGTTATCTCCGCCGTTATTACTCTGCCTGAAAAACCAATGACTGGACTCACACATGAATGAAACAGATAAAAGCATCGTCTCTCTATTTATCATCGGCACACTCATTGCCGTCGGCAAAGTGCTGGCGAGCAGTGAGCCCATCACACTGCGGTTATTTATTGGTCGCGTGATGCTGGGAGGTTTTGTCTCAATGATGGCGGGCATCGCTCTAGTGCAGTTCCCCGACCTATCCCCCGTCGCTATCAACGGCATCGGTGCCGCACTGGGCATCGCTGGCTACCAGACGATTGAACTGCTTATTCAACGCCGTGTTCGCCAACTGGGGAAAAAAAACACACCGGAGAAACATAACGATGCTCAATAACCCGAATCTCATTGCATTTTTGGACATGTTAGCCTTTTCCGAAGGAACCGCGACACACCCGCTCACCCGTAATCGTGGCTACGATGTGATTGTGACCGGGATTGACGGCAAACCGGAGATCTTCACCGACTACCACGACCATCCATTCGCCAATGGCCGCCCAGGAAAAATCTTCAACAAACAGGGACAGCGCTCCACCGCTGCCGGACGTTATCAGCAGCTTTATCGCTATTGGCCTGCCTACAAAACACAGCTCGCACTGCCGGATTTCGGTCCCGACTCACAGGATACATTGGCCATCCAGCTGATTCGGGAACAACGCGCATTGGACGACATCACGCAAGGTCGGCTTACCAGTGCCATTACCCGGTGCAACAATATCTGGGCCTCACTACCAGGAGCAGGCTACGGTCAGCGCGAGCATAACACCGAGCGGTTGGTCGCCGTGTACCAGCAAGCGGGCGGGAAACTGGCATGAAAAGCGCCATAATCATCGCGGCCATCATGATGGCGCTTGGCGCAGGAGTGGGCGTGCAGTCCTGGCGGCTGCACAACGCCCGTCAGTTAACCGAACAGCAAGCACAGACATTGTCATTACAACAGACAGCGCTGGATGAAAAATCCAGCCAGCTGAAAACATTATCCGAACAGGCTGAACGCAACAACCTTGAACAGGCACGACTGCGTGACATGGCTGCCGAGACTCAGGCTGCACTCTCTGAACGGCAAAAAGTGGTGATGAGGTTACAACATGAAAATGAAGCGCTTAAACGCTGGGCTGATACTGATTTGCCTACTGATATTATCCGGCTGCGCCAGCACCCCGCCTTCACCGGTGGCCGTGCTTACCGTGAATGGTTGTCCCAGGCTAACGCCCTGCCGCTTCCCAGCGGCCAGTCCGCAAACCAACGGTGAACTAAACAGTTTGCTGGATGAAACTGAAGCTGCGCTGGCAAGTTGCGCCGATCAAGTAGATACCATTATTGCCTGTCAAAACCAAAGCGATACCATCACGGCAACCGTGCCCGCATTGAAAACCAGGCAAGAATAAAAGCAACGCAAACACTCGGTAATCAGATAGTGAGAAGTAGCCCGCGTCCAGCAATGGCCGCGGGTTTCAACTAATGGCCGTCGGTACAAGTTACGCGCTTAATAGCAGAGGATGCTCGTTAACTTTGTTCATCCGAACGTGTTACCAAATCCACATGAGTGCCATGACTTAGTTAAGTTTGCATTCACAATAGAATGTGTATAGGATTTTTCCGTTTTTTTAAAAAATCAAAACAAAACCAAAATTAATAGGAGTTAGTATGGCTGACATGGTTTTTTGTCGGGGGTGTGGTAAGGAAATTCACAGTACTGCGAAAGCTTGCCCGCAATGTGGAGCTACTCAAGGGATCGCTGGCACCAAGAGCCGTATTGCCGCTGCATTATTGGCCTTTTTCTTAGGAGGACTGGGTGTCCATAAGTTTTACCTGGGGAAAATTGGTCAAGGCTTCTTGTATCTTATTTTTTGCTGGACGTTTATCCCGTCATTAATCGCCTTCATTGAGTTCATCATATATCTCTGTAATTCAGACGAAGACTTTGCAAGAAAATATGGCTAAAAGAAGCATATAGAGGGAAAAACCAGCAATAGCATTGGTTTTTTCACCTTGGTTACTTTAGCCATAATTAACAGTAGCGGCTGATTGAAAGCCGCTTTTTTGTACCTGAAAAGCGCTGTCGCCACTTGCCAAATTACAGGCACAAAAAAACCGCCTCATGGCGGTCATGTTCTTTAAATTATTTTCTTATCTTACAAGGCGTTAGCACATGGTGCCCAGAGCGGGACTTGAACCCGCACAGCGCGAACGCCGAGGGATTTTAAATCCCTTGTGTCTACCGATTCCACCATCTGGGCTCAGATTTTGGAGGCGCGTCCCGGAGTCGAACCGAGGTGGACGGATTTGCAATCCGCTGCATGGCCACTCTGCCAACGCGCCTTACCTTGATACTGCTAAATCTATTTGGAGCGGGAAACGAGACTCGAACTCGCGACCCCGACCTTGGCAAGGTCGTGCTCTACCAACTGAGCTATTCCCGCATCCTACAGAACACTTTGTTTATCAAGTATTTTCAATAAACCGTGTCGCTGTCGATGCGGTGCATTCTACTTACCTGACGCAGTGAGTCAATAAAATTATCATCCCACTAGGATCGTTTGCTGTTTTTTAAACCGAGGCGATCAATGTTCAAGCAAATCGCGCCAGGCAGCGCTCAGATACTGAAACATCGACCAAAAGGTTAGCACAGCCGCCACATAGAGCGCCGCCACACCAGCAGCTTCGACCATGCGTTCTGGCCGCCACAATAAACCGACCAACGCCACCATCTGTGCCGTGGTTTTGATTTTACCAATCCAGGACACCGCCACACTGCTGCGTTTGCCCAGTTCCGCCATCCATTCGCGCAATGCGGAAATGATAATCTCCCGCGCAATCATTGTGGCGGCAGGCAACGTGATCCACCAGGAATGATAATGCTCAGCCACCAGCACTAGCGCAACGGCCACCATGACCTTGTCAGCCACCGGATCCAGAAAGGCACCAAACCGTGTGGTTTGTTTCCACCGACGGGCAAGAAAACCGTCAAACCAGTCTGTCACCGCTGCAAAGACAAAAATGCCTGCACATACCATTGGTGCCCAGTCGAATGGCAGGTAAAACGCCAACACAAAGAATGGGATTAGCACAACACGAAACAGGGTAAGCCACGTAGGAATATTAAATCGCATAGCGTCTGGGTAACTGCCTGGCCAGAAAGATAATAGGGTTATGTTGCTACATTGCCTCTAGTGTTTCAATGCATGAAAGATTTTTTCTGCCAGCGCATACGAAATTCCCGGCACGTTAGCGATATCTTCCACGCTGGCATTCATTAGCGGTTGTAATCCGCCCATGTATTTCAATAACATCTGCCGCCGCTTCGGCCCCACCCCTTCGATAGTCTCCAGTGAACTGGTGCTTTTCACTTTAGCACGCTGTTTACGGTGACCACTGATGGCATGGTTATGTGAATCGTCACGAATATGCTGAATGACGTGCAAGGCCGGTGAATCAGCAGGCAACGCGATCCCCTCGCCTGTCGCTTCGAAGAACAGTGTCTCCAGACCAGCCTTGCGATCGCTACCCTTTGCAACGCCCAGTAATAAAGGCCGTGATTTGTCCCAAGGTACTTGCAATGACGCAAAGACATCCTTTGCCTGGGCCAGTTGCCCTTTACCACCGTCGATCACGATGACATCGGGTATCTTGCCTTCATCAATCGACTTGCCATACCGGCGCCGAAGCACCTGATTCATGGCTGCATAATCGTCCCCCGGCGTGATACCCGCGATATTGTAGCGACGATA
Organism: Dickeya undicola; assembly: GCF_000784735.1. Classification (GTDB taxonomy): domain Bacteria; phylum Pseudomonadota; class Gammaproteobacteria; order Enterobacterales; family Enterobacteriaceae; genus Dickeya; species Dickeya undicola. Next base: position 210,420 of record NZ_JSYG01000004.1, read on the forward strand.
CTCCGAGCGCAGCGGTCCATCTGCATTGAACACGACACAGGATGCTACAGTCTGTTCCCCCATGGTATGGCTGATATCGAAACACTCCATGCGGTTGATTTTTTCAATCTCAAGAACCGATGCCAGTGCAACCAGGCGCTGTTGAATTGTCGATTGCTGCGACAGCTTTGTCGTCAATGCTGTCTGGGCATTGGTACGCGCCAGTTTAAGATAGCGCGCGCGGTCGCCACGTGGCCGGGTTTGAATCTGAATTTTGCGACCCGCCTGTTCGGTCAGCGATTCAGCCAGTAACTGATGTTCCGGCAGCGAAAAATCCAGCAGGATGTCTGATGGCAAGGTGCGGGAAACACTGCCTTGCAGATAGAACTGGCCAACAAATGTCTGCACCACTTCAGCCAGATCTGTTCCACCCGGAACCTTGGGGAAATAACTGCGACTGCCCAACACTTTCCCCTGACGGATAAAGAGCACGTGCACACACGCCATACCGGCTTCAAACGCCACACCAATGACGTCAAGGTCATCGCCATCACCGGAAACAAACTGCTTTTCGGTCACCCGCCGTACCGCCTGGATCTGATCGCGGATACGTGCCGCTTCCTCAAACCTCAATTCCTTGCTTGCCGCTTCCATACGCTCAATCAGGCGGGTCAGCACCTGTTGATCTTTGCCTGACAGAAAAAGGCGTACATAGTCGACCTGGCGCTGATACTCGTCCTCACTAACCAGACTGCTCACACACGGCCCCAGACAACGGCCGATCTGATACTGCAGGCAAGGGCGTGAACGGTTGCGATAGACGCTATTTTCACACTGACGAATGGGGAACAGCTTTTGCAGCAGCATCAGAGTTTCACGCACAGCGTTGCCATTAGGGAACGGGCCAAAGTATTCGCCCTTGGCATGTTTGGCACCACGGTGAACGGACAGGCGAGGATGTGTATCCCCGCTGAGGAATATCATGGGGTAGGACTTATCGTCACGCAGCAACACATTGTAGCGCGGCTGGTAGCGCTTGATATAGTTGTGCTCAAGCAACAGCGCTTCGGTTTCAGTATGCGTGATCGTTACATCGATCTGCCGGATACTTTTCACCAAAGCCTCTGTTTTACGGCTAGCGACATGAGCACGAAAATAACTGGAAAGGCGTTTCTTCAGATCTTTAGCTTTACCGACGTAGATAACCGTGTCGCTGGCATCATACATACGATAAACCCCAGGCTGACTGGTTACGGTCTTCAGAAAAGCCTGGGCATCAAAACGTTCAGTCACTACTAATCAATGTCTCCGCACTAAATAACCCGTGACGAATCGCCAGATGCGTCAGCTCAACATCACCATTAATATTCAGCTTGCTGAACATTCGGTAACGGTAGCTATTAACCGTTTTCGGGCTAAGGTTGAGTTGATCAGAGATCTCCGTCACTTTTTGCCCTTTGGTGATCATCATCATGATCTGCAATTCGCGTTCAGACAGACACTCCAGCGGTGTCTCCGTCTGCGGTTCCAACTGGCTTAACGCCATTTGCTGGGCGATATCCGACGCAATATATCGTTTGCCAGCATGAACAGAGCGGATGGCGCAGATCACCTCTTCCGGCGTAGCACCTTTACTAAGGTAACCCGCAGCCCCGGCCTGCATCACTTTAGCAGGCAACGGGTTCTCTGTGTAAATCGTTAGCATTATAACTTTAATTTCAGGGGAAAATCGTACAATTTTGCGCGTTGCTTCAAGACCGCCGATTCCCGGCATGTTCATGTCCATCAGCACAACGTCCACACTGTTATTACGGCACCATCTGACCGCATCTTCACCGCACTGCGCCTCACCAACAACCTTGAGGCCTTTAATATCGTCAAGAATGCGCCGTATCCCTGCTCGCACCAGTTCATGGTCATCAACAAGAAAAACGCTAATCAAAGAACAATTCTCCAAAAAGAGTAACACTTACAGACGAGTTTGTTGCAGGTGGTACTACGTGGTTTAGAAAAAATGAATACACTTTTAAATTAAAAATGTATTTTTTATTCTACCATGTGGTGTTATTCTCTAAGTTCCTGAATGATAGCGACTGTGTATCAAACGTGGAACTCACTTCCATCACAGTATTCATATTTCCAACCTGGTTTTTTAGAGAAACAGACAGATTCTACTGTCTAAAAAATGTCAAAATCTAAATTTAATCAATAGATTATCAAGTTTTGTAAGTACAGGCAATTGGGTGCACGATTGCTTTCTTTTCCATCATTGTAACTGTCTTGTCACGTTGCCGCACCGACTGTTTACTACAAATAATACACCTGCCCCAAAATATCCATATAAAAGTTGCAATGTATCTAATCAAACGCATTTAAAAGCCAAAAACACGTTAACAAAATATAGGCAGAATGTGGCATAAACAGATAAAAAGAATACAACTTAATAGGGCAGAATGGTTATTTTCCTGACCAGATGTATTCACATCTATGGTATAATAAAGCCAAATTTTTTTATGTCGCCGAGGTGTGTGGCTGCGCAGAACCCGTGTCTGGCTCCACCACGTCGGCTTCCGTTTGTTACAGGAGACACTATGAACAACAACGACTTTCCGACAGCCTCCACACCCGAAACGTTGGCACATGAAGTCAGCTGCCTGAAAGTGCTGATGACGTTGATGCTGAAATCCATTGGTCAGGCTGATGCAGGAAAGGTCATCGTCAGCATGGAAAAATATATTGCCCAACTGGAAGACCCTGCTCAGGCGGAAATATTTAGTACCACTATTAAGCAAATCAAAACAGTCTATCGCCGCTAATCAAAACTCATCGGACGTCAGTGCAATAGATGACAGTCCGATGGGTACACCCACTGTTATCGTACAGTAAACAAGCAAAAATAAATGCCACGATGCAAAAAGGTTGGCATTATGACTTATATTTCGTCAACAAAGCAGGCTATTAGCTAATAAATGAAAAGATAATAACTTAATGGCTATGGCCATTGCTGACTGGCATTTTTTGACCAGAGAAATATTAACAAAACAACCAGAAAGAGAATTAAATGATGAGGGAACGTTTCTGAGGAAATAAATTGAAAACAATGAAGAGTAAGTGTTGGTGGGTCGTATAGGGCTCGAACCTATGACCAATTGATTAAGAGTCAACTGCTCTACCAACTGAGCTAACGACCCAACGGGGACGGATTATTCTCTTCTTAGCGTCATCTGTCAAATGGTTCATCTTATTTTTTCATCCTACAAGGAAATCGGCGAACATGTTGTAACCTATCACTATTTTGTTCCCTCTCATTAACAACCAACTTCCCTCTCATTGATTCCTGGATATAAACTCACCACCGGCTGAAGAATGTACCGGCATTACCGGTATTACGCCTCGCTCATCATACGAAGAATACCGTGTTACTATTAACCATTCTAACTTCTTATATCACATGGGGAGCTGGCGAGGTCTGATGAGCGCCCTCACCCTGGCAGACACAATCCGGAAATCACATTACATGACAGAACAAACGCACCACGTCCCAGACACCACTGGACATAGCGACCTGCGGCGCAATCTAACCAACCGTCATATTCAATTAATTGCCATCGGCGGTGCTATCGGCACTGGCTTGTTTATGGGGTCAGGAAAAACCATCAGCCTTGCGGGTCCTTCGATTATTTTCGTTTACATGATCATCGGGTTCATGCTGTTTTTCGTTATGCGCGCGATGGGCGAGTTACTCCTTTCTAACCTCAATTACAAATCGTTCAGCGACTTTGCCGCCGACCTGCTGGGGCCGTGGGCCGGTTTTTTTACTGGCTGGACTTACTGGTTTTGCTGGGTGGTGACCGGTATTGCTGATGTCGTTGCCATCAGCGCTTATGCACAATTCTGGTTTCCAGATTTATCGCAGTGGATCAGTTCCCTGTTATGCGTTCTGCTGCTGCTCACCTTAAATCTGGCTACGGTTAAACTGTTTGGCGAAATGGAGTTCTGGTTCGCCATGATCAAGATTGTCGCCATCGTCGCGCTGATCGTGATTGGTGCAGTACTGGTTATCATGCAATTTACATCCCCCTCCGGCGCGGTAGCCTCCGTGACCAATCTCTGGCAAGACGGCGGTATGTTTCCGAAAGGGATCAGCGGCTTTTTCGCCGGTTTTCAGATAGCTGTGTTTGCTTTTGTTGGTATTGAGTTGGTCGGCACCACGGCAGCAGAAACCAAAAACCCAACAGTGGTTCTGCCACGTGCCATCAATGCCATACCAATACGTATCATTATGTTTTATGTATTTGCACTGATGATGATTATGTCGGTTACGCCATGGAGCCACATCGCGGCAGACCGTAGTCCCTTTGTGGAGATGTTTGTGTTGGTTGGCTTGCCAGCCGCTGCCAGCATCATTAATTTTGTGGTGCTGACTTCTGCTGCCTCATCCGCCAACAGTGGGGTGTTTTCGACCAGCAGAATGCTGTTTGGGCTGGCCAGGCAAGGTGATGCGCCAGCGCGCTTCGGGCAGTTGTCAAAACGGGCGGTGCCTTCAGCAGGGCTGCTTTTCTCTTGCCTATGCCTGCTTTCCGGTGTCGTACTGATCTATTTAATCCCTAACGTGATGACAGTCTTCACATTGGTCACCACCGTATCCGCCATTCTGTTTATGTTCGTGTGGAGTATCATTTTGTGTTCCTATCTGGTGTACCGCCGAAATCGGCCGCAACTGCACCAGGCATCGTCATACAAAATGCCATGGGGAATAGTAATGAGCTGGGTATGTCTGGCTTTCTTTGCTTTCGTGATGGTACTGCTGACATTGCAGCCGGATACCTTGCAGGCGCTGATGGTCACGCCAGTGTGGTTTGTAGCTCTGGCTATCGCCTATCAGTTTATTCGCCGTCGTAGAGTCAACGCCCTGGCGTGACGCATCAGGCCAATACGGTCAGCTACGCCCGATGACGTAGCTGACCGTACCTGATTAGACACTTACCGTTTGTCGTACACCATTCACCGCATGTTTAGCTTGTTCGCACTGATTCAAAATAGTTTGTGCATGAGAATATAGAATTTTGCCCGCTTCAGTCGGCGTTACGCCACGACGACTACGGACCAGCAGTTGCTTCTCCATTTCGCTTTCAAGCGTGGCAACTTGCTGGCTCAGCGCGGGTTGCGCGATATGCAACATCTCAGCGGCCTGGGTCAGGCTGCCAATATCAACGATTTTCACAAAGTATTTGAGCCGTCTCAGATTCATGTGTACCTCCTGAATAGTTACGGCTAAGTAGTAGCAAGAAGCGCGCCAGATCATTTCACTATCATAAAAAAAAGTGTGGCGATGGCTTAACCCGCTTAAAAATAAGTAAAAGCAATGGCGATAGCGGCGAAAGTAACAATACTAATCTCTCTATCGCTGTCCGCCGTATCCTGTCGCCAGAATTCTCACGCACCAAAACAGTGCAACTCTTGCTATCTGAAAGTGCACCCGCTCACAAGCTCCATCACTCAACAGACATGAGACGCACCGACTACCGCAGCAATTTCAATCAGTTGTTCATAAGTTCAGCAAACAGTCGTGCCTGACATTAACATGCTTTGACAAGCTATCAGGCTATCGCTATTATCCACACCACTTAGCGATTCCTCTGTAGTTCAGTCGGTAGAACGGCGGACTGTTAATCCGTATGTCACTGGTTCGAGTCCAGTCAGAGGAGCCAAATTCAACGCCTTGCGATTCGAAAGAATCGCGAGGCGTTTTTCTTTATGCAACGCGCCCCACGGAGCGTGAACCTCACGAGTCCGTGTTGACGACAAACCAACACGTAACGGCGCAAGATATTAAGATCACCGCACCGGACGGTTAAGCATGATGTAGCCGAGTCATAACGGCTTTCCACCATCGTGCATGATGAAACCAGATAATAGTCATCCGATTAGTTATCCCCTCTCTATAACCCAAAATAATTTGAGTTTCGTTGGCCCATTAGGGTCTTGTAACACTGCGAGCATCTCTGCACGTTGAAGTATGACGGGTATATCTAATAATAAAAAATCAACGTGATAATATATCGGTGTTATTTATCAATCTGCTATTTTATTTCCCTATATAAATAACTTCTGACAGGTGACTGATATTAAAAACGCACGCAAAAATAATGCCTGTACAGGCATCCATTGACTCCCCTATACTTCCCAGAATACTCGACTCAACCAATGTTTATTACTGCTGTCTGACGGCAAAACCGCAGTGCGACATGGTGCCGGACGTGGCGCGTGCCTACAGCGCAGCTGCAATCTCATATAACAAGGATGTTCACCAATGGATAAAAGTTAAAAAACGTTAATCAGTATTACCATCAATGACTGTTATAGCCCTAAATAATTCAAGAATAGGAAAATTAATGTATCTGCAACTTGAATTAGTTTGGGTATAGATCCTGCTCAAGGATAAGAGCACACCCGTTATTTCTGGATTCAGGGAGGAAATCATGAGGGTATTTTTGTCCACACTTGGCTCCGCCGGGGATGTTTATCCCTTCATCAAAATAGGTGAAGCATTGAAGAATGCCGGAATGGATGTTTATCTTTGTACCAACTCGTATTTTGAAAAAACCGCAAAAGAAAGAGGGCTTAATTTTATTTCAGTTGGCACCAGTGAAGATTATTTACAGGCTGTCAATTCACAACGCTTATGGCATCACCGCTCCGCCTTCAGTGAAATGGTTAATTTCATGAATGCACAGCAACAACTCGCCTATGACGCGCTGGCCCCTTGGGTAGATCACACCTGCGTCATTCTTACCTCGCTGTGGTCCTTTACCGCAAAAATGTTCAGCGAAACCCATGGGTGCTGTGTCATTCCGGTCCGCGTTACGCCATCGACATTTATCTCCAGCTACGATCCGCCCTACCATCGGCAACTGATGTGGATTCGTCGCTTACCCGTACGCCTGCGTCGCCTGTTTTTGTATCTCGTCGAGAAATATCTGGCCGACCGCCAACTGGCACCGTCTATTAATGCTTTCAGAATCCGACTGGGTTTACCGCGTATCGAGCGCGTCCTGACGTCATGGACGCACCGTACCGATGCGGCGTTGCTGTGCCTGTTTCCGCAATGGTTCGCCTCGCCATTGCCAGACTGGCCTGCCCATGTGCGTCAGGTTGGTTTTCCGTTGTTTAACCTGCTGGACAATCAGCAGGACGACGACCTGGCTCAATTTATCGCGCGTGAACGCACGGTGATTTTTATGCCCAGTTGGGCACTCAGCACCAAACGCCCACTGGCAATCTCGCTGGTAAAAAAAATCCGCCAACGCGGTTACCAATGTCTGATCGTCGGCAAGCCGTACCCTGAGCTGGAGAGCGATACGGGCGTTCGCGCCGAGAACCATATTAATCTGGGTCAATACCTGCATCGATGCGCCGCCATTATCCATCACGGCGGCATTGGCACGATGGCGCAAGCTTTCGCGGCCGGGATCCCTCAATTGGTGATACCCAGCGCCTTTGACCAGTTCGATAACGCCCGTCGGGTAACAGCCATGAAATGTGGAGAATGGTTGCAGGAAAGCGACATGGACAAGCTGGAAAATAAACTGCAGCGTTTGTTGAATGACCCTGATATCGCGGAACACTGTCAGCGAATCCGCCAACAGTTTCCTTCCGAACAAGCGGTCTGCGACCAAATCGTTGATACCGTGCGTGAGGCCTACGCCAGGCACATGGCCGGAGGTTGATACCTAGGCCAAACGCACAGTCATCTATCATGGCTGACAAGGTGGTGCACCAAGCGCGAGCCACGCACCACCTCGGCCAACTGTTTTTCTCACTCATCCACGTATTCTCCTGAACAGTAGGCAGAAAAGGGAGGATGCGTTAAACAGGGATACAGAAAAGATTATCAATACAATGGGTTATCTCTAACCCATAACAGTCTATGGTTCAGCGTGGCAGCAGCCCGCCCGTGTCAGAACCATCAGATACGGACAATGCCAAAACGGAATAAGCTTTTTTGGATCACAATCCTGATGATTTTTCAGGCATGACAGACCATAGCGTTTACACTGATAACGCCATGTTATCCAACGTAAACAATGGCACGTGCTATGCATAGAAAAACGCGACAGACAAACATCAATAACAACAATGCCAATAACACAACAAGGGGGTTTTATGGCATCGGGAAAATGGCTGCTGCCGTTAAGTCTGACTGCATTGCTGGTCAGCGGTGCAGTCCACGCGGTTTCCATACCAGCAGTGGAAGCAAAGAACGGCATGGTGGTCAGCTCGCAACACCTGGCTTCACAGATCGGCGTCGATATCCTGAAAATGGGGGGTAACGCCATTGATGCCGCGGTAGCGGTCGGTTACGCCCAGGCGGTGGTCAATCCTTGCTGCGGTAACATTGGAGGCGGCGGGTTCATGACCATCCATTTGGCGGATGGCAAAGATACCTTCATCAACTTCCGTGAAACCGCACCGGCTGCCGCATCCGCCAATATGTATCTGGATGCGGAAGGTAAAGTTAAAAAAGACGCCAGCCTGTATGGCTACCTGGCGGCGGGCGTGCCCGGTACGGTACTCGGGCTGGAAACCGCACGCGAGAAATACGGCAAGCTGACCCGTGAACAGGTCATGACCCCCGCTATCAAGCTGGCGCGGGAAGGTTTTATTCTGACCCGTGGCGATACCGATATTCTTGACACCACCGTCAAACGCTTTAAGCAGGACCCGGAATCCGCTCGTATCTTCCTGCGCCCGGACGGCTCGGCGCTGCAACCGGGCGACCGTCTGGTGCAAACCGATCTGGCGAACACGCTACAGGCGATCGCGGATAAAGGGCCAGACGCGTTCTACCACGGCACACTTCCGAAAATCATCGAGGAGGCGTCCCAAAAAGGTGGTGGTATCCTGACGGCGGCGGACTTTGCCAACTATCGTGTCACCGAAACCCAGCCGATCACCTGTAACTATCGTGGCTACCAGTTCATTTCATCACCGCCCCCCAGCTCCGGTGGGATCACGATGTGTGAAACGTTGAATATTCTTGAAGGCTATGACCTGAAAAGCATGGGATTCAACTCGGCACAGGCAATCCATGTTATGACGGAAGCCATGCGCCACGCCTACATGGATCGTAATACCTTTCTGGGTGACCCGGCATTTGTCAAAAACCCGGTCGACCGGCTGCTGAGCAAAGATTACGCAGCGGAGATCCGTAAGAAAATCGACGACACTAACGCCACGCCGTCCGAGCAGGTGAAACCCGGCATGGAACCGCATGAAAAACCGGAAACCACCCATTATTCGATCGTCGATAGCCTGGGCAATGCCGTCTCCACCACGTACACGGTGAACGGCCGCTTCGGCGCGGTGGTGATCGCTCCCGGCACCGGGTTCTTCCTGAACGATGAGATGGATGACTTTACCGTCAAAGTGGGTGAGAAAAACCTCTACGGACTGGTGCAGGGCGAGCGTAACGCGATTGCGCCGGGCAAACGCCCATTGTCGTCGATGAGCCCGTCGCTGGTGACCAAAGACGGCAAGATCTTCCTGGTACTGGGTTCACCGGGCGGCTCACGCATCATCAGTATCACGCTGCAAAGCGCACTGAATATTCTCGACTTCGGTATGCTGCCGCAGGAAGCGGTCGATGCACCGCGCATCCATCATCAATGGTTGCCGGATGAGGTGTATTACGAACAACGCGGCCTGTCCGCCGATACCCTCAAACTACTGAAAGAACGCGGTTATAAGATGGTGGAACAAACACCATGGGGCGCAACCGAACTGATTATGGTCGGGTTGCCCGGTGTGGAAGGGGTGATCCCGGCCAACTCCGGCAATGACTCGGCGGTATCCGGTAAGGTGCGCGAAGGCTATCTGTACGGTGCCAACGACTCACGCCGTCCGGCGGGTGCGGCCATCGGTTACTGATCGCTCCCCGCAGCGTGCACGGATACCGACTGAGCGCGGTATCCGGCAGAGCAAGAGCACCCCGCCACACCTACAGTCCAATGGCCGGGGTGCTTCTTTCTGCCGCTGACCTGCGTTTAGCGGCTATACCCCAGTAACAGTTCGCGTTCGTCCATACGGGTGCCCGGTTGCACACTGGGCGTTTTACCTGATAGCCGGAACACGCCCACCGCTTGTACCAGCTCTTCTGCCTGACTATTAAGGCTGCCCGCAGCGGCGGCCATTTCCTCTACCAGCGCCGCGTTTTGTTGGGTGGTACGCTCCATGCCCGATACTGCTTCGCCCACCTGCGACACCCCACTGCTCTGCTCGCCGCTGGCGACACTGATTTCGCCCATGATATCGGTCACTCGGCGAATGCTATCAACCACTTCTTGCATGGTGTGCCCGGCCGTATCCGCCAACGCGCTGCCGCTTTCGATTCGCCCTACGCTTGCGGAAATCAGCGCTTTGATCTCGCGGGCCGACTCCGCGCTGCGCTGCGCCAATGCGCGCACTTCACCGGCCACCACGGAAAACCCACGCCCCTGTTCACCCGCGCGGGCTGCTTCCACGGCAGCATTCAGTGCCAGAATATTGGTCTGGAAGGCGATGCCATCGATCACACCGATAATATCGGCAATGCGTTGGGCGCTGTCGTTGATTTCCCGCATGGTGCCCACCACCTGCGTTACCACCTCGCCACCCTGCTCCGCCACCTGGCTGGCAGTCTGGGCCAGGTGGTTGGCCTGTTGGGCGTTGTCGGCGTTCTGTTTCACCGTTGCGGAGAGTTGCTCCATTGACGCGGCGGTCTGCTCCAGCGCGCTGGCTTGAGATTCAGTACGCGCAGACAAATCATGGTTGCCGTGGGCAATTTCACCGCTAGCCACGCCTACCGACTCGGCACCCTGCCGAACCTGCGTCACGATACGAATCAGGCTCGACTGCATATGCGACAACGCATTGAGCACGGAGGTAATCTCATCGCGTCCGCTGGCGTTGATCGGATACGTCAGATCGCCATCCGCCACCGCTTCAGCCGCCGCCTGCGCCTGCGCCAAACTGCGGACAATACTGCGCACCATCATCCAGCCAAATAACGCCGCGCCGAAAATCCCCGCCAGCACCGCCATCATCGCCAGCGCTTTCAGCCACTGGTAACGTTGCACCGAACCGGTGTATTCGTCTTTAGCCACGTTGACCTGCAACGTCACCAGTTGACTGAGCAGCGCATGGCCCTGTTTTTCCAGCGTGCTGACCTTCTCATCATAAAGACGTATTGCCTGTTCCATCTGTCCGGACCGGATCGCCGCATCGGTCGGCTGCACGCCTTCGCGGTTATAGCGCTGCAGGCTGTCGGCAAACTGGTCCGCCAGTTGTGTCTCTTCCGGTGTCAGGTAGGTTGCACGGTAGTCGGTCCACACCCGATCGATCCGGTTGAGATTCTGGCGTAGTTCGTCAACCCGCTGTTGCTTATTTGCCGCCTCCGGCAATAACAACATATCCATGATCAGCACCCGGTTACGCTGCACCAACCATTCCAGTTGCTCCAGTTGCGCCAGCACCACCGTGCGGTCTTCATACACGGTCTGTAATGACCGATTCGCTTTTTCGGCGGTAAACATACCAATCGCGCCCATGATCAGAATGCCCAACGACAGCATCCCGGTGAAACTCCATAATCGTGTCGAAATCTTCATTGCTGTAAACCCTGTCCTGTGTGATGTCGTCTGTCGTTATGTTGTGTCTGAAACTGTTATGTCCTGCCTGAAAAGACGATCTGCCATGGACGCACTCGGCGTGATAATCGGCGACGCAGGCATCGAAAGAGGAGAAAAACTATATAGAAACTCAAGGTTAGACAGAAGGTTAGCGATTTTTACGCCGAACGGATAAAATAGAATGAAACGGAGTTTCATAAGAAGAAACTAATGGCTTACGTCTCTATTCAGCCTGCGAAACGTTACTGGCATTGTTATTCGCAGCCATTTATAAAAATGTGCCGAAAATAATTTTTTATGTTGCCAGTCGATTAAAAAGAAATTCTTATGATTCAGTGATGATGTCGAGCACGGCCAAGGCGCTAATGGCAAGTGCAAGATCCTTAATAAGATGAGTGCTACCGCATCTTCCAGCCAGGAGAAAAAGAGCGATGTCCCATGCACTGTTATTGCCTCCACCGTTACAACCGGGCGACACCATCGGCTTTTTCTCGCCGTCCTCGCCCGCGACGCACTTTGCCCCGGCACGTTTTGAGCGGGCGAAAATTTTTCTGGAGCAGCACGGCTACCAGCTCCATGCTGGGTCACTGACCGGCAAAACCGACCATTACCGCTCCGGCAGCATCGCTGCGCGTGTTGACGAACTGAATACGCTCATTCGCAACCCAGCCATACGCTGCATCATGTCAACCATCGGCGGCAGCAACAGTAATTCGCTGCTGCCGTATATCGACTACGACGCCCTGCGCCGCGACCCCAAAATCATCATCGGCTATTCCGACGTCACCGCGCTCTTGCTGGGCATTTATGCTCGCACCGGGCTCGTGACCTTTTACGGCCCGGCGCTGGTGGCGTCGTTTGGCGAATTCTCGCCATTGGTGGACGACACCTTCACCGGCTTCACCTCACTGACCAGCGCGGCCAAGTCTGAACACACTTATCAGATGCCATCGGGATGGACCGACGAACGGCTGGACTGGAATCAACAATCGCGCGCCAAAATCACCCATCCCAACCAATGGCGCTTTGACGGCAGCGGTGTTTATCAGGGGAGGCTTATCGGCGGCAACCTCAATACTATGGCAGGGATCTGGGGCAGTCCGTTTATGCCGACGATTGAAAACGGCGATATTTTGCTGCTGGAAGACTCGCTGAAAGACATCGCCACCGTGGAGCGCGCGTTTGCCCACCTGAAGCTATGCGGCGTGTTTGATCGGGTCGCGGCGGTGATACTGGGCAAGCATGAACAGTTCGATGATAAAGGCACCGGCCGTGATTCGCTCACCGTACTGCGCGAAGTGCTTAACGGACAACCACTGGCGGTGCTGGCGGATTTTGATTGCTGCCATACTCACCCGATGCTGACCCTGCCGCTCGGTGTGCGTATTACGGTCGATTTTGACGCCGGACGCGTTGCATTGAACACCCCCTGGCTGCGTCAGTCCTGACCGGATGGCAGGCAATCGGTAAAGCTGGCAAGAAAATCCGTCAGCCATTCTGCCTGCGCATGTCCGTCCAACCCTGGCCGGTGTACCAGGTAATAAGCCGCGCCGGTTTTCGCCGTTTCGGTGAACGGCATCACCAGCCGTTGTCGCCGGATATCTTCCGCCACCAGCGTCACATCCGCCATCGCGACGCCAAAACCCTGAATGGCGGCGCTGATGGCGAGATCCATGGTGTCGAACTGCTGATTACGGCGCATCACCTGCTCGCCGATGCCGTGGGTCTTCAGCCACAACTTCCAGTCCCGCTGGTCGTGGGTCGGATGCAACAGTGTCAGACGCGTCAGTTGCTCCGGCGACAACGCCGCTTGCCCGGCAGGCAGCAGATGCGGTGCCAGCACCGGCGACAGCACCTCATCGAATAACTTGCCGTCATGTTGGCGCGGCGCAGCATCCGCCGCAAATACCACCGCCACATCGAAATCTTCGTGACGAAAATCGACGCCGTGTTCGGTCGTTGTCGTTAGCGAGACATGAATATCCGGCCGCCGCTGCTCCAGCGTCATCAGGTGCGCCACCAGCCAGCGCATGGCGCAGGTCGGTGCCTTCATGCGAATGGAACGTCCTTCGCGCACCCGGTTCGTCACCCGAAACAGTTGGTCAAACACCTCGCGAACCTCCGGCAGCAGCTGACTGCCCTGCGGCGTCAACCGCAACCCACGGGCATGGCGCTGGAACAACGCGAAACCCAGCCAGGCTTCCAGCGATGCAACCTGTCGACTGACCGCCCCCTGGGTGACAAACAGCTCCGCCGCCGCCCGGGTGAAATTGAGATGACGGGCGGTTACCACAAAAGCGTGCAACGCATTCAGCGGCGGAATGCGGTTATTCATGGTCATAGGCAACCTCCGTCAGGCAGTCATAAGAAAATGAATTACATAACTATGCAGAAAAAACGGCGCGAACCTGAGTATCGCTTACTGCTGAAAACGGTATCGTCAATATCCGTTTCCCGGCAAGCAGTGGCTGCCATCACCACATCTTATTGCTCTTTTGCGATAAATAACTGCTGCAAGCCATGCGTTTTTCTCATGGCTATTATGACAACAATTCGATTGTAGTACTACCAACAGCAACGTCTAATGCATGAATAGTTATTCATCTATAACCAATAAATTTCAGCAGACGGGACCGCTCATCAGTGTGCAGGTCTGCTGCGGCACTCAACGGAGACTCCTCATGCCGATTCAAACCCCGGTGCGGTTCAGTTCCAAATTACCGGATGTGGGCACGACTATTTTTACCGTTATCGGTCAGCTATCCAGCCAGCACAACGCCATCAACCTGTCTCAGGGCGCGCCCAGCTTTCCCTGCTCCCCTGAGCTTATCGCCGGGGTGACACGCGCCATGACCGAAGGTCATAACCAGTACGCGTCGATGTCCGGGCTGGTGTCACTCAAAGAGGTGGTGGCGGAGAAGGTCAAACGCCTGTACGGCCAGCACTACGACGCCGGAAAGGAAGTCACTATCACTGCCAGCGCCAGTGAAGGGCTGTATTCCGCCATTTCCGCGCTGGTGCATCCAGGTGACGAGGTTATCTATTTTGAGCCGTCGTTCGACAGCTATGCGCCTATCGTCCGGCTACAGGGCGCAACGCCGGTGGCGTTGAAACTCGCCGTGCCGAGCTTTGCCATCAACTGGGACGAAGTACAGGCGGCCATCACGTCGCGCACCCGCATGATCATCATCAACTCGCCGCATAACCCCAGTGGTCAGGTGCTGAGCGCCGACGATCTGGCGCAGTTGGCACGCCTGACGCGCAACACCGATATCGTGATCTTGTCTGACGAAGTCTACGAGCACGTGGTATTTGACGGCCAGCGCCATCACAGCATGGCGACCCACAGCGAGCTGGCGGCACGCAGCGTGATTGTCTCATCGTTCGGCAAAACCTTTCATGTCACTGGCTGGCGCGTCGGTTACTGCCTGGCCCCAGCAGCGCTGATGGACGAGATCCTCAAAATCCACCAGTTTATGATGTTCTCCGCCGACACGCCGATGCAGTACGCCTTTGCCGACTACATGGCGGACCCGGCGACCTACCTGTCGCTCGGCCAGTTCTATCAGCATAAACGCGACCTGCTGGCGAGCTCCTTACAGGACGGACCGTTTGAACTGTTGCCCTCCGCCGGTTCGTTCTTCATGCTGGCGAGCTTTGCGCACTTTAGCGACGAAAGCGACAGCGATATGGTTAAACGGCTGATTGTCGACCACGGTGTGGCGACCATTCCGCTGTCGGCGTTTTACACCGACGGCACCGACAATAAACTGATTCGTCTGTCGTTCTCCAAAGATGACGAGACGCTGCTGGCTGGCGCGAAAGCCCTGTGTCAGGCTGCGGAGCGCCGATAAATGCAGTTGCGCTCGATTTGTGTGTGATGGCTGTTACTGTGTGATGTTGATTGCCGTTTAAAGACTACTCATTGATTTACCGGAGATCGTTCCCGATATGAAAAAATTAAGCATGTTGATGTTGTCGCTGGGTTTACTGTCCTCCTCCGTCGCACTGGCGCAGACTGAACTGCGTTTTGGGCTGGAAGCAGAATACCCGCCGTTTGAAAGCAAAAACGCCAAGGGCCAGTTGGAAGGATTCGATATCGACCTGGGCAACGCCATTTGTAAAGCAGGCAATTTCAAATGCTCCTGGGTTGAAACCTCGTTTGATGCCCTGATTCCGGCGTTGCAGGCCAAAAAGTTCGACGCCATCAACTCCGCGATGAACATCACCGAAAAACGTAAGGAAGCCATCGACTTTACCGCGCCTATCTACCGCATTCCGACCCAACTGGTCGGCAAGCCGGACACCGGTCTGGCGCCGACGCCGGAAGCGCTGAAAGGCAAGAACATCGGCGTGTTGCAGGGGTCGATTCAGGAAGTGTACGCCAAGGCACATTGGGAGCCGAAAGGTGTCACCGTGACCTCTTACAAAGACCAGAATCTGGCGTATGACGACCTGGCGGCAGGCCGTCTGGACGGTACGCTGGTGATGGCGGCGGCCGGTCAGTCCGGTTTCCTGGATAAACCGGAAGGCAAGGGTTTCGCCTTTATCGGCAAGGCGGTGGACGACGCCGCCATTTTGGGCAGTGGTATCGGTTTTGGTCTGCGCAAAAGCGACTCCGCGCTGAAAGCCGAGCTGGATAAAGCCATCAAACAGGTGAAGGACGACGGCACCGTCGAGCAACTGGCGAAAAAATACTTCCCCGGTTTTGACGTGCGGGTGCAGTAACCGACGCTTCTCGCCGCTCCGCATCCTGAACGGCGGCAAAGAAATGACAAGGCCCGCGCCAGATAGCGACGGGCCTTGTTTTTGGCAAAGCGATTAGCCGGGGAAACACCTGTTACGGCAACGGCAAATCCTTCAGCCGACCGGGGTGCTGTTTGACGATATCCCGAGGCGTCATTATCCTCGCGTAACAACCCTTGCCTTATCATGGCATTTTCCTCCCCACACTCTATGCTATGACGAGTCAGGGGAAACGGTGACGCGGTGTGCGCCGACGTTTTCCCGGTGATTTTCTTTTCATACAAAAAGGACAACACCATGAGTCATATCAAACTGTTAGGTATTGCTGGCAGCCTGCGTAAAGCCTCTGCCAACCGGGGATTGCTGCGTGCCGCGCAGTCAGTGCTGCCAGCGGGCGTCACGCTTGAGATTGCCGACCTGCTGGATGTGCCGTTTTACAATGCCGATTTGACCGAGGTGCCGGAATCGGTACAACGCATCGCGCGTCAGGCCAGCGAAGCGGATGGCTTCGTCTTCGCCTGTACGGAATACAACTATTCGATGGCACCGGCGCTGAAAAACATTCTTGACTGGATCTCCCGTCTGCCAGATACCACCATTTTGAACGACAAACCGGCCGCGCTGATGGGTGCTGGCGGTGGTATGGGCACCTCCCGCGCCCAGTACCACTTGCGGCAGAGCTGTGTCTACCTGAATATCCATCCGCTGAATAAACCGGAAGTGTTCGCCAACGCCTTTGCGGGTGGTTTTGACGATCAGGGCAACCTGAAAGATGAAAAAATCACCGCGCTGATCGCCGATCAAATGAACGCGCTCGCCGATGCGATTGCACGCAGAAAATAAGCCTCGCCTGCACGCTGCCGCTCGTGATTGAGCGGCAGTCACTCACGCCGCCACCGTTCCCACCTTCCTCATCGCCTCGCAGGCAACCGTCAGCGCCGGATGACGACAGAAACGCACCACCTCTCCCACCACCAGCAAGCTGGGTGACTGCGGCTGATAGCGCGCCATCAGGGTTGGCAGGGTCGCCAGCGTAGCGGTCAGCAAACGTTGTTCCGGCTGGGTGCCGCGCTCGATAATCGCCAGCGGCGTACTGGCGGGTAAACCATGAGCAATAAGCTGCTGACACAGGCGGCTGGCATGGCTTAACCCCATGTAAAACACCAACGTCTGCTGACCGGTGCCGAGTGTTTCCCAATCCAGTTGCGGTTCGCCATCGCGGGCATGACCGGTGATAAAACGCACCGACTGGGCGCAGTCACGATGGGTTAATGGCAACCCTACCGCCGCTGCACAGCCGGTGGCAGCCGTGATACCGGGCACCACATGGCAGGTCACGCCCTGTTGCTGTAGATAATCCATTTCCTCGCCGCCGCGACCGAAAATAAACGGATCGCCGCCTTTCAGCCGTACCACCCGTTGCCCGGCTTGCGCCAGCTCCATTAACAACTGGTTAATTTGCGGTTGCGGCAGCGCGTGGTGCCCCTGCTGCTTGCCGACGTCGATGCGCAACGCTTCCGGCGGCACCAACGCCATAATATCGGCGGAAACCAGCCGGTCATGCACCACCACATCTGCCTGCTGCATCGCCCGCAGTGCCTTAACCGTCAGCAGTTCGGCGTCGCCCGGCCCCGCGCCCACCAGCCAGACCTCGCCTGCCCGTAACGGCTGGCGTTGATGGCCCTGCGCCATCAGCGTATTCAGAATAGGGTTCATGTTGATGACTCCTTATCCAGGCGCGGCTCAGCCCGCCCGGCGTAATGTGTCCGGCGTGGCATACTGTTGCAGCAACGCCTTCAGTTCCGGTACGCAGGAGCCGCAATTGGTCCCACATTGCAGTTGTTCACCCAGTTGCGCCACACTGTGGCAGCCCTGACGGATGGCGCCGATAATCCGCTGTTCGCCCACTGCAAAACAGCTACAGATGGTCGCCCCTTGTGGGGTTTGGTTCTGTAGTGTACACCCGGCCAGCAACGCCAGCCGGTCCGACGTCTGTTGCGGTGGCGAAGCAAATGCCGCCAGAATCGCCTCCCGAGCCAATTGTGGTCGATGTACCCCGGTATACAGCGCCACCACTACACGATCCCCCTGCCAACCGATGGTGTGAAACAAGCCATCGTCACCTTGTGCCTGCTGGTACTCGACACCGTTCAGGTCATATTGTCGGGTCAGCCAGTCAAGCCAGTGTGTCGGCGTCTGAACGTCGGCGATGGTGTAATGAGACACCCCATCGGCGGTAATACGGCTCCAGTAGCCGCAATCTGGTGCGGCCACCTCGCCGCGTATAAATAATTCGCCAAGCCAGGCGGCGGGCCAGCGCTGGATACGCACCCGCGCCTGCTTACTTTCCGGCTGGCCGGAATAAGGGTCAGTCACCGCCGCCACCAGGCTATCCACCCGCGCTTGTGCGCTAAACTGCCGGTTCCAGTGCATAGGAACAAAAATGCTGCCGCGCTGCTGGCCGCGCTGGACTTGCGCTCGTGCCAACATCCAGCCCGACCCGGCGCTGATGCGCACCAGTTCACCGTCGTGAACACCAGCATTAAGTGCATCCTGCGGATGAAGGTCGCAATAGGGTTCCGACAGATGGCGCATCAGGCGTGCTGCCTTGCCGGTACGGGTCATGGTGTGCCACTGGTCGCGTACCCGGCCGGTATTGAGCACCAGCGGATACGCGGGCGACGGCGGATTGGCGGGCCGTTGCGGCGTGATCGCCAGCAAGCGCGCCTTGCCATCGGGATGCCAACAGCGACCATCGGTATACAACCGCGCGGTGCCTTCGCGCAGCACGTCGGTCACCGGCCATTGCACCGGCGTCAGTTGCTGCCATTGTTGATTGCTGAGCGTTGCCAGCGCGCTGATGTTGAACGCGCGTTGCCCCTGATTCTCGAACCCGGACAAGGCGGCGTGCTCGCGGAAGATCTGCGCCGGGTGGCGATAATCAAACGCGGCGCCAAACCCCATGCGCTGCGCCACCTGCGACAGGATCCACCAGTCGGCTTTCGCTTCACCCGGTGCGGGCAGAAAGGCGCGCTGGCGAGAAACGCGGCGCTCGGAATTGGTAACCGTGCCGTCCTTTTCTCCCCACGCCAGCGCTGGCAGCAAGACATGTGCACAATCGGCGGTATCGGTGTGGCGCATCACGTCGGAGACGATCACCAGCGGGCAGCGCAACAGCGCCTGCCGCACCCGATCCGCCTCCGGCATCGACACCACCGGGTTGGTGCCCATGATCCACACGGCTTTAACCTGTCCGGCTTCAATCGCACGGAACAGATCCACCGCCATCAAACCCGGTGCCGATGCCACCCGTTCGCTGCCCCAGAAACGGCCAACCCGGTCCACCTCCTGTGGGCTGAAGCCCATGTGCGCCGCCAGCTGATTCGCCAGCCCGCCCACTTCACGCCCGCCCATCGCATTCGGTTGACCGGTAATCGAAAAGGGGCCGCACCCGGTCCGGCCGATGCGGCCGCTGAACAGATGTACGTTGATGATGGCGTTGCATTTGTCGCTACCGGACGCGGACTGGTTGATACCCTGTGAGTAGAGCGTCACCACGTTATCGGTGTCGCTAAACCACTGGTAAAAACAGGCGACGTCCTCGCGGTCCAGTTGGCAGAATTCCGCTACCCGCTCCACCGTCCAGTCATCGGCAGCCGCCAGCGCCGCCTCGATGCCGGAAAGCCCATCGGGAACCGGCGCGTTCCGCTGCGCCAGCCAGCGCAGCAGCCCGTTGAACAACCCGGCATCACTGCCGGGGGCTAAGGGCAAGTGCAGCTCTGCTGCATCGCAGGTCGCGGTCTGACGCGGATCGATCACCACCACCCGCATGTGCGGGCGCTGCTGTTTGGCCTGCATCAGCCGCTGATACACCACCGGGTGCGCCCAGGCGGTGTTGGACCCGACCAGCACCACCAGGTCGGCCTGTTCGATGTCCTCGTAGTTACAGGGCACCGCATCGGCACCCAACGCCCGCTTGTACCCGACCACCGCTGATGCCATGCACAACCGGGAATTGGTGTCCATGTTGGCGCTGCCGATAAATCCCTTCATCAGCTTGTTGGCGACGTAATAGTCTTCAGTCAGCAGTTGCCCCGAACCGTAAAACGCCACCGCCTGCGGGCCGTGCTGCGCAATAATGTCGCCGAGCGACTGCGCGACCCGGTCCAACGCCTGCTCCCAGCTGACACGATGGCCGTCAACCAGTGGCCACAGCAGCCGCCCTTGCAGATCTAAGGTGTCGCCCAATGCTGAGCCTTTGACGCACAACCGCCCCTGATTGGCCGGGTGCTGGCTATCGCCTTCAATGGTCACCCTCCCGTCCGGCTGTGGAGTGGCGATCACCCCGCAGCCCACGCCGCAGTAAGGACAGGTGGTGCGGCAGCCGCTCATAACGCCTCCGCCACGTCGGCTGATACTACCGCCAGCGGCTCGCTTGCCACCCAGATACGATCCTGCACAATACGTACCGGCCAGGCACGTACCCGCAGTTGACTGTCATCCGGGCTAACGCCGTCACGCAGACGCAAACGCTTTTTATACAACGGCGAAATCACCACCGGCTCGCCCGCCACGTCGCCGACAAGGCCGCGCGACAGCACGTTGGCACCACTGCCCGGCTCCTGATTATCGAGCGCGAACACGTGCGCCGCCTGCCCCGGCTGAGTCGCTGGCAGATGAAACAGTGCCACCTGCTGATGGCCGACCCGCGCCGCCATGCCGGCATTCGCCGGAATATCGCAGAGGAAGCCAACGCACTGCCAGCCTTCCACGCCCGCCGCCTCTGATGCTGCTGTCGTCTTCTCTTCCAGACGGGCGGGGCGAGGCTGCCCGCGCTCCGGCACCATCACCACCGCTTCATCCGGTGTGTCGCTGTTAAGGAAGGCGCGGAACAACGCCCGGTGTTCGTCATGCGCCAGCGTGGTCTGCCATTCGCACTGGTAGCTGTCGATAACCTGGCGCATGTCGTTTTCCAGTTCCCCGGCAATACCCAGACTGTCGTCGATCACCACCTGACGCAGGTAGTCGATGCCGCCTTCCAGGTTATCCAGCCAGACGCTGGTGCGCTGCAAGCGGTCGCCGGTACGGATGTAGAACATCAGCAGGCGGTCGATCAGCCGGAATAGGGTATCGGTGTCCAGATCGCTGGCGAACAGGTCGGCATGACGCGGTTTCATGCCACCATTACCGCACACATACAGGTTCCAGCCCTTGTCGGTGGCGATAACCCCAATGTCTTTGCCCTGCGCTTCAGCGCACTCGCGGGTGCAACCGGAAACCGCCATCTTGAGCTTGTGCGGCGAGCGCAGCCCTTTGTAACGGTGCTCCAGCGCAATCGCCAGTGAGGTGGAGTCCTGCACGCCGTAGCGGCACCAGGTGGAGCCAACGCAGGATTTAACGGTACGCAGTGACTTACCGTAGGCATGACCGGTTTCAAACCCGGCGTCGATCAGCTCCTGCCAGATAGCGGGCAGTTGCTCCAGCCGCGCGCCGAACAGGTCGACCCGCTGGCCGCCGGTAATTTTGGTGTACAGGTGATAGCGTTCGGCCACCTGACCGATGGCGATCAATCCCTGCGGGGTGATCTCGCCGCCGGGAATGCGCGGCACCACCGAGTAGGTGCCGTCTTTCTGGATATTAGCCAGAAAACGGTCGTTGGTATCCTGCAACGGTACGTGTTCGGGTTTCAGCACGTAATCGTTCCAGCAGGACGCCAGCATCGATCCGGCGAGCGGTTTACAGATTTCACAGCCCAGCCCGTGACCGTGGCGGGCGATCAACTCGCCAAAACTGCGGATGCGGTTGACGCGGATCAGGTGGTACAGCTCCTGACGCGAATAGGCGAAGTGTTCGCAGATGTCTTTTTTCACCTCGATGCCTGACTGCTGCAACCGGTATTCCATCACCTGCTTGAGTAACGGCACACAACCGCCACACCCCGTCCCCGCCTTGGTGCAGGCTTTCAGTGATGCCAGATCGGTGCAGCCGTTATCTACCGCCGCGAAAATATCCGCTTTGCTGACGTTGTGGCAGGAGCAGATCTGGGCGCTGTCCGGCAACGCCGCCACCCCCAGCCCTTTCGGTGCTGCGCCATCCAGTGCGGGCAGAATCAGGCTTTCCGGGTGCGCAGGTAAGGTCATGTCGTTGAGCTTCATCTGCAACAGCGTGCTGTAGTCGCTGCTGTCGCCCACCAGCACCGCCCCCAGCAGCCGTTTGCCGTCCGCCGAGACAATGATTTTTTTATAGACCTGATTCGGTTCGTCGTTCCACTGATAGCTCAGGCTGCCCTCGGTTTTACCGTGAGCATCACCGATCGACGCCACGTCCACCCCCAGCAGCTTAAGCTTGGTGCTCATGTCGGCACCGGTGAACGACTGCTCCTGTTGCGCCAGCCGGGCGGCGACGGTACGCGCCATCTGATAGCCCGGTGCCACCAGCCCGAACATCTGCCCCTGCCATAACGCGCACTCGCCAATGGCGAAAATAGCGTCATCCGATGTCTGGCAATCGTTATCGATCACGATGCCGCCGCGGGCACCGATCTCCAGCCCGGCGTCACGCGCCAGTTGATCGCGCGGGCGGATACCGGCGGAGAACAGCACCAGGTCGGTTTCCAGCGCCGTGCCGTCGGCAAAATTCATCCGGTGACGTGCCTGCTCGCCCGCCGTAATCGCACGGGTTTCCTTGCTGGTGTGTACCTGCAAGCCCAGCGCCTCAATCTTGCGTTTGAGCAGTTGCGCACCGCCGTCGTCCAGTTGCACCGCCATCAGTCTGGGGGCGAACTCCACCACATGGGTTTCCAGCCCCAGTTGGCGCAGCGCGTTGGCCGCTTCCAGCCCCAGCAGGCCGCCACCCACCACGACACCACTGCGCGATTCGCGCGCTTCAGCGGCGATGGCGTCCAGATCGTCCAACGTGCGATACACCAGACAACCGGGGCGATCGTTACCCGTGATGGGCGGCACGAAGGGATAGGAACCGGTCGCCAATACCAATTGGTCGTAGGGGGTTTCCTGGCCGTTCGCGTCGCGCACGCAGCGGCGCTGGCGGTCAATCTCCGTCACCGGGCAACCGGTGCGCAATTCAATGCCGTGCTGTTCGAAAAAGCCCTCGCTGACCATTGACAGGGATTCGGCGCTGCGACCGGCAAAATACTCAGACAAATGTACCCGGTCATAGGCCGGATGGCGCTCCTCGCCAAACACCACCACGTGATACTGCTGGTGCAGGTTGCGTTCCACCAGTTGCTCCAGAAAGTGGTGCCCGACCATACCGTGCCCCACTACCACCAATACGGGTTTACTCATGACAGAAATCCTCACGGCCGCAGGCCGACTGTCTACTTCAGGAAAAGACAGACCAAACAAAAGCGACGACGGTGCCGATGGCAGCCTGGTCTTCATGGCCGCCAGCAGTTGCGGACTGTCACTGACATGACCGAACAGCAGCGCGCCGCATAACCGGTCGTCGCGGAATATCAGGCGGCGATAATGGCCGCCGAGCGGGTCTGACAAGGTATGAAGCCGGTCACCCGGTTGCGGGTGCAATTCCCCCGCGCTCACCACGTCAATCCCGGTAACTTTCAATCGGGTAGCCAGCGCCAGCGGCGCGTAATCCGCCACCGGTTGCCCCGCCAGCCGCGCGGCCAGCACATCGGCCTGCGCCAGACAGGGGGCCACCAGCCCGACCGTTTCCCCCTTCACTTCAGCGCACTCGCCAAAGGCGCTGACGTATTCATCAGCGGTGCGCAACTGGCCATCCGCCAGAATGCCGCGCCCGCACGCCAGACCGCTGTCGCGAGCCAGCTCACACACCGGCTGTACGCCGGTCGCCACCACCACCAGCCCGGCAGGCAGGCGCGTACCGTCAGTCAGTTCGACCGCATTCACCTGCTCGCCGCCGGACGATGTATGACCAAGAAACGCCTGAATCTGTACGCCGGTCAGGCAACGGATGCCGCGCTCGTGCAGCCGGGTACACAACAGGTCGCTGGCGGTGGCGTCGAGCTGGCGCTCCATCAACCGGGTGTGGCGGTGCAGCAGCGTTACCGTCGCCCCTTGCAGGCGCAGCGCAGCAGCGGCTTCAATCCCCAGTAGTCCACCGCCGACCACCACCACCGGTTTCCCCTGCCTCACCGCCGCCCACATCCGCTCGACGTCATCCCGCGTGCGAAAGCCCATCACCCCCGGCAGGTTGATGCCCGGCAACGGCGGCATAAACGGGCGGGAACCGGTGGCGAGCACCAGTTGGTCATAGGTCAGGCGACGGCAGTCGGTGACAACCTCCCGCGTAGCCCGATCAATACGTAGCGCCGACTCGCCAGTCAGGATGGTCACGTCCATCCCGTCCGGCGCGGGTTCCAGCCGGGTATCCGCAAACACGTTTTCGCCCCCCAGCACCGAGGAAAGTAGCACGCGGTTATAGCTGTCGTGCGGCTCACGATCGATAACGGTGACGCGGTAGCGTTGCGGTGCCAGTTGCCCCAGTCTTTTTACCAGCCGCGCGCTGGACAGACCGTTGCCGATAATCACCAGATGCGCGCTCATGGCTGCGTCCTCCCGTCAAGCCGCGTGCGGCTGCTTCTCATACAGGAAATGCAGCACCTGCTGACGGTACTGGTGATAACGCGGGTCATCCGCCAGTGCCACGCGAGAGCGTGGGCGCTCCAGCGCCACCGTCATGATCTCGCCCACCGTGGCCGCCGGGCCGTTGGTCATCATCAGCACCCGATCGGAGAGCAACACCGCTTCATCCACGTCATGGGTGATCAGCACGATGGTGGTGTTCAGCCGCTGCTGGATTTCCATCACCGCGTCCTGCAAATGGGCGCGGGTCAGCGCATCCAGCGCACCAAAGGGTTCGTCCATCAGCAGCACCTTGGGTTTCATCGCCAGCGCGCGGGCGATGCCCACCCGCTGCTTCATGCCGCCGGAAATCTCATGCGGGCGCTTGTTCAGCGCGTGTCCCATGTGCACCAGCTCCAGGTTATGGACGATCCACTCGTGCATCTCCGCCTTGCTCATCTGGCCGCGGAATACCTGCTTCACCGCCAGCGCCACGTTGTCGTAGGTGGTGAGCCACGGCAGCAGCGAATGGTTCTGGAATACCACCGCCCGCTCCGGCCCCGGCCCGTCGATTTCGCGGTTGTCGCACAGCAGGCCGCCGCTGGTCGGCAGTGTCAGCCCAGCAATCAGGTTGAGCAGCGTTGACTTGCCGCAGCCGGAGTGCCCGATCAAACTCAGGGTTTCCCCGGTATGGATATCGAAACTCACGTTATCGAGCGCCAGAAACGTACCGCTGGCGGTGGAAAAACGCTGACTGACCTGCTGAATACGGATAATCGGTTGATCGCGCATACGTTTCTCCTTAACGGGTTTCATAGCTGAAGCGCTTAGCCAGCAACATCAGCCCTTGCTCAAGTAACAGCCCGACCACGCCAATCACCAGAATGGCGATGATGATGTTGGGCACGTTGAGGTTGTTCCACTCGTTCCAGATCCAGAAGCCGATACCGATGCCGCCGGTCAGCATTTCCGCCGCCACGATCACCAGCCAGGCGATGCCGATCGACAGCCGCACCCCGGTCAGCACACTCGGCAGCACCGCTGGCAGCAGAATTTTGCGCATGATGGTGAATTCGGACAGCTTCAGCACCCGCGCCACGTTGAGATAATCCTGCGGAATCTGGCGCACCCCTTCAGCGGTGTTGAGGATCATCGGCCAGATGGAGCAGATAAAGATGGTCCAGCTGGAAGCCGGTTCGGCACGCTGGAACAGCAGCAGGCCGATAGGCAGCCACGCCAGCGGGCTGACCGGACGCAACAGCGAAATAATCGGGTTGAACATCGCCGCCATAAACCGGAAGCGACCGATCAGGAAACCAGCGGGAATGCCCACCAGCGCCGCCAGCCCAAAACCGATGCCGACGCGCTCAAGCGACGCTAGCACGTTCCAGCCGATGCCCTGGTCGTTGGGGCCAGCCACATAAAAGGGGTCGGCAAAAATGCTCTGCGCCGCCAGCCAGGTTTGCCACGGCGTCGGGAACCCTTTGCTGCTCAGCGCCGCCACTTGCCACACCGCCAACAACAAAACCATGCCAATGCCGCCCGGCAACAGCCGGGATAACCATCGGCTCAGGCGCGGCCGCCAGACGGCACGCGGCGGGGCGACGGTCGGTGCCGGTGCAGCGACACCAGCGGTTTCAGGTAAAGTGATAACGGTGGCGTCGGTCACGACCGCGTTGTGGTGCGGCGTGTCAGTCGGCTCCGGCACGATCGAAAGAATCTGGGCTTGCGTTTTCATGGTCGCTCTCCGTTACTTTTTCACGCTGAAGCTGTTGGCATAACCGGCCGGATCGCTGCCGTCCCAACGCTTGCCGTCAATCAATACGCTGCTGCGCATCTCGCTGGATGGCAGCGGCACATTGCCGACCGCACTGGCCGCCTGTTTGTAGATATCGATGCGATTGACCTGACGGGCTACCGCCTGATAATCCGGCTCCTGCGCCAGCAGGCCCCAGCGTTTGTGCTGGGTGAGGAACCACATTCCGTCCGACAGATACGGGAAGTTCACTTCGCCGTCGTGGTAGAAGCGCATGGCGTGCGCGTCCTGCCACTGTTTGCCCGCGCCGTTGTCGTATTGCCCCAACATACGGCCGACAATCGTCTCCTCCTGGGTGTTGACGTAAGCACGCCCGGCGATGACGCGGGCAGTTTCGCGCCGGTTGTCGTCCGAGCTGTCGATCCAGCGCGAGGCTTCCAGCACCGCCGCCGTCAGTGCGCGGGCGGTATTGGGGTTGGCTTTCACCCATTCGTCACTGGTGCCGAGTACCTTCTCTGGGTGATCCGGCCAGATATCCTGCGAGGTGACGGCGGTAAACCCGAGGCCGTCGGTAATCGCCCGCTGGTTCCAGGGTTCACCGACGCAGAAACCGCTCATGTTGCCGATCTTCATGTTCACCACCATTTGCGGCGGCGGCACGACCACGGTGCGCACGTCGTCAAACGGGTTGATACCGGCCGCCCCCAGCCAGTAATAGAGCCACATGGCATGAGTCCCGGTGGGAAACGTCTGGGCGAAGGTGTACGTCCCCGCCGGGCTGGCTGAAATAAACTTCTTCAGGCTGGCACCATCGTTCACGCCCGCTTCGCGCAGCTTATTGGACAGAGTGATCGCCTGGCCGTTGTTGTTGATAGTCATCAGCGCCGCCATGTTGTGCTGTGGCCCCGACGCGCCAGCCTGCAAGCCGTACAGCAACCCGTAAAGCACGTGCGCCGCATCCAGTTCGCCGGACACCAGCTTGTCGCGCACCGCGGCCCAGCTCGCTTCCTTGCTCGGCACAATGGTGATGCCGTATTTCTTGTCAAACCCTTTTACCGACGCCATCACCACCGATGCGCAGTCGGTCAGTGGAATAAAGCCGACGCGCACCTCTTTCTTCTCCGGTGCATCAGAACCGGCCGCCCAGGCGCGGTTCATTATTCCCGGCAACAGCATGGAGCCACCCAAGACGGCGCTCCCCACCAGAAACTGGCGACGGGAAAACGCCTGTGTTGGGTTATTGGTTTTGTTATCGGTTTTGGAATCACTCATCAACGACACCTCGGCAACCCGCCGTTTCGGCGGCAAAAACAAAAAGGCGTCCACAGCCATGCGAAAATCGCACGCTTGTGGACGCCTTTGCCCCGCGCTTCGCCGTACCGCCATTGGCACTGCAAAGTCGCAATGAATTGTTACCGGAGATAAAGCAAGGTGTGTGCCAATCTGGCAGCCTGTTCGGTTAACCGACAATGCATCGAGTGAACCTTCCATGCCGCGCCGGATAACCGACGTGTCCCGATGGGGCTATTCTGCTCGCCGAAAGCGCGGCCAATATTGAGCTGGATCAATTCAGCCGGGATATCAGGCCAATGACAAAAACGAGCAATCGCTGTGATACGCGTCAGAACGGGGGGACGATAACGGCGTCGGCTGCACCGTTATCTGGCAAATCACGCACACTTTATGTGCGCTTATGGCGAGCGTATTCCGTTATCGCCATGCAAACCTGCTGCTTTCCATCAAGGGGTATCATCCTGAAACACATCCGCCACCGCCAGCATGGCGTTGGCAATGTCGATCAATTTCTTGTTCTGGCTCATCGCCATACGGCGCAGGGTTTTATACGCCTCGTCTTCGCTTAAGCCCCGATGCTGCATCAGTAGCCCTTTGGCGCGGTCAATCTGGCGGCGTTCATCCAACGTGGCGCGCATCGCCGCCAGTTCATGATCCAGCGCTTGTAAGCGCCGAGCCTGCTGCTGCACCAGCGACAACAGCGAACGCCCCAGTTGCGGCCGCACGCCGTCGCTGTCAAGCCAGTTGTGCGCCGACGCGCCCGGCTCCATCGCCGAGCGGGCGATAAACACCGAATAGCTGTGCTCTTCACCCTGCTGCTGCGCCATCAGACCGGCGACATCTGCCTGCTGGTCAAGGCAAGCCTGCTCGGCGGCAGCGATACGATCACGGCACAGTTGCATCAGCGTCTGCTCCAGCCGATCTTCGATGTGCTTCATGGCGTCGATACGCGCTGTCGCCAGTGCGAACCATTGCAGGCTGCCTTCCAGCGGCAGGTTATCTGGTGCACGGGTGCAGGCCACGCGCCGCAACCGTTCAAATTCGCGATCGGTCGCCAGCGCCAGCCAGTGCTCACGGCTGACGTCATCAGCAAAATTCGTGAAGGTATCGAAACAACGCTCCTGACGTTCAATCAGGTCCAGCAATGTCTGTTGAGTACTGACCGGAAATTCACCGGCGGCAAACGCAGCGGCACCGACCGCCCGCTCCTGACCGGCCAGTTCCTTGCCCTGCATGAAACTGAACATCGCTACCAGCGCACGGGCAATCACCGGTTCTGCTGCGGTATCCGACACTTCGAACACCAGCGTCAAGAGATGGCGGATAATGTCGTTGAACACCGTCATCGCGTCCGACTGCGGCAACGCGCGCTGACGCACCTGCTGGCGCAGCGACGGCAGCAATCCCAGCGTGTACACCACACTGGCGGCGCGGCTGAACAGTCGGCTGGCCTGCGGCAACGACCCGGCGCGCTGCGCCAGGTCGTCCAGTTGTTCCATAAATTGCGACTCGGCCTGTTGCACATCCTGCTTGCGCTGCGGCAATTCCTCCACGCACAACCGCCCGTCCGAACACAGGTACAGGTTGGAGGTGCCGCGTTCGCGTTGCAGCATATGCACCAGTTGGCTGATGCGCCCCACCAGTTCACCGCTTTGCAGCAGCCCGCGCAGGCTGTTCAGTTCACACTGGCGCGAGGCCATCAGAAAACGAATTGTCGTTGAAGGGTCCGCCACCATTCTGGTTCTCCATTACGGCATTGAGAGGCTATTGATGCAAATAACGCGCCTACTACGGTAGCGGAAAAGCGCCAGGCAATCACCCTCTTCTGCCTGACGCCTCTGGTGCCGGGAGGGCTATTTCACCCCACCTCCCAATACGTTATACAGCGTGATCAGATTATCCAGCCGCGACTGCTCCAGGCTGAGCAACGACTGACGGGCGCTGTACAGCGTGCGCTGGGCATCCAGTACGTTGAGGTAGGTATCGACCCCGGCGCGGTAGCGGTTGCTGGCAAGCTGATAACTGCGCTCGGCCGCCGCCACGTAATCGCGTTGCGCCGCCTGCTGCTCATCAATCGTGCCTTTGCGCGCCAGTGCGTCGGCCACTTCACGAAACGCGGTTTGCAACGTTTTCTCGTAACTGGCGACATAGCCCTGTTTTTCCGCCTCGGCGTAGCGCAACGCCGACAGGTTAGCACCACCGTCGAAAAGCGGCAGGCTGACGGCCGGTGCCAGCGACCAGACGTGCGCGCCGCCGCTGAACAGCGACGACAGCGCTTCACTGCTCAGGCCGTTGCTGGCGGTCAGCGTAATGCTGGGGAAAAACGCCGCCCGCGCCGCGCCGATATTGGCGTTGGCCGATTTCAGGGTATGTTCCGCCGCCTGCACATCCGGACGGCGCAACAGCGCGGTGGATGAAATACCGGCAGCGACCGGTTTCACCGCCTGCGCCAGCGATGCCACATCCGCAGGCAACAGTGCCTCCGGCACAGTCTGCCCGGCCAACAGGTCCAGCGCATTCTTACTCTGCGCTTCGGTGGTCAGCGCGCTGGCGACATCCGCCCGTGCCTGCTGGTAGACGGTTTCCGCCTGCGCCACATCCACCGCCGACGCCACGCCGTTACGCAACCGGCTGCGGGTCACCGCCAGCGACTGCCCGGCGCTCTCCATCGTCTGACGCGCCAGTGCCAGATTGCTGCGGGCGGTCGCCAGCGCCACCCAGGCGGTGGAGGTATCGGCGATCAGCGTCAGCCGGGTACTGGTGGCAGTAGCGGCGCTGGAGAGATACGTTTCCCGCGCCGCACCGGTCAGGCTGCGGTTTTTACCAAACAAGTCCAGCGTAAAAGCGCTGGTGGACAGGCTGGCACCGTAGCTGCTGCTCAATACCGTCCCGTTACTGCTGCTGAGCGAACGGCTGCGATCACCATCCATCCCGGCGTTGATGGTTGGCAGCAGCGTTGCACGCGTTTCGCCAAGCTGCGCACGCGCCGCTTCCACATCGGCAATCGCTTTGCGCAGATCCCGGTTGTCCGACAGCGCCATGTCGATAACCTGGCGCAGGCGATCGTCCACCAATACCTCGCGCCACGGGATATCGTCCGCCGATGGTCTGCCCGAAGACGATGCCGGATAGGCCGCCCCTTGCGGCCAGGCCGCAGGAACCGGCGCAGACGGCCGCTGATAGTGCGGATCCAGCGAACAGCCAGATAGCAACATCGCGCCGGTCAGTAAGGTCATGATAACGCGCATCAGTTTTCTCCCTGCGAGTCAGTCATCGAGGTCGGTGCCGTCAGCGTCTTGCGACCGGGGAATACCCGTCTGACCAACACAAAGAACATCGGCACCAGGAAAATCGCCAGCACGGTGGCAGTCAGCGTACCGCCGACAATACCGCTACCGATGGAGATACGGCTGTTGGCACCTGCGCCGGTCGCCACCGCCAGCGGGAATACCCCGGCGATAAACGCCATCGACGTCATCAGCACCGGCCTAAGACGGGTGCGCGCCCCTTCCAGCGCCGCTTCATACAACGTGGCACCGCGCCGGTATGCGGCTTCGGCGAACTCCACGATCAGAATGGCGTTCTTGGCCGACAGGCCGATGGTGGTAAGCAACGCCACCTGAAAATAGACGTCGTTTTCCAGCCCACGCAATGTCGCAGCCAGCACCGCGCCCACCACCCCCAGCGGGATGACCATCATCACCGAGAACGGAATACTCCAGCTTTCATACAGCGCGGCCAGACACAGGAACACCACCAGAATCGACATGGCGTAGAGTGATATCGCCTGCCCACTGGCTAGCCGCTCCTGATACGAGAGCTCGCTCCAGGCAAAGGTCGTACCGGCTGGCAACGCCCGCGCCAGCGCTTCCATCTCGTCCATCGCCTTGCCGGAGCTGACGCCGGGCGCGCCGGTGCCCTGAATTTCGTAAGACGCCAGGCCGTTATAACGCGACAGGCTTTCCGGGCCGTAGCTCCAGCGGGTGGTGGCAAAGGAGGAAAACGGCGTCATGACGCTGTTGCCGCTGCTGTCGGTGCCGCGCACGAACCACTTGTCGAGATCCGACGGTTGACCGCGCG
The DNA here is from genome assembly GCF_000784735.1 of Dickeya undicola. GTDB lineage: Bacteria > Pseudomonadota > Gammaproteobacteria > Enterobacterales > Enterobacteriaceae > Dickeya > Dickeya undicola. Next base: position 242,507 of record NZ_JSYG01000004.1, read on the forward strand.
AGCTGGCGTCGCCCTGAATGTAGACTTTCTTCACCCGGCCGCGATCGATGAAGTCGTTGACGTAGGTGCCGCCCCAGGCGCTGCTCAACGTGCTGGTGACATCGCTGATCGACAGCCCCAGCGCGCGGATTTTGGCGTAGTCGAGGTCCACCTGTAGCTGCGGCATCTGGACCAAATCGTTCGGACGCACGGCGGACAAGCGTGGATCTTTCGCCGCGGCCGCCAGCAGTTGATCGCGCAACGCCAGTAAACGGCTGCGGTCGGTATTGCCGGTCGCCTGCAATTCAAAGGTAAAGCCGTCAGACTGGCCCAGCCCCTGCACCGCTGGCGGTGACATGGTAAACACCTGTGCATCGCGAATGGTGGACAGCGCCTGCATGGCGCGATGGGCGATGGCCTCGGAACTGTTCGCGCTGCCGGGGCGCTGGCTCCAGTTCTTCAGCGCCACAAACGCCATCCCGGCATTTTGACCGCTGCCGCTGAAGTTGAAGCCGGAAATCACAAAAATGGCGTCAACATTGTCTTTCTCTTCATTGAGAAAATAGTGCTCGATGCGCTCACCCACCTTGCTGGTGCGGGCTTCTGTGGCACCCGCTGGTAACGTAAACTGCACCATGACATCGCCCTGATCCTCGTTAGGCAGGAAACCGCCCGGCAACCGCAGGAACAGTAAGCCCAACGCCACGATCAGCAAACCGTACAGCGCCAGATAACGCCACGGTCCGGTAATGACATGCGCCACCCGCCCGGTATAGCGCTGCTGCAAACGATCATACCCGCGGTTGAAACGGGCAAAAAAGCCGTTGCCATTCGGCGACGAATGCACCACCGGCTTCAGTAACGCCGCGCACAACGCCGGTGTCAGCGTCAACGCCACCACCACCGACAGCAACATAGAGGACACGATAGTGATGGAGAACTGTCGATAGATCACCCCGGTCGAGCCGCCGAAAAACGCCATCGGCAGAAACACCGCGCTCAGCACCAGCGCCACCCCTACCAGCGCGCTGGAAATCTCACGCATCGACTGCTCGGTCGCCGCCACCGGCGACAGCCCCTGATCGCGCATCAGTCGCTCGACGTTTTCCACTACCACGATGGCATCATCCACCAGCAGGCCGATCGCCAGCACCATGCCGAACAGCGTCAGGGTATTGATGGAGTACCCGAACACCGCCAGCACGCCGAACGTCCCCAGCAATACCACCGGCACCGCCACCGCCGGGATCAGCGTGGCACGCAGGTTCTGCAGGAATAGAAACATCACCAGCACCACCAGGGCGATGGCTTCAAACAGGGTCTGCACTACCTCTTCCACCGACACCTTGATAAAGTCGGTGCTGTCTTTCGGGTAGGACACTTCGTAGCCTTGCTGCATCTGCGGGGTGAACTCCGCCACTTTGGCTTTCACCCGCTCCGCCGTCGCCAGCGCATTAGCACCGGACGACAGCATCACCGCGATCCCGGCGGCGGGGTGACCGTTCAGCCGCGTGGTGGTGGTGTAGTCCTCGTTGCCCAGTTCGACCCGCGCCACGTCGCCAAGGCGCACCAGCGCGCCGCTGGATTCGCTTTTAACGATGATGTCGCGGAACTGCGCCGGGGTTTTCAGCCGTGATTGTGCGGTGACCGTCGCGGTCAATTGCTGATCGCTGCTGGCGGGCTGCGCACCGATCTTCCCGGCCGACACCTGAGTGTTCTGCGCTTCGATGGCGGAGGAAATATCCGACGGCATCAGGCTGTACGCCGCCAGTTTGGTCGGGTCCAGCCAGATGCGCATCGCGTATTGGGAACCGAACACCTGTACGCTGCCGACGCCTTCCACCCTGGAGAGCGGGTCTTGCAGGTTGCTGACCATGTAGTCGGCGATATCGGCGGCGGTGCTTTTATCCGTGGTGTCGTATAACGCCATGATCAGCAGGAAATCCTGCTGGGACTTGGTCACCGTAATGCCTTGTTGCTGTACCTCAGTGGGCAGGCGGCTGGTGGCCTGTTGCACCTTGTTTTGCACCTGCACCTGCGCGGTATCCGGATTGGTGCCCTGCGTAAACGTGGCAGTAATGCGTACATCGCCGCTCGAATCGCTGGAGGAAGAAAAATAGAGTAGCCCGTCCAACCCGGTGAGCTGCTGCTCAATCACCTGGGTGACGCTGTTTTCCAGCGTATCGGCGGACGCGCCGGGGTAACTGGCTTTGATGGCGACAGAGGGTGGTGCCACATTCGGGTACTGCGCCACCGGCAGCGATTCAATCGACAACGCGCCCGCCAGCATAATGACTATGGCGATCACCCAGGCAAACACCGGGCGATGAATAAAGAAACGGGAGAACATGATCAGCGGGCCTCCGTCGTGCGCGGCGTCGCCGTACCCGACGGGGCGCTCTCCTCAACGGCGGTGACATTATCGCCCGTGCGCACCTTGTCGGTGCCTTCGGTAATCAGCCGGTCACCCGCCTTCAGCCCTTGAGTGATCAGCCAGCGGTTGCCCATCGCTTCACCGGTTTCTACCTCACGTCGCTCCACCACCTGCTGGTTGTTAACCACCAGCGCATAGGCGTTACCTTTGGTGTCACGCAGGATGCCTTGCTGCGGAGCCAGAATGGCGTCCGGCACGGTGGCGGTTTCCACCGTAGCACGTACAAACATGCCCGGTAACAGCATATGGCCAGCATTAGGGAACTCGGCGCGCAGCGTCACTGAGCCGGTGGCTTCATCCACCGCCACCTCCGCCAGTTTCAGCACGCCCGGCTGGTTGTAAGGCTGGCCGTTTTCCAGCGTCAGCGTTACTGCCGCCTGCTGCTGTTTCTGGTGCGCTAGCAACGCCAGTCGCTGACTGCTGGACTGGGTAAGGTCGACATAGATCGGGTTCAGTTGGCGAATGGTAGCCAGCGCGGTGCTCTGGCTGGCGGTCACCAACGCGCCCGGCGTGACCGACGAAATACCGATGCGGCCGGAAATCGGCGCGGTAATACGGGTATACGCCAGGTTGATTTGCGCGGTTTTCAGGGCAGCCGCTTTTTCCGCCACACTGGCGACATCCTGCTCATAGGTGGCCTGCGCGTCGTCCGCGTCCTGCTGCGATACGCCCTCTTCTTTCAACAGCCGGGCGTAACGTTCAGCTTTCAGTTTGGCTGAACGCACGGTGGACTGGGCGTTTTTCAGCGCGGCGGCAGCCTGATCCGCCGCCGCCTGATAACTGGCCGGGTCTATCTGGTACAGCACTTGCCCAGCGTTCACTTCGCTGCCTTCGGTAAATAACCGTTTCTGAATAATGCCATCCACCTGCGGGCGCACCTCGGATACCATCGCCGCCGTCACGCGGCCGGTCAAGTCGCTGTGCAGCGTGACGGGTGCGCCATGCAGCGTCTGCACGGTTACCGCTACCGGTTGTGACGACGACGGTGAAACAGCGCTGCGATCGCATCCTGTCAACAACGCGGCGCACGTAGCCACTGTTACAATAAAGTTGTTACTTCGCATCAAGTCCTGTCCTAGAATTGAGAATGAACGTTCATTCTCAATATAAAAAATTTGACGTCAGACTTCTTATAAAATTTGCAAGGATAGCGTTAGCAACGTTGTCCAGGCATTGGAGCACTGCTATGCCATCACCCCATCATGAGAACAAGGCGCAGGCCCGGCGTGATCAAATCATCGCCGCGGCCCGCCACTGCTTTCGCCAGTCCGGCTTTCACGGCGCGAGTATGGCGGAGATCGCCGCACAAGCGCAGCTTAGTGTCGGGCAGATTTACCGTTACTTCGTCAACAAAGACGACATCATTGAGGAAATCGTGCGGCGTATCGTCGACATCCGGTTACAGCGCATGACGCCGGAAAATGAAGAACCCCGGCGTTTTGCACCGTTGCTGGCCCACCGCCAGTTGCCGATCGCCGGAGACAGCGACGACGACGATAACCTGCTGATGCTGGAAGTGGCATCGGAAGCCACCCGCAACCCACGGGTGGCGAACATCATGCAGGAAGCTGACCAGCAGATGTTTACCCGCGCCAGTACGCTGATGAAGTACCGTTTTCCGCATTTTTCGGATGCGGAAATCGCCGCACGTACCGAACTGATGGCGGTATTGTGCGAAGGCACGACGTTTCGTAGCGTGATCCCGCAACGCGCCCCGGTCGCGGTGCTGGAGCCGCTGTACCAATCGCTATTTGATTCACTGTTTCCTGATAAGACGCCATGACTAAAAAATTATCCCGCTCGCAGCTCGAATACGCGCTGATCCTTGGTTCCCTGTCGGCGCTCGGCCCGCTATGCACCGACCTTTACTTACCCGCGTTGCCACAGATGACCACCGCCCTTTCCACGTCTACCTCCGCAACCCAACTGAGCCTGACCGCCGGTTTGCTCGGGCTGGGGGCCGGTCAGTTAGTCTTTGGCCCACTGAGCGACAAGCTGGGGCGTCGCCTGCCGTTGTTGCTGTCGCTGGTGATGCTGCTGCTGACGTCGGTCTGGTGCGCACTGGCACAGGATATCGGTCAGTTGATCGTCGCCCGGTTGCTACAAGGCATCGCCGGGGCGGGCGGTGCGGTGTTATCTCGTGCCGTCGCGCGGGATCTCTATGTCGGTCATGCCCTGACCCGCTTTTTCTCGTTGCTGATGCTGATCAACGGCCTGGCACCGATCCTCTCACCGGTACTGGGTGGTTTGCTGCTGGGCGTAACCGACTGGCGCGGCATTTTTTTGCTGCTGGCCATCATAGCCTGCCTGTTGTTGACGATGTGCCTGCTGCGGCTCAACGAGACGTTACCCGCCGACCGACGCATCGCCGGGGGTGTCGGCTCGATGCTGTCGTCGCTGGGAAGTCTGTTGCGGGAGCGCGCATTCATGGGGTTGTGTCTGGCACAAGGGCTGTGCGGTGCCGGGATGTTCGCTTACATCGGTGCCTCGCCATTCGTGCTACAGGAAGTGTACGGGCTAAGCCCACAAGCATTCAGTCTGTGTTTTGCCGTCAACGGCATCGGGCTTATCGCCGCCGGACAACTGGCTTCCCACTTTAGCCTGCGGATGGGTGAGCGACGCGTGTTGCATGTTGGGCTGGCTGTTGCGGTCATCTCAGCGCTGGTGCTGACGGTGGCAGGTTTGTTACATGCACCACTCATCGGCATTCTGACTCCGCTGTTTTTCGCCATCGCCATGATCGGGGTGGTCGGCCCTTGTGCATCATCACTGGCGATGCAGAGCCAGGGCGGCAAAGCGGGCAGCGCTTCGGCACTGATTGGTTTGAGTATGTTCGCGCTCGGTGCGCTGAGTGTGCCATTTACCGGGCTGACCGGTAGCACCAGTGCACTGTCGATGGCGCTCGTGATTCTGGGGTGCTACCTGCTGGCCGTCATCGCCTATCTGCTGCTCTCTCTGAGCGGTGCCGCTCAGGAAGCTCAACCGGACAAGGGATAATCCGGCACTGAAGACCCAAACTCCCGACGGACACAGCCCGTGCCAGCATCAATCTGGCACGGGCTTCACCTACTTACAGGCGACCTTCAGTCGAGTCATCACTGCCAGACACCGTTGGTGCCGGAATGGGTTCCCCCAGCGTTTGTTTAAACCAACTGACGACTTTGTTGATGATAGTCGGCTGGAACCAGTTAATATCGCCATGACCGGCCCCCTCCAGCAGCAGGTACTCCGCTTTGTTGCCGCCCGCTACCAGCGCTTCATACAGGTGCTTGCTCTGCAACGGTGAAACGACGGTATCCGCACTGCCGTGCATAATGAGATACGGCGGTTTTTTCCCGTTGATATGCCCCATCGGGCTGGCGTTTAACGCCTTAGCTGGATCGCTGGTAATGCTGGCACCGGGGAAATCCCCAAATGCCGTGCCATTGACCAACAACGCTTCCGTTATCGCCGGTGAATCATGCACTACGAGCAGGTTTTCTGGAAGGCCTTCGCCAATGCTCAACAAATTGGAAATGCCGTATGCCGAAACGACCGCCTGAACATCAGAGGATTTATCCAGAAAGCGTCCTTTATCAAAGCTACGCAGCCCATTCGTCGCACCGGTCATTTGCGCGACATAACCACCGGCGGAATCACCCAACACACCAATCCGGTTCGGGTCAATGCCGTATTCTGCGGCGTGTTCACGTAAGTAACGCACCGCCGATTTGGCATCCTCGATCAACGCCGGGTATTGGTCGGCAATAACACGATATTCCGCCGCCGCGACGACAAAACCAGCTTCCGCAAGTGCCATACGTACATCAATGTATTTGGCATATGCCGCGGAAGCGAAGCCACCACCGGGGAAATAGACAATCGCCGGTTTAAGTGTCGTCGTACGTGGAACAAGCAACGACATTTCCAACTGCTGTACTTTTTGTATGCTTTTAATCTGGGAATAAACGATGTCATTAAGCGCATCAATTTGTTGGCGTACGGGTTTAACACGAATAACCTGTGCGCCTTTAGTATATCCCATCAGATCATTAACATTCGTTACGTTAGTCATAATAAATAAGCCCTTAGATAATTTAGGGAAGATATTTTATAATCGCCTGCCAGGCGATTATTCCTGATAGTCATATTTCACTCTTTCCCGAAAAATAACCGAATCGCGCATTGAATAACGCAATACGTCGGCTTTTTACGGCAAGGTTAATAACACGTACTTTTATCACTGTGGAATAACACCATCAGTCAGGTCATTCGTAGCGGCATAATGCCGAAAATAAAAAGACGTAAAATAAACCGAGTCACAGAGCCGACATGGCGGCAAGCGAAATATGACGACATGTTCAAATAATACCTTTTGAACAACGTCACTATACTTGCCATTCAGAATATAAAAAAATCAGCCTTGTTCGTTGGTAAGAGGAAAAACGCCTACATACCCAGACCACGACTTCGCACCATTAAAATTAAAAAACAAAAAGAAATAACGGCAGAAATAATATTGGTTATTTTATTTCATTATATTTTTTAAAAATAAGTTAATTTCTGATATGAATTAATTTTGGGAATCACACGGCATATACCCAAAATAATTCGAGTTGCAGGACACCACGCTGGCGTTCTACTCAACACAACGCGAGGAAGAATAAAAGAGAAATGCAACCTCAGCGCGGGTGCCTAAGCCCCCGCGCTGCCCCAGCAGGTGGATGATTCCGCCTACTGGTTACTATCCGGAAACAAGAATGGGTTGATGCTGCTGCGGGAAAACCCTTCTTCTTCCATTTTCACATCCAGCACCAATGAGGCCAGATCGTCAGCCACCGCTTCTACCCGGTGATCTTTTTCCTGGTACAACAGTTTCAGGTAGGTGCCGCAGTCGTCACAGCTTTCTGCTTTGATGGCCGCCTTTTCATCATCCAGCGACCAGTAGTTCAGTTTACCCGCCTGCTCACAGTTACTGCATTTGACGCGCACCATATGCCATTCGGTTTCGCACAGGTTGCAGTGCAGGTAGCGCAGGCCGCTGGTGGTGCCAATCTGCACCACGCCGGAAACCGGCATACTGCCGCATACCGGGCAAAACTGACGATGCTCGCCCTGCTCGGCCTGCGCTCGCCCTGGCAGCCGGGTCGCCATTTGCGCCCAGTACAGCGACAACGCTGCCCAGATGAACGGTGCCTTATCGTTGTTTTCCGGCGTGAATTGCTGCGCGATCAGCGCGTCCGCCAGTTCGTCCCACTGCTGTACCGGCATCTTTTCCAGGTTTTCCAACGTGGTCAGTACCTGGCCGCTGGCGGTCGCTTTCAGCTCCTCAATTAACGCCCGCAGCAGAGTATGCCAGTGCGGATCGCGCGCAAACGTGGCGGCATCCAGCGGCGGACGTCCGACGCTGTTGTGCACCTTGTCATGCAACAGGTCGAGCAAGTCTTTATCCAGTGGGTGGTCATGCCGTACTTTTTCCTGCGCCTCCACCACGTCGGCAGCAAACAGCAAGTAATCCGCCAGGGGGTGATCTTGCGCCAGCTGGCGCAGACGCTCGGCACGACCGCTGTACAGGCTTTTTAGATTAGCGAACAACAAGGGAGGGATCGTGCCGATGCTTGAGGTTTTCTCACTGTCGGCCAATTGCTCCTGCGGCACAATACGAATACTCATCAGGTGATGTTTCCTGTTTATCCATGTGACAGAGGCCATGCGAGCACACGCCAGCCCCGTTTGATGCCGTCATGTTAGCAGGTTATTCCCCACAATAAGGAGTGATTTTCCGGGCCGACCCGGAGCATAAAAAACATCAGCCAAACTGGATAGACACGACCGGCTATCAACCGCAAAATTACATGTTGATCTTTCACCAGCTAGAACGTCGCTTGCGGTGAAAGGACATCAGCCAGAGATGCGCACTGTTAAGGGACACCGCCTGAACGGTATAACGATAACTCCGTCTAATGCTGGAAACGACATATATGACCGCCGTTTATTCTCAGACACCTTCACCGGGCGCTATCGCGTCGGTTTACCGCAAAATCACCTGGCGACTGATTCCATTTTTGTGCCTGTGCTATCTTGCGGCTTACCTTGACCGCATCAATATTGGCCTGGCAAAACTGCAGATGGCGAATCAGCTCGCGCTCAGTGACGTCGCCTTCGGTCTGGGTGCCGGGCTATTTTTCGTCGGCTATATTCTGTTCGAAGTGCCGAGCAACCTGATTTTGCAACGCGTCGGTGCCCGCATCTGGATCGCGCGTATCATGATCAGTTGGGGATTACTGTCCGCCGCGACGATGTTTATCACCACGCCGGTTCAATTCTACGTGCTGCGTTTTCTGCTTGGCGCGGCGGAAGCCGGTTTTCTGCCGGGTGTCCTGTACTATCTGACACGCTGGTTTCCCTCCTGGCGGCGCAGTCGCATTATTGCACTGTTTATGATCGGTCTACCGCTTTCCAGCGTGGTGGGCGGCCCGCTGTCAGGCTGGATCATGTCACATTTTGATGCGGTTCATGGATTGCACGGCTGGCAGTGGATGTTTCTGCTGGAGGGTCTGCCAAGCGTACTGCTGGGCGTGCTGACCCTTTGGCTGTTACCAGACGATATTGAGCAGGCGCGCTGGCTAAGCGAGACGGACAAAGCGCAGGTGCGCGCCGACCTGGCGCTCGACGCCCGTGACGCGCCGTATCTGAAACACCGCTTTCGCGACGGCTTCCTCAACCTGAAAGTCTGGATGCTGGGTGGCATCGATTTCTCGATACTGCTGTGCGCCTATGCCATGGGGTTCTGGCTGCCGACTTTTATTAAAAAAGCCGGTGTGGCCGATCTCGGGCAGATCGGTCTGCTGACAGCCATCCCCAGTATCGCGGCGCTGGCAGGCATGGTGTTGCTTGGTGCCAGCTCAGACCGGCTGCGCGAACGGCGCTGGCACATCATCGTGCCATTCTGGCTGGGCGCGGCGGCGATGGTGACAAGCACCTTCTTTACCCAAAATATCGTGATAACGGTGCTGCTGTTCTCTGTGGCACAAGCCACCATTATTGGCACCGTACCGGTGTTCTTCAGCCTGCCCGCCACCTTCCTTACGGGGGCTGCCGCCGCTACCGGCTTTGCGCTGGCCTGCTCGCTGGCGAATATCGCCGGTCTGGTCAGCAACTCGATCATGGGTTTCGCGATGGAACTAACCGGCAGCGGCAACGGCGCGTTGTGGTTCTTCGCCTTCTGTCTGCTGCTCAGCTCGCTGTTGGTAGTGGCGCTACCGGCGAAACTGGTAAATCGCTAAGTTGGGTTGTGTTCGACCTGGCAACATCATGCCAAAAACGTCACTGGTAGAGATGGGGTTTACGGCGTCAAAACCGTGCTGAGGTGGGCGACTTCGCCGGGTGAGCGACAGGACGTCGCGAAAGCCCGTGCCGCTCCGGGAGAGCGTCACGGGCGGCCCGAACAGCGAAGGCGAATGCCGAAGGAACCGCGCTAGCGGCACGGTTTAGCCCTCAGCCAGAGGTCAAGGAGAGGCGGCGCTGAGCCTCTCCTTGTCGTGCGTGCGATAGCGTTGCAAAGGGACAACCAATGTTATCACGCACGAAACTTCCCACTGTTCTGACAGAGGTTCGCCAGCAACAAAACAACACCGCTGTTTGTCAACAGCACCGAGTAGATCAGTGCTTATCCTGCGCTTTGGATTGCAGCTCACGATACCAGCGCGGGTGGTGTTTCTTCGCCCAACCGCTGGATACCCAGCCTTCCACCATCGCGGTGATAGTGCCTTTCACCCACAGGGCGGCGTAGACGTGCACCATGATGGTCAGGATCAACCCTACCGCCGACACCGAATGCACCACCAGCGCCGCCCGGATCACCGGGATGGAGAACGACGGTGCGAAGTACGGCCGCCAGATCACAATCCCGCTCGCCAGCAACAGCAGCAGACAGGTAATCGCCAGCCAGAACACGCATTTCTGACCGAAGTTGTAGCGCCCGGTATCGCCAACCTCTTCGTTACGGGCGATCTTGTGGATGTTTTTTGCCCACTCCAGGTCGCTACGCTCGATCAGGTTGTGTTTCCAGTAACGTAAAAACATCAGCAGGAAAGCGACAAACATCACCACCCCGACAAACGGGTGCAGGATGCGCGCCAGTTGCGGCGTACCCAGCACATTCATCAGCCAGTTAAGCGACGGGAAGAAGAACCCCAATCCGCTCAATGCGGCGAATATAAAACAGAACGCCACAATCCAGTGATTAATGCGCTCGGGGGCGCTGTAACGCTGAATCCGATTACTCTTTTTCATGCTGCTTGCCCTCGTGGTGCGCGTCGTCATCGTCTTCTACCCGGTTCGGCCCGATCCCCACATAGTGGAATACGCTGGCGGCGAAGGTCGCGGCAAAACCGATAGCCGCCAGCGGTTTCCAGATGCCTTTCCAGAAGGTCACCGTCGGGCTGATGCTCGGATTGGCTGGCAAACCGTTGTACAGTTGCGGCTTGTCGGCGTGATGCAACACGTACATCACGTGCGTGCCGCCGACACCGGCTGGGTCGTACAAACCGGCATTGCTGTAACCACGGCTGTTCAGGTCTTTCACCCGTTCGGCCGCCAGCACTTTCATCTCGTCCTTAGTGCCGAAATGAATCGCCCCGGTCGGGCAGGTCTTCACGCAGGACGGTTCCTGCCCAACCTCCACGCGGTCGACGCACAGGGTGCACTTGTACACCTTGTTGTCGTCCTTGTTCATGCGCGGCACGTCGAACGGACAACCAGCGATACAGTAGCCACAGCCGATACAATGTTCGGACTGAAAATCGACAATACCGTTGGCGTACTGGATGATTGCGCCTTCCGACGGGCAGGCTTTAAGGCAGCCCGGATCGGCGCAGTGCATACAGCCGTCCTTACGGATCAGCCACTCCAGCTTGCCGTTTTCCTCGAACTCGGCAAACTTCATGACCGTCCAGGATTTGGCGCTCAGATCGGTCGGGTTATCGTAGACACCCACGTTGTGCCCGACGTCATCGCGGATGTCGTTCCACTCGGAGCAGGCCACCTGACAGGCTTTACAGCCGATACAGGTGGTCACATCGATCAGTTTAGCGACCTGCTCTTTATGGTTGCGGGCCTGCGGCGGTGGCGTCAGTGAGTTAGTCGCGGAGCGACGAATGATATCTTGTGATTGCATTGCCATAGTGTTTCTCCGCGATTACGCCTTTTCCACATTGACCAGAAACGCCTTGTATTCCGGCGTCTGACTGTTGGCGTCGCCGACATGTGGCGTCAGGATATTCGCCATAAAGCCCTTCTGGGTGGTGCCTTCAAAGCCCCAGTGACAAGGCACGCCGATGGTTTCCACCGGTTTGCCCTGAATCATCAGGGTGCGGATACGCTTGGTGACGACCGCTTTCGCCTTGATATATCCCCGCTTGCTGCTGACTTTCACCACATCGCCAGCCTGAATCCCCTTTTGTTTCGCCAGCCCTTCACCGATTTCGACAAATTGTTCCGGCTGCACGATGGCGTTGAGGCGCGCGTGCTTGGTCCAGTGACGGAACAACTCGGTGATCGAATAGGTGGTGGCGACGAACGGGAATTCCTCTACCGTTCCCATATACGGGCGGTCGGCAGGCAGGATACGGGCAGCCGGATTCACCTGAACCTTGCTATAAACCGGGTTGGTTTTCAGCGGCGACTCCAGTGGTTCGTAGTGTGCCGGGAGCGGCCCTTCCGCCATCTTGTCGATAGCAAACAAACGGCCCAACCCTTCGGCGTTCATGATGAACGGGCCCGCAGCACTGCCTGGCGGCACCGTGGCGGCAAAGTCCGGCACATCGATACCAGTCCACTTCTGTCCATTCCAACGGATCAGCTCACGCTTCGGATCCCACGGGCGACCTTGTTCGTCTGCTGAGGCGCGGTTGTAAAGGATGCGGCGGTTTTGCGGCCAGCTCCAGGCCCAGCCCGACGTGCAGCCAAGGCCCGACGGGTCAGCGTTGTCGCGACGCGCCATCTGGTTGCCCGCTTCGGTCCAGGAACCGGCGTAAATCCAGCAGAAACTGGCGGTGGTGCCGTCATCGCGCAGCAGGGAGAAATCGGGCAGCAGTTGCCCTTTCTTCAGCAGCAGGTTGCCTTTGTCATCGAACAAATCCGCCAGCGCGCGACCGTTGGCCTCTTTGGTGACTTCCTCGGCGGACGGATCGCCCGGCTCCAGATAATCCCAGCTCATGTTCAACACCGGTGCCGGGTTGGCTCCCCCCTCTTTGGCGTACAGCTCACGCAGGCGCAGGAACAATCCCGCCAGAATCACCCCATCATGACGCGCTTCACCTGGCGGCTCAGCCCCCTGGTAATGCCATTGCAACCAGCGGCCAGAGTTAACGATGGACCCGTTTTCCTCAGCAAAACAGCTGGACGGCAGGCGGAAGACTTCGGTCTGAATCTTGCTGGGATCAACGTCGTTCAGCTCACCGTGGTTTTGCCAGAAATTAGAGGTTTCCGTCGCCAGTGGGTCGATAATAACCAGGTATTTCAGCTTTTTCAGCGCATCACGGGCTCGGTTCGAGTCGGCAAAGGCGGCCATCGGATTGAAACCCTGTACGATATAGCCGTTGACTTTGCCATCCAGCATCATGCGGGAATACGCCAGCGCATCGTAGCTCTTGTCCCACTTCGGCAACCAGTCGTAGCCCCAATCGTTGTCTTTCTGCGCTTTATCACCCCAGAAACTCTTCATCATGCTGATAAAAAATTTGGGGGTGTTCTTCCAGTAGTTGACCTGATCCGGCAGTAACGCTTTTGGCGTGACCTGATCCAGATAACTTTGCAGTGACGTCTGTTTTTCCGACGGCAACGGCATGTAACCCGGCAGGTTCAGCGACAATAGCCCCAAATCGGTGTAACCCTGAATGTTGGAATGGCCGCGCAGCGCGTTCACACCACCGCCCGCCATACCGACGTTGCCCAGCAACAGCTGGATCATCGCGGCGGTACGGATAATCTGTGCGCCAGCGGTGTGTTGCGTCCAGCCCAGCGCATACATAATGGTAGCGGTGCGATCCGGTACGCAGGTGGAAGCCAGTTGCTCACAAATAGTGAGGAAATCCTGCTTCGGCGTGCCGCAGACGTTAGTTACCAGATCCGGCGTATAGCGGCTGGCGTGCTCTTTCAACACGTTCCAGACACAGCGCGGATGGCTCAAGGTGTCGTCACGTTTGGCAAAACCGTTCTCATCCAGTTCGTACTGCCAGGAGGTGCGGTCGTACTTGCGTTCTTTTTCGTCGTAACCGCTGAAAATGCCTTCGTCAAAATGGTAATCGTCACGCACGATCAGGCTGGCATTGGTATACGCCTTCACATACGGCATCTGCACCTTGTCATGGCTCAGCAGATAATTGACAACACCAAGCAGGAAGGTGATATCAGACCCAGCGCGAATCGGTGAGTACATGTCAGCCACAGCGGCCGAACGATTGAACCGCGGGTCGACCACAATCAGTTTGGCACCGTTGTGAATCTTGGCCTCTACCGCCCATTTGAAGCCAACAGGGTGGGCTTCTGCCGGGTTACCGCCCATCACCAGAATCACATTGGCGTTTTTGATGTCCACCCAGTTGTTGGTCATCGCACCACGACCAAAGGTCGGTGCCAGCGCAGCAACCGTGGGGCCATGACAGAGACGCGCCTGGGTATCGATGCCGATCATCCCCAGCGCACGGGCAAATTTTTGGTCCAGAATACCGGTTTCATTGCTGGCCGCTGACGAACACAACATCCCGGTAGTCAACCAGCGGTTAACCGTTACACCGGCGCTGTTTTTTTCGACAAAATTGGCATCGCGGTCTTTTTTCATTAGCCGGGCGATGCGCTCTAACGCCTCTTCCCAGCTGATGCGCTGCCACTTGTCGGAACCGGGCGCACGGTATTCCGGGTATTTCAGACGCTGATCGCTGTGGATGAAGTCCACCAGCCCAGCCCCTTTCGGGCAGAGAGAACCCCGACTGACCGGATGGTCCGGATCCCCTTCGATATGGTAAATGGACGCTTTGGCGTTTTTGGCGCCATCACCCAGGCTGTACATCAGAATCCCGCACCCGACTGAACAGTAGGTGCAGTTATTCCGGGTTTCTCTGGCGCGCAATAATTTATATTGCCGCGTTTCGGCTAATGCCACACTGGGAGAAAAGCCCAACGCGGTGACCGTGGTTCCGGCCATACCGCCTGCGCATATTTTAAAGAACTGCCTTCTGCTGACCTGCATGGGAGATTCCTCGCACGACATCACTCAGAGCGATACCCGTCATACATCGAATTGCAGGTGTGTTGTCTTCCCGGCAACTCAACTTATTCGGGTATACATCGTATTTATGTGTTTATGTATTAATGCTTTATTTATATGAATGGATGATGGCAGAAATAACGCATAAACCCCCACCAAACATACGTATTATGAACTGATGAAAAAAAAGCGCCAATTAATTATCTCAACAACAACAAATCCATCACAATTCATCACGGTCAGGTCGTTTTTTAACGTTATCACTCGCTTAAATAGAATAATTCTCATTACCATATCACGCTAACACGCTGCATCGCTGTGTATTTTTTTACATAGCGAAAACAAAAAAACGGCCACCCCGGCGTTATTCCAATGTGAAATAATTAAGTGTTTTTTATAGAACGCACTGTCTGTGATGTATTTATAAGCCGTCGAACATCGCGAAAAAATAACGACAATGACTGTCACGAATAAAAAAATAACGACGATAATATTCCGGCTGAAAATAAATAAACCAGTCAGGTTAAAAATAAATAAAGCAGAAAATTAAATATACCCAAAATAATTCGAGTTGCAGGACAAAACGTATTGCGTGTTGAACAACGCGAAGCGTTGGCCCTTCAGGGCAAGGCTCATTTGAGCCTTGTAACGCGGCAACCGAGTGACAAATTCGTCGGGAACGAATTTGACCAGCCAACGGCTGGCCTCTGGTGAGAGACAGGATGTCTCTCATTTCATCCCGATGAACTTACTTAGGTCAGGAAGAGGACAGTCCGTTTTTCAGCAACGCGGCCAACGCGATGATGGCGCTCTCCGTTTTCTCCTGCCATTCGAAAGAGGTATTGATGCGGAAATAGCGGTCAAATTTATCACCGGTGGTGAACATTCTACCCGGTGCAATACTGATGCCTTGCGCCAGCGCCTGCTGATACAGTTCGACGCTATTGAACGCTTCCGGCAGCCCCAGCCAAAGAAAATAGCCACCTTCGGCGTAATAAATGTCCACCTCACTGGGGAAATGCGTTTTCATCGCCTGATACAACCGGTGTTTACGTTGCTCCAGTGTGCGCCGTAAACGCCGCAAATGGCTGTCGTAGCTGCTGGTGGCCAGATAATCCGCCACCGCCAGTTGCATCGGCGCACTGGCAGAAAGTGTGCTCATCAGTTGCAGCCGCTGAATACCTTGCGCCCACCGCCCCGCTGCCACCCAACCGACCCGGAATCCGGCAACCAGATTCTTCGAGAAAGACGAACAGTGCAGCACCTGCCCGTCACTATCAAGCGCCTTGACCGGCAGCGGGCGATGAGCACCGGTGTACAGCTCGCTGTAGACGTCATCCTCGATCAGCGGCACCTGATGCTCACGCAGCAGCGCGGCCAGTTGCTGCTTCTTCTCCCATGCCAGTGTGCAGCCGAGTGGATTGTGAAAATTGGTCATCAGCCAGCAGGCGCGAATCGGGTAATCGTGCAATGCCTGACGTAACGCCGCCAGGTCGATACCCGTATGCGGATGGGTAGCGATAGCAATCGCTTTCAGTTGCAAACGTTCGATCGCCTGCAACGCGCCGTAAAACGACGGTGACTCCACCACCACATAATCACCGGGCCGGGTCAGCATCTGTAGGCTCAGATTGAGCGACTCCATCGCGCCGCTGGTGATCACGATTTCATCCGGCGAGACAGCAATCCCCTGTAGCGCATAGCGCTGGGCGATCTGCTTACGTAGCCGTTCGTTACCGGGCGGCAGGTTATCCACCGCGTTTTCAGGCTGCATCCGGCGCGCCACCGTCGCCAGCGAGCGAGTCAACTGGCGCTGGGGAAACAGTCGTGGATCGGGGAAGGCGGAACCGAACGGCACCACACCGGGCGAGCGGCTGGCGTGCAGCACATCGAAAATAAAACGGTTGACGTCAACATTCTCCGTCAGGTGTACCGCGTCGCCACTGGCGGGCGGCGCGACGGGCCGTTCGATCCGTGGCGCAGCGTAGTAACCGGACTGCGGGCGTGAAATGATCCAGCCCTGACTTTCCAGCAGTTGATAGGCATGAAGCACCGTCATCAGGCTCAGACCGGAATGCACCGCCTTTTCGCGCAGCGACGGCAATTTCTCCCCCGGTTGCCAGATACCGGCTTGTAGCTGTGCCAGCATCTGATCGGCCAACTGTTCAAATTTCGCCATGGCTCAACGCTCTTTAATGAACACCCCGTCAGCGAGCCAACGCCAGACGAACAAAATCCAGCAGCAACCGCCGCGCCCACACTGGCTCGGCGCTGTCGGCCATTTCCGGCAGCGCGCAGTGGCGCAGACAAGCGTTCATCACCGCTGAGTCCATCTCCGGGTGAAACTGAAAAGATAAGGTGTGCGGTGTATAACGAATAATCTGGCACCCATCCTGCTCCGATGTCGCCAGCACCCGCGCACCGGGCGGCGGTGCCACTACCGACTGACGATGGCTGAGGTAGGCGTTGAACTGTGTCGGTATCGCCGTCAACAGCGCATCTTCCGCGGCACCGTCATGCAATGTCACGGTCTTCAACCCCATTTCCCGACCATTCGGATTATCCGCTACCGTGCCACCCAACGCATGAGCCAACAGCTGATGACCGTAGCACACCCCCAGCACCGGCAGCCCGGCACTCACACTCTGTCGCAACCAGTCTGCGGTGCGTTCGCTCCAGTCCAACCGGTCGGTCACCATCGACCAGGAACCGCTGATAATGGCAGCGTCATGCTCACCGGGGTTTGGCAAGGCATCACCCGCATCCGGCCGTACCACATGCAGGCTTACGTCCTCATCAGCCAGCGCGGTGCCAAACCAGTCGGCCTGTTGACCCACCGCATGAGCGATAGGTTCAGGCGGCTCACCCATCTGTACGATAAGCAGTGAAGGCCGACGGGATGAAGTGGAGAAATTCGCGGTTAACGTCGTCATGGCGTGCGGTTTGCCTCGGGACTTTCAACAAGATGAATGTTGAAGCTACCACGCGAGACACGCCCTGTCATCGCCTCGTGCTGTTGAACTTTACTCATCCAGGCAACCGACAGTGACCGACCGTTCAACCGGGAATTGACTGTGCGGATGGGCGGTAGGCCAGAGAAAAAACGTCGTAAAAATAGAGGTAACCCTTGGTCTGCAATAACCTGGTGACACCCTGTTTAACCGGCTCAGCCACCTGCGGGCTTTGCAACAACAATGCCAGCGTTTGGGGTGACACATGGCGACTGTTGTACCACTCACCGTTGTAACAGACCCGCAGATCCAGCGCGTCGATATCCTCGAAGCGGTAGCGCGGGTTGATATCCATCGACATCGCCAGCGACATCAGCAGCAAAAACAGCGTAAACCCGACCACATAAGGCGCACCGAAATAAGGCGCATACCACAGAATCAGCGCCACCGGCACATAACTCACCAGCATACCGCCAAACAAATAAGGATGCGTCACCATGAATTTACGGCTGAAGCGGATACGGTTATCGCGCCGCTCTTCACGGTTCAGGCGCTCGATTTCTTCGCTCAGAATACGTTTGACTTCGTCCACGCTAATCCTCCCGGTACAGCGTTATTCGTGCGAGAAGGTAGCACAGGCGTATAAATCAGAACAGATACAGTCTGGTGCGAAAAAACCATAACAGTTAGGGTTGTGACGCCAGGCGGCTGGCGGCAATCAGCGCCTGCCCCAGCGCCAGCCCGCCATCGCCGGATGGCAAACGCGACGGCAGCAGCAGGGTAAAATCGGTCAGCCGCTCACGTAACAGATTGACCAGCAAACGGTTATGCATCACCCCACCGGAACACACGACCGTATTCAATCCCTGTTCCCGCGCCGCCTGATGTACCAGTGCCGCCAGCCCGTCGGCCAGCGCGACATGAAACGCCCAGGCACGCTCGACCGGTGCCGCGCGATACGCCAAAAACTGCCGCCAGAACGTCACCAGATCCAGTTGCTTGCCGCAGAGCGGCATGGTCACGGGCGGCAGGTTGTCCTGATGCTGCCGGGCCAACGCCTCCAGCCAGCAGGCCGCCCCCCCTTCCCAACTTTGCTCGCCAGCGAACCCGCAAGCGGCAGCTACGGCATCAAACAACCGACCAGCGGACGACGCCATCGGCGAATTGAGCCCCCGTTCGATAGCGCGCGTCAACAGCGGCCTGGCACTGGCGGGGATCACATCGGCTTGTGGTAAGGTTTCCCAGTTCGGCACGAACGCCAGAAATTGCGCCAGCAGATTACGCCACGGCTGGCGAGCCGCCAGATCAGCGCCCGGCAGCGCTACTGCGGGCAACCCGCCCAGATGCTGACACTGAGCATAATCCACCCGCAGGCATTCACCGCCCCACCAGCGGTTGTCGCCACCATAACCGATACCGTCTACAGCCAGACCGATCACCGGCCCGGCATCACGCGGCCACTGATGTTCCGCCATGCAGGCGACGATATGTGCATGATGATGCAGCACCTCAATGCAAGGCACACCCAACTGTTCCGCGTGCTGCTGCCCCAAACGATGGCTGACGTAACCGGGGTGCGCATCCACCACGATAGCTTGCGGGGTAAAGCGGTAGATATCGGCGAACAGCGTCTGCGCCTGCCGGTACTGCTGCTCCACGTCGTTATCGGCCAGGTCACCTAAATGCTGGCTGATAATCGCGGAGGTATCGCGCAGCAGGCAAAAGGTGTTCTTAAGGTCTGCGCCCATCGCCAGCAGCGCTGGTTGCCCACTGAACCCCGGCGGCAATGGCAAGGCATCCGGTACATAGCCGCGTGCACGCCGCAGCATCTCCGCTTGCCCACCCTGCATCCGTACTACCGAGTCGTCGGCTCGCTGTACGATGTCGCGGTTATGCAGCAGCCACAGGTCAGCGATACCGGCCAGATCGGCCAACGCCTGGGGATTATCCAGCGCTGGCGGCTTACCGCTGGCATTGCCCGAGGTCATCACCAATGGTCGCGCTACCGCCGCCAGCAGCAAATGCTGCAACGGGTTGGCGGGCAGCATTAGCCCAACCTCATCCAGACCGGGCGCAATACCTGCCGCCAGCGCGCCATTTTGCTGTAATGGCAACAGCACGATCGGCGCCGCCGGGCTTTGCATAACACGCAATGCCGAAGCGGGTTCCGCCAGCGTGCTGCACCGCGTCAACCAGTCTGCATTCGGTAGCATCACCGCCAGCGGTTTGGCTGGACGATGTTTACGTGCTCGTAACTGTGCGACCGCCTGCGCATCGGTCGCATCACAAGCCAGATGAAACCCGCCCAGTCCTTTGATTGCGACGATTCGCCCGGCACACAACGCTGCCGCCGCCTGCGTGATGGCGTCATCGCCCTCGGCTACGGTACGGCAAGCGTCGCTCAGCCACACTTGTGGGCCACAGGTGTGGCAGGCGTTGGGCTGGGCATGAAAGCGCCGGTCCGCCGGGTGCTGATATTCCTGCTGACACGTCGGGCAAAACGGGAACGCCGCCATCGCCGTATTGGGGCGATCGTAAGGCATCTGGCGAATGAGGGTAAAACGTGGGCCGCAGTGGGTGCAGTTGATAAACGGGTAACGGTAGCGGCGGTCATGCGGGTCAAACAACTCCTGACGGCACGCCTCGCAGGTGGCAGCATCCGGCACGATGTGGGTGTCCATCTGCCCGGCACCGCTGTGCTCAATCGTGAAGTCCTCCGGCAGGGATTCCCAGCAATAAGGCTGGCATGTCAACTGGTCAATCTGCGCCAGCGGCGGGCATTCGGCGTATAGCGCAGCAATAAAATCCGCCTCTGCGCTCACAGGCCACAGCCGGACTAACACCCCCGCGCCGTCATTCAACACACTGCCTTTGGCACCAAGCCGGTGAGCAATTTGCCAGACATAAGGCCGAAACCCCACCCCCTGCACCTTGCCTTTAACGCGGATTTCAACGCCTGATGTCGTCTGTACATTAATTGCTGACATAGGTAAGAACCTATACTTGGGATCTATAGGATGAAGTTTCTACAGCAAAGACGCGAATGTTCGTTTTTTCTGCGTCAAAAACTGTGCTGAGGTGGGCGGCTTCGCCGGGTGAGCCGCATGGACGCGGCGAAAGCCCGTGCCGTGCCGGGAGCACGTCACGGGCGGCCCGAACAGCGAAGGCGAACGTCGAAGGCACCGCGCAGCGGCACAGTTTAGCTAGCAGCCAGAGGTCAAGGAGAGGCGGCGTTTGAGCCTCTCCTTGTCGTGCGTGCGACGAAATAACAGAGAAACCATATGGCTTATCGCGCACGAAATCCCTCACTATCTTGTCGATAAAAACAGTTCGGCTGTTTATCAACAGCTGCGTGTCAGCAAATCCTCGGCATGGGTTCGCTGTGGGGTAAGTCCAACAGACGAGAGGCACCGAACACCCCGCACAGGCGCACCTGTTTTTTATCGGTGACGCTACCGATAACCGCAGCATCACGCCCCAGCGGATGGGAGCGTAACGCATCCAGCACCCGGCTTTCCGCCTCCGGCGATACTACCAGCACCAGTTTGCCTTCGTTGGCGAAATTTAACGCTTCCAGCCCCAGCAGTTCGCAGATGCCACGCACCGCCGGTTTCACCGGCAAGGCGCTCTCCTGCACTTCCATACCGCAGCCGCTGGCCTGGGCGAACTCATGCAGAATCGCCGTTACCCCGCCGCGGGTGGCATCACGCAGGGCGCGCACGCCGTCAATCTGGCGCAGCGGCGCAATCAGCGGCGTCAGTACTGCGCAATCACTGGTCAGCTCTGCTTCCAGACCCAGCTTCTCACGCAGATTCAGGATAGTGGCACCGTGATCCCCCAGTGTACCGCTGACAATAAGACGATCGCCGGGGCGGATTTCGCTGGTGCCCCAACGCACGGTTTGGGGAATCACGCCGATACCGGCGGTATTGATGAAAATTTTGTCCGCTGCGCCGCGTGGCACCACTTTGGTGTCACCCGTGACGATCTGAATCCCGGCGTCACGCGCTGTCTGCGCCATTGAGGTGACCAGACGCAGCAGCGTCTCACCTGGCAGCCCTTCTTCCAGAATAAAGCCGCAGGAGAGATAACGCGGTAGCGCGCCACTCACCGCCAGATCGTTAACCGTGCCGCACACCGCCAGTTTGCCGATATTACCACCGGGAAACTCGATCGGGTCGATGACGTAGCTGTCGGTGGTAAACGCCAGCCGGTCGCCCTGCTCGCTTAAGGCCGCCAGCGGCAAACGGGCCTGATCTTCACGCTCCGCCAGCAATGGGTTCTCGAACAGTTGCAGAAACAATCCTTCGATCAATTGCTGCATTGCCTGCCCGCCACTGCCGTGCGCCAGGGTAATTTCTTTAGGTAATAAGGTATTCTTCATCAGGCACACTCCCGACGATACTGATAGTAGGCAGCGCAAGCGCCTTCCGAGGACACCATCAGCGCACCGATAGCGTTTTGCGGCGTGCAACGTTGTCCAAACAGCGGGCAGTCACCCGGTTTGCAACGACCGGTGAGCACCTCGCCACAGCGCGACAGCGGCTCGTCCGCCACCTGCTGATGCTGTGGATTAAAGCGGCGTTCGGCATCGAATGCCGCGTATTCCGCCCGCAGTTGCATACCCGAATCGGCAATTTCCCCCAACCCGCGCCACTCGCTGCTGGCTTTGGTTTCGAACACCTCCGCCATCGCCTGCTGCGCCAGCGTGTTGCCGCTATCTGGCACGATGCGGCGGTACTGGTTTTCCACCTCACAGCGCTCGTCGTGCAGTTGCTGCACCAGCATCAGCAGCGCCTGCAAAATATCCAGCGGCTCAAAACCGGTAACCACAAACGGCTTGTGGAACTGATCGCACAACGGCTGATAGGGGTAAGCGCCAATCACCATGCTGACATGCCCCGGCGCTAAAAAGCCGTCGATACGCAAGTCTGGTTGTTCCAGCAGGCTTTTCAGTGTGGGGATGATGGTGATGTGCTGGCAAAACAGGGAGAAATTTTTGATATTGCGACGCCTGGCCTGTTGCAGTGTCAGCGCGGTGCTCGGCATGGTGGTTTCAAATCCCAATCCGAAAAACACCACCTGCCGGTCAGGAAACTGTTCCGCCAGCGCCAGCGCATCCAGCGGCGAATAGACGACCCGCACATCCGCACCGTGACGGCGGGCATCCTGCAACGATCCGTTGCGGCCCGGCACTCGCATCGCGTCGCCAAAGGTACAAAAAATCACCTCCGGACGGGCGGCAATTTCCAGACAGGCATCAATCCGCCCCATCGGCAGCACGCATACCGGGCAGCCCGGCCCATGTACAAACTCGATCTCCGGTGGCAATAACCGGTCGATACCGAATTTGAAAATAGCGTGGGTATGCCCGCCGCACACTTCCATCAATTGTAACGGACGTGTTTTTAACTGCGGCATCGCATCGACCAGCACCTGAATGCGCTGTAACAGCGCTTTCGCCAGCTCGGGATCGCGAAATTCATCAACGTACTGCATAAACGGCTCCGGTTTGCCTGACTTCGTCCAGCTCCAGCCCGACCGCCTGCATGGATTGCAGCGCTGCCAGCGTCTCCTGCGCTTCCTGCTCATCCAGCAGGCTCATGGCAAAGCCGACATGTACCAACACCCACTGCCCCACCAAGGCTGCCGGGTCACCCTCGCATACCAGCGCGATATTCACCTCGCGCTGCACGCCGCAAACATCCACCCGCGCCGGGTAGTGCAGATCCGGTCCAACCGCGACCACTTTTCCGGGAACGCCCAGGCACATAGTTAGGCTCCCGATAACAGCGACGGTTGTGAAGGCGTTTTCGCCAACTCGCTTCCCAGCAACTGCGCTTCCAGCCAGGCCAGCCAGGCTTCCATCCCCTCGCCGGTACGGGCGGATAAGGCAATCACCTCGATTTGTGGATTGACGCGACGCGCATTGGCGACACAGGCTTCCAGGTCAAAATCCAGATACGGCAGCAGGTCAATCTTGTTGATGATCATCAGCGAAGCGGCGGCAAACATATGCGGGTATTTGAGCGGTTTGTCTTCCCCTTCGGTGACCGACAGCACCGCAATTTTGTGCCTTTCGCCCAGATCGAAACCGGCCGGACACACCAGATTGCCGACGTTCTCGATAAACAGCAGACTGCGCTGCGGCAGTGGCAACCGGTGCATGGCATCGTGCACCATTTGTGCATCCAGATGGCAGCCTTTGCCGGTGTTGACCTGAATCGCCGGGATGCCGGTAGCGCGGATACGCTCAGCATCATTGGTGGTCTGCTGGTCGCCTTCAATCACCGCACACGGCACCTGCTCACGCAACAAATGCAGCGTACTGGTCAGCAAGGTAGTTTTACCGGAGCCGGGACTGGACACCAGGTTCAACGCCAGAATCTGATCGGCATCGAAATGCTCACGGTTGTGCGCTGCCAGTTGGTTATTTTTGCTCAGCACGTCCATTTCAATCTGCAACAGACGCTGCTGACCCACACCCGGTGCATGGGTGCCCGCCGCCCCTTGCCCGTAATGCAAATGCTGATCCTGCTCCACCGGCTGAAAGCGCGCTTCCGGCTCGGCGTGTTCATGTGCATGGTGAGGGTGCGAATGATCAGGGTGGGAATGGGAGTGATCATGCGCGCGACGCAATGCCAGCGGACGCGACGCACCGTGGTAATGGTGATGCACATCGCCGTGGTGGTAGTAATAATGGTGATGATGAATGATCACGCCGGGCGCGGCTGATGCATCCTCATGATCATGAGGATGATCATGGTGGTGGTCATGCTCATGGTGATGCCCATCGTGATGATGTTCATGCTGATGCGCATGACGATGGGGGTGAGAGTGAACATGGTCATGACTGTGGCTATGTTCGTGGTGGTGATCGTGCGTATGGGGATGGTCGTGTGAATGGGTCGGCTCATCGCCTTCGATTCGACGTTCTCCCTCGCCACAACCGCATGTGGTACACATTGATACGACTCCTCCGGTCAACCAGACCGTTTTTTACTGATGGCACGCCGACTGAAAGCGACGTGCTATTCAACCGCCAGTTGCTTCAATTGCAGACTGTCACCGCTCTCGACGCGCAGACTGTGACCGCCGCAGTGTGGGCAACCGCTGTCATGGTCCGCCACTTCCACCGCTTGGCTACACTCCCAACACCAGGCTTGTGCCGGGCGCACCGACAGATGTAACTGGCAGCCTTCCGCCAGCGTCTGGCGGCAGACCGACTCAAAACAGAACCGTAACGCGCTCTCTTCGATGCAGGACAACGCGCCAATTTCCAGCCAGACGCCGGTGACGCGTTGTGCTCCGTGTTGACGTGCCTGCTGCTCAATCAACTCCAGCGCGTTATAGCACATGGAAATTTCATGCATCCCGCTGACTCCGGTAACGGCTGAACAGCGCGCGGCGGTCGAGGTTTTCGGGGGCATCGGCATCTCGCACCGGCAATGACAGCGCCATGCGAACACTTTGCTGTGCCAGTTGCAACGCCTGTCCGGCGTCAAGCGCCGGGTCCAGCGGCGACATCAGCGAACAGGACAGGTACTGCTGCCCGTCGTCACTCTCGCTCACCACGAACTTCACATCGCCGCAGGGCAATGTCAGCGCCAACCGGTCAGAAAGCTTACGCCGGGGCCACTGTTGCCCTGGTCCCGGCAGCACCAACAGGCTCAACATCCACGGTGTCACCAGGCAACCGAACCACTGCTGTTCAAACAGGGTAAATCCACAGGCCTGTACAGGAATACCTTCGCGATAAAATGGCAACAGCCGCATGTGCTGCTGCGCAATACGGCTAAATTCGGCTTCCAGCCAGGCCACTGGACTCTGATCATGCCCGGCAACCCAGTCTATTTCCTTGCGCTCACCGGGTATTGCGGGCGAATTATTACCCTCATCGTGTGACGTGGCGGGAAAAATGTCAGTCATCACACACCTCCTGCGCGATCTTCTCCGTTACCGTGACACCACTCTGGCGCAGCGCGGTGATGATATGCTGCAACGCCGGTTCCAGCGCACGGGTAACGGTATCGGACAAGCCGATGCCTGAATCGAGCGCTTCCGGCTCTACCCCCACCAACGTTAGCTGGCGGGGAAACTCGCTGGTCAGTTGCAGCGCCATCAACACATCGGCCAGCCCTAACTGGTGCGGGGAAATCTTACGGGTAAACAGTGCTGGCACCTCGCGGTCGCGCAACACCGTCACACTACCCGCAGCCTGACCCGTGAGCACCGCATCAGCCACGATCAGGTGGTCACGATCCGCCATGCATTCCATCAGTTCCATGCCACAGGTGCCGCCATCCACGATGTCAATGGCTGGCGTACAGTCAAAGCGCTGTTCCAGACGCTCAACTAGCCGCACCCCGACGCCTTCATCGCTCAGCAGGATGTTGCCGATCCCCAACACCAGTATATTCATCACAGCACCTTCACCCTGGTCACTTCATTGCCGTTGACGGTATCCACTACGTGCACCGCACAAGACATACAAGGGTCGAAGGAGTGGATGGTACGTACCACTTCCAACGGCTTGTGCGGGTCCGCTACTGGCGTACCCACCAGCGACTGCTCATACGGGCCGGGCTTGTCGTCACCGTTACGCGGGCAGGAGGTCCAGGTGGATGGCACTACCGCCTGGTAGTTGGTGATCTTGCCGTTCTTGAACACGATCCAGTGCGACAGCATACCGCGCGGCATCTCGCCAAAACCGACACCGTGGAATTCGGTATCCGGCGAAAAGTCTGGCTTGATGAAGGTCTGGTTGTCACCTTTGCCGATGTTGTCGACCAGCGCCTGCCATTGCTGCGCCAGCGTATCTTTCAGTACACAGCAGTGCACGGTACGGCCAATCACCCGGCCCAGCGTGGAGTGCAGGTGTTTCTCTTCCAGTTGATGGCCGCTGAGCGTCTGATAGGCAGCTTTGACCTGATCAAAATGAACCAGCGTGTCTTTATGCTTTGCAGCCAGACCGCACAGCAACCAGGCCAGTGGCCCCACTTCCACGGTTTTGCCGTAGAAGGTCGGCGATTTCACCCACGAGTATTTGCCGTCTTCATGCCAGCCGGTGTAGTGAGGACGGGTCAGCCCTTCCCACGGTGCCAGCGGCTGATCGTCCTGATACCAGGCGTGTTTACCGCTCTCACGAATCCCTTCGATCAGGAATTTGTCGCTATGACTGGTGATCGGCCGGTAGCTCGACAGGTCGCTGTTCTCGATATACCCACCCGCCAGCAGGAAACTGCCGTTTTTGTTGTCGGTCGGCAGTTCTGGCACGCTCAGGTAGTGATCAGCACCACGCCCCAGCGTCAGCCACTGTGGGTAGTGAGCAGCAATCACCGCGCAATCCACTTTGTAGACCTGCTCGATAAAATCGCCGAGCCGATCGATAAAGCTTTTCACGTACATCAACCGTTCCAGGTTAAGCACGCTCGGCGCGTCCAGATTGATCGGGTTCGCCACACCGCCAACCGCCAGATTCTGGATGTGCGGCGACTTGCCGCCCAGAATCGCCACAATACGGTTAGCATCGCGCTGGCACTCCAGTGCTTGCAAATAGTGGGCGACGGCTATCAGGTTCACTTCCGGCGGCAGCGACATCGCCGGGTGCCCCCAGTAACCGTTGGCGAAAATCCCTAACTGGCCGCTGGCTACCAGATCTTTGAGTTTCTGCTGCACTTTGGTGAACTCGGCGGCATTATTCAGCGGCCAGTCGGACAATCCTTTGAGCAGCGCTGCGGCTTTTTGTGGATCAGCTTTCAGTGCCGAGGTCACATCCACCCAGTCGAGTGCCGACAACTGATAGAAATGCACGATATGGTCATGGATACTGTGCGCTGCCAGAATCAGGTTGCGGATGTGCTGGGCATTGACCGGCACATTCAGACCGAGCGCGTTCTCCACCGCACGTACCGAGGCAATGGCGTGCACCGTGGTGCATACGCCACAAATACGCTGCACGATCATCCAGGCATCACGCGGGTCACGCCCTTTGACGATCTCTTCCATACCGCGCCACATGGTGCCAGATGACCAGGCTTTGGTGACCTTGCCGTTTTCAATTTCGCAATCAATGCGCAGATGCCCTTCGATACGGGTAATGGGATCAATGGTGATGCGTTGGCTCATGCTTTACCTCAGCCTGATGATGCGTATGTTCGCCTTTCAGCGCGGGCAGTACCGGCAGCAGGCGGATTAACAAGATATAAGCGCAGACTTCAATGGCGACGAAGCCAATGGAAATCAGGATCTCCTGCGCTTTGGGGAAGTAGTGGTAGCCGTTGCCCGGATTGAACGCCAGCAGCGAGTAGCTCAGTCGCCATAACGCCGCACCGAACAACATGCTGAGCGCGCTGACGAACAGCCAACGGGCGTCCTGACGACAACGCTTCAACCGCAGCAACACCAGCGGCAATAACATCAGCCCGGCTTCACACCAGAACATGACGGCGAAACGGTCGCCTGCGAACAGCAGTGCCGTTTTCTGATGCCAGACGATCTCGCCGAAGCGCAGCACCACAAACAGCAGCACCAGCACATGGGCCAGACCGGTCAGCTTACGGAGCAATACCTGTTCATCTGGCCCGCGCCCTTTCAGCCCGGCTTGCACCAGCGAGCCTTCGAAAATGACAATCGAGAAACCCATAATGAACGCGGTCAACAGCGACAGCAGCGGCAGCAGTTCATAGCTCTGCCACAACGGATGCACTTTGTAACCGGCGGAAATCATCAACGACCCCATCGACGACTGGTGCATGGTGGGCAGCAGCGCGCCCAATGCAATGATGAAAAACATCACCTTGTTGAGCCGTTTCAGCGACACCTTCCAACCGAAGCGTTCCAGCACCACCGGCGCGAACTCCAGCGCCATCACCCCGATGTAGATAGTCATACACACCGCGGTTTCGAACAGCACCGAGTTGGTGTTGAAGTAACCGGGAATGTAGAAGTACGGCAGGTTCCAGTAACGCCCAACGTCGATGGTGATCGACAACCCACCCAGCGAGTAGCCGAACAGGCTGGCGAGCAGCGCCGGGCGCACCAGCGGATGGTATTCACCGCGATTGAACACGTACACCGCCCAGGCCAGCGCCCAGCCGCCGCAGGCGAACCCGGTGCCGACCAGCAGGTCGAACGCGATCCAGATCCCCCACGGGTAGCCGCCGTTAAGATCGGCAACCGAGCCGATCCCCAGAAACAGACGTTTCACGATCAGGATCGCGCAAATCGCCACCAGCGGAGCCAGTAGCATGATGGGCCAGCTCACCAGCCGCCCGCCCAACGGACTCGCTTTATGCGCCGTCATGAGGTTTCTCCTGTGAGTCGTGCGTCTCTTCCCGCTCGGCACGGGTATTGCGATGCACCAGCACCGACAACCCAGCCAGCACCGCCAGCGGCAACACCATCCCCTTGTACAACGTATGCTGGATGTGTTCTGAACGCGCACCGGTGGACAGCGAATCCAACGCGGGCATTTCCAGGTTTTGGTACGGCACCCCAGCTAGCACCAGCACCTGTGTGCCGCCCGCTTCTTTCTCGCCATAGACATAGCGTTCATAAGTCGGCACGGTGTGCAGGTAGCTGTCTTTTCTGTCCAGCGTTTGACGCGGATAGGCGTATTCGTCACCCGGCTTGAGCGCCAACCGACGTTTCGCTTCATCCAACAGTTGCTCACGGGTGCCATAAATCACCGCCCCGGTTGGACAAACCTCCACACACCCCGGCATTCCGCCCTTATCGAGCCGAGCCAGTTCCGGTTGATTACACAGCTCACATTTGTGCAGCTTACCGAGGGGGTTTTCATAGTCGTACTTCGGCACATCGAAGGGGCAGGCCACCATGCAGTAACGACAACCGGTGCAGATACTGGCGTCGTAATGCACTACGCCGGTTTTCGGGTCTTTCTTCAGTGCGGAAACCGGGCACACCGACACACAGTTAGGGTCGACGCAGTGCATACACTGCTTCTTGATATAGGCGTAACCGTTTTGTGGCTGATCCTTATTTTTACCGTCGCCACTGCTCCACACCTGGATGATGTTGTTGGTATACGGGCTGAGCTTGTCATTATTGGACCAGGTCGCCGCGCCGCCGCTATAAACCGAGCTATCCGGTTTATAGTCCAGCTTGTTGACCTGCTGGCATTTGCTCACACACGCCTGACAACCCACGCACAGCGTAGAGTCGTACAACATGCCAAGCGCGCCGGGAATTGGCGGCCGGTTGGTGGCCGCCGCTTCAGTCGCCAGCGGCGTGCCCGCCAGCAACGCCCCGGCAGAAGCCAGCTTGAAAAAATTGCGTCTGTTCACGGCTTAACCCTCCCGGGATGCGTTACCGGTGTCCTGCTGTTTTTGCTGACGGCCCAGCTCACGCACCGCCATCAGGCTGACGCCAGCCACCGCTCCCAGCACGCCGCCGATAAGCCCCGTGGCCGTAGCAGAGCTGTTGCCGCCTTCCGGGCTGGTCACCGCCGGTTTTTCAACGCGCGGCGTTGGGTTTTCCACATTGGCCAACTGGAAAATCCCCTTGGTGAACCCGATGCCTTGCTCGTTACAGCCATAGCATGGGTGACCAATCCCCACCGGCCAAATGCCGCCCCCTACGTCACAGAACTCCAGCGTCGGGCAGTTGCCATAGGTTTCCGGCCCTTTGCAACCCAGGTGGTAGAGGCACCACCCCTGCCGATGGCCTTCATCGCCAAACTCTTTGGCAAAGCGGCCAGCGTCAAAATGCGGGCGACGCTCGCAGTTTTCGTGGATCAGGCGGGCATAGGCGAAGGTGGGACGATTCTGGCTGTCGAGCGCGGGGGCTCGTTGATACGTGATGACATGCGCCACGGTTGCCAGGAAGTTGTGCGGGTTAGGCGGACAACCGGGAATATTAATAACGGTTTTGCCCGGCAATACCTGCTGTAAGCTGACGGCACCGGTTGGATTAGAACCACTGGCAGGGACACCACCCCAGGCGGAGCAGGAACCGATGGCAATAATGGCCGCAGCATGTTCAGCGGCAGCGCGAATATGCTCGACAATCGGTTTTCCCGCCACCATGCAGTAAATGCCACCATCCTTCAATGGGATGGAACCATCCACCACCAAGACATATTTGCCTTTGTATTGTTCGATAGCGCGGTGCTTATTTTCTTCCGCTTGTTCGCCAAAGGCAGCGGAAAGAACTTCGTGGTATTCCAGCGAGATAGTATTCAGCAGCAGGTTTTCAATGGTCGGGTGGGTGGCGCGCAACAGGGATTCAGTACACCCGGTACATTCCTGCGCACCAATCCAAATCACCGGCGGACGCTGGGGAGACGTCAGTGACTTGGCCATATCTGCGGCGGCGGCCTCTTTTAACCCCATGGTGGCGGCAAGTGCTGCACATAGCTTCATAAAATCACGGCGATTGATGCCGTGACGGGAAAGCATCATATTTTCCCCATTCATTCTTTATTATTCTCCTGTAGCAAGGTCGGAGTAACACATTTACGTGTCGGCATAGAATAATGAGGAGAATAACGTCACCGATTTGATCTCTATCAAGCAGCCGGGGAATAACCATTTTATTTATACGTCTTCTGTGAGGCTCTCCGCGACATTTCTTTTTTAAAAACACGGCAGGTCAGATTAAATGAGAAAATATCTCAATGCGTAACAAACGCATATTTTTTTGTGATCCAGAATTGCTTAATCGATTTAACTACCACTTATATCAGTTATAATATAAATATTATCATATTGATTATTATTGATTTTTTAAAAACATCTTCTTCGTTTTCTTTATTTCTTTCCTTTTCGAGCGATCCACCTCATTCATTAGTAAAAATAAATTACTTTAGATACTTTACTTTCAAAAAGACATTTGAAGGATAATGTCACTGTCAGTATGAAAGACAAAAGCGTGACCTTTGGCTATTCCTCGTACAGGATTATTACTCTTCATTACCTATTTTCAGTAATCCATACGGCTTTTTTAACATTTGGGGCAATAAAAAAGCAGCCATTTTCCCGGCTGCTTTTAAATGTCATACGACAGGGAATTATTCGATTCCGCGACTGCGCAGATAATCTTCGTAGTTGCCGCTGAAGTCGATCACTTTACCCGGCGTGATTTCCACAATGCGGGTCGCCAGCGAGCTGACGAACTCACGGTCGTGAGACACAAACAGCAACGTGCCCTGATACATCTCCAGCGACATGTTCAGCGACTCAATGGATTCCATATCCAGGTGGTTGGTCGGTTCGTCCATCACCAGAACGTTCGGTTTTTCCATCATCAGCTTACCGAACAGCATCCGGCCCTTTTCCCCCCCGGACAGCACCTTGACCTTTTTACGGATGTCGTCCTGAGAAAACAGCAGGCGCCCCAGTACGCTGCGGACCGCCTGCTCGTCGTCGTTTTCCTGCTTCCACTGGCTCATCCAGTCAAACACGGTGAGATCACCATCAAACTCGTACTCGTGATCCTGCGCGTAGTAACCGATACGAACGTTCTCCGACCATTTGACCATGCCGGAGTCCGGTGCCAGTTCGCCAACCAGCGTTTTCAGCAATGTGGATTTACCGATCCCGTTAGTACCGAGAATCGCGACTTTCTCTCCCACTTCCACCAGCATTTTCAACTGGCGGAACAGCGGACCGTTATCAAAGCCTTTGGTCAGCCCGTCGATTTCCAGCGCGTTACGGAACAGTTTTTTGTCCTGTTCAAAACGGATAAACGGGTTCTGACGGCTGGATGCTTTCACCTCTTCCAGCTGAATTTTATCTATCTGGCGGGCACGAGAAGTCGCCTGACGTGATTTGGACGCGTTAGCGCTAAAACGGCTGACAAACGACTGCAATTCGGCAATCTGTGCCTTTTTCTTGGCGTTGTCCGCCAGCAGACGCTCGCGCGCCTGCGTCGCTGCCGTCATGTACTCGTCGTAGTTGCCGGGATAAATGCGCAATTCGCCGTAATCCAGATCCGCCATATGCGTGCAGACCATGTTCAGGAAGTGACGGTCATGGGAAATGATGATCATGGTGCTGTTGCGCTCATTCAGCACCTGTTCCAGCCAACGGATGGTATCGATGTCCAGGTTGTTGGTCGGCTCGTCCAGCAACAGAATATCAGGATTGGAAAACAGCGCCTGTGCCAGCAAGACACGCAGTTTCCAACCGGGAGCCACTTCACTCATCGGCCCGTAATGTTGCTCCAGCGGAATCCCCACGCCCAGCAACAATTCACCGGCGCGCGATTCGGCACTGTAACCATCCATTTCGCCGTATTTTGCTTCCAGGTCCGCCACACGATAGCCATCTTCCTCGCTCATCTCACTCAGCGAATAAATACGGTCGCGTTCTTCCTTGACTTCCCACAGTTCGGCGTGCCCCATAATCACGGTATCCAGCACGCTGTATTGTTCAAACGCGAACTGATCCTGACGCAGTTTACCGATTCGTTCATTCGGGTCGATGGCAACGTTGCCTGCGCTCGGCGTCAGATCGCCGCCGAGGATCTTCATAAAGGTGGACTTGCCGCAGCCGTTAGCGCCGATCAAGCCATAGCGATTACCGCCGCCAAATTTAACAGAAATGTTTTCAAACAACGGCTTACTGCCGAATTGCATCGTAATATTATTGGTTACCAGCACAGCACTTACTCGATTCGGAATGTGATTTGGCGCGCATTATGCCACAAGCGGGACACAGAATCCCGGTGATTATCGTGCATTTTTTAATCAGATACAGATTTGATACCCCGCCATCGCAGCATCAGTCTGCAAAACACCTGACGGCAGACACGACAACATATTGTTAACCGTACATAATGAACACTGCTCCCGATCGCAGAAGGAAAGATCAGATGCCGTCATCACGCCGTTTTAAACAGGTCGATGTGTTCAGCCACCATCCCGCCACAGGCAATCCGCTGGCCGTTATTCTCGATGCCGAGGGTCTAAGCGATGAACAAATGCAGGCCATCGCCCGCTGGACTAATTTGTCGGAAACCACCTTTGTGCTACCACCGGACGATCCGCTGGCTGACTATCGGGTGCGTATTTTCACCCCATCAGCAGAATTGCCATTCGCCGGACATCCGACACTGGGAACCGCGCACGCACTGCTGGAATCCGGCCTGATACCACATGTGCCGCATCAGATGATCCAGCAATGCGGCGTCGGGCTGGTGCCCGTCGCTATCGGTGATAACGGCCAGCTCGCCTTTCGCGCGCCGGACGTCACGACGACGACACTCGACCCTCAGTATGACGCATTACTCGATAGCGCCATCGGCAGCCATCGTCGTCATCCAAACCATCGCCCCGTCAACGTGCAGATGGGCATCCGCTGGCTGACGGTGCGGATGGAAAGTGCACGCGCCTGTCTGGAAGCACGCCCGGATGCCGCGCACCTCCAACGATTACAACAAGTTGGACAAACCGACGGTGTCGCGATCTACGGGCCGCATGACAACGCCAGTCCTGCCGATTATGAAGTACGGGCCTTCTTTGTCATGAATGATGCCGTGGTAGAAGACCCGGTAACCGGCAGCGCCAACGCCTGCATTGCCAGAGTGATACAGCACCGCCCGTTGCCAGAGCAGGCGGACCACACGCTCGGTTATCGTGTGCGCCAAGGCACCATGTTGTACCGAGACGGCCGGGTCAATGTTTCCTACATTGACGGCCAGCCGTGGATTGGCGGCCTCAGTAACACCTTGATTGATGGAAATATAACACTCTGATTACTCAGCTATTCCTATCAACAGGTCGTCAGAACGGCGGCCTGTTATTCCTCCGACACTGCCATTGTCTTCAAAATAATGTGACTTTCATCACGAAAAAGTTGAAATGACGTTCCTTATCCATTATTATCAAAACCGTGATGAACATCACACAAAACCTCAACAACGATAATGGAGACACCACATGAACGCATTCATCAATTTCTTCAAAAAACTGGGCGACATCTACGTAAGCTACTGCGAACGTATCGGCTCCATCATCAGCCCGTTTTAATATGAGCGCCGCAGACTAAAAGCCGCCCCAATCATCCAGACGAGGCGGCTTTAGTTTTTTCACTCCCTTCTGACAGTTATTCCGCAGTCTTCTTCATCCTTGTATCTGATTTCTGGTCACTTCGTTGACGCTGTCTGACCTTTTTGCGTTTGCGGCAGCACAATCTCGACATTTTCCATCATGCCTTTATCCTCGTGGTCCAAAATGTGGCAATGCAGTACGAACTCGCCGATATAACGCTGATAGCGAGTCCTCAGCAGTACGCGATAGTAGTTCTGTGGCGTTCCGGTCAACTGACCCGGCAACAGGTTGGTTTTCACGAAGATGGTGTCTTTCCACTGCCCTTTTAGGCCTGCGAACTGGCTGTCGCCATCGGCTTCCGTTACACCGGGCAAACTGACGTCACGTCCCTGCGGATCATAAATCGCGACAATCTGGAACGGATTCACGTGGATATGAAACGGATGGCTAACGCTGTACGAGCGCAATTCCCACTCCTGTGATGCCCATAACGGCAAAGTCAGGTCAATCCATTTCGGGTCATAAGCCCGTATGTGTTTCGGCAACCATATGCCGTTAACGTTCTCGACGCCAAAATCGTGACCAATAGCGAAGACATTGTTTGCCTTCGGCTGTGTGCCGCCGGCAAAGAAAACGATTTTCTGTTGTGGCTGACCAGCAATCTCTTCATCACTCACATCCCTTGTATGCGGTGCGAACCGGGTGAGATAGATCTGGTTATCGTCACGATTCAAATCTCGAATAACCGCCTGGCGAACCTCTTCCGGCATCAACTTCTGCGCCGAATAGGTCAGTTTCCGCCGTAAGTTCGGCACAACGTCCCGCACGGCAATACTGTCCGTGCCAGATACGGAAACAAACCCCAGCAAACTGTTACCCTGAGCTTTACCAGTAATACTGCCGGTCATGGATTGCTGCGGTTGAATCATGCAATAACCGCCCGCTTGCGGAAACATCGCCAGCAGGTCATAACGATACCCTGGCTGTAGCGTGACTTTATCCGCCGTCAGCGAGTGAGACATCGTCAAGCCATCAGCGGCGACCACCTGGAATGGCACCTTTTCACCAGAACAGAGTTCATTAATCAGCGCGCTGACGTCCTGACGCCGTAAATTGCCCAGATAAGCCTTGCGATGCAACGCGTTGAGACTCTGGCCCGGCTTTATTTTGCGGAACTCCAGATTGATGGTTTCCCGCACCCCCGCGTGAATCAGCCGCCAACGTTCTACCTGCCCGGCGGTGGCTTTAAACGTCGGCAGTACCACACCATTGATGCTGGTCCATCGGCCGGACGCCTGCCAGGTGCCTGGGCCAAACTGATCGTAATCTTCAATGACACCGGTTTCCTCAGGGCGGCAGTCCCAGTTGATATTTCCCTGCTTATCTCGTTTCAGCTTGCCGTTCGGCCCCAGACAGGCGTACTGAATCTGTTGAAACAATACCGTATGTTCAGGAAATGGCTGCTGACTGTCGGGATCAACCAACAGCGTATCCAGATCGCCGTTCGATATATCCGTAGGTTTGCGGTTGCCATGCACAATCAACGCCCCCGCCATACCGCTGGAAACCTGCAACGCGGTGGAACCGTGCCGATGTGAGTGATACCAGAAAGTGCCAGCCGGGATGTCCTGTGAGAAGTTGTACTGGTATTCGAAACTGTTACCCGGATTCACCGACAGCAGCACATTATCACTATTGCCTGTCGGGCTGATCCAGACACCGTGGGCATGTAGGTTAGTCCCATTAAAACAGTGAGGAGGATCGAACAACTTTGGCGATGATAGCGAACCGTTCATCATACGGGTGTGAGAAGAGGTTGTCGCACCATCATTCATCTGATGCGCCTGGCAGCTGTTATCCACCGGTAAATTATTCTTGAGCAGGATGCGCACCGTATCACCAGGCATCACATCAATCTGGGGAGCCACGAACGGTGTCCCAATAACTGACTGCCTGTCCGTACTGCCGGTGTAACCCCGTAAGTGTACCCTTTGAAAACGGTTTTGCGACGGATCATAAATTTTTCCGTCAACATACCCGACATCCAACTCATAATATTTCTCCTGATTCCCTTCCTGCACTCCGCTGAAATGGTTCTGCAATAGCGATCTGACCAACCGCTGTAAATGCGGCGGGTTTTCAAATAGAAAATCACCCTCTTTATTTTCATCCTGTGGACTTTTATTTATTACCGACGATTCATCGGCATGGCTATTACATACCCCCCATGTCAGCAGAAAAATAAAAACACCACAGCGTGTCATTCTGTATCCAACCTTGTCACATGTTGCCATATCACTATCCCCTCTAGCCAAACCCACTAATTACTCATTGAATTTAATGGATAAAATAACAACCCCTCTTTATTAGCCCGACTCGCCTCACAAGGACTGTAAATAAAAAAAGATCTTGTCATTATTTCCAAGCCAGACATTCCGGGGGAAAGTAAATAGCTCGTTCATTTCGGGCAATCAGATATTTTCCTAATCCCGTCAAAGACACTGTGTCGATATTTTTCTGTACATAATGCCGTTCGATAACTGATTCAAAACCAGGACATTAAAACTTGAGGCAGGGTTTGAAAATCGAGTGAAAAAGATGAAGATGACAAATTCGTAAGGATAAAAAAAGCCGCGATAACTCGCGGCTTTCAGTACGGTATGAGAGAAATTACATCAACGGCTGCGCCAGTTGCACCAGCGAAATCAGCGGCTGCGGGTAAAGCCCCAGCACCAGTACGAGTACGGATGAAATCAGTACCACAACGCCACCCGCGGTCAACGCCCAGTTATTCGGCGTATCGCGATTCAGAGTTTGCGGTGCGCTTAAATACAAGCTTATCAATACACGCAGGTAGTAATACAGGCCGATGGCGCTACCTACGACGACTGCCGCACTTAACCACCACAGGTGAGCGTTCACACCTACCGCCAGTACGTAGAATTTGCCGAAGAAGCCCAGTGTCATCGGAATACCGGCCAGTGATAGCATCATCACCGTCATCACCGCAGACAGGATCGGCTTATGCCAGAACAGACCACGATAGGAGAATAACGAATCCGCATCCGGCCCCCGATATGGGCTGGACATCAGGCTCACCACGCCGAACGCGCCCAGGCTGCTGAACAGGTAACCGGCCAGATATACGCCGATGGTTTCCAGCGCCATCTGGTGCGTCTGTACGGCAATCAGCGCCACCAGCAAGTAACCCAGATGCGCGATAGACGAGTACCCTAACAGACGTTTGATGTTGCTCTGCGCCACCGCCATCAGGTTACCGAACAGGATTGACGCGAACGCGATCACACCCAGCGTGGTGCGTACCGATTCGGTATCCACCAACGGTGCATACAGGAACAAACGCATCACAGCACCGAAAATAGCGATCTTGCTGGCGGTCGCCAGGAAGGTCGACACTGGTGCCGGTGCCCCCTGATACACATCCGGCGTCCACAAGTGGAACGGCACCAGAGACAGTTTGAAGCCCAGCCCAACCAGCATCATACCCAAGCCCGCCAGCAACAGCGGCGCATGTAACTGGTGATCGTTCAGGCTCTTACCGAGGCTGGCAAAGCTCAGGCTGCCGGAATCGGCATACACCAGCGCCATACCAAACAGCAGGAACGAGGACGCCGCAGCAGACAACAGCATGTATTTGATGGCGGCTTCCAGCGAACGTTTCTGGCGGAAAGCATAACCCACCATACCGAACAACGGCAGGGAGATCAGTTCGATGCCGATGAAGAACGCCGCCAAATGGTTGGCGCTCGCCAGCAGAATACCGCCCAGCGCAGCAATCAGCACCAGCAGATAGAACTCATCTTTGTTGTCCGGGTAGCCTTCCAGCCACGGGTAGGCGAATGTACTGGTCGCCAGACTCGCCGCCAGCACCAGGCCGGTATAGAACATCGAAAATCCGTCCACCCGGATCAACGGGGTGACATCGGTCGGCCCAACCTGGCCAACCAGATACAGCGATAACAACGCGATGTTCAGGCCGATAACCGTCAACGTAGCGTTGACAAAATGGTTGCGTCGCCACGCAATGCACAGCATCACAACCACGACTGTCAATCCAACGATTAACAGTGGCGATATCGCGATCAGTTGTTGAGGAGTTATTGTCATGGCGAATTACAGCCCTGTCGTTGAAATTGTTGAACCCTGAACCGATGACGCAAACCATTGCTGGATATTGGCCATCGCCGCGCTGGATGTATCCAGGATTGGCTGCGGATAAACGCCCAGCAGCACCAACAGCACTACCAGCAGCAGAATAAGCGACAATTCACGCGCACTCATTGCCTGCAAAGGCGTGTCCGATTTGGCGGCACCGTAGAAAGCGCGCTGCATCATCACCAGCGAATAAACGGAAGCAAACACCAGACCGAAGGTGGAAATCACCGTAATCACCGGCACTACCGGATAGCTGCCGAACAGAATCATGAATTCGCCGACAAAGTTACCCGTACCCGGCATCCCGAGCGTAGCTACCGCGAAAAACAGCGACAGTGCAGGCAGGTAGCGGATACGTCCCCACAAACCACCCATCTGACGCAAATCGCGGGTATGAAGACGTTCATACAACTGACCGCAAATAATGAACATCCCAGCGGCTGACAGGCCGTGAGCAATCATCTGCACCACCGCGCCTTGATAGGCCAGTTGACTGCCGGAATAGATGGCAATCATCACAAAACCCATGTGTGACACAGAAGTGTAAGCGATAAGGCGCTTGATGTCGGTTTGTTTGAACGCCATCCAGGCACCGTAGAAGATACCGATAACACCCAACCACATGGCGATTGGTGCAAAATCGTGAGAGGCGTTCGGGAACAGCGGCAGGCTGAAGCGCAGCAGACCGTAGGCAGCGGTTTTCAGCAAAATCCCCGCCAGGTCAACTGAACCAGCGGTCGGGGCCTGGCTGTGTGCATCCGGCAGCCAGCCATGCAACGGCACCAGCGGCATTTTCACCGCGAAAGCAATGAAGAAGCCCAGCATCAACGCATATTCCAGCCCGTAGGACATTGGCGTTTTCAACAGGCGAGAATAATCGAAGGTCCATTCGCCGGTGGCATTATGGTGCACAAACACCAGCGCCAGGATAGCAATCAACATCACCAGACCACTGGCCTGCGTATAGATGAAGAACTTGGTTGCCGCCGCGATACGGGTTTTACCATCCGAGCCTTTGTGCCCCCACAGTGCGATCAGGAAGTACATCGGCACCAACATCATTTCCCAGAAGAAGAAGAACAGGAACATGTCGATGGCCAGGAAGACACCAATCACACCGCCGAGAATCCACAGCAGGTTCAGATGGAAGAAACCCTGATAACGTTGAATCTCACGCCAGGAACAGAGGATCGCCAGTACGCCCAGCAGGCCAGTCAGCACGACCATCAGTAATGACAGCCCGTCCAGCGCCAGGTGAATCGAGATACCAAAACGCGGTATCCAGTTCAGCACAAACTCCGACTGCCATTGCGGCAGGCCCGTCGGTGTCGCCAGCGAAAAGCCGCCCTGCAGCCACAACTGCAGTGACAGCGCCAGTGTCAGCCCCATGGAGATCAGCGCGATCCAGCGCGGCACGCGAGTGCCAAAACGCTCGAGCTGCCAGCACAGCAGGCCGCCGATAAAGGGGATAAGAATCAGCCAAGGTAGTAGCATGGCGTTTTGTGTCCCTAAATTAAAGAAAACGAAAAACTTGCTGCCTGCGGGGCCACTCATCAGCGAGCGCCCCGCCCCTCTGCATTACCGCATCGTTTAGACCAGCAACAGCAACGCCAGCACCACCACGGCACCGACCCCCATTGAGGCGACATACCAGCGCACCTGCCCGTTTTCGCTGACGATCAGCGCACGGTTG
The DNA here is from genome assembly GCF_000784735.1 of Dickeya undicola. GTDB lineage: Bacteria > Pseudomonadota > Gammaproteobacteria > Enterobacterales > Enterobacteriaceae > Dickeya > Dickeya undicola. The sequence continues at coordinate 283,001 of NZ_JSYG01000004.1, forward strand.
CCCCAGCGGGTCAGGATAGCCGGAATGTTCATCAGCGCATTGAGCGGGTCGCGCTGCAGCAATGTCGCAATAGCCAGATACGGTTTGACGAAGACCTTGTCGTACAACCAGTCGAATCCCCATGCATGGAACCACCATGTCGAGAAGAAACGACCCGGCGCACTGTTGGCAACGCTCGTCACCAACCGACGTTTGCCCAGCCACAGCGCAGCCGCCAGCAGAATACCGGCAATGGCTACCACGCCGGAGGCGATTTCCAGCGTCATAACCTGACCGTGCTCAAGCTCGGTCGTAGCCGGTAGTACGCCATGCAGCGGCAGAGCAATCTGAGCGCCAACAAAGGTGGACAGCACCAGCAGCACCAACAACGGCAGGTGATGAGAAATCCCCTTGCCTGCGTGGGCTTTGGTTTTTGCTTCACCGTGGAACACGATAAAAATCATCCGGAAGGTGTACAACGACGTCATGAACGCGCCCACCAGACCGGCAATCACCAGGTTAATGTGACCATTGGCCCAGGCACCTGCCAGAATTTCATCCTTACTGAAGAAACCCGCGGTGACCATTGGCAACGCCGACAGGGCGGCACCGCCCACCAGGAAGCAGGCATACACCAGCGGAATGGTCTTACGCAGCCCACCCATCTTGAAGATGTTCTGCTCGTGATGGCAGGCCAGGATTACCGAACCGGACGACAGGAACAGCAGCGCTTTGAAGAATGCATGGGTCATCAGGTGGAAAATAGCCGCATCCCACGCCTGAACACCGAGCGCCAGAAACATGTAGCCAATCTGACTCATCGTCGAGTAGGCCAGCACGCGCTTGATATCGGTTTGCACCAGCGCGGCGAAACCGGCCAGCAGCAGCGTAACCGCCCCGACATTAGCAACCAGATTCAGTACGTCCGGTGCCAGCAGGAACAAACCGTGGGTACGGGCGATCAGATACACGCCCGCGGTCACCATGGTTGCGGCGTGGATCAACGCGGAAACCGGCGTCGGACCAGCCATCGCATCCGCCAGCCAGGTCTGCAACGGCAACTGCGCCGATTTACCGACCGCACCACCCAGCAGCATCAGTGTCGCCCAGGTGATCACCGGGGAGCCTTCGGCCAGATGCTGCGGTGCCAGGACCATCAGGTCGCGGAAGTTCAGCGTGCCCAACTCGCGATACAGGATAAACAGCGCGAACGCCAGGAACACGTCACCCACACGGGTCACGATGAACGCTTTCATCGCCGCAGCACCGTTGTTCGGGTTGGTGTAGTAGAAACCGATCAGCAGATAGCTACACAGCCCCACCCCTTCCCAGCCGAGGTACATCAGCAACAGGTTATCCGCCAGCACCAATACCACCATGCTGGCGATAAACAGGTTGGTATAGGCAAAGAAGCGGGAATACCCCTCTTCACCGCGCATATACCAAGAGGCGAACAGGTGGATAAAGAAGCCCACACCGGTCACAACCGACAACATAGTCAGTGACAGCCCGTCCAGCGCCAGCGTGACACCGATGTCGAACTTGCCGACCGTCATCCAGCTCCACAGGTGCTGACTGAAGAAGGTCACTCCGCCAGGCTGTTGCTGGCTGAGAAAATCCACTACGACGCCACCAGTGACCAGCGCAGCCAACCCAATCGACCCCACCCCGATAGTGGCGGAAACATTTTCCGACCAGCGCCCGCGAGAGAAGGCCAACAACAGGAATCCGATCAGCGGAAACAGAATTGTTAAATAGAGTAAGTTCATCCGCGCATCTCACTGACAGTATCAATATTCAGGGTCTGACGGCGACGATACAGCTGCAGCAGCAGCGCCAGGCCAATACTGGCTTCCGCCGCGGCCAGCGTAATAGCCAGGATATACATCACCTGACCATCCGATTGCCCCCAATAGCTACCGGCGACCACGAAAGCCAACGCCGCCGCGTTAATCATGATTTCCAGGCAGATCAGCATGAATAAAAGATTGCGACGAATCACCAGCCCGGTCAGCCCCAACACGAAGAGGATGGCAGCCAGCAGTAAGCCATGTTGTAGCGGAATCATGCGCGTTCCTCCGTTATTTTCTTGTCGGCATCCTGATCTTTGGCAATCAGCTCCCCGCGCTTGTCTTCACGGCCGATGTGGAAAGCCACCACCAAGCCAGCCAGCAGCAGCATAGATGCCAGCTCGACTGCCAGCACATACGGCCCAAACAGGCTAATGCCGACCGCTTTGGCATCAACAATATTACCGGCGATGTTCTGGTCAGTGACGCTGATGATCCCTTTGACGATAATCGCCAACAGAACCAGAGACAGCACCCCCGGCCCCAGCCATACACTGGGTTTTAACCACAGTTTTTCCTGCTCATCCACCGAGTTACCGAGGTTAAGCATCATCACCACGAAGACGAACAGCACCATGATGGCACCGGCGTAAACAATTATCTCCAGCGCCCCGGCGAAATACGCCCCCAGCGAGAAGAACACACCGGCTACCGCCAGCAACGAAACAATCAGATAAAGTAATGCATGTACTGGATTGGTATGGGTAATGACACGTAATGTTGCCAGTACCGCAATAATCGCAGTCGCATAAAAAGCGAATTCCATGCTTGGCTCCTTAGGGCAGCAGGCCTTTAACGTCAATGGGTTTGGCTTCGTTTTCGGCTTCGCCCTTCTCTTTCCCATCAACAGCCATACCGGCCATCCGGTAGAAGTTGTATTCCGGATATTTACCCGGCCCCGAGATCAGCAGATCGTCTTTTTCGTACACCAGATCCTGACGCTTGAACTCACCCATTTCGAAATCGGGAGTCAGCTGAATAGCTGTGGTCGGGCAGGCTTCCTCACACATACCGCAGAAAATGCAGCGGGAGAAGTTGATGCGGAAGAACTCAGGATACCAACGGCCATCCTTCATTTCCGCCTTCTGCAGCGAGATACAGCCTACCGGGCAAGCCACAGCACACAGGTTGCAGGCGACGCAACGTTCCTGTCCGTCCGGATCACGGGTCAGCACAATACGGCCACGAAAACGCGGTGGCGGATTTACTGGCTCTTCCGGATACATTTTGGTTTCACGCTTTTTAAACGCGTTGGAACCCACCATGCAGATACTGCGTACCTGGGTGCCGAAACCAATCAAAAGTTCTTTCAGTGTCATGGTTTATTCACCCTTATCAAGCGTTGTACAGAATGACTGCGGCGGTCGCCAGCAGGTTCAGCAGCGTCAGCGGCAGACACACCCGCCAGCCGAATGCCATTACCTGGTCATAACGCGGACGAGGCAACGACGCACGAATCAGGATGAACATCATCATGAAAAACGCCGTCTTCAACGCAAACCAGACGAACGGCGGCAGGAAAGGTCCGTGCCAACCACCGAAGAACAGCGTCACGATCAACGCGGAAACCGTCACGATACCGATATATTCGCCAACGAAGAACAGACCGAACTTCATCCCGGCGTATTCGATGTGGTAACCATCCGCCAGTTCCTGCTCGGCTTCTGGCTGGTCGAACGGATGACGGTGACACACCGCGACACCCGCGATCGCAAAGGTAATAAAACCAAAGAACTGCGGGACAACGTTCCACACCGTGGACTGCGCATTGACGATATCGGCCATGTTGAACGACCCCGCCTGCGCCACTACGCCCATCAGGGACAACCCGAGGAACACTTCATAACTTAGCGTTTGCGCAGAAGCACGCACCGCCCCCAGCAGCGAATATTTGTTGTTACTGGACCAACCGGCGAACAGCACAGCGTAAACCGCCAGACCCGCCATCATCAGGAAGAACAGCACCCCGATGTTCAGGTTAACCACCTGCCAGGTCGGACTGACCGGTACGATGGCGAACGACAGCAACAGCGAAGTAAAGGCAATCACCGGTGCCAGGGTGAAAATCACCTTGTCGGCAAACGGCGGCGTCCAGTCTTCCTTGAAGAACATCTTGAGCATGTCCGCCACCAGTTGGAGCGAACCACCCCAGCCCACGCGGTTAGGCCCGTAACGCCCCTGGAACAGCGCCAGCAGACGGCGCTCCCCCATACTCATGAGCGCGCCGCAGCTCACCACGACCAACAGAATCACGATCGCTTTGCCGACGGTGGCCAGAATGTCCAGTACTTCCGGAGTCAACCAACTCATTGCGCAGCCTCCCGCAGCATTTCAACGGTCGCGCCCGCCAGCACCGGAGCAATCCCCGGAAAGCCCAGCGGCAAACCAACCTGGCCTTGACGCAGCTCGGTGCTCAGACGCACCGGCAGACGCAGCGTCTGACCACCACAGGTAATGTCCAGCAGTGCACCGGTATTGACGCCCAGCAATGCGGCATCAGCCTGATTCACTACCGCGCAAGCCTGCGGCATACGCTGCTGGATAACGCCGGAGCGCTGCGACAGCTCATCACTGCCGAACAGGTTGTAGTAAGGCGCAACCTGCCATTGACCCTGTTGCGGGACAAACGGTGCGGGAATCTGGCTGAAATAGGCCAGCGAACCTTCACCAGCCTCGATCAGGCGGACACCCGGATCACCGTGGCGCAGATGCCCACCCACTTCATCCTGGAATTTGTTCCACGCCTGTGGTGAGTTCCAGCCCGGTGCCCAGGCAAACGGCACCTGCTGACGCTCAGCCAGCGGACTGTTGTTCCCTTCCATCGAGAAGGTAAACATGGTGTCCTTATCCTGCGGCTGACGCGGCTCATGCACGCTGATGTTGGCGCGCATGGCGGTACGACCACTATAACGATGCGGTTCACGCGCCAGTTTCTGGCCCTTGACACGGAACGATGCATCCGGCGCGGCGTCTTTGATCGCAGCCAGTTGCGGCAACGCGTTAACGCAAGCGTCAATTACATGGTCCAGCTGTGTCCAGTCCACCTGACGGCTGTTGTAGGTGATGTAAAGGGAGTGCAACCAGCGCCAGCTTTCCAGCATGACCACTTTACTGTCGTAGTAAGTCGGGTCATAAACCTGGAAGAAACGCTGAGCTCGGCCTTCCTGATTGACGAGCGTGCCGTCACTTTCCGCAAAGCTGGCGGAAGACAGCACCAGGCCAGCCTTATCCATGATCGCGGTGCGCTGATGATCCAGCACAATCAGGTTGGCAGCCTTCGCCAGCGCCGCATCCACACGAGCGGCCGGTGCATGGCGATACAGGTCGTTTTCCAATACCACTACACTGTCAGCGTCGCCGGTTTCCAGTTGCGACAGTGCTTCATCCAGCGAACCACCGCCCATCATGGTTACGCCCATGCTGTTGGCTGAAGCCGCCACAAAGGTAATGCCGACATCGGAGCCACGGCCTTTCAGCGCTTTGGCGACGTTAGCGGCGGCGGCGATCACATCATCGCTGCCCGCGTTGGTGCCGGAGATAATCAGCGGTTTACGTGCGCCAGCCAGCGCCTGAACAATCACGTCCACTTTCTGGCTGAGGTCTGCCGACAAATCGCTGACCGCTGGTGCGGCATTGTCGAGCGCGTGAGCGATGGCAAAACCCAATCTGGCCTGCTCTGCTACCGGCGCGCGGTAATTCCAGGCGGCGATATCGTCCAAACGGGTGCTGTCGACGTTGGTGACGAACAGCGGGTGTTTAGCGTGCTGACCGATGTTCAGGATCGCTGCAATCTGCCAGTCGGCCACTTTCTGGGCCGCCGCCATTTCACGGGCTTTACCTTTCACAGCTTGGCGCACAGCCAATGCAATACGCGCGCCGGTCTGGGTCAGATCTTCGCCCAGCACTAGCACAGCATCATAGCCTTCGATTTCACGCAGAGACGGCGTATGCACTCCGCTCTCTTTCAGCACTTTAAGCATCAGTTGCAAGCGCTGTTGCTCTGCCTGAGAGACACCCGTGTAAAAATTGTCGGCACCGACCAGTTCACGCAATGCGAAGTTACTTTCCACACTGGCGCGCGGCGATCCGATACCAATCACTTTTTTCGCCTGACGCAGCACATCGGCCGCGCCCTGCAACGCCTGCTCGGCGTTCAGCGCAATCCAGTCATCACCGCGGCGTTGCAGCGGCTGACGCGGACGGTCTTTCAGGTTGACGTAGCCGTAACCAAAACGGCCGCGGTCGCACAGAAAATAGTGGTTTACGCTGCCGTTATAGCGGTTTTCGATGCGGCGCAATTCGCCATAACGCTCACCTGGGCTGGTATTACAACCCACGCTGCACTGCTGGCAAATGCTGGGCGCGAACTGCATATCCCACTTGCGGTTATAACGTTCGGAGTGAGTCTTATCGGTGAAGACCCCAGTCGGGCAGACTTCCACCAGGTTGCCGGAAAATTCACTTTCCAACACGCCATCTTCTGGACGGCCGAAATACACGTTGTCATGCGCGCCGTAAACACCCAGGTCTTTACCGTCGGCATAATCCTTGTAGTACCGCACGCAACGGTAACAGGCAATACAGCGGTTCATTTCGTGGGAGATGAACGGGCCGAGGTCCTGATTGTGGTGTGTACGCTTGGTGAAACGGTAACGACGGAAGTTGTGTCCCGTCATTACGGTCATGTCCTGCAGATGACAGTTGCCCCCTTCCTCACAAACCGGACAGTCGTGGGGGTGGTTGGTCATCAGGAATTCAACAATCGTCTTGCGGAACTGCTTTGCCTCGTCATCGTCAATGGCAATAAAGGTGCCATCCGACGCAGGCGTCATACAGGACATTACCAGACGACCACGGGTATCTTCCGCGTTCTGGTACTGCTTGACCGCACACAGGCGACAAGCACCGACGCTCCCCAGCGCCGGGTGCCAGCAAAAGTAGGGAATATCAAGTCCCAGAGACAGACAAGCCTGCAGCAGGTTATCCGCTCCGTCCACTTCATATTCTTTGCCGTCTACATGAATCGTTGCCATAGTCAGCATGCTTCCATAACAGCCCGCCTCGGGCGGGCACTAATCAAAAATTCTGTCTGCGGGATGAATCGGCGTTAACTCCGGCGTGATGCTCAACACGCCGAATTGCACGATTACCAGCGCTGTTTCAGCAGGTTGGGCTGAATGCCACCAATCGGTTTGGCATTACTGACAACCTGTCTGGCGATGCCTGCCTCGAATTCGTCCCGGAAATATTTAATGGCGCTCTGCAGCGGTTCGACCGCCCCCGGCGCATGGGCGCAGAAGGTATTGCCCGGCCCCAGGAAGCGGCACAACTGCTCCAGCGTTTCAATGTCGCCCGGTTGCCCTTCCCCACGCTCAAGCGCACGCAGAATCTTGACGCTCCACGGCAAACCATCGCGGCACGGCGTACACCAGCCACAAGATTCACGAGCGAAAAACTCTTCCAGGTTGCGCGTCAGCGATACCATGTTGATTTCATTGTCGACCGCCATCGCCAACGCTGTACCCAAACGACTCCCCGCCTTACCGATGTTTTCGAAATCCATCGGCAGATCCAGGTGCGCATCGGTCAGGAAGTCTGTACCAGCCCCACCGGGTTGCCAGGCTTTCAATGTCAGGCCATCACGCATCCCGCCAGCGTAATCTTCCAGAATTTCACGGGCGGTGGTGCCGAACGGTAATTCCCAGAGCCCAGGATTGTTCACCCGGCCGGAGAAACCCATCAGTTTGGTGCCCGCGTCTTTACTCTTACCGGCAGACAGTCCCTGATACCATTCCACACCATGCTCAATGATGGCAGGCACGTTACACAGCGTTTCCACGTTGTTTACGCAGGTGGGTTTACCCCATACGCCAGCGGAAGCCGGGAACGGCGGTTTGGAGCGCGGATTGGCGCGACGACCTTCCAGCGAGTTGATCAGTGCAGTTTCTTCACCACAGATGTAACGACCGGCACCGGTGTGCACAAACAGCTCAAAATTAAAGCCGGTGCCCATGATGTTTTTGCCAAGCAGCCCGGCTTCTGTCGCTTCAGCAATAGCACGACGCAAATTCGCCGCCGCTTCAATGTATTCGCCACGCAGGAAAATATAACCGCGATAGGCTTTCAACGCATAAGCGCCGATAAGCATACCTTCCACCAGCAAATGCGGCATCTGCTCCATCAGCAGGCGGTCTTTGTATGTACCCGGCTCCATTTCATCCGCGTTGCACAGCAGATAGCGGATATTCATGCTTTCATCTTTCGGCATCAGGCTCCACTTAAGACCCGTGGAGAAGCCTGCACCGCCGCGACCACGCAAACCGGCATCTTTAACCAGGTTGACGACCGCATCCTGCGCCATACCGGTCAGCGCCTTTTGGGCACCGGCATAGCCATTTTTGCTGCGGTATTCGTCCAGCCATACCGGCTGCTTGTCTGCACGCAGACGCCAGGTTAAAGGATGCTGTTCAGCCGTCAGAACAATGTTTTTACTCATTGATACTGCTCCAGTAACGAATCGATATCATCAGGCTTCAGCTGACTGTGGGTGTCTTCGTCGATCATCATGGTCGGCCCCTTGTCGCAGTTACCCAGACAGCAGGTCGGCAGCAGCGTGAAACGGCCATCAAAAGTAGTCTGACCCGGCTTGATATTCAGCTTTCTTTCCAGCGCCGCCTGGATCCCCTGATAACCTGTGATATGACACACTACGCTGTCGCAGTAACGAATCACATGACGCCCGACCGGCTGACGGAAGATCTGACTGTAGAATGTCGCCACGCCTTCCACGTCGCTGGCAGGAATGCCAAGAATCTCGGCAATCGCATCAATCGCACCATCCGGCACCCAGCCACGCTGTTTCTGTACAATCTTCAGCGCTTCAATAGACGCAGCGCGTGCATCTTCATAGTGGTGTTTTTCATGCTCGATAGCGTCACGCTCTGTGTCACTTAACACAAAAACATCGCTGGCGGCCTGCGCCGGAGCATCGATCGAATCCTGAGTGTTGTTATGTTCGTGCATAATTAGCGGTCCACATCTGACATGACAAAATCAATACTACCGAGGTATACGATCAAGTCGGATACCAGGCAGCCGCGAATCACCGACGGAATCTGTTGCAGGTGCGGGAAACTCGGCGTGCGAATACGGGTGCGGTAGCTCATGGTGCTGCCGTCACTGGTCAGGTAGTAACTGTTAACCCCTTTAGTGGCCTCGATCATCTGGAATGACTCGTTAGCAGGCATCACCGGCCCCCAGGAAACCTGCAGGAAGTGGTTAATCAGCGTTTCAATGTGTTGAAGCGTACGCTCTTTCGGCGGCGGTGTGGTCAGCGGATGGTCGGCCTTGAACGGGCCTTCCGGCATATTCTTCAGGCATTGTTCCAGAATACGCATACTCTGACGCAGCTCTTCCACTTTCAGCATCACACGGCTGTAGCAGTCGCTGATGCCATCACCTACCGGCACCTCAAAGTCGAAGTTTTCATAGCCGGAGTAAGGCCGTGATTTACGCACGTCGAATGCGATGCCGGTAGCGCGCAGACCAGCACCGGTCACGCCCCACTCCAGCGCTTCTTTGGCGTTATAAGCCGCAACACCTTGTGAACGCCCTTTCAGGATGCTGTTTTGCAACGCCGCCTTGATGTAGGTGTCCAAACGTGCTGGCATCCAGTCCAGGAATTCACGCAGCAGTCGTTCCCAGCCACGCGGCAGATCGTGCGCCACGCCGCCGATGCGGAACCAGGCCGGATGCATACGGTAGCCAGTAATCGCTTCCACCAGATCGTAGATTTTCTGACGATCAGTAAACGCAAAGAACACCGGCGTCATCGCGCCGACGTCCTGAATAAAGGTACTGATGTACAGCAGGTGACTGTTGATACGGAACAATTCGGACAGCATGACGCGGATAACCTTCACGCGCTCCGGCACCTCAATACCAGCCAGTTTTTCCACCGCCAGTACATACGGCATTTCATTCACGCAACCGCCGAGGTACTCGATACGGTCGGTATAAGGGATGTAGCTATGCCAGGATTGGCGCTCACCCATTTTTTCCGCGCCGCGGTGGTGATAGCCGATATCAGGGATACAATCGACAATCTCTTCACCGTCGAGCTGCAGAATGATACGGAAGGCACCATGCGCAGACGGGTGGTTCGGCCCCAGGTTCAGGAACATGAAGTCTTCGTTATTCGTACCGCGCTTCATCCCCCACTCTTCTGGTTTGAAGGTCAGGGACTCCATCTCCATATCCTCGCGCTGCTTGGTCAGCACGAAAGGATCGAACTCGGTAGCACGCGCCGGGAAATCCTTACGCAACGGATGCCCCTGCCAGGTCTGCGGCATCATGATACGCGTCAGATGCGGGTGCCCTTTGAAGGTGATGCCAAACATGTCCCACACTTCACGTTCGTACCAGTTAGCGTTGGGAAACAGTTTGGTCAGGGTCGGCATATTCAGATCGTTTTCCGACAGTGCCACCTTCAGCATGATATCGCGGTTGCGCTCAATCGAAATCAGGTGATAGAAAACGGTGAAATCAGCGTCCGGCAAACCCTGGCGATGAGTACGCAGGCGTTCATCGACACCATGCAGGTCAAGTAGCATCACATAAGGTTTGGGCTGTTTTTTCAGAAAAGCCACTACGTCCAGCAACTGCTCGCGCTTCACCCAAACCACCGGTAAACCAGTACGGGTTGCCTGAACGGTGAATGCTTCCGGTCCAAAACGGTTACACAGCTCGCTGACCACCGGATCATCCAGATGATCACGGGTTTGCCACGCAGGCAGAGCGACATCGTGCGTCGTTAAATCTGTCATAAATTATGTCACCACAGTAAACGTGCTATTTCTGTGACTGATAATGGCTACACACGATTTATCGTGATATGAATTTATCGTGATTTTACGTAGCCACTACAGCCTTCACTCACAGGGTCAAATCTCATCAGGAGAACGCAGATTGGTTACCGCAATGCGTTCTCCCCGTTTACGTTCGCGCTCGGATTCCATATTGGCGCGGTAAACCCCCTGATCGCCTACCACCCATGACAGAGGGCGGCGTTCCTTACCGATGGACTCTTTAAGCAGCAGCAGCGCTTGCATGTAGGCTTCCGGACGCGGTGGGCATCCTGGGATGTACACATCAACCGGCAGGAACTTGTCCACGCCTTGCACCACGGAATAAATATCGTACATACCGCCGGAATTCGCACAGGCCCCCATGGAAATTACCCATTTTGGTGCCAGCATCTGGTCGTACAAACGCTGAATGACCGGTGCCATTTTCAAAAATGGCGTACCAGCCACAACCATGAAGTCCGCCTGACGTGGTGAGGCACGGATAACTTCGGAACCAAAACGCGCAACGTCATGTACAGAAGTAAACGACGTCGCCATTTCCACATAACAGCAAGAAAGACCGAAGTTATAAGGCCACAGGGAATTGCTGCGCCCCCAGTTGACCATGCTGTGCAGCGACTGTTCGAGGTTGCCCATGAAAACGCTGCGATTGACATGCTGCTCAAGCGGATCGCTGACAATCTCTTGCTTCTGGAGGGGGTAACGGTCGTTCTCACCGTCCGGGTCAATGCGGGTGAGCGTATAATCCATCTTCTAAATGCCTCGCTATTACTGCTGATGAGTGTTGGTGGTCTGAGTCACGACATTGGATTTCACGACTTGTCTCTTGGAACGCGTCGGCGTCCAGTCCAACGCGCCGATACGCACCAGATAGATCAAACCAGCCAACAACACCAAAATGAAAATTGTGGCCTCGACGAAGCCTATCCAGCCGCTTTCCCGAATAGATACGGACCAAGCGTAGAGATAGAGGGCTTCAACGTCGAAAATAACGAAAAACATAGCGACCAGGTAAAATTTGGCGGAGAGACGCAACCGTGCGGAGCCAACGGAATCGATACCTGATTCATAAGGAATGTTTTTGTGTCTGGCTCGGGCCCTGCCTCCCAACAGGAAGCCGCCGAGCAGCATAAAGCCGCAGAGACCTACAGCAACGATAACGAATAGCGCAAAGGCCCAGTGATGGGCGAGGACTTCAGTAGTTGTTGACATACTCTTGCTTACTCATCAAAAGTGAGCGGACACCTGCTCTTTGTGTCGGCAGTTCGTCGCCACATCGATTAAAAGGAAGGATTTTTCGCCACAAAAACACCACAACTTATAAGGTTAAGCGGCTGTTTAATGCGGCCTGATTCCCTGTTATGTAACCTTATTTTCAACGTCACTAAAAATAACAGCACATTACTTTACATGCACGTAGTTTCGTTAACATTTTGTGTGCAACACGGTGACTAAATCGAGTCAGTCAATCGCTTCACGTTAACGATTCCAGCCACGCAAAGCCCTTATTGGCAGGGTGACTATAACATTTTCGGCAAGAATTCCTGTTCCCCCATAGTGTTAATAGGGGTATTTTTTGATCCAGGGCACACTTTTTTCATTTATGTTAGTAAAAAAATTACGTCAATTGCTCAACCATTGCTCTTTTCATTCGGTCAACATGACTTTAAAAAAATAGAAATGCGGTTTTAATAAAAAAAGAACACAAACAGCGTGATAAGCAGCATGGAATAGACAGGAAGTCTGGACGAGAAAGGAAGCAGGAAGTGAATAGGCCAGACATGACGAGAGAAACTACACAGAAAAGGTTGGCTAGAAGATGAAAGCCATAGCGGGGCTCTTCACCCCGCTATGTCTATATTCAGGTAACATCTTTTAATGATTCGTCTGTCGGCGGTTCCCGTGTATCGTTTTCCGCGCCAGCACTAACCGGCAGCAAATGCGAACGAGTGCCGGATTCAATAGCGCTGAAAATGGCATTGGTCAGCTCGTTATCGTGGTCCGGATTCCTGCACAGATAATAACGAGTATCAGGCAGTTTCGGCAGACCTTCCTCTTCACCCAGCACGCGCAGTTCCGGGCTCATCATTTCTACCGAACGCACGGTGACCCCAAGACCGGCTTTTACCGCTGCACGTACTGCAGATAACGTAGAAGCAACATAAGAGATCTTCCACGGAATACCCGCTGCGGTCAGTTGCTCCAGCGCCAGCGAGCGGAACGGACTCGGCTCATCCAGCACCACCAGCGAAACAGTCTCACCCGACTGGTACTGATAATCAGCCGAGCAGTACCATAATGTCGGTGATGTGCGCAGCAGCACATATGGCAAATCGTCACTATTACTCGTAGAAATGACCAGATCAATTTTCCCTTGTTGCAGCATATCCGTCATTTCTGCGCTGCGTTTGATACTGACGGCAATCGACAGTTTCGGGAATACGGTCGTAACACGCTGCAAGATGAAAGGCAGGATGGTATCCGCCGTGTCATCAGACGCGCCGATAGTCAGCGTACCCTGAATATCGCTGTACATCAGCGAGGCACAGGCCTCATCATTAAACTGCAAGATTTTTCTGGCATACCCAAGAAACTGGATGCCATGTTCGGTCAACAGCTTGTTTCGCCCGTGGCGGGCAAACAGCTCCTTACCAATCAATTGTTCCAGACGCTGCATCTGTTGGCTCACTGCCGACTGTGTTCTACACACAGCCACAGCGGCAGCTGCAAACGTATTCAAATCTGCAACGGCGACGAACGTTCTCAACAGATCGAGATCAAGGTTGAGGACAGGGCGACTTGTATTTGTCATACGGTTCTTCACTTATCTATTTTAATTTTTAACAAACATACCTGGTGTTGATGTCGTGCCCGGCAAGGGCCGGACGCACAATAAAAGACGGACAGTATCGCAGACGAACGGTTACGGCAAAAGGCTACGTATCCCCGTCATACTTCAAGTTGCAGGTGCGTTGGCTGCGTTACTCGGTCCATTTCATGGGCCTCTCCCCTTCGGGGCTGCTGCCAGCAACGTTCAAATCGGCTTACGCCAATTGTCACTCACCCCAGTCACTTACTGATGTAAGCTCTTGGGGATTCTCTCGGTTGCCGCGTCACAAGGCTCTTATGAACCTTGCCCTAAAGTGCCAATGCGTTGCATTGTTCAACACGCCAGCCGGTTGTCCTACAACTCGAATTATTTGGGTATATATTCCTTATGTCCGAATCGCCTCTTCCCTCAGCCTCCTTATTTAAGCATCTTATTACGTAATCAGACTTTCAAAAAGAACCTCTTTATTTATTTTAGATAATAAAATAAAAATCAAAAGAAAACCAGCCGTCTCACTTCGTCGGAAATTTACAAAGGGAGATATAAGATTTTGATTGCACTTACGTTACGATGCCTACGCATCAAAATAAACGAATTCTCTTATTTTTCACTTTTAGCGCATACTTCGTGCATCATTGATTCTTTGTTTGCTTGAAAAAAACATTGCGTTTAAAACATCAACAAACTCTCAAATCACACTATTCAATTTGAAATCCCGTTTTAATTCAAACATAAAAACCATCAAGTCATCTGATGAATCCACTTCACTATCCCTTCACTGCCCCAAGTGATAGCGCTCAAGCCAGAACTGGCACAACTCAGCCGCAAACCCACTTAATACAGTGAGTTACTATCACTACGTGACTCAGTTTTTATGTAAGGATTACTATATTTTTGTAAATTTATTAAATGACGCGAAAGGATATCACATGTAACATAAATTTTCATGAAGTTACTCGGAGCGATTTCCTCCAGACTGCAAATCTCTGATCAGCGATGAGATATACCCCATCCTTTTTATTCTCCCTATGAACTTTTCATCACTTACTTAAATAACGCCATGTTCTATTTATCAGCGTGTTGTCTGCATTTTATTTTTCCGAAGAAGAAACACCGCCCTAATTTTCCATCGAGAAACTTTCTCTCACCCCTCTTCCATTACCGTATTTTAAAAATGGTTTTTATAACGCTTACGGCGGTCACCATTTTATGATACCGGTTTCAGTGCTTGAAACGGGCATAAAAAATACCTCAATTGCTGCTGCGATTATTCTCGGTGGCCTCATTTGATACATGATTAATGCTTCGTCATGCGATCTGGCGGGATAAATTAGTGGCACCAGAGACTATTTTATGGATCTCGCTCTCAGTATTAGGTTTAAAAATAAAACAGCCATCACAATTCAATCACACATCATTAACAATGACGGCATTTATTGCACTGTTCTGGGCGCTATCTGGAACCGACTTCACAGCCATAGTAATGATTCTTCAAAACGCACGGCGGGAAGAGTACATTAGACAGGTTAGGCGATTACTCATCAGGAATAGGATCCTGTAAAAGGTTTGTTAAATGTCACCGATAGAAAAATCGAAAAAACTGGAAAACGTTTGTTACGATATTCGTGGTCCGGTACTAAAAGAAGCCAAACGGCTGGAAGAAGAAGGTAACAAGGTACTCAAGCTGAACATCGGCAACCCGGCACCTTTTGGGTTTGATGCGCCGGATGAAATTCTGGTGGATGTCATCCGCAATCTGCCAACAGCACAAGGCTACTGCGATTCCAAAGGGCTCTATTCCGCCCGTAAAGCCATCGTACAACACTATCAGGCTCGTGATATGCGCGACGTCACGCTGGAAGACGTCTATATCGGCAACGGCGTTTCCGAACTGATCGTCCAGTCGATGCAGGCATTACTGAATACCGGTGACGAAATGCTGGTGCCAGCGCCGGATTACCCGTTGTGGACCGCGGCGGTATCGCTTTCCAGTGGTCATGCGGTGCATTACCGCTGTGACGAAGAGGCTGGCTGGTTCCCAGATCTGGATGACATTCGCAGTAAAATCACCCCTCGTACCCGCGGGATCGTGATCATCAACCCCAATAACCCGACCGGGGCGGTATACAGCAAAGAACTGTTGCTGGAAGTGGTCGAGATTGCCCGTCAGCATAACTTGATCATTTTTGCTGACGAGATCTACGACAAGATTCTCTATGATGAGGCCCAGCATCACTCCATTGCCGCGCTGGCACCTGACCTGCTAACCGTCACCTTTAACGGTTTGTCCAAAACCTATCGCGTGGCCGGATTCCGCCAGGGTTGGATGGTACTTAACGGGCCGAAGAAGCACGCCCGCGGTTACATTGAAGGGCTGGAGATGCTGGCGTCGATGCGTCTGTGTGCCAACGTGCCAATGCAACATGCGATTCAGACCGCACTGGGCGGTTACCAAAGCATCAGCGAGTTCATCCATCCGGGCGGGCGTCTATACGAGCAGCGTAATCGCGCCTGGGAGCTGATTAACCAGATTCCCGGTGTGTCTTGTGTCAAACCGAGTGGGGCGCTGTATATGTTCCCCCGAATTGACGCCAAACGCTTCAATATTCATGACGACCAGAAGCTGGTCTTGGACCTGCTGTTACAAGAAAAAGTACTGCTGGTGCAAGGCACTGCCTTCAACTGGCCAGAGCCAGATCACTTGCGTATCGTCACCCTGCCGCGTGTTGACGAGCTGGAAATGGCCGTCAATAAATTTGGCCGTTTCCTGGAAGGTTATCACCAGTAATCAGGATGATGTCCGGTGCCGCACTGGTGCCGGACTCCTTTATTACCCCAGCCAGTACCCTTTTCCGCTATCTCCGGTCTGATTTGCTTCTTGATGTCGGAGCCGCCACAATGAATCCCTAACGCTGTACACCGAGAGACACTTATGGTTCAAAGTCATTTCTTCGCCCACTTGTCCCGCCTGAAACTGATTAGCCGCTGGCCGCTGATGCGCAATGTCCGGACTGAAAACGTCTCCGAACACAGCCTGCAGGTAGCCTTTGTCGCCCATGCTCTCGCGGTGATCAAAAATCGCAAATTCAACGGCAATCTCAATGTTGGCCGCATTTCCCTGCTGGCAATGTACCATGACGCCAGTGAAGTGCTGACCGGCGACATGCCCACCCCCATCAAGTATTACAACGCGCAGATTGCCCACGAATACAAGAAGATTGAGAAGATTGCCCGCCAGAACCTGATTGCAATGCTGCCTGCCGAATTGCAGCAGGACTTCAGCCCATTGTTGGATGAATCCCATATCAGTGAGGAAGAGCACGCTATCGTGAAACAGGCGGATGCGCTTTGCGCGTACCTGAAATGCCTGGAGGAACTGTCGGCTGGTAATAATGAATTCTTGCTGGCTAAAGCTCGACTGGAAAAGACGCTTCAGCAGCGCCAGAGCCCAGAAATGGATTATTTCATGACGGTGTTTATTCCAAGCTTCAGCCTGTCGTTAGATGAAATTAGCCAGGAGTCACCGCTTTAGCCAGCGGTCAATTGACACAGTACACGGCCTGACAGCGGGTCTGCCAGGCTGTCTTGTTCTTTGTGTCTGCATTTAAAATGGGTACAGCCACGGCACCATCACCACGCTGACCGCCATCACCAACAACGTGAACGGCACGCCAACTCGGACAAAATCACTAAAACGATATCCTCCAGGTGCCAGCACTAACGTATTCACCGGCGAAGAAACCGGCGTCATAAACGCAGCGGAAGCGGCAATGGCGATAATCATCGCAAAAGGATACGGTGAAACTTGCATCTGCTCTGCCGCTGCTACCGCAATCGGTGCCATCAGCACCGCCGTCGCCGTATTAGAAATGAACAACCCCGTCAATGCACATAGCAGGAACAAGCATACCAGCATGATATGTGGACCCGCATCACCACCTATTTCCATCAACCCTTTGACGACCAACGCCACGCCGCCGGTTTGCTGTAACGCCAGGGCAAACGGCATCATCCCTACAATCAGGATAAGACTCGGCCAGTGCACAGCTCGATAGGCGCTTTCCATGTCAATACAGCGAAACTGCCCCATCAGCAGACAGGCGATCAATGCAGCGATAGCGTTGGGGATTTCATCGGTAAGCATCATCGCCACCATTAACGCCAGACAAAACAGTGCATGGGGTGCCTGATTGCTGGCTGGCGCGACTTCATCCACCTCTGCGGGCAGGTTGAGCACAATAAAATGACGCTTATGCTGGTGCAGCAGACGGATATTTTTCCAGTCACCAATCACCAGAAGAATATCTCCCAGCTTCAGGGCTTCGTCAGCCAGCGTACCCTCCAGCGCCTCACCGTCACGGCGGATGCCCACCACCGTTAATCCGTAGCGGCTGCGAAACAAAGCCTCCTGCAACGTTTTACCCAACAGCCCGGAGTCAGGAATTAACGACACTTCTGCCATTCCCACATCCCGTGCCTGTTCAGAGAAATACTCGCCACGCAGTACCATCGGCTCCAAACGCTGGGTGGCGCAAAACTCGCGCAGATCCACCTCTGATGCCGACATATCGATCAGCAACACATCATTCAATCGTAATTCACTATTGCCGCTGACGCTGACCATAATGCGCCGGAATTTCTGCCAGCGCTCAATCCCCACCACATTAGCACCGTAGCGCTGACGTAATTGCAAATCATCCAAACGCTGACCGATCAGCGGTGAACCGGTGCGGATCGCCAGTCGGCGCGCCCGTCCGGTCAGTCGGTATTCCCGGATCAGGTCACGAAACGTTTTGCGTTTCCACCCATCCTTTAGGCTATCGCTGTCCGTCGTGGTCAACCAAAAGCGGGCTACCAGCATATACGCGATGCCTATCAACAACACCACTACACCAATGGGCGTAACGCTGAAAAAGCTGAACCCAGCCATACCGGTACGCATCAGTTCACTGCTGACGACCATATTGGGCGGCGTCGCCACCAACGTCATCATGCCGCTGATAAGCCCAGCGAAAGCCAGCGGCATCATCAATCGAGCCGGGGTGGTTTTCATTCGTGCGGCGACATTCAGCACCACCGGAATAAAAATAGCCACCACGCCGGTCGAACTCATGAAGGCACCTAGCAGTGCCACGGTGCACATCAGCAAAATCAACAGGCGGGTTTCACTCTGTCCGGCCACGCGCATTAACCAATCGCCGACCTGATAAGCCACCCCGGTTCGCACTAAACCTTCGCCAATCACAAACAATGCAGCAATCAAGAATACGTTCGGATCGCTGAAACCAATCAGCGCCTCCTGTAACGTCAGTGTCCCACTTAGCACGAAAGCGACTATCACCAGCAACGCAATCACATCCATGCGCAGTTTGCTGGTAGCAAACAGCACAATGGCAATCAATAGCAGCATGACAACCCAGACCAGAGAACTGCTCAACATGCCCCCTCCTGACGTTAACACTCCTTATTTATCAAGCAGTATTCCAACAGGAATACACATCCCATAGAAAAACCGCTGATAATCAGAATGCCATAAAAAAACCCTGACAAAGCAGGGTTTTGATCAGGTTTAATCCGGTTTTGGACATCATTTTAAGGTAATGTTGACCCAACCATCTGCTGTACGCGAAATCTGCAATTGCTCAAGGGAATGTAATGCAGCATTCACTTCATTCAGGCGCGGGGTATCCGTCGGCGCATTCACCGCAACAACCTTACACCCCGCCGCCAGACCAGACAGCACGCCAGCTGGCGCATCCTCCACCACCACACACTCGGAAGGAGACAGCCCCAACCGCTGCGCACCCAGCAGATACGCGTCTGGATTCGGTTTACCGCGCGCTACCTGCTCCGCGGTGATGAACTCACGCGGAGCAGACAACCCTGCGGCACGGTGACGGGCATGTGCAATCGGCACCGTTCCCGACGTCACAATAGCCCACGGAATATCCAGCTCGTCCAGCCTGACCAACAGCGCCTGCGCACCCGGCATAGCCGTAATACCGGTGGTATCGCTCGCTTCCACCTGCTCCAGCGCGACAAACTCGCGCTGAATCGTCTCTTCGCTAGCACCAGCCAGAAAGTGGCGCAACGAGGTGATGGCCTGTTTACCGTGAATAAAATCCAGAACTGTCTGTGGGTCGATATCATGATCTTTTGCCCAGTTGCTCCAGGCCCGTTCCACTGCGGGCAGTGAATCTACCAGCGTGCCGTCAAGATCAAACAGAAAACCTTTACACTCCACAGAAAGCCCCTTCTTTATTTATCAGTCCCGAACTTATCAGGCATTAATGATTTGCGCGATCTCCACCGCACTCAGGTGATACTGACGCGGGCAGGATTGCCAAATCGCCAGCATACGGATGTATTTATCCCACATTTTGGTCTGCGAGTTAAAGCCATGCGTGCCGGAATCAAAATGGGGATAACGCCCTTCCACATGCACCATGAAACGCACATACCCCAGGTAACGCGCTTCAGTCGCAGCATCGAAACCAAGAAACGCCACGCGGCGCTCATCCATATCCGGTTTCTCTTTCAGATTGGCCCAGGAAACCTGTAGCGCATGGTGCATTTCCATAATATTAATGAGGGTACGGCACACATCTTCGCTCAAATCGCCAAAATCACGATCCAACTCCCGCATTTGCAGCCCATAACCCCGCTCGATAATCGTTTGCAGACGGCGGTAGCGCTCCGCATTATCGGGGTCCATCATTGACATCATTTTGTACTGATTGGACAGGATAAGTCTCTGAGCATTAGTCATTTCCATGGTGCACTCCTGAATCTGATTCCGGCTAAAGGGATATTGACAGCAGAATCGCATACTGGCTGGCGTTCGTTTCTTGATTTAAAACAGAATCCGATGGAAAAAATATCAGCGTCTTTGGCTAAAAACCGGGTTTACATCAAAGATCGTCCAGGAACGTCTTGTCGAGCTGCTTAAAGGCACGATTCAGCACGTCTGCCAGCATCTGATAAGTGGGTTGCCCTTCCACCGGAGCCAACGCCATCCCTGACGCCAACAGCTTATTACGAATGTCATGAAACCACTGTAATAAAGAAGGCGGTAACGGGGTAACCGAACGCCGCCCCAGCCACCATAACCCTTGCATCGGCAAGCCAAGGGCAAATAACGCGGTAGCCACGCTCGGCCCCAGTTGCCCGCCCAGCGCGATTTGCCAGGTCAGGGTAAAGACAGCCACTGGTGGCATGATACGAATGGCAAACCGAGTAGCACGCGCTACGCGATTTTCAGGAAACACCGGTGCCAGGCGCTTGTCCGTCGGCCAGGTTTTCATATAGTGCTGGCCCAGACGGAATAGTTGTAGCCATCCCGTTTTGCCGGAGGGTTTCGTTGTCATGCTCAACCTCAACTTCACATATAAAAAATAAAAAATTTGTACAAATCACCAACTGTAATTGACAAGCTTAAAATATATTTTGTGTTTAATGATTGCTATCGGTATCCTAAAATAGCCTTTTAGGCTGCGATAAAAAGCTGTATAGCACTATGACACAAAGCTGTATGACACACGTTGTGCTGCACTCGCTGCTTAGCCATCCGCTATTTCAGACAGCGTTTTGTTGAGTCGGTTGGCGAATACGGCCACTGTGAATTCAACGCACAGCGAACGTCATAGGTGTCTGCTGTCGCCGTTTTTGCCGCGCTGATGTCACCTTGCCGGGGCGTTCAATACGCTATTGAGCGGTGGTTACATCGGCGTTTTACGCTGTCATGTCTGGAAAAATCACCCGGCCATGATGTTAATCATAAATGTCGACCGCCTTCTGCGCTACGCTGGTTGCTGTATGACATTTTTTTAACCATGTATAACAAGTAGGTACTTCCATGTCGAGTAAGTTAGTACTGGTCCTTAACTGTGGCAGTTCTTCCCTGAAATTCGCCATCATTGATGCCGTCAACGGAGACGAATACCTGTCTGGCCTGGCCGAGTGCTTCAATCTGCCCGAAGCGCGTATCAAATGGAAAATTGACGGTGGCAAACAGGAAGCTGAACTGGGTGCAGGTGCTGCCCACAGTGAAGCACTGAGCTTCATCGTTAACACCATCCTCAGCCAGAAGCCGGAACTGTCTGCTCAACTGGTAGCCATCGGCCATCGTATCGTTCACGGCGGTGAAAAATTCACCCAGTCAGCCGTGATCAATGCCGACGTGTTGCAGGGCATCAAAGACGCCGTACCGTTCGCGCCGCTGCACAACCCGGCTCATCTGATCGGCATCGAAGAAGCACTGAAGGAATTCCCGCACCTGAAAGACAAGAACGTCGCCGTCTTTGACACCGCGTTCCATCAGACTATGCCGGAAGAAGCCTACCTGTACGCCCTGCCGTACAAATTATACAAAGAACATCACATCCGCCGTTATGGCGCTCACGGTACTAGCCACTACTTCGTTTCTCGTGAAGCGGCAAAAGTCCTGAACAAACCGGTAGAAGAACTGAACGTGATCACCTGCCATCTGGGTAACGGCGGTTCTGTTTCTGCTATCCGCAACGGCAAGTGTGTGGATACCTCCATGGGTCTGACCCCGCTGGAAGGTCTGGTAATGGGCACCCGTAGTGGTGACATCGACCCGGCGGTAGTTTTCCACCTGCATGACTCTCTGGGCATGAGCGTAGAAAGCATCAACAAACTGCTGACCAAAGAATCCGGCCTGCTGGGTCTGACTGAAGTCACCAGCGACTGCCGTTATGTAGAAGACAACTACGACACCAAAGAAGACGCCAAACGCGCCATGAACGTGTACTGCCACCGTCTGGCGAAGTACATCGGTTCTTACTCTGCGCTGATGGAAGGTCGTCTGGACGCGGTGATCTTCACCGGCGGCATCGGTGAAAACGCAGCGATGGTACGTGAACTGACGCTGAAACAGCTGGGTCTGCTGGGCTTCGCTGTCGACCACGAGCGTAATCTGGCTGCCCGTTTCGGCAAAGGCGGCAACATCGCCAAAGACGGTGCCCGCCCGGCTCTGGTTATCCCGACCAACGAAGAGTTGGTCATCGCTCAGGACGCGCTGCGCCTGACCGCCTGATAAGTCTCCCCACTCCGTCAGCTTCGGCTGACGGAGTTGTTTTAGAAGCATCGTTTTTGAACAACGAGCAACCGCAAACAGAGGTTAAGCCGTGTCCCGTACAATCATGTTGATTCCTACTGGCACCAGCGTAGGCCTGACCAGCGTCAGCCTGGGTGTCATTCGTTCCATGGAACAGAAAGGCGTGCGCCTGAGCGTATTCAAGCCTATCGCACAGCCGCGTTCCGGTGAAAACGCACTGGATCAGACCACCACCATCGTCCGCGCTACCTCCGCCATTCCGGCCGCCGAGCCGCTGGCGATGAGCTATGTGGAGTCGATGCTGAGCAGCAACCAGCAGGACGTGCTGCTGGAAGAGATCATCGCCCGCTATCACGAAAACACCAAAGACGCGGAAGTCGTACTGGTAGAAGGCCTGGTGCCGACCCGTAAACACCAGTTCGCCAACGCGCTGAACTATGAAATCGCTAAAACGCTGAACGCGGAAATCGTCTTCGTACTGGCGCTGGGCAATGATTCCCCGGCTCAGTTGAAAGAGCGTCTCGACATCGCCCGTTCCAGCTTCGGCGGTAGCAAGAACAAAAACATCACCGGCGTTATCATCAACAAGCTGAACGCACCGGTGGATGAACAGGGTCGCACCCGTCCCGATTTGTCCGAAATTTTCGATGACTCCACCAAAGCCAGCGTCGCCAATATCGATCCGAAGCTGCTGTTTGCTAACAGCCCGCTGCCGATTCTGGGTTGCGTGCCGTGGAGTTTTGACCTGATCGCTACCCGTGCCATCGATATGGCTAACCATCTGAATGCACGCGTGATCAACGCCGGTGATATTCAGACCCGTCGTGTGAAATCGGTGACCTTCTGCGCCCGTAGCATTCCGCATATGCTGGAACATTTCCGTCCTGGTTCACTGCTGGTCACCTCCGCCGACCGCCCAGACGTACTGGTTGCCGCCTGTCTGGCTGCCATGAACGGCGTTGAAATCGGTGCTCTGCTGCTGACTGGCGGTTACGAAATCGACCCGGCCATCAGCAAGCTGTGCGAACGTGCCTTCCAGACCGGCCTGCCGGTATTCATGGTCAATACCAACACCTGGCAGACCTCGCTGAACCTGCAAAGCTTCAACCTGGAATTGCCAGCCGACGACCACGAACGCGTAGAAAAAGTACAGGAATACGTAGCACGTCATATCGATACCCAGTGGATCGATTCGCTGACCGCAGCGTCTGAACGTTCACGCCGTCTGTCTCCGCCAGCGTTCCGCTATCAGCTGACCGAACTGGCTCGTCAGGCAAGCAAACGCATCGTACTGCCGGAAGGCGACGAACCGCGTACCGTTAAGGCTGCGGCTATCTGTGCCGAACGTGGCATCGCACAGTGCGTACTGTTAGGCAACCCGGATGAAATTCAGCGCGTAGCGGCTGCGCAGGGCGTTGAACTGGGCAAAGGCATCGAAATCGTTGATCCGGCTGAAGCGCGTGAACGCTATGTACCGCGTCTGGTGGAACTACGTAAGAGCAAAGGCATGACCGAAGTGGTCGCCCGCGAGCAACTGGAAGACAACGTGGTGCTGGGCACCCTGATGTTGGAACAAGGCGAAGTAGACGGCCTGGTATCCGGTGCTGTTCACACCACCGCCAACACCATCCGTCCGCCGTTGCAGTTGATCAAAACCGCACCGGGCAGCTCGCTGGTGTCTTCCGTGTTCTTCATGCTGCTGCCAGAGCAGGTTCTGGTCTATGGCGACTGCGCCATCAACCCGGATCCGACCGCTGAGCAGTTGGCTGAAATCGCGATTCAGTCCGCCGATTCCGCCGCCGCTTTCGGTATTGAACCGCGCGTAGCGATGATCTCCTACTCGACCGGTAACTCCGGTGCGGGCAGCGATGTGGATAAAGTCCGCGAAGCGACCCGTCTGGCACAGGAAAAACGCCCGGATCTGGTGATCGACGGTCCGTTGCAGTACGACGCCGCCATCATGGCAGACGTTGCACTGTCCAAAGCACCGAACTCACCGGTTGCAGGTAAAGCCACCGTGTTCGTGTTCCCGGACCTCAACACCGGTAACACCACCTATAAAGCGGTACAGCGTTCTGCTGACCTGATTTCTATCGGGCCAATGCTGCAAGGTATGCGTAAACCGGTTAACGACCTGTCCCGCGGCGCGCTGGTGGACGACATTGTCTACACCGTAGCACTGACCGCCATTCAGGCCACCCAGATCGCCTGATCGATGTCATGACCGGTGTATTTCTCAATGCACCGGTAAGACAGAAGCAAAAACGCCAGCAAAGCATTGCTGGCGTTTTTTTATGACGACGAAAAACCCGAAAAACTCAGTGCTCTTCTTCTACCGCGTCGTGATCTTCCGTTCCGGCTGAATCATCATTCTGAACTCGTGACGAAACACGCGGTGGTTTAACGTAGTCATTGCTGCCGCTGTTACGGCTTAACCAGAGCGACAACGCCTTGAGTGAATCTGGGGTGAACTCATCGCAACGCGCCGTAATCTCCTCTGGCGTCAACCAGCTCACTTCGTCAATCTCTTCCGCCTGCAGGGCGAACGGACCATGCATGACACAACTGAACAACGCGCCCCATACCCGACAGTCATCGCTTTCGTAGTAAAACAGACCGTGTTCGGCAAATGGCACACCTGCAATGCCCAGTTCTTCCTCCGCTTCACGACGCGCCGATTCCAGCAGGTTTTCACCGCTTTGCACCACGCCGCCTGCCGTTGCATCTAGCCAACCGGGGTAAAAATCTTTGGTTTCGGTGCGGCGCTGGACCAGAATTTTGCCCATGCCATCATGTACAACAATGTAGGTCGCACGGTGCCGCAGATGCTGAGCACGCATCTGCTGGCGACTCGACTGGGCGATAACCTCGTTGTTTTCATCAACAATGTCGACCCACTCCGTGCCTGCCGTCTGTGTTTGTTCCACCATCCTCTGAAACCCTTTCGTCGTGGCGCGGTCACGCGCATCAGTTTTTAAAAATATTGGAATTATTGATGTGATGTGAGAGTAGCGTCTAAGTTAGTGGCTAATCGCAACCTGTGCAATAGCCTCCCCACCCTGCAATGGCACAACCTGCAACACGCCATTATCCAGCAGGCCATAACTGGCGGGATAACCACCTTTAGGCAGGCTGACTGAGCCGGGGTTGAAACAGTAAATATCGTCGCGTCGCTCGGCCACCGGGATATGAGTATGACCGAACACCAGTACATCGCCGGAATGTAACGGCGGTCGTTTTTCTGGGTGATAAAGGTGCCCGTGAGTCAGAAATAAGCGATGCTCAGGCAGCAGCACTTGTTGCCAGGGCGCGGTGATTGGAAACTGCAACAGCATCTGGTCAACTTCGCTGTCGCAGTTACCCCGTACCGCCATAATCTGTGACGCATAGCGGTTCAGCAGGCTCGCCACATCCGCTGGTTGATAACGATCCGGCAATGGATTGCGGGGGCCGTGATTAAGAAAATCGCCCAGCAGGATCAACCAGTCCGCACCGCTCTGTTCAAAAAGGGTCAACAGGGTTTCGGTGGCAGACAACGAGCCATGCAGGTCAGACGCAAACATCAGTTTCATCATGCTATCCCGATGCGTGAGAAGATTCGGTCCCGCTATAGTACCAAAAACCCCTGTCATCACTGGTCAAAATTATCGGTTTGTTGTCTTCCCCTACCGAGAGGCACCGCGTGATCACAGGTGTGAAGGCAAAAGGATAGCCATAACGGTTATTTATGTTTACGGCGGGAAAGTGCTAGTCTTTTGCCTGCCAACTGTTTTTCAGAGTCATCAGTTTCTGGCTGATGACTTCCCTTATGGAGAAATGAGTCATGATTGATGTGTACTACGCCCCTACCCCAAACGGTCACAAAATCACCCTGTTCCTGGAAGAAGCACAGTTACCTTATCAACTGCACCGCATAGATATCAGTGCAGGCGATCAGTTCAAGCCCGAATTTCTGGCGATTTCCCCCAACAACAAGATCCCCGCGATTGTGGATCAACAGCCTGCTGATCAGGGCGAACCGCTCAGCCTATTCGAATCCGGAGCCATTCTGCTCTATCTGGCCGAGAAAAGCGGCAAACTCCTGAGTACCGATGTTCGGGAACGTGCTGCCACACTGCAATGGTTGTTCTGGCAGGTGGCTGGTTTCGGGCCGATGCTGGGGCAAAACCACCATTTCAACCACTACGCGCCCCAGCCGGTGCCTTATGCTATCGACCGTTATCAGAAAGAAACCGAGCGTCTGTACGGCGTGCTGAACACACAGTTGCGTCATCACGACTGGCTGGCGGGCGATGAGTACAGTATTGCCGACATCGCCACCTACCCCTGGGTGGTATCGCACGACCGCCAGCGTATCGACCTTGATGCCTTCCCTGCAGTGAAGAGCTGGTTTGAACGCATCCGTGAACGCCCGGCCACGCAGCGCGCCTACCAGCTCGCAGCGAAAGCCTGATAAGCCTTGTCTCCACGCCCGGTAAACCGGGCGTGGTTTTCCCTCGCTGATTGACCGTCTTCAAACTATTTCCGTCATCCTGCCGCGCTACACTGTAAGTTTGAAAAGTACTTGTTCCGCTGATAAAAGTTCCCTGAGATGTGGTTAATATCACCGGCAGATGAAAGCAAATCATCTATGCTAAAACCAAGATGAGAGACGGTGTTCCAGCAGGCGCACGACCGCCCGGCGCAAGGGAATAACCTGACATACGAAACGAGGCCCGCTATGAAGCTACTGATCACCGGGGGAACCGGCCTTATTGGACGTCATCTGATTGCACGTTTGCTGTCCCTGTCACATCAGGTAACCGTTGTGACCCGCTCTCTGGAACGTGCGCGACAGCAGTGGGGCTCTCAGGTTGATTACTGGCGTGGACTGGAGGAACAGACCTCGCTGGACGGTTTTGACGGTGTCATCAATCTGGCGGGCGAGCCTATCGCCGACAAACGCTGGACCAGCGCGCAAAAAGCACGGCTGTGTCAGAGCCGCTGGGACATTACCCGTCAGTTGACACAGCTTATTCGTCATAGCCAGACGCCGCCGACGGTGTTCTTATCCGGCTCTGCCGTAGGTTATTACGGCGATCAAGGCCAGGCACTGGTGACCGAAGATGAACCGCCTCATGACGATTTCACACACGAACTCTGTGAACGCTGGGAGGCGCTGGCGCTGGAAGCCGAAAGCGACCAGACCCGTGTTTGCCTGCTACGCACCGGTGTAGTGCTGTCTACCGAAGGCGGTGCGCTGGCAAAAATGCTGCCCATTTTCCGACTGGGTCTGGGCGGCCCGATCGGCTCCGGCAAGCAATATCTGCCGTGGATCCATATCGACGACATGACCAATGCCATTCTTTATCTGCTGGATAATCCGATCCTGAGGGGGCCGTTCAATATGGTGTCACCCTACCCGGTACGTAATGAGAAATTTTCCGCCATGCTGGCAGGTACACTGGATCGTCCCGGCTTTGTGCGCACGCCCGGATGGGTGCTTAGGGTGGTGATGGGTGAAGCGGCAACATTGCTGCTGGGCGGACAACGGGCTATTCCACAGCGGCTGGAAAAAGCCGGTTTTGGTTTTCGCTTCTTTGAACTGGAAGAGGCGCTGAACGATTTACTGCATCCCCGCGCAGGCTGAGCGGGCCAGCCGGTGCGGGGACGATGTGACGGTACGGAACGTTACTTCAGCGCACCGGACAGGAACTGCTGCAAACGCGGGCTTTGCGGGTTGCCGAATACCGCCTCCGGCGGCCCTTCTTCCTCCACCAGACCCTGATGCAGGAAAATCACATGGTTGGAGACATGCCGGGCAAATTCCATTTCATGGGTCACCACCACCATGGTTTTGCCCTCTTCCGCCAGTTGCTGCATGATGCGTAGCACTTCGCCCACCAATTCCGGATCCAGCGCAGACGTAGGCTCGTCAAACAGTAACACATCCGGCTCCATCGCCAGCGCGCGGGCGATGGACACACGCTGCTGCTGACCGCCAGACAAGTCGGACGGGTATTTCTCCTGTGATGCGCCGGTGATCCCCACCTTGTTCAGGTAGAATTCAGCCCGTTTGCGGGCTTCCGCCTTACCCAGCCCCAGCACCTGTACCGGTGCTTCCATCACGTTATCCAGCGCGGTCATAAAGCTCCACAAGTTGAAATGCTGGAATACCATCGTCAACCGGGTGCGCAGCAGCTGTAACTGCTTCTTGTCGAATACCTTGAGCTGCCCGTCCTTGTCCCGCACCATGTGAATTTCCTGACCATTCACATGGATCGACCCTTCACAGGGTTTTTCCAAAAAGTTAATACAGCGCAACAAGGTGCTTTTACCCGACCCCGATGAACCGATAATGGAAATAACGTCCCCGGCTTTAGCCTGTAATGAAATGCCTTTCAGCACCTCATGCTGACCATAACGCTTACGTAATTCCGTCACCATCAGCTTATTATTCTGCATTCTTTGTCTGTTCCTGCACTCTTTAATGGAATGAACGGTTAATGGGATGAACGGGTATGAAGATGCCGTAACCAGCGACGCTCAGCCTTTCTAAACAACGAAATCAACACAAACGATACCGCCAGATACATCACTCCCGCGATGCCGAACGCGTAAAACGGCTGGTAGGTAGCGGCGTTGATATCGCGCGCCACTTTCAGTAAATCCGGCACGGTCACGGTAAAGGCCAGCGCGGTGGAATGCAGCATCAGGATGACTTCGTTGCTGTAGGCGGGCAGCGCGATACGCAACGCGCCCGGCAGAATGATGCAACGGTACTGTTTGAAACGTGAAAAACCATAGGCGCGGGCGGCTTCGATTTCGCCATGTGGCACCGAGCGAATCGCGCCAGCGAAGATTTCGGTGGTATAAGCGCAAGTATTCAGCGCCAGTGCCAGAATGGCGCAATTCAGGCCGCTGCGGAAAAACGCGTTCAGCAGGTCGGTGCCGCGCACAATTTCCAGGCTGTACACGCCGGAGTAGAACACCAGCAGTTGCACATACAGCGGCGTGCCGCGAAACACATAGGTAAAGACCCATACCGGCAGCCAGTAGCGACGACGAGGCGAAACGCGGGCTACCGCCAGCGGAACCGCCATCAACCCGCCGATAGTTACCGATATAATCAGCAGCCATAACGTCATCGCCAACCCGGTGAGGCGATAGCCGTCACTCCACAGCAGGGCCTGCCAGTATTGTTGCAGAATCTCACTCATAATTTACTTTCCGGACTCCCTGCGAGTAGCGTTTTTCCAGCCACCACAGCACCCCGTTGGAAAGGGTGGTAAAAATCAGATACAGCACGCCAGCCACAATGGCGAAAAAGAACGGATGATGGGTTCCCTTTCCAGCCAGTTGGGTCGCTTTTATCACGTCGCTCAATCCCAGCAGCGACACCAGCGCAGTCGCTTTGAGAATCACCTGCCAGTTGTTGCCGATTCCCGGCAGCGCAAAGCGCATCATTGATGGAAACATGATGCGACGAAACACTTTCATCGGTGTAAACCCAAACGCCACCGCCGCCTCAATCTGACCACGAGGCACCGCCAGATAAGCACCGCGGAAGGTTTCGGTGAAATAGGCACCGTAAATAAACCCCAGCGTAATAATCCCTGCTGCCAGCGGGTCGATATCGATCTGATCCAGGCCAAGTGCCTCGGTGACACTGTTGAGCACCATCTGCAGACCGTAAAAAATCAGCAGCATCAGCACCAGGTCCGGTACACCGCGAATCAGCGTGGTGTAACCGGAAAAAAAGCCGGACAACAGACGACTGGACGACAGCTTTGCCGCCGCACCCACCAGACCAATCAGCAGCGCCAGCACCAGCGAGCACAACGCCAATTGCAACGTCATGCGCGCGCCGTCCATGATTAATTCGGAATAGCCATAAAGCATTACATCAATCCGCTCAGAAAAGGCACACCTCTGCCTGCACGAGGCAGGCAGAGGTTAATCAGGAAGGCTTATTCACCGTAGACGTCGAAGTCAAAGTACTTCTTGGCCAGCGTGTTGTAAGTACCGTCTTTGCGCATGGCTGCAAAGGCTTTGTCCAACGCGGCTTTCAGTTCGGTTTCGTTCTTGCGCAGCCCCATACCGGTGCCCACGCCGAACAGTTTGTCGTCTTTCACCGCCGGACCGGCAAAGGCATAGTCTTTGCCCGCAGCCTGTTTCAGGAAGCCTTCGCTACCTGCAACTTCATCCTGAAACGCGGCATCGATACGGCCAGCGGTCAGATCGGCATAGATCAGATCCTGATTTTGGTAAGCCACCACATCAATACCTTTCGGCTGCCAGTACTGGTTGGCGTAAGCTTCCTGCGTGGAGGCTTGCAGCACGCCGACACGCTTACCTTTCAGCGCATCCAGTGTTGGCAGAATCGGTGAGCCTTTTTTGGCGATCAGACGGGCATTGGCGGCGTACAGTTTGTCCGTAAAGGCGATTTCCTGCTGGCGTTTCTCGGTAATGGACAGGGAAGAAATGATGGCGTCGATCTTTTTCGCTTTCAGCGACGGGATCAACGCATCGAAATCACTTTCAACGAAAGTACAGTTTGCCTGAATGCGTTTACACAGTTCTTTTGCCAGGTCGATATCAAACCCGACCAGTTGACCACTGGCGTCCTTGGATTCAAACGGCGCATACGTAGGATCGGTGCCAATCTTGATATTTTTCGGAACCTCGGCGAGGGCGCTGCCTGCTGCGAATACCAGTGCTAATGGCAAAAGTTTCAACATTTTTTTCATTGCGTTACCCTTATTTATGATTGTGTATGCCTAAGTGATTCGTGAAGTCTGACCGTGAAACTGTGGTGATACATGTGTTTGCTGTGTGCGTTGAATCGCACCTTGTTTGTCAAAACATAGCAAATTTTATGCCATAAAGAATATGCAATTTTGCATCAAATTAGACAGGGTGATCATGATAGCCGCATCAATATAATCAATGAATTATATCAACTCATGCTATCAGGATAACGAGTAGGACGTTGGCGGTCTGCATCAATAGCACCATTGTGGTGCACATGAATGCACCACAAAAGCACTGCGCCACAAAAAAGTGCAAAACACCCTGCCCTCAACAAGCGACGTAATGGTATGTTTTATGATTATAAATGAAGCAGTTAGGCACCCTGCCAGCGCGTAAACAGATCCTGGGGCAACTCAATGTCAAACTGGTCAATCACCCGATTGACGGTCTGATCGACGATATCCTGCACAGTTTGTGGGCGATGATAAAACGCAGGCACCGGCGGCATGATCACCGCGCCCATTTCAGCAGCGGCATTCATCAGACGCAGATGGCCGAGGTGGAGCGGCGTTTCCCGCACGCACAGTACCAGCGGGCGACGTTCTTTCAGCACCACGTCCGCTGCACGCGTCAGCAGGCTGTCGGTATAGCTATGGGTAATGCCGGATAACGTCTTGATCGAACAGGGAAGAATCGCCATACCGGCTGTTTTGAACGATCCTGACGAGATGCTGGCAGCAATATCACGAGAATCGTGCACCACATCAGCCAGCGACTGAACATCGCGCACGGTTAGATCGGTTTCCAGCGACAGCGTTTGCCGGGCCGCCGGACTCATCACCAGATGAGTTTCAATCTCGGCGACTGGCTGCAGCACCTGTAATAACCGTACCCCATAGGTAACACCACTGGCACCGGAAATACCGACAATCAGTCGCTTCATTCTCACCTCTCAGACCCACCGCAACAGAGACGGCAAAACATGTGCGCTGACTTTGCCGCATCACCCGCGGATTGGCAAGAATAACAGCGACAAAAAAGGGAGCCTGCGCTCCCTTTTTAACCACGACGAGCGATCGATAATCACCCTTCGTTGTGCAGTTCCAGGTCTTCGACTTCATTCTGGCTGCGCATCGCCTTGGCATCATCGTTACGCAGAGCTTCCAGATAATCCAGATAGTCCTGGTCCACGTCTTTGGTCACATAGACGCCGTTGAACACCGAACATTCAAACTGAACGATTTCCGGGTTGTCTTCACGCACCGCGTCGATAAGGTCAGTCAGGTCCTGGAAAATCAGCGCATCGGCACCGATGATCTTACGAATCTCCTCGACTTCACGACCGTGAGCGATCAATTCGTTGACGCTCGGCATGTCAATGCCGTACACGTTCGGGAAACGGATCTCCGGTGCTGCAGAGGCCAGATAAACCCGATTAGCACCCGCTTCACGCGCCATCTCCACGATCTGCTGCGAGGTGGTGCCGCGCACGATAGAGTCATCCACCAGCAGTACGTTCTTACCGCGGAACTCTGCCCGGTTGGCGTTCAGTTTGCGACGTACCGATTTAATGCGCGTTTGCTGCCCCGGCATGATAAAAGTACGGCCAACATAGCGGTTTTTCACAAAGCCCTGACGGTACGGCTTGTTGATGATGCGGGCTATTTCCAGCGCGATATCGCAGGACGTTTCTGGAATAGGAATCACCACGTCGATATCCAGTTCTTCCCACTGGCGGGCAATCTTTTCACCCAGTTTCTGGCCCATACGCACACGGGCGCTGTAGACCGAAATCTTGTCGATAAAGGAATCAGGACGGGCGAAATAAACGTATTCGAACAAGCACGGATGGCTTTTCGGGTTTTCCGCGCATTGACGGGTGAACAGTTGGCCGTTCTCGGTAATGTATACCGCTTCGCCCGGTGCCACATCACGCAGAAACTCAAAGCCCAGCGTATCCAGCGCTACGCTTTCCGACGCCACCATGTACTCGTTGCGACCATCTTGCAGTTCGCGCTTGCCGATAACCAGCGGGCGAATGCCGTTCGGATCACGGAACGCCACCATGCCGTGACCGATGATCATGCCGATGCAGGCATAAGCGCCACGAATCTGTTGATGCACCGCCGCCACAGCGGCAAAAATGTTGTCCGCTTCCAGCGGGTAGTGCTGAAAACGATCCAGCTCTTTGGCAAACACATTCAGCAGGATTTCAGAATCTGAGGTGGTATTGACATGACGACGCCCTTCTTCAAACAGCTTTTTACGCAATTCATGGGCGTTGGTCAGGTTACCGTTGTGGGCCAGCGTAATCCCGAACGGGGAATTGACGTAAAACGGCTGGGCCTCTGAGGCACTGGAACTGCCTGCGGTGGGATAGCGCACGTGGCCAATCCCCATGTTGCCCTGCAACCGTTGCATGTGCCGGGCTTCAAACACATCTTTCACCAGGCCGTTGGCTTTGCGCAGGCGAAAGTAGTTGGCATCATTAATGGTGACGATGCCTGCGGCATCCTGCCCACGGTGCTGTAACACCGTTAACGCGTCATAAATCGACTGGTTGACCGGTGTAAAACCGGCGATACCGACAATACCGCACATGTGGTCTTTTCCTCATCAGCGCTACCGCGGCTAGATGTGCCGCGGCAAGAAACTCGACGTGCTTTGCAGGTAGTCAAAAAACCACCTGATGATATAACTGAACTGCGGGATTAAATGGGACTGCTTCCAGTCGGCGCTCTGTGAAAAACCGGTGAAGGTATCCAGAAAGAACAGCAGTGCGGAAACGATCAACACACCGCGCAATGCACCAAAGCAAATGCCCAGTACCCGGTCAGTGCCTGATAGTCCGGTGCGTTCAACCAGCGAACCGATCACATAATTGACGATAGCACCCACAATCAACGTCGCAATAAACAGAATGGCAATGGCGATACCGTTGCGCACCAGCTCATCATTAAACCGCGTGAAATAGCCCGCGAGATAGACATAGTAGTGGCTGGCGATAAAGAACGCCGCCCCCCAGGTCACCAGTGACAGCGCTTCACGTACAAACCCCCGGATGAGACTGACCAGAGCCGAGAATCCGATAATCCCGATAATGACGTAATCAACCCAAACCATGAACTATCCTAATAATGAACGATGACAATCATAGCGCCGGTCATCCTGTTCGCGGCGCATTCTAACAGAAAAAGAAAACGTTTGCGTAGCGTATTTCCCGCCGATTTTTTCGATAGGCGAAGAAATAAAAAAAACCGCCCTCCGCCATGTGGATAGCGCCCATACCCGCCACACACCGCAATAGCGATTCAGTGCGCTGCCACAAATTTCGGTGCTCCGCCCAAAAATAAAGGGGCAAGGTCGCCGTGCTCCCCTACCCCCTGCTTTCATAGGCTGATTAGCTGCCTTAGCGCGCGCTGTACGACCGGACTTGTCCGCTCAGCCCACTAAGTTGCTGCAACTCACCCAGCGCCGACTGCAATTTCTGCTTCGAGGCATCTGGCCCGACGTAGATGCGGGTAATCTGCCCCGCCACGGGGGCCGACGGCACGGTATAGGCTCG
Organism: Dickeya undicola; assembly: GCF_000784735.1. Taxonomy (GTDB): domain Bacteria; phylum Pseudomonadota; class Gammaproteobacteria; order Enterobacterales; family Enterobacteriaceae; genus Dickeya; species Dickeya undicola. The sequence continues at coordinate 317,904 of NZ_JSYG01000004.1, forward strand.
ATAACCGGACAGACGCAGTTTGGCGACAATTTCATTGACCTTGTCGGCATTCTTCAGCGCGCCCAGTTGTACCACAAAAGCCTGACCGGCGGGTGCCTGCTCCTGAGCTGTTGGCTTGTTTTCCGGCGTCTTGCTTTCCGGTGTCTTGTTTTCCGTTTTAGCTTCCGCTGCACGAGTATCAGCCGGTTTTTCAGTCGACTTACTTTCAGCCGCCTTACTCTCCGCCGTTTTCACCTCGGGCTTTTGCCTGGTTTCCGGTTTGGCTTCCGGTTTTTTAACTTCAGGCTTCGCGGGTTGCGCCTTCATCGCAGGCGGTGCCACTTGCTGTACTGGTGCGCGTGGCTCGGTGACCACCGGCATCGGCGTTGCAACCGGGCGGGAAGACGACGGCTGAGCCGCGCCATGACGGGCAGAAGATTGCGTGGAATCCTGCTCCTCGCCTGTCTCGGTTGCCGATTCGTCCTTACTCTGCATCGCAGCTTCTGCGCCTTCAGGCGGCTGGGTCGGCAGCGACTGATTTATCGGCGGCATTGACTCCGCTTCCAGCGTATCACCCGGTTTGGGAACCAGCGGTATCGCAGCGAAGTCATCCTCATAATGCTTTTTCTTACCATCCAGCAGGCCGGGGAGCACGATCACCCCCAGCGCCACCAGCACAACCGTTCCTACCAGGCGATTTTGAAATTTACTCGCCATGCGTTCCGCTCCCGTCCAGCGCTTCCATCACATGCGCGACAGTATGGAAAGAACCACAAACAATCACTACATCATCTTCACTGGCGTCCTGCATTGCTTGTCGCCAGGCCGTCGTCACATCCGGAAATGACGTCCCCTGCTCCAGGTGTGTGGTCAGCAATTCGGCATCGGCACCGCGTGGCCCTTCCAGCGGAGCGCAATACCACACATCTACCTGTGGTTTAAGCTGTGCCAGCGTACCAGGAATGTCTTTATCCGCCAGCATACCTATCACCGCCCGCACCTTACCGACTCGTGGTAAATCGGCCAGTCGTGCAGCCAGGTAAGCCGCAGCATGAGGATTATGCGCGACATCCAGAATCAACAACGGCTTTTCGCTCACAATCTGGAAACGTCCCGGTAATTGCGCCTGACGCAGCCCCTGGCGGATGACATCGACACTCAGAGCCATATCGGAGGCTTGCAGCGCTGCCAGGGCGGTGGCCGCATTCGCCAGCGGCACGGTTGGAATGGGCAATCCTTCATAATGAACATCACCGCTCTGCCAACGCCAGCCGCCATCCTGCAACGAAAACTGCCAGTCAGCGCCACGCCGGAACAACTGTGCGCCTTTTTCCTGCGCGACGGTGGCAATGGATGTCGGCATATCCGGTTCGCCCACTACGGCCGGTCGGTTCTTGCGGAAAATACCCGCCTTTTCACGGCCAATGCTTTCCCGATCGTTGCCCAACCAGTCGGTGTGATCCAGCGCGATGCTGGTAACAACCGCGACATCAGCATCCACAATATTGGTGGCATCCAGACGACCGCCCAACCCGACTTCCAGGATCACCACATCCAGCTGTGCCTGCTTAAACAACCACAACGCCGCCAGCGTGCCGAATTCAAAATAGGTCAGCGACGTGCCATTGCGACCGGCTTCAATCGCGGCAAATGCCTCGGCGTGCCGGGACTCTGGCAATTCACGCCCCTGAATACGCACACGTTCGGTATAACGCAGCAAGTGTGGGGAACTGTATACACCCACCCGTAGACCGGCAGCGCTCAAAATGGACTCCAGCGTGCAACACGTGGTGCCTTTGCCATTGGTGCCAGCGACGGTGAACACGCGCGGAGCCGGTTGCAACAGATGCAGCCGTTCCGCCACCTGTTGGGTGCGTTCCAAACCAAGGTCAATCGTCTGGAAGTGTAGATGTTCAAGATAGTGAAGCCACGTGGCCAAAGGCGACGTGGCTTGAGGTGTCTGAAGATTATCCATGAGTCCCGCTCACTGACTTACGGTTGATTGCTGCCGGGAACACGGCAACAACGCCGCCCTGCTCCCGGTACATCATTGATTAGGCTTCACTCTGTGATTCAGGCGAGGCGGATGGCCGCGCCACGGAGGACTCCTGCGGCTCCGGACGATTCGTCAACCGGGACAGGATGCTTGCCAGTTTGTAGCGCATATCCGCACGGCGCACGATCATATCGATAGCACCTTTCTCCAGCAGGAATTCACTGCGCTGGAAGCCCGGCGGCAGTTTTTCACGCACCGTCTGCTCAATAACACGTGGACCAGCAAAACCGATCAGCGCTTTCGGCTCGGCAATGTTCAGGTCGCCCAACATCGCCAGACTGGCGGACACGCCACCCATCGTCGGGTCGGTCAGTACCGAAATATACGGCAAGCCGCGTTCGCGCATTTTCGCCAACGCCGCACTGGTTTTCGCCATCTGCATCAGCGACATCAGTGCTTCCTGCATACGGGCACCGCCACTGGCGGAGAAACAAACCAGCGGGCAGTTGTCTTCCAGTGCCTGCTCAACGGCACGGACAAACCGCGCACCAACAACAGACGCCATCGAACCGCCCATGAAGGAGAATTCGAACGAAGCCGCAACCACCGGCATGTCGTACAACGTGCCCTTCATCACCACCAGGGCGTCTTTTTCGTCAGACTGCTTCTGCGCCGAGACGATACGGTCCTTGTATTTCTTGGAGTCTCTGAATTTCAGGACATCTTTAGGTTCCAGCTCGCTGCCCAGTTCCACCATGCCTTCTTTGTCCAGAAACGCATGGAGACGAGCCCGAGCGGACAACCGCATGTGGTGATCACATTTCGGACACACTTCCAGGTTGCGTTCCAGTTCGGCGCGGTAAAGTACCTGACCGCAACTGTCACATTTAGTCCACACCCCTTCAGGAATATTCGCCTTACGGGTTGGCGTGACATTACTTTTGTTAAGAATTCGTTCAATCCAGCTCATTGATAACCTTTCTGCTTGAACCTGGCACCAGCCAGTACGCTGCTACACGTTACCCCATCCCTGGCAACGCCGCCGATAAAGCGATATCGCATCCCGAACTCACCGGGACAGGACATTGTCATTCATGCTGTTTTATACAAACACAGCCATAAATGCTGCTCATTAAACCATAACGATCCGGGCGTGTGGATAAAAAACTGGTCAAACCGGATGTTAAAATAATTTTCCACTTATTTCATATTTTGCCGCGTCAGGGTGCGTTTGTGCCGCCAAAACTCGATCAACCCCGGCAGAATGGAGATGAAGATGATCGCCACGATCAATAACTTCAGGTTCTCCTGCACCACCGGCAGATCACCGAACAGGTAACCGGCATAGGTGAACAACAACACCCACAGCAGCGCACCGGTCACGTTGTACAGGGCGAACTCACGGTAACGCATGTGCCCCATCCCGGCGACAAAGGGCGCAAATGTTCTCACAATCGGCACAAAGCGCGCCAGAATTATTGTCTTACCGCCGTGACGCTCATAAAACGCATGAGTGCGGTCCAGATAGCTGCGCCGGAAAATACGCGAGTGGGGATTACGGAACAATTTCTCGCCAAACAATCGGCCGATAGTGTAATTCACCGCATCACCCAGTACCGCGGCCACCACCATCAGTGCAACCATCAGGTGAACGTTCAGGTCATTGGTCGGTAACGCGGCCAGCGCTCCTGCCACAAATAGCAGCGAATCACCAGGCAGGAATGGCGTAACCACCAGGCCGGTTTCACAAAACAGAATCAGGAACAGAATCGCGTAGATCCATACGCCATACTGCGCCACCAACCCAGCCAGATGCACATCAATGTGCAGGATGAAATCAATGATAAACCGTACAAAATCCAGCATAATCGCGTCCTTATTCAGTTCAATGCCGACTTCGCCGCTCGTTTACGGCGCGCCAGTTCCCGTTAAATCACCACATCCGGCAGAAACAGCGGCCCCATCGACGCGCAGGGAATAGCGAAGTCCTGCGGATAATCCACCGCAACCAAATACAGCCCATCGGCTTTCGCCGTCGCGGCGGCCAATGTTCGGTCTTTTGCCGCCAGCAATTCAGCCATCCAGTTTTCCGGCTGGTTGCCACAGCCAATTTCCATCAGGCTGCCCACAATGTTACGCACCATGTGATGCACAAACGCGTTGGCCTTGATGTCCACCACGACATAATCGCCCTGACGCACCACCCGCAGGTGCATTAGGTTACGCCAGGGTGTGCGCGACTGGCATTGCACCGCCCGGAACGAGGTAAAATCGTTCTCTCCCAGCAGGCACTGACCGGCGCGGTGCATACGCTCGGCATCCAGCGGCAGGTAGTAATGCGTCACCCCCTGCGACAGAATTGCAGGTCGGAAGCGCCGGTTATAAATCACGTAGCGGTAACGACGAGCAGTGGCGCTGAAACGGGCATGAAACGCATCATCCACCGTTTTCACCCAACGCACCGCGATATCTGGCGGCAAGTTGGCGTTAACACCCATGGTCCAGGCCGCATCTTTACGTACCGCGCGGGTGGTGAAATGCACCACCTGTCCGGTCGCGTGCACCCCAGCGTCGGTCCGACCGGCGCAAAATACGTCGATTCGTTCGTTCGCCACCTGAGACAGCGCCGCCTCCAGACATCCCTGAACGCTGTTTACTTCAGCCTGACGCTGCCAGCCGTAATAACGACTGCCGTCATACTCGATCCCCAGGGCAATTTTCAGCGGCGCCTCGTTATCCGCGTGCTGCAACGCCGTCATTACCCCAGGTACTCCTCAATCAGCCGTTCGGCGGTTTCCACCGCCATCAGCGCACCGCCGAAACGGATATTGTCGGCCACCGACCAGAACTGCAACAGCTCAGGTATGCCGTAATCGTTGCGCAGACAGCCAATATTCAGTTGTACATTGCCTGACGCGTCTTCTACCTGCGTCGGGTAGTCATCTTCCTCGCTCAGTGCCACATCGCCCGCCTGCGCCAGCACGTCGCGTGCTTCATCGGCAGACAACGGGCGCAATGCTTCCAGATGCACCACCTGCGCATGGCCATAAAACACCGGCGACTGTACGCAACTGACCGAAATCGGCAGGCCGTCGTCCTGCAATACCTTGCGCACTTGCTCCACCAGCCGACGTTCTTCACGCACGCTGCCTTCACTATCCGCCAACAGCGGCAACAGGTTGAACGCCAGCTGTTTCGGGAACAACCCCGGCTCAGCCGGAATACCGTTGAGCAGGCGAGCGCTCTGGCCCGCCAGGTCATCTACCGCCGCCTTGCCATGAGCCGACACCGACAGCAGATTGGCCACATGCAGACGCGACAGCCCGGCCTGCTCCGTCAGCGGTTTGATCGCGGTGAGCAACTGGCTGGTCAGGCTGTCCGCCACCGCCACGATATTGCGGTTGCGGTAATCCGCCAGCACGTGCGGGTTGACGCCCGGCACCACCAGCGGCACATCCGGCTCCAGCGCGAACAGACCGCTGCTGTCAATCACCAGACAACCGGCGTTACCCGCCGCTTCGGCATAGCGGGCGCTGGCTTCCATACCGGCGACGAAAAACGCCAGTTGTACCTGCGACCAGTCGAAATCTGCGGCGTCTTCCACCCGCAGCGAACGGCCGCTAAAACGCAGGCTCTCGCCGACGCTGTTTTCACTCGCCAGCGCATAAAGTTCACCCACGGGAAACTCACGTTCCTGCAACAGCTCCAGCAACGCGGTGCCGACGGCACCGGTCGCGCCCAGCAGCGCGATATTCCAGCCATTGGACATGTGATCGTTCTCCCCAAGAATAATGAATAAAACACACCGGACGATGATCGCACCGCCCGGATTAATCTGATTTTGATACTGGAAATTAGTGTTCGTTGACCGACGCGGTAAAACCCAGCCGGTTCAGCCGGTCTGCACTCTCCCGATCGGCGCAGACGACATGCAGCGATGACCACTCGCGCCGCTCCTGATAGAACTTGCGCAGCCGGTCAAATTCGCCGGGCACGTGCGCTACCTGACGCAACAAGGCGTCGTCACGGCGCACATCATACACCAGATGCACCAGCCGTTTGAGCTGACGCTCATCCAGTGGCACGGTCAGGGTAACCTCAGACAGTTCCGGTGTCGGCAGCAGCGACGACAGGGCGACCTGTTGCGGTTGACCAATGAAATGGCTCCAGGCTTCGAAAACCTGGGTGGTGCCGCGCGCTTTGCCTTCCAACGTATAACCAGCAATATGCGCGGTGCCGATGTCGACCCGTTCAAGCAGCTCGATGGACAATTCCGGCTCCGGCTCCCATACGTCCAGCACCACGCTGAGGTTTTTGCCGCCTTGCAACGCCGCCAGCAAAGCAGCGTTATCCACCACCGGACCCCGGCAGGCGTTAATCAGGATGGTGCCGTCTTTCAAACGCGCCAGCAGCGCAGCATCCACGCTGTGCCAGGTAGCGTAAGGGCCATCTTTGAGCAGCGGCGTGTGAAACGTCAGCACATCGGCCTGCGCCACTACCTCGTCCAACGACAGGAACGGCCCGCTGTCACCACGATCCGCCCGCGGCGGGTCACACAGCAGCGTGCGCACACCCAGCGCCGTCAGCCGGTCATTGAGACGGGAACCTACGTTGCCCACCCCGATAATGCCGACGGTACGATCCGTCAGATTGAAGCCATCGCGTTCCGCCAACATCAGCAGCGAGGAAAACACATACTCCACCACCGCAATCGCATTACAACCGGGCGCGGCGGAAAAGGCGATGCCCTGTTGGCGCAGAAAGGCTTCATCGACATGATCGGTTCCCGCCGTCGCCGTACCAACAAACTTCACCGCTTTGCCGGTCAGCAGGTCGGCGTTCACTTTGGTGACTGAACGTACCATCAGCGCATCCGCCCCGTTCAGGGCATCCGTCGGAATCGGCCGCCCCGGCACCGCCGTCACCTCGCCCAGACGGCTGAACAGCGTCTGCGCGTAAGGCATATTTTCATCAACTAGGATTTTCACGTTGGCTTTCCTGATAGACCGCTGAGACACCCGCGCCGCAGCGATGAAACGAAGGGCATTATTCTGCCACAAACCGGCACCGGGTAACACTGACGACGGGAACGGCAGACGGGCGGCATTGCGAACCACGCATCACACTCATGGATACGTTTTATCAGGCCGACGGCTCGCCACATGCCGACTCACCAAATGCAATCCGCACCCGCAGACCACCCAGCGCCGGGCTGTCCAGCAACTGAACGCGGGTACGATGCCAGAGGGCAATATCCCTGACCAGAGCCAGCCCCAACCCCGCCCCCGGCAAACCGCCGTGGTTATCCAGCCGGTGAAACGGCCTCATCGCCTGCTCGCGCTCGCCGGGCGGAATACCGGGACCGCTGTCCTCCACCTCCAGGTACTGTGCCTGAACCCGTGCGGTTACCCCCCCGCCCGATGGGGTGTATTTCAGCGCATTATCCAGCAAGTTAGCGCACAACTCTGCCAGCAGTAGCGGTTCACCGCGAATCAGGCAATGCTCATCGCCTTCGTAGCCCAGATCGATTTGTCGGCTACGAGCCTGGGGCAAACGGGAAAAGCAGGCATCCCGTACCAGTTCGGCCAGGTCCACCGTTTGCCAGGTATGTTCTTTGCTGTCCTGTGCTCTCAGGCGTGACAATTGCAGCAGGCGGTCGGTCAGTTGGATGGTGTCGTCCAGTGTGGTGCGCATACCAGTGAGGCTGTCACGCCACTGAGCAGGTTGCGAACTGTTCAACGCCACGTCAACCTGCGTTTTCAGCACCGCCAGCGGCGTTCTGAGCTGATGTGCTGCATCCGCACCAAAACGCTCCTGGCGTTGCACCAATCCGCTCAACCGCCCGATATAACGGTTGAACGCCACCAGTAACGGTTGCATTTCCGACCAGGGTAACAGTGGCGGCAACGGCGTTAAGTCTCCTGGCTCGCGCCGCACCATCACACTGGATAACTGACGTAGCGGCCGCAACAGCTTGCGAAACAACAGCAGCACCAGCAATAGCGCCAACAGGACCAGCGCGCTCTGGCTAATCACCGCCGTCAGCAGTTGCCGGTGTGCGAAAGCCTCGCGGGAACTCAGCGTTTCCGCCACCAGAATCAACACCATGCCCTCCACACTGGATTCATGAACCGGCTGCCACAGTGCCACCACTCGAATAGCCCGCCCGTGATAACGAGCATCATAAAAATGCGCCAGCGCCGGGTAATCACGCGACAGCGGAATACCACGGGGCAGCGGCGGCAGGTCGTCATAACCGGAAAGGGTTTTTCCCTGAGGCGTCACCACCTGATAATAGAGCTGGTCATTCATGTTGCGCTCAAAGCTGTCCAACACCACCCAGGGCACATCCACCGCTAACTGCCCGTTGCGCACCGTCAGCCGTTCAGCCACCGTGCGGGCCGAAGCCAGCAGAGAGCGGTCGTATGCCTGTGTCGCCGCCCCTTGCGCACTGTGATAGTGGCTCCAAACCGACAATGCCCATAGCAGTGCCATCGGCAAGCCGAGATAGCGCATCAGTTGGCCGCGCAGCGAACTAACTTTCGCCATGGTTACACTCCAGGCTGTACCCCAGTCCACGCAGGGTAACGATCATCACATCGCTGCCCGCCAATTTTTTGCGGATACGGTGCACGTACAAATCCAGGCTGTCCGGGCTGGCGTCGTCCGTCAGGGTAAACACCTGCTCATACAGATACTGGCGCGACACCGGGCGGCCACGGCGCTGCATCAACGTATGCAACACCGCCTGCTCCCGCGGCGTCAGTGCCAGCGGTTTTTCCTGCAACAGAAAATAGCCTTCATCGTGCCAACTGAGATCGCCCAGACGCTGCACTTCCTGTACCAGCCCCTGACTGCGCCGCAGCAGCGCGCGTAACCGCGCTTCCAGCTCGGCCAGTTCGAACGGTTTGGTCAGGTAATCATCGGCCCCCAGATTCAGCCCCCTTACCCGGTCCGCCACACTGGTGCGGGCCGTCAGCAGCAGTACCGGCAGATCCTGGCCGCGTTTACGCAAGCGGGCCAGCAACGCCAGTCCATCCATGCGCGGTAACGACACATCCAGCACCACCAGCGCATAGGTTTCCTGCTGCAACAGGTGGTCCGCTGCCACACCATCACCTACCCTATCCACCGCGAACCCGGCCTCACCCAGTGCTTTTTCCAGCCAGTGGGCCAGTTCAGGGTGATCCTCAACCAGTAAAAGTCGCATCGTCGTCAGCCTGTTTCCACATTACTCGTCCCCTTTTGGTAACTATCCGACGGCTATTGTCCCTCAAGATTGCGCTGTTTTTTAAGCGACCCCAATCACATCCTGAACACATTTTCAATAACTGAAAGGTAACTGAAAGACTACAATATTAACAATATAACAACACCCGTTTCGGGGATGACAAACAGGAAGGAATGACAATGAAAAAATACCTCGCCCTTTCTCTCTCGTTGTGCGGATTGTTTACCGTTGCAACATCCACCCAGGCTGCCACACCAACCCGTACCGAATGTATCGCCCCGGCCAAGCCGGGCGGCGGCTTCGACCTGACCTGTAAATTGCTGCAAATCTCGCTGCAGGAAACCGGCACCCTCGATAGCCCGATGCGCGTCACCTACATGCCCGGCGGCGTGGGTGCCGTGGCTTACAACGCCATCGTGGCGCAGCGCCCGGACGAACCCGGCACCGTGGTCGCTTTTTCCGGCGGCTCACTGCTCAATCTGGCGCAGGGCAAATTTGGGCGCTACGGCGTCGATGACGTGAAATGGCTGGCGGCGGTCGGCACCGACTACGGCATGATCGCAGTACGGGCTGACTCGCCTTACCAGACACTGAAAGACTTGCTCACCGCTATGCAGAAAACCCCCAATCAGGTGGTCGTCGGTGCCGGTGCCTCCATCGGTAGTCAGGACTGGATGAAAACCGCAATGCTGGCGCGCCACGCCGGTATCAATCCGCGCGACATGCGCTATGTGGCGTTCGAAGGCGGTGGCGAACCACTGACCGCCATGCTGGGCGGGCACGTGCAGGCGGTTTCCGGCGATATCAGTGAAATGGTGCCGCATTTGCAGGGTGGCAAGATTCGGGTGCTGGCGGTGTTCTCCGACCAACGTCTGCCGGGACAGCTGGCGGATATCCCCACCGCCAAAGAACAGGGAGTCGACCTGGTCTGGCCGGTCATCCGTGGCTTCTACCTTGGCCCCAAAGTCAGCGACGCCAGCTACCAGTGGTGGGAACAAACCTTTAAGAAGATCGCCGCTACCGACGAATTCAAGAAACAGCGCGACCAGCGTGGCCTGTTCGAATTCAACCTGACTGGGCAGGCGCTGGATACCTACGTCAAAAAGCAGGTCGCGGATTACCGCGAACAGGCAAAGCAGTTCGGGCTGGCTAAATAAAGGAGCCCATCATGAGCGATCGTTTGTTTGCCGGGGTCTGGCTGGTGCTATGCCTGATTGGCCTGACCATCGGCTGGGGGATCCAAAGTGAGTACAGCTACGAACCGGTCGGCCCGCGCCCGTTTCCCCTCGCCATTCTGGGATTAATGGCGTTGTGTGCCGTTCTCATGTTGCTGCGTAAACCAGACACCATCGACTGGCCGTCTCCGTTGGTCTTCCAGCGCTTGTCACTGCTGGTCGTGATGCTGGCATTGTATGCCTGGCTGTTTGAATCGCTGGGTTTCCCGCTAACGACCGCTCTGTTGGGTTGCGGCATGGGTATGCTGTTTGGCGCGGTGTGGTGGCTGGCAGCCTTGTCCGGCGCGGTGATGGGCGTATCGCTATTTTACGCGTTCGATAAACTGCTTGATGTCACGTTGCCGATGGGCGCGTGGTTCTAACCGGGAGACAATCTCATGGATACCTGGTCTTTTCTGATGCAGGGATTTGCGGTGGCGATGACGCCGCAAAACCTGATGATTGCGCTGATCGGCTGTTTTATCGGCACCATCGTCGGGCTGCTGCCCGGCCTTGGCCCGATCAACGGCGTCGCGATTCTGATGCCGTTGGCTTTCGCGCTCAAACTGCCCGCAGAGTCTGCACTGATTCTGCTCGCCACCGTTTACCTCGGTTGCGAATACGGCGGGCGCATCTCCTCCATTCTGCTCAATGTGCCGGGAGACGCCGGTGCCATCATGACCGCGCTTGACGGTTACCCGATGGCGCAGCAGGGAAAAGCCGGTGTGGCGCTGTCTATTTCCGCCGTCAGTTCGTTCGTCGGATCGAGCATCGCTATTGCTGGCATTATTCTGTTCGCGCCGTTGCTGGCCAACTGGTCGCTGGCGTTTGGCCCCGCCGAGTATTTTGCTCTGATGGTGTTCGCCATCGCCTGCCTCGGCAGTATGATGAGCCACAACCCGCTGAAGTCCTTTCTGTCGGCGTTGATTGGTCTGTCGATGGCGACCGTCGGCGTCGACGCCAATACCGGCGTCTACCGTTTCACCTTCGATAGTGTGCATTTGTCTGACGGCATCCAGTTCGTGGTGGTGGTGATCGGCCTGTTTTCCGTTAGCGAAATCCTGCTGATGCTGGAACATACCGGCGGTGGGCAAAAGGTCACCAGGGCTACCGGGCGCATGATATTTAATGTCAGGGAAGGCATACAGTGTATCGGGGCGACGCTGCGATCTTCATTGCTGGGATTCTTTGTTGGCATACTGCCGGGTGCCGGGGCGACTATCGCCAGCGCGATGGCCTGGATGACCGAGAAAAAGATCAGCGGTAACAGTGGCAACTTCGGCAACGGTGATATCCGTGGCGTAGCGGCACCGGAAGCGGCCAACAACGCCTCCGCCTGCGGTTCATTCATTCCAATGTTGACGCTGGGCGTTCCCGGCTCCGGCACCACCGCCGTGATGATGGGCGCGTTGACGCTGTACAACATCACGCCGGGCCCCGCCATGTTTACCGAACAGCCGGATATCGTTTGGGGTTTGATCGCCGCCATGCTGATCGGCAACCTGATGCTGTTATTGCTCAATCTTCCCATGATCGGCGTATTCACCCGTATGCTGGCGATTCCGATGTGGTTTCTGGTGCCGACGATCGCCGCCATTTCCGCCGTCGGTGTCTACGCGGTACACAGCACCACCTTCGACCTGCTGCTGATGGTCGGGCTGGGGGTGTTCGGCTACCTGCTGCGCAAAATGCACTTTCCCATGTCACCGCTGATTCTGGGTTTTGTGCTGGGGGAAATGCTGGAGCAAAACCTGCGCCGTGCGTTGTCCATCAGTAACGGGGAGTTATCCATTCTGTGGGACGGGCGTATCAGCCAGACACTGCTGAGCATGGCGGTGCTGATTCTGCTGGTGCCACCGGTTGTGAAATACTGGCGGTGGCGTATTCAACGCCGTTCCGTCCCCCACCCATAACACCCGCATCCGTCACATAAAGCGAGCGCCGCGGATTACACCATCCGCGCGCCGCTTTACCCATCAGAATCAGCGTACTTCACGCCAGTCATATGTTTTTTCGCCTTTTCGTTCGGTTCAACGGAATTTTCGCCTGTTCACGCCCGACGGCTATCGGTAATACCGCACCGTTGTTATGATGCAATAGCGACGATAAGACCAGGTATACTGATGATAGATATGATGGCGATAACTTCATCGGGCTGAGGCGAAATCCCGTCACGCGTCTACGGTAAGGATCACACCATGCAACCGATCAGTAACCCCGGTAACGTTTCCCTGCCGGGAGAAAAATCGCTGGAAACCACGTTGTCGAAAAATTCGGCATCGCCCCAGACGGATGACTCACCGCTTACGCTGGCGCAGCGTACCTCGCTGGAAAAGCTGGTGACGCAGATCTCTACCCTGAGCGGGGCTAAACCGGCGGAAGTTTGGGCAACCTTGCGTGCAGAACTCGGCACGAAAAATAGTGCGGAGTTGCTTGCCAGCCAGTTTCCGGCGGCTGAGCAAAGCTTGCAGAACCGACTGGCGAACGTACAAAGTTCGCAGGATACCCGCCAGTTGCTGCAACAGTTGACCACGCTGTTATCCCAGGGGAATAACCGCCAGGCCGTCAGCGATTTCATCCGCCAACAGTTCGGCCACACGGTGCTGAGTTCACTGACACCGTCGCAGCTAAAGCTGGTGGTGACGCTACTGCAAAACGGCCAGTTGTCTGCCGGGGGGAATACCTCGGCGCTGCCGTTTGGCAATACCGCAACAGGGCAGCCGATTCAGTTTCCACAGACGCCGGGTGCCACCACCATTCCACCGCCGCTGCCGCAAACGACTCAGCAGTTGGCCGCACTATTGCAAGCCGGAGTTATTCCGGACGGTTTAACCGGCAATTCATCATCGGCGGCGACCGCACTGTTGGACCGCGCTCTGCTCCCGGCAGAACACAACCAGCTCAACCAATTGGTATCAAAGCTGGTGGCATTAACTGGTGAATCACCGGGTAAAGTCTGGCAAACGCTGATGGACATGCAGGGCCTGAAAACCGGCGACCCGATTCCGGCGAAGAACTTTCAGGTGTTAAGCCAGTTCCTCAACACCCAAAGTATTCTGTTGCAGCAGCATACTCTGCCCACCCTGCATACGCTGCAGGCGGCGCTGAAGCAGCCGCTTGACCAGCAGGAACAACAACTGTTGCAGGACTTCACCCGCAGCACCCTGAACATCACACCACAAACACCGCTCACGCCGTCGCAAATCAGCGACGTGGTGACGTTCCTCTATCGTCGGCGGCTCCAACAGATACAAGAGGCGTCCACTACGCCGTTGCAGCCGTTTATCAACCCGTTAATCGTCGCGTTGCCGCAGGAATGGCGCTCACTGGTCAACAAACCTATCGGATTGGCGCTGGTGGCAGTCCTGGTGGTGGCTTTGCTGATGTGGGTAGTATTGTGAGCTGAAGTGAGTCGTGCTGTAACGCGCGGGAAATCAGAGTACGCAGCAGAGAAAAGCGGATTGGCAGCCACGAACACGATCGTCAGACAAAAAAATACCGGAGCACGCTCCGGTATTTTTATTCATGCATGATGTGATTACTGCGCGAATTTGCGCATCACCAGCACGGCGTTGGTGCCGCCAAAACCGAAACCGTTAGACATCACGGTAGTCAGTTGACGCTCAGTCGACTCGGTAACGACGTTCATACCTTCCGCCTGCTCGTCCAGCGTTTCAACGTTGATGCTCGGCGCGATGAAACCGTGCTCCAGCATCAGCAGCGTATAGATAGCTTCCTGCACGCCCGCCGCACCCAACGAGTGACCGGTCATCGCTTTGGTGGAAGAGATCGGCGGAACGTTATCACCAAACACCTGACGGATAGCCCACAGTTCTTTCACATCACCCACCGGCGTTGAGGTGCCATGCGTATTGATGTAATCGACCGGGGTATCGACATCCTGCAGCGCCAGCTTCATGCAGCGCACCGCGCCCTCGCCTGACGGAGCCACCATGTCAGCGCCATCGGACGTCGCGCCATAGCCAATCACTTCGGCGTAGATATGCGCGCCGCGCGCCAGCGCGTGCTCCAGCTCTTCCACTACCACCATACCGCCGCCGCCAGCAATCACGAAACCATCGCGATCCGCGTCATAAGTACGGGAAGCGCGTTCCGGCGTCTCGTTGTATTTGGTGGACAGTGCGCCCATCGCGTCAAACTCACACGCCAGTTCCCAGCACAGCTCTTCGCCGCCGCCAGCAAACACGATGTCCTGCTTGCCCATCTGAATCTGCTCAACGGCGTTACCGATACAGTGCGCGGAGGTCGCACAAGCAGAGCTGATGGAGTAGTTCACACCCTGGATTTTAAACGGTGTCGCCAGACAGGCGGAAACCGCAGAACCCATCGCCTTGGTCACGACGTAAGGGCCAACAGCTTTCAGAGCACGCGGGCTGCGCATAGCATCAGCGCCAAACACCTGAGAACGCGCAGAACCGCCGGAACCGGCGATCAAGCCAACACGCGGATTGTGCTGATATTGCTCTTCCGACAGGCCAGAATCCTTGATGGCTTCTTCCATGCTCAGATAAGCGTAAATAGAGGCATCGCTCATGAAACGTACAACCTTACGTTCAATCAGACCCGCCGTATCCAGTTTGACATTGCCCCAGACGTGGCTACGCATACCGGAATCTTTCAGCTCTTCGGAGAAAGTGATGCCAGAACGGCCTTCACGCAGGGATGCCAGCACTTCCTCTTTGTTATTACCGATGCTGGACAGAATACCCAGACCCGTAATCACCGCACGTTTCATTCAATACCTCTTCCGCTTGTAGAGTTTGGATTTAGCTCCGCACTTTAGCGTACAGATGTAAGCTGAACAAGTCCGATCAGACTAACTTTTCTCAAATTTGCGACTTAATAAACCACTCGTTAAAATCGCGCCACCGCCTGAATAATGAGTTAGTTGCCGTGACAAGCCCTTCCATCCAACATGCAGACCTGAACTGGAACGCTCAGGGTACACCTGTATCGCAACAGTTTGATGACGTTTATTTCTCCAATCAGGATGGTCTGGCGGAAACCCGTTACGTCTTTCTTAAGGGCAACGGCTTTCCACAGCGTTTCCTCGATCATCCCGGCCCGGTCTGCACCGTGGCGGAAACCGGCTTTGGCACCGGGCTGAATTTCCTGACGCTGTGGCAGGCGTTCGAACAGTTTCGCCAGCAACAACCGGACGCCGCATTGCAACGGCTGCACTTCATCAGTTTTGAGAAATTTCCGCTGCGTCAGGCGGACCTGGCCGCCGCCCACGCCAGTTGGCCGGAACTGGCCCCCTTCGCCGACGAATTGCGTCAACACTGGCCGCTGGCGCTGCCCGGCTGTCACCGGCTGATTCTGGCGCAGGGGCGCATCACACTGGATCTGTGGTTCGGCGACGTCAACACCCTGCTGCCCACATTGGATAACAGCCTAACCCAGCATATCGACGCCTGGTTTCTCGACGGGTTCGCCCCAGCCAAAAATCCAGACATGTGGACCGAGGCGTTATTTCACGCTATGGCTCGTTTGTGTCGCAGCGGCGGGACGTTCGCAACCTTTACCGCCGCCGGTTTTGTGCGCCGGGGGCTGCAACAGGCGGGATTTGACGTCAGCAAAATCAAGGGATTTGGGCAGAAACGGGAAATGCTGTGCGGCGTGGTATCGCACAGCAGTGAACCACCACACCCGACGCCCTGGTATGCACGGCCTGCGGCTACCCACCCGCAGGATGTGGCGATTGTCGGCGGCGGCATCGCAGCGGTACTGACCGCGCTGGCGCTGCTGCGACGCGGCGCGCAGGTAACGTTGTACTGCGCCGACGACCAGGTGGGACAACGCGCCTCCGGCAATCGTCAGGGCGCGCTTTATCCGCTGCTGAACGACAAGCAGGATGCGTTATCGGGATTTTTCGCCACCGCGTTCGGCTTCGCCCGTCGCTGCTATGACGCCCTCGCCGCGCAAGGTGTAACGTTTGAACACGACTGGTGCGGTGTAAGCCAGCTGGCTTACGATGAGAAAAGCACGCGCAAAATCGCCCAGATACTGGCCGGAAACTGGCCGGAGACGCTGGTGCGAGCGGCGGACGCACCGACCCTGACCAAACAGGTCGGCGTACCGCTACATACCCACGGCCTCACCTACCCGCAGGGCGGCTGGCTGTGCCCGGCCGAGCTGACCGCATCGGCCCTAGCGCTGGCCTGCCAACAGGGGCTTCAGGCGCAATTGTCTACTACGGTCGTGGCACTCGACAACACCGATAGCGGCTGGCAGTTAACGCTGGCGGACGGCCATCAGCGACAACACGCCACGGTGGTGTTGGCTAACGGTCATCAGCTAGCCGACTGGGAACAGACCCGTCATCTGCCCGTCTACGCGGTGCGCGGTCAGGTCAGCCACGTCCCCGACACGCCGTCGCTGTCTGCGCTGCGTCAGGTGCTGTGCTACGATGGCTACCTGACGCCAGCCAGCCCGCATCACCACACGCACTGCATCGGTGCCAGCTATCACCGTGGCGATACAGATACGGATTACCGTGAAACCGATCAACAGCAAAACCGTCAGCGGCTGATTGATTGTCTGCCCGACAGTGACTGGCCCACCGAGGTGGATATCACCGGGCAACAGGCACGTTGCGGCGTGCGCTGCGCGCTCCGCGATCATCTGCCGTTGCTGGGTCAGGTGCCGGATTACCCACAAACACTGGCGTGTTATCAGAGTCTACCGACACAGCTGGCTAACGGGGATGACGTGACCGCGGCCCCATCCTGGCCGAATCTCTATCTGATTGGCGCGTTGGGGTCACGCGGTTTATGCTCTGCACCATTGGCCGCCGAAATACTGGCATCACAGCTGTTTGGCGAACCACTGCCGCTGGACAGCGATACGCTGGCAGCCCTGCACCCCAATCGGTTTTGGGTGAGGAAATTGCTGAAAGGCAAAGCGATATAATTGGATAGTGCACTCAATGCGGCAGCAATTTTATACCAAACAGGATTCAGGAGCGGGTTATGGGAAAACCGTCATCGCGGGAAGAAGTGCAATTTCACCACCTGAAAGATCTGGGCGGGCTGGAAATGTTGCAGGCTCGCTATCATCAACAGCGATTTTCCCGCCATTCGCATGAGAATTTCTGTATCGGTGTGATTGAGGAAGGCGCGCAGCGTTTCTATCGCACCGGTGGTGAGCACGTCGCCCCCACTGGCGATATCATTCTGGTCAATGCCGATGAAGTTCATACCGGCCACGCCGAGGTCGCCAGCGGCTGGTCCTATCGTGCCATCTATCCTTCGCCGGACTTGTTATGCCACCTGTCGCGCGATCTGCGCGTGCCGCAAGGCGCTACGCCGTGGTTTCCTGATGCGGTCTTGCATGACCCCGGTTTGTCGGCGCAACTGCGGCTGGCTTTCACCCTATTGCCGCAGGCAGGCAATAGCCTGTTGAAAGAAACCCTGCTGTTTTCGTCATTGAGCTGGCTGATGATGCGCTACAGCAAAACCCGCGCCGACGGGCGGACCTTGCCAGCGGCAAGCCAGTCCATTCTGCGGGCGAAAGCGTGGCTTGACGAATGTCCAGAGCAGGATATCAGCCTGCTGCAACTGGCGGAGGCCGCTGGCCTTAGCCCGTGGCATTTTCTCAGGCAATTCAAAGCACTGCTGGGCATGACGCCCCATGCTTATCTGGTTCAGGCTCGCCTGCGTCAGGCGCGCTCGCTGCTGATAAACGGTATTAGCCTGTCTGACACCGCATCCCAGTGCGGATTCTCTGATCAGAGCCACTTCAATCGCCATTTCAAACGCACGATGGGCATCACACCGGGTGAGTTTGTCCGTACCCTGAAGTAATCAGACAGCAGGCAATTTCTTTCAATACCGCCGCCATTCTCCCGTCTATGCTTCCGGCTTATTCGCTGAATGAAGAGAATTGTGGTTATGTCTTTTTCACCTTTCACCGCCCTATCACGACGATATCCGTCGGATTCGGCATCCAGCCGATTTCTTAGCGGTGCCGTCGCTACTCTGCCCCTGTGTGTGGCGGTTATTCCCTGGGGGATTCTGGCAGGCTCAATGGCGGTGCAGGCTGGGCTGAGCTTCTGGCAAGCGGTGGGGATGTCGGCCATTATCTTCGCCGGTGCAGCACAGTTGGTGACGCTGAGCCTGTTGATGTCGGGGAGCAGCGTCATGACCATCTTACTGACCGTCATGGTGATCACCGCCCAGCACCTGATTTATGGCTTAACGTTACGCCCCACTATCGCCCCATTAAAAGCGCGTTATCGTCTGTTGCTCGGTTTTTTGCTGACCGATGAGTTATTCGCGCTGGCGATAGCCGCAAAGACAAAGCTGACCACCGCTTACCTACTCGGTGCCGGGATAACGTTTTATCTGTGCTGGGTGGTATGCAGTCTGGCGGGCGTGCTGATGGCTCGGGCCATTCCCGATCTCGACAACTACCATCTGGATTTTTCTATCGTCGCCACCTTTATCACGCTGGTGGTGCCGATGGTCAAACGCCTGCCTGTGCTGGTCGGGACGCTGTTTTCACTGTTGATGTCGATGCTGCTGGCTTACTGGCACATTGAAGGTGCCATCATGATAGCGGGCCTCGGCGGCATGGCCGTTTCGGTTCTGATGGCGCGGCTGAACGGAGAAACATCATGAGTTGGGGATTATTACTGCTACTGGCGCTGGTTGTGTTTACTTACCGCTACGTGTTTCTGGAACCCGGCGTTCCCGTCAGGCTACCT
Source organism: Dickeya undicola (assembly GCF_000784735.1). Taxonomy (GTDB): domain Bacteria; phylum Pseudomonadota; class Gammaproteobacteria; order Enterobacterales; family Enterobacteriaceae; genus Dickeya; species Dickeya undicola. The sequence goes on from NZ_JSYG01000004.1 coordinate 337,052, forward strand.
GCACTGTTCCGGCAAGCGCTTAACTACTCTGCACCTTGTTTGCTGACGGCCATTTGCGGGCCGGTTGTTCTGTTGCATCACGAAACGCTGCGCCCTTTTCCGGATAACCCCTATTTGTGGGGCGCGGTGGCTAGCGTGGCGATTGCCTTGCTGGTTCGCCACACCATGCTGGCGGTAATGGCGAGTCTGGGCGTGTTTTATGCGCTCTGTTTCTGGCTGCAATAGCCCACGTTGAAAAATAGGGAACAGGGATGGCCGAGTGAGCGCCATCCCTTTATCCGACAAACAGTTACAACACTTATCCAAAAAACAATTACAACACGGTCAATGTCACATCGATATTGCCGCGCGTAGCGTTGGAATAGGGGCAAACCTGATGCGCTTTTTCCACCAACGCCTGAGCCTGCGCCTTGTCCATGCCGGGAATGGTAATGCGCAGTTCAACTTCGATACCGAAACCGTCACCGGATGGACCAATGCCTACAAGGCCTTCAATCACTGTGGCGGAGGGAACCAACACCTTCTCTTTAGAGGCCACCAGTTTCAGCGCGCCGGTAAAACAGGCCGCGTAACCGGCGGCAAACAGTTGCTCGGGGTTGGTGCCGGAACCGCCAAGGCCGCCCAGCTCGCGCGGTGTGGTCAGTTTCAGATCGAGGTGATTATCATCGGAAACCGCGTGTCCATCCCGCCCGCCGGTCACCGAAGCCTGGGCACGATAAAGTACTTTCTCAACAGCCATAGTTGTAACTCCCTTTTAAGACAAGATAACCGTTCTGAGATCAGTAAAGACCGTCAGGCCTGAGTTGACTCCAGACGCTGTGCTTTCTGTAGGCTCGGGATATCAGCAATACGTTGCGAATAGCGAAGAATATGGGGGTACTGCTGCCCCAGATTAAAGCGCTCCGTAACCAGCTTCACCACGAACCCCAGCATAAAGTCCGCACCGGTCAGGCGCTGCCCGACAATAAACTCGCGCGAAGCCAGGTAGTCGTTCAAATAGGAAAACACTTTTTTGAACTCCACCTCGGCATAGTCGTCCAGAAAATTCAGCGTCTGACCGGTATTCTTCTCAAACTGATTAAAGACTTTCAGTAATACCGGCAGCATGGCCGAACTTTCCGCAAAGTGAATCCATTGCAGATAGTCGGCATAACTCGCATCCTGCTCATCGGGTGCCAGTTGCGGTGCGTATTTACCGATAATGTACTCAACAATCGCGCCGGACTCGGCAATCACCTTGCCGTCAATCTCCACCACCGGCGATTTCCCCAGCGGATGGATAGCCTTGAGCGCCTCGGGTGCCAGTTGCGTCTGCGGATTACGCTGGTAGCAGATCAGCTCATAGGGAAGCTGCGCCTCTTCCAGCAACCAGAGAATACGCATGGAACGCGAATCATTCAGATGATGCAATCGTATGGTCATTCTGCCTGTTTCCTGTATCCGCCGATTAGGCCAGCTGTTTCAACAACGCCTTGGCAACCGCTTCTGAGCTGGCCGGGTTCTGCCCGGTGACGAGCTTACCGTCTTCGACGACGTAAGGGTGCCAGTCGGGGCCTTTGGAATACAGCCCGCCCAGTTTCTGGAACTCGTCTTCAATCAAAAACGGCACCACATCCGTCAACTCTACTGTTGCTTCTTCCGTGTTGGTAAACCCGGTAACCCGACGACCTTTGATCAGCGGCTCGCCATTGGCGGCTTTGACATGGCGCAAGGCACCGGGAGCATGGCATACAAAACCGATGGGTTTTCCGGCACGTTCAAAGGCTTCGATCAACGCAATGGAAACCGGCGATTCCGCCAAATCCCACAGCGGACCATGGCCACCCGGATAAAACACCGTGTCGAAATCGTCCATGCGCACGCTGTCCAGTTTGGCTGTGGAAGCCAGCGCTTGCTGTGCTGCCGGGTCGGCCTTGAAGCGATGGGTCAGTTCGGTCTGGAATTCCGGCAAATCGCTTTTCGGGTCCAGCGGTGGCTGTCCGCCCGCTGGCGACACCAGTACCACATCAGCACCAGCATCTTTAAAGGTGTAATAAGGGGCGGCGAACTCTTCAAGCCAAAACCCGGTTTTCTTGCCTGTGTTTCCCAGCGCGTCGTGAGACGTCAATACCATCAGTACTTTCATCATCCTTCTCCTTCACTCACTTATTCAGTATTCAGTATTCAGTATTCAGTATTCAGTCTATCTTTCTCAGCCTTGCAAAAAGGCTTCAAGCTGAGACACTTTATCGCTATAGGGTGCCCGCAAACGCAGGTTGGATGCACCCTCTTCATCCTGAACCACCACCGCTTTGGCGTGGCTAAAGCGGCGGAAACCATGAATGCCGTGGTAAGCCCCCATGCCGGAAGCCCCTACCCCGCCAAACGGCAGTGCATCAATACTGGCGTGCGTCATCACATCATTGATAACCAGTGCGCCTGACGTGGTCTGTTCAGCGAACGCGGCTTGCCGTGCCGACTGCTGACCAAAGTAATACGCCGCCAGCGGGCGGGGATGCGCGTTGATGTACGCCACCGCCTCCTCCTGCGAATGGCAGGTGCGTACCGGTAACAGTGGTCCGAAGATCTCCTCCTGCATAATCTGCATCTCATCGGTGACATTCAGCACCAGATGCGGTGCGATCTTGCGGGAAACCGCATCAACATCCGGCTCGCCCTGAGGTGCCAGGCTCACCAGTGTCGCCCCGTGTTTTTCCGCATCCTTCAGCAGGCCAACCAGGCGCTCATAGTGTCGCGGCGTAATGATCGACGTATAGTCAGGGTTGCTCTGAAGCGTCGGGAATGCCTGAGCCATAAACGCTTTGCTGGCCTGAACAAAGGCATCAACCTGCTCTTCCGGCAGCATGACGTAATCAGGGGAAAGGCAGATCTGACCGGCATTAAAGGTCTTCACGGTCAGGGTGCGCTGTGCCGCCAGGCTAACATCCGCATCACGGTCGATGACCACCGGCGATTTCCCCCCCAGTTCCAGTGTAACGGGCACCAGATTATCGGCTGCGGCACGCATCACATGGCGACCAACGGTAGAACTGCCGGTAAAGACCAAATGGTCAAAAGGCAGGCTGCTGAACGCCTCACCAATCGATGCATCCCCCAGCACCACCTCCAACTCCAGCGGGTCAAAGTAACGCGCGATCAGTTCCGCCAGCAATTCCGAGGTGGCGGGCGTCAGTTCCGAAGGCTTCAGCATTGCGGTATTGCCTGCGGCAAACACGCCAGCCAGCGGAGCAAATGCCAGATTGATGGGGAAATTCCACGGGCTTATCACCCCAACCACGCCCAGCGGCTGCTGTTGTATCCAGGACTGCATCCCCGGCACGGGGCTGTCGACGAATTCCGGTTTCATCCATTGCGCTACGTACTCTGCGGAATGTTCGAGCGTTTTTACCGTCGTCGCCATATCCGCTACCAGCGACTGATAACGGCTACGATGACCAAAATCCGTATCCATCGCTTTGCTGAGTGACGAGTAATTCTCCCGAATCAGACGCGCACTGCGTAACAACCTGTCGCGACGCAGCGCAGCATCAGCCGGGCCATTCGCGATATGGGCATTCTTCATGGTCTGCAATATTGCTTTTAAATCGTTGTTCGTTTGCGCTGAAGGCATGGGAGTAAATCCTTAATAATCGTGTGATGTCTTTGCTTCCCGCCAACGGGAAAACAAAACGCGCGTATCCATTAAGCTCACGGTGACTGGAATCGCGGTTGGCGGATGTATCCGCTCAAACCGTCACGATGGAGTGCGATCCCTTCGCTTGCCGCCTGGCTCTGATATAAATTTTCCTTTACTTCCTGCAAACCACCTTTCGAACAAAAGGTAGTTATGTTTTGATAGGGCGCACTTTACCGGCATTAATCCATTATGACCAACTAGCATAGTTAGGCATTGGTATAAAAAAATTTATAGGTGATGTATGTCTCTTGTTCGGTTGAGAACCTTTGTTGAGGTATATCGACAACGCTCTATCAGCGGAGCTGCACGCACGCTTAACCTGACGCAGCCTGCGGTATCGCAGCATATCGCGGGGTTGGAAATGTCGATCGGGCGGCCGCTGTTTGAGCGGCAAACGCGGGGCGTCATCCCCACATCGGTGGCCGATGAACTGGCGGCGGATATTGGCGACCGGCTGGATGAGGCAGAAAACGCGCTGGCCTCGGTGAAAGCACGTTCACTGGAACTGGCTGGTGCATTACAAATCATTGGTCATGCGGATTTTCTGGCTGAGGTTGTCGCCAAACAATTGCTGCCGCTGCTGGAAGTGGGGGTCCGTGTCCGGATGCAAACCGGGGATTACGACGCGATTACCCAAAGCTTGATTGAAGGGTACTGCGACCTGGGGATCTCGGCGGCCCCCTCGCATGACACCCGGTTAAAAAGCGAGCTGATGCTGACTGACGAAGTGATGGCGGTTGCTTCGCCCCAGGTCGTCACCCGACTGATGAACACACCCGATACACTGGCCGCGATGCAAACCGAACCGGTGCTGGCCTATAGCCTGACGCTCCCGCTTATCGATAACTGGTTTACGGCGAACCGGGTGCAGGCCCCCGTGATTCTTCCTGCTATGGTCGGGCAAGATCTACGCGCCTTATGCAGCTTACTGTGTCAGGGATTTGGCTGGAGCGCCCTGCCTGCGTATTTATGCACACCGTATATTGAGCGGGGAGAATTGCGCGAAATTCCTGCCCCCATAGCGCGGGCCAGCCGAAGTTACTATTTACTCTGGCAACCCAGCGCGCTGCGTCAGCCGCGCGTCGCCCATGCCAGACAAGCCTTGCTGTTTCGGTTAAGACAAAAACACGGGCTGTAGATTTATCGCGCCGTTGAGACAACCCAGTGACATCCGGGCCTGAAGATACACCCGTGCAAATTGCGTGACCGCACGTATGCCGGTCACGCAATCCGTTTCAGCGAAGGGTTAAAACCCCATCACCGGTCGCAACAGGCGACCGCCCATCCGACCTTCGTGCGAGTTACTGCACTTGCGCCTGCTGATACAGCGATTCCCAAACCTGGGCGACCAGCGCCTGATCCGGCGGCGATAGCTCGCCGTTATTAATCGCCTTATTCAGACTGTCCTGTACCCGCGCATGAAGCGCCTGCGCCGTTTGTTCGCCATGCGCTTCGGCTTCTGCCACTGCCAACGTCAGGTGACCGCGCAGGTAACCACTGGCAAACAGTTCATCATCGCTGGCGTGCTCCACCATATTGTCAATCAGCGTCAGGATGCGCGCCTCGAATTCTGCGATCATTGATGGTCCTCAGTTATCGTGTTGCCCGCCGAACATTACAGATCGGCCGGATAAGGAAAGTCCGCCGCGGTTTGCGGCGCAGTATGGTAAAAGTCCCGCAGCGCCTGAATAAAGCGCGCAGGTCGGGCAGGCACACCCTGTTGCAGGTAAATCATGACCTGCGCGTGTACCCGACGCTGAAAAGCAATGCGGTCCGGGTCGACATCGCCATCCAGATTGTCGCAGCTGACGTTAAACGGGAAACCAGCAGCCACACAGAACATCCACTCCAGTGCCTGCGGCTTGATTTCCACCGACTCAAACTGGCTCTGGGTCGCGGCATCACGCCCGTCCGGGCAGTACCAGTAGCCGAAATCCACCAATTTACGCCGTTCTTCACCGGCGATGCACCAGTGGGAAATCTCGTGCATACCACTGGCATAAAACCCGTGTGCGAACACAATGCGGTGATACGGTGCCTGCTCATCGGCCGGTAGGTAAATAGGCTCATCATCACCCTTCACCAGCCGGGTGTTGTATTCCTCGCTAAAACACCGGTTGAAAATGGTGATCAACTGGTCGTAATGGTGAGTGTGTGCAGTTTCAGTCAACATCGTCATCAGAATAGCTGTCCCAGCCAACGGGCAATCTCGCTGCCGTGGTTGTCATGAATCAATTTGATGCTCATCAGGGCGGACATCACCACCAGCATCGGGCGAATCAGTTTTTGCCCCTTGGTCAGCACCATTCTGGCCCCCAGTCGAGCACCGATAATCTGCCCAACCAGCATCACCAGACCAACCCCCCATACCACCTGACCGCCCAGCATGAAAAACAACAGGCTGCCGAAGTTAGAGGTAAAGTTGAGTACTTTGGCGTGCGCGGTGGCTTTCGCCAGGTTGAATCCCAGCAGGGTGACATAGGCCAGTGCGTAAAACGACCCGGCACCCGGCCCAAAGAAACCGTCGTAAAACCCGACACAGGCACCGCCTAACAGAGAAAACGGCAGCAGCGACAGGCGCGCATGACGATCCTCATCCCCTATTTTCGGCATGAGCAGAAAATAGAGGCCGATGCCGATCACCAGCACAGGCAGCAATTTACGCAGAAAATCGGCGTGAATCTGCTGGATCAACCAGGCACCGAATACCGCCCCCACAAAGGTCAGCGGCACCGTCAGCGTCAACAGTCTCATGTCTACCGCTTTGCGGCGGATGAAATACAGGCTGGCGGAAAATGAACCACCCACCGCCTGCAATTTGTTGGTCGCCAGCACCTGAGCAGGAGACAGCCCCGCTGCCAATAGAACAGGAATGGACAACAACCCACCGCCACCGGCAATGGAGTCCACAAACCCGGCGATCACGCTCGCCAGAAACAACAGGGCCAGAATATCTGGCCCAACAACGAACCATTCCATGAATTATTCCACGATGAGATGGCGATCAAGCAACGCCTGACAGGACGGCGGCAACGGAGGAGGGGGTGTTTTAATCGGTGTTTCGGCACCCGGCTTACGCGGCTGGAACCAACTATTCAGCTCAGCGCCACAGCCGTCGCCCGCAGGCGGTGCATCCTGTTCCTGACACTCCAGGCTCTCCGCCGGGCAGCGCAGCCGCACATGCATATGTGCACGATGAGCGAACCACGGCCGAACCTTATGCAGCCAACTGCGATCGCTACCCGCTTCCAGGCACAGCTGCTTTTTAATAGCCGGATTGACGAAGATGCGCGTGACGTCATTATCCTGCGCCGCCGTTTTTACCAACTTCTGTACATCCGGCGACCAGACGCGTGGATTGACGTTTTTACCGTCCGCCAGCACCAGGTCCAACGGTTGCGGTTGCAACAACTGCTGCTGACTCCAGCGCTGACGCGGCAGTTGCAGCCAGATATCCACATCCAGCCCCGACTGATGGCTGGCATGACCACTGCTAAAGCGCCCGCCAGCCGGCATTCCCATGTCGCCAATCAGCACCGTGCCACCGGTCGTGCGATGCACGCTGGTACTAAGGCGATTGATGAACGCCAGCAGGTCCGGATGACCGAAATAACGCCGCTGGTCGACACGCATCACCTGGTAGTCCGGTGACTGTAACGCCAGTGGCTGTGCGCCAATAATGCAACCATTGGCAAACGCGCCGATTGCCTGGGGCTGACCGGCCACCGGGTGGCTTATCGCCTGCCAGGGTGTCTTCGCCAGTGTGGCGCTGCAAAACAGCAGCGCTGCCATCCCAATCCAGTTTCTTTTCATTATGTTATGGTATTCGTGTTCGGTGTTTTATCGTGTTACCAACGGGGAACCTGACTCGCCACGTCCGCACACTGCGCGCGCTGGCGCAGCAGATGGTCCATCAGAACAATCGCCATCATCGCTTCGGCAATCGGCACCGCGCGAATGCCTACGCACGGGTCATGACGACCACGGGTGATCATTTCCGTTGCGTCGCCGTCGCGGGTGATGGTACGCCCCGGTACGGTGATGCTGGAAGTCGGTTTCAGCGCCAGATGGGCGGTGATCGCCTGACCACTGCTGATGCCGCCCAGAATGCCGCCCGCATGGTTGCTCTGAAAACCGTCTGGTGTGATTTCATCACGGTTTTCGCTGCCACGCTTGTTGACCACAGCAAACCCGTCGCCGATCTCTACGCCTTTAACGGCATTGATGCTCATCAGTGCGTGAGCCAGGTCAGCGTCAAGACGATCAAACACCGGCTCGCCTAACCCCGGCGGCACCGACTCTGCCACCACCGTGATTTTTGCACCGATGGAGTCCCCTTCTTTTTTCAGGGCGCGCATCAGTTCATCCAGCGCGTCGATCTTGTCCACATCCGGGCAGAAAAACGGGTTTTGTTCCACCTGCGCCCACTCTTTGAGTTCGCACACCACATCGCCCATCTGCGCCAGATAGCCGCGGATCACTACGCCATGCTGCTGTTGCAGGTATTTTTTGGCAATAGCGCCCGCCGCGACGCGCATGGCGGTTTCTCGGGCAGAAGAACGGCCGCCGCCACGGTAATCGCGGATGCCGTATTTTTGCTCATAGGTGTAATCGGCGTGGCCGGGGCGGAACAGATCCTTGATGGCACCGTAGTCCTGCGAACGCTGATCGGTATTTTCAATTAGCAGACCGATACTGGTGCCGGTTGTCACGCCTTCAAACACCCCGGACAGAATACGAACCTGATCCGGCTCGCGGCGCTGGGTGGTATAACGAGACGTTCCCGGGCGACGACGGTCCAGGTCGTGCTGCAAATCGGCCTCGGTCAGCGGAATACCCGGAGGTACGCCATCCACCACGCATCCCAGAGCGATGCCATGAGATTCACCAAAGGTGGTGACACGGAAAAACTGACCAATACTGTTTCCTGCCATCACGGCTCCTTAGCATTGAAAAAACATCAGGGCGTCAGACGGATAGTGACCGCCCACCGCCCTGTAGAGGGATTAATCCCGGTAAAGGCTGAAATGCGCCTGACAGTCCAGCAGTTGGGAACGGGTCAACATGAAGACACCGTCGCCGCCGTTATCGAACTCCAGCCAGGTAAATGGAATATCCGGATACTGATCTATCAGATGCACCATGCTGTTGCCGACTTCACAAATCAGCACGCCCGCTTCGGTCAGGAAATCCGGCGCGCACGCCAGAATCCGGCGCACCAGTTTCAGGCCGTCACTGCCCGCCGCCAGCCCTAATTCCGGCTCGAAGCGGTATTCCTGCGGCAGGTCGGCCATGTCTTCCTCGTCCACGTATGGCGGGTTGGTGACGATCAGGTCATACTGAATCGCGGGCAAGTCACGGAACAAGTCGGAACGAATCGGCGTGACGTTGTATTCCATGCCATGTTGCTGGATGTTCTGTTCAGTCACTGCCAGCGCTTCGGTGGAAATATCCACCGCATCCACTTCGGCTTCAGGGAATGCCTGGGCACAGGCGATGGCAATGCAACCGCTGCCGGTGCACAAGTCGAGAATATGGTGCGGCGCGTTGGGCAACAACGACGCAAAGCGATTGTTGATCAACTCACCAATCGGCGAACGGGGCACCAGCACCCGCTCGTCGACATAAAATTCCAGTCCGCAAAACCAGGCTTTATTCGTCAGATAAGCCACCGGAATACGTTCATTGACGCGGCGAATCACCCGCTCGACGATGCGATGACGCTCGCTGGACGTCAGCCGGGCGAGATACATGTCTTCCGGAATATCGATTGGCAGAAACAGGCTGGGCAGCACCAGTTGCACCGCCTCATCCCACGGATTATCGGTGCCGTGTCCATAGTAGACGTTGGCGGCGTTAAACCGGCTTACTGTCCAGCGCAGCATATCCTGAATGGTATGCAGATCGTTGACCGCCTCATCGACGAAAATTTTGTCCAAGTTTGTCCTCCGCAGACTACTGTCTCTGTGATGGCCGTAGTTTGCCATGAAGACGGCGACAAATCAGCAGATATCACCGCCAGACGGCGCGGACCGTGGGATGTAACGATAAGGTTTTGTTTAGTGACCGGCACGGAACAGGTAAACTGTGTGAATACCGTATTAAGATTCTGCAACAGAACCGCGACGATGACAGAGTGACGCACAATGAAAAAAAAATTCATGCTTGATGACGAGGAACAGGCGCTTTTCCGCACGTCGGTGGCGGGTGCCACCCGGTTACGTCAGGATACCTACGTTCACCGTCCGGCCCGCATCAAACCTGGCACATTACCACCACGGCGGATGATGCAGGAACAGGTGGACGCCAGTTTCTATTTCTCGGATGAATTCCAGCCACAACTGGAAAATGACGGGCCGACGCGCTACGTCCGGCCCGGTGCCAGTCATTACGAACTGAAGAAACTGCGTCGCGGCGACTATTCGCCAGAACTGTTTCTGGATTTGCACGGACTGACGCAGTTGGAAGCCAAGCAGGAATTGGGGGCACTACTGGCCGCCTGCCGACGCGAACATGTCTACTGTGCCTGCGTGATGCACGGCCACGGCAAACACATTCTTAAACAGCAAACGCCGTTATGGCTGGCCCAACACCCGGATGTGTTGGCGTTTCATCAGGCACCGAAAGAATTTGGTGGTAATGCAGCCTTGCTGGTGCTGGTGGCGCAGGAAAGCACCGACGAGGAATAACCCTTTTCTCCTCGCCTCACCTTCTTCGCCGTTCTGGAAAATCGCCTGCGGCGGGAAACCGTATGAAAACCACACAGGAGCCGCTAACGGCACCTGTTGTCGGACGTTCAGGGTTTGACTTTGGCCGTCAGTTGAGACGGTGTGACCTGCCAGTGATATACCCCCGTACCGGAAACGTCATCCAGCTCGACGTGGGCAATAGCCGACGTGGCAAACATGGGGGCAGTCTCCGTCGGGCACAACCCGGCAACCAGATACCCCACCAGTGGCAGGTGGGAAACCACCAACACCGCACTGGTGCCCTCTTTCGCCAGCGTCAACAGATAGTCGCACACCAGTTCAGCATTGCCTCCCGGCGTCAGTTCCGGCAGACACTCGCTTTCCGGCAGCGGCAACACCTCCGCCACGACCTGCAACGTCTGCTGAGCCCGCACATAAGGGCTCACCAGCACCCGATCAATATCAATCGACTGATCGTTGAGCCAGGCTGCCATCAGACGAGATTCTTCATCTCCCCGGCTGCTTAAAGGCCGGAGCGCATCACTGGCGGCGTCAGGTACGGCATCACCATGACGCATGATCAAAACTTGCATATTACACCGCTATATTGATGAAAAAGGACAATAAACCCTGGGGATAGCTTCAGATTAGCTGAATTGGCACGGGGCCGTTTTGCGGCAGGTCACAGCCTGGTATCGGGTATCGCACATCATACTGATGGCGTTTTGACCAACGCAAAGCGCATTTTTTTACCCCAATTACCGATGAATCGCAACCAATCACACCATGCACCGCGCTGTACCACGGCCCCACCGTCTTACCATGAACCGACAACTTCCCGTTTTTCAGGCAATTAACCTTAATCCACGCAGGGCAAAACCGGCCCTACATTATCATAATATGCTGCTAACTATCTTTTAGATTTCATTTAACAGCAGTTTAGACTAAAAAATAATTTTCATTTAGATAAAAAAATCACCAATCCTCACAATACAGAATAAATCGGCATCGGTTTTATTTTTCTGACACTTTTACACTTTTTCATCTTATAACGGCGGGAAACACTGGAAAAAATACCCCACCTCACTATAGTGAACAGAGAAAACACTGGTGCTGAATACAGTACGTTTAAATAATTCAGCGCGGTATTATGCCCAGCATTCAGGGAATTGTTGCACTGGGTGGTAAAGACAATGGAGTGTTTAAATAAAAAACAATAAATTTCAATGAAATAAAAAATCACCCTGCTAATACATCGTTGTATTCAGTTTTTTTATCAATTAATTTTTCACCGAAAAGCGAATCTGACAAATAACGTTTCGCGCCAGATAATAAAATAATTTTTTAAACAAAATCGGGTTATTTCATTCAAAAAATCTGCCTTATGACTGTTTAATTTATTATTTACTCATCCGACAAGAATAAAAAACAAAAGGGTAGATAACGGGTTCGCACTCCCTTCTCCCACTCAATGTCTCGCTTCATCCACGAAGCCAACCTGCTGCGACTGTCGCCGTAGCAACCCTTCCGCCGGTGCAAAGCGATCGCCGTATTGCGCCTGCAACGACAACAGGGTGCCTACTACTGTTTCTATCCCTAGCTGATTCATGTAGTGGAACGGACCGCCCAGAAACGGCGGGAACCCAATCCCCATCACCGCACCGATGTCACCGTCGCCAGGGCAGCGAACAACGCCTTCATCCAGACAACGCACCGCTTCATTCAGCATCATCATGACGCAGCGCTGTGCCATTAGCACCGGGTCCAAATGCGCCTTGGGCGTCACATCCAGCAAGCGGTAGAGTCTGTCGTCAGACGTTTTACCCTGACGTCGCCACAAACCGCATAGCCGTTCATAACGCGACTGGTTGTAGCGATAAAAACCGCGACCGTTCTTGCGGCCTTTACGGTTGTCGCGGGCAATAGCTTCCAGCGCGGGAGGGGCACAAAACCGCTCACCCAGCTCTGCCACCAGTACCGGTACGATCTTCATCGCCACATCAATCCCCACCTCATCCAGCAGGGTAAAAGGCCCAACAGGGAAGCCGAAACGCACCAGAGCCCTATCAACCGACTCGACCGGTTCGCCTTCGAGCAGACAACGAGCCGCTTCGTTCAGGTAAGGTGCCAGGATACGGTTAACATAAAACCCGGCCTTATCTGCCACCACGATGGCGGTTTTGCCCTGTTTCTTCGCCAGTGCCACCGTAGTGGACAAGGCTTGCTCGCTGGTTCCGGCATGGGGAATCACCTCAACCAGCGGCATTTTGTCTACCGGGCTGAAATAGTGCAGGCCGATGACCTGTTCGGGTCGACTGGAGCCTGCGGCAATCTGGTGGATCGGCAACGACGATGTATTCGAGGCGAACACCGTATGCGGTGGCGTCACCGCGTCGACTTCCCGCACCATCTGCTGTTTGAGTGCTAAGTCTTCAAATACCGCTTCCACGACCACATCAACGCGCTCAAAACCCCGGTAATCGGTTCCACCGGAAATCAGGCTCATCCGCTGTCGCTGTTCTGCGGGCGTAATGCGGCGGCGTTCTACCTGTTTGTTCAACCGCTGCCAACTGCTGCGCAGCGCCTGGGTAATACCTTGTTCATGAATATCTTTGATCCTTACTGGCAGTCGGCCATTCAGCGCCGTAACGTCGGCGATGCCACCGCCCATCAACCCGCCACCCAGCACCCCGACCCGGCGCAATGGGCCGGGCTCGACCGATGCACCCTGATCTTTTTTCAGTGCAGTGGCAGTAAAAAACAGTCGCCGCAACGCCACAGACTCCGCTGACATCACCAGTCGACCAAACGCGCGAGCTTCTGCCTGATATCCCGCGGAACTGCCCTGCTCCAGGCCACTACGCACCACAGCAAGAATGCTATCAACCGCCGGGTAGTTGCCCTGGGTTTTTGCCTGAGTCTGCCGTCGTACCCGTTCAAACAACCAACGGCGCACGTAGGGCAGCATCAGTAATCGATGCCGCCAGCCAGGTGAGGACGGCCGCCGCTTACCACGGCGGACGAAACCCAACGCTGCTTCCAGCAATACCGCATGTGGCACCACCTCATCCACCAGCCCGAGCCGTCGTGCCTGAGTCGCTCGCCACTGCCGCCCGGTCAATATCGATTCCAGCGCACGATCCACACCAATCAGGCGCGGAAGCCGCTGGGTGCCACCTGCACCTGGCAATAGCCCCAATTGCACTTCCGGCAACCCGAGACGGGTGCTGTCGTCCGGCGTACAAAGGCGATAATCGCAAGCCAGCGCCAGTTCCAGCCCGCCGCCCAGACAAGCGCCGTGAATGGCCGCCACCACCGGAAACGGCAAATGGGCGATCGCCTCCAGTGTTTCCTGCCCGGTTTCAGCCAGCGCCTGCGCCGCCGCCGCGTCAGAACAGGCATCCAACATGCCGATATCCGCCCCGACGATGAACGATTCCGGCTTGCCGGAAAGGATAACCAGCCCCTGCAAACCACTGTGCTGTCGGGCCTGCTTCAGCACCGCTCGCATCTGTTGCGCAAATTCCGCTTTCAGGGTATTCACTTTCTCGCCGGGGACATCCACGGTGATCACGCCAATATGGTCCGGGCGTAGCGTCAGTTGGAAAGCGGCTTGCACCTCATGTTCGTGCGCCTGATGCCTCAAATTTTGATCGGTCATTCCGTTACCTCCAGCACCATGGCTGCTCCCAGCCCTCCCGCCGCACAAGCGGTCACCAGCCCCAATCCGCCGCCTCGCCGACGCAGTTCATGCAGCGTCTGGGTGATCATGCGGGCACCGGTCGCGGCAAACGGATGCCCGTAGGCGATTGAGCCGCCCCGCACATTGAAACGCATTGGGTCCACCTCCCCCACCGGTGCACTGCGCCCAAGTTTATCGCGAGCGAATTCCGCGCTGGCGAACAGGTGCAGATTAGCCAGCGTTTGGGCGGCGAAAGCTTCGTGCATGTCGATCAACGCCAGGTCATCAAGCCGAATACCCGCCCGATCGAGCGCCAGTGGCGTGGCGTACACCGGTCCCACCAGCATGTCCTGCTGTACCGGAATGGCGCTAAACGCATAGCTGCGCAGGTAACCAAGCGGCGTCAGTTTCAGTTCGCTGGCACGGGATTCACTCATCAGTAGTACAGCAGCGGCACCATCGGTTAACGGTGAGCTGTTACCGGCGGTCACGCTACCGTAGCGACGATCAAAGGCGGGTTTCAGGCGGGAATACTGTTCCGGCGCGCTGTCGCGACGAATCGTATTGTCTTCATTAATTGCTTGCTTATACGGCGGCACCCAGGCGGTCATCACCTCGTCACGCAGGATGCCATCGGCCCAGGCCTGCGCCGCGCGTTGATGGGAGAGGTGAGCGAACGCGTCCTGCGCGTCGCGGCTAATCCGATAATCCTTCGCCATCTGCTCGGCGGTGTCGCCCATGCGCAGCCCGGTGGAATACTCCGCCACTGCGGGTGCTACTGGCAGTAAATCTCGTGGCCGCAGGCGAGCAAGCAACGCCAACCGCTGACGAAAGGTTCTGGCACGAGAAAAGTCGACCAGCGTGCGCGCCAGCGCTTTGCTAACACCAATAGGCAATACGGAAGCCGAATCCGCACCACCGGCAATACCCATGTCGATAGCCCCGGCCAGAATGCTTTCCGCCACGTTGGCAACCGCCTGAAAGCTGGTGGCGCAGGCGCGGGAAACGCTATAAGCATCGGTATGCACGCTCATTCCGCTGCCCAGCACGATTTCGCGGGCGATATTCGGCGCTTCCGGCATCTGAATCACCTGCCCGAATACCAGCTGTTGCACCAGCTCCGGGTCAACACCGCTACGCAGCAGCAGTTCATTGACCACCAGCTTACCCAGTTCCAGCGCCGGAATACCATGATAAACCGTTGCCTGCCGGGCAAATGGGGTTCTCAGCCCACTGACAATCGCAATGCGATCGCCACGTCGGGTGACCAGCGGCACTACTTCGCGTTCGCGCATAACCATTCCGTTCATCCCTTTGCAGCGACTAATGGGGTCTGAACTCATTGTTAACCTGAAGATTACATTATGCAAACAAGCAGATACCAAATAGCGAGCCACGCCACGCTTCCTGGCGCTCAGGCACAACGGAAATTAAAGAGGAGGTAATGAAAAGGAAAAATGATGAAGCGGGAAGGCTTGTGAGCACGGCTGATCGCAACGGATCAGCCGCAAAGCGAAGGCAAGCACACGAGAAGAGGCTCGCGGCGTGCTCAGGGTGGCTGTCGCTGTATTAGCGCAGGCCCAACTGGAAGATCAGCGTTTCAGCCTGACAGCTAAACGTGAAATCCATATCCAGTTTGACCCCGCCTTCCACCTCAGACAGACGAGCATCAATCACACAAGGCTCGGATTCAACCGAACGGGCTTTTTCCGTCAGTTGCTTCTGCGTCTGTTCCGCGTCGCTGCGGTGGGGAAATACACGGCTGTACGATGCAGTGCAATCGGTGTTATCCATTACGGTTCCCACATCCACACAGCAACAGGCGGCGGTTTCTTCTGCGCTACATTTGTTAATCGCGTTTGTCATGGCAAAACTCCTCTGCGGCGACAGGCACCTCCACAATCGGAAGCACGCTATCCATCTATTCTGCCCCCATTTTACTCACCACAACCGTCTATCACTAGCACTTACCGATTAAAGGGGTATTACGTGACACAAATCACATTTATACGTTACTTTTCAATGAAATAGGCTAAATCATCTCAACACAATCATGACATTTGTTAACTAGATCTAATTTCTTAATCATTTTTGCAACATTTGTGGAACTGAAAGAAAACATTTCAGCGTTTTACTTTTATACTTTTCGTAACTGGTCTGATTTGTCAGCCCAATAACCCCCCCTACAATGCGCGTCCCTTATTACACGCTTAATAAAACGACAAACGTTCAGTGAGGTTTTGGTCATGAGCCAGAAAGTCCTGTTAAAGAAAACATCACTTGCTGTGGCGCTGGCGCTGATGGCATCCCATACGTTCGCCGCGGGCTTTCAGCTGAATGAGTTCTCCTCATCCGGTCTGGGCCGCGCGTTTTCCGGCGAGAGCGCTATCGCAGACAATGCGACCTCTGGCAGCCGCAACCCGGCGACCATGACGATGTTTGATCGCCCCGCCTTTTCCGGCGGCGTGACCTACATTAATCCGGATATCGATCTGCGCGGTTCCAGCAGCACCGGTCGTGACGCCAGCGCAAGCAATATTGCGCCGCACGCCTGGGTGCCCAACCTGCACTTCATCATGCCGCTGAACGAGCAGTGGGCGGTAGGCGCATCCGCCACCACCAACTTCGGTCTGGCGACTGAATTCAGCGACAATTTCAGTGCCGGTTCCATCGCGGGCAAAACCGACCTGAAAACCACCAACCTGAATCTGAGCGCTGCTTATCGTCTCAACCAGCATTTCAGCTTTGGGCTGGGCGTCAACGCCGTGTATGCCGATGCCAAGATTGTGCGTAACGCGGGTGAAGTCGGCCCCGTTCTGGGTGTGCGTTCAACGTCTGAGATTACCCATCTGGATGGTAAAGAATGGGGCTACGGCTGGAACGCAGGCATCCTGTATGAGCTGGATAAAAACAACCGCTTTGGCCTGAGCTACCGCTCCAAAGTCGACATCGACTTTGACGGTTCCTTCCGAAGCGACCTGGCCGCCCCGCGCGGCACCAGCGGCACCACCATCCCCGGCAAGCTGACGCTCAACCTGCCAGAAATGTGGGAGCTTTCCGCTTACCACCGTGTTGCTCCACAATGGGCGGTTCACTACAGCCTGGCCTACACCAGTTGGAGTTCCTTCCAGGAACTGCGCGCTACCAGCAGCAACGGGCAGCAACTGTTCCAAAAAGACGAGAGCTTCCACGATGCTTACCGCATCGCGCTGGGCACCACGTACTACTACAACGACAACTGGACTTTCCGCACCGGTATCGCGTTTGACGACAGCCCGGTGCCCGCCGACAAGCGCACCATTTCCATTCCGGATCAGGATCGTCTCTGGTTAAGCGTGGGCACCACCTACGCCTTCAACAAAGACGCCTCGGTAGATGTGGGCGTGTCCTACATGCACGGCCAAAAAGTGACTATCCACGAAGCTGGCGTCGCGGCCAACCTGCCTTCCTACACCTTTACGTCTGAAGGCCGGGCATGGTTGTACGGCGTAAACTTCAACTACAGTTTCTAACCTGAATAAACTGTATTCGTAAAAAAGGCCGCGATTGCGGCCTTTGATACGATGGGACGTCGGTTATGCCAGCGGCATTATTCCGGCTTCACTTCCATATAGTTCAGTTTCAGCGTACTGCTGGTGTAACCGCGAATCTTGTTGGTCAGGTCAATATTGCCTTCCAGTTTCTGGCCGTAAGACGGAATAATTTCCTTCAGTTTGGCCTGCCATTCCGGCGTCGCAACCTTATCCTTGAACACGGTTTGCATCAGGCTCAGCATGATCGGCGCAGCCGTGGACGCACCCGGTGAAGCGCCCAACAGCGCGGCGATGGAGCCGTCTTTGTCGCTGACAATCTCGGTGCCCAACTTCAGTACACCACCCAGATTTTTATCTTTCTTGATGATTTGTACACGCTGCCCTGCCACTGCCAAACGCCAGTCAGACTGTTTCGCCAGTGGGAAGTACTCTTTCAGCGCGGCAAAGCGATCATCGTCGCTCATCATTAGCTGGCCGATCAGGTACTTCACCAAATCGAAGTTATCGATCCCGACATTCACCATCGGCATAAAGTTGGAGGTGTTCATGGACGAGAGCAGATCCCACAGTGAACCGTTTTTCAGGAACTTACTGGAGAAGGTCGCAAACGGCCCGAACAGCAGCACTGGTTTGCCGTTGAAAATGCGGGTATCCAGATGCGGTACGGACATCGGCGGCGCACCAACCGACGCTTTGCCGTACACCTTGGCAAGATGACGTTTTACGATATCCTGATTATCGGTGACCAGAAACTCGCCGCCAACCGGGAAACCGCCATAGTTGTCTGCTTCCGGAATACCGGATTTTTGCAGCAGTTGCAGCGCGGCACCGCCAGCACCGATAAACACGAATTTGGCTTTTATCGTGCTCTCTTTACCGCCATTTTTCAGGTCGGCAATCACCACGTTCCAGGTTTTATCCGGGTTACGCTTGATGTCGCGAACTTCGTTGCTCAGTTTCAGGTTGAAATTGGTATGTTGTTTCAACCCATCCACCAACTGACGGGTAACTTCACCGTAGTTAACATCAGTGCCGATCGGCATACGGGTGGCGGCAATCTTCTGTTGCGGATCACGCCCTTCCATCACCAGTGGAACCCACTGTTTGATCTGCTCGGCGTTGTCGGAGAACTCCATGCCACGGAATAGGGTGCTGTGTTGCAGCGCCTGGTAACGTTTGTGCAGGAAATTAACGTTGTCATCGCCCCACACGAAGCTCATGTGCGGCACGCTATTGATAAACGACGACGGGTCTTTCATCACATTGTGAGAAATTTGATAAGACCAGAACTGACGGGAGACTTCGAACGCTTCGCTGATTTCGACCGCCTTGCTGATATCAATCGAGCCATCGGCTTTTTCCGGCGTGTAGTTCAGCTCCATAAAAGCGGAGTGACCCGTACCGGCGTTATTCCAGCCGTTGGAGCTTTCCTCAGCCACATTGTCCAGACGCTCGACCATGCTGATGCTCCAGTTCGGCTCCAGCTCTTGCAGATAGGTGCCCAGCGTCGCGCTCATGACACCGCCGCCAATCAGCACCACATCCACGGCCTTATTTTCTTCCGCCACAACAGGCTGCGTCAGCCCTATGGCACCCAGACACAAGGTGGTAACCAATAGTTTTTTCATGTTTATATCCCGTTATATCAATGTGTCATCCCTGCAGGTGAACAAGGGTGATTCCAGATTAGCGAGATAACGATGCAGCAGCGATGAACCATGAATCAGAAGAAACACAGCGGCAACCCATAGCAGGTGTGCGGCACCGCCTTCGTCTCTTTTCAGTATGGGGAAAACTGGCTGACGGCAGGCGGAGATAAGCGCACATGACGCAATGCGTGAAGTGCTGCTCAGGGCGGCTGAATCGTTACCCTCTCTAACCGGCTGTTATTATTGTTACATCGACAGTGGAAATAAATTTATGTAATTAAATAAATACTCAACAACAATATAACGTTTCACAAACAATCAGTTTGGCGTGTTTCAGGCGGGAAAGTAGGAGGATTAATGACAAAAGGCACCCGCAGGTGCCCGTCAATACTGACAAAAAGCTTATTTACCTGAATCGATTTCGTCCAAACTGCCTTCAATCGCCTTGGCATTCGGGTTAACCACCGGGGCGGATTTACCGTCGTTAGCCAGGAAATCGTGACGCTGGAAATAGGCATCGCGCACCATCAGATAAGGGTCGGACGAATTACGCAGCAGCCCGTCGGAATCCAACAGACGGGCGCGGGTTTCCAGACCTTCCACCACCCATTTGCCAGCCGACATCCAGAAAGTGAGATAACTCAGTGGCGGATAAAGCGTATCCGCCACCCCACCGCCGTCTTCACGCAACGTGGCACTGCCATAACCCGGCAGAACCAGATAAGGCCCATAACCGACATCATAATGCCCCAAGGTACTGCCGAAGCGGTGCGGTTCCTCTTTCGCCAGTTTGGGATTCGCCATCGCCGCGACGTCAATCAGGCCGCCCATCCCCAGCAAGGTATTAAGGAAGAAACGGTTAAAGTGAATCATCGCCTGGTAGGGTTTCCCTTCGACGAAATAGTTCACCATAGTGGCGGGTTCAGACAGGTTAACGAAGAAATTGGTCAGACCATTTCGCGCCGGTTGTGGCATATAATCACGCCAGGCCACCGCTGCCGGGCGCACTACATACGGATCCAACACGTTGTAGTTAAAGCCGAACATGGTTCGGTTGAATCCTTCCAGCGGATCCGAACGCTGCTCAGGCGCTGAGGTTTTAGAACTGGCACAGCCGACAAGCAATGCACTCGTCAACACCACACCACCCAGACGAAAATTCATAACGTATCTCCCTGCTGAACTTTCATGCAGTCCGTACGGCCTGCCATTGAGCCGCCAGCGCATAAGGCCACATGTTATCATCTTAATACACCGGGCTTTGGTTTGCCCGTGCCGCCGGTGGCGGTCTGTTGGAAAAATGGCGATCGTTTAATAGCGACACCAGAAGTGACGCCGCTCCCATTAACGCTTCGGAATTGTCCGGTTCATGCCGGGCACCCTTGCTCGGGAAGCCACCGTCGTCACATCGGCTGACGCGACGGTCAACATTGGAGGATGCGGATCCTGCTTCAGGCACTGGTATAATTCCAGCACCAATTGTGCGATCGCTCCCTAATTCAGTGATTTGCGTAACCCGTCACCCATTTGTCTGACGGTCAGCGTAGCGAAAGATATCATGATTAAGGCCGCGATTCAGGCCCAAATTGGTGGCGAATTAAGCAAACGCACCGGCAAGTGCTTATGGCGACAGCCAAATCGGTTATAATGCGACGCCAACGCAGTCCCCATAGTTAAATGGATATAACAAGCCCCTCCTAAGGGCTAGTTGCAGGTTCGATCCCTGCTGGGGACGCCAGTTAATCTAAAATCCTCGATCTCTCCTTTCATCTTTTTCCTCACCCCTAACCCGGCACAACGCCAGGCTGCGACGACAATTATCGGTCAATATCCGTGTCCTGATATGGGTATGCATATACAGGGTTCGCGCCGCAAATAAGGGAACGTGGAGTGACATCGAATAGATGTCATTAGGAAAATTAAATAAGAGGAAGGATCATAAACAGCCGGGCCGAGCGGCCCGGCATGAGGATTATTTAGAACTCTCTACACTGGCTTGTGTAAAGTTCGGGTAATCACCCGGTTTGCCGTTGTTCAGATTAGACAGGAAATTGCTGTCCTTCATCGGAATATCAGCCGACTCATAATTGAAGGTGTTCATCTTATTACGCATGTCCTGATTGCTGACACCATCGCCATGCACCGTATACCAGCTAACAATATCCGGCGTAACAAATGTGTTGTAGGGGTTTTCCGCCTGTTCGCCTGATTTGGCAAAACGGAATGCATGGGTCAGCGCACCATCTTTATGGTACACAAACTTCAGGTGACCATTTTGTTTGTCGAGGCTGGATGCCGCCTCCGTCGTCAGTTTACCGTGGGCGCTGTAACTGCCGTGCGTCACGGTGCCGTTTTTGGTCCAGACGGCCGCATATTCCCAGTCGTGACGGTGCCCGCTCTTGATGCCAGCCACAATCTGATCTTTCAGGAAGTAGAGCGCGTAAAAATGGCCGCAGTAACGATTGCCACCGTTATTGACGCAAGCATAGCGGTGCAAGGTGTTGGATTTGTCCAGAAAAGTGGACCAGCGGCAACCGCCTGTCAGGCTACCGGTCGGGTTAAGGCCGCCATTCTGCTTGCCGCTACGACTTATTCCGGCGCTGGGCAAACAGCCGTCCGTATCGAAATCGAATACCGGCGCAATCGACGCGGCATTAACGCCGGAAGGCAACGCCTGATCCAGCTTGTCAAAATCATCGGCGTGAGCCGCAAACGTAACCCAAAGGGGGAGTGTTGCCAGAACAGCTGTCTTCTTAAAAAACATACCATCTCCTGTTTCTGTTTTACTTAATGAGGCATCATGCCTGTAAGTGCTTTTTAAAAGCATAAGAAAGGTGGGTGATTCATATTAATTAGTACTATGACGACACCCGATTACAACTGAAAATAAATACCGACTCATACATCTGGCTGGTTAAAACCATCATAACTGCTTTTTTAACCAGGGTTCAATAATTAATCATCGCGAGTTTTATCATACCCCCCCAGAAAACCACCCATTTCAAAAAAACAGAACTAAAAAACAATACAGAAATAAAATCATTACGAATAAAAATTAATACCCCCTTCAGTTTCGCCTTCTTTTTTTGTCATATCACCAGCACCTTCCACACCTCAAATAACCATTTTAATTCACTGAAAAAATAAAACAAATAACACCAACCCAACCAGCATCAACTCAAGCATTTCTCTGGCGCAACGCATTGCTTACCCCCCATAAAAATAGACCCTAACGCATCCGAGCTACAGGGCCACACCCTGGTGTATTGAACAATGCAACGTATTACCCCGCAGCACGTGAGTGAATTCCCAATCACTTACCCAGATAAGTAATTAGGGTGAATAGGTTGAAGCCAACACACCGGGAGCCTGAAATATGAGTTTCCTTTATTTTT
Organism: Dickeya undicola; assembly: GCF_000784735.1. Lineage (GTDB taxonomy): Bacteria > Pseudomonadota > Gammaproteobacteria > Enterobacterales > Enterobacteriaceae > Dickeya > Dickeya undicola. Next base: position 359,676 of record NZ_JSYG01000004.1, read on the forward strand.
TATTGACGCTCAGGAATAGTATTTGCCATTTCAACAGGCTACAGTCGTTGTCGTAGGATAGTTTTCATTATGATTCCCACCGACTCCTTCTGTAAGCCGATTCGTGACAGTTCTTAAAAAAGTGCGAACAAATAAAACCAGCATATTTACTCTCCGATATATACCTGCTTCGATACTACTACCGCACTATTTCAGCTCGGCGTACTCGCCTTGCTCGCCAACAACAAAGGAAGAACCATGAAAAAGCTGACTTTCAGCGCCAGCGCCCTGATGGCAGTACTGGCGTTAACCGGCTGTACCACGCCCGCGACTCAGAGTGCCCAGACCACGCTCGCTAACCAGTCGGTGCTGGCCCTGAACTGGTTCCAGCAATCGGGTGAATATCAGGCGTTGTGCTATCAGGCGTTCAACACCGCGCGGATGGCCTTCGACGCCGCGCCAGCCAAACCGGGCAAGAAAAAGACGGTGATAGTTGATATCGACGAAACCATGCTGGACAACAGCGCCTACAGCGGCTGGCAGGCCAAAGAACATAAATCATTCAGCCCGCTAAGTTGGAACCGCTGGTCCCAGGCCCGTCAGGCGCTGGCTGTGCCGGGTGCGGTGGAGTTCGCCCGTTATGTCGACAGTCATGGCGGCCAGGTTTTTTATGTCTCCAACCGGCTGATTATCGAAGCGAGCGACACGCGAGACAATCTGGTCAAACTCGGTTTTCCGAGCGTGAACGACCAGACGCTATGGTTAAGCAAGGGCAACAGCAACAAGCAGGCACGCTTTGACGATATCGCCGCTCAGGGCAATAACATTGTGCTGTACGTGGGAGATAACCTGAACGACTTCGGTGCCGCGACTTATCATAAGGACAATACCGCACGTCGGGCGTTCGTCAGTAACAATCAGGCGAAATTCGGTACGCAATTTATCGTGCTGCCTAACCCGCTTTACGGCGACTGGGAAAGCGGCCTCAGCAGCGACTACAACAAGCTAACACCGGAACAGAAACTGCAAGTACGCGACCAGCAAATCCGTGCCTGGAACGGACAATAATGAAAAACGGGGCTTTCGCCCCGTTACTTCATTCTACTCTCAACGTGAACACCGTTGCCTAACCAGTGGTTATTGTGCGTAAGCTGGGCGCTCAGTCACTTCCGGTACAGCATCGGTCAGGTTGGCTCCGGCCTGGCTATCCTTCACTTCATTTTCGTCAATGAAGCCGTAGAACACACCTCTGGACACGGAAACACCGCGGATCTCAGCATCGCCGCGCAGTTGCGCCGTGCCGGATACCACCACGCCGCGTTCGAAAGCGCCCGGTCCTTTGAACACCGTGTTAACCTGCGCGTTGTCCTTGATCACCGTGTCGCCCTGCACTACCGTCAGGCCACTAACCCGAGCGTTGCCAGAGACGGTGCCGCTCAGTACGGTGGCATGATCTTCGATACGGGCATAATCCAGTACCTTTCCGCCGATAACACGAGCATACGGCCCGACATAAGCCGTCGACGCCACTTCCGCGCCATTAGCCACCCAGCCACCGCCGTTGCTGTGACGGCGGCCATTAGCGGTCGGTGTCGGCGCGTTCGGCTGTGAACCTTCCGCCCAGGCGTTGGTCAGGTCCACTGTCCACGGGTAGCGGTACAGCGAGTAGTAGGCTTGATCCCAGGTAATCTGGTGCATTTGCGACGGCGACCCCATCACCACCAGATATAACCCTTTGTCGCTCGATTTCACGGCGAAGTTGCTGATTTTGGCCGAGGCACCACGCTGTAATGCGCTGTAACGGCTCTTGCCCGCCGAGTCGATTGCCACCAGCCCCCAACGCCAGTCGGAGTCCGGCTGAGTCAGGGATGCCGGATCATTCTTCAGACCTGGCAAACTATTAACCGCAGGGGCACTCTGCACCACACCCCGGAACGATACCGTCACCTTGGTAGCACCACTATCGGGAATCAGGCGCACGATGTTGTAGCCCCAACGTTGCGGTGCCTGGTCGAATGGCACAGCAAAACGCCTTACCCCAGAAGCGCTAACCGGCTCCAGCGCCGTGGTACGCAGCAGTTCATCGGCGTTGTCTTGCGACGGCGTTACCGCACCGTAGCCACCGTAAGTACGGCGGTAGAAGCTGCCGCGATCGTAGCCATCAGGGTCGGTGTAATCCCAGTTGACGTTGTGCATCGCCCAGTCGCCGAAGAAGTCGTTCAACTCGGACTGGCTCCAACCCATGTTGCTCTTCAGCACGCTGATCGGATCGGTGGTGTTCTGTTCGGCGCTGCCGACTTTCGGCGCATTGGCCCAGATGTCGTTAACGGCGCTGTAACCGTAGCGGTTTTTCAGATGCTCCATGAACTGCCAGTTACAGTAGCGATCACGAGTCGAGCCGAGATAAAGATGCGGATAGTTCACCAGCATGTCGGAACAATGCGCGGAAGTGCCGCGGTATTCATCCAGTTGATGCGCCATCCAGTTGGCGTGAGATTCCCAAATCCAGCCAACGAAGTTTTGATTGCCGTAAGACTGGAAGCTGCCAGTCTGCCCTTGCAACGCGTGGGTAAACTCATGAGCCAGACCCCAGTGGTCAAGCAGCGCACCGGGACCGATCCACATTCCCATGGTGCCGCCATCGGCGATCCCGCCGTTCAGGCCGAAAGACGGGTCGATATGAATATTCGCTTTGTACTTGACGGTCGCGTTGCAATACGGCTGTGGGAATTTGATCTGGTTGATAAATTTATCCCAAATCAACTCCAGCTGTTTGCCCGCCGCAACGACATCGTTGCGGTTGACCTGACTGCTATTATTCCAACGAAAGGCAAAATGTTCGGTTTGATACTGTGCTGTCGGCATGTCACTGACGTTACTGACTTGCCAGTTCCCCGCCACACAGGTTTCATCCGCATAAGCGACATTTGCCGCCAATAAACTGCCCGCGGCAAGCAGGCAGCGACCCAGAGAAATACGCTTTCTTATCTGCGACATAAGTCCGTTTCCGAGCATGATAATGATAAGTACGCCTTCTCACGATCCAATGAAAAGGAAAACAAGCCTCCAGACATCGGACGTCAAAGGCAGCCTTGCGGTCTTCGTGACCGGTTTTGTATAAAAATTGCTGTCTCTCCTAATGGATAGACACATTAATTTTATTACACTTTTTAATATCGTGATACATGAAGCTGAGTAATCACTGACAAAACTTCACAAATCAAATCATGTTTTTTGCCTTAAAAAACCGATGAAATTACAAACCCAGAAAAAGGCAGCAGGTATGACTGATAATTTTTAACTCGAAGGATTATTAATATAAATTCATGATTTCGACGACATCATTGTTTATGAGACGCATTATCGATAACCTTGCAGCACTCTTTTTCATGCTCGACAGGTAATCGTATGGTGGAATCAGACTGGCGCGCGGTAGGCGTGCTATCCGGAACAGGTGTATCCGTCAATAGAAATAAACGCGGCATTATGTGGATATGGGGAGTGATGGCGATGCTGCTGCTCGCCGGTTGTGACAACACCGCCTCGCCCGATCAACAGGCTTCAGCGGCAACGTCAGCAGGCTGGCCCCGCACAGTTCAAACGCTGAAAGGCCCCGTAACCCTCACCCACGCGCCTCAGCGCATCGTGTCGACCAGCGTGACCATCAGCGGCACGTTGCTGGCGATCAATGCGCCACTGGTAGGCTCCGGTGCAACCAGCCCCAATACCATCGTGGCCGATGATCAGGGATTCTTTCGCCAGTGGAGCGCCGAGGCAAAAGCCCGCGGCGTCAAACCGCTCTACATCACTGAGCCAAATGCAGAAGCCATCGCTGCCGCCGCACCGGACATGATCATTATTGCGGCGACCGGTGGTGACTCCGCCCTGAAATTGTATGAGCAACTTTCCGCCATCGCGCCGACGCTGGTGGTGGATTACGGCGATAAAAGCTGGCAGCAACTGGCCTGGTATCTGGGCGAAGCCATCGGCCACGAAGCCGATGCCCGCCAGGTGGTTGAACGCTTCGAACAACGGGTGCAGAGCGTGAAGCAAGCGATTCAACTGCCACCTCAGCCGGTGTCGGCGCTGGTGTATTATGAAGACGGCCGTGGGGTTAACTTGTGGACCCATGCCTCCGCACAGGGACAATTGCTGTCTGAGCTGGGGTTCCAGTTGGCGTCGTTACCGGACAATCTGCCCACCGAAACCCGAATGGGTAAACGGCAGGATATTTTGCAAATCTCCGGTGAGAACATGGCAGGCAGCCTCAACGGCCAGTCACTGCTGCTGTTCGCCAACGACGACGATACTGTTAATCGGGTCATCGCTAATCCGTTCCTCAGCCACCTGGAGCCGGTCATGCAGCACCGCATCTGGGCGATGGGGCCGGACACCTTTCGGCTCGACTATTACAGCGCCAGCAACATGCTAAATAAGATCGAACAGGTCTTCCGCCAGCCGACATCCCACTAACGGGCCGGGGTCTGTCGGCGCAGCAATGCGCCGCCTACCCCTCGTGTACCGCGTCGCCGGTGTCCTCTTCCTCCGGCGACGCTGCCGGTTCGCCAAAGCGGCACTGACGCAGCGGGCGCACCAGCAGCGCGATCACCCCGCCCAGCAACGCGGCGACGGTGCCAAAAGCCAGAATACTGGTCGCAGGCACCAGCAGTTTGCCCATCAACCCCAATATCAGCGCACCGGCTGAATCGCCAGTGACATCCTGCGCCGTTCCCAGGCTATTGACCCGTCCCAGCAGGTGGTCCGGCGTATAGCTCTGGATCAGGGTGAACTGCAACAGTGAGGTGATCGCGTTAAAGTAGCCGTAGCAAACCAGCGCCAGCAGCGCGGGCAGCAAATGGCTGAACAACCCCAGTGACGCTACCGCCAGAAACGCCCCCGTCGCGCAACCCAGCAGAATCTTCCCCGGTCGTTGCGTTCCCGATACCCAGCCGCTGGTGAATGCGCCGATCATGGCACCCAGCGGCACCGCAGAATACATCAATCCCACCGCCGACGGCCCAGCGTGGTAAGCATCCGCCGCCAATGCCGGAAACAACACCCGCATCGCGCCGACGATACTCACCAGCATCCCCAGCAACACCACACAGCCGACCACCGGTTGAGCACACACGAAGCGCACCCCGCCCGCCAGTGCCTGCAACGGATGCTCCGGCTTACCCGGTGCCGGTTGCATCGACGGTAACCGCACCAAGGGGATCAATGTCGCCAGCGTGCCGATGGCAGCGACAGCGAAGTTCCAGCCCACACCGCCCGCGACGATGATCACCCCACCCAGCGCGGGTGATAGAATCGCACCTAACCGCACCGTCAGCATGGTCAGCGCCCCGGCAGCGGGCAGATTTTCCCGCCCGACCAGCAACGGTATCACCGCCATCAGCGCCGTCATGCCCAGCGCGCCGAAGAAACCATCCCAGGCTGCCAGTACGTAGAGCGCCAGTAATGACGGTGAGCCGGAAAACGCATTCAGACTCAGCGCCACGAACCCCAGCCCACAAGTGCCGCGGGCAAACAGGATCAGCTTGCGGCGATCGAAGCGGTCCGCCAGCACCCCGCCCAGCATCAACCCGATAAACATGCCGATGCCGTCCAGCGCCACCGCCATCCCGACCTGTAGCGTAGAGCCGGTCATCGCCTGAATCTGTACCGGCACCCCTACCGTCAACATGCCAAGGGCAAACACCGACAACATGCGAGCCACAAAAATGGCGCGAAAATGCGCATTCTCCTTCAGCAAACTGAAGTCGAGAAAAAAAGAAGATTTAGCCATGAGCGTTTGTTGAATTCCTGTTCTTAATCAAAATGCGTTCTATCAGAATCGCGCCGCCACCCTTCGCGGCCCAGGCAGTGCGGTAAATGATGCCAACCCGGCTCCAGGTCAATGTCTTTGCCGAAACCCGTATGCTATTCTAGTCACGCCATAACATTAATGATAATAATAATCATATGCATTTTTTAATAAAGCGATTCTTATCAATGCGGTTCCCCCTTTCCGTCCAGGCCACCGCGTCAGTCAGCTTACAACGTGGCTCATCATCATTAACCGGCCGACGCATCGCCGGTATTGTTCCCTGTTTGATACTGCTGATGCTTATCTGTCTCGCCAGCCTGATGCTCGGTGCCAGGGCTATCGCACCAGAGGTGGTTTGGCACAGCCTGACCGGCCGCCTGCAAGGCCCGGACAGCATCATCATTCTGCAAGCCCGGCTGCCACGCACGTTGGCCGGTATACTGGTGGGTATGGCGCTGGGCGCATCGGGTGCGGTAATGCAGGCGCTGACCCGTAATCCACTCGCCGACCCCGGCATCCTCGGCGTCAACGCCGGTGCCAGTTTCGCTATCGTGCTCGGTATCAGTTTCTTCGGCATTACCGGTATGGCCTCCTGGTTGGGTTTTGCCTGGCTTGGCGTACTCGTTGCCAGCCTGATGGTTTGGCTCATCGGCACGCTAAGCGGCGGACGGGTCAACCCGATACGTCTGACGCTGGCGGGCGTGGCGCTGAGTGCCGTGCTGTCTGGCTTCACCTCGTCGCTGTCGCTGCTCAACCCGCTGGCGTTTGATCAGTTGCGCTTATGGGAAGCCGGTACGCTGGACATTCGCTCGCTGAGCAATATCGCCTGGGTCACACCAACCGTGCTGCTGGGCTGTGCGCTGGCGTTTTTCGCCGCCCGCTCGTTGAATACGCTCAGCATGGGGGAAGACCTCGCCACCGCGCTCGGCACCCGTGTAGCGTTAATCCGCGTGATTGCCATGCTGTCGGTAATGCTGCTGTGTGGTTCCGCTACCGCGCTGGCTGGCCCTATTGGGTTCGTCGGCTTGATGATCCCCCATATCGCGCGCGGCTGGGCGGGCCCGGATCAACGCTGGGTTTTGATCTATTCGCTGCTGTTTGCGCCGATGCTGCTGCTGGGTGCTGACATTGTCGGCCGTCTGCTGGTGCCGGGCGAGTTGCGGGTGTCCATCGTCACTGCCTTTATCGGCGCACCGGTTTTGATTTGGCTGGTGCGTCAACGCAAGTCATAGGAAGACCACGTTATGTCTACCCGAACCCTGTTTCTGCGCGCACCAAGCGGTTTCATTAGCGGCCGACTGCCGCTGCGTGCACTGTGGATCAATCTGTCATTGCTGTTGGGCGGCGCGGCGCTACTGACGCTGGCGGTCAGCCTCGGCACCCTGCCGCTGTCAGCGTTAACGGTCTGGCAGGCGCTGGCCGGTCACGGCGATGCCAGCACCGTCACCGTGGTGACCCAGTGGCGCGCTCCGCGTGCGGTGATGGCATTACTATTCGGTGCCGGGCTGGGTGTCAGCGGCGCGGTCTTTCAGTCATTGACCCGTAACCCGCTGGGCAGCCCGGACGTCGTAGGCTTCAATACCGGTGCTCACACGGGTGCGCTAGTCACCATCATTCTGCTGCACGGCAGCTACTACCAGATTGCTGGCGGCGCGGTGTTGGGCGGGCTGGCGACGGCGCTGGTGGTCTACCTGCTGGCGTGGCGACGGGGGATCAGCGGTTTTCGGCTGATCATCGTCGGCATCGCCGTCAGCGCGGTACTGTCTGCATTCAACACCTGGTTGATGATCACCGGCGCACTGGAAACGGTGATGACCGCGGCGCTGTGGGGTGCGGGTTCACTGAATGGCATGACCTGGGCCAAAGCCACGCCCGCGCTGTGGCTGATTCCGCTGACACTGCTGGCAACGCTGCTGCTGGCGCGGCGTCTGCAACTGCTGGAAATGGGGGATGACAGCGCCCGATCGCTGGGCGTTAACGCCGAGGCCAGCCGGTTGTGGCTGATGCTGGTCGGTATCGTGCTGATTGCGGTGGTGACCGCCAGCGCCGGACCGATTTCCTTTATCGCACTGGCGGCACCGCAGATTGCGCGCCGTCTGACCCGCGCCAGCACAGTGCCGCTATGCGCCGCCGCGCTGGTGGGCGGCCTACTGTTGCTGACGGCCGATATCGTCGCTCAGCATCTGTTCACCGGTCGGCAGTTACCGGTAGGTTCGGTGACGGTCAGCATCGGCGGGTTGTATCTGATCGGGCTGCTGATCCGTGAATCACGCCGGTAATCAGCAACGTTAATTTGTCTGTAAAGAGTGACTCTGATGACACACCTTTTGCGCGCCGAGCAGTTAACGCTGGGCTACGACAACAAAATCATCGCCCGTGATCTGAGCGTGGCGATCCCGGCCGGTAAGTTCAGCGTGATTATCGGCCCCAACGCCTGCGGCAAGTCCACCCTGCTGCGCGCGTTATGCCGCCTGCTGAAACCAATGGCGGGCGATGTTTTGCTGGACGGCACCCGCATTCACCGTATTCCCACCAAAACACTGGCCCGCCAGTTAGGTCTGCTGCCGCAGCACGCCATCGTGCCGGACAACATCACGGTGATGGATCTGGTGGCACGCGGACGCTACCCGCACCAGACGCTGCTGCGCCAGTGGAGCGAGGCAGACCAGACAGCGGTAGAACAGGCGATGGCCGCCACCAATGTTAGCGAGTTGGCAGAACGCAGCGTAGACGAGCTTTCTGGCGGGCAGCGCCAGCGAGTGTGGATTGCGATGGTACTGGCGCAGCAAACGCCGTTGTTGCTGCTGGACGAACCCACCACCTGGCTGGATATCGCCCATCAAATCGACCTGCTGGACCTGTTCCGTGAACTGAATCAGCAACATGACCGCACGCTGGTGGCGGTATTGCACGATCTTAATCAGGCCTGCCGCTACGCCGACCACCTGATCGTGATGCGCGCAGGTGCCGTGATGGCACAAGGCGCGCCCGCCGATATCATCACCGCCGAACTGGTGCAGGCGGTGTTCGGCATGGCCTGCGTCATCATCGATGACCCGGTTTCTCACACCCCGCTGATCGTCCCCTGCGGCCGCCATCATCCGGCGCCTTGACGCTGTTGACAAACAGCGCTGTTGTTTTGTTATTGGTGATTTATGTTGGAGTTGCGAGAGGTTTCGTGCTTGATGACATCCGTTATCCCTTTGCAACATCATCGCACGCACGACAAGGAGAGGCTCAACGCCGCCTCTCCTTGACCTCTGGCTGATGGCTAAACTGTACCGCTGGCGCGGTCCCCTCGGCGTTCGCCTTCGCTGTTCGGGCCGCCCGTGACGCGATTACTCGCCACATGCTGTGGCTCGCCCTGCGGGCCAGCGTAAACGCTGTTCAAAAACGCTTTTCGCGTTTTTGTCAGACGCGGCACGGGCTTTCGCCGCGTCCATGCGGCTCACCCGGCGAAGACGAACACCTCGGCACAGTTTTTTACGCCAGAAAAACCCATTGCTGACGATTAAGATGGTTGTCTACAGCCTCCATAGCCGACTATCGTCGGCCATGTTCCCACTCACCTGAGCAGCAGCTTATTCAGCAGTGGCCCCAGGTTTTCCAGCGACTCTGGCGATAGAATATCCGCATGTTCGCAAGACTGCAGGTACTGCGTCAGCGTGCTCACATACGGCGCCCAGGTGGCGTTGACATCCATGTCAGTCGGCAAGGTGCGGGTGGCCACAAACAGCGTAGCGTCACCGTCGTAACGGCCCGAGCGGGCCGATGACAACAACCGTACCGCATCCTGATAGTTGGCGACAATATTACCGAACATCGCCGCTCGCTCCGCCCGCAGTTGTGGGTCGTCCTCCGCTTGCGTGTCGGCCATAAACCCAGCCTGTTCGCGTGCCACTTCCTCGCGGGCATCGGCTTCGTCCGGTGCAGCCCAGTCCTGCCCTTCCGGCGGATAGGTATCCAGCAGGCCGAGGAACGACACCGTTTCGCCCGCCTGCTGCAATCGCGCCGCGATACCATGCGCCAGCGTGCCGCCCAGCGAATAGCCCAGCAGGAAATACGGCCCCTGCGGTTGAAGGCGGCGGATAGTCGTCAGATGATGATCACACATCTCGTCCACCGACGCGCAACGGGCGATCACCCCATCCGGTCGCGGCGATTGCAACCCGACGATCGGGTACTCCCCGTCCAGATAACGCAGTAGCCCGGCGTACTGCCAGGCAAAGCCCGACGCCGGATGCACACAGAACAACGCCGGTCCGTGACCGGAACGCAGCGGCAGGGTTTCGCCGTTGCCGTCCTGGCTGCTGTCGGTATCACCCTCCACCAGCGCAGCGAGGCGCTCGATACTGCGCGCCGCCATGATCTGCCCGACCGTCAGCGAATGCTGCAACTGACGACGAATCTCCGCCGCCAGCCGCATCGCCAGCAACGAATGACCGCCCAGCGCGAAGAAGTCGTCCTGTGCCGATACCGTCTCGCACGCCAGCAATTCGATAAACAGCGCGGCGATCGCCCGTTCGCTGTCCGTCTGCGGCGCGCGCCCGGCGGCCTGTTGCCCGGCAGGCGTCGGCAGCGCTTTGCGATCAAGCTTACCGTTAGCACTGAGCGGGAATACCGTCATCAGTACGTAACTCACCGGCACCATGTGCGCGGGCAGTTGCTGCGACAGCGCCTGTTGTAATGCGTCAACATCCAGCGTTGCGCCCGCCTGCGGCACCAGCCAGGCCACCAGTTGCCGGGCATCGGCACCGTGCAAGTGGGTCTGTTTTCCGCCCAGCTCGCGTGCGCCGACCACCGCCTGCGCCACATCAGGCTGCGCCAGCAGCACCTGCTCGATTTCTCCCAGCTCGATGCGCTGCCCGCGGATTTTCAACTGGTCGTCGCTGCGACCGAGATAGTCCACCGTGCCGTCTTCCAGCCAGCGCGCGATGTCGCCGGTGCGGTACATCCGCTCGCCGGTGGCGAACGGGTCGGCCACAAAACGGCTGGCGGTCAGATCCGGCCGACGCAAATACCCCTGCGCCAGTTGAATGCCGCACAGATACAGATCGCCCGGTACGCCAACCGGCACCGGTCGCAGCGCGCCGTCCAGAATGCGCAGTTGGGTGTTCCATACGGGCAGGCCAATAGGAATACCCGGCAACGGACAGCGGTCCAGCGCCTCGCCGGACGCCGGTTGCCAGGTAACGTCCACCGCCGCTTCGGTCGGGCCGTATAAGTTATGCAACGGTGCCGCGATGAGCGACTGATAATTCAGCGCCAGTTCGCGCGATAATGCTTCACCGCTACAGAACACCCGCCGCAGGCTGCCGCAGCCGATTTCTGTGCGCGGGCGCGTCTCCAGCGCACTGACCCAAGCCGCCAGCATAGACGGTACGAAATGCATCGTGGTCACCGCATAGTCGTTGATCAACTGCACCAGCGCATCCGGGTCGCGGTGTGCGTCCGGCGGTGCCATCACCAACCGGGCACCGACCATCAGCGGCCAGAAGAACTCCCATACCGAAACATCGAAACTGCACGGTGTTTTCTGCAATATCACGTCATCCGCCTGCAACGGGTACTGGTGCTGCATCCACCACAAGCGGTTGACGATGGCCTGATGGCCGACCACCACCCCTTTCGGGCGACCGGTGGAGCCGGAGGTGTAAATCACGTAAGCCGCCTGCTGTTCCGCTACCGGTGGCGACGGGTGACGCGGCGACTGGCGTTCATCCGCCAGCGTATCCAGCAACAACACATCGGCCAGTTTGGCAAAGCGCGGCTGTAGGCTGCTTTCGGTGATCATCAACCGGGGTTGCGCGTCCTCTACCATCAGCGCCAGTCGTTCATCCGGGTAGCCGGTATCCAGCGGCAGCCAGGCGGCACCGGTTTCCAGAATGGCGTACAGCGCCAGGCTGAGGCGCACCGAGCGCGGCAGCGCCACCGCCACGATATCGCCGGGACGTACCCCGGCGTCGATCAGCCTGTCGGCCAGCAAGCGGGTCTGCCGTTGTACCTGCTGGTAAGTTAACTGGTGCTGGCTATCCACCAGCGCGATACGTTCCGGCGTGCGTTGCGCCTGCGCCGCCAGCGCCTGATGTAAGGTGCCCGGCGGCACCGGCTGCTCGGTGCGGTTGACCGCCGCCAGCAGTGCCTGTTCCTCGGGCAGTTGCAGGTTCCAGGACGACAATGGGCGCTCCGGCGCGGCCACCAACTGCTCCAGTAGCAGCAACAGGCGCTGCGCCAGCCGTTGCGGCTGCGCCACGCTGTCGCGGTATTCCATCAGCAGCCGCAGCCGTTTGCCAGGCAACACCAGCAGCGTCAACGGATAATGGGTGTAACCCCGATTGTTGACAGCCTCGCAGCGCAGCGCCTGCCCCGCCTGACTCAGCGCGTCACCATCCGGGTAGTTCTCCACCACCAACAGGGTGTCGAACAGCGTACCAGTGCCCGCCAGTTGCTGGATTTCGCCCAGCCCCACATCGTCGTGCTCAATCAGTTGGATTTGCTGCGCCTGTAGTTCGGCCAACTGCGGCAACAGCGCCCGCGACGCATCCAGCCGCACCCGTACCGGCAGCGTATTGCTGAACAGCCCGACCTGCTGGTTGATGCCGTCAATCTGACCGAACCGGCCAGACACCGGCGAGCCGAATACCACATCATCCGCGCCGCTACTGGCGCTAAGCAGCATCCCCCAGATACCCTGCATTACGCTGTTGAGCGTCAGACCATGCTGTTTGCACAGAGACAGCAGCCCCTGTTCCAGTGGCGGCTCCGGCAGCAATTCCAGCTCGCGGACGTCGCCGTGATGCGGACCGTCGCCAAACAGCAGCGTCGGGCGCGCCCCGGCCAGTACAGCGCGCCAGCGTTGACGTGAGGCTTCCGCGTCACGGGCCGCCAACTGGCGGATAATGTCGGCATACGGCACCGTGAGTGGCGTCAGCGCGTGACTGCCCTGATACAGCGCGGTGAACAAGTCGTGCAGACACACCGGGGTCGACCAGCCATCCACCACCAGATGGTGTGCGTTGAGGAACAGCGTGTGACGTTCCCCGTCCGCGTGACTGACCAGCAAGGCGTGCAGCATTGACGAAGGCTGGTGGAACAAATCGCGCGCCAGTTCAGCGTGCTCCAGCGCCAGCAATGCCTCGGTTTCCTCGTCTGCCGACAGCGCGGGCAACGTATGGAGATCCAGCGGCCAGTAGCAATAATCATCACGCAGTATCGGCAGCACCTGTAACGGTGCCGACGCCTGTTCGGTGTCAAACCGCGCCGCCAACTGCGGGTGATGACGGACCACCGCCTCCAGTGCCTGACTCAATTGCGCCACCGACAGCGGGCCACGCAGTGACAGCCGGGTCAGCGAGTTGTAACTACCGGCGATTTGTGTCAATTGGGCGTGGAATAACAGCCCTTGCTGCAACGGCAGTACCGGCAACACCGCCGTCAGTGGCCCGTAGTGTTGACGCAGGCGCGTCAGCACGTCGTCATTTACACTGGCCTGCGCCACTTCAGCGGCAACCAGCGTATCAGACAACGGCGGATAATCTGCCAGTTCCCGCCACTGCGTGATCGTCTGCACCACACCTTGATGCAGTGCCTCTATATCTTCCGGCGCAAAAATCGACTCTGCCCATCCCCAGTGGATAGCCAGTTGTGGCTGCGATTCACCTTCATCGACGAAGATATTGACGTCCAGCGGATGACTGAGCGGCATTTCTGGTGCTTGAGCCACGGCAAAGGCATCGCGGAAATAGCGGTCGCTACGGCACGCGGACCACAGACCGTCGGCGGCATCAAACCGCCCCAGATAGTTGAACAGGATCTCCGGCGCGTTATCTTCCAGCGCCGCCAGTTCTCCGGCGCTTTGCGCGTCCAGATAACGCAGCACACCGTAACCGACACCGCGATCCGCCACCGCCCGCAGCACCCCCTTCACAGACCGTAGCATGGCCCAGGGCGTGTCGACCTGTTCCGTCGGCGCGTCAATACACACCGGGTATTCGGCGGTCAGCCAACCCACCGTGCGCCCAAGATCTAATCCCTCTGGCGTATCGATACGACCGTGGGATTCCAGCGCCAGCCGCAGCGGCTGCACACCAAAGTGACGGTGGCAAGACAGCACCAACGCCCCCAGCAGGATCTCGTCCACCCGTGCCTGATAGCACGTCGGCAAGGTGCTCAGCACCGCATGGGTTAGCCCGGCGTCCAACACCCGGCGCGCCTGCTGTCGGGTACATTCCTGATCCTGTGTCGGGTCAAGACGACGACGCCCTAACCGCGGCAGCGGGGATGCCAGCATCGACTGCCAGAATGGTAATTCCGCACGTCGCGCCGCGACCTGCCCTTTCAGGCTGATGGACCAGTCGACCAACGAACAGGCTTCCGCAGGCAACGCAGCCACTTGACCGGCCATCGCCGCCTCCGCCACCTGACGTAATTCCGGCAACAGCACGCGCCACGATACGCCGTCCACCACCAGATGGTGGATAACCAGCACCAGCCCGCAAGCACGGTTATCGCGTTGCAGCAGCACCGCCTGCATCATCTGACCCGCCGCCGGGTCGAGACGCGCCACGGCCGACTCAAACGCACGTTCGGCCGCCGCGTCAACCGGCTCCTGCGCCGTCAGCGCGTCGCAGTGTACCGGTATCGTCACCGCTGAAGACGCTTCAATTACCAGTTGCCCGTCACGGGTGATGGCGCTCAACGCCGGATGCGCCTGCGCCAGCGCGTTCAATGCCTGCGTCAGGTGTGCGGGTTGCAGCGTGTCAGGCACCGACAGGAATACGCCGTGGGCAAATCGTTGAGTCATTCCCGCCTGCCGGGCGAAGCTGTGGATGATCGGCAAACCGTCCACCACGCCATGCCGTACCGTGCGAGTCGGTAGAGCCGTTTCGGACAGTGGCTGTAATGCCAGCGCCATCCGCGCCGGGGTACGCTCGGCAAAAATCGCTTTCGGCCGTAGCTGCCAACCGGCGCGGCGCAACAGTGTGCCCAACCCCATCGCGGAAATGCTGTCGCCGCCCAGCGCGAAGAAATCCGCCTCGGCGCTCACGACGTCCAGCTTCAGCAGGCTGGCGATGGACTGGCAAATCAGTCGTTCCTGTTCGGTAGCCGGTTCGCGCCCGGCCACCGCAGCGGCCTGCTGCGGCTTCGGCAACGCCTGGCGGTCAATCTTGCCGTTGACGGTCAACGGCAACTCCGCCATCACCATCAGCACCGCCGGGATCATGTAATCCGGCAGTTGCTCCGCCAACTGCGCCAGCAGGCGAGCGGCGATATCCGGTTGTGCGCGAACGGCGTCGTCCGGCACCGAGCAATAGCCAATCAGCCGGTGCGTCGCGCCAAGCGGTTCAGCGATCACCACCGCGGTACTGACCTCGGCCAGCGACACCAGCCCGTTTTCCACCTCGCCCAGTTCCACGCGGAAACCACGCACCTTGATCTGGTGGTCAACACGGCCGATGAACGATAACTGGCCGTCATGACGCCAGCGCATCAGGTCGCCACTGCGGTACATCACCGCGCCCGGTATAAACGGACAGGCAACAAAACGCGTGGCGGTGAGATCCGGGCGGCGCAGATAGCCGCGCGCCAACCCCGGCCCGGCGATATACAGTTCACCGGGCACACCTACCGGCACCGGGCGCAGCTGGTTGTCCAGCAGCCACACACGGGTGTTGGCGACCGGCTGACCGATAACCGGTTGATCCGCCACCGTGACCCGCGCCCCCAGGGTATCGATGGTGTATTCCGACGGCCCATAGTAATTATGGATTTCCATCTGTGGATGCTGACGCATCCGTTGCCACAGCCGCGGCGTGGCCGCTTCACCGCCGATCATGATGAATGCAGGCTGGTGGTTATCCGCCTCCAGCAGGCCGCTGTCGATCATCTGGGTGAAGAACGACGGCGTGATGTCCATCAGGTCAATCGGCGTCTGATTAAGATGCTGTACCAGCGCCCAGGCGTCTTTACGCAGTTCTTCGTCGAAAATGTGCAGTTCGCTGCCCATCATCATGCAAAACAGCGGCTCCCACGAGGAGTCGAAGGAGAATGACGCGGTGTGCCCGGCGCGCAGGCGGCGGCCGTGCTGCTGTGAGAAACGCGCAATCGCCGGGCCGAACAGGAAGCTCGAATGGGACATCATCAGGTTGAGTAAACCGGCGTGGGTACTCATTACCCCTTTCGGCTTTCCGGTCGAGCCGGAGGTATAGATCATGTAGGCCAGATGTTCGCCGCACAGCGGCTCGCGCCGTTCCGCATCCGTCACCGGATGTGCGGGCAAGCGGGCGCACTCGGCCCGCAAGGCGGCGTCGTCGAGACACAGCACCTGCGGCAGGTCTGGCATCTGCGCGCGCACGGCGCTGTGGGTCAGCAGCAACGCCGGACGCGCGTCGTCACACATCAGCGCCAGACGTTCACGCGGGTAATCCAGATCCAGCGGCATGTAGGTGGCACCGCTGGTTAACACCCCGAAAATCGCCACCACCGACGACACCGAACGCGGCACGCCGATCGCCACCACATCCCCCGCGCCGATGCCTTGCGCCCTTAGCTGACGCGCCAGTTGCATCACCCGTGCCGACAGCTCGCGGTAGCTGAGGTGTTCGCGGCCACAAGCCACGGCCAACGCATCAGGCTGCTGCTGTACCTGTTGTTGCAGACAATCCAGCACCGAACGCAACGTCGCCGGTATGGTCAGTGCCGGGCCGCTGCCCCATCCGTCGATATGTCGCCATTCGCTGTCGCTAAGCAGGGATAGCGCAGCAATCGCGCTATCTGGCTGCTGCCACAGTTGTTCCAACAGATGCTGCAACCGCTGCACATGCCCCTGTAACGACGGGCGATCATAACGAGCCGGATTGGCGACCAGCTCCAGTTGCAGTTCGTCGTCCTGCACACCGAGGGTAAACTCCAGGTCGTCTACCGGTCCCATCGCCAGTACGTGCGTCGTGACCGGCGTGTCTCCCAGCGTCAACCCGGCGTTGTAGACCTTGAAGTTGATCACCGGCCCGTACAACCCATCGCTACCGCCAACCAGACCGCGATCCCGCCGCAATTGTTCCGCTTCATAGCGTTGATGACGCCGCACCGCTTTGACTTCCGCCTGCAACGCCGCCACAACCTCGATGAGGGTCATATCAGGACGCAGCGTGAGCTGTAGCGGCAACACATTGACCACCGGCCCACAGGCGCACAGCGCCGCCGACCCCATTCGCCGCATGAACGGGAAACCGACCGACAGGTGCGGCTCCCCACTCATCCGATAGAGGTAAATCATCAGCGCCGCCATCGCGATCTCAGCCGGTTGCGCCCGACCACCACACTGTTGCTCTGCCAGCGCGACAAAGGGCGCAGCAGGAAGAGTTAGCTGTTGATGTAACGTCCGGGTTCCCGCTGGAGCTGGGGCGCACACGTCCGCCGCCAGCGACACCGGCGTCGGCAATGCGCGGGTGTGCTCGTGCCAAAATGCTGCCGCCTGCTGGCAGGCAGGCGAACGCTCCCACGCCTGATATTCTGTCACCACCTCGGCAAATGACGTAAATGGCGAGTCCGTCAGTGTTTCACCCTCACCAAGCGCGTTGTAAATCGCGACGATCCGCCGGGTCAAGGCGTCAAAACTAAAGCCATCCAACATCAAATGATGAAAACGCTGATACCAGAACCAGCGCTCCGGCTGTGCCGATACCCGCATGATCACCTGACGATAAAACGGCTGATCGCCATCGGCCGACAGCGGTGCCGCCAGGTCTGTATGCATCAGCGCCCAGGCGGCCTGTTCACCCTGCGCCGGGTTGCTGAAATCCAGCAATTCCGGTTCACGGATGCCTGCGGCTTGCGATGTGTCCGGCAGCCACTGCACCGGCTGATCATGCTCATTCAGGCCAAAGCGAGCCTGTACCGTATCGGCCTCGGCCAACCCCTGACGAATCGCCGCCGACAGGCGAGACGGGTCCACCGGGCCGTTCAACTCCAGCGCGTGTGCGATGCTAAAGGCATTCGATTGGGTAGCGATATGATCGGCCATCCAGATGCCAGGCTGGGCCGCTACCAGCGGCAATTCCCGAGAATTTGTCTGATGCACAGGCAGTAAACCGGGCTGTGATGGGGTGGATGGATGGGATAGTTCTGACACGTTGTTTTCCTTACTCCGTCAACGGAAACATTCCTGACTGGTGAACGCGGGTTAAGCTTCAGTGGTCCGCAGACTGGCCGGGCGCATGTCTTGCCAGTGGGTTTCGGTATAGGCGATGCACGCCTCGCGGGATTCCGGCCCGTATACGGTGTTCCACCCTGGCGGCACCGCAGCGAACGCTGGCCACAGGCTGTATTGCTGCTGTTCATTAACCAGCACAAAAAACGCCAGACGATCATCGTCAAACGGATTAAGTTGTTCCTGACTCATTGTTGTTACCTCGTGTTATTGCGCTGCCGCCGTCCGTCAGACGTCGGCAGCCTATAGACTTACCCCTGGGCTATAGACTTACCCCTGGGACGCCACCGTTAAGCCCGCGTCGTTCAGCAGCCAACGGAAGCCGTCAATCAACCCGCCGCGCCAGCACAACGTGTCATGCCCACCGGCATACACGCGCTGGTGAACCTGATGCCCCGCCGCCGTCAGCGCGTCATACATCTGCTGATTGACGAAGGCGATATCCGCCTCACGCCGTCCGGCTTCCTGAAAAATCACCAGCGGGGAGGCCGTCCGTCCACCCTGCCTGACCTGCGTGACCAGCACGCCGGGTTCCAGCGTGTCGCGCAGGTCAAAATCGGTGATGAATTGCAGATTCGGCCACCAGAAAGAACCGGACTGGGTGAGCACCCGACCAAAGCGTTGTGGCCAGTGCAGCCCGGCGTACAGCGCCGCCAGTCCGCCGTAACTCTGGCCGGAGACGACGGTGTGGTTCGGGTCGTCACTGAATGACGTCAGGTGCGCCACCTGCGGCAACAATTCCCCCTGTACCGCCTGCCAGAACGCCGCATCGCACGGCAGTTCCCGACAGCGGGTTTCCCCGTCAATGGCATCAATAAACAACCAGACCGCAGGCGGCAGATTGCCCTGTGCGGTTTCCGCATCCAGCGCGGCAAATAGTGGTGTCTCCTGCGCCCATTTCTGCCCGTCCAGCACCATGCACAATGGCCGCTGTGCCGGTGTTTCACTCACGCCGGTGGTGTACAGCCAGATACGGCGCTGGTTGTCGAGCCGTTCGCTCCGCCAGTCAAATACCGTCAGCCGGGCTGCATCCGGTGGTAACGCCGAGCCGTTGTCCACCGCGCGCCAGGCCTGCTGCGAGGGGGCCTGCGGCATATGCGCAGCGGATAACTGTTCACCCCACGGCTGGGCCACATTGAGCGGATCGGCGATCGCGCAGGGAAACAGCGAACACCACCATTCTCGCTGCTGTTCGTCCCGCTGTTGCTCATCGTCACTAAACACCGGCGGCAGTTGCGCCGCCACGACAGGAATCAGGGCATAGCTACCACGCCAGTCATGTTCAATGCTCATCGACCAGTGCCAGACATCGGTGCCGGGCAGCCGTTCCAGACTCTGCGGGCTGGTGCTGTGGTGATCAGTCACGCCGTTGATATCGGCATACACCCGCCGGATGGCGGAATAGCGCTCGTCACCGTCCGGATCGCGCCAGAGAAACGTCACCCACACCCGCCCGGCATCCTGCGCTTCCACCAATGGCGTTCCTAATTCGGCAACCTGCTGCCACCACACCTCTTCCCCTGCCAGAGGCGATGACAACAGTGCTGCGGCGAAACCTGACGTCTGTGCTGCCGACATCAAAACCTCCCAGGGACTGCCCTTTACGTTTTTCTTACATTTAATTAACCAAGCTAATGTGTTGCTTGAGTGATTTACAAATCTAGAGACAAGAGAAATAATATTGAGAACTATTTACATTTGCAATAAGATGCAACTCCCGATTTTTAGCGGGACAAACAAACTCATACACCGGTCACAAAACACATCATGTAAATTCAATTAATTGAATTTTAAATAAATTTATTTATTGAATGGGATGAATGGCAGGGTCGGTGAAGAAGAAGCCAGAAACATACAAAAAATAAGGTCTTTCACAGGAGGGGAACACTGATGCAGTGCACCAGGAATAAACAATTAAAAAAATTAAAGTCTTGGCAGAAAAATAAAAAGACGATGCCAGCCGTACTGGCTTCCACGCTACTGATGGCAGCACACGCGCAGGCAGCAGAAACCACCAGCACCGATACCATGATTGTGTCGGCCAACGCCGGTGAAAGTGTCACTGCACCGCTGAAAGGTATCGTGGCGAAAGAAAGCGCCTCCGGCACTAAAACCAGCACGCCACTGATTAAAACCCCGCAGTCAGTCACTGTAGTGACCCGCGACCAGATGGATGCACAGGCGGTTTCCTCTGTTTCTGACGCACTGAACTACTCCAGTGGCGTGGTCACCAATTATCGTGGTTCTTCCAACCGCAACGATGAAGTGATCGCCCGCGGGTTCCGTTACGCGCCAAAATTCCTCGACGGCCTGAGCTACGGCCTGAGCGGCCAGGGCGCGGCGCTGGGAAAAATCGACCCCTGGTTGCTGGAGCGAGTGGAACTGGTGCACGGCCCGGCATCGGTACTGTATGGACAGGTGAATCCCGGCGGGCTTATCAGCATGACCAGTAAACGCCCGACCGCTGAAACCATCCGCAAGGTTCAGTTCAGCGCCGGTAACCAGCATTTGGGCGAAGCCGCGTTTGACTTCGGTGGCGCGCTCAACGACGACAAGACCCTGCTGTATCGCCTCAATGGTATCGCCAGCACCCGCGATGAATTCGTCAAGGATTACAAAGAGAAACGCGTTGCCATCGCACCGGCGATCACCTGGCTGCCGAACAGCGACACCAGTTTTACACTGCTGACCAGCTACCAGAACGACCCGAAAGCCGGTTACCGCAATTTCCTGCCGAAAATCGGTACGGTGACCGAAGCCAGCGCGGGCTATATTCCCGAAGACCTGAACGTCAGCGACCCGAACTACAGCCGTTCAAAACGCGAACAGGTCGGCATCGGTTATATTTTCGATCACTCCTTTAGCGACAACGTGACCTTCCAGCAAAACCTTCGCTATTCCCAGTTGCGGGAACGCTACAAGTATCTGGTTTACACCTGGAGTAACCCGGAAATCTCCGACACGTCGCTGTCGCGCCGTCAGGTACGTGAAGAACTGAATGCCGATGAACTGGGGCTGGATAACCAGCTCAAGGTCAAACTGGCAACCGGCGAGGTAGAGCACACCCTGCTGGGCGGACTGGATTACAAATGGCAGGACCGCGATTACAACTACTGGCGCAACAGCGGCAACCAGTACAACTTTGACTGGGCCAACCCCAGTTATGGCGGTTCCTATCTGGTGGATGATAGCCAGTTATCACTGAACCAGTCTTACAAGAAAAAACTCGATCAGGTCGGTGTATATCTGCAAGACCAGATGGAATGGAACCAGTGGAATCTGCTGCTGTCTGGCCGTCATGACTGGAGCGAAATACGCACACAGGATCGCACCACCCGCACCACGACCCAGCAAAACGACAACAAATTCACCGGCCGCGCTGGTCTGCTGTACGCCTTCGACAACGGTATTTCACCGTATGCCAGCTACAGCACCTCGTTCGAACCCAACCTGGATTCCGGCGCGCCGGGCACACCAGCCTTTAAGCCCACCACTGGTGAGCAGAAGGAAGTGGGGGTGAAATTCCAGCCCAAGGGTAGCAATACCCTGCTGACCGTATCGCTGTTCGATATCACACAGAAAAACATCACTTCGTACAACAGTGTGACCCAATACAACGAGCAGATCGGCAAGGTGAAATCCAAAGGGGTGGAAACCGAAGTTCACTCGCAACTGACGCCGGAAATCAGCCTGATGGCGGCTTACACCTATACCGATGCGGTCACCAAAGAAAGCAACACCGCCAGCCAGGTCAACAAAACGCCGTCGTCTATTCCACGCCATTCCGCTTCCGCCTGGGGCAGCTACAGCTTCCAGAATGGTCCGCTGAGAGGCGTCACGCTGGGCACCGGCGTGCGTTATATCGGCTCAACCTACGGCGATAACGCAGAGAGTTTCAAAGTACCGTCTTACACCCTGTACGACGCGATGGCACGTTACGAACTGGGTTCGCTCGCCTCGCAACTGAAAGGCACAACGGTACAACTGAACGTCAACAACCTGACCGACAAACGCTATGTGGCCTCATGCGGTGGTGATACCGCCTGCTTCTACGGCAGCGGACGCACCGTCGTCGCTACGGTTAGCTACAGCTGGTAATACGCGGCAGGGCGGGGTTTCCCGCCCTGCGGTGACGCCTGCGCGCCACCATTTTGTTCACTCACGACATAAGGATAACCCCCGTGTCAACGCTCGCAGCCACCTCTTCATCGCTAGATGCTCGCACACTTCAGCACGATGATTTTCTGTTTCTGTCTCCCGACAACAGCCTGCATACCCGCGGGTGTTACGCCACTCTGGCGACGGCAGTGGCAGACGGCGGTCACCTGCAAGGCGATGTTCAGCAGCAGGTAAAAACGCTGTTTGCCCGCGCCTGTCAGGACGGTATCGCCCGGCCGTTGCTGGTTGGTGCCATCCCGTTCGACAAACGCCAGCCTGCCCGCCTGTTCGTGCCGCAACAGTCGCACTGGTTCGCACGCGAGACGTTGCAGCACGCCATACCGCCATCATCGCCGCTCACCGCGCGTCAGATCCGTGAAGTACCGGAGCAGGATGCATTTTGCCAGATGGTCAGTGCCGGGGTTGCCGCAACCCGCAGCGGCGAGCTGAACAAGATAGTGCTGTCCCGCCTGTTGGATATCACTACCGAGCAACCGCTGGACTCGATTCGCCTGCTGTTGCAACTCAACCAGCAGAACCCGTGGAGCTACAATTTCCACGTACCGCTGGAACAGGGCGCGCTGCTGGGTGCCAGCCCGGAACTGCTGCTGAATAAGCAAGGGCATCACATTGTGTCGCAGCCGTTGGCCGGTTCAGCCCGCCGCAGTGACGACCCGGTGGAAGACCAGCGCCTGCGCCGTATGCTGATGGCATCAGCCAAAGATCGTCATGAGCACCGTCTGGTCACCGATGACATCCACCGGGTTTTGGCCTCTCGCTGCCGGACGCTGACCATTCCGGACACGCCGGAGTTACTCAGTACGCCGGTGCTGTGGCATCTGGCTACCCGGATTCAGGGCGAGGTGCTGGACCCGCAGGAAAACGCGTTATCCATCGCCTGCCTGCTGCATCCCACACCGGCGCTGTGCGGCGTACCTTTCGAAGCGGCCCGCGATCGCATCGCCCAACTGGAGCCGTTCTCACGCGGGCTGTTCGGCGGCATCGTCGGCTGGTGCGACGATGAAGGCAACGGTCAGTGGGTCGTCACCATTCGCTGCGGCGAAGTCCAACAAAACCGGGTACGGCTGTTTGCCGGTGCAGGCATTGTGCCGGATTCCCAGCCGGTGTCCGAATGGCATGAAACCGGCGTTAAATTGAGCACCATGCTGCGTGCATTTGGTCTGCGACAGGATCAGGAGTGTGCAGCATGATGATTGAATTCACCCGTTGGCCGCCCGAACTGGAACAACGCTATCGTGAGCGAGGCTACTGGCAGGACTTGCCGCTGGGCGACATCCTGACCCGACACGCCGACAATGACGACATCGCACTGATCTGCGGCGAACGCGCGCTCAGTTACCGACAGATGAATCGGCAGGTGGCGCAGTTGGCGTGTGCGCTGCAACGCCGGGGGATCAAACCGGGGCAGACCGCGCTGGTGCAGTTGGGCAACGTCGCCGAATTCTATCTGACGTACTTTGCGCTGCTGCGTGCCGGTATTGTGCCGGTGAACGCGTTGTTCAGCCATCAACGCAGCGAGCTGTGCGCCTACGCCGATCAGATAGCCCCAACGTTGTTGATCGCCGATCGTAGCCACCCGCTGTTTGCCAACGACAGTTTTATCCACGAACTGCGCCAACGCTGTCCGTCGCTACAACAGGTGATTCTGCGAGGCGATGCCGATTCCGCGCTGGCGCTGTCGCCACTGTTACAGGAAGAGGGTGACCCGCTGGCCGCTACGCCGACACCCGCCGATCAGGTGGCATTTTTCCAGCTTTCCGGCGGCAGCACCGGCACGCCGAAACTGATCCCCCGTACCCATAACGATTATTACTACAGCATCCGCGGCAGCGTGGAGATCTGTCAGGTCAACGCGCATACCCGTTTTCTGTGCGCGTTACCCGCCGCCCACAACTATCCGCTCAGTTCGCCGGGCGCACTCGGCGTGTTCTATGCCGGTGGCACGGTCGTGCTGGCAAACGACCCCAGCCCAAGCTGCTGCTTCCCGCTGATTGCCCAACACCAGATCACGCTGACCGCGCTGGTGCCGCCCGCTGTCACGCTGTGGCTGGAAGCGGTGGCGTTATCCGGCAATCGCCACGCGCTGGCGAGTTTACAGGTGTTGCAGGTTGGCGGCGCGCGCTTGAGCGAAGCGCTGGCGCGTCGCATACCAACGGAACTGGGCTGTCAACTGCAACAGGTCTTTGGCATGGCGGAAGGACTGGTGAACTACACCCGGCTGGACGACGACGATGCCCACCGTTTCACCACCCAAGGCCGACCTATCAGCGACGATGACGACGTATGGGTGGCTGACGCCGATGGCAACCCGTTACCGCACGGCGAACCCGGCCGACTGATGACACGCGGCCCTTATACCTTTCGGGGGTACTACCGCAGCCCGGCGCACAACCGCCAGGTCTTTAACGATGATGGTTTTTACTGCTCCGGCGATCTGGTTATCCAACAGGCGGATGGCTATTTGCAGGTGGTGGGGCGCGAAAAAGATCAGATCAACCGGGGTGGGGAAAAGATCGCTGCTGAGGAGATCGAAAACCTGCTGCTGCGTCACCCATTGGTGATCAACGCCGCACTGGTGGCGGTGCCAGACCCGATGATGGGCGAGAAAAGCTGCGCGTTTCTGGTCACCCGCGAACCGCTTAAAGCGGTAGTGCTACGCCGCCATCTGCGCGAACAAGGCATCGCCGACTACAAACTACCAGACCGATTTGAACAACTGCCTACCCTGCCGGAAACCGCGGTGGGCAAAGTCGATAAACAGCGCTTACGCCAGCTGGCGCAACAGCGCGTGGCGGCCGCCGCCGCAGGAGAATAAACCATGGCTATTCCAAAACTGAACGCCTACCCGCTTCCCGGCGTGGCGCAATTGCCGGTCAACAAGGTTAACTGGCCGGTCGAGACGTCGCGAGCCGCCCTGCTGATTCATGATATGCAGAACTATTTCCTCAATTTCTGGGGAGAAAACAGCCCGCTGACCGAGCAGTTGGTCGCTAATGTCGCACGCATTCGACAAGCGTGCCACCAGCAAGGCATTCCGGTGTTCTACACCGCACAACCCAACCAGCAGAGCGACGCCGACCGGGCGCTGCTCAACGACATGTGGGGACCGGGCCTGAACCGTCACCCGGACCAACAGCAAATCACCGCGGCCCTGACGCCAGACGCCAACGACACCGTGCTGGTGAAATGGCGCTACAGCGCGTTCCACCGTTCCGATCTGGAACAACGGCTGAAAGCGGCAGGCCGCGATCAGCTGATTATCTGCGGGGTATACGCACACATCGGTTGCCTGACCACCGCCACCGACGCGTTTATGCGCGATATCAAACCGTTCATGGTAGCCGACGCGCTGGCGGATTTCTCTCAGGAAGAGCACCTGATGGCGCTGCGTTACACCGCCGGGCGTTGTGGCCGGGTGCTGACCAGCGGGCAACTGCTGGAAGCACTGGAACCGCACGCCGATGACAGCCTGGCGCGTTTGCGCGCCGAGCTGCTGCCGTTACTGGATGATGACGATGACATCAGCGACGACGACAACCTGCTGGACTACGGGTTGGACTCAGTGCGCATCATGTCGCTGGTGACCCGCTGGCGTCAGCAGGGGCACGACCTCGACTTCGTGGCGCTGGTGAAAAACCCCACGCTGCGCCACTGGCACCAACTGCTCAGTCAGCCTCAGCGGGAGGAAGCATGAGCGTCACACTGGATTTCAGCGGCAAACAGGTGTGGGTGACCGGTGCCGGGCGCGGTATCGGTTATGACATTGCCTGCCGTTTCGCCGACGCAGGCGCTACCGTCACCGGATTCGACCGCGCGTTTTCCACTGACGACCTGCCGTTTCGCGCCGTTGAGCTGGATATCAGCAACGCCGCTGCCGTTGCCGATGTCTGCGCGACGCTGCTGGCGCAAACACCACATTTGGATGTGCTGGTGAACGGTGCAGGCATCTTGCGCATGGGCCAGACCGAAGCGCTCAGCCAGCAAGACTGGCAGGATTGCCTGAATGTCAACGCGGGAGGCGCGTTTCACCTGTTTCAGGCGCTGATCCCGCAGTTTCAGCAACAACGTAGCGGCGCGATTGTTTCGATTGGGTCTAACGCCGCACATGTACCACGGGTCGGCATGGCCGCCTATTGTGCGTCCAAAGCGGCGCTGCGCAGCCTGTGCCTGACCGTTGGGCTGGAATTGGCCCCCTACGGGGTGCGTTGCAATCTGGTGTCACCCGGCTCCACCGACACGCCGATGCAACGCAGCCTGTGGCACTCACCCGCTTCGGAACAGCACACCATCGCCGGTTTTCCCGAGCAGTTCAAGCTGGGGATTCCGCTCGGCAAAATTGCCCGGCCGCGCGAAATCACCGATGCGGTACTGTTTCTGGCTTCCGATCTCGCCAGCCACGTCACGCTACAGGATATGGTGATCGACGGCGGTGCCACACTGGGTGCATAACCGGTTTTCACGGAGAAATGAGCATGATCTGGAAACGCGCCAGCTCACTGGAAGCACTCAATCAGATGAGCGACGACTGCATGGTATCCCATCTGGGTATCCGCTTTACCCACATGACGGACAACAGTCTGGAAGCCACCCTGCCGGTGGATGCCCGTACCCGGCAGCCGTTTGGCCTGCTGCACGGCGGCGCATCGGTGGTGCTGGCGGAATCATTGGGGTCAGTGGCGGGCTGGCTGTGTACCGAACCGGGTGCCAGCGTGGTCGGCGTAGAAATCAACGCCAGCCACCTGCGGGCTGTTACTCAGGGTGACGTTCGGGGTATCTGCCAGCCATTGCATCTGGGCCGCCAGACGCAGGTCTGGCAGATAGAGATCGTGGACGAGCGCCAACGGCGCTGCTGCATCGCCCGGCTGACCACGGCGGTTATTCAGCCGTAATGTGAGAAAGGAGGCCAATGGCCTCTTTTGAGGCTGTTGACAAACAACTATGTTGTTTTATGAATAGTGAAGTTTGTCCGGTCAGTGAATAGTTTCGTGCGGAATAAGCGGTGTCATTTCTTTGACGCTTCATCGCACGCACGACAAGAAGAGGCTCAAACGCCGCCTCTCCTTGACCTCTGGCTAGGGGCTTCCCTGCCGCGTATCCAGCGCTTCACGCACAAAGATGAATGCCGAGAGGGCCAACACACCTGTAACTTGAAGTATGACGGGTATACACCATCGTGGAGAGCGCTGCCAAACCATTCGGTGCTAATGGCAGCGTATTGGTTATAACAAAGTGAAGGATTATCACGCGGCGAAGACGTGTGCTTGCGCCCCCGCACGCCAGAACGCTATCAAGCGGTGGGTGTGAGTTGCCCGGCAAAAGCAGCCAGTCGCTGCACCCCGTACTCCCATTTACCGAACCCCGACTCCGCATTGATGTGCCCGCCCTCGCCGACATCGACCAGGTCGCTGCCCCAGGCATTCGCCCAATACTCAGCACGGGAAAACGTCATTAACGGATCGTTGTGGCTGGCGAACGCCAGACTGGGCACCGCCAGTCGTTCAGCCTGAATACGCTCTTCAATCTCAAAGCGCATAGGTTCGGCTGGGGCCACCAGCATCACACCCGCGATACCTTCCATACCTTGCTGAACCACATGGCAGGCAGCCAGTGCACCAAAGCTGTGACCAATCAACACCGCGGGTCGATCACAGGTGGACAGTTCGCGACGAATCGCCAGAACCCAGCGGTCCAGATCCGCCTGATACCACTCTTTCTGGCGGATGCGCCGCCAGAATGGGAAGCGACGCTCCCAATGGCTTTGCCAATGCTCTTCATCACTGTCGCGTAGCCCCGGCACCAACACCATGGTCAGGCTCAGGTCAATGTCCATCATCCGCTGGTCTACTTCTGCTGTCTGCATCAGGTTCTGTATCTCCCTGTTGATTGCCTGCCAGGGTAGCACGGACACCATCAGTGATACCGTCGTCCTTTACACCCTTTTCATTACAATCTGATAACAATATCAGTACCGGCTTACAGCCTACCACGTGATTCCCGATTTGTATCCTAGACTGTGTTCCTTAATTATGCGGGTTGTTAACCAGCGCCACCCAGGCTCCGGGCCGTTATCCCGCGTACTCCCGCCGCTGTCACGTTTCACTAACAGGCATCGCCTGTCGGCTTGTCCGACAAGTCACAGGCTATCCATGCTTTTTAATGCTATTCCCACTGAATTTAAAACCATTCCACTTGAACTTCGCCCCTAACCCGGCGTAGATTTAGCGCCGGTTCTGTCATCTGTCCGCCAATGGCACCGATGGCTGGGAGAACGGCCCAGAACCGGCTGTTCCTGAACGGCGAAACGCACAATCGGAATCATTACTGGCGTGATACTGCTGGAGAGAAATCAGTGAAGTACATGTTCATGGGCGTATCATTTATTCTGTTTTTGTGGGTAGGCACTTTTTTACTGATGCTGGAATAACCCTGACGGTATTTCACCATCCACTTCGGCAGGCGGCTCCTGTCGGAGCAACAACAAAAAATAATTATCAGGCACACACGAAAGACGAACAAACGACAGGCTGGCAGCCACTCTGCCAGCCTGTTTTTTTATGGGAATAACCGATATCACCCCATACCGCCCGGCAATGCGCAGTAACGGCTCAGTGACTCCAGCCCCCTAACACATTCAAAACCAGGCTTACTGCGCCACCCACGGCCAGCCAGGGGCCAAACGCCAGTGGCTGCTGCATGTTGATACCGCGCACGCGCCGCCACAACAGTGTTGCCACCAATCCAGACAGTGAGGCAATCAACACCAGATTCGGTAACGCCTGCCAGCCCAGCCAGGCACCCAGCGCGGCCAGTAATTTGAAATCCCCCTGCCCCAGCGCTTCACGGCCACTCAGCAGACGAAATGCCCAGTAAATCAGCCACAGTGACAGATAGCCCGCCATCGCACCGACCACTGCCTGCTCAAGCGGCACAAAAGTATCTGCCAGATTAAACAACAAACCGCCCCATAGCAGCGGAAGGGTCATGATATCCGGCAACAGCTGGGTTCGGGCGTCAATCGCAGCCAAGGTCAGCAGCATCCCCAAACACAGCAATGCTCCGAGCAGCGCCAGCCCCGGCTGCCAGAGCACGCCAGCCAACAGAAACGACAACCCGGACAGCAACTCAATCAGCGGATAGCGCCAGGATATCGCACCACCACAGCAATGGGCGCGCCCGCGTAGCTTTATCCAGCTCAGCAGCGGAATGTTGTCGCGCACACGCAGTCGTTGATGGCAATGAGGGCAGGACGATGGCGGCCAGCACAGGTCATAACGGGAAGAGGGAACGCCAACGGGCTGACCAAGCTGAAAACGCGCTTCCTGCTGCCAGCGCCTTTCCAGCATCACCGGCAGCCGGTGGATCACCACGTTGAGAAAACTACCGATAATCAACCCCAGCAAGAGCAGTGCCGTCAGCCAGATGCGCGGGAATGCGCTGGCAAAGGCGAGCAGATCCATGTTGTTCTCCCATCCCGACCCTGATGGCCCGGTATGCTGACACAAGACGCCAGCCCGTGCCAGACAGGTGAATCACAAGCCATGTTTTTTGCGTACTGACACGCAGATTGGGAGGTTATCGACAGTCGCACTGTGCGTAGACTGGCCGTTTTCCTCCCGTTGGCTGACCGTTACGCCGGTT
Organism: Dickeya undicola; assembly: GCF_000784735.1. Classification (GTDB taxonomy): domain Bacteria; phylum Pseudomonadota; class Gammaproteobacteria; order Enterobacterales; family Enterobacteriaceae; genus Dickeya; species Dickeya undicola. Next base: position 389,489 of record NZ_JSYG01000004.1, read on the forward strand.
ACAGCACCCGCTCCAGCGACAACCGGGTCACCTCTACAATGCCGGTACTGTTGGGAACCGCCGTCACATCCAGCCCCTGGGTAATGACACCGTTTTTCTGTTCCAGCTCAGCCAGCCAGTGCAACAGATTGTTGAAATCGCTACGCGCCAACGTTACGGATACCTGTGACTCCTGCGGCTGCATACGCAGTACGGTGATACCGTAGCGTGCCGCACTCTGCGGCACCAGCACCGTCAGGCTGATGTCCCGACCGGCGATCTGCCGCCGTGCGCCGTCAGCCGGTGGCAAGCGCGGTGCTTGCTGTTGCATCCAACGCACGGTCTGGCGTTCGCGATCAATCGACATCCGCCACTGCCGCGCCTGTTCCTGCCAGGGAGCCCAGAACAAATAATACAGAAGACACAACAGCACCAGCCCACCGCACGCCAGCGTCATCATCCGTTCGCGCTGGCTCATTGTCTGCCAGCGACGGCGTAATTCATTCATGGCTGACTCCTTAGCGTTAATTGGCCTTCCACATGGTCTTTTTCCTGCTTCATTTCACCCGGTGGGATCTGGAAATAAGCCTGCGCCTGCTGACGGAACTGCTCCATTTGTGCATAAGACGTCGCACGCAAATTGAGGCGCAACTCATCGCGGCTGCGATCGTAAGAGAGTGATTGCAGCGACACACCATCATTCTGCGCCACCAATTGCTGCAACCGGTTCATCTGTTCCGTCAGCGCAAAACCACTCATGCCGGAGCGCGCTTCCTGCAAATGACGCTGCATCTGCGCACGTGGGTTCACCACCTGCTTCTCGTCCGGAAACAGTTTGCGGTACACCCGCACACTCTCCTGACGCCAGTAATCCGCCTGACGATACAGCTGGTAATGAGTCCAGACCGACTCGCCCAGCACCAGTAGCAGCCAGGCAAACAACGCGATCAACACATTGCGCCACGGTAGCAGCGCCTGCTTCCAGGGTTTCACTGGCGCGTATTCGCCCTGACGTAAATCCATACTCATCGGCAGGCTGGCTTGTGCGGCCAGCGTCAGCAAATCCGTCACCGGTTGCGGTTGCCAGGTCACAGCCGATGCGGGCACCGGGCTATAGCAGTGCACGGCGGGCAACGGCTGAAACCCAGCCAGCAGCGACTGATACCAGCTCTCTTCTGCCGCCATGCCCATGCCGGACTCTAACCGAAACAGCCACAGATTCTGATGGCTGATGGCACTCCAGGCGCTGTCGGCTCGCGGTAACGTCATCACATCCGGCACAACCGTTTCGACCGGCACGCCCAAGGTTTCACACAGGTTCAGCCACGACTGCAATCGTGATTTCTGTACCACCGCGACAGTCGCGTTGTCGCCTTGCATTTCCATGACGGCAAAATGCAGTTGGTCGATATCGCTCGCGACCTGCTCTTCCAGCATAAAGGGAATGGCTTGCAGCAATTGGCGGCGCGACTGACGCGGCAACGCCAGGCTGTGGAACGTAACATCGGTCGACGGCACCAGCACCCGCACCGACATCACCGGATAATCCGCTAATACCGACTGCAAACGCTCCAGCGTTCCGTTACCCTGCGTCAGGGTCTGGTGACGGCTGACAGACCAGATCAGCCATTCCAGACAGTCTGAAGTCTCTGCGGACAACCGCAAAATCAGCTGTTGTTTGCCGCTGACGTTCTCGGCCCTGTTCATGGGTTCACCGTCCTATATCCCCCGTACTGACGTTGTACCACCTCAATCTGCTTGCCACGATGAAACAGACTGCGTTGATAGAATTCACTGTCATCCACCCGTATCTGAATGTCGGCGAGGAACCACTCGCTCTTGATCGCCAAGACCTGACGGACGCCGCTTTTCGCGTTTTCCGGCAGTGGTGACAGCCCCATAAATTCATTAAGATTGCGCCACCCCTGAGGCGGACGTTGCTGCAAAATACGCTCGGCCGCGTCGACGCTCATCTCCCCCATGAACAGCGCCGACAGCAATGGCGCGCTCTCTGGCGTCAGGGTATTGACGTTGACAACCAGCTTGTCCACCGGCAACACGCACACATAAGGCAATAACCGGCGGTACAGCGCCGCATCCACACCCATGACCGCCCGTAGCTCCGTGACATCCGTCATACGCTGGTTGCCGGGGTGAAAGTTGACATAGCTGTCGTCTTCCGCACCGTTCATCAACGGTTCGCTATCCTCGTCGATCCAGTCACGCACCGCATCCGTTACGCGCTCGGCCTGCTTTGGATCATCGCCCAGTACTATCAGCAACTGCCGAAATACCTGCGCGGCGTAAGGCCCCTGCCCGGGATTGCCGCCTTTGGAAGGCGGGCTTTGAGTGTTGGTGTCGGTATTACTGTTGCCGTCACTGTTATTACTGTTACTACCATTACCGGATGCATTATTCGGCGTCGTTTTTTTAGCCGGACTGAGCGCATTAAGATTGAGACACGCCTGACCATCCAGCACTTGCGCACGAATTTCGCTGCCGTCCGCCATCATCTGATGGTCCACCTTCGACCAGGGTTGACCGATGAAGGTACTTTCCGGCGATGCCTGGGCATCACGCTGCAACGTACTGGAAATTAACGCTTCTGCACCCAGCGCATACCAGCGAGCCTGTGTACGGTTTAGCAGATTGCTGGTACGTTGCCATGCTTTGCCGCTACGCTCGGTAATCGACGCCGCGATGGTGACCATCAACGCCAGCATCAGCATTACAATCAACAGGGCGACACCACGCTGCCGACGACTCATGAGTCACCTCCGCCGTTGTCATCCGGCGATGGTTGATTCTGCTCGCCAGATGAGTCGGTATTTTCCTGCGGCGGCTGATCCTGACTGTTCTCGTCCTTGTTCTCATCGCCATTATTGCCATTCGGTCCGCCCTTACGCTGCGCCTCCACATAGCGAGGTGTCACCAGGAACACGCGGGTAATCTCACCGTAGTCCCGCAAGGTAACGACCATGGCAATCCCTTGCGGCAGGTGAGCCGGATCGTCCCAGCGGTCCTGCCAGCCATCTTTGCCGAAAAAGCGCAATACAAACCCCGTTACGCCGGTTAACACCGGACGTATCGCCGCCTCCTGCGTGGACAGCGGCTCGGACGAGTCATAAAACAGCCGCTCCAGTGTATCGCCGCGCAACCGATACCCGACACGTTGTAATTCAGAGCGCGGCATAATCCCCAACGGATTGAGCCAACCATTGCGGATGAAGCTAACCGCCCAGTCGGCGCTGCTTAATTGATAACGCTCGGCGTAAAACCCCAGCTCATAGCCCTGACTGCGACGGGGAACGATTTGTGAAAAATCGCGATCCATCAAAGAAAAAGCCCGCTGCAACTCCGCCAGACGGGCCTCTTTACGCGCCGAAACCTCATCGTTGCGCATCACGCCATTCATGACTTGCGACGCCGCCAGGCTGAGCGCGGCGAAAATCGCCAGCGCCAGCATCACTTCCAGCAGGGTAAATCCGCGATCGGCCCGTTTCACTGCGCGGGTTCTCCCGGCTGAACCTGATAGCTGCGTAATACGGCATCAGCGGCCCGACTGTCGCGCTCATGACGCACCTCAACATCGACCGCACGCACTCGCGTGTCCGCGGTTGCCACCCCCTGAATACGCCAGAACCAGAGCGAACCGGCAAAATTGACTTCGCCATCCACCCATTGCGTCTGCGGCCACTGTTTTTCCAGCCGCATCACCGCCTGCTGGTTTTCTGCAATCCAGAGTGCAAACGTTTTTTCTTCCAGCCGACCCAGCCCATTCGCTTGCTGCGCGGTCGTTTTCAGCACCGTTAGTCCGGCCAGTGCGAAAATCACCAACGCCACCATCACTTCGAGCAACGTCATTCCCTGCTGTTTCATCCCTTATTGCTCCGCTTCCGGCGACGTCTGCACCCGACCATTGGTATCCACCTGTAGCCAGGCTGAATTGCTGCCATTACGCAACGTCAGACGAAATGGCGTAACTTCGCCGCCCGGCAGGATCAGAATGTGCGGGTCGCCATTGCCCGGCGAAAATCCGGCACCATCCCCCGCCGCACCCACCTGCGTGGACAGTTCAATCTGAAAGCCATCCGGTAACTCGCTGGGCGAGGACATCCGGTACGGCTGCCAGGGAACCCAGACATAACGCAGGCGTTGCTGCTCTTCTGGCGAGTTTTCTACCACCTGGCGTTGCAGCAACGCGTATTGCCAGCGGCGGGGCTGGATATAAATGCCCAGAATGTGGTCATTCATCTGGCTGTCCTCCACCGCGTACTGCAACTGCGCCTTGAAGCGGGCGATCTGCCAGCCGCTGTCCTGCTGCTTAGGTGCAGGAATCGCCATCATCACCAATGTGGCGGCCACACCGGCCAGCAACACCACCAGCATGATCTCCAGCAGCGTAAATCCCCGCTGACGCACGATCAGGGGTTCCCGTTACCGTTACTACCGTTGCTGTGACCGTTGCCGACATTCCAGTTACCGATGTCGTCATCCGTATCCGGCATACCATCCGGACCGTAGGAGAACACGTCCACTTTGCCGTGACGGCCGGGGCTGACCAACTGGTATTCTGCACCCCATGGGTCCTGCGGCAAGCGGCGAATATAACCATCCTGCGGGTAATTACGTGGTTCCGGCGGTGTGGTCGGTTTTTTCACTAACGCCCCCAGCCCTTGCTCAGTCGTCGGGTAACGGCTGTTATCCAGCTTGTACATATCCAGTGCGCTCTCCAGCGCAACTATGTCGCTGATGGCTTTCTGCTTGTCGGCTTTTTCTTTGTTGCCCATTAGGTTCGGGACAACCAAACTGGCCAGTACGCCGAGAATGACGATGACCACCATGATTTCCAACAGGGTAAAACCTCGCTGACGTCGTTCCATCTTTTCGTTACCTCATTAAACGTATCAATCTTCGCTACATACTCATTAGGGTATTCAACTGCAAAATCGGCTGGAGAATCGCCAGCACGATGAACAACACGATACCGGCCATGCTGACGACCAGCAGCGGTTCAAACAACCCGAGCGCCAGTGTCATCTGAGCGCTGAACTCGCGATCCTGATTGTCCGCCGCACGGGTTAACATGCCATCCAGTTCACCACTACGCTCACCACTGGCGATCATGTGGCGCATCATCGGCGGAAACAGCGACGTCTGCTCCAGCGCTTTGTGCAGACTCACGCCTTCACGCACCGCATCGGTCGCCTGCCCCAGCCGGAAACGAGCGTAATCGTTGGTCAACACATCGCCACTGATGCGCATCGCCTGCAATAATGGCACGGCGCTGGAATTCAGGATGCTTAGGGTACGGGCGTAACGGGCGGTGTTTAGCCCCCGCGCAATACGCCCGATCAACGGAAGGAACAACAATCGCTGATGGAAGACAAGACGGTGTTTTTCCTGGCGCAGCAACACGCGAAGCCCCATCACCGCCAGCACCAGCAATAACACCACCCAGGGGCCGTAGGATCTCACTGCATCGCTGACGCCCATCAGCAACCGGGTCGACAGCGGCAACGCCTGCTTCATGTGGATAAACTGTTCGACCACCTTGGGCACCACGGCGGACAGCAGGATAGATACCACCGAAATCGCCACCAGGGTCAACACGCAAGGATAGATCATCGCCTGCTGGATACGGCTGCGCATCTGCTGGCGTTGCTCAGTGTAATCCGCCAGCCGATTCAGCACGGCATCCAGATGACCAGAAGCTTCACCTGCCGCCACCATCGCGCAGTACAAACGCTCGAAGCTGCCAGGGAAATTACCCATCGCCTCGGCCAGCGAATGCCCTTCGACTACTTTGGCACGCACCGCTGCCATCAACGCACTTAGCTTCGGCTTTTCGCTCTGTTTCGCTACCGCGTCCAACGCCTCTTCCAGCGGCAATGCCGCCGCCACCAGCGTCGCCAATTGACGGGTCAGCAATGCCAGATCGCTGGCGCTAATACGATGCGAACGGCGTGGCGACAGTGAGAAGCCGCTGCGAGCCGTCACCTCTCCGCGCTGCTCCTCAATCTTGACCGGCACCAGCCCTTTCTCACGCAGCAACTGACGAGCGTGACGAGCAGAGTCCGCTTCCTGCATCCCCTGACTTTTCTTTCCCTGGGCGGTCAATGCCTGATACTGGAACAGCGCCATGTCATTCCTCTTTCGTTACACGCACCACTTCTTCCCACGTGGTGATACCCGCCAAAACCTTATCCAGCCCGTCCTGACGAATGGTGACCCGGTTATCCCCCAGCATCCGGGCGATACCCAGTTCACTTTCGCCGTGATGAATGGCGGTGCGCACCGTATCGTCGATCAGCAACAATTCATGGATGCCGGTACGGCCGCGATAGCCGCTGTAATTGCACTTTTCGCACCCACCGGGATGGTAGAGCGTGGTCCCCACGGCCAGACCGGTCTGCTGTGCCTGTTCGTCGTTGAGGACATAAGGCTGACGGCAGGACGGGCACAATGTTCGCACCAACCGCTGCGCCAGCACCCCTAACAACGATGTGGACAACAGGAACGGCTCGATGCCCATATCCTGCAAGCGGGACAACGCGCCCAACGCGCTGTTGGTATGCAGTGTGGATAGCACCAGATGGCCGGTCAGCGACGCCTGTACCGCAATCTGCGCGGTTTCGCCGTCACGGATTTCCCCCACCAGCACCACATCAGGGTCCTGGCGCAGAATCGCACGCAAACCACGGGCGAAGGTCATATCAACCTTCGGGTTGACCTGGGTCTGCCCGATGCCTTCCAGCTCGTATTCAATCGGGTCTTCCACCGTCATAATGTTGCGTTCGGCGGAATTGAGGCGGCTCAGCGCCGCATACAGGGTGGTACTTTTCCCCGAGCCGGTAGGCCCGGTCACCAGAATGATGCCGTGCGGACGGTGGATTAACGTATCCAATTGGCGGCGGTTGTGCTCGGCCATCCCCAGCGTTTCCAGATCAAGCCGGACGCTGTTCTTGTCGAGCAGACGCAACACAACGCGCTCGCCGTAGTTGGAAGGCAGGGTCGACACACGCACGTCAATCGCGCGGCCGCCAATACGCAGTGCCATGCGGCCATCCTGCGGGACACGTTTCTCGGCGATATCCAGCTTAGCCATCACTTTGATACGGGAAACCAGCAATGACGCCAGCTGGCGCTGCGGCCGCAGGATTTCTCGCAACACGCCATCAATACGAAACCGGATCAACAGATGACGTTCAAAGGTTTCGATATGAATATCCGAGGCCTTGTGCTTGATGGCTTCGGTGAGCATGGCGTTGATCAGCCGAATAATCGGCGCGTCATCTTCGCCATCCAGCAAGTCGTCGCTGTCCGGTAGCTCTTCCGCCAGCGTATAGAAATCAATATCGTTGCCGATGTCTTCCATCAGGCGACGCGCCTCTTCGGAGTCGCGCTGATAACGTATCACCAGTTGTCGTTCAAATTCTTCCGGGCTGACCAGACTCACCGTCAACGGCACCCCGGCAACCCGGCGCGCTTCCAGCAACGCCGGTGCCGACGTCTCGGGCACGCACATCACTTCCGCCGCCGTAGCCGATTCATCCTGCAACAACAGAATCTGCTGCGACCGGGCAAAAGCAAATGGCAGCACCGGTCGCAGTTCAGGCGTGTTGACGGGCTGATCGCTCATCGCCCCTCCGGCTGATAAAAGGCGGAGATGGACGACTGTACCTGGCGGAAAGTGTACGTATTGCCACCGGACAAACGCAGGGTGTTGTTGTCCAGCACGCTGTTGCCTTCGCCGCGTTGCTGCTGCTGTTCGTTATTGAAAGAACGGTATTTACTGATCGACGCCTGCTGATATTGCTGTGGGTCGCGGATAATGGTTGGGCGTAAAAACAGCATCAGGTTGCGTTTGCTGACTGTCTGACTTTTTGAACGAAACAGGCTACCCAGCCACGGAATATCGCCCAGCAACGGTACTTTGTTATTGGTTTCAACAGCCGTCTTATCGAGCAGCCCACCTACGACCACGGTTTCGCCGTTGGTGACCATCACCGCATTGTTCACGGTACGGGTATTAAAAGTCACGCCAAGTGAACTGTTGGTGCTGCTGTTGCTGTCCGCCACACTGGAGACTTCCTGCTCAATTTGCAGCAACACCGAATCGCCTTCGTTGATCTGCGGTTTTACCCGCAGCTTGATACCAACGGTCTTACGCTCGACGGTATTGAAAATGTTGTCGGCCGATGTGGTCTGCGAACCGGTCAAGACCGGCACTTCCTGACCCACATTGAAGGTCGCTTCCATGTTATCCAGCGTCACAATGCTTGGCGTCGCCAGTACATCGTTCTTGCTGTCGCTGGACAACGCAGTCAGCAACATTGACCAGTTACCGCGATAAAAACCGGCGGTAATACCATTAAAACTACCGATCGCATTGGCATACGCCGTCGTCAGCGTACCGTCGCTGCGGAACTGATCGGTTCCGATCACCGCCGTTGAAATTGGAATCCCCGTGTTGGTGAACTGGCTCATCCCGGCACGCTTGTTAGCCCACTGGATCCCCAGATTTAGCCCATCGGCATCCTGAATTTCGGCGATGATTGCTTCTACCAACACCTGCGGACGACGAATATCCAGTTGATTGATCACCTGCTCCAGGTCCCGCATGATATCGGGTGGCGCGGTAATGATCAGTGAGTTGGTCTGATCATGGGCGCGAACCGTCACTTCTTTGCCCTGAATCGTGATAGTGCGACCACCCGAACTGCTGGTGGAACCAAACGCAGAGCCAAAGCCCATACTGGAGTTGGACGACGAAGACGAACTACCGGAAGAAGAATTGCTGGACGAACTGGAATTGCTGTTGCTGTTTGAACTGCTGCTGGAACGTGGCGATGACGGCCGAGACGCATTCGACGATGAATTGCGGTTGCCACTGGTGCCATTACCGGCCAGCACTTCGATCAGATCCAGCGCTTTGGCGTACTTGAGATAGATAACCTTAGTTCCGCCTTGCACCACCTGTTTGCGATCCAACTGGCGGATCATCTCCACCGCACGCTGACGGGCGTTTTCTTCACCACTCACCACGACGGAGTTGGTGCGGCCATCCGCCACCACGTTTGCCAGCATGGTGCTGGGCAATGCGTTCTTTTCATCGCTTTTGTTGAGATCGTTCACCAGTTTGGCGACGTCTTCCGCCGAAGCGTAGGTCAATGGCACGGTGACCATTTCACGGTCGCCGGTTTTATCCACCGTATTGACGATATCCACCAGACGTTTGATGACCGCCGCACGCCCGGTCATCAACAACACGTTGGACGGCTCATAATGCACCACTGTACCCGCACCGGCGTTATCGTTGAGCTGACGCAGCAACGGAGCCAAATCACGTGCCGCTACATTGTTAAGCGGCACCACGCGGGTCACCAGCTCGTCGCCGACTCCCGGCTGTTCGTTATTCGCCAGCGGAATAGAAGACGATTTAGCGTCTTTGGAACGGATGACTTTCAATACGCCGTTATCCATCGGCACCACCGAGAAGCCATACACATCCAGCACACTGAGAAAGAACTGGTAATACTGCCCTTCGTTCATCATGTCATAGCTGCGCACGCTGATGGTGCCGCGAACCGTCGGGTCAATAATCACCGTCTTGTTCAGGTTTTTACTGACCGTATTGATGAACTCCTGAATATCGGTCCCTTTAAAACTGGCTGAAAATTCGGCAGCCCAGCCACACGGCGAGCCAAGCAGGAGAACGGTTAGCCCCAGCCACCCCCAGCTTTTTTTTATCCCTTTGCCAAGCACGTTACTCGTCTCCCCCAAATTCCATATAAATATCCTGACGCTGACCATCCCGCTCCACCGTCAGGGTAAAGTTATGCACATCAGCCATGCGTTCCATGGCTTTTTTCGCCTGCTCTTCATCACGCAAATCCAACCCATTCAGGGCCACAGCCATATCGTTATCCTGAAGTCCGACGCGGTAGAATGAATCGCTCTTCGGCCCCGGATTCAACCGGTAGCCTTGCAGTTTGCTGTCGTTCATGACCGGGGAGAAAGAGACGTAATCGCTCATGGTCGTGGAAGCGCGCTGCTGAAGCTGCTCATTAATTTGTGCGCCAGGGACACCGTCCGGGCTGTTACCTTCCTGGCTGTACAAACCCAGCACTTCATAGCGCCCCTGGTACTGCAACACCACTTTATCCGGCTGGATCGAAACAATTTTGGCGTTATAACCGGGAACCTCTTCGTTCACACCGCGACTAAATTGCTCGTTGTCTTTGCTGATAATGGCGATAGAACGGGAAGCGTCGTCGCCTGCCATCACACCAGTCAGTGAAAGGTTCAGCGTAGAAGGCGGCAGATTACTCATTTGCGACGTATCCAGCCCGGCCTTACTTCTCTCGGGGGAAACACCAAATAACGTAAAATCATTCAGGGTAACGGGCTGCTGTCTGGCCTGTGCTGGGGTGATCTGCACGCTGGTGACCGGCGCGTTGTCCGGTAAGCCAATACGCCAGAAGATCATGGCTAATTGCTGACAAAAGAGCAGCATCAGCAGATAAAATAAAATCCGTCTGATGACAGACGGAGATAACGGTGGCAGTTTCGAGATATTCATCTGCAAACATTATCCCTATGTGTTCGCCGATTATCCTTGCCACGTTCGCGAACGTGGAATAAGGGCCATACCGCGCTGGTTTTCGAAAGCATGGCTGTCATGCCTGAAAACAACGCTTTTGCATTGTTGCTGTTTTGATGTCGCTCCGGCCATGGCTAAGCAGCCTGTCCGGATAATTCTACTCGCCAACCCATTCGCCAGAAAAAGCGATGAGCGCCGTATGACATTTATGTTCTGGCGGTTATGTTCTGGCAGTTTTCAGCCCGTCACATCACGCAAGTACGCAGCCTGTCGGCAAGCGTGTTACTGGCTGACAGGCATCCTGTTTCCTGTTTATGCCAGGCGATCTGCACGCAATATCATTGCGCCGGATAAGGCTGAAACGCCCAATAATATAACCCAGGTTAATGACAAGACAATCCCCCGGTCAGCAACCATTTTTCCCACTATTTTCCAATAAACACCTGACAGAATCGGTCATGTCCGCATTTATCGTTACTTACCAGGAACGAAAAAGTATTCTGCGACACAAGAACACCACATTTTATTTACGCACTCATTTCATATCATGACTGGTATTGCCAATTCGCACGATAAATGGCACGTATTTTCTCAATAAACAGGTTCATGCTTATTATCTGTACAAACCACAGCCACAGTCCCTTATTCTGGCATCCTCCCGGTTATCGACACCGGGAGGTGAGATGATAACAAGCCGAACTAGTATTTATACCCGCCATACTTCAAGTTGCAGGTACGTTGGCTTTCCTGCAACTCGAATTATTTTGGGTGTAATAACGATTCATTTAATCACTAACCGTTATTTACCATCCTGATATACATCAACGTAACCACAATGACACAGGTGTTGTGGCTACTCCCGCTATCCTTAAACGGGTATTCTCACTCGAACACCGTCAAACAGAAACAGCGACACCATGAGAGTAAAACGCCGTTTCATTAAAACATATTGCCGTTTTTTTTTTGCGACCAGCCTCAAAGTTTTACCGGCATTAATGATCAGCGTAATAGAATGTTGTCAAAATGGCATTTAGGTCACATAACTGGGATGAAACGTTGATTATTCCGTCTCATTCCCTGAAAAATGAGGCGTCAGACGCGCTGTCAGGCTCTGTTATGGTACGCTCAGGATGAGCGTCAGGTTGCATAACGTTTGAGGTAAAACGTGAAAAAAACACCGGAAGTGACATCATCAACCCAGGCCGGTTACCGCATACCCGGTTATTTGTTGATTGTTTACGCATTGCTGCTATTCACGCTGGGCTGGTTTGGTCATCAACGCTGGGCGGATGTCAGTTCCTCTTCGCTTTCAGCCCCCACCGCCGCAATCGCCGCTCCACCGATTAAAATCGTCGTACCTGCAACGGCCGCCGAGCCGACGCCTCTCCCCCCGCTAAAAGCCGCTACCGATAACAGGGAAACCACCACCTCGCCAGAGGTCACAGCGGAAGATAAAGCGCCAAAAACGGCGGTTGGCTGGCAAACAGCGAAACCGGGAGAGTTGCCTTATATCGCCTTCAGCGCACATGTTTATACCTCTGATCCGGATAAACGCAGTGTTACCCTGAACGGAGAGCGCTATCGGGAAGGCGACAGCCCGTATCCGGGGCTGGTGATAGAACAAATTGAGCAGGACATGGTGATCTTCAGCTTTAACGGTGAAGCGTTCATTCTGGACTCGTTGCAGGACTGGCCGGGCGGGAAACCGGACGCTGACGCGACACAAGCTAGTGACCCCGAGCCGACGTCAAAACCGGAAAAAACAGCCAGAACAACCAAAAAATGACACAGCAACTGCACATCATGCAGTTGCTTTTTTCATTAACGGAATGAGGAATTAGCGGGCGGTACGCATCGCGTCAAGAAACGGCGTCATCGAGCGATTGAACGACGAGCACTGTGTGGCTTTGGGTGTACCGTCTTTCAGCAGCCCCTGATACAGGTTCTCGCTCAATTGTGGCAAAGATTGATAGTGACTGGTGTCCCAGCCTTTTTGTGAGGCCACCTTCACCGCCGTTCTCAATATGGTGCCGTCATCCGGCAAGTCGCTGCGCTCACATTGCACACGAAGGTATTTACTGGCTGCCACCAATGACGCCAACTGGCTGATTTGCTCATTAGTCGACACACTGGCCGCACTGCGGGAAGCGGTGTTTTTCACCGGCACCTGGCAAGCCGCCAGACTCAGGCAACAGACACCCAAAAAGACCATTTTTAGCGAAGATAAATGCATGACTCGACTCGTCTTATTGATTAAGTTCCATCTCTGGGATACCCGGTTTGGGTATCCGCTTAGCAAATCATTATCCCTTTGCCGCCACAAGCGGCGGCAAAGGACGGCGTGATCAAACCATCAGAAAAATATTTCTGCAAGTGCGCCCGACAGGCTTACTCGCCTTTTTTACTGCCGGACAACACGTTATTACCAGACAACACCCCGTCAGCCCGGAACATGGCTTTGATGCCGCGCACCGCCTGCCGAATGCGATCCTGATTTTCAATCAAGGCGAAACGCACGTGTGTATCACCGTAATCACCGAATCCGATTCCGGGCGACACGCACACTTTCGCTTCCGCCAGCAGACGTTTGGCGAACTCCAGCGACCCCAGATGGGCGTAGGCGTCCGGAATCTTCGCCCACACATACATCGACGCCTTCGGTTCATCCACCATCCAGCCAGCTTCATGCAAACCACGCACCAGCACATTACGACGCTGACGGTACTGCTCGGCAATATCACGCACACACTGCTGATCACCTTCCAACGCGGCAATCGCCGCCACCTGCAACGGCGTGAACGTGCCATAGTCGTGATAACTTTTGATGCGCGCCAGTGCATTCACCAGCTCCGGGTTACCAACCATGAAACCGATGCGCCAGCCCGCCATGTTGTAGCTCTTCGACAGCGTGAAGAACTCCACCGCGATCTCTTTGGCTCCGGGCACTTGCATAATCGACGGCGCTTTCCAACCATCGTACACGATGTCGGCATACGCCAGGTCATGCACCACCAGCACCCCGTACTGTTTAGCCAACGCCACAACCCGCTCAAAAAAATCCAGCTCCACACACTGTGCGGTCGGGTTTGACGGAAAGCCCAGAATCATCATCTTAGGCTTGGGAATACTTTCGCGGATAGCCCGTTCCAGCTCGTTGAAGAAATCAACGCCATCAACCAGCGGCACCGAACGCACCTGAGCACCAGCAATCACCGCACCATAGATGTGGATCGGATAACTGGGGTTAGGCACCAGCACGGTGTCGCCGTGATCGAGCGTCGCCAGCATCAAATGCGCCAAACCTTCTTTGGAGCCGATGGTGACAATCGCTTCGCTTTCCGGGTCAATATCCACCTGGTAGCGATCGGCGTACCAGCGGGAAATCGCCCGGCGCAACCGGGGAATACCGCGCGATGTGGAGTAACCGTGGGTATCTTCACGCTGAGCCACCGTACACAGTTTTTCGACAATGTGCGGCGGCGTGGGGCCATCCGGGTTACCCATGCTGAAATCAATAATGTCCTCACCCCGACGACGGGCAGCCATTTTTAGCTCAGCGGTGATATTAAAAACGTAAGGGGGGAGACGTTCGATGCGCGTGAAACGGCGCGGAGAATTAAAATCAGCCATAAGATCCTCAGGATAACGTGAGCGCCCGGACCGTCCGAGCGACGCCTGGCCCGCAAAACGGACCGTCATTCACCCTATCCCAGTTGGCAGAGATTTGTCGAGATCGCCAGGCGATTATTTTTCGCCACCCGCATGTAGCTTGCTGATGGCGCGTCAAGGTCAAGCGTCGCTGACGTCTCTTTAGCACCTTTTCCTGTGACAGACTGTTGCAACGCTCTTTCACCCCATCCAAGAAATCAGTATCTTTATGCGCGGTTACGACGCGCGACAATCTTTGCCCCCGATGCCTCCAACTGCTGTCGGCAGAACAGCCCGTCCGATTCCTGAATGGTTTTATTCTTGAATGGTTTTATTCCTGAACCGTTTTATCCCAGAAGCCGTTGCCGCTACTCAGATACGGCAGTGCGGCGTGGTTTTATGCCCGACATCATTAAGGAGTGTTGTCATGCAGCGCAGTGTTTATGTTGATGGTCAGTACCTGCCGGAATCTCAAGCCACCATTTCGGTGTTCGATCGCGGTTTTCTGTTTGCTGACGCCGTTTATGAGGTGACGTCGGTCATCAACGGTGGGCTGGTTGACCTGGATGCCCATCTGGTGCGGCTGCAACGCTCCTGCCGTGAGCTTTCTTTATCTCTGCCGGTGTCGATCGATGACCTCAAAACCATCCACCAGCAACTGATTGAACGAAACCACCTGCATGAAGGCTCGATTTACCTTCAGCTCAGCCGCGGCAACGGCGGCGATCGCGACTTCTATTTTCCGTCGGCCGAGGTCAAGCCGACGCTGGTCCTGTTCACGCAGGATCGCCCGATCATCAATCACCCTAAAGCCGAAACCGGGTTATCCGTCGTCACCTGCCCGGATATCCGCTGGCATCGCCGCGATATCAAAACGGTCAGCCTGCTGGCCGCTTGTATGGCGAAAGAGTTTGCACACGCTCACCAGGCTGACGATGCGCTGTTAGTCGAAAATGGTTTTGTCACCGAAGGCACCTCCTGCAACTGCTATATCGTGCTGGAAAACAATACCGTCGTTACCCGCCCGCTGAGTCACGATATCCTGCACGGTATTACCCGCCAGTCCCTGCTGAAACTGGCCGAACAGCAGCAAATTGCGGTAGAAGAACGCCCGTTCACACCGGAAGAAGCCTGGCAGGCGCGGGAGATCTTCATCACTTCCGCTACCTCCTTTGTCTTGCCGGTCGTGAAAATCGACGGTCGTCAGGTCGGCGATGGCAAGCCAGGCCCGGTCACTCGCTGCCTGCGCGACATCTACATCGAGATGGCCCACGCGCAAACACGTTAACCCGCTCGTGTTGCGGACCGGCTCGCCATCCATCAGGAAAGCCGGTCTGCTTCTGTTTGCCGTGACAGGTTACCCGCACACCGCAACCACATTGGCTCTCAACCACGTTTACTCTCTGGGCGACGCCTCCGCCTGCAACGCGGCCACATCGACATTGCTTTCCAGCACCATTTTCTGCGGCACCGCCAACGGAATACTCTCGGTTCTCAGGCGTTTGATGATATCGAATAACAGATCGCTTTTGGCCGACGCCACCATACGCGGGCTGCCGACATACCCGGTCACGCTGAGCACCATGCCATTTGGGGTCAGTTGGCTGAACATGACCGACGGCGCTGGGGTTTCCAGAATTTTTTCATGCGCAGCGTAAGCATCCAGCAGAATGTTTTTGACCACCTCCGGGTCAATATCCAGCGGAAAGGTCAGCGCCAGCGTCGCCACCCCATGCGGATTCCCCATGGTAATGTTGCGCACATTCTGTGAAATAAACTGGGAGTTGGGCACGATCACCGTAGAACGGTCGCCCAATTGAATTTCCGTCGCACGCACATTGATACGCCGAATATCGCCTTCAACACCACTGATGTTAACCAGATCGCCCACCTTGACCGGCCGTTCAGTCAGCAGAATCAACCCGGAAATAAAGTTCTTCACGATCTCCTGTAAACCAAAACCGATCCCAACCGACAGGGCGCTGACAATCCACGCCAACTTGTTCCACTCGATACCCAGCGTCGCCAGCGTCAGCAGAATAATCAGGATGTAGCCAAGGTTGGAATACAACGTCACCAGAGAGGCTTTGATACCGGCTTCCAGCGTCGTTTTCGGAAAGAATTCGTGCTCCAGCCAGCGGCGGGATACCCGCAAACTGTAAATGCCGATAACCAGCAGAACCACGGCATTCACCAAATGGGCGGGCACGATGCTGATGGATTCCAGGCCCTTCCCGCCCCAGATTTCCACCGCCTTCTGCACCAGCTCGACCGGCGTGGTCGAACCAAACGTGCCATTCAGCAGTGCCATGACCGCCATCAGAATCAACAGCACTTTAAACCCGGCGGACAAAATAGCCGCGGCTTGGTCCAAATGTCGGTCATCCAGATTCAGCGTTCGCTTGATCTGCCGACCGCTGGCAAACGCTGGGGAAAACAGGCTTTCGCACACGTCTTCCACAAACGTGGTCAACAGATACAACAGCGATACCACCATGCCAACCCACACCAGCTCATACATCAGAAAACGCGCCAGCGAGATATAGCCAATCAGCAGCGATACCAGTACCGCCAGCGCAATCAGCAGTACGGCCAGATGAATCAATCCCGACAGGGTTGAACGTGCTTCTGGCGATTCGCCTGCCTCCACCATACGCCGACGAATCTGATCGCTACGCAAGGCTATCGCCCCAGCCGTTAACGCCAGAAAAAGTGACGATAAGCCGTTGCCAACTACCGTTACCCCCACCGAAATGCCGCTGATAGTATTGACCTGCTCAACGATGCCAAAGAGCACAATAAAACCGGTGGCAATAATCGAGAACGGTTCCATCGCCCGAGCCACCGGGTTGGCAATCGCGGGCAACCGCCACGACGGGCGCTTATTGGAGAGAAAAGCCCGCCCCAGTCCGGAAATCATCGAACAGAACACCACCAGCCGGACCAGGCTTTCCATGAATCCTTCGGCACGATCGGTCACATCGCCATGACGAGTAAAAACATAATCCACCAGCAGGACCGCCAGCCCCATCGTCAACGCAGTGGAAAACACCACCGCGATAGCCAAAAAACTGCGCCGCAGGCGACCTTCCGGCAGCCAATGAATGCCCGCCCGCGCCAGATATTTCTCCAATAATTTCCGCCCTGCGGTACTCAGCACCACCGCCAGCAGCAGAAAAAACGCCGACCCGTAACGCCATTCGGGTTGCCAGGCGGCAATAAACGACTCGCTCAGGTCATCCTTCAAATCGGATAACCGTTCGATGTCTTCCTGCATGGGTTTGAGAATCGGTGACCAAAAGCGGCTGCCAAGAATACTGCCAGAATTGAGCGCCAACTGACTTTTCAGTACATTTCGACGCAGCGCCAGAATCTGTGTCGACAGGTTCTCCGCCCCGGTTTTAATTGCCTGCACCTGGCTGGCCTGGGTATCCAGTTTCTGTTTCTGCTGGTTAAGCGTGGCGCGTTTACGGGTGACTTCGGCGGTTTCTGTTACGGCAGCCTGTGGCTGCGGCGCGGGCCCCAGAACGTCCAGTTGCGCCTGCAATTGCGCCCCCATTGGCGTCAGGATACTAACGAGCTTGTCCGCACTGGTGACCAGTTCCAGCGTGGTGTCATTTAATGCATTGAGTTTGGCATCAGCAGTGGTGCCGGATACCTGCTGTTTGATGCCATCAAGCTGTTTTTGCAACTTGACCAGTTCGGTATCCACATTCACCTTGTCCGCGGTTTCCTCCTGCCCATCCGGCGCAGGAACTGTGGCGGCCATACTGACCGAACTGAAGGCAACCAGCGCCATCAGCAGCATCCAACCGTAAATTCCAAGTAACCCTTTACGCATAGACCTCGTGTGCCCTTGATACTGTCGTCAACCGTGCAGCCATTTCGGCACGGATGACCTGGGATGGAGTAACAGCCTGCATCGATACCTGCAGACGAGATAGCCAATAACTTACTCAGCAATGGGGGAAGAACTCAAACAGATATCACCGAAACCGTTCAATTTGCGAGATGGCTTCCAATGTGCCGGTTTCATTTGCAGGAATAACAGGAAACAAGACGAAGGTTGTTCAGGGATTCGCCGACCAGTCCAAATCACGTGCCAATTCATTGACTCACCAGGGATGCCCGGTATAATCCAGCCCACATCGCCAAGCGACTGTATCCCATCAAGGCGCCCTTAGCTCAGTTGGATAGAGCAACGGCCTTCTAAGCCGTAGGTCACAGGTTCGAATCCTGTAGGGCGTACCATCTCTCTTTGTATTCCTCTCTTTGTATTCCGCATTTTCTTAACGTTGACAAACCTCTTGTGCATTATCGCCTACTGAGGTCCAGTGTGGTCCATCGCGTTGTCGCTTCATTTGGGTCACTGGAAGTACGTTATGTTCAATAAGAAACGCTAAGTACCCCGGCCTTAGTCCTACACACTGTTTGAGATTTCCAGGTCTTCAACCATCAGCCGAGACGCCTCCGGTATCAGGGTATTCAGGGATTCATGGGGCCGTTTACTGTGATAGTTAACAGCGCCAGGTAAAACCTCGCTTAGGACCTTATCCATATTACGTAGGTAGGATCACATCTTATCCTGTCGTATTTTTGCTGTTAAATTTGTCGTATGTTTGCTATGGTTAATAAATAAACAAAGGAGAGTGGCATGACGATAAAAGCTCGTATTCAGTCACGGCTGAAACGCTCAAAGCGCTATGTTTTCACTCGTGACGACTTCAGCGATGTTGCAGGTTACGATCAAGTTGGCAGAGCACTTCGTGAATTGGTGAAAGAAGAGCAGCTACTGAAAGTGGGCTATGGCGTCTACACCAAAGCACGGAAAAACGCGATTACGGGTAGGTTAATGCCCGCCTCTCCCGGTGGTTCTGCTGCGGTAATGATCGAAGCGCTAGAACGTCTAAAAGTAGACTATAACCTTGCTGATGCAGCTAACGCCTACAATAGCGGCAAGTCAACTCAGGTTCCGGCATCAGTGGAAATCAAAACCTCCCCACGTTTTAAGCGCGTGTTGTCTGTCGGGAATAGCAAATTAAATGGATGACTTAACCGGATTATTTCCTGACGTTGCCGATGCATTGGGCATTGAGTCTGTCGCCATAGTGGAGAAAGATTATTACATCGTTGAATTATTACGCCTGCTTCAGCCTCTGATTTTTGATACGCATCAACTGGTTTTTGCCGGAGGCACAGCGTTGTCGAAAGCAGGGATATCGTTAAACCGGATGTCAGAAGATGTAGATATCAAACTGGTTCCTACCGCTAATTTTTTGCAGCAAAGCTCAAGAAACCAGCGTAAGAATATCCGTAAAGAGATCATCCGGACGATTACCGAAGTGGTTATTGCTTCAGGTTTTTTTAGTTTTGACGATGACTATCCCAAAGTCACTCGCGATGAATATCGTTACAATGACATTCCCGTGCGTTATCCGCAGACGTATTCACAAATCCCCTGCCTGCGCCCCTTTATTAAACTGGAGTTGATGGAAACAGACTTGCTTGAATCATCAGAAACGCGTGATATTTATTCATTAATAACTGATGTCACGAAAAAAGGGGAACGGGTTCGAGCATTTCCGTGTGCCACGGTTACCAGTACACAGGCTGAAAAACTGGTTTCGATGATGCGTAGAACGGCTGCAAGTATGCGTGATGTGGAACGAACAGAGGATGAATCATTGGTGCGCCATATCTACGACAATTTTTGTATTGTCAGAGAGAAAGGCGTTAATGCTCCCGTTTTAACTCATTTTATTCAGGAATGTATTGGGCAAGATATTGAACGTTACGGTAATCAGTATCCTGAGTTCTGCAAATCACCTATTGAGGAACTCAAAAGGGGGCTGGAAGAACTGGCTAGCAATCCTGTTTATAAAATGCGCTATCAACAATTCTTAGCACCAATGGTGTTTGTGAACCCCGCGTTTCATGGGAAGAAGCCTATGGTTGTTTTCGCCAAACTGCATTAAGTGTAATGAAATCATAGCGCTAACTATTGATATTCCCTCTGTTTTAATATCATCACCGGGACATCACAACGCCGTGTTCCACTTCCCGAAATACCGCTTTAGTTTTTCTACCGTGTGTCGCCATGGTTAAGTCATCCACCCAGGA
The DNA here is from genome assembly GCF_000784735.1 of Dickeya undicola. Lineage (GTDB taxonomy): Bacteria > Pseudomonadota > Gammaproteobacteria > Enterobacterales > Enterobacteriaceae > Dickeya > Dickeya undicola. The sequence continues at coordinate 409,842 of NZ_JSYG01000004.1, forward strand.
GGCGTAATCCAGCGCCTGCGCCACCACCTCACGCGGCGTGCGGTCACGTTTAAGCTCAATCAGGATCAGCGACGCATCCGGCGCAATCGCCAGCAAGTCGATGCGCCCTTTATCGAGCGTCGGTTCCTGATGGCCGATAATCATCCACTGGTCAGAGAGAATGGTGGGATCGTTTAAGATCATCGTCTCCAACAATTGCTCGCTGGCTATTTTACTGATGGTCAGCGGCTGAGGGTTCTCCCCTACCCGCCAGATAGCATGATGAATCGGCATCGTCTGTTCCTTAGTTTAATGCGGCCTCAGTGAGCGCATCCGCCAGATGGAGCTGGGTTTGTTGGGCGGATTGGAGGCGGGATTTGAGGTTGTCGCAAACCTTAAATAATTCCTCAACCTTGGTGGTTATTTTTATTTGTTCACTGAAAGGCGGCATCGGAATTAACGTATTCGATACTTTTGCCAAATTTAAATTTGGTTGTGCTCCTCCTGCTGCCAAACTTCTTAAGTCTTCATAAGATTTTTCGAAAAACAATTTTATATAACGACGGTGATATTCATTTTTATCAAAAAGCTGAATTGCTGCACAAGCTTGATTTGTGCCAGCTGAAATACATAACTCAGTTATTTGGCCACGAGTTTTCCCTTGACCATACATTGCAATAATCAGTGTACCTGGAGAATAAATGGACACATTTGTTTCTTTTACAGCTTTTACAGAGATTTTCTCAGCCGTATTAAATATAAATGGTGAAGAGGTTTCACCACTTGTAACCCAATTGTACTCAGGATGCTGCCAATAATCAGAGTTATCTCTGGATGGTGTTGCCCCTGTACCGACCTGAGCTATTTCGATTATACGGCACCACTCCCACCCCTCTGGCAACTCAAACGGTTTTTCTTCATCACTCACCGGCGGCAACGGTTTTTGTTTTTTAATTTTTCCTTCTTTTACCAGTTGCGCTTTTTCCTGTTCAATACGTTTAAGCAGTTCAGATGCCGGTTCGTCGTTGGGGTCTTGCGGCACCAGTTTGCCCATCACCGCCAGTTGCAGAATGGTTTGCTTAAGCGCATCGATACTTGCTTCGGTGGTAAATAGCGTGTCGAAATGCTGGCTGATTCGCGCCCAGTTTTCGGCGAGTTCTTCGGCATTTTGGCTATCGGTCAGCGTTGCCAGCAGGATGTCTACCAGTTGCTGATGGGCATCGAGACTGGTTAGAGATTGCTGTTCCAGTTGGTCGCAGAGGGACATGAGTTCATTGACTTTATCTACAATAAGGCGCTGTTCTTCGGATGGAGGTATAGCAATTACTCCAGTAAAAAACTGCTTATCATTAATCGCAGGGTAAGCAATCCCTGTCTGACAACTTTCAACGTAACTAATAAATACCGGTGAGCGAAGGTAATGATAAATAAATGTTGATGAAATACCATCCCATGGGTGGACTATTGCGAATGCTGTACTAGCAATAGGCTCTGGATAGAAATCATCATTTATCACTGCAATATTAAGCAGATAAGGACGAACTGTAGAGTATATGACAGTATTTCTACGAACAATTTTCCTTGCTCGTGAAGGTGCATCTTGAGCTTTTATTATTGCTGGTTCTGCAATGATGCCTATTTCTTTGTTAATAGATCCAACATCAATATATGTGAAATCACTTTCGGGAGTTTTTTGCCCCCAGTCATGACCGACATGATTTATTCTTGTCCACTCCCACCCGCTCGGCAATTCAAACGGCTTCTCGTCCTCACTAATTTCCGGCAGCGGCTTCTGCTGTTTAATCTTCCCCTGTTTCACCAGCTCGGCTTTCTCGGCAGCAATACGCTTTAACAGTTCAGACGCCGGTTCATCATTCGGGTCTTGCGGCACCAGTTTGCCGCGTACCGCCAGTTCCAGAATCAGCTCACGCAGTTTCTTAATGCCGTAGAGGTCGATTTTGCCGTTGCTACCGCGCCCGGCAGTGGAGCGGGTTTGCAGGGCAGAAGACCAGATATCAATATGGTCGGTGATAAGCGTCTCAACAGACATCAGTTCGCCCCCTTGTTGCCAGAAAGCGCGGCACCGAGGATATCGCGCAACTGGTTACGCAGTTCGCTGATTTCCGCCTGCTGCGTCTGGTACTGCGCCAGCAGTTCGTCCGGGTCGTGGCTGAGGGTTTCGCCCTGATACGGGTTCTTGATATTAAGGTTAAAGTTGCGGGCGATGATGTCGTCGATGCTGACTTTCCACGCCTGATTATTCTCTTCACGGCTGGCAAAACCGTCTTCTTCCTGGCCCCACCAATCGATTTCCGCCTGGAACTCGTCAAACTTCATCGGTTTGGTTTTGCTGTAGTTTTTCACGCCGTCCGGGTACGGGTGTTCGTAGAACCACACCTGTTTGGTTGGCTGGCCCTTGGTGAAGAACAGAATATTGGTTTTGATGCCGGTATACGGATTGAACACGCCGTTCGGTAACCGCACGATGGTGTGCAGGTTGCACGTTTCGGTGAGCAGCTTTTTGATTTTGGTTTTTACGCCTTCGCCAAATAGCGTGCCATCCGGCAGCACTACCGCCGCGCGGCCTTTGTCTGCCAGCACTTCGATAATCAGTTGCAGGAACAGATCGGCGGTTTCACGGGTCTGCATCTCTGCCGGGAAGTTCTTCTCAATGCCGTCTTCTTCGGTGCCGCCAAACGGTGGGTTGGTGACAATCACATCCACCTGTTCGTCCCAGGAAGAGAGCGGCTTGTTGAGCGTGTTGTCGTGGCGAATTTGTACCGGTACTTCAATGCCGTGCAGCAGCATGTTGGTGGTGCACAGCAGGTGCGGAAGCTGTTTCTTCTCTACGCCGTAGATCTGCTGTTGCAGCCTTTTGTGGTCTTCGGTGGTGTTGACGTAATGCGCTTTTACATGGTCGAACGCGCAGGCGAGGAAACCGCCAGTACCGCAGGCCGGGTCCATAATCGACTCGCCCAGTTTTGGGTCGATGCGGTTGACCATAAAGCGCGTCACCGCACGCGGGGTGTAGAACTCGCCCGCATTACCGGCGCTTTGCAGGTCGCGCAGGATCTGTTCGTAGATATCGCCAAACAGGTGGCGCTCCTGACTGCTGCTGAAGTCGATTTCGTTAAGTTTGTTGATCACCTGACGCAGCAAGGTGCCGTTTTTCATGTAGTTGTAGGCATCGCTGAACGCCTGTTTGACCACAAAGCCACGCGGGTTTTTATCGATCGGCGCGGTGAGGTTTTTCAGGGTTGGAAACAGGTCATCGTTGACAAATTCCAGCAGCGCATCACCGGTGATGCCTTCGCTGTTCGCCGCCCAACTGCGCCACAAATAGCGCTGCGGGATCGGGAACTGGTAGTGATCCTGCTCCAGTTCCAGCTCTTCTTCCTGGGTATCAAAAATCTTCAGAAACAGCAGCCATGAGAGCTGCCCCAGTCGCTGGGCATCGCCATCGACACCGGCGTCTTTACGCATAATGTCCTGAAGGGATTTAATGACTGAGCTAATCGACATGTTTTCTTTCCATTCTAAAAAAGGATGCCACTGGCGGCAGGCGCGGCCAGTGGCAGTCTGTGTTCATTATCAGGCGGAGCGCGGTGGTAACTGGTAGATTTCGTTTTCCAGTTCGTTGACGGCTTGCTCATACGCCTGCTTGTCACCAAAGCGGGTTTTGATGATCTCAATGGGGCGGCCCAGGGTATCGAACGGTTTTAGTTTCAGCACCTGCACATCCTCAATTTCCTGCACCCCTTCGTCGGCGTATTTATCCAGCAACGAGCTAAGCACCTGCCGCGCCGGTTCGGCGTATTGGGTGAAGTAGTTGCGTTTACGCACATTGGCGGCACGCTCCCGACGAGTTAACGGCGGCTGACCGTACACCACATGGCAGAGCAAATCAAACGGGTCGAGATCTTTACCCACCTCTTCGGCCAGCACATCCCACAGAATGCCCAGTTGTGCCAGTTCGTCGATAATCACCTGCTTGCGGGGTGCCTGCTGCCATTTGCGCACGAAGCTATCCAGTGACGCGTATTCACGGTCTTTGAGCAGCGTTTTGCGGGTGTAATCCTGGAAGGATTCGGTGACCAGTTTGCCGTCGGCATCGTAATACTGAACGCGCTTCGCCAGCACGTTCACCGCCACGCCGTTCACATAGAATTTGCGGGCTCTGTTTTCGTTGTCATGATGGAATTCACCGCTGCCCGACTGCCTGTCGCGCTCGGCCTGATAACCCGCATCGTCTTCGCGCGCGTTATTGCCGGGGTTATCGCCGTTATCCGCGTTATCTTCCGCATCCAGTTGTTCATTGAAGTCGGAATCGCTGTCGGAAATGTCGCCGGGTGTTACCACCAGTACTTTTTCTGGCACGCCGTCAAAGCGAGGGTCGGCAAACAGCTCGGTGGCTTTTTTGAAGTCGAGGATGGTGAACCACAGCTTGCCGTGCTTTTCGTTGATGCGTGTGCCGCGCCCGATGATTTGTTTGAACTTGGTCATCGACTGAATGTTTTGATCCAGTACCACCAGTTTGCAGGTCTGTGCATCGACGCCGGTGGTCATCAGTTCAGACGTGGTGGCAATCACCGGGTAGGCTTTTTTGGGGTTGGTGAAGTTCTCCAATTCCGCCTTGCCGATATCGTCATCGCCGGTGATTTTCATCACGTATTTTTCGTTCTTCAACACCTCTTGCGCATTGAGGATCACCAGCGCGTGGCGCATTCGGTCGGCGTGATCGATGTCGTTACAGAAAACGATGGTTTTATCCATCGGGTTGGTACGTTTGAGGTAATCGGTGATGGTTTGCGCCACCAGCATGGTGCGTTCATCAATCACCAGCGTGCGGTCAAAATCTTTCAGGTTGTAGATACGGTCTTCAATTTCTGCGCCGTATTTATCCAACTGGCCTTTTATGGGCCGCCAGCCTTGCACGTCAACGTCGATATCAACGCGCACCACTTTGTAAGGCGCGAGGAAACCGTCTTCAATGCCCTCTTTCAGCGAGTAGGTGTAAACCGGTTCGCCGAAGTAATCGATATTAGAGACGTCTTCGGTTTCTTTTGGCGTTGCCGTCAGCCCCACCTGCGTGGCACTGCCGAAATATTCCAGAATCTCGCGCCAGGCAGAATCTTCAGACGCGCTGCCACGGTGGCATTCGTCAATCACGATCAGGTCAAAGAAGTCCGGTGATACCTGTTTATAGGCTTTCTGATGTTCTTCCGGCCCGGTTATCGCCTGATACAACGCCAGATGCACCTCGTAAGCCGGGTCGATGGTGCGCCCGGAAACCTTGGTCATCGCGGTGCCGAACGGCTGAAAATCATTACGTTTGGCCTGGTCGACCAGCACATTGCGGTCCGCGAGGAACAGGATGCGTTTTTTGTGTTTGGCTTTCCACAATCGCCAGATTATCTGGAACGCGGTGTAGGTTTTTCCTGTCCCTGTCGCCATCACCAGCAGAATGCGGTTCTTTCCGGCCGACACGGCATCCACCGTGCGGTTAACAGCCTGCATCTGATAATAACGGGGGGATTTTCCGCTACCGTCGTCGTAATAATCCTGGCTGATAATGGGTAGCTGTTCCTGCGTGAACCCTTTCCAGACACAGTATTTTTGCCACAGCTGTTCAGGTGTTGGGAAGTCGCTGAGGGCGATTTCGGATTCGAGCTGCTGCGGATTGGTTTTATCGTGGAAAACAAACCCATCACCGTTAGAGGCAAAAACAAAGGGCACATCGAGCAGGCGGGCATAATCCAACCCCTGCTGCATCCCTTTGCTGATGGCGTGCTGGTTGGCCTTGGCTTCGATCACCGCCAACGGCAAATTGGGCTTGTGATACAGCACAATATCGGCGGATTTGACTTTGATGCGTGAGGCCAATTTGCCACGCACCACCACCTTGCCATCACGCAGTTTCACTTCCTGACGGATCTGCGCCACATCATCCCAGCCTGCTTCCTTCACCGCGGGAAGGATAAATTTGCTGATGATATCCGTTTCAGTCAGGTGCGTTTTGTTCACGCCAGCCATAGCAGAGCACTCCACGATATTGGGTTAGCGCTGATTTTACACAGATTAGTGCATCAGGTAATGACCCGAAACGAGGTTTTGGGTAGCAATGGGTCAATCCCGTATTCGGCAGCATAGATTGGGCCGCATCCCGAGCGCGCTACCTTGACCCATGACAAAGCGGTACAGGCGTGAGCCTCTTTATAATCAAGCCCGTTTGTCTTCTCACTGGTGTGAACGTATGGCTTATCAACTCAACCTTAACTGGCCCGAATTTTTAGAAAAATACTGGCAAAAACAACCCGTTGTTTTAAAGAATGCCTTCCCGAACTTCGTCGACCCCATTACGCCGGATGAACTGGCGGGGCTGGCGATGGAGCCGGAGGTGGACAGCCGCATCGTCAGCCATGTTAATGGGCAGTGGCAGGCGTGGAACGGGCCGTTTGAGCAGTTCGATCATTTAGGGGAAACCGACTGGTCGCTGTTAGCTCAGGCGGTTAATCACTGGCATGTTCCGTCTGCCGAGCTGGTGCGGCCGTTTCGCGTGCTGCCGGACTGGCGTTTAGACGACCTGATGATCTCCTTTTCCGTGCCGGGCGGCGGCGTCGGGCCGCATATCGACCAGTACGACGTGTTTATCATTCAGGGGATGGGCCGCCGCCGCTGGCGCGTTGGCGATAAGCTGCCGATGCGGCAGTTCTGCCCGCATCCGGCGCTGCTGCACGTTGACCCATTCACACCGATCATCGATGAAGAGCTTGCGCCGGGCGACATTTTATATATTCCACCGGGCTTCCCGCACGACGGCTTCACCTTTGAAACCGCGCTCAATTACTCGGTCGGTTTCCGCGGACCTAACGGCCGGGATTTAATCAGCAGTTTTGCCGACTATGCGCTGGAAAACGATCTCGGCGGCGAGCACTACAGCGACCCGGATTTAACCTGCCGGGAACACCCAGGCCGGGTGGAAGCGTATGAGCTGGACCGCCTGCGCGCGATGATGATCGACATGCTCAATCAACCGGAAGACTTTAAACAGTGGTTCGGCCGCTTCGCGACGACACCGCGCCATGAGCTGGATATCGCCCCCGCAGAGCCGCCCTACGAACCGGATGAAATTGCCGACGCGCTGATGGCGGGTGAAACCCTGACCCGTTTAAACGGGCTGCGGGTACTGCATATCGGCGACAGTTTTTTCATCAACAGCGAAAAGCTGGAAACGGTCGCCCCGCAAGCCGCTGATGCGCTGTGCCGTTACACCACGCTCGGTAAAAAAGAACTCGGCGAAGCGCTGCACAATCCGGCTTTCATCGCGGAACTGACCGGGCTGGTTAATCAGGGTTACTGGTTTTTTGACAAATAACTTCCCGACGCCTGGTTTTCAGGAAAAATAGCGCGGCAGTAATGGGCGCTATCTGCTAGGCTAAAGTTTGAACAGAAAAAACCGATACCATCAAAGCTGGCGCACATGCCGCCAGCTCATCGGTGTACTGATGAGCAGGGAATTTCCCTTGCGTATCGGGCTTCCTCAAACTCAGAAATAGGATAACCAAGATGGATGTATCACAAATTGCATCACTTTCCACTGGCCTTAGTAACATGCAACTGAGCAGCGAGATCGGTACGACTGTTCTGAAGAAATCATTGGAAAATCAGAAAAATACAGTAACCAATCTCATTGAGTCCATTCCACAGTTGCCCGCCAACCCGGCGATTGGCCGCAATATCAATACCACGGCATAATCGCTACTAGCGTGGTTTGACGAACTCGTCATGGTTTGGCAAACAGATCATCGTTTGGCAAACCAGTCGCGGTGTTGCAGACCAATAGCAGCGACTAACTAGACATCACGCAGTTGATAAGCGATTGGGTGCCCGTCCACCCCACCGCCAATAACAGTTCCTTTCAAATGACGTTAAGATCACAGCGCTTCGCGGCGGTTAAGCGCGGTGAACGCTGGGCTGTGTTGCAGTTGCTTGATCGTGCGTTCGCCTTCGGCGAGTGCGTCGATATTGGTGTGGACTGAATACGCGCCCATCACGAGCGGATACGGATGTGTAGCCGCTGAACCGATGACCAGCTCGACATCCCCCTCGGCCGTCATCTCGATTACTCCATTACCTTGCTCGAACACCGCCAGTTCGCGCTCAAGCACCGTACCGCCGACATGCAGCTTGCCGCTGTTCAGCGCCAGCCACGCCGTATCGTGATCAGCGGCGGGTTGGTAGGTCCAACGTTCGCCGTCCGCCAGTAGGACGTGAAGGTAGGTGATGGACACCGGTAGCGGAATCGGGCTGACCTTGTTGCCATAGCGGCCCAGCAGGATACGCGCCGGTCCGTCACACGCGATCTGTTCCGGTGTCAGATACAGGCTCTGGGCAGGTGCAAGCTCAAGTGATGGCGGTAGTGCAATCCAGAGCTGATACCCACGCATCATGTGGTCAGGCGCAGGCTCACCGGCGTGCCACACCCCGCCTCCCGCACGCATCCACTCGACCGATCCCGCGGTCATCACCCCCTGTTTTCCGGTGGTATCGCCATAGGTCATGCGGCCTTCGAGGAAGGTTGTGAGCGTCGCAATACCTGAGTGCGGATGCGGTCTGAACCCTGAACCGGTTGACGGCACCGCCTCGAACAGATCCAGAAAAACGAAGGGTTTGACCCACTGCCCCACATCGCCCGGTGACATCATCCGGGTGATAGGACCAAAGCGTTGCCCGGAAGTACGGTGAACAACGGCTCGCGTTGTCGTAGAGAAAGCCTGATGGTGTGCCATAAGCAGTACCTTTTTGCAGCGAAGAACGTTTTTTCAGTTATAAGCCGTCGTTTGTGGTGAAGGGCCGTCTCTTAGCGCGGGAAGCAGCATGTCGAAATGGCCCGCGCGATAAGACGGTGCCGCACCCCATCAACAACGGGGGGCACCGTGCAACCCTCACCTTCCCGACGGGAACTCAGGCGATGAGCGCGTTGATTTCCGCCCTGGCTTGGGCAATCGCCGCGGTTTTGGCGTCATCACCAAGCGCCAGACCTTCTGCACGAATAATGGTGATGTCGGTCAAACCGATGAAATTGAGCACAGCAGTCAGATAGGATTCCTGATGATCGAATGGGGCTGCCGGGCTGGTGCCGCTGTAAACGCCGCCCCGCGCCGAGGCGATGAACACCTTCTTGCCTGTCGGCAGCAAACCTTCCGAGCCGTTTTCGGTATAGCGGAAGGTACGCCCGGCCACCAGAACACGGTCGATCCAACCTTTGAGCTGCGAAGGGATCGAGAAGTTGTACATCGGCACGCCGATGACGATGACGTCGGCGGCGAATAGCTCGTTGATGTAAGCACCACCAAGGACGATATCCTGCCCAAGCGCCGGGGAGCCCGGTGTGCCGCCCTGGAAAACGGCGAGATGGTCGGGGGAGAGATGTAATGCCGCATCAGCGGCGAGATCCCGGCGAATAACGTTTTTTTCCGGGTGGATATGGCGTTGTCGGGCCACAATCTCAGCAGACAGCAGGCGGCTCACGGAATGGCCGCCGAGAATACTGGAATCAATATGCAGAATGCTCACAGGTAGATCTCCTAAACAAGGCCGGAACAGGTCGGCGTATGGATGACGACTGGAGTATTTCACCCTGCAAACAATCTGAATAGACGCTATATTATTATATATACCATCTCTATTTCAGATACTTCAGGATTCCCTATGCTCGATGGCGTATCGCTGGATCAATTACGAACATTCATTGCCGCCGTTGATGAAGGAAGCTTCTCGGCAGCGGCGCGTCGACTCAGGCGAGCGCAGTCCGCCATCAGTGAGCTGGTACGTGGTCTGGAAGAACAGCTTAATGTGGAGCTTTTTGATCGCAGTGGCCGTTACCCGAGGCTGACACCGATAGGTACGGCATTACTGGTCAATGCTCGCAATATCGTCGCCGGTGTTGATGCGATGAAATCGCGTGCCAAAGGCATGGCCGCCGGGCTGGAACCGGAGCTAACCATCGTGGTCGATGTCTTCTTCCCCATTGACGTACTGACTGACGCGGCCAAAGCATTCCGCGAACAGTTTCCCAACGTGCCATTACGCGTCTATGTTGAAGCGTTGGGCGCGGCGTACCAACCGGTATTGGACAGGCACGCCAGTGTGGGTATCGTCGGTTTTCTTCCGGTGACGCCGCCGGGCATCGTCACCGAGCCTCTGGCCCGCGTCGCCTTCGCCATGGTCGCCGCCGCAGACCATCCGCTCGCCGCGTTTCAGGGGCCGATCCCCCGGCAGGAACTCGCCAACCATGTCCAACTGGTACTGACCGATCGCTCTGAGCATTCCACAGGGCGAGAATTTGGCGTCATGTCCCCCAAAACCTGGAAACTGGCAGACCTCTTTGCTAAACAGGCTTTCTTACTCAATGGGTTGGGCTGGGGGGGAATGCCGATACATACCGTCCAGTCAGACCTTGAAAGCGGTCGTCTGGTCAAACTCACCATTGAAGATGAACCGGTTAACGAGCCGTCCATGCTGATGTCGGCCGTATACCGTATCGATAACCCACCAGGCCCCGCTGGCCGCTGGCTTATCGAACGGATGACCGCCTGTTCCCGCCTCCGCCCGACCTGACACGCCAGTAACATCAGTGAGCGCGTAATTCAGACAAGAATTTCTGCGCCCGTTCGCTTTGCGGGTGTGTAAAAAAATCGTCTGGATTACCCGTTTCGATGAGTGTGCCTTTATCCATAAACCAAATGGTATCCGCCACTTCGCGAGCAAAATTCATCTCATGTGTCACGCACATCATCGTCATACCGTCACGGGCCAAATTTTTCATGACCTGAAGCACCTCACCGACCATTTCCGGGTCCAACGCACTGGTCGGTTCGTCAAACAGCATTACCGGTGGGTCCATCGCTAATGCCCGCGCAATGGCAACACGCTGTTGCTGGCCTCCGGATAGCTGCCCTGGATATGCATCGGCCTTATCCGCCAGGCCAACCCGTTCAAGCAACTCCAGTGCTCTGGCACGCGCTTGCGGACGGCTTTGCTTTCTCACATTAACCGGTGCCAGCATAATGTTATCGGCCACGGAAAGGTGCGGGAAAAGATTGAAACTCTGGAAGACAAACCCGACATTACACCGGTAGTCATTAATATTCAGGTTGGCGGAATGTATATCTTTTCCATCAAAGTTGATGATGCCGCCCTGAATTTCCTCCAGCCGATTGACGGTTCGAATCAAGGTGGACTTTCCTGATCCTGATGGCCCACAAACGACCACCACCTCTCCCAGCTTAATTTCTGCCGTAATACTATTGAGAGCATGATAAGCACCGTACCACTTGTTCACCCCCACAAAGGTAATCATTGGGGGAGAATTATGTTTTATCGTTGACATAAGCACACCTTAAGATGAATAACCGCTCAGGCAACACCTGCTCGCTTATAAGAAATTCGACGTTCGATATAGCGTGAAAATTGGGTCAGCAAATAGCCGAGGATGAAATAGATAATCGCCAACAGGAAAAATACCTGAAAGGATTTCGTGAGCAAGGCATTATTAATCTGATTAGCCGCATAGGTTAACTCGTTAACACTAATAATATAGGCCAAAGACGTATCTTTAATCACGGACACACATTGCCCTATTAACGCAGGTATCATGTTATACAATGCTTGCGGTAACATGACCTTTTTCAGCGACTGAATATAGCTTAACCCTACCGCACGCGATGCCTCCATCTGGCCTTTGGGCAACCCCTGAATCCCGGCGCGGACAATCTCTGAAATATAGGCACCTTCATAAATCACCAGCGTGATCAACATGGTCGAAAAACCACTAATAGCATGACCAATCAACGCAGGTGCGAAAAAATATACCCAGAAAATAAACATCAGTAATGGCACGCCGCGCACCAGATACACGATGCAGGTCGCCGGGCGGTTCAACCAGGGAAAAGGGCTGATGCGCGCCACTGCCAGTAAAATTCCCAGCGGGAGGGCCAATAAGATCCCCAGCGCAGACAATATTAATGTCACTACAATTCCGCCCAGTGGACCTTGTGGATATTGCCCGATTAACAGCAATAGTCCGTTATCGCGTAAGATATGCATCATGTCACCCATCATTACCTCGATTTAATACGATAACGTTGTTCAAGCACACTGCCCATGTACATAATAAGCAGTGAAACCGCGAGATAAATGAATGTTGCCAGTAAATAAACCTCTACCGTATGGAATGATTCACTTTCAATTTCTCGGGTAGCATAAGTTAATTCAGCAAGTCCAATTGCCATTGCCAGGCTACTATTTTTAAACAACAAAACGGAATGGTTCACCAGCGCGGGCAAGGCAATTCGTAATGCCTGAGGAACCACCACCAGACGCGCCGTTTTGAGGTAGCTCAGGCCAAGCGCCCGTGAGGTTTCGTATTGTGAATAAGGAATAGAACGGATGCCGCCCCGTAAATCCTCCGACATATAAGCCGACATGGTTAGCCCAATAGAGATAAAGGCACATAAAAACTCGCCATGATGTTCGTTAATCCAGCGCTGTATATCCATCGGGAGCAATGCTGGAATACCGAAATACCAGATAAATAGCTGGACCAGCATGGGAACATTTTGGTGATATTCCACATAGACAGCCACAACAGGATGAAACAGCTTTTGATTACTCATCCTGATAATGGCTAATACCGCACCGAGCACCATTGCCAGAACCCAGGAAGACAATGACAGCCCCATCATGGTAATAAACCCATTAAATATTCTTGATGGATAATCACCCGTTAGCAGGACAGAGAAATCCAGCGACATAGTTCTAACCTTTAATTAGGTGTGCTATTTATACCCGTCATACGTCAGGTTGCAGGTGCGGTGTTCTAAACGCAGCGTATTTCCCCTGCAACCCGAATACTTTATGTTATAAGATAATGCTGTTATTTTTTGGTAGGGCACAATCAACCAGCTTTATTCCTTAATTGGTTTTATAGTAAAGTTGCGCTGCAACTTATACGCGGTATTAGGACCAACCCATTTATCAAAAATGTTGGCCGCCTCACCTGATTTTTCCATATTCCCGAGGATTTCATTCACCTTGCCCAGAAATGCCGGTTCATCCTTACGTATTCCCAGCCCCCAATGTTCGACCATAATTTCCGGCTCCAGAATATCGATGCTATCTTTGCCCGTAAGCTGATTTTTATACTTCACCAACATCAGCTCGCCAAGCGCGATGCCATCAACCTTGCTCTGCTGGAGCGCCAGGAAAGCGGCGGGGGGGTCCTGAAAGGTCATGGTCGGTGAACCCGGCAGGACTTTTTTAACCGCCATTTCTGAAGTAGACCCTTTAGGCGCACTAATGCGTTTCCCTGATAACGCATAAATATCCTTGAAGCCGTCGTTATGGCGTGCGGCAATTTTAGTCAGGCTGAGATAATATTGATCGCTATAGGCTATCTGCTGGGCGCGCTCTGGTGTCCAGCCTAATGCGGCAGCCAGAATATCCACTCGCCCCTGAATCAATTCAGGAATACGGGCTGGAACGGAAATTTGTTTTAATTCCAGCTTAACGCCCAGGCCGTCAGCGATGGACTTACAAAAGTCTACGTCATACCCTTCTAATTGCCGGGTTTCAGGATTAGTAAAACTGAATGGTTCTGTCGTCCCCAATGTACCGCAAACCAGCACGCCTTTTGCTTTTATATCCGCAAGCTGATCGGCCGAGGCTTGCATGGCAGTAAAAATAGATCCAACTGCAATTAACGATGCCACTAAACGACGCATAAAACCCCCTAATTTTTACATTTATCATGCTTAATCACCCTGTCTGAATAGTATCCTACTCACAGTTAAAAAATAAAAAAAACGACTTAATGTTATTGTGTTTAATTCCAAAAAGAGATTTAATAAACCTAAAACCATTCATACTGGTGCAAACATGACATTCAAACAACTTGAAGCACTTTATTGGGTCGCGCAGTTAGGTGGTTTCCAACCTGCCGCACTAAAATTGCACACAACACAGTCAGCAATTTCAAAAAGAATACAAGAACTGGAAAATATATTAGGCATTCCGTTATTTGACCGAAACCAACGCGCTTCCCGATTAACAGAGAAAGGCGAGGAAATGTTAATCCTGGCGAAACGTATTCTGGATATGCGCGCCTCAGCATTAGAACAAATCAGCTCTCCTGATATTATTGAACGTTCAATTCGAATTGGTGTAACCGAATTAACAGCGATGACCTGGCTACCGCGTTTAGTTAGGCTGATACAAAGCCACTACCCTCGGGTCACTCTTGAGCCTGACGTCGATATGAGTATCAATCTTCGAGAAAAATTACTGACCGACCATATTGATTTAATGATTGTGCCTGATGCATTTTCAGAGCCGCAGTTGGTGTCCCAGCCGGTAGGAAAAGTCGATAATGTGTGGATGTGCAAGCCGGGTTTGTTTAATGATGCTGACGGTGCCCTTCGTCTGCACGAATTAGGGGAACATAAATTATTAATGGATAAATCAGGGCCGGGATTAATCTATCATCGTTGGTTTAAAATGGTCGGTTTCAACCCGGAGCATAAACTGGTAAGTAATAGTATCGTCGCATTACTGGCTTTGACGATATCAGGGTTAGGGATCAGTTATTTCCCTAAAAACTGCCTTCAAAGATTGGTTGATATGGGAATGCTGGTAGAACTGGACGTGACGCCGACGCTTCCCCCTGTCACTTACGTGGCCATATATAAATCAGACGTTCGCAGCGAGTTAATCTCATCGATTATCATGCTGGCACAAAACTGCTGCGACTTTAATACTATTCTTAGTGGTGATTTATCATAAAGATAAGTCGCTCTTACTCGGCCCATCCCTGGGCCTTGCCCTAAATCTTCAGAGCATAACCCCTGCTGTTTACCCTGGGTAAATGCCCCTTTCTTTCCGCGCGGTTAAAATACGCTCACAGGCGACAATATAAGCAGCCGTTCTGAGCGTGCACTGTTTTTCTGTGGATTTATCCCAAACGGCATGGATAGCGTCGCCGATAATTTTATCCATTCGTGCATTGATTTCCTCTTCGGTCCAGAAATAACTGGCGATATCCTGCACCCATTCAAAATAGCTGACAGTAACGCCACCGGCATTGCAAATGACATCCGGTACTACCGTCACACCACGTTGTGCCAGAATATCATCCGCATCGGGATACGTTGGCCCATTCGCCCCCTCAAGCACCAATTTACACTTGAGTCGCTGCGCCCGTGCGGCAGTAATTTGCCCTTCCAGGGCGGCCGGGACGATAATCTCGGCCTCCACATCCCAAAATAACTCATCAGCCAGTGGCTCCGCCCCCGGAAAACCGACGACAGCTTTATGTGTTTTCACCCAGTCCGCTAACGCGCCGAGATCCATACCATTGCCGTTATACAACGTACCGGAATGATCCTGTACACACACCACCCGTGCGCCAGCTTCGGCAAATAACACAGCCGCTTCACTGCCAACATTGCCGAACCCCTGCACCGCAACGCGGGAGCGGGCTACATCAATATTCAGCTTTCTGGCGACTTCCCTGCCAGTCACAAACACGCCGCGGCCGGTCGCTTTTACACGCCCTAATGAGCCGCCAAGATGTACTGGTTTGCCGGTTACAACGCCGGTGACGGTAGCCCCTACATTCATGGAATAGGTATCCATAACCCAGGCCATCACTTTGGCATTCGTGCCGACGTCAGGCGCGGGAATATCCTGCTGCGGCCCAATAATCAGGCTGATTTCGCTGGTGTAACGCCGGGTTAAACGCTCCAATTCGCTTTCCGACAGTGTTGCAGGGTCAACCCGAATACCGCCTTTCGCACCGCCGAACGGCAAGTTCAGTGCCGCCGCTTTGATCGTCATCCAGGCCGACAGCGCCATGACCTCGTTCAAATCCACATTCGGATGGTAACGAATGCCACCTTTACCCGGCCCTCGCGACAGGTTGTGCTGTACGCGGAAACCTTCAAAATGCCGAATCGTGCCGTCATCCATCACCAACGGGATATCAACGATCAGCGCACGCTTGGGGTGGCGTAACGTATCAACCCAGTGCGAGAGGTCACCCAGATAAGGTGCCACCCTGTCAATTTGCGCCAGGTAGGTTTTCCATGCATTAGCATCGTGATTGTTAACATAAGAAAGCTGAGACATGACCGAAAGCTCCTTTATTGCTCTTTTATACCCGTCATACTTCAAGTCGCGGGGGGTTGTCCTGCAACTTGAAGTATTTGTGGTATGGCGTGGTAATCGGCAGGATCATTGCCCACGGCTCAGAGCCTGCTGATGCCGTTGTACATCGAACTTACTTTCCCATTTCGCAATCACCAAGGGTGCCAATGCATTACCTAATACATTGAGTGCGGTATTGGGCATGTCCATTAATCGATAAACCCCGGCGATAAACGCGATCCCTTCCAGGGGGATACCAACGCTGGATAACGTTGCGGATAAAATGACAAACATAAATCCCGGTACACCCGCCGCACCTTTCGACGTGATTACCATCGTTGCAACCAGTACCAATTGATCCGATAACGAGAGATGAATGTTATAAATCTGAGCGATAAATAACGTCCCGATCCCCAAAAATAACGAGGCACCGTCCAGATTAAACGAATATCCCGTAGGAACGACAAAACTGGTAATCGATTTATCCGCACCAAAACGCTCTACCTTTTGCATCACTTGCGGCAATACCGAGGCAGAGCTGGCGCTTGAAAAAGCCAAAACCAATTCGCTACGAATAAATTTTATCAGCGAGAAAATATTGATACCGGCAACTCGGGCGATAATGCCAAAAATGACCAGGACAAATAACAGCGCAGTAATATAGGTCGTCACAATTAGCTTAATCAACGGCAGCAACGAGGCAGCGCCAAATGTCGATACCGTGACCCCCATCATGCCAAAAATGCCGATCGGTGAATACGCCATAATCATGTTAGTGACGCGGAACATCGCATCAGCAATACCTGAAAAGGTGGTTACAATGGCCTCTTTCTTCGATTTTTCCACCGAGCTCAACCCCAGGCTGAACATCACGGCAAAGAAAATCACCGGCAAGAGATTACCGTTCGCCATAGCAGAAATAATATTGTCGGGGATAATGCCAAGAATAACCTGTCCCAGCCCATGACCATGCGCTGCCGAACCAGCAACGGATATCGACGTTTTCACCATTGATGACATATCTACGCCTTCACCTGGCTTGACGACATTCCCCACCACCAGCCCGCACAGAATAGCGACCGTTGTCACACTGAGAAAATAGGCGATCGTTTTGGCACCAAGACGCCCCATAGACTTGCTATCACCGTGCCCGGCAATACCAACGATAAGGCAGGAAAATACAATAGGAATAACGATCATCTTCATTAACTTGATAAAGATATCGCCAGCAGGCTGCAATATCTGCTCAATAATCCAATGGCTGTATTCTTGATGTTGGTTCAAAACCAACCCAATACCGATACCGAGACAGAGCCCGATAATGATTTGCCATAACAAGGATATTCTTGGCATAGGTTTCCCCTAACTAGATTGGTTGTATTGTGTGTTTACTTTTATTTTTATTAATTTCCCCGGTCATCAACTCATGCCAGGGAATGACCTGGCATCATCTTTCTACGACAGAGATTATTTAACACATCGGTGATGCGTTCAGTTTATCGATAGCAGCGCGGATGCGTCGGCATCCTTCATTAATGGCATCCAACGAACTGGCAAAGGAAATACGTAAAAAGGGAGACATACCGTAAGCCCGGCCACCAACCGTCGCAACACCGCCGTCGGTTAACAGGTATTCGACAACATCGTCATCGCTTCCAAGTACTTTTCCCGACGCCGTGACTTTACCCAGTAACCCGCTGACATCCACATACAAATAAAACGCCCCGGCTGGTGGTGCAAAACGAATTCCGGGTATCTCACTTAACGCAGAAACAATCACGTCACGCCGTGCTTTATAGATCTCCAGCATGGCTTTCACCGGTTGCTGATCACCAGCAAAAGCAGCAACCGCCGCCGCCTGGCTGACCGACGCAGGGCAGGTCGTTGTCTGCGACAACAGTTTAGCCATAGCAGCAATCAGCCACGCCGGTCCAGCACCGAACCCAAGACGCCACCCTGTCATGGCATAGCCTTTAGAGGCACCGTTGACGATGAGTATGCGTTCACGCAGGTCAGGTGCCACAGCAGCCATGGAGATATGCTGATGCTCGCCATAAACAAAGTGTTCATAGATTTCATCCAGCATAATGAGCACATGTGGATGCTGACGCAGCACCGCGGCCAGCTCACGTAATTCATCCGCTGAATACACCGCACCACTGGGGTTATTCGGGTAATTAAGCACCACCCATTTGGTTGATGGCGTAATCGCTTTACTCAGCGCTTCAGGCGTCAGTTTGAACTGATTGACACTATCCCCTTCAATCACAACGGGAAAGGCGTCATTCAGTACGGCTAAATCAGGATAGGAAACCCAGTAAGGGGCATGAATGATGACTTCATCCTGCGCATTCAGCGTCGCAGCAAACGCGTGGAAAATAATGTGTTTACCACCACTGCCACACACGATCTCATCCAACCCATACGTCAGGTGATTATCGCGTTGCAGCTTCTGCGCAATGGCCTTTCTCAGCGCCACGGTGCCGCTTGCTGGCGTATAATGCGTTTCGCCTTGTCTCATCGCGTTAACCGCGGCCTCGATAATATGTTGTGGCGTATCGAAGTCCGGCTCACCAATCGTAAAATTGATGATGTCTTTCCCTTCACTACGTAATTTCCCCACCAATTCGTTGGCAGCAATACTGGGGGATGGTTTAATACGTTTTAAACGATAAGAAAGCAATGTCGAGTCAGTCATCATTACAAATACCCTTTTTCCTGTAATAGCGCGGTATACCAGGAAGCATCACCCGCTGCGATTTGCCGTTTAACCTGTTCTTCTTTTTCTGCATGACCGGCCGCTAACGATAGCAGTGACTCTTTATATTCATGGGCAAAACACACCACGCCATCTTCGTCGCCGACAAGAATATCGCCCGGTGAAATGACCTGCCCGCCAACACAAATCGGCGTATTAATTTCACCCGGACCATTTTTAAAGGGGCCTTTATGCGTGATGCTTCTGGCGTAACACGGGGTATTTTCAAAGCTGGCAACATCACGAATGGCACCATCGACAACAAACCCGACGCAGCCGCGACGAACACAATCCAGCTTGATTAACTCGCCAATGACGGCATTATTTTCATCACCTTGAGCATCAATCACCAGAACATGTCCCGGTTGAATCATGGTCATGGCTTTATAGACCAGCAAATTGTCGCCACCACGTACTTTTACCGTTAACGCTGTACCGATCAGTTTGCCGTTTTTATTTATCCGCTGGAGTCCTTTCACGCCAATATTACGCGACATATTATCGCTAAGATGGGGGGTCACCACATGCGCGAACGCGTCGCGTTCCTCAGCATTCATCGGGGAGATAGCTGGGTTAACAATGCTGCCAGGATTAGCCATAAATATCTCTAATATCAAATGGTTAAAAAGCATTAATCGTCATCGAGTCAGCCTGACTCACCCCGATAGTAATCGTAGACTTTCACCATTTTTAGCGATATTTTAACATGAAACACCATCACTTTTTTTCATGAAAAAAGAACGAGAATGATCACATTTAAGCAGATGGATGCCTTGATTTGGATTGTCAACATGGGCAGTTTTGAAGCGGCAGCCAGTAAACTCAACATGTCGCAATCCGCTATTTCCAAGCGCATCCATGAGATTGAAGCGGTATTTGATATCGAGATATTTGATCGTAAAAGCAGAAATGCCCGTCTGACACATAAAGGCCGGGAGTTGCTGGATTATTGTCAGGATATCGTCGCACGCCGTGATGCCATGCTGGAACGAATAAGCGATAAGAAAATCTTATTTAGCAACCTAAGACTCGGCGTTACGGAATTAACCGCCATGACCTGGCTACCAGGGCTAATTGAGAATATTCGCGCGGACTATCCTAAAGTTCTCATTCATCCGACAATTGATGTCAGTTTTAATCTATTCAATCAACTGACGAATGACCAACTGGATATTATTGTCATTCCGGATATTTACAACGACGCCCGGCTTATCACCACACCATTAAAAAGCGTGGAGAATGCCTGGATGTGTTCCCCAAATCTCATACCACCACATAAAGAACTGAGTCTGACTGACATCGCAGACTATTCCTTTTTAACACAGGGAACACAATCTGGCACAGGGCTGATTTATGAACGCTACTTTGCCAGCCGCAATGTGGTATTAAATAAAACGATTGTTTGCAGCAATCTCATTGCCCAAATTGGCCTGGCAATTGCCGGATTGGGTATCACCTACCTCCCTGCCCATGCACTGCGTCACTTAATTACCCAAGGGAAACTCGGCATTGTAAAACTGAAGCCCGCCCCGCCGCTGGTGCGCTATGCCGTTATGTATCGCTCTGATCGAAATGTGGGCCTGATTCCAGACATCGCCCATATCGCCGTTAATAGCTGCAACTTTGAACACCTCCAGCTGTCCTGACAGCAGGACAGCTGGCACCGGCTACTGGCTCAACCGATGCGCAATCAAGCGCAGTTCTTCGGCGATTTGCTGTAAATCACGCTGTTCATCAAGGCGGGGACCGGTGGAATTACGGATTACCAGCCGGGCAGGCAGGATGGACGACGATCGCTGCATGTCGCTGTCGTTGGCGTTCAGCAAACGGTGTACCGCCTCTTTGCCTTGCAGGTCGAGGTCCAGCGAGACAGTCGTCAGCGCCGGATGGAAGAACGAACTTTCATAGGTGCCGTCGTAGCCAATTACCGATTTCTGACCGGGGATGGTGAGTTGATTCTGGTGAAAAGCACTCAATACCCCGAGCGCCATTTGATCGTTAGCGACCAGTACCGCGCTGAATTGCGGCGTTTCCCGCAACATCTGCAATGCGCCAGCGTAACCGCTTTGCGCATCCCAGTTGCCGTGAATCACCGTTGTCGGCGTCAGGCCGTATCCCTCCAGGGTTTCCAGCCAGTTTTTCAGCCGCAAGCGTGCTGAAACCGAGCCAGCCGGTCCCGCCAGTAAAGCAAAATCGCGGTGCCCCAGTTCATACAGATACTTCACGCTGGCGCGCGTGCCGTCCGCCGGATTAAACGACACGTTGAACACCGAACTGTAGGGGTCAACGTCCAGAAACAAGCAGAGAATATCGTCATTGTCGGCGGCGATGTGCTCTGCTTCTTCCGTCTCCAGCGGCACGTTAATGATAACCTTATCAACCCGCTGTGACTTGAGTTCATTGATGGAATCCTGAATGCTGTGATTGACGTTCTCATCAATCATGGAGATCAGCACCTGATAGCCTTCCACATTCGCATATCTTTTCACCGCTGCCGCAACTTGTGACGGCGCGTGCAATGCCAGCGATGTCGTCACCAACCCCACCGTCATGCTCTGTTTGCCTACCAGTTGCTGGGCCAGCCGATTAGGAACATAGCGCAGCAGTTCGATGGACTGTTCTACCTTGCGGCGCGTGGACTCGGAGACATTCGCAGATTTATTCAATACCCGCGATACCGTCTGATAAGAGACGCCCGCATGGCGGGCAACATCTTCTAACGTAGCGCTTTTCGACTTCATGGTCAGGTTTCCCATCATGGTTTTACCGGGATTGTAACAGCAGGCCCGGCGAAAAAAACAGGTTCCGAACCCCACACAGCGCAAATTACACGAAAGTATTACGTTCACATATCAAAAACTCGTGACACGCATCACCAATCATTACAAAACAAAATGATTTATTTGCATTAAATCACAATAAAACAACGAATGCGTTGCTCGAAATTACGGCAAGGCATTTTATTAGACACGAATTGTGAACGTAGTACATAACAACAAGAGGCCGCCATGAACACCAAACTCCTTACTCTCACTACCGCACTCACCGCCATACTGACGGCTCCAGCATTGCTGGCAGCCGAAGCCACCACCGTCCCCATTGATTTTCACGGCTATCTGCGCGCTGGCGTGGGGGTGTCCAATGATGGCGGCATGTCACAATGGCAAAAAAACAAAGTAGGCCGTCTGGGTAACGAAAACGATACCTACGGCGAAGTCGAACTGGGCTCGGAGGTGTACAAAAAGAACGATGTCAGTTTCTACGTCGACAGCATGGTCAGCATGGTGTCGGATGGCTCCAACGATAACGAAACCACCATCGGTGATGACGCCCAATTTGGCCTGCGTCAGTTGAACCTGCAAATCAAAGGGCTGGTCCCCGGTGATCCTAACGCCGTGATCTGGGGCGGTAAACGCTACTATCAGCGTCACGATCTGCACATTATCGATACAAAATACTGGAATATCTCTGGTTCTGGTGCTGGGATCGAGAACTATACGCTCGGCCCTGGTGCGCTGTCGGTCGCCTGGATCCGCGGCGATGCCAACGCGGTTGATGACCGCATCAACGGTAATAGCAACGTCAATATCAACTATGCCGACATCCGCTACGCCGGGCTGAAACCCTGGAAAGGTGCCTGGACAGAGTTCGGCATCGACTACGCTATGCCGAACACCACCAAAAAACAGAAAGACTTCGGTGGCCTGTACGACGCGGACAACGGCGTCATGCTGACCGGCGAAATCAGTCAGGATATGCTGGGTGGTTACAATAAAGTGGTGTTGCAGTACGCCAACAAAGGGCTGGCACAAAACATGGTGTCGCAGGGCGGCGGTTGGTACGACATGTGGAACCAGGTTAACAGCGCCACCGGTTATCGCGCCATCAACACCGGCCTGATCCCGCTCACCGACCGGTTATCGTTCAACCATGTGTTGACCTGGGGTTCGGCTGACCACATCAACGAAGCGACCGACACCACCCGGCTGTTGTCACTGGTAGGACGCCTGCAATACCAGTTTACCGATTATGTGCGTGGCATTGGCGAAGTGGGTGCCTTCACCCAGAAAGATAACTTCAAAAACGGCACCTCGTTTAAACAAAGCGGTGAGAAATACACCCTGGCGCTGGCACTGGCGGCAGGCCCGGCATTTATGTCGCGTCCGGAATTGCGCCTCTACACCTCTTATCTGAACGACAGCCAGGACGGCAAACCGTTTAAAGATGGCACCGCCAATAACACCTGGAACGTTGGCGTACAGGTGGAAGCCTGGTGGTAACCAGCACCCGGAATATTCCCTTCTCCGGTAGTTTTTTCATCATTGTTATCTGAACATTTAGCGCTATGTTTTGAGGATAACCAGCCGGGTTATCCTCTTTTTATTTACAGTGTGTTATTCCGGCCGGGAGAAATGTTCCTCCAGTAATTTACGCAATGTATCCGACTGCTTACCGAATATGGCATGAACCTGTTGACCAAGAATAATGACGCCCAGCGCGCCTTCTTGCTGTAATCCTTGTGAATCAACCAAACTCAGGTTTTTTACCGTCACCCGCAGCCGGGTAATACAGGCATCGACCTGCTCGATATTATCCCGCCCACCAAATAACCGCAGCAGACGCTGAATCTGCTGTTTATCGTCGTCGCTTAATTCCGCCGTCGGTTTCGGGTGCGAAAAATAACGCATAACAGAATGCAGACTGACCATGAGCATACTCCTGTGAAGGTATCGTTCGGTATACGGCGACGCCCATCCGCACGGTGGGTCATCGCCCAGAAGAAAGCGCCCATGCCGGTAACGGCGATGGGCGCAGGCTGAACGCCGTCAGACCAGACGGCGACGAATCACCCGGCAATCCCAGGCGGAAAGGACCACATCCACCAGCGGCAACCCAGTCAGCATATCGCTATACCCGGAGGGCAACTGGATGGGCTGCGGTAATGCGCTGTAGTTTTCGATGAAGATAAACTCGTCGTCACCGTTGGTACGCCGGTGGGCCGTCACCGCCGGTGGCAGCGGGATATCCAACGCCCGAGGCAACGCCAGCTCACGGATAATGTTGGCGAAGAAATCGCGCTGGAACGGCAGACAGTTACGCGAGGCCACGTACCAGGCTTTCCCTGCACCGACGCAATTGACCGTCACCGCCGGTCTTCCGGCATAGAAATCATCACAATAACTGGCGAGCGCTGTGGCACTTTCAAGGTGGATCAACTCGCACAGGTGGCGCGCCTGATACGGTCCCTTCAGCCCGATATCGTTGTCCGCCAGCCCCAACACCCGGTTATATTCGCCATCGGCCAGACAGTCGATCTCTTCTGACCAGATACCCAACAGCGGGCGCAGCGGGCCGGGGAATCCGCCCTGATAACACAGGTCGCTTTCGTTAACGATGCCGCTCCAGTAGGTCACCACCACGTGCCCACCCTGCCGCACAAACTGCTCGACGCGCTCGGCAAACCCTGGCCGCACCATGTACAGCATCGGCGCAATCAACAGCCGGTAGCCGCTGAAATCGCAGTCGGCGTTGATGACATCGACGGCGATCCCCTGCTCCCAGAACGGGCGGTAGTGTTCCGCCACCGTTTTTTCGTACTCCAGCCCGGCATTGCGCGGCCCCTGCGCATCATCCATCGCCCAGCGGCTTTCCCAGTCAAACAGGATAGCCACCTGCGCCTCGACCCGGCTGCCCGCCACCGCATCCAGCTGCGACAAGATCTGGCCGAGTTGCGCCACTTCGCGGCCAACGCGGGTATCAACATGGCCGACATGATCCACCACCGCACCGTGGAATTTCTCCACCGAACCGCGGCTTTTACGCCACTGGAAGTACTGCACCGCATCCGCGCCGTGGGCCACCGCCTGTAGCGAGGAGAGAATATGCATCCCCGGCTTCTTGAGCTTGCTGAGCGGCTGCCAGTTGGTCACGCTGGGGGTCGATTCCATCAGTACAAAGGGTTTGCCCTGCTTGAGCGAACGCATCAGATCGTGAAACAGGGCGATATAACAGGCCAGCGTAACGTCGTCCTTGTCCCGGTGCCACATCGGGTAGCTGTCCCAGGAGATGAAGTCCAGCACGCGCGACAACTGCCAGTAGTCGTAATCGTAAAAGTACTCCATGAAGTTGGTGGTCGCCGGAATAGCCGGGTTCACCCGCTTCAACGGGGCGATTTCCTGCGCGCAGAAATCGGTCGCCTGTGCGGTGTTAAAGCGCCGCCAGTCAAGGTTCAGCCCGTGAATGGACACTTCGCCCTGCGGCGCGGGCGATTCAATCTGCGACCAGTCGCTGTAGGTATGGCTCCAGAAATCGCTCCACCAGGCGTGATTGAGGTTATCCAGCGTTTGGTAACGTGCCTGTAGCCAGGTGCGAAACGCCTGCTGACAGCGCTCGCAATGGCACTCGCCGCTGTATTCATTGGAAATATGCCAGCCGATCACCGCCGGGTGATGCCCGTAGCGTTCTGCCAGCAACGTATTGATTTTTTGGACCTTATCCCGATACACCGGCGATGACAGGCAGTGATTGTGACGACCACCGTGCAGCGCCGACACCCGATCACGCCCTACACGCAGTACTTCCGGGTAACGTTGCGACATCCAGGCTGGGCGTGCGCCGCTGGGGGTCGCCAGAAACACCGAAATGCCCTGCCGGTATAATTTATCGAGAACCTCATCCAGCCAGTCGAACCGGTACACGCCTTCCTGCGGTTCCAGTTTGGACCAGCTAAAAATACCGACCGACATGACATTGCATTTTACCTGTTTCATCATGGCGATATCGTCGTCAATAATGCCGGGGTAATTCTCCCATTGCTCCGGATTATAATCAGCGCCATGTAATAACCCTTCGACCTTCGGATTCAAAGGCGGGAATCGTTTCATAAAACATCCTTAAGACTGAATAGGCAGACGGTGTATTCCCTTTATTTCACGATGCAGGCAGGCGGCAACCACATCACCCCCAACAATAAGCCGGGGCCACCAACGCGCCTGCACGTGAAATATGCCGGGTGTATACCCAAAATAATTCGAGCTTCAATAGAACCAACGCATCTGCAACTTGAAGTATGACGGGTATTTATTTAAAGACTTTTATCGAAGGCAGTACCTCCCCCTGACAATTAAATAACGCCTGATTTTCACGGGCGTTGCCCAATTTCCAGTGGTCGTTGATGTAATTCATACCGGCTTCGGTGGCCCAGGTATTTCCCGGCGGGGTTATCCAGGTCGGCTCCCAATAGAACACGCCTTTACCGTGCTTTTTCGGTACGTCAATCACGCTTTGCATCAGGTCGCGGATGAAATCGGCCTGCCCTTGTACGGTGGCCGGGTAACCGCCCGCCGTCGCTTCCTTTTCACCAAAACTGTTTTCGGCGTTATCGCAGTTAGCCAGGGTGTAACCGTAGGCAGCCTCAACCACGATGACGTCCTTGTTGTAGCGCTGGCTGATGTCGTCCATGTTGGCTTTTAATGCGCTGATCGGGCCGTTCCAGTAGGTGTACATCGACAGGCCGATCACATCGAACGGCACGCCACGTTTGGTGATTTCATCAAACCACCAGCGGAAGGTGTCGTTCTTGGTGCCTTCCGCCAGATGAAGCATGATTTTGACCTGCCCCGGCGAGCTGAGATTTTCGCGCAAACCGGCGATGGCAGCGTTCAGCAAACCGGCCAACCGGTCGAATTCGCCGCCGCCCTGCCCCCAGCTTTTACCTTCCGGCCACAGGATGCCACCGTTGGCCTCATTGCCAATCTGCACCATATCCGGCAACACCCCTTCCTTCTTGAAACGGGCGATGGTGTCGCGGGTATAGTCATGAACGGCGACTTTCAGTTGATCGTAAGACAGGTTGGCCCAGGCTTTCGGCTTGAACTGCTTGCCGGGGTCGGTCCAGAAGTCGCTGTAGTGGAAATCCAGCAGCAGCTTCATGCCTTGCGCTTTGGCGCGTTTAGCCAGTGCCAGGGTGGTCGCCAGATCGTTATCGCCACCGCCGTAGGGGTGCCCGGTGCTGTCTTTTGGGTCTACCCACAACCGCAACCGGATGTAGTTAACGCCATTTTTTTTCAGCAGCGCTACCGGGTCGACGCGCACGTGGTTTTCGTCGTAAAACACACCGCCCTGACGCTCCACTTCCAGCAACGTGGAGATATCCGCGCCCTTGATAAAATCGGCCGGGACATTGCGCAGCGGTTTAATAACAACAGATTCCGCCGCCATGAGCGGCATCGCGCCCAGCGACAGGGAAACAGCCAGTAATGCGGGTATCATCTTTTTCATCGCGATTATCCTTTGGTACTGCCTGAGGTAAGGCCGGAGACAAAATATTTTTGCAGCATCAGGTAAAGCAGCGCGACCGGCACGGCAATCAGCACCGCGCCAGCGGCGTAGGTGGTGTAACTGGCCCCCATTTTCTGCGCCACCAGGTTGTACAGGCCGATGGGCAGGGTGTATTTGTCCGGGGTGCGCAGAATGGTGCTGGACAGGATGAAATCCCCCAGCGGACCGGTGAAGGAAAACAGCGCCACCACGGCGATGATTGGCTTGGACAAGGGAATAATGATCTCGATGAAAATGCGGAAGTTACCCGCCCCGTCCATGCGCGCCGACTCGTCAAGCTCACGGGGAATGGCGTCCAGATAGCCTTTCATCAAATAGGTGTTCATCGGGATCATGCCCGCGACATAAATCAGCACCAGCGCCAGATGGCTGTTGATCAACCCCAGCAACTGCGACAGCACAAAAATGGCAATCAGCGCGGAGAACTGCGGGATCATCTGCAACAGCAAAAACAGCATCAGCCCGTTTTGCCGCCCTTTGAAACGGAAGCGCGAAAACGCGTAGGCGGTGAAACTGACGCTTAGCAACGTCAGGATCATGGTCAGGAAGCTGATTTTCATCGAGTTCCAGTACCAGGTCAGGTAATTGACCTGGCCGTTAAACAGCTCCTCGTAATGCTGAAAGGACGGATTTTCCGGAATAATCGAGGTGCTCAGCAGGCTGTTGCCCGCATTGAGCGACGCCCCGACCGTCCACACCAGCGGGTAAATGATCACCACCGACACTGCGATAATCACCAGCCAGGACAGTGCCAGCCGAATGGCTTTCTCGCGTTTGATGCTGCTTTGTTTACTCTTGTGAGACGTTGCCATCACGTTCCCCTTACGCCATCTCATCGTTCTTGAATGACCGGGTCGCCCGGAATTGCCACAACGCCAGCCCGACCACGAAAATCGACAGCAGGATGGTGATGGTGGCGGCAATCGCATACTGAGACGACGACATCGTCAGTTTGTAAATCCAGGACACCAGAATGTCGGTGCCCCCGGCATTGGAACCGGCCACGGCGGGCCCACCGTTGTTGAACAGGTAGATGATGTTGAAATTGTTAAAGTTGAAGGTGTACTGGGTGATGATGATCGGCGCGATGGAGTACAGCACCAGCGGCAGCGTAATGGTGCGCAGTTGCGTCCAGCGGCTGGCACCGTCCATGGTGGCCGCCTCGTACAAGTCATCAGGAATGGCCTGCAACACGCCGGTGGTCATGGCGAACACAAACGGGAACCCGAGCCAGGTCTGCATCATGATCAACGCCGTTTTGGTCCAGAACGGGTCGGTCAGCCAGGCTTTCGGGCTGATGCCCACCGACGCCAGAATGGCATTATTGATGACACCGAATGAGTCGTTGAACATACCGGCGAACACCAGAATGGTGACAAACCCCGGCACCGCCCACGGCAGAATGAAAATCGTGCGGATCAGCGGCTTCAAGCGTAGATCTTTCTGGTTAACCAAAATCGCCAGCAACACGCCCACCGTGCACTGCAACGTGGTCGCCAGCAGCGTCCAGACCACCGTCCACTGCAACACGTCGAAAAAGGTCGAGCGCCAGATGCTGAGGGTAAAAATGCTGACGAAGTTCTTCATCCCAACCCACTCCACCAGTTTGGCAGGCGGTGTGTGGTACAGGTTGTAGTTGGTAAACGCGATGGCGAAACCGAACAGGATCGGGAAGATCACCACGAACACCAGCAGAATAAAGCCGGGGGTAATCATCAGGTAAGGAAAGCCCTCACTCAGCAGCAGCCGGTATTGCTGCCGCACGCTGTTCAGCGCCAGCCCATCATCCCGCCGTTTGCCATTACGCCAGGCATCGTTGATCGACAAGGCGTAAATCAGCACACCAAAGGCGATAATCAGCAGGCTGATGATCCCTTCCGCCAGCAGGAAAACCGAATTGTCGCGCGGCACCTCTTCCCCCAGGGTGTACACGCCCCACAGGCCGGTACGCAGAAAGTCATGAAACACCCCCAGATAGCTGCCGAGCAGCACCAGAAAAATCATGCCCTTCGCCCACTGGCGATGATAAAACTGCCCGCCGCCGGGCAGCACCGCGCATAACGCCGCGACCCAGGCGTGGCGTCGGGTGCGTTTTTCCCCGGACAGGGGTTCGCCGGAACTGATAATCACACGCTGCTCCTTACTAGTCGCGGGAGGCAGCCCTCCCGCTCGGTGTGGCCTACTGCGTTAACGGATGACGGTTATTACTGATTGCTGGCCTGCATCGCCTCGACCTGCATCTTGATTTGCTTCACGGCGTTATCGAGCGCCGCTTTCGGCTCCTGTTTGCCGGTCATGCTCAGCTCCAGCGCCGCGTTGGCTGGCCCCCAAACCTCGCCCATTTCCGGAATGCCCGGCATCGGCACGGCTCTGGCGGCCTGGACGGCAACCGCGCTGGCTTTCTCGTCGTTTTTAATCAGCGGATCATCAATCATGCTTTTTTGCGGCGGGATCTCACCGGTGCGTTGATAGCGAATCTTCACGTAGCGCGGCTGGTTGATGAATTCGATAAACCGTTGTGCCAGCGCGTTGTCCTTACTCCAGGTCGACACCACATACCCTTTCACGCCGAGGAACGAGCTCATCGGTTTGCCGTCTGGCAGCAGCGGCAACGGTGCCACACCGTAGTGAATACCAGCGGCTTCATAGGGCTGGAATGCCCAGGGGCCGTTGATCACCGCCGCCGCTTTTTTCTCAGTGAATAGCGAATCGATGGCGTTCAGCCCGTTATCGCCGATGATCCCCGCCGGAAACAGCTTATCGGCGTAAAACTTACGCAGCAGTGTCACCGCATCCACCGCGCCTGGCGTGTTCAGGCCGATATCCAACGGATTGAGGCTGCCTTTGTTATTTTTGCCGAAAATGTACCCGCCCATCGGCCCGATAGCGCCCCAGCTGTAGTAGATCTGATCGAACTTCGCCAGCAGCCCGAACTTATTCTGCGCCTGCTGCTGGCGGGAAAAGTCATACCACTCTTGCAGGCTGGCTGGCGGTTTGCTCACCAGTTCCTTGTTGTAAATCAGCACCAGGGTTTCCACCGCTTTTGGCAGGCCGTACACCTGGTTGTTCATGCGAAATGCCGCCATCGACGCTTCGGTGAAGCGGTCTTGCTCGGCCTGGTCAAGTTTCAGTGGCGCAATCAACCCCTGCACCACCGCACCGCCCAGTTGATCGTTAGGGATCACCAGCACATCGGGGCCGATGCCCGCCGGGCCGTCCAGCCGCAGTTTTTCCAGTTGCTGGGCATACGGCATTTCTTGCAGGTTCACTTTGACGTTGTACTGTTTTTCAAAATCCCCGATGGCGTCTTTGATGCCGTCTGATTTCCGGATATCTTCCCAAACAGTCAGCTGCTGCGCGGCATGTACCGAAAAGGCCGCCAGTTGGCCGACAGCGGTGGCAGAGAGAAGCAGGGCGGTAAGCGTTTTGGTTTTCATTATCGACCTCGTGTGAAGGTATAACATTTTTAAGCAAAAAACCTGGCACTTCGCATTAACAAAAACACCGTGGCTGATTTTATGGGGCATTCAACACCCGTTTTTTCACCAACGATGATGTTATACGCTACGCTAACCATAGGGATATGACGACAGGAAAGTGACTATTGTGTGATCACAATTGCAGAAATGAAACATGCCGATAGGGCGCTAAAAACAAGGTGGTTATAGTCATCTCAACGTAACAGCGCCGTCAGGATTACCACAAAATTTGTTATACGTAATACATAACCTTGTCAGCGCTACCCGGCCCGCCCCTGCGGTCACCGTATTGATAACCCGTTGAGGAAAAACGGATGTCCAGCATATGCTTAAAAAATGTCACTAAACGCTTTGGCAAAACGGAAACGCTGCACAACATCAATCTGGATATTCAGGCGGGTGAATTCGCGGTGTTTGTCGGGCCTTCCGGCTGCGGCAAATCGACATTGCTGCGGATGATCGCCGGACTGGAAGAGATTAGCGATGGCGACATTCTGATTGATAACGAAGTGATGAATGACGTCGCCCCTGCCCACCGCGGCGTGGCGATGGTGTTTCAGTCCTACGCGCTCTACCCGCACATGACGGTGGCGGAAAACATGGGCTACGGGCTTAAGGTCAACAAGGTGCCGAAGGCAGAGATTCGCCATCAGGTCGAGATGGTCGCGAAAACCTTGCAGTTGTCCCACTTGCTGGACCGCAAACCCAAACAGCTGTCCGGCGGCCAGCGCCAGCGCGTCGCCATCGGCCGCGCCATTGTGCGCAATCCGAAAGTGTTTATGTTCGATGAACCACTTTCCAACCTTGACGCCGAACTGCGGGTCGACATGCGCCTGCACATCGCCAAGCTGCATCAGGAGCTGAAAACCACCATGGTGTATGTCACCCACGACCAGGTGGAGGCGATGACGCTGGCCGACAAAATCGTGGTGATGAACAACGGTAAGGTGGAACAAACCGGCTCACCGATGGCGCTGTACTACAACCCAATTAACCGCTTCGTCGCCGGTTTTATCGGTTCGCCCAAAATGAACTTCCTGCCCGCCACCGTCGTCGCCTGGCAGCCGCATCAATTAACGGTAACGCTGACGGCGGATAAAACGCTGACGCTGGATATTGAGACTACGCCGCTACAGCCCGGCGACGCCATTACGCTGGGCATTCGCCCGGAACATCTTGGCATTCAGCCATCACATCAGGCCACGCTGGCCTTTCAGTGCGAAGTGGTGGAACGGCTGGGCAACAACACCTACCTGTTCGGCCAGTGCTACGGTCACGATGGCGTCAAAATCCTGCTGCCCGGCGACGTGCAGTTCCGCCCCTGGCAGGCGATTACCGTCGGTTTCGACGCCGCCCACTGTCTGGTGTTTGACGCCGAGGGTTTGCGCATCAACGCTGACGCTATCGTCCCTGACATGCACTGACGTCATCACCACCGCTCCCAACGGGCACCTGTCAGGTGCAGGCCATGCCCCGGTTCGGTGAAGATAAGTATCCTGATAGGGCATGGCGTTACCTTCTGGCGAAAGGGGGGTTATCATGCTGGCAACGCACGGTAAGCCTGCCCATCCACAACATCGAAAGTGCTCCAGACCCTGTTCCCTATCGCCCTGGGTTTCGGCTAAGCCGGTATCGCGTTCATCGCACATCATTTTCATCTGGCATAACTCTTGCTGCACGCTGACCATCATTGTTGACGAACACCAAGAGGGACGTCATGTCCAACGTACTCGATCACTATCGTTACCTGCACACCATTCCGGAACTGGGATTTCAGGAGTTCAAGACCGCCGATTATCTGGCTGCGCAACTGGACGCCGCAGGCTACCACCTCACCCGCGGCGTCAACGGCACCACCGGTATCGTGGCGGAATTAAATAGTGGCGTGCCCGGCCCGGTGCTGGCGTTGCGCGCCGACATGGATGCATTGGGTCACATCATTGACGGCGAATTCTGTGCCCGCCATACCTGCGGACACGACGCCCACGCCTCCGTGGTACTGACCGCGGCTCAAGAGCTAATGCGCGATGGTGTGGTAAAAAAAGGACGGCTGAAGATCCTGTTTCAGCCCGCCGAAGAGCTGGGCACCGGAGCTATCGCCCTGGTGGAAGGTGGCGCTATTGACGACGTGGACATGATCCTCGGCTTTCACTTGCGACCGGTAGAAGAGTGCCGTCTGGGCGAGGCAATACCGGCGATGTACTATTCCGCCAGCAGTACGCTGGAAGTCAGTTTTCACGGCCAACCGGCGCACGGCGCACGACCGCATCTGGGGGTGAACGCACTGGAAGCTGCCGCCAACGCGGTCATGGCGGTGAAAGCGGTCCCGCTGGCACCACACCTGACCTGGAGCGCCAAAGCCACCCGTTTTCTGTGTGATGCTGGCGTGACCAACTCCATTCCTGATAGCGCCACGGTGTGCTGGGACTTGCGTTCGTCACAGAATGACGCGATGGACGAGTTAAAGGCAAAGGTGATCCGTGCCATTGAGTACAGCGCGGCGGCTTACGGGGCGACGGTCGAAATCAATCTGCTAAAAGAGATCCCGGCGGCGGATATTCATGACGATGCGACGGCGCTTATCAGCGCAGCTATCCGGGATGTGCTGGGTGAAGCCGGTCTGGCCGCCCCCAAAAGCACCGCAGGCGGAGAGGACTTCTTCTTCTACCCACGACTGAAACCCCAGGTTAAAGCGGGCTTCTGGGGGCTGGGCACCAATCTCAAACCGGGGCTGCACCATCCGGATATGCACTTTGAATTATCGTCGCTGGAAACCGGCGTGCAGGTATTCAAACGCTGCGTGGAAAGGATGTTGGGATAATCTCAGGGCATCCCCGGCAATGAGCCGGAGATGCTTATCAGGAAAGACTTATCCCCGTCATACTTCAAGTTGCAGGTGTGTTGGCTGCGTTACTCGGCCCATTTCATGGGCCTCGCCCCTTCGGGGCCGCTGCAAGCAGCGTTCAAATCGGCTTACGCCAATTTGTCATTCACCCGAATCACTTACCTGTGTAAGCTCATCGGGATTCACTCTCTTGCCGCCTTCCTGCAACTCGAATTATTTTGGGTATAGATTATTTAATCAGCCTCCATGAATCGGCTTCCTGAATGAAGGTCAAATTAACGATCTCTTTTTTATTGCCAGCCAAGGGTAATGACACATCTAAATCAATATTACACTGATAAATTTTATTTTTACTTTTGATGCAGTTCAGTTTTTTTAGCGAATTAACTTTAAGCACCATTTCGTCATTAAAAAGCGTACCGACTTTTTTTTCAATCTCCTGATTCGTTTGAGCCGCCATCTCATCAACAGCGTGCCGAATATCCTGTTCGGTCGGCTCATTACCGCCACACCCCGATAACATAACAGTCATCAACACACTAAAAGCGGCTTTATTTATCATCATCACAGATATCCCTATTAAAATGTGTATGAACCCCTGGAGATGCCTATTCAGCAGCAAAGCGACACCTCTGAATATATCTGTCGTTTTTCGCATTGCAGGCGCGTTAAGTCCTTTGCCTCCGACATGGCCGCATGTTTGTCATCAGGGGTTCTTCCATTCGGCTCCCGGCCGACACCACACGACGCCCTTGTCGCTAGCTGCCAGCAAAACCCTCAAAAATAAACAAATTATTCACATTGCAATAACCACTGAATAAACGTTATGACGGTATTATCATAGCGCCGGGCGGCACATAGTTATTCACCTTCGCTCTTGCAATAGAAAAAAAATCAATAACACGGCCATGAAAAAAAGATCTTCATCACATTCATTTTTTATAAATTACTCAGCTTTCAAAAATAAAGATGACGAAGATCTCATTTTAAAACAGAAAGTAAAATAAATAACATTCACATCAGGTTATTTTTCAAAACAGCGGTTTATTTTTCTGGCACTTTTATTTTTTTGTTCTATAGTGAACACGATACTTTCAGGAAGCCCCTCTTTTATTTTTTTCTCTCAATTGAACGAGAGTCAATATCTGTGGGATTTACAAGGAGATTGTATGTTTAAATATGTAATACCTCTGTGTGCACTCACTCTGGTGGCCCCCTCATTCGCCGCCCAAACCACGCTGATGATGACCCAGAAAAGCGATGTTAATTATCTGGGCTGGTCCACCGATGAAAGTAAAGTAGCTCGCCAGGAAGTTTATCGCGGCACCACCAGCAACCCGGACCTGCGTGAACGTATCGCCGTGCTGGATGCGGAAACCCGTACCTTCCAGGATGCAGATACCAATAGCGGCGTCAATTACTGGTACTGGGTGGATGTGGTCAGCGATACGCAAAACCAGACTGCATCGAATGCCGTGACTACCGCGCCGAGCACTGGCCCGCTGCGTGCAGCGAAAGCCAGTTCCGAGTGTAAGCCGGGTGCTACATTCGAAAACCGCACGGTGGACTGCGGCGGTGTAACCATCGGCACCTCTTGCCCGAATGACAGCGATAAACAAAAACCGCTGATCATTTTGAAAAACGCCACGGTGAAAAACCTGCGTATTTCTGCCAAAGGCGGTGCAGACGGCATTCACTGCGACAGCGGTAACTGCACCATCGAAAACGTGATCTGGGAAGACGTCTGTGAAGATGCCGCAACCAATAACGGCAAAACCATGACCATCATCGGCGGGATCGCGCATAACGCCAACGGCGGTTATGGCGGCAAACCGGACAAGGTGTTGCAGCAGAACGCTAAAAATAGTACCACGGTGGTAAAAGGCAATTTCACCCTGACCGGTGAGCACGGGAAGTTGTGGCGTTCATGCGGCGACTGCACCAACAACGGCGGTCCCCGTTTCCTGAACGTTGACGGACTGATTGTCAATGGCACCATCGGTAGTATTGCTGGGGTCAACCGCAACTACGGTGATGTGGCAACCCTTAAAAACATCAAGATCAAAAACTATAAAGCAGGCAAACCGAAGGTTTGCGAAGAGTACATCGGCGTCGAAAAAGGCAACGGCGAAAGCAAGAAGTACAAAGAAGAAGATCAATGGAATACCGCCAACTGTAAAGTTAGCCGTTCAGATGTGACCAAACTCTGATAGGGTCGCCTGACTGATTGAAACACAACATGGGCTTCCTCAAGTATCAAACAAAGACCGGGCTACCCGCCCGGTCTTTTTACTGCCAGTGACACAGTTTACCCTGCCACACGGGCTGCCAGCGCCTCCACCCGGTGCATCGCCTGGTGTACCTGCTGCTCCGTCACAGTAAACGGCATCGCCGCCATATCCGGCGCATCAACCGAGGCGCGCACGATCGCCGCCAGCTCCGCCTCCGACAAATCCGGGCAGATCGCCGCCAGCGTCAACGGCACCGCACAAGCCTGAGCCAGCCGAATCGCCGCCAGCAGTTCTTCATCGCTGCGCTGCTCCAGCGCCAGCAGGCACAGATTGCCGAAGCCGACCAGCAGGCCGTGGCCGAATTCGCGAGTCTTGTCACAGACGGTAAACCCTTCGTACAACGCATGAGCCGCCGCCGCGTGCGCGCCGCTGGCCATCAGCGAAGTCAGCCCGGCGAACAGGAAGATAGCGTCCAGCACCTGATCGAGCGCGTCGTTATGCTGCCCGGCCATTACGGCGCGACAAGCATCCTCACCGTACTGTTCGATCAACCGAAAGCAGATTTCGCTGTTGGCACGCGACGACGCGGCAAAACCGCTGCCGTTGCCACCGCGATCAATAGCGCGGAACTCATACCATTTTGCCAGCGTATCCCCCAGCCCGGCGGCCAACCAACGCAGCGGCGCCCGCGCCAGCAGCGCACTGTCGATAACCACCGCCGCCGGTGCCACCGGCAGATGGTATAAATCGTGGAAATGGCCGTCGTCGTGATAACGCACCGACAACGGCGTCACCGCAGCGCAGGTCGCCGCAATCGTCGGCAACGTCACCACCGGAATGCCGCACTGGAAGGCCACCGCTTTACCGGTGTCCAGCGCCTTGCCGCCGCCGACCGCCAGCAACACATCGCTGTCTGTTTCGTGCACCCGCACGCACAAGCGTTCAATCTGGCTGACGCTGCACTGCTCGCCAGACCACTCCACCGCGGTCAGCGTCACCCCAGCCTGTCGCAGTTGGTCAATGATCAACGTCTGCGCCGCCGCCAGGGCCTGGTGCCCTCCCGCGACCAACACCCGACGCCCGAGACGGGCGCACACTCCGCCTAACTGTTGACTGACACCCGCGCCACGCAACACCGTGGCCGGGAAGAAAACCTGTTGTGTCATCTTTATCGCTATTCCTGTTAGTTATGATTGCGGCTAATGGCCTCATGGGACACGGCCCTGCCCCTGCGCGACCAATACATTCCCTTCATCAAGCAAACACCATGCCATTGATAGCCGGTTCCTCGCGACAGTTCGCTTAGTTTCATCATGGCGTGAGGATGGTTTTTATCCAGTACGCGCATGGCGACGTCAGGGTTAAGGCCAAAGCCGTCGGCGAAGGAGTGGATGCTGCGCACATCGGTATTTTGCTATTTTTGACTAACCTTTTTTTCTCTGACAGACTCAGTACATCAAGATGGTATGCCCGCAGCTCAGGGGAGGATATATGACAATCCATTATGACAATGACTTTTACGGCTGGACTCAGGAGCAAGCAAGTTTATTACGCTCTGGTCGTCTGGCTGAGTTAGACGTTCATAACCTGCTGGAGGAAATCGAAGCGATGGGGCGAAGCGAACGACGGGAACTGGAGTCCCGGCTTCAGGTGTTGTTTATGCAT
The DNA here is from genome assembly GCF_000784735.1 of Dickeya undicola. Classification (GTDB taxonomy): domain Bacteria; phylum Pseudomonadota; class Gammaproteobacteria; order Enterobacterales; family Enterobacteriaceae; genus Dickeya; species Dickeya undicola. The sequence continues at coordinate 447,342 of NZ_JSYG01000004.1, forward strand.
CTGCTGAAATGGGAATACCAGCCGAGCCATCGCGGAAAAAGCTGGCAGTTGACCATAGAGGAACAGCGCCGTAAGGCTATGCGTGTTCTATCCGAGAACCCGAGCCTCAAATCCCGGCTCCAGGATATTATCGCGGATGCTTATGGAGATGCGGTAATTGGTGCCGAACGTGAAACCGGCCTGAATCGTGGGTTATTCCCAACTAACTGTCCCTGGTCATTTGAACAAGCTGTTAACCCTGATTTTTATCCAGAATAAGAAAACTTAGTATTTTTAATAATAACGTCGGCTTTCCGGCGTTATTTTGTTTGCATGGCTTTTTAATTATAAAAGTTGTGTTAAGCACTATTTATATAAGCAATGGAGGCTGTGTGAAGGACACTAGATTTAATAACGAGGTCTATCTTGATTTTTGTAGTGCTTCGAGAGGTGAAGTACTGAATATCTTCATTCATGGTTATTCTGCTGCGACTAATGATAAGGATAAACTCCTCTTGAAAAAGACGGTATCATCACTGCCTGGAGATGCTACCAATATCTTGCTTTTTTGGCCATCTGGAAATTTCTGGAATATCAACTTTAAAAAAGTAGCATTTTCTTTTTGGCGTGGAGGGATCGTTCCTGGTGCTTAGAGCCTATCTCAATAGGCTCTAAGCACCGACGTGTCTATTTCACCATCGGCAAATTCAACCGATGCTCTGCGGCACAGGCTTTGGCGATGTCGTAACCCGCGTCGGCGTGGCGCATCACCCCGGTAGCCGGGTCGTTCCACAGTACCCGCGCCAGTCGGGCATCGGCCTGTTCGCTGCCGTCGCAGACGATCACCATCCCGGCGTGCTGGGAGAAGCCCATGCCGACGCCGCCGCCATGATGCAGGCTGACCCAGGTGGCACCGCCTGCCGTATTCAGCAGCGCGTTGAGCAGCGGCCAGTCTGATACCGCGTCTGAACCGTCCTGCATCGCTTCCGTTTCCCGGTTGGGCGAGGCCACCGAACCGCAGTCCAGGTGGTCACGGCCAATCACAACCGGCGCTTTCAGCTCACCATTGCGCACCATCTCGTTGAACGCCAGCCCGGCCAGATGCCGCTCCCCCAGCCCCAGCCAGCAGATGCGCGACGGCAGTCCCTGAAAAGCGATACGCTCGCGCGCCATGTCCAGCCAGCGGTGCAGATGGTGATTATCCGGGAACAGCGCCTTCAACTTCGCGTCGGTCTTGTAGATATCTTCCGGATCGCCGGACAGCGCCACCCAGCGGAACGGCCCCTTGCCTTCGCAAAACAGCGGGCGGATATAGGCCGGGACGAAACCGGGGAAATCAAAGGCGTCGCGCACGCCTTCATCAAACGCGCGCTGGCGGATATTGTTGCCGTAATCCACGGTGGGCACGCCCATGTGGCAAAAATCCAGCATCGCCTGTACATGTACCGCCATTGAGGCGCAGGCGGCTTTCGTCACTGCCTCCGGGTTGCTGAGGCGTTCCTGTTGCCAGCGCGCCACGCTCCAGCCCACCGGCAGATAACCGTTGAGCGGGTCGTGGGCGGAGGTCTGGTCGGTGACGATATCCGGTTTCATGCCACCAGCGTTGGCGCGTTTTACCAGCTCCGGCAACACCTCGGCGGCGTTGCCCAGCAGGCCAACAGAGATGGCTTTCTTGTGTGCGACGGCATCGGCGATCATCGCCAGCGCGTCGTCGATGCTGTCGGTCTTGTAATCCAGATAGCGGGTGCGCAGCCGAAAATCGATGCGAGATTCCTGACACTCCACCGCCAGTACCGATGCTCCGGCCAGTACCCCAGCCAGCGGCTGGGCTCCCCCCATACCGCCAAGACCGGCGGTGAGGATCCACTTACCGCTCAGGTCGCCGTGGTAGTGCTGGCGACCTGCTTCGGCAAACGTTTCATAGGTGCCCTGCACGATGCCCTGCGCACCGATGTAGATCCACGATCCGGCGGTCATCTGGCCGTACATCATCAGCCCGGCCTTATCCAGTTCATGAAAGTGTTCCCAGGTGGCCCAGTGCGGCACCAGGTTCGAGTTAGCGATCAATACTCTGGGGGCGTCGGCGTGGGTGCGAAACACCCCTACCGGTTTGCCGGACTGCACCAGCAGCGTTTCATCCGCTTTTAACTGGCGCAGGCTAGCCAGAATGGCGTCAAAGCAGGCCCAGTTGCGCGCCGCCTTGCCAATACCGCCATACACCACCAGATCTTCCGGGCGCTCGGCCACGTCCGGGTCGAGGTTGTTCTGGATCATGCGGTAGGCGGCTTCGATCAGCCAGTTTTCACAGTGCAGCTCCGTTCCGTGCGGCGCGCGCACAACACGGGCAACAGAAGAAGTCGTCGAAGAAGAGGTGGTCATAGCGGATTCCTTATCAAACGAACGCCGGTTCAGCGGCATAGCTAGGTAATAATGCGGTGATGACGGACGGCCAGTGCTCACGGCTGGCCCACTGGCGCATCAGGTCAATATCCGTCGCCATCAGGCGGTCGTGGTCCAGAAACGCGACCTGTTCACGCACCTGTACCAGTTCACGCTCCAGTAACGGCGAGCTTTTCAGTGGACGGTGGAAATCGATGCCCTGCGCGGCAGCCATCGCTTCAATGCCCACCACGGTGGCGGTGTTAAAACACATGCTGCCGAGACGGCGGGCGGCGTAGGTCGCCATCGATACATGATCTTCCTGATTGGCGGAGGTGGGCAGGCTGTCCACGCTACCGGGATGGGCCAGCGACTTGTTCTCTGACGCCAGCGCGGCGGCGGTCACCTGGGCGATCATGAAACCGGAGTTGACGCCACCGTCGTTAACCAGAAACGGCGGCAACCCGGACAACGTGCTGTCGAGCAGTAGCGCCATGCGCCGTTCAGAAATCGCGCCGATCTCCGCCACCGCCAGCGCGATGATGTCGGCGGCGAATGCCACCGGTTCGGCGTGGAAATTGCCACCGGAGATCACCTCATCGGTTTCCGGAAACACCAGCGGATTATCCGACGCGGCGTTGGCTTCGATGCGTAACACGCGGGCGGCGTGCTGTAGATTGTCCAGGCACGCGCCCATGACCTGCGGCACACAGCGAATGGAGTACGGGTCCTGCACCCGGCCGCAGTTGACGTGCGACTGCAAAATGTCGCTGTCCGTCAGTAATGCGCTGACCGCCGCCGCGACCGCAATCTGTCCTTGCTGGCCGCGCGCCTGATGGATACGGGCGTCAAACGGCTTGACCGAGCCTTTGATCGCTTCCAGCGACAACGCACCGGCCACCAGCCCGGCGGCAAACACGTTCTCGGCCTCGAACAACCCACGCAGCGCCAGCGCGGTGGATACCTGGGTGCCGTTGAGCAGCGCCAGCCCCTCTTTCGGCCCCAGCACCAACGGTTCGACCCCCGCCCGCGCCAGCCCTTCAACCGCCGGGATCAGCGCGCCGTCGACCCGCGCCTGCCCTTCTCCCAACAACAGCAGCGACAGGTGCGCCAGCGGTGCCAGATCGCCACTGGCACCTACCGAGCCTTTCTCCGGAATACAGGGCATCACCCCAGCGTTGAACAGCGCCAGCAAGGTATCGATCACCCGCAACCGCACCCCGGAATGCCCGCGCGCCAGGCTGATGACTTTGGTCGCCATCACCAGACGCAGCACGTCATCCGGCAGCAGGTCGCCGATGCCCACGCTATGCGACAGCACCAGATTGCGTTGCAACTCTGCCAGCCGGTCCGCCGGAATGCGGGTCTGGGCCAGCTTGCCAAAACCGGTGTTGATGCCATAGACCACCCGGTCCTGACGGATAATGCCCTGTACCGTTTCCTGCGCCGCCGCCACCGCCGCGCGCGCCTGTGCGTCCAGCGTCAGGGTCACATTGCCCTGATAAATAGCACGCAGCGTGGCAAGGTCTACCGCGCCGGGCATCAGGCAATAGTTTCGGGTTTGTGACATATATCTAATCCTGTATAGACAAGTGGAGCTAAAAAAATCCGGCTGACGCCTTTTCTATTATCCAGCCGGTACGTATCTCTCATTCTTCCTCTCCGGCAGGCACGCTCGCGCCTGTCAGATTCCACGGTGAATCGCTGCCATCACCTGCGCTTTCAGCGCCATCAATTCTGGCCAGGTGTTAAGGGTATAGTCTCTCGGCCAGGGAAAATCCACCACCATGTCGATGTCGTGGTGACAAACCGCCAGCAACGAGATCCCCCCGTACAACCTGATACTGCACGCCTGTTTCTGTTCCCGTCAGGAAAAGAGCAAGTGATAGTTCCAGTGTTATAGTCTTGTCTATACAAGCAAGGGTCATGCCAGCCCAGCGAAACGGGCGAAGGAGCGGGAAAAACAGCGCAAACAGGCTGCGGGATGGGCCTCAACGCGAAGGAAGAACAGCAAGGCTGCCCCATAACGGTGCGCCCTGCCCTGTTTTAGTCATGCACGCGGTATTGCGCTGTTTGAGGCTGTTCGCAAATCAATTTCAGTATCAGGCGGCATTCAAACCGATAAATCCATAATACTGCGATGGCCCGGTGATGGCCTGTGCACCAGCCTGCTGTAACGACGCCAGCACATTTTCGCCGGAAACATGGAACTGCCATACCCGGCTGACCGCGGCTTCGGCATGTTCCTGAGCGGTGAATTGCCCGGCTAGCTCCAGCGCGGAGGTAAAGGCGCTCATCTCCGGCAGATAGGCGGTGAAACCATCCCCTTTTAATGCACTGGTGGTAATCCCCAACCAGTTACAGATCGAGGCTTTGATATTGATCTCTTCACGGTCCGCCTGACGGGAGCGTTCGATCAGCGCCTGCGTCTCGCGGTCCACCAACCGATCAGAGGCAATCAGCACATCACCCTGCAACCAGGCCTCCGGCGGGCAGTCTTTGCTGGCCTGCCGCAGCGGAATATGTGGGTTGATCTCCATCGGGTAAATGCGGCATACCAGCGGCCGCCTGTCATAAATCTGGCAACGCAAATCCCCATCCAGATGACGGCAGGAATCCGGGTTGTACGCCGCAAACGTGATCGCAATAAACGCCCGAGTTTCGCCGCTTACCACGTCACAGGAGCGCGACTGGGCATGTTGACGCTGTTCCGGCAGAATACCGATGCCATTGTGCAAAAAGCCTTCGGCCAGAATGATGATTTGCCCACCATCCTGCGCCCACTCACGCACTTCTGCCAGTGTCAGAGGGACATGATGCCCCATGCAGCACTTGCCGCACCCCACACAGGAAAACGATGTATCCATTGATAATGACCCTTAATTAACGCCTACGAGCACAGAAAGGAAGAAACCTGATGGAAGCCGTTTCAATGAGCGGGTGAAACCGATGAACACGTCTTCTCCGGTGAAGATCGGACGTCACCACCAAAGATCAGGATTTCGTAAAGATATCGTCAGTTTAATGTTAAGGATCGATATTTTGATAAATTTACAAAGTGTGGGGAAATAGCGTGTAGCCCAGGCGATTACTGGCCTGAGCCTTATTTGTTGGCTTGCAAGAGGATCAGGCAATCCGGTGATTGACGGCCTGTAAAATGAAAAAGAGTAACGCCGCGCCGAGCCAGAGCCAGAGCCAGAGCCATCATGGAAAACGCCTGATGGCCGTTTCCCGTCAGTCGTTTTGCGGTCGAAGAGAACCGGTTGTCTATACAGGACTGGTCGTTATTCGCTACACTGCGCTCATTTGTTGCCTTTGAGGATGACGCCTTGACCGACCTGCAAACCGCTTCCCAACTTGCCGCCGCCATGAGTGATACCCCTGCGCCGATCTACCAGCGGGTAAAACAGGCGATCATTAGCCAGATTCGCAGCGGTGTCTGGCAATCGCATCAGCGGGTGCCGTCGGAAAGCGAACTGGTGAATGAACTGGGCGTCAGCCGTATGACCATCAACCGAGCGTTGCGGGAACTGACCAGCGAAGGATTTTTGGTACGGATGCAAGGCGTAGGCACATTTGTGGCGGAGCAGAAGGCGCATACCGCCATGTTGGAAGTACACAACATCGCCGATGAAATCGCCGCCCGAGGTCATCGTCATAGCAGCCGGGTACTGGTGCTGGAAACCCTTAGCGCCGATGGCGATCAGGCCGCGCAACTGGATATCGCCCTCGGCCAGCCACTGTTTCACTCACAGATCGTGCATTACGAAAACGACATCCCCGTGCAGTTGGAGATCCGTTACGTCAACCCGCAGGTGGCTCCAGACTATCTACAGCAGGATTTCACCCGCGATACACCGCACAGCTACCTGAGCCGCGTGGCACCGTTGACCGCGGGCGAACACCGGGTGGAAGCCGTCGCCGCCGAACCGCATCAGCGCGACCTGCTGACGCTGGGCGAACAGGAACCGTGCTTGCTGATCCGTCGCCGCACCTGGCACGGCTCGCGGGTCGTCACCGCCGCGCGTCTGTTTTATCCCGGCTCCCGCTATCAGCTATTCGGCCGCTTTGGCGGCTAGCCAACACGCCCTGATGGTTTGAATCGTGGTAACTCACCGATGAGAAAGACAAAAACCTGATTTTCACTATGCCGCTACCAGCAGGGTGAAAATCAGGTTCTGCAAGACATGCCTTGCTCAACACATGTGATGTTCAACAAATGTCATGATCAACGATTGATAATCAGAAAAGCGGGCGGAGTCAGCCATGTTGTATCACAAGGGGAGACAAGTTCCACAGCAGTGCCAAAACCACCCGCGTTTATTCGGTTACGCGTTATTATTGCAAATGATTTTATACCCTAAATATACCCGTCATACTTCAAGTTGCCGGTGTGAGGGCCAACGCTTCGCGTTGTTCAAAACGCAATACGTTTTGTCCTGCAACTTGAGCTATTCGCGTCCTTAACCATCATTTTACTTAACATCGCGAATTATATTGGTTAACATGAAACAAATAAAACCATTAACTCCAGAGCACCGACCGACGGTAAAGAAAGAAAAATAATAAATCAATAAAATAATAATTAAGCGCATAAAAATCATTTAATTCTTTTTATTTATTCATCAATGTGATCACTGATCAACTTTCACTAACATGAACGCAGTTACTTTACCCCGGTCAAAAGATTATGAATAAAGGGGTATGCTGTGCTTAAGTTTATTATCGAGCTATTAAAAGACGCCGCCATATTGGTGAGTCTTTTTACTATGCTGGGAAATATCATTCAAAAGAAGAATATTAACGATATTATTACATCAACCATCAAGACCTACCTTGGTTTTGTCATTCTTTTTGCCAGTGCCAATCTGCTTATTTCTCCGTCACTGAATAATTTTTCAAAAATATTCCTGACCGCTTTTCACGTTCAGGGTATTGTGCCTAACAACGAAGTGGTTATTGTTGTCGCGATGGAAAAGCTGGGTCAGATCTATTCTTCAGCGATTGCCGCCGGGCTTATTGGTGCGATGCTTTTCAATATTGTTTTGGCTAAAATTACGCCATTGAAATATATCGTCCTGTCCGGGCATCATGTTTTCTTTATGGTGAGCTGCCTGACGATCATCGCCATGCTGCACGGCATTTCTGTTTCTAACTCCGCTATCCTGGCGACCATTATTACCGGGATATGGTGTGTTATTTCTCCAGCCCTGCTGGTGCGTTATTGCCGCCAAATTGATAATTGCGATGCATTGAGACAATCCGGCGATTTCTCTATCGGCCAGTTCGGTTCCACCAGTTATATGCTGGCTGGCTGGTTAGGAGAAAAATTGGGCAACAAAGAAAATGATGCAGAAAAACTGGCTATCCCAACCAGTATTGGTTTTTTAAAAGATAAACAAGTTTCGACTTTCTTTGTGATGCTGCTGTTCTTTGTTATCTCCGCCCTGGTCGCCGGTGCCGATCATGTACAGGTGATCGCCGATGCAGGCAATAAAGACCACAGTCATACCAATATTTTTCTGTTCCTGCTGAAACAAGCCGGGCTGTTTGCAGCGGGTGTCTACATGCTGACTCGCGGCGTGCATATGTTTATCGAAGAGTTGATCCCAGCGTTTAAAGGTATCAGCGATAAAGTCATCAAGAAATCCATCCCGGCGATTGAAATCTATTCGCTGTTTCCCTATTCCAATAATGCGGTTTTCATCGGTTTTATCTGCTGCACCATCAGCGGCTTCCTGACCATGATTCTGTTGCCGGTATTTGGTTATCCGGCGATGGTGCCTAGCCTGCTGTTTACCTTTGCCAGCGGCGGCGGCGCGGGCATTATCGGTAACGCCACCGGCGGTATTCGTGGTGCGATCATCGGTGCGGTGGCCTGCGGCATCATCTCCATTGCGGGGTCTGCATTCATTTTCCAGCCAATCCACGATGCGGGCGTTGATGCACCCACCACCTATTCGACGACCGATTTCACGCTGCTGGGCCTGTCGTTGCACAGTGCGTTATCGCTGCTGAATCGCTAAAAACAGGCTTGCGATGGTATATTTACCCCGATAGCCCCCACCTGGGGGCATTGTGTTTACCGTGCAACCATGACTGACGGAATCCACCATGCCAGAGGCCTTAACCGCCGATAATGGGCCAAGAAGCTTTTATAAGTATCAGATAATACTTTACTATTTCATCACGTCACTGGCCGTGGTGGTGGTAACCGGCTGCGCCGTTTTTCTCGTTATCAACAACCTGCTCTATCACGATGTGGCGGATAAATCCAAAAATCTGGCGCTGATTATCTCGCAAGACTCAGCGCTCAAACAGGCGGTCCACCGTCGGGATCTGGTGACGCTGCGTAGCCTGATTGATCAGCGCTACGCCCGCAGCGATGCGGATCTTATTGTGATTAGCGACCCGGATAACATCCGCCTCTACCATCCCGACCCTGCGCAGGTAAATCTGGCTATCAAGGATATCGGCAATATCACCCTGCTGCGCGCCGGGAAAAGCTATACCGTCAACAATACCGGCTATTCTGGTGCCACGGTAAAAACGCGCGCACCCTTTATTCTGGATGGAAACTATATCGGCTATGTGTCGGTCGGGTATACGGAAGCGCACCGTCGGGTGCTGCTGGCGGACTATTTTTCCCCCTTCTTCGGCCTGCTGATTTCCGTATTTATTCTGATCTTGCTGGGCGGTGTATTTTCCTACCGCCTGCTGAAAAAACAGATGTCCGGCCTGACGCCGGAAATGATCAACTATAAATATCAGGTGCGCAGAGCCATTCTGCACGCCATTTACGATGGCGTGATCGCCGTCAGTCCGGACGGGCGCATTATCGCCATCAACAACGCCGCCAAAAAGATGCTCGCCATCGACCATACTCACGGCCCACTGACCGGACACCAGATTACCGATTATGTCGTACCCGCCGATTTTTTCTTATCCGCCGAACGTCAGGAGTGCCACGATGTGGATGTCACCTTCAACGGTTCGACGTTTATCGCCAACCGGGCCATCATCCTCAACCAGCAGGATACGTTTGCCGGTTTCGTGATCAGTCTGCGAGAAAAGACCAATGAAACCCTGATGACCCAACGGGTCAACCACATTAAACATGAAAGCGAAGAGCTGCGGGTGCTCAGTCACGAGTTCAAAAACCGGCTGGCCATTATCTACGGTTTGATTCAGTTGGGAGAATATGAGCGGGTCAGTCAGTACGTCGCACAAGAAAATGCCCAACAGCAGCAATTTTATGATGCGATCATCCGGTCCTTTCACTGCCCATGCGTTGCCGGGTTGATTCTCGGCAAGCTGGGGCGTGCAGGCGAACTGGGCATCGACCTGCGTATTGACCCGCTGTCCTATTACACCGGCGCGGACGCACCACTGAGCGCCGAGGAGATGGCCTGCATCATCGGCAACCTGTTGGATAACGCGCTGGAAGCAACGGTGAAGATGCCCGCCCATACGCAAGCTATCGAGCTGTATCTCAATGACTGTAGTGATGAAATTGTGTTGTCGGTTCAGGATAATGGTCCTGGCCTCAGCCAGACAGCCGCAGAGACGCTGTTTGTGAAAGGCGCGACCAGTAAAACAGGCCGTCATCACGGCGTGGGGTTGTATCTGGTGCAGTCACTGGTGCAGAAAGCGCGGGGCGCGTGTCTGGTCGATGCGGCTGACGATAATAACGGCGCGGTTTTTTCCGTTTATATTCCCAAGAATTAACAAAAAGTTAGAAGATTAACGCTATGGCAAACACGATCAGCGTATTTTTGGTTGAAGATAACCACGACATGGCTTTCTTTATTGAAAGCTTCGTCAGGAAGCACTCTGAATTCCTGCTATTAGGCAGCGCCGATACCCTTGCCGACGCCCGCATCGCCATCGCCGCCCAAAAACCCGACCTCGTGATGCTGGATAACTATCTGCCCGATGGCACGGGGATCGACATGATGAAACATCTGCGTGCCACGCAGCCGGATATCGATGTCATTTTCATCACCGCCGCCAACGATATCGATACCATCAAAAGCGCGATACGCCACGGTGCCTGTGACTATCTGGTCAAACCGTTCATGCTGGAACGGTTGGAAGAAGCGTTAAAAAACTACCTGATGTTCAACCGAAAGGTACACCAGAAATCACACCTGCCGCAGGAAGAGATCGACCGGGTAATACGTCAGTCGCTGCCCGACAGCACGCCAGCCGGATTCAACTACCCGAAAGGTATCGATGAGTTGACGCTCAATCAGGTGCGGGCGGCGTTCTCCGGCGAAAACGTGCAGCACACCGCCGACAGCCTGAGCGACATGATCGGCATCAGCAAGTCCACCGCCCGGCGCTACCTTGAGTACTGCAAGAACATCAAACTGCTGGAAGCACACATTCAGCACGGCAACGTCGGCCGCCCTCAGCGCTTTTACCGCCTGACCTTCAACTAACTGGCACCACGCGCCGCTTGCCTGTGAGTCCCCGCTTCCGCTAGTGGTTAGGCGCGCGAGTCTGCCGCCCCATCAGCCTGTTCAGGCTGCGGCTCGTCATCCCAATGAAGATCCTGATGCCGCAGCACCTGCACCGCGCTGGCGATATCCGGTGCCAGCCAGCGATCGTCCTGCCAGACGGCGACCTGCTGACGCAGCACCTGCCACGCCCGGCGGGTGCCCATGCCAGCATTATCCGGGCCGAGAAAATCCAGCGCCTGCGCCGCCAGTAAGTATTCGATCGCCAGCACGTGCCAGACGTTTTCGGCCAGCTTCAAGAGTTTGAGTACCGCTGGAGTGCCCATACTGAGGTGATCTTCCTGCAAGCCGGAGGTGACAAAGTTATCCACCACCGCGGGCTGCGCCAACAGGCGGTTCTCGCCGCAAAGCGAGGCAGCCACATACTGGGCGATCATCATGCCGGAATTGACCCCCGGCTGGGCGACCAGAAACGGCGGCAGCCCGCTCACCAGCGGATTGATCAGCCGGTCCAGCCGACGCTCCGCCACCCCCGCCAGCTCGCATAATGCCAGCGCCAGGCTGTCCGCCGCCAGCGCCACCGCTTCGCCATGCGGGTTCGCCTGCGATACCACCCGCCATTGTTCCGGCGTGCCCAGCACCAGCGGGTTATCGGTGGCGGCGTTCAGTTCCATCTCGATGCGCTGCGTCGCCGACGCAAACTGATCGCGGCAAGCGCCGTGAATTTGGGGGATGGAGCGCAAACTCAGTGCATCCTGCGTGCGAATGCCTTCGCTCTCGGCGATGATCTGGCTTCCGGCCAGCAAGGCGCGCACACGCTGCCCAACCTGCTGAATGCCTGCGCTCGGTTTTAACGCCAGTACGTCAGGGTCAAACGCCACGATCTGCCCGCGCAGCGCCTCAAAGCTCATCGCGCCGGTTACATCGGCCCAGTCCAGTTGCCGCGCAGCGTCATCCAGCGCCAGACAGGCCAGCCCGGTCATGCACGGTGTGCCGTTGACCAGCGACAGCCCGTCTTTCGCCCCCAACGTCACCGGCGTGACACCAATGCGCTGCAACGCGTCCAGCGCGGGCAACACCTGCCCTTGCAGTTCCACCTCGCCGACGCCGATCAGCGCCAGCCCGATGTGCGCCATATGGGTGAGATAGCCGACCGAGCCCTGCGACGGCACGCACGGCGTCGCCCCCTGATTCAGTAGCGTCAGCAGCGCCTGCACGATAGCCGGTTGAATCCCCGACTTGCCGTGACTGTAATTGGCGATCGCCGCGCATAGGATGGCACGGGTCTGCTCGACCGGCAGCCGTGGCCCCACACCGCAGGCGTGGCTCAGCAAGGTATTACGCGACAACCGTGACAGGTCTGCCACCGGCAAGGTCACATTGCATAACGCGCCCAGCCCGGTATTCACGCCATAGGCCAGTGTTTCGCTGTCCACAATCTGTTCGACGATACGCCGCGACTGCTGCATCCGCTGCCAGGCCGATTCACTCAGGCTCAGGCGTGCGCCGTGGCGCGCCACCTGCACCAGTTCATGCCAGGCCAGCGGCGTGTCACCCCAGCAAACGTCAGTGTGCATGTTGCCTCCCTATACGCTCTGATGACTGGCGATAAATTGCTGAAAACGCGGCGAGCTGTCGCCGCTGAACATGGCATCGGGCGTGCCCTCACAATCAATCCGCCCCTGATGCATGAACACTACCCGGCTGGAGACGTGGCGGGCGAACCCCATTTCATGGGTGACCACCAGCATCGTGCGCCCCTCTTCGGCCAGCCCGCGCATCACTTTCAGCACGTCGCCGACCAGCTCCGGGTCCAGCGCCGAGGTCGGCTCATCGAACAGCATCACATCCGGCTCCATCGACAGCGCGCGGGCAATCGCCACCCGCTGTTGCTGACCGCCGGACAGTTGCGTCGGATAAAAGTGCCGCCGTTCGTACAACCCGACTTTCGCCAGCAGCGCTTCAGCCTGTTCGATGCATTCCGTGCGCGAACGTCTGAGGATATGCAACGGCCCTTCGATGACGTTTTGCAGCACCGTCATGTGGCTCCACAGATTGAAATTCTGGAACACCATCCCCAGCCGGGTACGTAGCCGTTCCACCTGACGCCGGTCGGCCGCGACCTGATGGCCGAGTTTATGGCGCTTCATCAGGATCATTTCGCCGCTGACGGCAACCGTGCCGTCGTCCGGTGTTTCCAGCAGATTGATACAACGCAAAAAGGTGCTCTTGCCCGACCCGCTGGAACCCAGCAGTGAAATCACTTCGCCTTTGCGCGCATCCAGCGAGATGCCCTTGAGCACCTCAAGCGCACCGAAGGATTTGCGGATATCGATCATCGATAAGGTGATGGGGGCGGTTTTATTCATGCTCTCTCCCGGTAGACATCGGCACGGCGGCCAAATTCGGCGATAAGGCGCGTTCCAGCCAGGCAAATACTCTGACAATAATGAAGTTCAGCAACAGGTAAATCAGCGCCGCGCAGACAAACACCTCCAGCGTGCGGTAGGTACGCTGGATTATCTGTTGCGCCACGCCAGTGACATCCCACACCGTGACCAGACTGGCCAGCGCGGTGGATTTGATCAGCAAAATCGCCTCGGTCGACCAGGCGGGCAGCGCATGACGCAACGCGACCGGCGCGATGATACGGCGCAACAGCAGCCAGCGCGACATACCACACGCCAGACCGGCTTCAATCTGCCCGGCGGGAATAGACAGCAGTGCGCCGCGCAGAATTTCTGCGGTATAACCGGCGGTGCACAGCGCCAGCGCCAGCACGGCACAACTGAAAGGGTCGCGCAGCACCGGCCAGAACAGGCTGTCGCGTACCGTGCTGAACTGCCCCAGCCCGTAATAGACCAGAAACAGCTGAATCAGCAGCGGCGTACCGCGAAAGATCAGCATATACAAGCGGGCAAACCCGCTCAGCGGCCAGACCGCGCTAACCCGCATCGCCACCAGCAGTACCGAGAGCACCGCCCCGACCGCGAACGAGGAAAAAAACAGCCCCAGCGTCACCGGCAGCGCCGACAGTAATCGCAGGAACGTCTGCGTCAGAAAAGCAATATCGATCATGACGGCTCCTGAATCGTTTTGCGGTGATAAGGCTGGGACAAAAAGCGCTCCAGACGGGCAAACGCGCTGTTGGAAAACACCGTCAGGATCAGGTAGATCGCCGCGCCAGCGAGGTAAAACAGAAAGTAGTCACGGGTCGAACCTGCGGCCATTTGGCTGGCGCGCATCAGTTCGACAATGCCGGTTACCGACACCAGCGCCGAATCCTTCAGGCTCATCTGCCAGACATTGGACAACCCCGGCAGCGCAAAGCGAAGCACCTGCGGCAGCAGAATCCGCCACCCGATGCGCCAGCGCGGCATCCCCATCGCGCTGGCGGCCTCAAGCTCGCCGCTATTCACCGCCAGACGCGCCGCACGGTAAACCTCGCCCTGATACGACGCGGAAATCAGGCCGATCGCCAACGCGCCGATCAAAAAAGGCGGCAGTTCGATAAATCCCTCGGCCCCGAACCAGCGTCCAACCTGCGTCAGTACGCCGGAACCGCCAAAATAGAACAGATAGATGATCAGCAGTTCCGGAATGCCGCGAAACACGGTGGAATAGGTTTCTCCCGCCACGCGCCAGAGTCGGCGCGTGGACAGTTTGGCCGCAGCGACTGCGGTGCCGACCAAAGCACCGATCAGCAACGCCACGATCGTCAGGCACAAGGTGGTCAGCGCGGCCATCGCCAACAGGCCGCCCCACCCCTGATCGCTGAAATCTAACAGGGCCAACATAGCGTTTCCTCAGTCTCAGGGGGTGACATCCGTTTTGAACCACTTCTCGCTGAGCGTTTTCACCGTTCCGTCCGCCAGCGCGGTTTTGATGGCCGCATCGAATTTAGCCTTCAACTCCGGATCGCTTTTACGAAAGCCCAGTGCTTCCCCTTCTCCCCAGATAGGCCCGGTCAATTGCGGGCCGCCCAGCGTCAGGTTGCTGTTTTCCGGCTTGCTGAGGATGGAGTTGGCAAAGGTGACATCGTCAAACACTGCGTCGATGCGCCCGGCCTGCAAGTCGAGAATGGCGTCGGCGGAGGCGGTGTACTCGCGCACGGTGGCGACATCCCGGAAGTAGGCGTCGATGAACGGCGTGTAAACGGTGCCGGAGGCAATACCGATGGTTTTGCCCTGCAACGCGCTGCGCAGGCTGGCGACCGCAGGCTTAATCTGATCAGGCTCATTCGCCAGTTTAATCATCGCTTTATCCGCTTCGACCGGCAGCGCCAGCTTGCCTTTGACGGTAATAAAGCTAGCCGGTGTGGACGCATATGGCAGCGAGAAATCCACCACCTGTTTACGCTCTGGGGTAATCACGATGGCATCCATCATCACATCGAATTTACCGGCTTGCAGACCGGCGATCATGCCGTCCCAGTTTTGCACCACCAGCTTGCATTTGATGTTCATCCGCTGGCACAGCACCGTCATCAGTTCCGGCTCAAACCCACCCAGCTTGCCGCCCGGCAAGGTCAGGTTCCAGGGTTCGTAGCTGCCTTCCGTCGCGATAGTTACCGACTTCCACTCTTTAGCCTGCACGCCCGCGCTGAAGGCAGCCGACGCGCTCATTACACATAAGGCAATCACAGGTAGAACCAATCTGCTCTTTTTCATGTCTTCCCCCTGGGTTTAACCGTCAAAGTAATTACATGTATATACAACATCAGTTAAGCAGCAAGATTCGGGCCATGATTACGATTAACCGGACAATCTCAGCAATAAGTCCAGCCAAGCCCGCCTGGCTGCGGCAATCAGGGAATAACGGCACCGGGGGAACACACATTCGGCATCGGGAAGACCGATTCAGGACGGCACTGCACAGCGGCGGTGCCCAATTGTTGTGCATCAGAGTGATGCACTGGGCAGATTATCGTGCGTGGATCGTGCTCAGCAGCAATACAGCGTTGTCGTCATCCGGCGTCCAATCCATACCTGAAGCGCGCCACCAGATGCCCTCTCCGGCAGCCAGCCGATGAGCGCCAGCTCG
Organism: Dickeya undicola; assembly: GCF_000784735.1. GTDB lineage: Bacteria > Pseudomonadota > Gammaproteobacteria > Enterobacterales > Enterobacteriaceae > Dickeya > Dickeya undicola. Next base: position 463,205 of record NZ_JSYG01000004.1, read on the forward strand.
CCAGTGCCCTGCCAGTACGTAAGCCACACCGTCCGCATCCGGCGCTGGCACCGCCGTTCCATTAACGAGTGCGCTCTCCGTCCGGTAGCGGCGGCGATCGACCATGATATTGAAGTCCAGACTGACACCGCCGCACAGCCGCGCCGTGATCGCCTGCTCACCCGCGAAGGCGAACGGCTGATGCAGCGTCAACCGGTGTCGCCAGTCGTCACCGCACAGATCCACGCCCTCGCCAGACAACAGGGTAATCACCCGGTCAACGCCGGGAAAACGGGAAAAATCGCCGTCACGCTCGATGGTGGCGATACTGGCGCGCCAGGCAAAATCGTCGCCGGGTACGTCCGACGGTATCCGGCAAATTTCCCGTGTTTCGCCACCGCCATTTTTCCAGCGGCTGACCGGCAGGGTATGAAGACTGAATGTTTGCATCACAGCACCGCCTGCAACGACTGCATCACCTCGACAAACCGGGCGTCGTACTCGTCGTCCAGCGCGTGCCGTCCGTCTTCAATCACCGGTTTTCCCGCCACCCACACATCACGAATCTGCTGGCGATCACCGGCGAACAACCAGCGGTTGAGCAGGCTGTCGTCAGCCACCGCGCTCAACAGCGCATCTTCGCGCAGCACCAGCCAGTCGGCGCGCCAGCCGACACTCAATTCGCCAACTGGCACCCGGCAAGCCTGAGCACCGCCCTGCAACGCCTGCGCGTACAACAGGCTGCCCACCGCCGGTTGCTGCGGCGTCACCACCCGGTTACGACGGCGATCGCGCAGGCGCTGACCGTATTCCAGCCAGCGCAGTTCCTCCAGCACATTCAGCGACACATGGCTGTCGGAACCAATGCCCCAGCGGCCTCCCTGTGCCACGTAACGGTCGAGCGGGAAAATACCGTCGCCGAGATTAGCTTCGGTGGTCGGGCACAATCCCGCCACCGCCAGGCTGCCAGCCAGTCGGTTTAGCTCTTGCTCATCCAGATGGGTGGCGTGCACCAGACACCAGCGGGCATCCACCGCGAAGCGATTGAACAACCACTGCACCGGGCGCTCACCGCTCCAGCTCAGGCAATCGTCCACCTCTTTTTGCTGTTCAGCGATATGGATATGCACCGGCAGGCTGCTGTCGCTGGCTTCCAGCACATCCTCCATCTGGTTGTGGCTAACCGCGCGCAACGAATGGAAACACAACCCGTGATTGAGCAGCGGATAAGGCTGAACCAGCGCCGCCAGCGCTTCCTGCTGGCTCAGGTAGTGATCCACATCCTGAATAAAACGCGCCTGCCCCGGATGCGGCGGCTGCGCGCCGAATCCGCTGTAACTGTAAAGCACCGGCAGCAAAGTCTGGCCGATGCCGACCCGCTGCGCTGCCGCCAGCAGATGACGCAGCATGTCGTGCTGGCGGTACGGCTTGCCCTGTGGGTCGTGGTGCAGATAGTGAAATTCCGCCACCTGGCTGTAACCGCCCTTGAGCATATCGATATACAACCGGGTGGCGATCACCCCCACCTGTTCTGGTGTCAGGTTCGCGACCATGCGGTACATCAGGTCGCGCCAGGTCCAGAAGCTGTCCTGCACGTTCCCGGCGACCTCCGCCAGCCCGGCCATCGCGCGTTGGAAAGCGTGCGAATGCAGGTTAACCATCGTCGGCAGCACAATGCCTGACAGGTGTTGTGCGCCTTCCGCTGTCGTATCCGGCGTCACAGATTGCAGATACCCCAGTTCATCCACATCCAGACGCACATTGCGTGCCATTCCCTGTGGTAGCAGCGCACGCGCGGCAAAATAAACGGCCATAGCGAGATCCTGTCGGTGATGATCGTTGATAACATGGTTCAGTGATCATAAATGTATAGACATATCTATACACCAAAGTCAGCAACATATGACATAAGGCTTTTTTATTGCGCCGCAGAAACCGGCTAACTACTGATACTGTGACGGAGAAAGTAAATAAGAAATTCCTATTCCGTCACAGCTTGCTGAACTCCCATAGCAGGGCGTATAACTTGTCTATACAAGACTATAACAGCAAGAGGGAGCAGGATGACGATAGCCTGTGACAGTCTGTGGCTGGGTGCCGACCTGGTTACCTTGCGCGGTGGCCGCTATCAGGTGATTGAGGATGGCGCGCTGGCCGTTACCGACGGCCGCATCGTCTGGCTGGGTGCACGGCACGCTTTGCCCGCTATCGTGCCGTCGCGCGTTACCGATTTTGGCGGCGGCATCATTACGCCCGGTTTTATCGACTGCCATACCCATCTGGTGTTTGGCGGCGATCGCAGCGGCGAATTCGAGCAGCGCCTTAACGGCGTCAGCTATGCCGATATCGCGGCGGCGGGCGGCGGTATTCTCGCCACCGTCAACGCCACCCGGCAGGCCAGCCACGACAGCCTGCTTGCCTCGGCGCTCGCTCGCTTACAGCCGTTACTGGCCGAAGGCGTCACCACGCTGGAGATCAAATCCGGCTACGGGCTGGATGTGGACAGCGAACTGAAAATGCTGCGGGTGATCCGCGCGCTGGGCAGGCAACAACCGGTGCAAATCGTCTCGACCTGTCTGGCCGCCCACGCTATTCCGCCGGAGTTCCGGCAGCAGCCGGAGGCGTGGATCGATCTCGTCTGCCGTGAACTGCTACCGAGGGTCACCGCTGAGGGGCTGGCCGATGCTGTCGATGCCTTCTGCGAGCATCTGGCCTTCAGCCCGGCGCAGGTAGAGCGGCTGTTTCAGGCGGCACAAACCCATTCGTTACCGGTCAAACTCCATGCCGAACAGTTATCGTCGTTGCATGGCAGCGCACTTGCCGCACGCTTTCAGGCGCTGTCCGCCGATCATCTGGAATACGCCACCGAACAGGATGTGGCGGCGATGGCAGCGGCGGGCACCGTCGCGGTGTTGCTACCCGGTGCCTATTATCTGCTGCGGGAAACACAGTGCCCGCCGGTCGAGCTATTTCGCCGCTACGGCGTGCCAATGGCGATCGCCAGCGACTGTAACCCCGGCACCTCGCCCGCGCTGTCGCTACGGCTGATGCTGAACATGGCCTGCACGCTGTTTCGCCTGACGCCGGAAGAAGCGCTGGCCGGGGTAACATTGCACGCTGCCCGCGCACTGGGGCTGGAGCAGAGCCACGGCTCGCTGGAAACCGGCAAGGTGGCGGATTTCGTGCACTGGCCGCTGACGCGCCCGGCGGAGCTGGTTTACTGGCTCGGCGGTCAACTGCCTTGCACCACGATTTTCCGCGGAGAACAACGACCATGACCCCATTTACCTTTATCGAGGGCGACAGCCCGCTGCTGCTCAGCATTCCCCACGCAGGCACCGACCTGACGCCAGAGGTCGCCGACGGGCTCAGCCCGGCTGCACGCCCGTTGTCGGACACCGACTGGCATATCCCGCAACTGTACGATTTTGCCCGCGGGCTGGGTGCCAGCGTGCTGGCAGCCAACTATTCGCGCTTCGTCATCGACCTGAACCGCCCGGCCGACGATCAGCCGCTGTATACCACCGCCACCACCGGCTTGTTTCCGGACGTGCTGTTCGACGGCACACCGGCGTTTCTCCCTGACCGTGCGCCGTCGGAAGCGGCACGCGCTGGTTATCTGCGTGATATCTGGCAGCCTTACCATCAACACATCCAGCAGCAACTGGCACGCATCAAACAGCGTCACGGCTATGCGCTGCTGTTCGATGCCCACTCCATCGCTTCACGCATTCCACGCTTGTTTGACGGTCAGTTGCCGGACTTAAACCTCGGCACCCATGGCGGCCTTAGCTGTGCACCCGACATCGAAGCCGCACTGCTGGAAGCCTGCCAGTCACAGCATCGCTGGAGCTGGGTAATAAACGGCCGGTTCCGTGGCGGCTATATCACTCGTGCCTATGGGCAGCCGGAGCAGCATCAGCACGCGATACAGTTAGAACTGGCGCAGTGCAATTACATGAGTGAACAGGCACCGTTCGCCTGGCAGGCAGATAAAGCGCGGGAACTGCAACCAATGCTGGAGCGCATCGTGCGGATCGTTATGGACACGGCGGCCGGGCTTTATCACGCCTGACCGCCCTATTCTCAAACGGGCAGGCCGATTCGGGTGTTATTACCTGCATCGGCCACCACAAAGCGGTCAACCGTTCCTTTCATGTCGCCAGCCTGCCTGTCGAGCAACTGGCTGGCATCAGCCGCCTGCGACACCAGCACCGCATTCTGCTGTGTCACCTGTTCCAGTTGATTCAGCGCCAGATGCACCTGATCCACCCCCAGCGACTGTTCCCGTGCTGCGGTGGCGATATCGCTGACAAAATCCCGCACCTGCGAGGTGCTGGTCATGATCTCCTTCATGGTTTCGCTGCTGCGCGCCACCAGTTCCACGCCGGTATGCACCTGATCAATGCTGCCGGAAATCAACTCTCTGATACGCTGCGACTCACCGGCACTGCGCTGTGCCAGATTGCGCACCTCGGTCGCCACCACGGCAAACCCGCGCCCCTGCTCACCGGCTCGGGCCGCCTCCACCGACGCATTCAACGCCAGCAGGTTGGTCTGAAACGCAATGGCGTCAATGGCGGCGGTAATTTGTGACATCTGCTCGCTGGACTGGCGGATTTTCGACATCGCCTCGCTGGCCTGCAATGCGACCTGATCGGCCACGCCAATCTGCTCCTCCATGGTTTTCATCAGTTCCGACGCCTGTGCAGCGTAATCAGCGGTCTGTTTGACCGCCACGGTAATCTGTTCCATGCTGCTGGCGGTTTGCACCAGCGATGCCGCTTGAGCATCCGTACGTTGAGCCAAGTCCTGATTGCCCTGTGCGATGTCATTACTGGCTCGCTCCACCAACCCGGCACTTTGCTTAATGGTACATACGACATGTTCAATATTTTCCAGCGACCGGTTATACGCCTGATTCAACAGTGATAACTCGTCGCTACCCGGCACATCCAGCCGACAGGTCAGATCGTTGCCCATTGCATCAATGGTCTTCAATGTAGACGTCAATTGCTGATAGACATTCCGCGCTACCAGAAACGCCAGCAGCAGCGCGAGCAGCAGCGCCGCCACGGCACCGCCAAGATAGCTATATCCGCTGAAGCGAGCCTGTTCCTCCAGACTGCCTGCCCAGTTGAGTAAATCTGCCGATGCCGCATCCTCGATGGCTTTCAACTGGTCGATACGCTGTGTCTGCTGTGTGAACCACGCGTTGGCGTCAATCCCAAATCCGCCGGTCGCGGCTTTGGCAAACGCGGTATCACGCATTTTCAACGCCGGTTGTGCCGCCGCACTGCTCAGGAAGTCCTGCATACGCTGTCTGAGTGCCGGTTGAGCAAATTGATTGAAAACGTTGGTATAGGCGTTTTCCATACCGACCAGTTGGCTGAAACGCTCGTACTGACCCGGCGCAAAATGATCCACCGCGAACACTTCGGATAACAATGCCCGCACAATGCCTGCTTGTTCTTTGATATCCAGCAGATTGTAATAAGCTGTCACACGGGTCACCAACCCACCATCAGTGACCAGATGGCTCATATCCCCCACCAGTGCGATAAGATCGCTGACATTGGCGGTATACCATCCCACAACTTGCGAGGTAGGTAACGAGAGCCCATCAACCTGTGTGCGCAATGAGGACAGCGCTTGCAGGCGCTCCTGTAAGTGGCTCAACCGCTGCGCGATCTCGTCTCCCGTGCCAGATAAGGACAGCGTGGAACGGCTTTCCCATAACGCAGCTAATGCTTTATCGGTTTCAACGCGCTGGGTACGCAACGGGTCAGCGAATTTTTGCCCTTTGCTACCGATGAAGCCAGAACTCATACCGCGTTCGCGTTGCAGGGCATGGGCGGCATTGCCCGCCCGCTGTGCCAATGTCAGTAACTGAGAGAACTGCACCATGTCCTGCTCCGCCTGACGATGATCCAGCACGCCTCGGGCAGAAAACCACAGCAAAGCAATCAGTAACGGCATCAACGCCAGCATGAATTTATAACGAATCGAAAACGAGGATAATCGAAGCATTTATGCCCCCTGTCAGACCCTCAAAAGAGAATAGAAACAACCAATCGGCTGATTCCGTTGCATTGGTATAGGTATAGAAACTTAATTTCTATTAAAGAGTAGTTCATCACTCAGAAATACAACAAGCAGCGATGGGGCTGTTCTGAACGTAATCAAGGCCTCACATCACCCGATTAGCACTGTTCGGTGTATCGATAAAATACCGCTTCAGCCACAGAAAACTGCGTTATCGTAATTAACCAGCATACAACGCCTGACAGCCCGCGCCGCTTCTGCCAAAATAGGCGCATTCCCCCGCATTAAAAATGATGGATTTTCTGTACATGGTTGCAAAAATTATTGATGGTAAAACGATTGCGCAGCAGGTAAAAGACGAAGTCGCCGTGCGCGTGAAACAACGACTGGCCGAAGGCAAACGCGCACCTGGGCTGGCGGTGGTGCTGGTGGGTGATAACCCTGCGTCACAAATTTATGTCGCCAGTAAACGCAAAGTCTGCGAGGAAGTCGGTTTTATTTCCCGTTCCTACGACCTGCCCGCTGCCACGACTGAACCAGAGTTGCTGGCGCTTATCGATAAACTGAACGCGGACACCACCATTGACGGCATTCTGGTGCAGTTACCGCTGCCTGCGGGGATAGACAATACCAAAGTCATCGAGCGTATCGCGCCAGACAAAGATGTCGACGGTTTCCACCCGTATAACGTTGGCCGACTGTGCCAACGCGCGCCGCTGTTGCGCTCTTGTACCCCACGCGGCATCGTTACACTGCTGGAGCGTTATGGCGTTAACATGTTTGGCCTTAACGCCGTGGTGGTGGGTGCATCCAATATCGTTGGTCGCCCGATGAGTATGGAGCTGCTGCTGGCAGGCTGTACCACCACGGTCACCCACCGCTTCACTAAAGACCTGCGTCACCACGTCGAACATGCTGACCTGCTGGTCGTCGCCGTAGGTAAACCGGGTTTTATTCCAGGCGAGTGGATCAAACCGGGCGCTATCGTGATTGATGTCGGTATCAACCGGCTGGAAAGCGGCAAAGTGGTAGGCGATGTGAAGTTTGACGAAGCGGCAGAGCGCGCCGCCTATATCACGCCAGTACCAGGCGGTGTAGGGCCGATGACGGTCGCAACACTGATTCAGAACACCTTGCAGGCTTGCGAGGAATACCACGATAACCCGGCACAGGCATAATTTTATGAACGTATTCCATCTGGATAAACACCCGCACGTGGAACTGTGCGACCTGCTGAAACTGCAAGGCTGGAGCGAAAGCGGTGCCGCCGCCAAGCAAGCCATTGCCGCCGGTGATGTCACCGTCGACGGCCAGACTGAAACCCGCAAGCGCTGCAAAATCGTCGCGGGTCAGGTGGTGAGTTTCAACGGTGAGTCAGTTACCGTTCAGGCGTGATACGCTGATTTTTGTAACGACTTCATATCGTCGCAACCCCATGTCGTAGCAGTCCAACGATGAAACAAGGCCCGGAAAAACCGGGCCTTTTCTATGGGAGCAACGTTGTCTGGCGAGACGCGATTATTTGCGACGCCAGGATTATTTGCGACGCCAGAATTATTTGCGACGCCAAATAGTACCCTGCGGGCCGTCTTCCAGCACGATGCCCATTTCCGTCAGCCGGTTACGCGCCGCATCAGCCAGCGCCCAGTCTTTGGATTGACGGGCATCGTTGCGCTGCTTGATCAAGGCTTCGATTTCCTGCACTTCACCATCATCGGCCTGTGCACTGCTTTGCAGGAACAACTCCGGATCCTGTGTCAGCAATCCCAGAACCCCCGCCAGTTTACGCAGCGCCGCCGCCAGGCCATTGGCCGCCACCGCGTCTTCCGTTTTCAGGCGGTTAACCTCGCGGGCCATGTCGAACAGCACCGAGTAGGCTTCCGGCGTATTAAAGTCATCGTCCATCGCTTCGCGGAAACGGCTTTCGAAGGCATCGCCCCCGGCAGCCTGCGCCGAGGTATCCGTACCGCGCAACGCAGTGTACAGACGCTCCAGTGAGGCACGTGCCTGCTTGAGGTTTTCCTCGGTGTAATTCAACTGGCTGCGATAGTGGCCGGAGATCAGGAAATAACGGATGGTTTCGGCATCGTAGTGAGTCAGTACATCGCGCACGGTGAAGAAGTTATTCAGCGACTTGGACATTTTCTCCCGGTCTACCATCACCATGCCGGAGTGCATCCAGTAATTCACATAGTCGCCGCCATGCGCACAGGTGGACTGCGCAATTTCGTTCTCATGGTGCGGAAACATCAGGTCGGAACCGCCACCGTGAATGTCAAAATGCTCGCCTAATTGCTTGCAGTTCATCGCTGAGCATTCGATATGCCAACCAGGGCGACCATTGCCCCACGGTGACGGCCAGCTCGGCTCGCCCGCTTTGGACATTTTCCACAGCACGAAATCCATCGGATTACGTTTCACTTCGGTGATTTCTACCCGTGCCCCGGCTTTCAGTTGATCCAGATCCTGACGGGATAACACACCGTAACCCGGTGCCGTATCTACCGAGAACATCACGTCGCCATTATCCGCCACGTAAGCGTGGCGACCGGCGATCAATTTTTCCACCAGCTCAATGATTTCGGTGATGTAATGTGTGGCACGCGGTTCTTCATCCGGGGACTGAATGTGCAGTGCATCAAAATCGGTGTGCATTTCACTGATCATACGATCGGTGAGCTGCGTGATGGTTTCGCCGTTTTCCGTCGCACGTTTGATGATTTTGTCGTCAATATCGGTAATATTGCGCACATATTTTACGTCATACCCCAGGTAACGCAGATAGCGCGCTACCACGTCAAACGCCACAAAAGTACGCCCATGACCGATATGACACAGGTCGTAAACGGTTATCCCGCACACATACATGCCAACCTTGCCAGCGTGAATGGGTTTGAATTCCTCTTTTTGACGACTCAGGGTATTAAAGATCTTTAGCATCAGGGCATTCCATGGTGTTCGCAGGAGATGTGCATCGTTGCCTGCAGTACGCGTAATAAAGTCGGTTTTTATCCGGTTTTCGGACGTAGAGCCTATCTCAATAGGCGTCACTGGCGCAGCCAGTTTGGACTCGGACAGCGCGGAGAAACCGGAGCGTACACGTAGTACGTGAGGATTTCGAGCACTGCCCAGGGCCAAAGTGGCAAGTAAAATAGCCTAATTGGGATAGGCTTTTAGCTGCGTATTGAAACCTGAACCCTGCCCTATTGCAAGCGGGTGCGCCTAATATTCAGTATCCCCTGCGGTTTCACGTTCCGTGCGCCCTGTAAACGCACAAACCCGGCGATATCGCCGGGTTTGCATGGCCGCCGTCGCAGCCGGATAAATCCGTTACCGTTGATTAAGCTTAGCGCCAGCGCGGGTTGCTCATCACGGAATATTTACCGCTGCCCAACAACGCAATCACAATACCGGCAAAGAAGTAGACGGCTACACCCTCAACTCCCCATGCACCGGTTTTATCAAGGGTGAAAATCGCTTCTGGATGCGCCAGCGAAAACGCCACGATCATAGTGAAGGAAAAGGCCAGCGCGGCAGGACGAGTCAGAATGCCCAGGATCATCAGCACAGGTGTAATCACCTCACCGACAAACACACCATAAGCGATAAAACCAGGCAGGCCGTGCGCCGCCAGCATTCCCTGAATAGCACCAACACCCGCAATGAGCTTATGAACACCGTGGAATAGCATCAGAATACTGAATGACAGTCGCAAAACCAGCTTGCCGCAATCCGGTTTGTCTAACAGCTGATTAATCCGGTCCAACATAATTTACCTACCTGTATGATTATTGAGTGAGCAACGTGTTAACGAGAGTGACTATCAACTGCAACAAGGATAAGTTTAGAAAGTAAAAAAACATATCAAAATGAAACCAGTTTTTGATTTAGCGCAACAAAAATATATTTCAAATAAACTCAATTAAATATCAATATTTAGTGATTTTATTTGAATGAAATTCCATGCTCGTTTTTACATTTCTCCGCCAGCCTCGCCGCTGTGCTGACTCAGCCATTCACTTATGTTATAAGAGCGCTCTTGGCGGCTTGGCGCCTCGGTGAATATCTCTCATCATTCTGTGTACTATGGCTAAGTAAGGTTCATCTATGATTACGTTTCATACCAACCACGGCGATATCGTCATCAATACTTTCCCGGAAAAGGCACCGGTTACCGTGGAAAACTTCCTGAACTACTGCCGCAGCGGTTTTTACGATAACACCATCTTTCACCGTGTGATCAACGGCTTCATGATCCAGGGCGGTGGCTTCGAACCCGGCATGAACCAGAAAAACACCAACGCGCCGATCAAGAACGAAGCGAACAACGGTCTGGGCAACAACCGTGGCACGCTAGCCATGGCTCGCACCAATGACCCGCATTCAGCGACCGCCCAGTTCTTCATCAACGTGGTGGACAACGACTTCCTGAACTTCAAGTCTGAAAGCGTAAACGGCTGGGGTTACTGTGTATTCGCTGAAGTAGCGGAAGGCATGGACGTGGTTGACAAAATCAAAGCCGTCTCCACTGGCCGCAGCGGTATGCATCAGGATGTACCGAAAGAAGACGTGATCGTCACCAGCGTAACCGTCAGCGAGTAACGCCTGCTGCATGACCACGCTGTTTATTAGCGATCTGCATCTGAGCGAACAGGAACCGGCGATCACCGCCGGTTTTCTGCGTTTTCTGCATGAAGAGGCACCCGGTGCCGACGCGCTCTACATCCTCGGCGATTTGTTCGATGCCTGGATTGGTGACGACGACCCGGCCCCACTGCACACTACGGTGGCGAAGGCGTTAAAGACGCTGGCCGATACCGGCGTACCCTGCTATTTCGCCCACGGCAACCGCGACTTTCTGCTCGGTGCGCGCTTCGCTCGCCAGAGCGGTCTGCAGTTGCTCGCCACGGAAACGGTGCTTGACCTCTATGGCCGTCGCACGTTGCTGCTACACGGCGATACTCTGTGCACCGACGATCACGCCTACCAGAACTTCCGCCGCAAGGTGCATAATCCGCTCATCCAGCGGCTTTTCCTGTGGCTGCCGTTGTTCCTGCGACTGCGTATCGCCGCCCGTATGCGTGCCGCCAGCCAGCAGGCCAACCAGCACAAATCCATGACCATTATGGACGTCAACGCTGATGAAGTGATGGCCCGCTTGCGGCACTATCAAGCCACACTGATGATCCACGGTCATACCCATCGCCCGGCAATACATGCTATCGAACACGCTGATGTTCACGCTGAACGCGCGGTACTGGGTGCCTGGCATCAGGAAGGGTCAATGCTGCGGGTGACCGCAGACGACGTCCGTCTGATTGCCTTTCCATTGTAACGCGACGTTTACACTGATTTTCTCCGTTAACGGCCCATTTCATCGCCACGCAACCGTTTTCCTCCCTTCTGGCTCATGGTATGCTCTACGCCCTCGCGACCTGTAGCCCCCACTTCAGGTCGCCGTTGCGCCACGCAATGACCGCATCATGCACGATTACTGTCATACTCGATCATCGACATGAATCACCACCGTCATGCAAACCACAGGAGCATTACAGGCATGTCATCCAACGCTGCCCCGGCGAAAATCGCTATTGTCATGGGTTCAAAGAGTGACTGGGCCACCATGCAGTTTGCTGCAGAGATCCTCACCACGCTGAACTTGCCCTATCACGTTGAAGTTGTCTCCGCACACCGCACGCCAGACAAACTGTTCAGCTTCGCCGAACAGGCAGACCAAAATGGCTTTGACGTTATTATTGCTGGTGCAGGCGGCGCCGCTCACCTGCCGGGTATGCTGGCGGCCAAAACGCTGGTGCCAGTGCTGGGTGTTCCGGTGCAGAGCGCCGCGTTAAGCGGTGTCGACAGCCTCTATTCGATTGTGCAGATGCCGCGCGGTATTCCTGTCGGTACACTGGCCATCGGCAAAGCCGGTGCCGCGAACGCCGCCTTGCTGGCCGCACAGATTCTGGCGCGTCACGACAGCGCGCTGGCGTCTCGTCTGGCCGCCTGGCGTCAGGCACAAACTGACGAGGTGTTGAACCACCCAGACCCGCGGGAGGATGCATGAAACCGGTTTGCGTACTGGGTAACGGTCAACTGGGCCGTATGCTGCGTCAGGCTGGCGAGCCGCTGGGTATCGCCGTTTATCCGGTCGGGTTGGATGCCGAGCCGGAATCGGTGCCGGTACAACACAGCGTCATCACCGCTGAAATTGAACGTTGGCCGGAAACGGCGCTGACCCGCCAGTTAGCGCAGCACCCGGCGTTCGTCAACCGTGATATTTTTCCGCGTCTGGCCGATCGCTACACCCAAAAACAGCTGCTGGACGAACTGAATCTGGCCACCGCCCCCTGGCAGTTGCTGGCCTCGGTACAAGAGTGGCCGTCGGTATTCGCAACGCTGGGCGAACTGGCGATCGTTAAACGCCGTGTTGGTGGCTATGACGGCCGAGGTCAATGGCGTATTCGTCCCGGCGAAGCGCATAGCCTACCTGCCGACTGCTACGGCGAATGCATCGTCGAACAGGGTATCGCGTTTTCCGGCGAAGTTTCGCTGGTCGGCGCGCGCAGCGCCACAGGTGATTGCGTATTCTACCCGCTGACCCGCAACCTGCATGAAGACGGTATCCTGCGCGCCAGCGTGGCACTGCCGCAACCACAGCCGCACCTGCAACAGCAGGCGGAGCAGATGCTGTCGGCCATTATGCACCGTCTCGGCTACGTGGGCGTCATGGCGATGGAATGTTTCGTGGTGGACGATCACCTGCTGATCAACGAACTGGCGCCACGGGTGCACAACAGCGGCCACTGGACGCAAAACGGTGCCACCATCAGTCAGTTCGAACTGCACTTGCGGGCGATTCTTGGCCTGCCGTTGCCGAGCCCGGTTGTTGCCAGCCCCTCCGTGATGGTCAACCTGATCGGCACCGACGTGAATATCGATTGGCTGACGTTGCCATTGGTGCACCTGCACTGGTATGAGAAAGAGGTACGCCCAGGCCGCAAGGTGGGTCACCTGAATCTCAATCACCCGGATGCAGCACAACTGGGCCAGACGCTGAGCGCACTGGCACCGTTGTTGCCGGGTGCCTATCAGTCCGGGCTGGTCTGGGCCCAGCAGCAACTGGACTGCTGAGTCATTTAATGATACTGGCGAGCCGACAGCGGTTCGTCAGTACCTAACGCTATATTTTTACGTGACATTATGATGATTGGGTTTATTATTTCCTCAGTTTCCACAATAAATATCTTTTTCTGGTTATTTATTTCATCCATCGATATTTCTCGTGAAACATATTTCCGCTCCGTTAGCCTCTTAATTAGCCACATTAACGCATCAAAAAAGATACCGCTAAAAATAAACATTTTAACGCATCAATCCTGATATTTTATTTTTAATTAATTGGGGTTAAAATAATTGACCTCAATTCATTTATGTGATCGCCTCACTATTATTCCCCAACAGTCAGGATATAGAATGCAGCCACAAAAAAGATTACCCCGATTCACATGATGTCTCGTGTGACACCTGCGAATTATCTCTGTATTGGCCTGCCGCCGGTACGGTATTTTTTATACTCTGTGTTCACCAAGGAGAAACACGCATGAGCACAATTCAAGACAGCAGTCAGGTACTGGAGCAAGCTTCAGGCTGGCGCAAAAGTGATACCGTCTGGATGTTGGGCCTGTATGGCACGGCAATCGGGGCGGGCGTGCTGTTTTTGCCCATCAATGCCGGTATTGGCGGATTGATTCCGTTGATTATCATGGCAATTATTGCTTTTCCAATGACGTATTATTCTCACCGCGCATTATGCCGTTTTGTCTTATCCGGTAAAAAAGGTGGTGAAGATATTACTGAAGTAGTAGAAGAACACTTCGGTACAGGTGCGGGAAAATTAATCACCCTGCTTTATTTTTTCGCTATTTACCCGATCCTTCTGGTTTATAGTGTTGCCATTACCAATACTGTTGACAGTTTCATTACTCATCAGTTGCATTTACCGTCACCACCGCGAGCCATTCTGTCTCTGATATTGATTCTGGGGCTGATGTTTATTGTCCGCTTTGGCGAAGCCATGATCGTGAAAGCCATGAGTGTGTTGGTTTATCCGTTCGTAGCCGTATTAATGATGCTGGCGCTGTATTTAGTTCCTCACTGGAATACCAACGTCTTCCACAATATTTCTCTGACCAACAGCACCACCGGTAATGGCTTGCTGGCAACGTTATGGCTGGCGATTCCGGTCATGGTGTTCTCCTTCAACCATTCGCCGATTATTTCGTCTTTCGCGGTCGCCAAACGCCGTGAATATGGCGACAACGCCGAGAAAAAATGCTCCCGCATTCTGGCCTGTAGCCACATCATGATGGTGCTGACCGTAATGTTCTTCGTGTTCAGTTGCGTACTGGCGCTCTCCCCATCAGACCTGATGGAAGCCAAGGCGCAGAACATTTCGATTCTGTCCTACCTGGCTAACCACTTTAACAACCCGGTTATGGGTTACCTGGCACCGGTTATCGCCACTATCGCTATCTCCAAGTCGTTCCTGGGTCACTATCTGGGTGCTGGCGAAGGCCTTAACGGCATGATGGTGAAAATGCTGCGCAGCCGCGGTAAAACCGTCTCAACCGCCAAGTTGAACCGCATCACCGCCTTGTTCATGCTGGTCACCACCTGGCTGGTCGCCACCCTGAACCCGAGCATTCTGGGTATGATTGAAACGATGGGTGGCCCGGTTATCGCCTGCCTGCTGTTCCTGATGCCGATGTACGCTATCCGTAAAGTGCCAGCTATGCGTCAGTACAGCGGTGCGTTGAGTAATGTGTTTGTCACCCTGCTGGGTCTGATCGCCATCACCGCCATCGTCTACACCCTGTTCGAGTAATACCTCTGTCCCCTCCCGACGCAGGCGGCCCGGCTGCCTGCGTCAGCTGAAAGGAACCCCCTATGGTCAGCGTATTTGATATTTTCAAAATTGGTATCGGCCCTTCCAGTTCGCATACCGTTGGCCCGATGAAAGCTGGCAACATGTTCACCGACTCACTGGTCAGCCTGTCCCTGATTTCATCGGTTGATGCCATTGTCGTCGATGTTTACGGCTCACTGGCCCTCACCGGCAAGGGCCACCATACCGACATCGCCATCATTATGGGACTGGCGGGCAACCTGCCGGACAGCGTAGATATCGACGCCATCCCAGCGTTTATTCAGCAGGTGCAGCATACCGGCCGTCTGCCATTGATCAACGGGCGCTATGACGTCAGCTTCCCGCTGGACAGCGCATTGCGCTTTCAGCCGGAGAACCTGCCGCTGCATGAAAACGGCATGACGATCCGCGCGCTCGACGCCAGCCAGAAGGTGCTGTACAGCAAAACCTACTACTCCATCGGCGGCGGTTTCGTGGTCGATCAGGAACATTTCGGTCAGCCGATGACACAGGAAGAGCGCGCGCCCTGGCCGTTCTATTCCGCCCGGCAATTGCTGCAACACTGCCACGACAACTGCCTGTCACTGTCGGCGGTGGTGATGAAAAACGAGATCGCCATGCACGGCCGTGACGCACTGGAAGCCTACTTCGCCAGCGTCTGGCAAACGATGCAGAACGCCATTCATCGCGGCATGAACACCGAAGGTGTCTTGCCCGGCCCGCTGCGAGTGCCGCGTCGCGCCTCGGCACTGCACCGCCTGTTGTTCACCAACGGTCGTTTCTCCAACGACCCGATGGATGCGATGGATTGGGTAAACATGTTCGCCATGGCGGTATCGGAAGAAAACGCCGCTGGTGGCCGGGTGGTGACGGCTCCCACCAACGGCGCGTGCGGTATTATCCCCGCCGTACTGGCGTACTATGACCGTTTCATCCAGCCGGTAACGCCGGATACCTGTCTGCGCTATTTTCTGGCGGCGGGTGCCATCGGCATTCTGTTCAAAATGAACGCCTCAATTTCCGGAGCGGAAGTGGGCTGTCAGGGCGAAGTGGGCGTAGCCTGCTCAATGGCAGCGGCTGGCCTGGCGGAACTGCTGGGTGCTAACCCGGAACAGGTATGCATCGCTGCGGAGATCGGTATGGAACACAATCTGGGGCTGACCTGCGACCCGGTGGCCGGTCAGGTTCAGGTGCCATGCATCGAACGCAACGCCATTGCGTCCGTCAAGGCCATCAACGCCGCACGCATGGCTATCCGCCGTGCCAGTGAACCTCGTGTCTCACTGGATAAAGTGATTGAAACCATGTACGAAACCGGTAAAGACATGAACGCCAAATACCGCGAAACCTCGCGTGGTGGTCTGGCAATCAAAGTGGTGCAGTGCGAATAAGCGTTCATCACAGGCAGTTAAAACAGACTCACGCGCCGGGCTCATGCCCGGCGTTTTTTCAGGAAGGTTTTTTTTCGCTATCCGGCCAGGACCAGATCAGGTTGTTTTCAGCGGCGGAAACATACCAGTCAAGCGCGCTGGCGACCGGTTTAGGCATCGACTCCGGCGCAGCAACAGGTGCAGCGGCATCGGTGTTTTTCTTGCGAATGCGCAACGGCGCACGCGTTTGCCCGCCATTCAGGCGCGCATTGAAATTCTCGACTTCAGTATCAAACAGCACGCCTTCCAGCTGATGTAAGCGGTTCAACCCGCGCAAAATCGCCAGCAGGCTGCTCAAGGTGATCGACTCGCCCATTTCCGCCCGCTTGATGGTGGCGATGCCAAGCCCGGCCCGCTCGGCCAGATCCACCTGCGACAACCGCTGCTGAATACGGGCGTCTTTTATGCGCCGACAAAGCTCGGTGATGATGTCACCTTCGCTCATGGTGCTGAATCTCATAATGCCTACCGTTCATACGCGTGAATAAAACCCGTTGTTATTTTATCACCACCGGGTTCGATCACACGGATAATTAATGACGCGTATCAATTATTTTGATCCAACACATAAAATATCGCTTAACGCGTCTTCTCAACTTGTTCAGGTACGCTATTTCTTTGCAATTAATTAAAACTTTAGAAACAAGTTCGTCTTCAAAACGTCATGGTTTGAAACTGTCACCGCTTAAAAAAACAGGCAGCGCACGTGCTGCCTGTTGTATGACACTTATTGAATATTAAGCGAGGTGCTCAATGTGCGATTCGGGAAATTAGTTGATGTGGATTGATAACGGAACACCACCGACGACATATTGTCTGCATTGAAATATGCCATCCACCCCGAAACAATTGAGCCAGCCGGGCAGCTTTCGGTATAGCGGCCACTGACAATACAGACAGCATTAACCTGGTACGGGCTGGTTTGCCCACCATTCAACCAGCCAATGCGGTTACCACCATACCCCACTTCCAGCACGGCAATGCGCAACGTGGTGCCACCCGCATAACCAGACAGTGTAAAGGTATTGGTCGGCACCGCCTGCCAGCCGCCTTTCAGCGAAGAATACACCGCGTACACACGCACCGAGCTCAATGCGGGAGCGGGCGCACGCAGCGCTTTGTGTTCGGAAGAGGACACATCCTGTTCCGAACTGGCTGACAGTGGATTATCAACAAACGGAGAATCGAGCGCCGTAATCACGGTTTGCACCGGTTCATCAGAGGTTTGAGCATAAACTGGCGAAAGTGCCGCCACGACCATACCCAGCGTAAAACCTATTTTTATAGACATTCTCATCCTGAGTGGTTCCATTAAATATGCAGCCCATTGCTGCCATGGCATACTAATCAGCACAAAAGATTGCCTCCAGTAAAAAATAGAAATAAACAACACCATTCAAGAAACAAATAAAAATTAGAGAAAATATAGATAAAGAAAAAATAGAAACCAACCGGAAAATACAAATCAAATTATATTAATACGGGGATATTATCAGCAATTTATCTTTTTTGGCATTCAGCAAATTGAATCATTGGAAATATGAAATATACCCTAAATAATTCGAGCTGCAGGACAAAACGTATTGCGTTTTGAACAACGCGAAGCGTTGGCCCTTCAGGGCAAGGCTCATTTTCGCAATGCCAGTCGCGAAAAAGATCCCCCGAAAAGGACAACAGGCAGCGTATGGGCTGCCTGTCAGGTGTAGTCTTACTGATACGGTATTATTGAAAAATTATTTAATATTCAGTGACGTGCTCAATGTTTTATAGGGGAAATTCGCCGATGTTGATTGATAGCGGAAATTCACCGATGTCAGGTAATTCGCATTAAAATACGCAATCCATCCCGCACCTGTGGCACCTCTGGGGCAATTGTCCGTCATCTCCCCTCTCACCAGACACGCCAGTTTCACGGAGTCAGGTTTCTTTTGTGTGCCATTGATCCAACCAATACGATTACCACCATACCCGGTTTCAACAACAGCAATCTGCAATGTGCCACCCGCATAACCTGGGCCAATTGCTACAGTGTTAACCGGTGGGTAATACCAGCTGCCACCGAATGTGCCGGATAAGACCTTAACGCGCAATCCACTCAGTGCTGGAGCTGGCGCACTGAACGCAGAAGATGCGGTAGCCAACAACAATCCCAGTGCCAACCCCATTTTTATAGACGTTTTCATCCCTAGTAATTCCATTTAAATAAACAGCCAATTGCTGCGCAGGAAAGAGTAATTCACCGAATCAATCACATCTAGTTAAAACCAGGTGTATTCGTGTTATACGTTCTAATAAGTAAAATAATGCTGACACAGATCAAATACAGGAAATAAGTAAAACCGGCACAATTACCATCAAAAAAAATATTCACCCATCGTTATTTTACGATGAGAGTTGTGTTCTTTTGGTTGATATAAGCTTTATTCTATCGCCCCACGACAGTCGCCCTTGTCGTGAGGTTCAGCTTAACCAAAACGCCCTGTAATATAATCTTCGGTACGACGTTCAGCAGGCGCGGTAAACAGTGCGTCAGTCTCGTTATATTCGATCAACCGTCCATGATGGATAAACGCCGTATAATCAGACACTCGCGCCGCCTGCTGCATGTTGTGGGTCACCAGCACCAGCGTAAAACGGCGTTTCAGCGCACCGATCAACTCCTCAATCACCAGCGTCGAGATGGGGTCCAGCGCCGAGGTCGGTTCATCCAGCAGCAACACTTCTGGTTCAATGGCGATGGCACGGGCTATCACCAGCCGCTGCTGCTGGCCGCTGGAGAGCGTCAGCGCATTGTCACCAAGCCTGTCTTTTACTTCATGCCACAACGCCGCGGCCCGCAGCGCATTTTCCACCGCTTCATCCAGCATCCGCCGGTCTTTCACACCTTGCAGACGAAGACCATAGATCACGTTTTCATAGATAGATTTGGGGAATGGATTGGGACGCTGAAATACCATGCCGACCCGGCGGCGCAGCGTCGATACATCCATTGTCGGATCGTTGACAGGCATCCCTTGCAGCCGAATATCACCCTCAATGCGGCACGTCTCCATCAGGTCGTTCATGCGGTTAAAACAGCGCAACAAGGTGGATTTCCCGCACCCAGACGGCCCAATCAACGCGGTCACACGGTGCTTTGGAATGCGCAGGGAGATATCGCTCAGCGCCTGCTTATCGCCGTAATACAGATTCAGCCCGTCGACCGACAAGGCCGTTTGATCATCCGTCAACCGGTGGACATCCATCACGGGGAGTCGTTCCAGTTGTTTCGGCATTCCCATCACTATTCTCCCGCCACTCAGAGTGACATCGCTCGGTATTTTTCACGCAGCACATGGCGAATGCCAATCGCTGCCAGATTCAACGCCACCACAATCAACACCAGCAGCAACGCCGTGGCATAAACCAATGGGCGGGCAGCTTCCACATCCGGGCTCTGAAACGCCAGATCATAAATCTGGAACCCCAGATGCATGAACTTTCGCTCCAGATGCAGGTAGGGAAAGATATCATCCACTGGCAGCGCTGGCACCGACTTCACGACACCGACCAGCATCAACGGCGCGGTTTCCCCCGCCGCCCGCGCCACCGCCAGAATCAGCCCAGTCATCATCGCTGGCACCGCCATCGGCAACACCACGTGCCACAGCGTTTCTGCACGGGTCGCTCCCAGCGCCAGCGAGCCATGACGCATCGATACCGGAATACGCGATAATCCCTCTTCGGTGGACACAATCACCACCGGCAACGTCAGCAATGCCAGCGTGAGCGACGCCCACAACAACCCCGGCGTGCCGAATGTCGGGTTAGGCAACGACTCAGCGTAAAACAGGCTGTCTAGCGTGCCGCCGACCAGATAAACAAAAAACCCCAGTCCGAACACACCGTAGACAATAGACGGCACCCCGGCCAGATTCGCCACGGCAATCCGCACCCAACGTGTCAGGCTGTTGTTGTCGGCGTACTCATGCAGATACACCGCCGCCACCACCCCCAGCGGCATCACGATAATCGACATCAAAATAACCAGCAGCACGGTGCCAAAAATTGCTGGAAACAGCTGACCTGGGCTGCTGTCGTCCGGCTCGAACCGGGTCAGCATAGTGCTTAGCACCTGCAACGTTTGCTGCACTTTCTCAGGGGTGGTCATCGCATTCGGATACCAGGCCCGATCAATCATCCTGACCGGAATGGTATGCTGCTGCCCTTGCGCATCCCGCAGTAACACGGCACTCCGGTTGATGTCGGTATTGAGCGCTATCAGTTGCTGGTTAAGCTCGCTGAAATGACGCTCCAGCTCGGTGCGTTCAGCTTTGAGGCGTGCCTGCGCCCGGTCATCCAACCGGTTTTCCCGGCGCAGTTTCTCTTCTTGCAACCGCAACGCATCGAACTGCTGGTTGACCCGGTTCATCGCTCCCAGGCGCAAGGTCTGCGCGCGCGCCATCAACTGCTGCACCTGAAAAATACGCTGTTGCAGCGTCGATGACAGATTATCAGACACCAGCGGCTGCCCATCCTCGGTCATACCATCAAGATAGCCATAGGCCATACCGTTAGTGGTACGACGTACCGCCAGCACATCAGCAGGCAAACGGGCATCCGTCACCGACGTGGACAACAGCGTCTGAAAGCTTTGACCATAAAATTCCCGCCACCCGGTTTTAAGCAGATAACGGGTAGCGCCTTCTGCGGGCGTATTCACAACGCCAGTATCCATCAGCTGTTGCCGGGTCAGATGCTGCACATCATAGCGTTCGCCGATCAGCTGCCGCTCACGGCCCTGAGAATCCTGCAAACTGAACAACCACACCGGCTGCGGCCACAAATAACGCGCACTCTGCCCGATCAACAGCACAAATACCGCGATCATGGCAATCAGGCTGAAGGTAATGGCGGACGCCGTCAGCCATACCCAGGGCGTTCCGGTGCCGAACCAACGCTTCATGACAATTCTCCTTCATCACGATAGCGGCGACGCAGACGCTGGCGAATGACCTCCGCCAGCGAATTGACCACAAAGGTAAACACAAACAGCACCAGGGCAGCCAAAAACAGTACCCGATAATGCGCGCTGGACATCGCCGCTTCCGGCATTTCAATGGCGATATTGGCCGCCAGCGATCGCAACCCCTGAAACAGGCTGTTATCCATCACCGGTGTGTTGCCGGTCGCCATCAACACAATCATGGTTTCGCCCACGGCACGACCAAAGCTAAGCATCAGGGCAGCGAAAATACCGGAACTGGCCGATGGCAGCACCACCCGCCACAGCGTTTGCCACGCCGTCGCCCCCAACGCCAGCGACCCCTGACTCAGCCGCGCCGGTACACTGAATAGCGCATCCTCCGCCAGCGAGAAAATCAGCGGGATCAACGCAAACCCCAGCGCTACCCCTGCCACCAGCGTATTACGCTGGCTGAAATGATCGCCCATCCACTGCCAGAGCGGCTGCCCCAGCAGGCGCATTTCCAGCCACGGCCCCAACCAGCAGGAAAAGGCCAGTATCAGCAACATCGCCGGTATCAACAGTACGGCGTCCCAGCCTGCTGACACGCCGCGCCGCCAGCGTTCCGGCAGTTGCTCCAGCAACCAACCACACCCCAGCACGGCCAGCGCCCACAGCGGTGGCAACAATAAAATAGCCGCCAGATAGGTAGCCATGTGCGGTGCCAGCCAGAGTGCGGCAATCAGCCCAATCACCACCGTCGGCAACGCGCCCATGATTTCCATCGCCGGTTTAACCCAGCGCCGCAGCGCGGGTGCCATGAAGCAGGCAGTGTAAATCGCAGCAGCCAACGCCAGCGGGGCGGCGAACGACATGGCGTAAAGTGCGGCTTTGAAGGTGCCGGTCAATAACGGGACCAGACTAAATTTGGCCTGATAACTGTCATCAGCCGCAGTCGGCTGCCAGACATAATCAGGCTCGGGATAGTTTTCATACCAAAGTTTTTGCCACAAACCGCGCCAGCCAATATCTGGGTAAGCGTTGTCCAACTGATAGGGTTGCCAGCCTGTCTCCGTTTCCAGCAGTAATGCCCGCCCACGGGGAGAAAACGCGGCTAGCCTGGCTTGTGGCACCAGTAAGGCGCTCATCAGTTCACCGAACTGTTTACTGGCGAACAGTGAGAAATGCCCCTGCGGATCGAGGGTGGCGAAAACACGGCGACGCGGCTCAACCACCAGTTGTAACTGCCGCCCTGCCGTGGGGAAAGTACGAATCTCACTCAGCCGCGGCCCTTGTGCCGTCGGGGTATCGAACCACTGGCTGACCAGCCCATCGGAGGATTTCACCAGCAACGAATGGCCGCCCGCCAGCAGTGATAACGACAAGGGTGCCGTTCCCGGCAACGTGACTGTTTCACGCGCGGTAAGCGCTTGCTCACTGCGTTGCCATATCGTCAGACGATTGCCGTTCAGGGTGTAGATCTGCTGCCCGTTCGGCGTCAGCAGCAATTGCTCTGTTGGTTCGCTCAGTACAGCCTGCCCGATAGGCTGTGCACCAACAGCCGTTAGCGAATCGAGTTGCAACCGGTTATCACCATCAACCATCGCCACCCATTGCTTATCGTCTGACTCGGCCACCGCCAGATGCTGCAACGGCGACACCGCCCCGACAGGCTGAAGTGGCTGCTCACCCAGTGGATATTGCCATTGCGGTGCACCCACGCCAGACAGTGGCATTTCCGGGCGCACCACGCTCAACGCACCGTCAGCCTGCCCCAACACCAATAGCGGGCGCTCACCTACACTCATCGCTGCCAGCGTAACCGATGGCGCTAATCGCTCTCGCGCGACAGACTGACCCTGCTCAAGCGCGATGAATTCGCCGTAACCGGACGCCGCAACCCGGAAAGCCCAGCGACCGTTATCATTGATGCCAAGCGCCAGCGTCGGTTCACGGGTATCTACCGCCACCGGCGTCAGCGGCCGAATCGACGCAGAGGAAAACAGCGGGATCACCACATACAGCAGATAAAAAAAGATCAGTAGCAGCGCCAGCAACACCAGCCACCCGCTCCCCACCACAATCCGGCGTGTCAAACGGTCGATAAACGCCCGCTGTCTGTCCCGGTAAGGTAAATTGCCTGTGTCTGCCATGCGTCGCCGTTATTCCTGCCGTGTCGTGAATTTGTCCGCCCTCTTACAAAAATGAAGAGGAAGTTAAATTCCCCGTCACTGACGGGGTAACATATGTTGCCTTTACGCCTGTAATATGACAATGGTAAGTCGATACGCGCATTCGCTTTTATCGTCATTTGCGCGCCATAATGAACGTGGATATTAGCTACACTTAAGTCAAAATAGTGTAACGGAGCGACAATGAGTCAGGACAAACTCTACATAGAAAAAGAGTTGAGTTGGTTATCCTTTAATGAGCGTGTGTTGCAGGAAGCGGCGGACAAAACCAATCCGTTAATTGAACGGATGCGGTTTCTCGGCATCTACTCCAACAATCTGGACGAATTCTACAAAGTTCGCTTTGCCGACCTGAAGCGCCGTATCCTGATCAACGAAGAACAAGGCTCCGCTGGCGAACTGCGCCATCTGCTCGGTAAAATTCAGACCAGGGTCCTGAAAACCGACCAACTGTTCGACAATCTGTACAACGAATTGCTGCTGGAAATGGCCCGCAACCAAATTTTTCTGGTGAACGAGCGCCAGGTTTCCCCCAACCAGCAAATCTGGTTGCGCGAATACTTCCGGCAAAATCTGCGCCCACATATCACGCCGATTCTGATTCTGACAGAAACCAACCTGGTGGAGTTTCTGAAAGATGATTACACCTATCTGGCGGTAGAAATCATCCGGGGCGAGAAGACCGATTACGCGTTGCTGGAAATTCCGTCTGACAAGGTGCCGCGTTTCGTCGACTTGCCGCCGGAAGCACCACACCGCCGCAAGACCATGATTCTCATCGACAATATCCTACGCTATTGTCTGGACGATATTTTCCGTGGCTTTTTCGATTTCGACGCGCTTAATGCCTACTCGATGAAAATGACCCGCGACGCCGAATACGATCTGGTCACCGAAATGGAATCGAGCCTGCTGGAACTGATGTCCTCCAGCCTGAAACAACGCCTGACCGCCAAGCCGGTGCGCTTCGTCTATCAGCGCGACATGCCAGACGCGATGGTAGAGTGCCTGCTGAGTAAACTGGGGATCTCCTCCTACGATTCGGTTATTCCCGGTGGCCGCTACCACAATTTCAAAGACTTCATCGGTTTCCCGAACATCGGCCGCGCCAATCTGGTCAATAAACCGCTGCCGCGCCTGCGTCACAACTGGTTCAGCCAGTTCCGCAACGGGTTTGATGCCATCCGCCACCGCGATGTGTTGCTTTACTATCCGTACCATACTTTCGAGCATGTACTGGAGCTGCTGCGTCAGGCTTCTTTCGACCCAAGCGTGCTGTCGATCAAGATCAATATTTACCGCGTAGCGAAAGATTCCCGCATCATCAACTCGATGATTCACGCCGCGCATAACGGCAAAAAAGTGACCGTGGTGGTGGAACTACAAGCTCGCTTTGACGAAGAAGCCAACATTCACTGGGCCAAACGGCTAACGGAAGCGGGCGTTCACGTTATCTTCTCGGTGCCGGGGTTGAAGATTCACGCCAAACTGTTCCTGATTTCGCGTAAAGAAGGCGACAACATCGTGCGTTATGCCCACATCGGCACCGGCAACTTCAACGAGAAAACCGCACGCCTGTACACCGATTACTCGCTGCTCACTGCTGACGAACGCATCACCAACGAAGTCCGCCGGGTGTTCAACTTTATTGAGAACCCATACCGTCCGGTCAGCTTCGACCATCTGCTGGTGTCGCCGCAGAACTCCCGCGAACGTCTCTATCAAATGATCGATCAGGAAATCGCTAACGCACAATCGGGGCTGGAAGCTAAAATCACCCTGAAAGTCAACAACCTGGTGGACAAAGGACTGGTAGACCGTCTGTACGCGGCTTCCAGCGCCGGGGTAAAAATCAACCTGCTGGTTCGCGGCATGTGTTCACTGATTCCAGAACTCCCTGGGATCAGCGATAATATTCACGTCATCAGTATTCTGGACCGCTATTTGGAGCACGATCGCGTCTATGTGTTCCACAATGGCGGTGACCACAAGGTCTTCCTGTCATCCGCTGACTGGATGACACGTAATATTGATTACCGTATCGAAGTCGCAGTGGAAGTACTGGATCACAGGCTAAAGGGCCGGGTGCTGGACATTCTGGATATTTTGTTCAGCGATACGGTAAAAACCCGTGTGGTAGACAAGGAACTGAGCAATCGCTACGTCACCCGCGGCAACCGGCGCAAGATACGCGCCCAGAATGCCATCTATGACTATATCAAGGCGCTTGAGCAACCCGGAGAACAGGCCTGACCCAATGCCTTTAACGAATCACAATACCGAGCAACCCCAGGAATTCGCCGCTATCGACCTGGGGTCAAACAGTTTCCACATGGTCGTTGCCCGCGTCGTCAATGGCGCACTGCAGGTACTGAGCCGTTTGAAACAACGCGTGCATTTGGCCGATGGGCTGGACAGCCAGAACCGGCTGAGTGAGGAATCCATCCAGCGCGGGCTGAGCTGTCTGGCGCTGTTTGCCGAGCGACTGCAGGGCTTTCCTGCTACTAACGTGTCGATTGTGGGTACTCATGCCTTGCGGCAAGCGGTCAACGCGCAGGATTTTCTGCGCCGCGCGGCCAGGATTATCCCCTACCCGATCGAGATCATCTCCGGCCATGAAGAAGCCCGTCTGATCTTCATGGGGGTGGAACACACCCAACCGGAAAAAGGCCGTAAGCTGGTGATCGACATCGGCGGCGGCTCCACCGAACTGGTGATCGGCGAGGACTTCGAACCTATGCTGGTGGAAAGCCGCCGCATGGGTTGCGTCAGCTTCGCCCAGCAGTTTTTCCCCAACGGCGAAATCAGCGAAGTCAATTTCCGGCGCGCCCGGCTGGCGGCCGCTCAGAAACTGGAAACCCTGGCGTGGGAATACCGTATTTACGGTTGGGACTACGCATTAGGCGCTTCCGGCACCATCAAGGCCACGTGTGAGATTTTGGTGGCGATGGGGGAAAAAGATGGGTTGATCACCCCGGAACGGCTGGAAATGCTGCGCGAACGCATCCTGCAATTCAAAAACTTCCGGGCGGTCAGCCTGCCTGGCCTGACTGAAGATCGTCAGAGCGTGCTAGTGCCAGGCTTCGCCATCCTGTGCGGCGTGTTTGACGCGCTTGCGATCAAGGAACTCCGCCTGTCGGATGGTGCGCTGCGCGAAGGGGTGTTGTACGAAATGGAGGGCCGCTTCCGCCATCAGGATATCCGTATCCGTACCGCGCAAAGTCTGGCCAGCCACTACAATATCGACCGGGAGCAGGCTAAGCGTGTGCGAGAAACCGCGGAACAGCTTTACGCCCAATGGGCGCAGCAGAATCCCTCACTGGTGCACCCACAACTGGAAGCGCTGCTGAAATGGTCGGCCATGCTGCATGAGGTAGGGTTGAGCATCAATCATAGCGGTATGCATCGCCATTCGGCCTATATTCTGCAAAACACCAACTTGCCGGGCTTCAATCAAGAGCAGCAGCAGTTGCTGGCTCTGACGGTGCGGCTGCACCGCAAGGCCGTCAAGCTGGAAGAGTTGCCGCGCTTCAACCTGTTCAAAAAGAAGCAGTATCTGCCGATGGTGCAACTGTTGCGCCTCGCCACGCTGCTGAATAACCAGCGTCAGGCGACCACCACGCCGAAAACGTTGCGCCTTATCGCCAGCGAAACGGCGTGGACGCTGATCTTTCCGAACGGGTTCTTCAACCAGAACATGCTGGTTCAGCTTGATCTGGAACGAGAACAGCAATATTGGGAAGACGTTAGCGGCTGGAAATTGGACATCGAAGAAGAGCCCGTCTGATGGTTTCCAGGTCGGCAGCGCCTCCGGGTTTGCTGTCCGACCTGTTATTACGGTGCACTTGCTTTTTTCCGTGACGTAATTCACATAATCACCATCAACCGCACGTCTGGCTACCCCACTCCACGCTTTTCCCCCCACTCACATTGACCATCCATCCGGCTTGTGCCTAAATAAAATACAGCGAATATCCGCGATAACAGGAGAACCCAACGTCATGTCCACCATTATCCATAAACGGCGCATAGCCCTTCGTCAGCGACGACGATCCGGTACGCGCATAGCCCGTACTGTACTGATGATTAGTTTTATTATTCTGTTTGGTCGTTTTGCCTATTCCGCCATCGGCGCTTTTCTCCATCACCAGAACACACAGCCACAACGTGTCGAACAACCTGTCGCCTCTGTGAGTGTGACAACCCCCCAACGCGAATAGCATCTAATAGATGCCGTTGATGTCGTGACGAATGATGCAAGCTATTGCACCCGGTGCCGTAGCGGGATGATGTTGTGCTTTTTACCCCCCGCACGTTCCTCTCGCCATTTCATGCCATACTCAAAATGAAAATGCGGTTTCATGCTGCATGGGTTTTTCGGTTTTATACTGACAGTCGGTTTTATATTCACAATTGATTTTATATTCACAATAAGAGGTGCGTCATGGCCAGTGGTTGGTCTGGTGACGGTGCAGTGCAGGAGCAAATCGACGCGACGGTGGATGATGCCATTGCCCGCGCCCGTAGCCTGCTGCATCAGGGCGACAGTGCAGAGTATTGCGAGGAATGCGGCGAAGTTATTCCGCAGGCGCGCCGTCTGGCATTACCGGGGGTTTGCTTTTGCGTGCAGTGTCAGGAAAAGCGGGATAAGAAGCAGGCCGTCAACAGCGGTTATAACCGACGCGGCAGCAAAGACAGCCAGTTACGTTGAAAGACGAGGCCGCCAATATCAGCATGACGCCGGGCCTCGCCAGTCGGTTTACCTCACCACCAGCACCGATGTCTGAGCATGGCGGACAATCGCCGCAGCGTTCGACCCCAGCAAGTAGGTCTTCACATTGGGACGGCGCGAACCAATCACGATCAAATCAGCCTCAATTTCCTGAGCCAGCTCCAGCACTTCATCGCGCGGAATGCCAAAACTGATACTGTGAGAGAGCTTATCCGCCGGTAAATCAATGGTTTTCATTAAGGTATGCAGCTTCTCATCCGCTTTGATCACCGCCTCATTCTCAAACTCCTTGATACCAAACGAGTACGCCGACATAAACGCCGAAGCGTCAGGCAGCGCATGAAACAGGTGGACGGTAGCGCCGGAAAGCCTGGCCAGCGCCACGGCATGTGACAATGCCTTTTGGGTCAACGCTTCTTCGTCAATATCCACGGGTACTAAAATGGTTTTGTACATCACATCATGCCCCCTTGAGTTAGCCGCCTTCTACTGAAAGCGTAGTCCCGTTTGCGGCCACACGATGTCGTTTTTGAGGTATTTGTGAAACGACGCCGGATTTACGTCTTAACATTACCATTACAATACAACCGGTTATCCTATGAGCCTTGCCCTCACTTGGCGTCAGGAGTAGTCTTGGCCCACTCAAACCATTCTCTACAGATTTCGGGCATGACAACACTTGATGCGCTGTTTTCCCGGCTGTCACGCTCCCGTTTCCGCCAGCGTTTTCATCTGGGCACCAAAGAGCGCGACTATTGCTTCACCAAGGGCAAAGCGCTGATTGCGTCTCACGCCACCGACTTTATTGCCCAACGGCTGGCACCGGCGGAACCCGTTAATGACGGCAAACAAACCCCAATGCGCGGCCATCCGGTGTTTATCGCCCAGCACGCCACCGCAACCTGCTGCCGAGGCTGCCTGGAGAAATGGCATCGCATTGAACAGCACCGCCCGCTGAGTGATGACGAACAGCGCTATGTCGTCGAGGTAATTCTGCGCTGGCTTGAAAACGATCTGCTTCGTTCAGCTTAATTAAGCATAAGTATCAGGCCGCAGATAGCCACTCGCGCAGGATAGCGTCGGTGTCCTCCACCCGCAGTGAATTGCCGGGAATGATGAAATCGCGCCAGACGTCATTATGCTGGGCAATCAATTGCACTGCGCTAACCACCCGACGGTCCGCCGTGGTATGAGCATCGCCGACTACCGTCTGGGCATAGCCACGGCTGGCGGCAT
The DNA here is from genome assembly GCF_000784735.1 of Dickeya undicola. GTDB lineage: Bacteria > Pseudomonadota > Gammaproteobacteria > Enterobacterales > Enterobacteriaceae > Dickeya > Dickeya undicola. The sequence goes on from NZ_JSYG01000004.1 coordinate 492,693, forward strand.
TTTTGATGGTAGCGTCGACACAATAATCGGTAGCACAGCCACATACGGTGAAATGCCGAACATCAAGACGGTTCAACGTGTCTGCCAGTTCGGTGCGATAAAATGCGTCACAGGCGGTTTTGGTAACCGATATCGCGTTCGCAGGGCGGTGCAGCGAGGGCAATAATTGCCAGGCTTCGCTGCCGGGCGGCATGTCAGCGTCCGCGTGCTGAATAAAAATGGTCTGATCTGCCACATCAATCAACCGATTGATGCGCTCAACCACGACGTCCTGCTGATAACGCGGCGTAGCAAACACCCCGTTCTGCATATCAACAACGATTAACACCCGCACGTTTTTCTCCAGAACCCATAGCGCAAAGCACTATCATACTGCGTCACCGGGCAGGCTGGCATAACGACATGAGTGAAAATGGGAAGCAGAGTCGAAGACTGAGATATCGGCATAAACGAAAACGGGCCAGCATAATGCTGACCCGTTAAGAATTTTGGCGGAGGAGTAGAGATTCGAACTCTAGAACGCTTTCGCGTCGCCGGTTTTCAAGACCGGTGCCTTCAACCACTCGGCCACTCCTCCGCAACGACGCGAACTATAAACAGTGTGTCGGATATTGTAAAGCAGCACATCGCTCAATCGCCTGAAAAACAGGCAGCAATCGATCGAAAGCGTACAAAATCGCCATCAGGCTCAAATTTTGATCGTCAATGGCGTGCTTTTATTGTCAACAGCGTAAAGAAGGGTAAAACGGCTTTAATAACACAATGCAACTACTTAGTCTCATTGAAGACAACAATGGCCCCCTTAACAGAGAGAGTCGTTATTATGGACCGCATTATTACCTCTACCACTCGCGAGCAATCGCTGCTCAGTACCCACAAGGTACTTCGTAATACCTATTTCCTGCTGTCGCTGACGCTGGGTTTCTCTGCTGTCACCGCCACCCTCAGCACAGTGTTGGGCCTGCCGTCCCCAGGTCTGATCCTGACGCTGGTCGGCTTTTACGGCCTGATGTTCCTGACATACCGTCTGGCAGATCGTCCAGCGGGTATTCTGGCTGCGTTCGCATTGACCGGCTTTATGGGTTATACCCTCGGTCCATTGCTGAGCACGCTGATCGCGGCCGGTGCCAGTGACATTATCATGCTAGCGCTGGGCGGCACGGCATTGGTGTTCTTCTGCTGCTCCGCCTATGTACTGACCACCCGCAAGGACATGTCTTTCCTGTCCGGTATGCTGATGGCTGGCTTTGTGGTGCTGCTGGTAGCGACGATTGCCAACCTGTTCCTGAATCTGCCAGGATTGCATCTTGCCATTAGCGCGATGTTCATCCTGTTCTGTGCCGGAGCGATTCTGTGGGAAACCAGCAACATCGTTCACGGTGGCGAAACCAACTACATTCGTGCGACCGTCAGCCTGTATGTTTCCATCTACAACCTGTTTGTCAGCCTGCTGAGCCTGTTGGGGATGTCTCGCGACTAATCGGGTATCAACGCCAATCCAACACCAGTCAGACAAGGCACCTTCGGGTGCCTTGTCATTTGTTGCCGCGCATTCAAACAGCACTACGTTTCAAACCAGCGTCTTGCGCTCTCTTCTGTGTGCACGGCAAAGTTTGCTAGACTACGCCCGTTTTCACGTGATACCGAGGCAATATGTTAGTGTTTGAAGACCGGGTTATCGATACCGATGCCCAGGGATATCTGAAAGACAGCAGCGACTGGCAGGAAAGTATGGCCCCTGTGCTGGCGGAACAGGAAGGCATCACGCTCACCGATGCACACTGGGAAGTCGTGCGTTTTGTCAGAGCGTTTTACATCGAATTCAATACTTCACCCGCCATCCGTATGCTGGTTAAAGCCATGGCTCAGAAATACGGTGAGGAGAAAGGCAACAGTCGCTATCTCTACCGTCTGTTTCCCAAAGGTCCGGCCAAACAGGCGACCAAAATTGCCGGGCTGCCGAAACCGGTGAAATGCATCTGAATATTCAGGTGTGGGTCAATAGCGAATGGTAAAATCGCGTTCATCGGTGGCGGAGTGCGGCTCCATCAGCACCTTATCCACCCGTGCATGACGCGGCCCTCCTTGCTTCAACCAAGCCACCAGTTGCTCTACGGCATACGCCTCGCCGCTGGCGACGACTTCCACGCTGCCGTCATCGCAATTTCTGACGTAGCCACGTACACCCAACTGACGAGCCTGCAGTTGGGTGTGATAACGAAATCCCACCCCTTGCACCATGCCGTAAACCCAGACAATCACGGATACCGTCGACATCATCGCCCCCCTCAGTCGCCAGCGAATACAGTGTAAAAACACATCAGAGTTAACGCATTTTTACCACCATTCAGCCTATTATTAATACAGTAAAGAAACTGACTGGCTAAGCCTTCCTGATGAAGATCGTCACCCACCTGACGACTTGAAAACCACACACAGCCCCCCCATTTAGGGTACGTAACACGTTTCTCGGGAGGTCATATGATTAACTGTAAATTCACCATCGGACAGCAGATTCGTCATAAGCTATTGGGATACCCCGGTGTCGTCATTGATATTGATCCTGAATACTCCCTTGAGCAACCAAAGTGGGAAGAGCTTGCGGTCAATGACACCTTACGAACAGCCCCCTGGTATCACGTGGTGATGGAAGATGAAGAGGGTCGACCAATTCATACCTATCTGGCAGAAGAGCAACTGGTCAATGAAGATCCCAACCCTTCCGAGCATCCATCGCTGGATGAATTGGCTGCCACGATCCGACGCCGCGCCCCGCGCCTGTTGCACTGATATGTCATGATTGCGGCACATGTTTATTGCCGCCAGTGTTATTCCCCACCGGGAAGCGAGGAGTACCGCTTATTTTTCCAACCCCAGGCGAGGAATTTCAATTTTCGGACAACGATCCATCACTACCGTCAGTCCCGCGTCATGCGCCAGCACTGCTGCGGCTTCATTGATAACACCAATTTGCAGCCACAATACCCGCGCACCGATAGCAATTGCGGCTTGCGCGACTTCAAATGCAGCATCTGGCTGGCGAAAGACATCAACCATATCAACCGGTTCCTGAATATCGTTCAGTGATGCATAAGCGGTTTGCCCCAGTAGGGTTTGCCCTGCCAAACGTGGGCTAACCGGAATCACCCGATATCCTTGTCCGAGGAGATAAGCCATCACCCCATAACTGGGGCGCGAAGGGTTTTCGCTGGCCCCGACCAGTGCAATGGTTTTCACCTGATTCAATACCGCTTTAATATCGCTGTCTTGCATGGTTGCCTCCGTGACCGTTAAACCGACAACCCCCGTTCTCAGACATGATGCCGAAAGCCAGAGTGCTGTCTGTTATCAGTGTAACGCAGAATACCCGTGCCGATACGCCGCACCAGCAAAATCCATAAGCGGGTTCACTACACGTATCAGACTCATCGCCACGCATTAATAACCAAATATTTCATTTTTAAAATTTTGACACATTCTGTGCATTACTGAACAATATGGCGATCCGAACCGTAATGAGGCATGTATGAAAACACTTCCCGCTATCGCCGCCACACTGTGGTTGCTTACGCTCAGTTCTCTGGCGATGGCGACGACGTTGAAACTCAGGCCTGATATTGAGTTGATGATGATCGATGGGAAAAAAGTCTCCGGTTCGCTGCTTAACGGCGCAGACAGTCTGGAACTGGAAAAGGGTTCACATCAAATCGTATTCCAGGCGCTGCGAACGGTTGGGCCATCAGTTGGATCAAAACAGACTTATCGCTCGCCCGGTCTGATTGCCGTCTTCGACACACAAAGCCTCAACGAAGTGTCCATCCGCCTTCCAGACCTGGAAAATCCGAATGCGCAGCGGGATTTCAGCCAGTCACCCGATTACCAACTGGTGAACAGTAAAAATCAGCCTATCCCGATCCGTACCGATGTGTTGCGCGTTGGTGAGGTGGAATTGTCCAGTGAAATCGAAAAACGCATGGCTGACTACAACCGTTCAGGTCAATCAGCCGCAGTTATCACCTTTGTACAACAATCCCCTGCCAAGGCTCCTGCCATGACCAACGCGCCAGCCAATCCGCTGGATCCGCTCGGCATCATGCAGTATTGGTTTCAGCAAGCCGACAAAGGAACGCGCCAGCGATTTCTGGAGTGGGCGAAAGAAAGAGAAGCCCAATAAGTATGCTGATTTTACAGACAAAAAGCGCTGTTTTTGGAAAGATGCTCGCATTTTTTCAGTCTGCCGCTTTTCACTGAAACCGTGTTTCCGTAATCTGTAAAAACTATACTGTTCGAAGGATGTCGCCATGGAGTACACCACCCGCACAATCGAGGTGCATAAGCACATCGCACTGGTTGCGCACGATCACTGTAAAGAATCATTGCTGGCATGGGTTAGCGCGAACAAAACCCAACTGGCAGAGCACCATTTATATGCTACCGGCACCACCGGCAACCTGATTCAACTGCACACCGGCCTGCCGGTCAGAAGTATGTTAAGTGGGCCGATGGGGGGTGATCAGCAGGTGGGTGCCCTGATCTCCGAGGAGAAAATCGACATGTTGATTTTTTTCTGGGATCCGCTGAACGCTGTGCCGCATGACCCCGATGTCAAAGCGTTGTTGCGCCTGGCAACCGTGTGGAATATTCCTGTCGCCACCAACCGCTCCACCGCTGACTTCCTGATCAACTCTACCCTGTTCCGCCAGCCGGTTTCCGTCACGATTCCAGATTATCAGCGCTATCTTCAGGGTCGCCTGAAGTAACCACCGTTTTTACGTCAGACCTGGCCGGTCACCCGGCCAGTCTTTCCCACCCGAAGAGAAACCGTCAGCCCGGTTTGCGTTGTATCGGTACACCCAACTGATGCAAGTCATCCACAAACACCGAGGGTTCATCACGATCGTATAGCAGCCACACCTGATGCTTCGCTCGGGTCAACGCCACGTATAACAATCGGCGCTCTTCCGCATCAGGAAAAGGTTCCGGCCGCGGCAACAACACCGCTTCCAGCACAGATTCACGCGGTGGTGCGGGGAAACCGTCACGCCCTTCATGCAGCCCCAGCACAATGACATAATCTGCCTGCTGCCCCTTGCTGGCATGAATGGTCATGAAATCAAGATGCAAGTGCGGCCAGCGAGTCCGCGCCTTTTCCAGCACATCAGGCCGCAAATGGTGGTAACGCGCCAGCACCAGAATGCGCGCTTCTGCTGTCACATACCCGCTCATCTTGTCCAGCAAGGCGTCGAGCTGTTCCTGCGGCAACAACACCACCGATTTTTTATTGCCGTCTCGCAAGCTGTTGAGTGCTTTTTTCAGTTGAGCCGGATTTTGTTGAATGAAGCGACTGGCAATATCCCCAATGCGGTGATTAAAACGGTAAGTGGTATCCAGCACGCACTGTGCGCCTTCGCCAAAGTGCTGTTCAAATGCCGTGGTGAGCGTCAACTCAGCGCCACTGAAGCGATAGATCGCCTGCCAGTCATCCCCCACCGCAAACAGACTGCTATCGGGCACCTGCCGTCGTAGTGCCTCCAACAAGCGGGCGCGCTGGGGGGAGATATCCTGAAACTCGTCAACCAGAATATGCCGCCACGGACTGACAAAACGGCCTTTATCCAGACAGACGATAGCCTGATGAATCAGGCCAGAGAAATCCACGGCACCTTCGTCTTTCAGCGCTTTTTTCCAGGCCTTCAGCAGTGGTGCCATTAACCGCAACCGCTGCTGAAACAACGGGCGCGTTTCGTCGTCAGCCAGCGCCAGCATGTCGTTCTGGGTGCCACCGTGCATCCGCATCAGCCCCAGCCACCGCTCCAGCCGACCAGCCAACCGTGACGCAATCGCCACATCCTGCCAAAAATTCCCCTCTGGCAGCGTCCACTCCAGCTCTTCGGTCAGCCACTGTCGCCATCCTTTCGCCTGGGTTTTCTTTTCGTCACATTGCTGCTGCCAGTGCTGGATCAGAAAGGCGCGTCGATGCGCACCGTCGGTTTCCAACTGGCTGATCGCTGGAACTTTACGACTACACTGCTGAATGATATGGAGTGCTAACGCATGAAAGGTTTTGGCCTGCACCTCGTCATTATGCAACCGCTCACGGATACGACCGTTCATTTCATCCGCCGCCTGCCGACCAAACGCCAGCAGCAGGATCTGCTGTGCTGACGCCTCAGCCCGATGCAGCAACCAGGCAGCACGCGCCACCAGTACCGACGTTTTACCGCTACCAGCACCGGCCAGCACCAACACAGCGTTTTCACCATTCACCACCGCCTGGCACTGGCTGAGGTTCAACGGCGAACTTTCCACGGTATCGAAGAACGTTTTCTGCTCGGTCAGGGTCGTCTCCGTCCAGCGCTGGTTAGCGTACTGGCGCAAAGCGTCCCCCTGCTCTAGCCAGCGCAGACAACGCTGGTAGTTGTCCCGGCAATGTTCAAACTCGTCCAGCCGCACCAGCGGCAACGGCAGTGCAGCGAACCTCGTCCGGATATCCTGCTGCACGCGCGTCAGCGTCTGACGACTGAACCAGCTATCCGCCGTTTCTTGTGCTGCAATCGCATCCACCAGCTGCTGTAATACGTCTTTGCAGACGTCGCTCATCTCCTGGCTCCAGCTCTGCCAGGACTTGAACAGATGCCGAAAAAACAGCTGTGTCTCCTGCCACTCAGTACCGTGCAGGCGCACCACCTTGTTTTCCGGCAACTCGAATTCCAGTTCGCCCCAGATCAACCCTTTCTTGCAGCGAATCGCCAGCAACTGATTAAATGGAATGAGATATTCATGCCGCTCACCGCTGACATTGACACCAGCATTCAGCAATTGCACACGGTTGTAGGGATGCTGCGCCAGATGTTTACCCAACGCGGTCGATTTCAGTTCCATGAGCCCTGCGCCATTTTCAGAAGAAATGTTCAAAGTTGTAGTGTAACCGCTATCTGACGTCGCGCTCTAGCCAGAAAAACACGTTAGAATAACCCGGCTAATAATGTGATAATTCTTTTCCCATCATAGGGTTTGACCGAGGGTAGTCATATCATGCGAGCTGTACTGAATATCTTGAATTTCGTGCTGGGCGGTTTTTTCACAACACTCGCCTGGCTGCTGGCTACCGTCGTCAGTATTGTGCTGGTATTTACCCTGCCGCTCACACGCTCATGCTGGGAAATAACCAAGCTCTCTTTGCTGCCATACGGCAATGAAGCCATCCATGTCGACGAGCTACGGCCGGAGCAAAAAAGTTCGCTGCTCAACGCTGGCGGCACTCTGCTGAATATATTCTGGTTGATCGTTTTCGGCTGGTGGCTGTGCCTGTCGCATATTGTCAGCGGCATCGCCCAGTGCCTGACTATCATCGGCATTCCAGTTGGGATCGCCAATTTCAAGATTGCCGTCATCGCCCTCTGTCCAGTGGGGCGTCGCGTAGTGTCGGTAGAAGAAGCGCAAGCCGCCAGAGAAGCCAACGCCCGTCGGCGTTATCAGTAACCGAAACGGACCATCATCGTGCAACTGAGCGTTTCGACCAGCCTGCGTCGAGTCATCTACAACAGCAGTTGGCTGTATAACCTGCGGATCCTGATCGCTCTCAGCGGTGTGGCGATCTTACCCTGGTGGCTGGGTGTGCCCACCAGCACCATCCCCCTGACGCTGGGTGTAGTAGCCGCCGCCCTGACCGATCTCGATGATCGGTTGTCCGGCCGTCTGTTTAATCTGCTGATTACGCTGGCCTGCTTTCTGGTCGCCTCGGTGTCGATCGAACTGCTCTACCCGTACCCCTGGTTATTTATCGTCGGCCTGGCGATCTCGACCTGGAGCTTTATTCTGCTGGGCTCGCTGGGGCAACGCTACGCCACCATCGCTTTCGGCGCGTTGCTGATCGCCATCTATACCATGCTGGGCATTTCGCTTTACAGCGACTGGTATCAGCAACCGTTTCTGCTGCTGCTGGGCGCGTTGTGGTATAACCTGCTGACATTGCTCGGCCACCTGCTGTTCCCTATTCGACCGCTACAGGACAACCTGGCCCGCTGCTACCAGCAACTGGCTCACTATCTGGAAACCAAGTCCAACCTATTCGACCCCGATATCGACGACACCGATCAGCCGTTGATCGACGTAGCGATGGCCAACGGTCAGTTAGTTGATACGCTCAATCAGACCAAAGCCTCCTTGCTGACACGGCTGCGCGGTGATCGTGGTCAGCGCGGCACCCGACGCACACTGCACTATTATTTTGTCGCGCAAGATATCCACGAGCGAGCCAGCTCGGCGCATATCCAGTATGAGCAACTGCGCCACACGCTGCGCTACAGCGATGTGCCGTTTCGATTCCAGCGCTTGCTGTTCATGTTGTCTCGCGCCTGCCTGCAAGTGTCACAGTCCATTTTGCTACAGCAAAAATACCGGCATGATTACCGTATCGAACGCGCCTTCTCACATCTGGACGCCGCTATCGACAGGCTGGCTTCTCAGGGCGTGGAAACCTTATCCATCAAGGCATTACGTCATCTTCTCAATAACTTACGAGCAATTGACGCCCAACTAATCAATATTCAGTCCGAACAGACGCTCGAACGCCATAATCACCATCTTCCGGCAGAAAATCGGCTATCTGACGATAAAATCGCTGGCTGGAGCGATATCCGGTTACGTCTCAACCGTCATCTTACGCCACAGTCGGCGCTGTTCCGTCACGCAGTACGCATGTCACTGGTTCTGTGCATCGGGTACGCCATTATTCAATTGACCGGTTTGCACCACGGCTACTGGATCCTGCTGACCAGCCTGTTTGTCTGCCAGCCGAACTACAACGCCACGCGACGGCGTCTGGCGCTGCGTATTGTCGGGACACTCGGCGGCGTGCTGATCGGTGTGCCACTGTTGTATATTGTTCCGTCGTTGGAAGGGCAACTGGCGCTGATTGTCATCAGCGGCGTACTGTTCTTCGCGTTCCGCACCGTGCAGTATGCGCAGGCCACGCTGTTTATCACCTTGCTGGTATTGATGTGTTTTAATCTGCTGGGCGAAGGACTGGAAGTTGCCATTCCCCGAGTGGTCGATACGTTGCTGGGCTGTGGCATTGCCTGGGCAGCGGTTAGCTTTATCTGGCCGGACTGGAAATTTCGCGGTCTGCCTGCGGTGATCAACAAGGCCATGAACAATAATTGCCGTTACCTTGACGCTATCATGGTTCAGTATCATCAGGGCAAAGACAACGGGCTTCCTTACCGGATTGCCCGCCGCGACGCCCATAACAGCGATGCTGAATTGGCTTCGGTGGTGTCCAATATGTCCGCCGAACCACATGCCCGGCCGAACACGCTGGAGAATGCTTTCAGATTGATGTGCCTCAATCACACCCTCTTGGGGTATATCTCCACGCTGGGTGCGCACCGCGAGCACATCCAGTCAACCGACACCCTACAGTTATTAAATGATGCCGTTTGCTATGTTGATGACGCCCTGCATCAGGGCAACGGCGACCAGGCCGCACTGGACAAGGAACTGGAAATGCTGAAAAGCCGCATCCATGCCCAGTCACCAGAGCAGGACAGTAAAGAACAGTTGGTATTGCAACAGGTTAACCTCATCATTGGCCTACTGCCGGAACTGACACTGCTAAAAAACCAGATGATCGCCGAAGAGAATCGGCCGCAAGAGCCCGTGCACTAATTAAGCCGGGGAGGCCTGAAATCACGCGGGCGCGTACTCTCGAACCATTCAATCAACTCGCTGCGCATACCTTGAGGTAGCGCAGCCTGATGAACACCGCAAATGGCACCGGCCAGCGCCAGCAAAACATTCACGCTCAAATTCTGGCTGACCGACCGCAGTTTAAGGTAGCTGATTTTTGCCCCGAGCCGGTGCAACTCATCGATATTTCTAATCCCCACTTTCCAGAGCAGCCGCTCTAGATCATGATTGATATTTGGCAGGTCTTTCAATCTGATGCACCGTTTTTTGGTGGCTTTATCCTGTCGGGCTCCCTGAAGCGATTGCGATGCCAGCTCCAGCAATCTCGGTTCATCCCGCCAGAGCACCTCGCCCACCAAATAATAATTAAGTGATACCGGCAGCCCACGTTTGGTATAAATCAGTTTGGGCGTCAGTCGATCAAGGAAAAAGTCCTCGTTATCCTGCGCCGCACGCAAATAGAGTTCTCCGCTGGAAACAAGCGCAAAAATTACGCCGTCCGCTGCAATGCTGTAACCGCCGAACTGAGATCGGGATAAGATATTTCCCAGTGGAGCAAACACCGCTTTTGCCTGCAAAATCCTTTTATCACATAGTCCTTTCATTACTTCTTCCTTGTATTGAACGTTTTTTCCTGTTCACCAGAGACATCCATAACTGGAACAATTAATTAAACACAGCAAAACGGCGTCTTCAAATACAAAAAATGTTATGCAGCCAACGACATAATGATTATGCGAAGCGCTTTCAGAAATTCCGGTTGATCTTTGTTCACACAAAAGATACTGTACACCCATACAGTAATGCTGTGAGGTAAAGAAATCATGCGCACTCAAACCATCCGTTCTCGCCCTGTCTGCCACTCGTCGCACCTGAGCCATAACGCGATGCAGAAAACCGCCTCCAGCGGGTTCATCAGCGAAATTGTTTATGGTGGTGATCACCCCATGTTGACGCCGCTGTTGCTTCCTCTATTACAGCAGTTGGGGGCGCAGTCGCGCTGGTTACTTTGGCTGTCTCCACAGCAGAAACTCAGCCGTTTATGGCTACAACAGGCAGGACTGCCGCTGGAAAAAATGATTGAATTGCATCGCATCAACCCGGTATCAACCGTTGATGCAATGGAGAAAGCATTGCTGACGGGTAATTACAGTGCCGTATTGTGCTGGCTGCCAAATGAGTTGAATAATGAACAAAAAATGCGGTTACAAATAGCGGCACAGCATGGAAATACCTATGGATTTATTATGCGTCCAGAGGAAAAAACAATCACAGGACCATTTTCTACACTAAAAATTCATTCCAGATTGTATCACTGAATGAATATTAGGAGTTTTCTTACAGGGATGTCGCAGGCTACCTATAATCCCCGGAATACGGGTGTCTGAGGTGTTATTGCAAAGTGTTAATATCAAGAGAGATCAGGTTAATCTGACAAAATCGTCCATTATTTGTTAGTAATTATGTACGAACAGCTGTTTTTCTTATGACGCCTGTCACATCATACTTGTAACTTTCTCACCACGTTGTAGACTTTAGCTCGCTGGAGTTGCCCTTTCATAACGTCAGTTCACTGGCAGCACGTAATTAGACCAAGGGCAATATCTCCGAGAAAGGATTTTAACCAAAGGCAAATTAACGTTCAGAGTTAATGGCCGATTTGGATGATAATGAGGCGTAAAATGAAAAAAACAGCTATCGCGATTGCAGTGGCACTGGCTGGCTTTGCTACCGTAGCACAAGCCGCACCGAACGATAACACCTGGTATGCAGGTGGTAAACTGGGTTGGTCCCAGTACCACGATACCGCCCTGACTGGCAATGGTTACGATGTGACCAACGCAGCGCAGAGCCAACTGGGTGCTGGTGCATTCGGTGGTTATCAAGCTAACCCGTACCTGGGTTTTGAAATGGGCTACGACTGGCTGGGCCGTATGAAGTATAACGGCGGCAACCAGGGCAGCTTCAAAGCTCAAGGCATTCAGCTGGCAGCAAAACTGAGCTATCCGATCGTTGACGATCTGGACGTTTATACCCGTCTGGGTGGTTTTGTATGGCGCGCAGATAGCCATGACAATTCTGGCCTGAACGACCACGACACCGGCGTTTCTCCGCTGGCTGCTGTAGGTGTTGAGTACGCTATCACCAAAAACTGGGCAACTCGTCTGGACTACCAGTGGGTTAGCAACATTGGTGATGCCTCCACCGTTGGTGGTCGTCCGGACAATGGCCTGCTGAGCGTAGGTGTTTCTTACCGTTTCGGTCAGGAAACTGCTGCTCCGGCTCCGGCTCCGGTTGCTGCTCCGGCCCCGACTCCGGCTCCGGCTCCGGTTGTTCAGACCAAACGTTTCACTCTGAAGTCTGACGTACTGTTCAACTTCAACAAAGCAACCCTGAAACCGGAAGGTCAGCGTTCTCTGGACCAGCTGTACTCTCAGCTGAGCACTCTGGATCCGAAAGATGGCTCCGTAGTGGTTCTGGGCTTCACCGACCGTCTGGGTTCCGACCAGTACAACCAGACTCTGTCCACCAAACGTGCACAGACTGTTGTTGATTACCTGGTTCACAAAGGTATCCCGGCTAACAAGATCTCTGCTCGTGGTATGGGCAAAGCTAACCCGGTTAGCGGTTCTACCTGCACCAGCGTGAAAGCTCGTGCTGCACTGATCGATTGCCTGGCACCGGATCGTCGCGTAGAGATCGAAGTGAAAGGCATCAAAGACGTAGTAACTCAGCCTCAGGCTTAATCGCCGCTGAGACGACGTTTATAAGAGGTGAAGTAATCTCATAAGATTACGGCTACTTCCATTAAAAACAGCTTCTGTTTCGCAGAGGCTGTTTTTTTATTTCTTCCAGTAAAACGTCCGATCAAGAACCTTTTCTATCCGTAGCGTAGATTTCGCTCAACGAGCCCTGTGGACTGCCCCACCTAATATGACGACGCAGCAAATCACCAGGAACCGGCGAGAGAAGTGACTGGGGTGAGCAGCCACGCATCTGGAAACTGGGCTATCACTCACCCCGCTGGCATGGCGGACAGGATATATCGTTATCCAGCGGGCTATCAGCGATAGCGGTTTGATAGTTAACCACTATCGCGACCGATGACGACCGATCAAGCACTTGCCGTATTCAGCAGAGCAATGTCCTGAGGCGTTAACGTCAGCCGGGTGGCGCTGGCCAGTTCCGCCACCTGTTCGACCGAGGTGGCACTGACTATCGGCGATGTCACACCAGGCCGGGCAATCAGCCACGCCAGCGCCACCTGGCCCGGCGTGGTACGGTGCGCCTCGGCCACCTGATCAAGAGCCTCAAGAATCGCCAGACCGCGCGGATTGAGATAACGTTCCACCACGCCCTGACCACGCGCGCTTTTTGCAGCATCGGCAGCTGAGCGGTACTTGCCAGACAAAAAGCCGCTCGCTAGCGAATAATACCCAATCACGCCCAGCCCGTTGGCCTTCACCACCGGCTCTAACGTGGTTTCATAGTGCTGGCGATCGTACAAATTGTATTCCGGTTGCAGGGTTTCATAACGTGCCAGGTGGTTATCCTTGCTGACCTGCAACGCCTGCGCCAGACGTTCGCCTTCATAATTGGATGCACCGATGGCGCGGACCTTGCCTTCACGGATCAGCGCATCGAACGCCGACAGTGTTTCTTCCAGCGGAGTGCTTTTATCATCATCATGGGATTGATACAGGTCGATGTAGTCGGTCTGCAAACGACGCAATGAATCCTCCACTGCCCGGCGGATGTAGGCAGCCGATAACCCATGCCGATCACCCCCCATATCCTTGCCCACTTTGGTGGCGATAATGACCCGATCACGGTTTCCACGCTGTTTCAGCCAATTGCCAATTATCGTTTCCGATTCACCGCCCTGATTGCCTGGAGCCCAGGTCGAATACACATCTGCGGTATCAATGAAGTACAGTCCTTGCTCAAGCAAGGCATCCAGCACCCGAAACGAGGCTGACTCGTCAATAGTCCAGCCAAACACGTTGCCGCCAAAAGTCAGCAACGGCACCCGAATTCCTGAATGTCCCAGTTCTCGTAATGCGTCAGACGCAGGCATTGTCATCTCCTTGTGTTGTTTCCCAGCCCGGCGAGGTTGCCGACGGGGAATCTTCATCACAGCATTTTCTGGTCAGACATGATGAAATTACCCTGACATCACCCAGACAGAAGTGAATGCTATGAGACCCACGCTTTAGTTTAGGTTATTTTCCGCGATATAATCTCGCTTTTGCGCCTTACGTCTCATTTTAAGCGCAAACGTTACATAAAATGACGACCAAAAATCGGCCCCTATCATAATTTGGAGCAAACATGTCCAACATTCTGCAATTTATTCTGGCGCTGCTTGTTGTCGCCGGCCTGTCACTACTGGTGTGCCGCGATCGCAAGAGCATTCGCGTTAGGTATATTGTTCAACTTTTAGTCATTGAAATTCTGCTCGCCTATTTCTTCCTTTATTCCAGCGCAGGTTTGGGTTTCGTTAAAGGCTTTGCAAGTCTGTTTGACAAGCTGCTCGGTTTCGCTGGCGAAGGCACCACCTTCGTCTTCGGTAATATCGGCAACAACAGCTTCGTATTCTTCCTGAAAGTCCTGTGCCCGATCGTGTTTATTTCCGCACTGATCGGTATTTTGCAGCACATCAAGGTCCTGCCGTTCATCATCCGTCTGATCGGGACCATCCTGTCCAAAGTCAACGGCATGGGCAAACTGGAGTCTTTCAACGCCGTCAGCTCGCTGATTCTGGGCCAGTCTGAAAACTTTATCGCTTATAAAGACATTCTGGGCCAGATGTCCGAGAAGCGGATGTACACCATGGCTGCTACCGCCATGTCTACCGTGTCCATGTCGATCGTCGGTGCCTATATGTCAATGCTGGACGCCAAATACGTTGTAGCGGCGCTGGTGCTTAACATGTTCAGTACCTTTATCGTGCTGTCGCTCATCAACCCCTACGACACCAACGAAGAGAAAGAACTGCATCTGAACAACCTGCACGAAGGTCAGAGCTTCTTTGAAATGCTGGGTGAGTACATTCTGGCTGGCTTCAAGGTTGCGGTGATCGTTGCGGCCATGCTGATCGGCTTTATTGCCCTGATAGCCGCTATTAATGCCCTGTTCAGCGCAGTATTCGGCCTGAGCTTCCAGGAAATCCTGGGTTACGTGTTCTATCCGCTCGCCTGGGTGATGGGCATTCCGAAAGCTGAAGCGTTGCAGGTCGGCAGTATTATGGCGACCAAATTGGTATCCAACGAATTCGTTGCCATGATGGAACTGCAAAAAGTGGCGGGTCAACTGTCGCCGCGCAGCGTGGGCATTCTGTCAGTCTTCCTGGTTTCTTTTGCCAACTTCTCATCGATTGGCATCGTTGCTGGGGCGATCAAAGGGCTGAACGAAGCTCAGGGCAACACGGTTTCCCGCTTCGGTCTGAAACTGGTGTATGGTTCTACGCTGGTCAGCCTGCTGTCTGCCGCTATTGCTGGTCTGGTGCTGTAATCCACGCGTCTTGCTAATGACATTACGCTGACATATTGCTGTTATCTCCCCGGCGCTCACCACGCCGGGGAGTCTTTTCTACAAACCCTGACATATCTTCCATATTTCCTCCATTTTTGTCCTCCGTTCGCTGTTTAAACTAGTATCATAATATTCAGTGTTTCATGGGCTTATCTTGGCCTGTGCTGATTGGAGGTTCCTTCCATAGCTATGAACGCCACACGCTTATTTCGTTTTCTGATACTGGCTGTTGTTATTGCCGCCATTTTTTTCGCCTGGCGTTATCTCCATCCATCACAATCAGAACCTGCCAACGGAGCCACCACACAGCAAACCGACCATCAGGGGCAAGGGCAGAGCCGAAGCGGCGGGCGTCGCGGCGGCTCCAGCGC